>CAWFAE010000013.1:0-561949 GCA_963813615.1 uncultured Actinomycetota bacterium
GGTGAAGGCAGCGTGCTGTACTAGTGCGGCATCGAAGGCGTTCCCGCCGACGACGACCGCCACGCCGGCTTCAGCGAGGTGATGGAGCAGTACCCCGACATCGAGATCGAGGGAATCTTACCGGCTGGGACTACACCCAGGGCGGCGACCTCGCCGTGCAGGAGCTGACCGCCGCCGACTACGACGGGATCTGGACGTCGGGCATCGACTACACAGTCGTCAACGCCTTCGACACCGTTGGCAAGGAGCCGGTGCCGGTCATCGGCGCCGACAACAACGAGTTCATCAACCAGCTGATCAACGGTCAGCCCGGTGCGCCCGTGACCAACCCCGCCGTGATCGGTGCCGTCGGCACGCAGATGCCCTCGACACGCTCACGGTGGCGAGCCCGAGCAGGTGACCACGCTGACGCCGCAGATCTGGGACCTCGAGAACAACCAGGCCGAGCTCGAGGAGAACTACTTCCCCGACCGTGACGCCACGTTCAGCTCGGCCGTCTCGGTGGAGGGCTACACCAACAACACGCCCGAGCAGCTCTTCGAGTGCAAGGGCCCCGGAGAGTAACCGGACTCACCTAGCTTTGCGTCAGCCGGACGACTCACAATCGGCCGTCCGGCTGACGCCACGATGTTGACGGGGGATCATCGAGCGCCGTGACCGTTCCGCGCCTGCAAACGGCCGCCGTCGCCAAGACGTCGGCCCGGTCGTCGCTTGCGCGCCGTCGACCTGACGGTCGCCCCCGGAGAGGTGCACGCCCTGCTCGGCGCCAACGGTGCCGGCAAGTCGACGCTGGTCAAGATCCTCACCGGCGTGCTCCGCGCCAACGCCGGAGCGATCAGCATCCACGGCGAGCCGGCCGCCTTGCACCGCCCGGCGATGCCCTCCGGCGGGTCTCGCTCCGGTGTTCCAGGACCCGGCGATGGTCGCCGATCTCACGGTCGCCGAGAACCTTCGGTTCACCGGCGCCGACATCGTCGCCGTGCGCCGGCACCTCGGCGAGATGGACCTCGATGGCCTCGACCTCGGGGAGCAGGTCCGCGACGTGCCATTGCCGTTCCTGCGCATGCTCGACCTGGCCCGGGCCCTGTCGTTCGATCCCCAACTCTGCTCCTCCACCAGATCACCGCGGCCCTCCCCTCCGGACCTCTCCGAGCGGGTGTTCGCCGTGATGCCGTGGCGCGAGCCAACCGCTCGGTCCTGTTCATCTCCCACCGTCTCGCCGAGGTGCGCGAGCACTGCGACATGTGCACGGTGCTCCGCGACGGCCGGGACGTCGCCTCGTTCGTACCCGGCGAGGGCGGTGAAGCGGCGATCGTCGAGGCCATGCTAGGCGAAGCGGCCGCCGGCGTGCGCAAGGAGGCGAGCCAACGGGCGGCGACCTCGACCGTCGGCGAGCGGCCCGTGCGCGAACCCCGCGGCGTCGGGGCCGGTGCCAGCTCCAGGACGTCAGCCTCGGCGTCACCCCCGGCGAGGTCCTCGGCCTCGCCGCCCTCGAAGGTCAGGGCCAGGAGGCCCTGTTCGAGATCCTCGCCGGAAACCTCAAGCCGGACCGGGTGAGCTCGTCGTCGACGGCGCCCAGTCCACGCCCGACATCCTTCGACGTCATCCGCCGCGGCGTCGTGCTCGTGCCCGCCGACCGGCTGCACGCCCTCCTGCCGCAACGTTCAATCCGCGAGAACATCGCCCTGCCGCTGTTCAACCGTCGCCAAGTGGGGCCCGATCCTCCCGCCCAACGGGCCCGGGTCGACGAGGCGGTAAGCCGGTTGTCGATCGACACCCGGGCGGCGAGCCAGGTGCGCCGGCTCTCCGGGGGCAACCAGCAGAAGGTGACGATCGCCCGGTGGCTCGCCGGTGGGCTCCGCGTGATGCTGCTGTTCGACCCGACCCGAGGCATCGACGTCGGGACCAAGCACCAGGTGTACGACCTCGTCCGCCCGCTCGCCGACGAGGGGGCGGCGGTGCTGATGTTCACCAGCGAGCTGCGCGAGTCGGCCTCGTGTGCGACCGCGCCGCCGTGCTCCACGGTGGCCGGATCGTCGCCGAGTTGCCCGCGGACATGGGTGAGAACGCCCTGCTCACGGCCGCTCACGGGCTCATCACAGAGGGGATGGTTGCGCGAATGGCACCTCGGGCAGCGGCTGCCCGCTCCCAGCTGGGGACGCCATGGCCGTGACCGCCTTCGATGGCGTCGTCACGACGTTGCCGGAGCCGTCGAGCCAGTTCTCCCGGTTCGCCCGTCGCCACGGCTGGACGGTCGGCGTCGCGGTCCTGCTCGTCGTACTCGTGGCGTGGCGCGCCTCGCAGATCCCCGACGTCAACGGCTTCGCCATCCGCACGGTCACCGCCGGTTCGATGTCGTTGGCGTTCCTGGCGATGGCCCAGAGCGTGATCGTCATCTCCGGGGGGATCGACTTGTCGGTCGGGGCAAGATGGTGTTCGCCAACTGCCTCTCGGCGATGTGGATGGAGGACAAGGGCCTCGCCGCGTGTCTCGCCCTGGGCCTCGCCGTCGTGCTGCTGACGACGGCCTTGTCGACGCTCACCGGTCTGATCACCACCGTGTCGGGTGTTCCCGACATCATCGTCACGCTGGCCGCCAGCTTCATGCTCTCGGGCCTCTCCCTGTTCATCATCGGCGGCCCGGGAGGCGGGACGTCTGCCGACTTCCAGCGCGTCGTCGCCGGCAGCCTCTCGGACTTCTGGCCCTCGGTGCTGTGGACGGTCGGCGCCGTGGTGCTGATCTCGATCCCGCTGCGGCGTAGCCGTGGTGGGCTGGCGATCTACGCCATCGGCAGCGATCGCAAGGCCGCGTTCCTGTCGGGCGTGGCCGTCGCCCGGACTCGGGTCAACGCCTACACGATCGGCGGATTCCTCGCCGGCTTCGCCGGAGTGATCACCACGGCCTACACGGGCGGTGGCGAACCACGGGCGACGATCGGCGCCAACGCCACGCTCAACAGCGTCGCCGCCGCCGTCCTCGGCGGTGTCGCCCTGGCCGGCGGTGTCGGCGGCCTCCCGGCCCGGTGCTCGCCGCCCTGTGCCTGTCGTTGATCCCGGCGATCATGCTCGGCCTCGGCTGGGATCCGAGCAACGCCGAGACGGCGCGGGGCGTCGTCATCATCCTCGTCGTGCTCGTCGCCGGCCTCCTGCAGTCGCGACGGAGGGCGGTGTGAGCGAACTGGAGCCGGGGTCCCACCGGCGCTACGCCATCGTCGATGAGGAGGGTCACGTTCCGTCGGCGGCCGAGTCGACGCAGGTCGTCGCCGCCATCGTCGAGCAGAGCGTCCGGCCCGGCTGGCGCACCCGCCTTGCCGAGAACCCGACGATCGTGCTGTGCGGCGTCGTCATCGTTCTCTACGCCGTCACGGCCTGGAGGGACGACAGCCTGCTCACCCAACCGGGGATCCGCTCGATCCTCCTGCTGTCGTGCCCGCTGGCGATCTTCGCGGCGAGCCAGACGCTGTGCATGCTCACCGGCGGCATCGACTTGTCGATCGCCATGACGGCGAACCTCGCCGCCTACGTCGCGGCCACCCAGAGCGACCGCGGCGCGTTCGTCGCCATCCTCCTGGCCCTGACCGTCGGGCTCGTCGTCGGCCTGATCAACGGCACCGCCATCGGCGTGATGAAGGTCAACCCGCTGATCATGACGCTGGGGATGGCCAGCGTGCTGCTCGGCGTGATCACCGTCGGCATCCCCGGCTGGCTGTCCGGTTCGACGAACATGGTGTCGATCGTCCGCCAGATCGGCTCGCAGCCGCTGACCGACTTCCTGCCCAAGAGCATCATCGTCTGGGCGATCGTCTCGGCGACGCTGATCCTCGGGCTGCGCTCGTCCGGACTGGGCCGCTCGATCTACGCCGTCGGCGACAACCCGATCGCCTGCCGCCTGGCCGGCGTGCGGGTCTGGCAAGTGCTCTTGCGGTGTACGTGATGTCCGGTCTGCTCGCCGCCCTCGGCGGGCTGCTGTTCTCGGGGACGACGGGATCGGTCGGCCCCGATCAGACGAACAGCTACCTGCTGCCGTCGGTCGCCGCCACGGTGATCGGGGGCACGTCGATCCTCGGTGGGATGGGCGGCTACACGGGGACGATCCTCGGGGCCATCGTGCTCACGCTGCTGACCCGCCTGCTGCTGCGGCTGGACACCAGCGATGCCTTCCGCCAGATGCTCTACGGCGCCATCGTCTTGCTGCTGGCATGGCTGTACGTCCGGCTCAGCGGCCAGAAAGCGAGCGGATACGTGATCATCGCGCGCGGCGATCGTCGGGACCGGGGTGGATGGCTGCGTGCACACCGAGGCGCTGCGGCGCATCGGTGTCGAGGTCGTCGGGATGGTCGGGTCCACCCCGGAACGCACCCGCAGCAAGGCCAACCCGCTGCTGCCCGAGCCCTACGACTCGCTCGACGAGTTGCTCGCCGTCGCCGACCTCGATGCCGTGCACATCACCAGCCCCAACGACGTCCACGCCGCCCAGGCCAGGGCGGCGATTGCCGCCGGCAAGCACGTCATCTGCGAGAAGCCGCTCGGCGTCGACGCCGCCGAGACCGCCGAGCTCGTCGCCCTGGCCGCCGCCGCCGGGGTCGTCAACGCCGTGTGCTTCAACGCCCGCTTCTACCCGCACAACCAACACGCCGCGGCCCTGGTGCGGCCGGCGAGATCGGTGAACCCCGCCTGATCAGCGGCCAGTACCTGCAGGACTGGCTGCTCCTCGACACTGACTGGAACTGGCGCCTCGACGCCGGCCGGCAGGGCTCCCTGCGGGCCGTCGCCGACATCGGCTCGCACTGGCTCGACCTCGTGCAGTTCGTCAGCGGCCAGCGCGTCGTCGAGGTGTTCGCCGACCTGCACACGTTCATCACCGAGCGCCGCCGGCCGGCCGGCGAGGTGGAGACGTTCGCCGCCGCCAGCGTCGACGCTGACGTGCCGCACGTCCGCGAGCAGATGCACAGCGACGATGCGGCCGGCCTGCTCCTGCGCTTCGACGGCGGCGCCCGCGGCGTGTGCACGATCAGTCAAGTGTCGGCGGGGCGCCGCAACCGACTGGCGTGGGAGATCGACGGCGACACGTCGGCCCTCGCCTGGGCCGCCGACGACCCCGACCACCTGTGGATCGGGCACCGCGGCCGTCCCAACGAGATCGTCGAGAAGGACCCGGCGTTGTTGACCCCGGAGGGCGCCGCGGCGACGGCGTTCCCCGGTGGCCACGTCGAGGGCTACCCGGACACGTTCCGAGCCCTGCTCACCGCCGTGTACCACGACATCGCCGAAGGCGCGGCCGGCCGAGGAGCCCACGTATCCGACGTTCGCCGAGGGCCACGACATCATGGCCGTGTGCGACGCGATCACGGCATCGGCCAGCAGCGCGTCCTGGGCGAAGGTCGATCGACGATGAGAACGACACGAGGAGGTAACCGATGAAGCTCGGTTTGCTCACGGCGGCATTTCCCGACACACCGCTGACCGAGGTCGCCGAGTGGGCGGCAGGCAACGGGTTCTCGATGCTCGAGGTCGCCTGTTGGCCACGGGCCGATGGTCCGTCGCGCCGCTACGCCGGCGTGTCGCACATCGACTGCGCGGCGCTCGGCGACGACGAGGCCAAGCAACTCGTCGGCGAGCTCGCCGAGCGGGGGATCGAGATCTCCGGGCTCGGCTACTACCCGAACCCGCTGGCGCCCGACCTGGAGCACCGTGCCGACGTGATCGCCCACCTGCGCACGGTCATCGCCGCGGCCGCGAAGCTCGGCGTGCCGGTCGTCAACACGTTCATCGGCAACGACAAGAACCGCTCGCTCACCGAGAACTTCGCCGAGTTCTTGAAGGTGTGGCCGGACATCGTCCGTCACGCCGCTGATCATGGCGTGAAGATCGGCATCGAGAACTGCCCGATGATCTTCTCCGCCGACGAGTGGCCGGGCGGCAACAACCTGATGTACGCCCCGGCGATCTGGCGTGACGTCTTCGGCGCCCTCGACCGGACCGACGACGCCGCCACGCTGGGGCTCAACCTCGACCCGTCGCATCTGGTGTGGCAGATGATCGACTACGAGCGGGTGGTGCGTGAGTTCGGGCCGCGGATCTACCACGTCCACGCCAAGGACATGGAGATCGATCGCGACGGGCTGTACGACCGTGGCGTGATGTCGGCGGGTGTCGGCTGGCAGGTGCCCCGCCTGCCCGGACTCGGCGAGATCCGCTGGGACCGGTTCATCGCCGCCCTGTACCGGGTCGGGTACGACTACGCCGTCGTCGTCGAGCACGAGGACCGCGGCTTCGAGGGCAGCGACGAGAAGGTCAAGGCCGGCTTCCGCATTGCCCGCGACGCGGTCGGCCCGTACATCGCCTGAGGTCCGCGGCATGCCTGACCGCTACGAAGGCCAGAAGTTCCGGGCGTGCATCGACGCCTTCGTCCTCTGGACGATCGGAGCACTCGACGACGCGACCAACGCCAAGCTCGAGGCGCTGACACCATCGCTGCGCAAGACCTTCGACATGGACGGTGGGACGTGGCAGGAGGTCGTCATGCAGCAGATGGACTTCGACGACGAGTACGTCGAGTGGTTGCGCGAAAAGTGGCGTCGTCAGCTCGACCACGATCGGGCGGTCGGTCAGGAGCACAATCCGTTGGCGTGGGCACACACGATCACCGACTTCATCGTCGCGGACGACCCGCCTCCAGCTCCGGCCCCGGGTCACGGAGGCCGCTGATGGCCGCTCGCTCGCATCGGAGGTCACCGTGCAAACGTCCGCCGAGCTGATCACGCCCCTCCCCAGTGACCTGCCGGCGACGATCCGCGCCGTCAAGCGCCAGCTGCGCGACCAGCTCGGCGATCCACGCGAAGTGCTGGAGGTCGCGGCCGCGGCCCTGCGCGAAGAGGTCGCGACGGTCGTGGCCGAGATCGCCGACATCGGGTCGGCGGTCCCTGTCGTCGAGTACTCCGACGTCGCCGCCGGCACCGTTCCGGCCGAGCGCGTCGCGGCGATCCGTCGGCGCGGCTGCGCCGTCGTCCGCGGCACGTTCGAGCGCAGCCAAGGCCGAGGCCTGGGACGACGAGCTGGAGGCGTACCTCGACGGCAACGACTTCATGGCCCGCTACCGCGGCCCGGCCGACGAGCTGTTCTCGGCGCTGTCGTCCGGCCGCCCGCAGATCTACGGCGTCTACTGGTCGCGGCCGCAGATCGCGGCCCGCCAGGACGAGCGGATGGTCACCGTGCGCCGCTTCCTCAACGCCTTCTGGAGGCACGACTCCGGCGGGCGGCAGTGGTTCGACCCCGACCGCGACATCGGCTACCCCGACCGCATCCGCCGCCGCCAGCCGAGCACGCCATCGCTCGGCCTGTCGCCGCACGCCGATTCGGGTTCCATCGAGCGGTGGCTGTTGCCCGCCTATCAAGGCGTCTACCGCCATGTGTTCTCCGGCGAGTGGGCGCAGTACGACCCGTGGGACGGCGCTCATCGCAGCGACGTCCACGAGTTCCCCACGACCGTGATGTGCTCGGTGTTCCGGACCTTCCAGGGTTGGACGGCACTGTCGGAGATGCGTCCCCACGACGGTGTGCTGCACGTCATCCCGATCCCCGCGGCGATGGGGTTCGTCCTCCTGCGGGCACTGCAGGACGACATCGACGACGACGACCTGTGCGGCGCGGTCAACGATCGAGTCCTCGCCGTCACCGAGCAGTATCACGACCTGTTGCTCCCCGCCTACGGACCGATCCCGGCCGTCGAGCCGGGCGACACCGTGTGGTGGCACGGCGACCTGCTGCACGGAGTCGGTGACGGGACCAACGACGAGCGGTGGGGCAACGTGATGTACATCCCGGCGGCGCCGTGGTGTGCCAAGAACGGCACCTACGCACGATTGTGCGGTGAGGCGTTCGTCGAGGGGCGCAGTCCAGGCGACTTCGCCGCCGAGGACTACGAGGTCGACTTCGTCAACCGGGCCGGGTTCGCCGACCTCAACGACACCGGCCGCCGCCAACTCGTGCTCTGAGACTGACCCAGCCGAGCGCTCCCAGGACGTGGTGATAGCGTGGATGGCATGAAATCACCATCAGGGTTCCGTGTGCGGGTAGACGCCCAGGGTCGGATGGTGCTCCCCAGTGGTCTGCGCGAGGAGATCGTGTCCGTCCCAGGGGAAGTCCTCGTGCGGCGCACCTCCGATGGTCTGTTGCTCACTCCCGCAGAGACGCCTGGCGTCGTGCGCGTCGGCGATGACGGCTTTCCCGTCCTGTCGATCGGTCGCCGGGTCAGCAACGACGAGGTGCTCGCAGCCATCGAGAAGGAACGCGCCGATCGATGATGGATACGTCGGCGCTGGTCGCCGCGTTGATCGATGATCATCAACACCACGCACTCAGCCGACGCCACCTGGTCGCGGACATTCGGCTGCCGGCGATCGTGGTCGCCGAGACGTTCGCCCAGCTGCGGCGCACGTTCGGACAGTCGGCGGCGACGGCGGCGGCCGTCGTGGGCCCACTCGTGACAGGCCCGGGGACGGTGCTCCCGACGACGGCGGCCGCCGTCTCGACGGTCGTCGCTCGCGCTGTCGAGCTCGATCTCGGCGGCAACGTCCACGACGCGCTGATCGCCCAGGTGTGCGTCGAGCACGACGTGCCATTTGTGACGCTGGACGGTCGACAGCATCGACTCGCCCTGGCGCTCGGTGCCCAGAGCACCTACCTGCTCGCCTGACCCCGATCTGGGCGGCCGGAACGCCTGATTCCGGACCGCAGGCCGCCCGGAACGAGAAGTGGACCGAAGGCCGCCCAGAACGAACGGTGTCAGCGCCGATCAACCGATGGGTGTTCAGGGGACGGAACGGTCCCCAGAACACCCATCGGTCGCACCTGTTGGCCTCACCGGGTCGCCTTCGGTCGCTTCTGCTTTCGGGAGCTGTCGCGCACGATGAGATCGGTGCCCAGGACGATGCGCCGTGCGCTGTGGCTCGCCCCACCGATGCGCTCGACGAGCAGGGCCGCCGCCTGCGCACCCATTCGATACGCCGGCTGCGAGACAACGGAGATCGGCGGGTCGATGAACGGCGCCCACGGGGCGTCGTCGAAGCAGATCAGCCCGAGGTCGCGGCCCGGGCGCAGGTCGCGTGCCCGCAGTTCCTGCAGCACGCCGAGGCCGAGGGCGGCGTTGGCGACGAACAGCGAGTCGGGCGGGCGGGACTGATCGAGCACCTTGACCGCCGCGGCGCGGCCGCCGTCGATGGTGAACGGCACGTGGACGACGGACGACGACCTCACCGAGGCGGCGCGCAAGGCGTCTTCGTAGCCCAGACGCCGGAGATTGGCGGTCTGCGCCGAACGTGGGCCGGTGATGCAGCCCGGGCGCGACCAGCCCTGGGCGAGGAGGTGCTCGGTCGCGTCGCCGCGCTCCGCCGCGCGAGTCGGCGGTGACCGAGTCGACGGGTTCGTCGAGCTCGCGGTCGATGACGACAACCGGGATGCTGGCCAGCGTCAGCGGCGTGATGTCCGTCTGCATGCTGTGCGGTGACACGATCACGCCGGCCGCCTGCTCGGCGACGGCGAGCTCGACGTAGCGCGCTTCCTTGTGCTCGTCCTCGTCGGCGTTGCACAGGGCGACCGAGAACTCGTTGGCGACGGCCGCATCCTCGACGCCGCGGGCAACGGACGTGAAGAAGGCGTTCTCGATGTCCGAGATGATCAGCAGCCACAGGTTGGTGCGCTGACGGCGCAAGTTGCGGGCGAGGTGGTTGGGCCGATAGCCGAGCTTCTGCGCCGCGGCCCGCACGCGTGCCGCCAGTCGCGGGTCGACCGTCTCGTTGTTGTTCAGTGCCCGGGACACCGTCGCCACCGACACCTCCGCCTCACGCGCCACGTCGGTCAGTTTCACCATGTCGCAGTGGTCCCATCGGCCAGCGCGGCGCGCTCGATCATGTCAGCGTCTCCGGGCTGATCGAGCGCGTCTCGACATCGCGCAGCTCGGCGAGGTGGCGCATCGTCACTCGGCACCGATCAGGTTGACGGTCGCCGCAGAGGTGGACGTCGATGCCGAGGGTGTCGAACAGGGCGGCCTTCACCGTCGCCGCCCGGTCGGCGGTGTCGGCGTCGGGGCAGTAGGCGACTTGCACGTGGTTGGCCTTGTGCTTGGCCATCAGCTGATCACGGTCGACGCCGTGCAGGACGGCGTGCATGATCGGCCACTCCGGCGTCGTGGCGTCGAGCCGCCGCTGCGTCTCCTCGGCGGGGAGGTCGGCGACGTGACCGCGACCGATGTCGACGTGCAACCGGCCGTCTTCGATGTACACCCGGGACCACACGATCTCCCCGGGCTTGGAGCAGCCCGACAGGGTGCCGCCACCGAGGGGAAGTACATCTTCGGTTGCCGCTTGCTGTACGAGTGGTGGTAGCCGCCGTTGTGTGACGCCGGGCACGGAGCCGGAGATCAGCATCACCCACACGAACTCGTCGCCGTAGGTCTCGCCCCAGCGGACGTCGTGCAGGGTGGTCGCCGGGTCGAAGCCCATCGCCGTCCAGATCCGGTTGGTGACGAGGGCGTCGACGGCGACCCCTTCGTCGACCTCGTTGAAGTGCGGCAACGGCTGGCCGGCATACAACTCGCGGGACCCATCCCGGCGAGTCACCGGTGGCCGCTGCACATTGTTCAGCAGGCCCTCAGCCAGGTCGCTGGCCGGGACGACATCCTTCAGACCTTGCTGGTACTGGATGCCGACGGCGTCGAGTCCGAAGTCGTCGGCGATGCGTAAGGCGGCGACGTACATCTTCAACTGCGACATCACCTGCGCGGGCGTCAGCTCGTTCTCCTCGTCAATCCCGAAGTCGAAGCGCAACCCGGCGTCGTCCAACCAAGCCTTGACCGCCGCGGCCTCGTCGTCGGACACCCGGTTCATCTCGGCGACCAGGGCGCTCTGCGACAGTCGTTCCTTGTAGATGCCGAGTGGGTTCAACAACTCGTCGTCGAAGATCGCGTTGTACATCCCCATACAACCCTCATCGAACACCCCGATGATCGCCTTCTCCCGCCGCAACTGCTCCGCCAACGCCCGCCCAAGCGCGACTTCCTCGACGGACTCGTCGAGGGCCGGCAGGTCGTGGACATGGCTGACGTCATGCACCAGCGGCCCGTCTCCAACCACGTCCGCAGACCGTCGAGCGCCCAGCATCAGTGAAGTCGACACTCCACAACGCCGAATACTCGATCCCAGCCTTCGTCAAACTCGCCGTCAGGTTCAACAGGCCGACGAGACCGGGGAACGTGCCGTTCCAATTGGCCACCACCAAGATCGGACCCTGATGCGTCCGCAACCCGGCCAACACATGATGGGAGTACTGCCACACCGCCTCGACCACGATCAACGGAGCATCCGGCGGCAACCCGGCGAACACCTCCAGCCCCTTGCGCTGTGAATCGATGAACCCATGCCCGGCTGCCTCGTCGAACCCGTGGCCACGCACCACCGACCACCCAAACGACTCCACCGCCCGAGCCAGGTCAGCCTCCAACTGCACCTGCACCGGCCAACACTTCACATTCGCCGACAACCGCAAATCCCCACTCGCCACCGTGACCACCGTCCGCGGCGGCGCCGCCACAGAAACAGGCACCTCAGGAAACTTGTAGCTGGTCATGTGCGCCCCCTCGTCCGTGATGGACGCGACGGTAGATCGGGGAAACCGATTTCGCAAGGAGACTCGTCGGGTGCGTTCCGTCCTCGAGCCGGCTGGAGCGCGCGGACGAATACGCACGTCATCGTGCATTGGCCGATGTCGCCGCACTCGGCGCGCACCCGCTCGAACAGCCCGATCGGGTCCACCCGCATCTCGGCCAGGTGGCCGTGGCCGTCGTCGGGGACGGCGTACGAGACTTCGCGGATCACTGCTCCTCCAGGGGCGCCTCGGGGCTGACCTCGACCAGGTTCAGGTGCACGCCACGCGGGGCGCTCACCACCGTCGCGATCGCATCGGCGATGGCGACCGGCTTCATGAAGTGTGAGTGCCGGGCCAGCCCGAAGCGCACCCACTGGTTGAGCACGAACGCCGCCTCGTCCGGGTCCCAGTCGCTGCCCATCTCGCTCCAGGTCGGGCCGGGCCGGACCACGCTCGCGCGGACCCCTGAGCCCTCGAGCTCCATCTGCAGGCTCGCCACGAGGCCCTCGAGCCCCCACTTGCCGGAGGAGTACGCCGCCATGAACGGCCGCGGGCGCACCGCGGTGTCGGAGGAGACGAAGACGATGTCACCGCGCCGGCGCTCCTGCATCGCCGGCACGAACGCGCGGACCAGCCGGTGCGCTCCGACGACCGTGAGGTCGAGCTCGCGGGTGAACCGCTCCGGGTCGACCTCCGTGATCGTGCCCGGGGCGACCGCGCCGGCGTTCGAGATCACCACCTCGATGTCGCCAAGATCCTGCTGGACCGCCTTGGCGAACGCCGTGACCGAGTCGTCGTCGGTGAGGTCGAGGGGGTGCACGACGGCCTCGCCGCCGTCCGCCCGGATCTGGGTGGCGACGTCCTCGAGCTTGTCCGTACGACGCGCGCCCAGCGCGACCGGGAAGCCGGCCTGGCCGAGGCGGAGCGCGGTGGCGGCGCCGATGCCGGAGCTGGCGCCGGTCACGACGGCCGGGCGGCGCGCGGGCTGCGTGTACTTGTCGCTCGCCATCAACGCACCTCGATGCTGGTCGGCATGGCGGCGAAGCCGCGCACGTTGAGGGAGTGCACCCGTACGCAGCGGTCGTGCTCGACCTCGACCGAGCGAACCTTCTCGACCAGGCTGGTCAGGGCGACCCGCGCCTCCAGCCGGGCCAGGTTGGCACCGAGGCAGAAGTGCCGGCCCCCGCCGAAGGACAGGATCCTGTCGAGCTCCTCCTTGTCGCGGAAGACGTCGTACTCGTCGGGGCGCGAGAAGACCCGCTCGTCGCGGTTGGCCGAGCCCAGGCAGAGCAGCAGCTTCGAGCCCTGGGGCGCGACCTTGCCGTGCAGCTCGACGTCGCGCAGGAGGTAGCGCGCCAGGAGCTGGCTCGAGGTGTCGTAGCGCAGCGTCTCCTCGATCCACGGGTTGACGAGCTCCGGGTCGGGTCCGTCGAAGACCTTCGCGAACTGGTCGGGGTGACGCGTCAGGTGGAACAGCGCGTGGCCGAGCAGCTTGGTGGTGGTCTCGTTGCCGGCCACGACCATGAGGAAGAGGAAGGCGATGACGTCCTCGTCCGTGAGCCGGTCACCGTCGCTGTGTCCATCTTCCAGGCGAGCCTCGATCAGCGCGCTGGTCAGGTCGTCGCTCGGCGTGCGACGCCGCTGGGTGACCATGTCCTGGTAGTAGCCGACGAGCCACAGCGAGGAGTCCATCGCGGCCGCCGGCACGTCGTAGACGCCGTCCTCGCGGTGCACCACGACGTCGGCCTGGCGGCGTACCTCCGCACGGTCCTCCTCGGGGACACCCATCATCTCGGAGATGACGTCCATGGGGAGCTTGCCGGCGAAGTCCGCGATCCAGTCGAAGCTGTCCATCTCCAGACACTCGGCGAGGTAGCGGTCGGTCAGCTGCTGGATCCGCGGCAGCAGGTCGTGGACCCGGCGCGGGGTGAAGCCGCGGGACACGAGGGAGCGCAGCCGCTTCTGCCGTGGCGGGTCCATGCCGAGGATCGACATCACCTTGTGGGCGTCCGGCCCCCACGCCGACTCCTCGATCGCGACGCCCCAGGAGTTGGAGTAGGTGCCCTCGGTGCGGACCGCCTCGGCGATGTCGGCGTGACGGGTCAGCGCCCACAGGTCGAGTGCGGGGTTGTGGTGCAGCGGCTCCTCGGCCCGCAGCCGGGCATAGACCGGATACGGGTCCTCCTGGAACGCGTAGTCGTAGGGGTCCAGGGCGACCGGCTGGGTCGTGAGCGTCATGCGTTCCCTTTGAGGATCGTCGCCATGACCGCGTCGAGGCGGTCGGCGAGGTGGTCGTAGGAGATCAGCCCCATGCCGGTCTGCAGCAGCGCGCCGGTCAGGGCGAGGGTGAGGGCGTCGAGGACCTGGGCGTCCGCCCCGTCGCCGAGGGCCCGCTCGAACCGGTCCACGATCTCGGCGCCGATGACGACGCGGAGCCGTTCGACGTCGGGGTCGGTGCCCAGCAGTGCGTGGTTGGCCGCGGCGGCCAGGTGCGGCTTGCTGCCGAGCACGGTGGCGAGGTGCCGGGTCACGCAGGTGACCCGGTCGATCGGCTTGCTGCCCTCGATCTCGACGGGGTGCTCGAGCAGCACCTTGCGGTGGAACAGCTCCGCGAACAGGTGGTTGCGCGAGCTGAAGTAGGTGTACGCCGTGGCCGACGAGACGCCCGCGCGACCCGCGACCGTGCGGATCGTGAGCCCCTCCGGCCCGACCGCGGCGAGCTCCTGCTCCGCAGCGTCCAGCAGCCTCGCAACGGTCTCGGCCTGGCGGGGATTCAGCCCCTGCCGCGGCACGGTGGACACCTGACTGGACACCTGTCCAGGTTAGAACGTGTTCTCGTTCTCGGTCAAGCGGCCATCGAAACCAGGTCAGATACTCAGCGCGAGCACCACCGCCCCGGCGGTGAGGACCAGCGCCGGGAGGAGCCGCTGGCGGGCCGCCTGCTCGTGCAGGACGAAGGCGCCGAGCAGGACGCCGAACGCGATGCTCGTCTCCCTGAGCGCCGCCACAGCGGCGAGCGCCCCACTGGTCTGGGCGAGCAGGACCAGGCCGTACGCCGCCATCGAGACAACACCCCCGCCTAGCCCGGCGAACGCCTGCTTCCGGGCCAGCCCCGGCAGCCTCCTCCCCCGGCGGGCGATGGCCACGACCGGCAGGACCCAGGACTGGAGGAGGAACAGCCAGCCGGCATACGCGAGGACCGGCGCGCCGCCGGAGACGGCGTACCCGTCGACCACGGTGTAGCCGGCGATCGCGACGCCGGTGGCCAGCGCGGTGACGATGCCTCCGCGGTCCCCGAGGGTGAGCCGCGGCCCGGCCAGGGTCACGCCGACCAGACCGAGCACCACGAGGCCGACGCCTACGGCCACGTCCGCGCCGAGAGCCGCCCGCGGCAGGAAGAGTGACGCGAACGCGGTGAGCGCCACTCCGGTGCCGCGCGACAGCGGGTACGCACGGCTGAGATCGGCCTGCTCGTAGGCGGCGAGCAGCAGGACGAAGTACGCGACGTGGATCGCCGCCGAGGCCGCGACCAACCCGAAGTCGTGGGGGTCGAGCATCGGCTGGGTGAGCACTGTCGCGCCGCCGATGACGAACGCCGCGGACGAGATCAGCGCGAAGCCGACCAGCCGGTCCGCTGCGGTGTGGGCGATGGCGTTCCAGCCCGCGTGCAGGACCGCTGCCGCCAGCACCAGGACGACGACGAGCGGTCCGGGGTCGAGGTGCAAACGGCTGTCCTGATGTCGGCGCTGAAGGGTTGACTGTGCCCCATGTTGCTAGCCGACGTGGTCGCCACCTCCACCGAGGTCTCCGCGACCCGCTCGCGGAAGGCGAAGGCGGCGGCGATCGCCGACCTGCTGGGCCGCACTGACGCCGGGGAGCTCGAGGTGGTCACCTCCTACGTCGGCGGCCGGTTGAGACAGCGGCGCACCGGGCTCGGCTGGCGCGGGCTGCAGACGCTGCCAACGGCGGCCGACTCCGCCACATTGACCGTGCTCGAGGTGCATGCCGCGTTCGACGCGATCGCGGGGCTCGCCGGCGCCGGGTCGCAGTCGGCCCGGTCCACGGCGGTGGCCGAGCTGTTCGGCCGGGCCACGCCCGAGGAGCAGGCGTGGCTCCGCGGCGTGGTGACCGGCGAGGTGCGTCAGGGCGCCCTCGACGCGCTGGTGCAGGAGGGTGTCGCGGCGGCCGCGGGGGTGCCGCTCGCCGCCGTACGCCGAGCGGCGATGCTGGCCGGCTCGACGGTGGCGATCGTGCGCGCGGCGTTCGACGGTGGCGAGGAGGCGCTGGCCGAGTTCCGGCTGGAGGTCGGGCGGCCGGTGCTGCCGATGCTCGCGTCGTCCGCGCCCACGATCGCCGAGGGGATGGCGAAGGCGCTGGCCGACGGCGAGGTGGCGATCGACACCAAGCTCGACGGCATCCGGATCCAGGTGCACCGCTGGGACGACGAGGTGCTGATCGCGACCCGGACCCTGGAGGACATCACCGCTCGGCTGCCCGAGGTGGTCGAGGTGGCCAGGGCGCTGCCCGCCGCGTCGTTCGTGCTCGACGGCGAGGCCTTGGCGCTCGACGACGACGGGCGGCCGCGGCCGTTCCAGGAGACCGCGTCCCGCACCGCGATGGCGGCGGGCGTGCACGTCACGCCGTACTTCTTCGACCTGCTCTACCTCGACGGCGCCGACCTCCTCGAGCGACCCGTCCACGAGCGGCTCGCGGCCCTCGACGCGCTGGTGCCCGAGGAGCACCGAACGACGCGACTGGTCACCGGAGACGCTGACGCCGCCCAGGAGTTCGTCTCCTCGACGCTGGCGGCCGGCCACGAGGGCGTGGTCGTCAAGGACCCCGGCTCGGCGTACGCCGCCGGTCGGCGCGGCTCGTCGTGGGTGAAGGTGAAGCCGGTGCACACCCTCGACCTGGTCGTGCTCGCGGTGGAGTGGGGCTCCGGCCGGCGCAAGGGTTGGCTCTCCAACATCCACCTGGGCGCCCGCGACCCCGAGGGTGGGTTCGTCATGCTCGGCAAGACGTTCAAGGGGATGACCGACGAGATGCTCCAGTGGCAGACCGAGCGGTTCACCGAGCTGGCCAGGTCACCGGCCGACGGATCGGCCTACGTCGTAGAGGTGCGGCCCGAGCAGGTCGTCGAGATCGCCTTCGACGGCCTGCAGCGCTCGACCCGCTACCCCGGCGGACTGGCGCTGCGCTTCGCCCGGGTGGTCCGCTACCGCGACGACAAGACCGCCGACGAGGCGGACACGATCGACACCGTTCGGTCGATGGCCTAGCTCAGTCCTGCGCCGCATAGGGGTGTTCGTCGCGGAGGTACCACGCGGTCCAGGTCACCGGAAAGAACAACCCGGCGAGAGATGCCTGGGTGATCGACGAGCCACGAGTCCGCGCTCCGACAGCCGTCAGGACCATCAGCGCGATCAACCCACTGGCGAGGACCAGCGCGAAGACGACGATCACAGCAACAGTGTCTGCCCTCACGCGTGGGAACGCGACCAGTCGATCGCACGTACAGCTCAGGTCGGCAGCTCGAGCTCCAGGCCGAGCCAGATCGCGAGGCTCTCGATCTCCGCGTCGACCGCGGTGCGCGTCGCGTCGTCGAACGGCTCGTCCTCGTGGACGGCGTCGACGCGCAGCACCCCGGCCTCGCGGTCGGCGGTGGCGTCCAGCTTCCCGACCAGCCGGTCGTCGTAGAGGATCGGCATCGCCCAGTAGCCCCAGCGGCGCTTGGCGGCGGGCTTGTACATCTCGAGCTGGTAGTCGAACTCGAACAGCTCGACCATCCGCTTGCGGTCGAAGACCAGGCGGTCGAGGGGCGAAAGCACGGCGGCGCGGCCGTCGAGGGGCTCATCGAGGTAGGCCGGGTCGACCCGCCACTTGCCGCGCACGCCCTCGATCACCGCGGGCTCGCCGACATCACCGACGTAGTGGGGCTCCCCCGGCGCCTCCGCGGACTTCGCCCGGGCAAGGCCGAGGCCGCGCAGCCGACGGGTGGCTCGGATGTGGATCGACTCCTCCAACGGCACGACCGGATCGTCGGGATAGACCCGCTCGGCGAGGTCCCACAGCCGCTCGCGACCCTCGTAGCCCGCCGAGGCCACCTCGCCTCGCTTGACCATCAGCTCGAGCAGCATCCGTCGGCTGCGGTCGTTGTTCCAGCCGCTCGACTCCCAGGGCAGCAGCGTCGTGTCCGGCAGCTCGCGCGACGGGAGCGGCCCCTCGTCGTAGAGCTTCTCGAGGATGTCGCGGCGGCAGTCGTCGTTGGTCTGCAGCCAGTCGCGCTGATCCTCCTGCCAGTCCGTCAGCTCGCCCGGACCCGGCCAGGCAGCCATCTCGGCCCGGAAGAGCGCGATGTCGGCTGCCGGGCGCAGCATGCTGCGCAGCTCCACCAGCGCGCCGGTGGCCACCGCCGCCTCCAGGTCGGCCCGGTCGAAGGCCGCGCCCAACCGGCTCCAGCAGACCACCTCCGCGCTGGGCGCGATCGCGGCCGTCGGCTCGACCTGCACCACGGTCAGGTGCCGCACCAGGTCGAGCAGGTCGGTCGGGCGATCCGCGTGCAGCAGCTGCGCCCGGACGGCGATACGGCGGGCGTCGGCCCGGGACAGCTGATGCACCTCGCTCACGACGGAGAGCGTAGAGCCGACCTCCGACCTCGCGATGAGTTCTGCCGCGGCGACCGGTCGACCTCCGCATGACTAGTGCACCGATCCGCCTGTACATGTCCATGTCCCTCGACGGCTACATCACCGGGGTCGACGACCGGCTCGGGCAGGGCCTGGGTCGCGATGGCGGCCGGTTGTTCAACTGGCTCGACGACCGGGAAGGCCCCGGCATCAACGGGCAGGTCTACGCCGAGGCGCTGGCCACCGGTGCCCTGATCTCCGGGCGGCGGACCTTCGAGCTCGCCGGCGGCTGGGGCGGCGATCACCACGACGGCGTACCGATCCACGTGCTCACCCACCACGTCGAGGACCACGACGGTCCGGCCGGGACGACGTTCTACTCCGACGTCGCCGCGTGCGCGGCCGACGCCCGGGCCGCTGCCGGCGACCGCGCGGTGATGGTGCACGGCGCGAGCGCCGCCCAGGCGCTGCTGCGCGCGGGTGAGCTCGACGAGCTGGAGATCCACCTGATCCCGGTCCTTCTGGGCGCCGGGCGACGACTCTTCGAGAACACCGACCGCGTCGAGCTCGAGCGGGTGCGGCAGCTCGAGGGCCGCGACGCCACCCATCTGCGGTACCGAGTCGTCTGAGGAACCTGTCACAGTCGTGCAACTCCGAGTTGCAACATGCCTATCCTGAGCCCATGGCGACCAGGGCCCCCGAGAGCGACGGCCGGCGGAAGGCGGCGGCCGCGCGCCGGCGCAAGCGCGAGGCCGAGATCATCGCGGCCACCCGCGAGCTCTTCGACCAGCGCGGGGTGCGGGAGGCGCAGATCGAGGACATCGCCCGAGCCGTGGGGATCAACCGGGCGATCGTCTACCGGCACTTCAGCGGCAAGGAGGAGCTGTTCGCCCTGACCCTGGAGAGCTACCTCGAGGAGCTGCGCGACGCGCTCGCGACCGCGGCCGACCGCGAGCGGGAGCCGCGCGCGAAGCTCGGGGCCATCGTCGGTGCGTTCGTCGACTACGGCATCGACCACCCGGCGTTCGTCGACTGCGCCCAGTCCCTGATGCGGATGCCCGGCGAGGAGCTGCTCGACGAGGTCTCGGAGAGCGCACTCTTCCGGCTGGGGCGCGGCATCTCCTCGTGCCTGAGCATCCTGTCGGCGGCGATCGAGGCAGGCGTCGCGTCCGGTGACTTCGTCACCCCGCAGGACCCGACGCTGCTGGCGAACACGATGTACGCCAGCGGCCTGGGCGCGCTCCAGCTCGCCCGGGTCGGCATCCTGGTGACCGAGGCCGCCCCGGGCGTGCCCACGGTCGGCCAGATCAGCCCGCAGCAGGTGCGCGACTACCTGGTCGCGTCGGCTCTCGCCGTGGTGTCGCGCTAGTCGTCAGGGGCGCTCGAGGATCGCGGTCACGCCCTGGCCGCCAGCGGCGCAGACCGAGATCACGCCGCGGCCCTTGCCCTTCTCCGCGAGCAGCTTGGCCAGCGTGTTCACGATCCGGCCACCGGTGGCGGCGAACGGGTGGCCAGCCGCCAGCGAGGAGCCGTTGACGTTGAGCTTGGACCGGTCGATCTCGCCCAGCGGCGCGTCCAGACCCAGCCGCTCCTTGCAGAACACCGGGTCCTCCCACGCCTTCAGCGTGGCCAGCACCTGTGAGGCGAACGCCTCGTGGATCTCGTAGAAGTCGAAGTCCTGGAGGCTGAGACCCTCACGCTGCAGCATCCGCGCCATCGCGTACGCCGGCGCCATCAGCAGGCCCTCGCCGCCGTGCACGTAGTCAACGGCGGCGGTCTCGTACGCCGTCAGGTAGGCCAGCACGGGCAGCCCGCGCTCCTTGGCCCACTCCTCCGACGCCAGCAGCACCACCGATGCGCCGTCGGTCAGCGGGGTGGAGTTGCCGGCGGTCATCGTCGCGGCCTCGCCCTTGCCGAAGACCGGCTTGAGCTTGGCGAGCTTCTCGGCGGTCGAGTCCGCGCGCAGGTTGGAGTCGCGCTCCAGGCCGCGGAACGGCGTGATCTGGTCGTCGAGGAAGCCGGCGTCGTACGCCGCGGCCAGGTGCTGGTGGGAGGCCGCGGCGAGCTCGTCCTGCTCCTCGCGGCCGATCTGCCACTCGAGCGCGGTCAGCGCGGCGTGCTCGCCCATGGAGAGCCCGGTGCGCGGCTCACCGTTCTGCGGGATCTCGAGGCCGATGTCGCCGGGCCGGATCTGACCGAGCGCGGCGAGCCGGCCCTTGGTGTCGCGGGCCGCGTTGACCTTGACCAGCTTCTTGCGCAGCTTGTCGCCGATCGCGACCGGTGCGTCGGAGGTGGTGTCGGTGCCACCGGCGATGCCGACCTCGATCTGGCCGAGCGCGATCTTGTTGGCGACCTGGATCGCCGCCTGCAGACCGGTGGCGCAGGCCTGCTGGATGTCGGTCGCCGGAGTCTCGGGCGACAGCTTCGAGCCGAGCACGGACTCGCGAGCCAGGTTGAAGTCACGCGAGTGCTTGAGCACCGCGCCGGCCACCACCTCGCCGAGCCGCTCCCCCTCGAGCCCGAACCGGGTCACCAGGCCGTCGATCGCGGCGGTGAGCATGTCCTGGTTGGACGCCTCGGCGTAGACGGTGTTCGAGCGGGCGAACGGGATCCGGTTGCCGCCGATCACGGCGACCCGACGGGTGTTGGAGTTCATGCATCCATCCTCCCCGCGGGACGCCGACGAGAGAAGGCAATGAGGGCCAGGTCACGAAATGTGGACGCAGAGTTACACATGGAGTTACATGGCTGAGCGTGACAGGTTCGTGTCACGTACCCCACGAGACCTCCCGGAGGACAGCACCCCCATGAGCGACCGCTACCAGGGCTTCACGCAGACGCCCGTCGGCAAGCTGCTGGTCAAGAACCTGGGACTTCCGAACCCCACGAAGCTGGATCGGTACGTCGCGGGCGCGCCGCTCGTCGACGGCACCGTGCTGGTCGGCGGCCGCGGCCGGCTGGCCGAGTCGCTGCCGGGGATCCTCGACCTCCTCGGCATCGCCTCGACGCAGGCGCACGAGGAGGGCGCGCGCTACAAGGGCCTGGTCTTCGACGCCACCGGCCTGCAGGCCTCCTCGGACCTCACCGCGCTGCGTGACTTCTTCAACCCGCTGATGCGCAACCTCGAGACCTGCCCGCACGTGGTCGTGCTGGGCACCCCGCCCGAGCAGGTGAAGGGCGCCGAGCGGGTCGCACAGCGCGCGCTCGAGGGCTTCACCCGCAGCCTCGGCAAGGAGCTCGGCCGCGGCGGCACCGTCCAGCTCGTCTACGTCGCCGAGGGCGCCGAGGCGGCCGCCACCAGCACGCTGGGCTTCCTCCTCTCCCCCAAGTCGGCGTACGTCTCCGGCCAGGTGGTCCGGATCGGCGCCCACGGCACGAAGAAGGCGCCCGAGGTCACCGACTCGACCAAGCCTCTCGACGGCAGGATCGCGCTGGTCACCGGCGCGAGCCGCGGCATCGGCGAGCAGATCGCCCGGGTGCTGCACCGCGACGGTGCGACCGTGGTGGGCCTCGACGTTCCGCAGGCCGCCAGCGAGCTGCAGGCCCTGATGAAGGAGCTCGACGGCGACTGGATCACCCTCGACATCACCGGCAAGGATGCGCCGCAGCGGATCGCGCACCACCTGAAGGAGAAGCACGGCGGCGTCGATGTCGTCGTCCACAACGCCGGCATCACCCGCGACAAGAAGCTCGCCAACATGGCCGAGGACCGCTGGGAGTCGGTGATCGCGGTCAACCTCACCGCTCCCGAGCGGATCACCCGCGAGCTGCTCGAGCAGGGCGTGCTCAACAAGGGCGGGTCGATCGTGGGCGTGGCCAGCATCGCCGGCATCGCCGGCAACGTCGGGCAGACCAACTACGCCGCTTCGAAGGCCGGTGTGATCGGCTTCGTCGACTCGCTCGCCGACGAGCTCAAGGACGACATCACGATCAACGCGGTCGCGCCCGGCTTCATCATCACCCAGATGACCGCGGCGGTCCCGTTCGCGACCCGCGAGGTCGGGCAGCGCCTCAACGCCATGGCCCAGGGCGGCCTGCCGGTCGACGTCGCCGAGACCATCGCCTGGTACGCCAACCCCGGCTCTCGCGCCGTCAACGGCAATGTGGTCCGTGTGTGCGGCCAGATGATGCTGGGTGCCTGACGTGGCCGGCCTCCCGCTGTTGGTGAAGGCGGCGCTCCCCTCGGTCCCCGTGGTCAACCAGCTGCCCGGCGTGAAGAAGGCGCCGGCCGACGGCTTCGCCGGACTCAGCAAGGATCGTCCGCCGGTCACCGTCGAGCGCGGCCACGTCGATGCGTACGCCGCGGTGTGCGGCTTCCCGACCAAGGACACCGTCCCGCTCCCCTACCCGCACCTGCTCGCGTTCCCGCTGCACATGGCGCTGATGACCGACCCGGCCTTCCCGGCCCCGGCCATCGGCACCCTGCATCTGGAGAACTCCATCACCGCCCACCGCCCGATCGCGGTCGGCGAGGAGCTGGCGGTCTCGGCGAGCGTCGGGGCCGCCGAGCCGCACCCCAAGGGCACGATCTACCGGTTCGTGACCGAGGTGCGGGCCGGCGACGACCTGGTGTGGGAGAGCACGTCGACATACCTCCGCCGCGGCAAGGGGGACGCGTCGGCCTCGAGCGGGTCGACGTTCCCCGACGCGCCGCCCACCGGGACGGTGTGGAAGCTGCCGGCCGACCTCGGACGGCGGTACGCCGCGGTGTCGGGAGACCACAACCCGATCCACCTCTACCCGCTCACCGCCAAGGCCCTCGGCTTCCCACGCCAGATCGCCCACGGCATGTGGAGCAAGGCGCGCTGCATCGCTGCCCTGGAGAACCGGTTGCCCGACGCGGTCCGGGTCGAGGTCGCGTTCAAGAAGCCGATCATCCTGCCCGGGAAGGTGGCCTTCGGGTCGACCCCGACCAACGACGGCTACGCGTTCTCACTCAGCAACCCCTCGAGCGGCGCGCCGCACCTGGGCGACCGCGGCGGAGCCGCACCGGGCGGCGCGGCGCGAGCTCGAGTCCTCGCCGGAGCCACCACCGCGCTCTAGCGCTTGCGGGGCCTGATCAGCCCCTCTTGTGCGACGGTGGCCACGAGCGTGCCGTCGTCGGTGAAGACCCGTCCGAGCGAGAGGCCGCGGGCGCCGTTCGCCGATGGCGACCACTGGTCGTAGAGCCACCACTCGTCGGCGCGGAACGGCCGGTGGAACCAGATCGTGTGGTCGAGCGACGCCATCTGGGTGTTCGTGGGGTCCGCCTCGTGCGCAGCGAGTGCCGCGCCCAGCAGGCTGACGTCGCTGGCGTAGGTGAAGAGCGCGAGGTGCTCGACGGGGTCGTCGCTGAGCTTGCCGTCGATCCGGATCCAGACCTGGGCCCGAGACGGGTGGTCGGGGTCCTTCTCGAGGCCGTAGCGGGAGTTGCCGAGGAACCGCACGTCCATGGCCGCCCACTCCTTGCCGAGCGCGGCGGCGTCCTCCGCGCCGCGCTCACGCATCAGGTCGAACATGCTCGCGCCGGTCTCGGGCCCGCCCACCTCCGGCATCGCGTCCTGGTGCTCGAGGCCCTCCTCGAGACGTTGGAAGCTGGTGGTCTGGTAGTAGATGACCTTGCCGTGCTGGCGGGCGGACACCCGACGGGTCAGGAAGGAGCGGCCGTCGCGGACCCGCTCGACGTCGTAGATGATCGGCACCTCGTAGTCGCCGGGCAGCAGGAAGTACGAGTGCAGGGAGTGCACGTGGTACTCCGGGTCGACGGTGCGCACCGCCGCCACCAGTGCCTGGGCCGCCACCTGGCCGCCGTAGACGCGCTGGCGTTCGCTGTCCGGTTGGCGGCCGCGGAACAGGTCGACGTCGAGGTACTCCAGGTCCAGGAGGCCGACCAGGTCGTCCACTGCTTCGCTCATGCTCAACCTCAACCCTGCTGCTCGTCGGGGCCCTCGAGACCGGCCAGGAACTGCTCGAACTGCTGACCGATCTCCTCGCCGGTGGGCAGCGGCTCGTCGCCGGCGAGCAGGCTGCTGCCGGACTCCTCCGCGCGCTGGAAGGCGTCGTACTGCTCCTCCAGGGAACGAACCACCTCCTCCACCTCCTCGTTGGCGGCCAGGTAGCGGGCGATCTCCTGCTCGCGCTCCTCGGCCTGGGTCCGCAGGTCCGTGAGGTCGATGGTCAGCCGACCGCCCAGCTCCACCTGCTCGAGCAGGGCGGCCGCGGCGCGCGGGTAGTCGAGCTGGGCGAGGTAGTGGGGGATGTGCGCTACGTAGCCCATCGCGTCGTGTCCCCACTCGCCGAGCCGCACCTCCAGCAGGGCCTGGGCGCTGCTCGGGATCCGCAGCTCGCCGCGCCACGGACTCTCACCGGTGAGCAGCTCGGGCCGGTTGGCGTGGTGGGTGATCGCGATCGGCCGGGTGTGCGGCACCGCCATCGGCACCGCGCCCATCCCCACGACCCGGGTCACGCCGAACCGCTCGACGACCTCGAGCACCGCACGCGCGAACGCCTCCCAGCGGCTGTCGGGCTCGGGCCCCTGCAGGAGGAGGTACGGCGTGCCTCCTGCGTCGTGCAGCAGCCGGACCACCAGCCGGGGCGCGTCGTAGGACTCGTAGTGGTCGCGCACGAACGACATCGGCGGTCGCCGCGCGCGGTAGTCGTGCAGCTGGTCGACATCGAAGGTGGCGACCACAGAGGCGCCGTGGGCGGAGCCCTGCTCGACCAGGTGCCGGCAGGCGATCGCCGCGGAGCTGCCCGCGTCGAGGAACCCGTCGAGCACCAGCACCATCGTCAGCGACTCGGCATCGTCGAGGGCGGGCACCTCGTCGACGATGTGGACGAGACGGGGTTCGGAGCTCACGGGGAAACGGTAGTCCCCGTGGCGGTCGGCTCGTCGGTGGGCGTCACCGGCGACGTCGCCGCCGGGTCCGGGGTGAGGAAGTCGGGGTCGTACTCGTTGATCATCATCTTCGCGCTGCGCCGGGCCAGCATCCGGGAG
This sequence comes from uncultured Actinomycetota bacterium, assembly GCA_963813615.1. Lineage (GTDB taxonomy): Bacteria > Actinomycetota > Actinomycetes > Propionibacteriales > Nocardioidaceae > Nocardioides. Next base: position 25,242 of record CAWFAE010000013.1, read on the forward strand.
GTGAGGCCGACCAGCGACTCCAGCACGACGTCCTGGTCCGCGGCCCGGCGGTCCAGCTCCTTCAGCAACCGCCACAGGCTCTCGCGCCCGAACCCGGCCACGAGGTACTCGCACGCCCACCAGCTGATGCCGTAGTGGGCCGAGGAGTCGCCGTCGTTGAAGGTGCCGTCACGCGGCATGCCCCGCACTCCGGCCTCGGCCTCGCGCAGCGCCTCCTGCGGCAGCCGGCGTACCTCTGGCGCGAGCGGTTGCACCGAGACCCACTCGGCGATCCCCTCGCTGAGCCAGGCGGGTGCGCGGTCGTCGCGCTGCCCGAGGGCCACGTGCGTGAGCTCGTGGCGAATCAGCCGGTCGCGCTCGGTGCCGGGCTGGTCGAGCATCGAGGGATGGAGTGCGAAGCGGGTGGCCACCACCCGCCCCTCCTCGTCACCGGCCATCACCGGGAAGGCCACCCCGTCGAGCTTCTCCGGGTCGCCTCCTGGCAGGTCGTCGAGGGAGGCCAGGAACTTGGTGTTCGAGAGGGCGTAGACCACGACCGAGCGCCGCCAGTCGTAGGGCACGGTCGCCGAGACGTCGACGATCCCCTGCGCGATGGAGTCCATCAGCGGCTCGGCGGCCGCGACCGACTTCTCGTCAAAGATCCCCAGCACCCCCGGTCGGGTCCGGGCCAGGACGGGCACCATGTCCCAGGGCTGCTTCTGCTGGTCGTTGGCGGCCTCCCACTCGGGATCGGTGACCGAGCTGACGACGTACCGGTCGTCCGCGGTCGGGGCGAACCGGAACCGGTCCCGGGTGACGACCGGGCGCGGGTCGAACCCGTCGAGCTGCATGGTGACCTCGACGACCACCCAGTACTGGTCGTCCTCCCGGACCATGCTGGACCGGTCGAGGTCGTAGTCGAACCGGCGCAGTGGCAGCTGTGCCAGGTTGTCGAAGTAGCTGCTCTGGGCGGTCACGAATCCCGGGTCGGCCGGGTCGATGCCGGTGAGGAAGGTTTCCCGATCCCGGCTGAGCAGCGCGGTCGCGCGCTGCTCCAGGGTGGCCGTGAAGCCCTGGTCCAGGTCCGGCGGCACCTGCACGCCGCTGGCGTCGGTCGTCGGTGCGGACTCCCCGACGGGGTCGACGACGAGTCCGAGCAGCCAGGAAGTGAGAGGACGAGAAGGGAGCAGAGGACGGCGGCCAGGATCCTCGCCGGCGACCGCTCAGCCGGGATGATCGACATCGACCGCCCCCCGAGACGGTTCGTCCCTCCCCTCCTCGGGCAACAGCACCAGGTCCTCCACGATGCCACGGGCGATGGTCTGCGACGTCAGCCCGATCCGGTCCAGGATCGCCGCCCGCTTGGCGTGGCCCAGGAACTCCTGAGGGATCCCGTGCAGCCGGAACGGCGTGGTCACCCCCGCGTCGTTGAGGGTCTGCAGCAGCACCGCCCCGCAGCCGCCGGTCCGACCGTTGTCCTCGATGCTCACGACCAGCCGGTGCTCACGCGCCAGCTCGACGATCGCGGGGTCGACCGGCTTCACCCAGCGCGGGTCGACGACGGTGACACCGATGCCCTGGGCGACCAGCCGCTCGGCGACGTCGACGGCCACCCCGGCCATCGGCCCGATCCCGACCACCAGCACGTCTTTGGTACCGCTGCGCGCGAGTACGTCGGCGCCGCCTGCCTTGCCGACAGCGGCAATGTCCTCGGGCGGCGGGCCCTTGGGGAAGCGCACCACCGTGGGCGCATCGTCGACGTCGACGGCCTCGTTGAGCAGCTCACGCAGGCGGGCGGAGTCGCGCGGCGCGGCCAGGCGGAGGCCGGGCACCACCTGCAGCACGGACATGTCCCACATGCCGTTGTGGCTGGCCCCGTCGTCGCCGGTGACACCCGCGCGGTCGAGCACGAAGGTCACCCCGCACCGGTGCAGGGCGACGTCCATCAGCACCTGGTCGAAGGCGCGGTTGAGGAACGTCGCGTAGATCGCCACGACCGGGTGCAGCCCGCCCATCGCCAGGCCGGCGGCCGAGGTGGCGGCGTGCTGCTCGGCGATCCCGACGTCGAACGTGCGCTCGGGGAACCGGGCCTGGAACTTGTGCAGCCCGACCGGGTGCATCATCGCGGCGGTGATGCCCACGACGTCCTGGCGACGGGTGCCGATGTGCACCATCTCGTCGGCGAACACGTCGGTCCAGATCCGGCCCTTGGGAGTCTCCTCGCCGGTGTCGACGTCGAAGGGGCCGGGCGAGTGGAACTGGTCGGCCTCGTGCCGCTCGGCGGCGTCGTAGCCGAATCCCTTGCGGGTGATCGCGTGCACGATCACCGGGCCGCCGAACCGCTTCGCCTGCGCCAGTGCGTGCTCCATGGCGGCTACGTCGTGGCCGTCGACCGGGCCGACGTACTTGAGCCCGAGGTCCTCGAAGAGGCCCTGCGGCGCCAGCGCGTCCTTGAGGCCCCTCTTCATCGCGTGGAGGGTGTCGTAGACGGCGGGTCCGACGCCGGGAACGGCGTTGAGCCGCTTCTTGACCACCTCGAGGACGTGCTCGTAGCGCGGGTTGGTCCGGAGCGTGGTGAGCGCCGTCGTCAGCCCGCCGACGGTCGGGGTGTAGGAGCGGCCGTTGTCGTTGACCACGATCACCAGTCGGGAGTCCTGGGCGATCGCGATGTTGTTCAGCGCCTCCCACGCCATCCCGCCCGTCAGCGCGCCGTCGCCGATCACCGCGACCGTGTGCCGGTCGTCGCCGCGAATGGCATAGGCCTTGGCCAGCCCGTCGGCGTAGCTGAGTGAGGTCGACGCGTGGGAGTTCTCGACGAGGTCGTGGTCGGACTCTGCCTGGCTCGGGTAGCCGCTGAGGCCGCCCTCCCGACGCAGGCCGTCGAACTGCGCCGCCCGTCCGGTCAGCATCTTGTGCACGTAGGCCTGGTGGCCGGTGTCGAACACGACCTTGTCGTTCGGGGAGTCGAAGACCCGGTGGATGGCGATGGTGAGCTCGACCACGCCCAGGTTGGGGCCGAGGTGTCCGCCGCCCGGTGAGCACGACTCGACCAGGGCGTCGCGGATCTCGCCCGCGAGCTGCGCGAGCTGGTCCTCCGTCAGCCCGCGGAGGTCCCGAGGACCCGCAATCGACTCGAGCAACGACATGGCCGCGAGTTTACGGGTTCAGAGCTGATAGACGGCCACTGCCGGCTCGTGCAGGCTGCCCATCCACACCCGGCCGTCGTGCTCGCGGACGCCGGTGACCATGTGGTACGCCGCGCCGTGCTCGGCGGCGCGCACGTCGACGTCGTGCACGAGCGTGCCCTCGTCGTCGTACGCCTGCACCCGGACGGTCTGCTTCGGCTTGGGCTGCAGCCGTTCGGGGATCTTGGTCACCGCCTTGCGCAGCGGCATCGGCGACTTCTGGAGACGCTCGACGAGCGCATCGGTGGGGCTGCCGATGGTCACCCAGATCAGGCCGTCGCTGCCGCGGGCGATGTTGTCGGGGTAGCCCGGCAGGTTCTGGCACAGCAGGTCGCGCATCCCCGCGCGGTTGCCGGTCAGCCATCGGCGTACGACGGTGCGCGCGCCCGACTCCGCTACGGCCACGAAGTCCTCGTTGCGGGACAGCGCCACCCCGTTGGCGAAGGCCAGCCCGTCGAGGACCACCTCGACCTCGCCACCGGGTGACAGCTTCAGCAGCCGCCCGGTGCGGGTGTTCTGGACGAAGTCGTCCTTCCACCGCTCCACGCCGTACTTCGTCGAGGAGTCCGAGAACCAGACCGTCCCGTCGGACCCGATCGCGGCGTTGTTGCAGAACACCATCTTCCGCCCGGCGACGCTGTCGGTGACCGACTCGACCGCTCCGGTGCCGGTGTCGATGCGCAGCACGCCCAGGTGGGCGTCACAGACCAGCAACCGCCCGTCGAGGTCGATCTCGATGCCGAGCGGGCGGCCGCCGGTCTGCGCCACCCGGTCGATGCGGTTGCCGTCGTGGGAGATCCGGAAGATGCTGCCGTCCTCGGTGCCGGTGAACACGGCGCCCTCGTCCGGCCCCTGCGCTCCGACCACCACGTCCTCGGCGCCGAACGCGGGGACCGGGATCACCTGGAAGCTCATCAACAGACCCTAGCGACGAAAAATCGAGTGCGGGCAGGGTGACCACGCACGTACGTTCGCGCCATGAGCTGCGTGTTCTTGAAGGTGCGTCGTGTCCGGGTCCGCCCCGAGGACACGGCGCGACTGGGGATGGCACCCGCTTCGACCTGAGTGGGCACGCCGCGTCGTCGACTCCGCCGGTGTGCGCCGCGGCGACCTGGTGCTGGATCTCGGCGCCGGGCACGGCGCCCTGACCGCTCCGCTCCTCGCCGCCGGCGCTCGGGTGATCGCCGTCGAGCTGCACCCACGGCGCGCCGCGCTACTTCGGGATCGGTTCGCTGACGCGGGGCTGCGGGTGCTGCGCACCGACCTGCGCGAGCTGCGGCTGCCGCGTCACCCGTTCCGGGTGGTGGCCAGCCCGCCGTACCAGCTCTCGACGGAGCTGGTCCGGCTCCTGATGGGGACCGACCGGATGCTGAGTGCCGACCTGGTGCTGGAGCGCGGAGCCGTGCGCCGGATGGTCGAGCGGCCACCGCGAGCCCGGCACGCCCGCCGCTACACGATGGAGCCGGGCCTGTCGGTCCCGCGTCAGGCGTTCCGTCCCTCTCCGCGCGTGGACTCCAGAGTGCTCAGGATCCGGCGGTAGTGCTCGGACTCGAGGAACCGCTGCAATGCGATCTCGGCCGAGGCGGTGAGGTCGAGCGCGTTGATGAGGCGCGGGTCGACGAACACGATCTGGCGTCCCTCATTGCACTCGACATCGTCATCCATGAGGTCCATGCCCATCACGAACAGCCGGAACTCGTCGTCGCTGTCGGTGTGCTCGTGATGGACCGTGAACTGGCCGAACAGCTCCAGGCCGTCTCTCTAGCCGGATGCCGGTCTCCTCCGCGAGCTCGCGGTAGGCGCCCTGGAGGTAGTCCTCTCCCGGGTCGAGGTGCCCGCCCACGAATCCCCACTTCTCCGGGTCGATGGCCGGGAACTCGTCGCGCTCCTGGAGCAGGACCCACCCCCTGGCGTCGACCAGGACGATGCTCGAGAACCGCTGCACCCGGGAAGGCTACTCGCGCTCGCTTGACCTCAAGTGTACTTCAACTTGCACTCTCGAGGGACACGACAAGAACTGAGGAGAACACCATGCCCGTTGCCGTCATCACCGGAGCGTCCCGCGGCCTGGGGCGCGCGCTCGCCAGGGAGCTTGCCCGGCGCGAGTGGCATCTCGTGCTGGATGCCCGCGGCGCCGAAAACCTCGGAGCGGTCCAGGCGCAGCTCCCGGGCGGCCCGCACCACGCGCTGGCCGGCGACGTCACCGATCCCACCCACCGGGCAGCCCTGGCCGCCGCCGCCCGCTCGCTCGGGGGCGCGTCGCTGCTGGTCAACAACGCGAGCAGCCTGGGCGCCAGCCCGCTGCCGGCCTTCGGCGACCTCGACCCGGCGACGTACGTCGAGATCCTGCGGGTCAACCTGGTCGCGCCGATGGCTCTCACCGCCGCGCTGCTCCCCCAGCTGCGGCGACACGAGGGACGGGTGCTCAACATCTCGTCCGACGCCGCGGTCGAGCCGTACGAGTCCTGGGGCGGCTACGGCTCGTCCAAGGCCGCCCTCGACCACGCCGGCCGGGTGCTCGCCGCCGAGGAGCCGGGGCTCCGCGTCTACTCCCTCGACCCGGGCGACATGCGCACCCGCATGCACCAGGACGCGTTCCCGGGCGAAGACATCTCCGACCGGCCCGAACCCGAGACCGTGGTCCCGGCGGTGCTGTCCCTGCTGGACGGCGACCTGCCCAGCGGCCGCTACGTCGCCGGCGAGCTGGTGAAGGTGGCGGCATGAGCAGCGCACCTGTCGAGCGCTTCCGGCTCCCCGAGTCCGGGGAGGCGCGGGTGCCACCCGAGGCACGCGGTCTGGCCCGCGACGAGGTCCGGCTGGCCGTCGTCAGTCCCGAGCGCACCCTGCACCTGCGGGCGGACGCGCTCCCCGAGCTGCTCCACCCCGGGGACCTGCTGGTGGTCAACACCAGCGCCACCCTCCCCGCCGCGGTGGACCTCGAACGGCGCGGCTGCCCGGCAGCCCTGCACGTCTCGACCCAGCTCGACGACGGTTCCTGGGTGGTGGAGCTGCGGCGCGGCGACGGAACCGGGCCGGACACCGGCGAGCCCGGCGAGGTCCTCCGACTTCCGGGCGGCGTCCGGCTGCGCCTGGACGCGCCGCACCCGGCCGGGTCAGACCCGCCTGTGGCGCGCCGTACCGCTGCCGGCGAGCGACGTCGTCGACTACCTGTCAGAGCACGGGCGGCCGATCCACTACCCGTACGTCGAGGGCGCCTGGCCGCTGGAGTCGCTGCAGAACGTGTACGCCGACCGGCCCGGCAGCGCCGAGATGGCGAGCGCCGGGCGACCGCTGACCGAGCGGGCACTGGTCCGGCTGATGACCCGCGGGGTGCCGGTGGTGCCGATCGTCCTGGACACCGGCGTGTCCAGCCAGGAGTCGCACGAGCCGCCACAGCCGGAGCGGTTCACGGTCCCCGCTGTGACCGCGCGGCTGGTCAACAGCACCCTCGACGCCGGACGCCGGGTGGTCGCCGTGGGCACCACGGTGGTCCGCGCCCTGGAGTCCGCGGCTGCCGGCGGCCGGGTGCACGCGACCACCGGCTGGACGTCCCTGGTCCTCGGGCCGCAGCGTCCGGCGGCGGTGGTGGGCGGCCTGCTCACCGGTCTCCACGAGCCCGAAGCGAGCCATCTCGACCTGCTCGAAGCCGTGGCCGGCGGTGATCTGGTGGGTCGCGGCTACGCGGACATCACCGGAACGAATGCCCCGAGGTACCTCTGGCACGAGTTCGGCGACGCGATGCTGCTGCTCCCCTGATCTGCAAGAATCCGAGCCGGGAGGCGACGAGAGGAGACCCGTGTTCGGAAAAGGCGCCGACAAGGAGAAGCGCATCGAGATGCTGGCCCGGCTCGACCGGTTCCGCGATCTCTCCGACGACGAGATCCACCGCGTCGTGGAGGAGGCCACCTACCTCACCGTCCCGGAGAGCTGGGCGCTGATGGTCGAGAAGACCCCGGCCGACAAGGCCTACCTGATCCTCGACGGCGAGGTGTCGGTGCGCCGCGACGGCCAGGAGGTCGCTCGCGTGGGCGCCGGTGAGCTGATCGGCGAGATGGCGCTGGTCAACCACAAGCTGCGCAACGCGACCGTGGTCGCCGAGACCCCGCTCGAGGTGCTGCACTTCACCGACGAGGTGGTGCAGCGGCTCAACGGGCAGATCCCCCAGTTCCAGCAGGCCCTTGCCGGCGCCAGCCAGGAGCGCTCGGCGGAGTGACGCCTAGAGCCGGGCCACGAAGCGGCGTCCTCGGATCGCCTCCTCGACCAGCCCGGCCGCGAGACGCACGCCACTCAGCCGGGCGTCCTCGGTGAGCCAGGTCTCGACGGCCGCCTCGATGACATCCGCATCGGCGACGTCGCGGAGCTCCGACCGTGCCTCGCTCAGCCCGCGCTTGCAGGCCTCCTGGCTCGCCTCGATGTGCAGCACCGCGAACCGGGCCAGCACCACCAGGTGCCGCCGGATCGCGGGGTAGCCGCGGTAGTCGGGCGGGCACAGGTCGAGCAGCCAGCTGCCGGCGGTGTGTTCCCAGCCCGGCGCGCCGGGCGGTCGGACGGCCCGGGGCCAGCCGGGCGGGGTGACGGGTGCGACCATGGCGCCATTCTATCGAACATCTGTTCGATGCGCGTCACCCGGGCAGGAAGCTGAACCGCACCTCGCGCTCGTGGTTGTCGACGTTGATGTCGACCAGGCAGATGCTCTGCCAGGTGCCCAGGGCCAGCCGGCCGCCCAGCACCGGGACCGTCGCGTACGGCGGCACCAGGGCCGGCATCACGTGGGAGCGGCCGTGCCCCGGCGTACCGTGCCGGTGCCGCCAACGGTCGTCGGCGGGCAGCAGGTCGCCGAGCGCGGCGAGCAGGTCGTCGTCGCTGCCGGCGCCGGTCTCGATGATCGCGATCCCGGCGGTGGCGTGCGGGACGAACACGTGCAGCAGCCCGTCACCCTCGCCGGCGACGTATCCCGCGCAGTCGTCGGTGAGGTCGAGGACGACGTCGCGCCCGCCGGTGCGGTACTCCCTCGTCTCCGATCGCATCGTCAGTCCCGGAGCGCCCGCTCGACCCGCTCCACCTTGGCGGTCATCTCACCCTCGAAGCCCGGCCGGATGTCCGCCTTGAGGACCAGCCCGACCCGGGGCGACACCTCGGCCACCACCTCGACGGCCCGTTTCACAACCGCCATCACCTCGTCCCACTCCCCCTCGATGTTGGTGAACATCGCGTTCGTCTCGTTCGGCAGCCCGGACTCCCGGACCACTCGCACGGCGGCCGCGACCGCCTCGGACACGCCGCCCGTCTCGTCGGCGGCGGTGGGGCTGATGCTGAAGGCCACGATCATGCGGCTCACCGTAGCCGCGCCATGACAGGGTGATTCCGATGACCCCGGACGACGTCGCCGAGCACGCGGCGAGCCTGCCGCGCTGCAAGCGCAAGGGCACCGCGGCCAAGCCGGCGTGGTACGTCGACGACCGGCTGGTCGCCCGGCTCGAGGACGCGACCACGCTGACCATCCGCTGCCTGCCCGGGCCGCGCGAGCGGCTGCTCGAGGAGCACCCGGAGACGTTCGGCGTCACGCCCCGGATGGAGGCTCATCACAAGGTGCAGGCAGTGCTCGACCACGGCAACGACGACGCCATCCGCGACGCGATCACGGCGGCGTACGAGCTGCAACGGAAGGCGTAGCCGGGAGCATCGACCTCGTCAGACCACCGTCCGCACCAGCAGCGCGATCGCGGACGCCGCGCAGACAACCAGCACCCCGGTGCGGATCGAGTCGGTCGGCAGCCGGCGGCGTACGCCGGAGGCGATCACCAGGCCGAGCACCAGGGTCGGCAGGAGCAGGAAGGCCAGCCCGACGTCGGCGGCCGTGATCCGGCCCGCGATCGCCAGCCCGACCAGGCTGAACACCGCACCGACCGCGAAGTAGACAGCGAGGGTCTGCCGGACCCTGGCCGAGCTCTCGTGCTGGTACAGCACCGCGATCGGCGGGCCACCGATGGACGTGGTGGTGGCGGTGGCACCGGAGACCAGGCCGGCCACCGAGAGGTTCACCCGCGTGATCGACACCCGCACCGTCCGCCACGTCACCAGCACGCTGAGCAGCACCATCGCGCCGACGCCGATCCCGAGCGCACGGTCGTCGACGAGGACCACCAGCAGCACCCCCACGACCGTCCCGGGCACCCGGAACGGCAGTGCCCAGGCCAAGCCCCGCCAGTCGATGTCGCTGCGGTCCGGCACCAGGGTCAGTGCCGGCGTGAAGAACCCCATGAACAGCAGCATCCCCGGCATCAGGTCCGGCGCCAGCAGGGTCACCACCGGCGCGCTGACCGTGCCCACCCCGAGGCCGACCAGCCCCTGGACACCGGCACCGACGACCAGGGTGGCCGCCAGCACGGCAACCACCCAGACGTCGACCCCGAGAATCGTGTCGATGCGGCTCAGTCGCGACGCAGGTTCCGCAGCACGTACTGCATGATCCCGCCGTTGCGGTAGTAGTTCGCCTCGCCCGGGGTGTCGATGCGCACGGTCGCCTCGAACTCCGTGTCGTCCGCCTTCACCTTGACCGTCCGCGGCGTGTCGCCGTCGTTCATCGCGGTGATGCCGGTGATCGAGAACGTCTCCTCGCCGGTGAGCCCCAGCGACTCGGCGTTCTCACCCTCGGGGTACTGCAGCGGCAGCACGCCCATGCCGATCAGGTTGGAGCGGTGGATCCGCTCGTAGGACTCGGCGATCACGGCCTTCACACCCAGCAGCGCGGTGCCCTTCGCGGCCCAGTCGCGCGAGGAACCGGAGCCGTACTCCTTGCCGGAGAGCACCACCAGGGGGGTGCCGGCGGCGAGGTAGTTCTCGGACGCCTCGAACACCGTCGTCACCTCGCCGTCCGCGGTGAAGTCGCGGGTGACACCGCCCTCGGTGCCGGGCGCGAGCTGGTTGCGCAGCCGGATGTTGGCGAACGTGCCGCGGATCATCACCTCGTGGTTGCCGCGGCGGGAGCCGTAGGAGTTGAAGTCGCGCTGCTCCACGCCGTGCTCGGCGAGGTAGCTGCCGGCGGGCGAGTCCTTCTTGATCGCGCCGGCCGGGCTGATGTGGTCGGTGGTCACCGAGTCGCCGAGCTTCAGCAGCACCCGGGCGCCCTCGAAGTCGGTCACCGGCTCCGGCTCGTCGGGCATGCCGTCGAAGTAGGGAGGCTTCCGGACGTACGTCGAGTCCTCGTCCCACGCGAACGTGTCGCCCTCGGGCGTCGGCAGCGACCTCCACTGCTCGTCGCCCGCGAAGACGTCCTCGTAGTTCGAGCCGAACATGTCGGAGTTGATCGCCTGCGCGATCACGTCCTCGATCTCCTTGGCGGTGGGCCAGATGTCCTTCATGTAGACGTCGTTGCCCTCGGAGTCCTGGCCCAGCGGGTCCTCGAAGAGGTCGACGTCCATCGACCCGGCCAGCGCGTAGGCCACGACGAGCGGCGGCGACGCGAGGTAGTTCATCTTCACGTCCGGGTTGATCCGACCCTCGAAGTTGCGGTTGCCGGACAGCACGGACACCACGGCCAGGTCGTTGTCCTGCACCGCCTGCGACACCTCGGGGATCAGCGGACCGGAGTTGCCGATGCAGGTCGTGCAGCCGTAGCCGACCAGGTTGAACCCGAGCTTGTCGAGGTACGGCGTCAGCCCGGACTTCTCGTAGTAGTCCGAGACCACCTTGGACCCGGGGGCCAGGGTGGTCTTGACCCACGGCTTGCGCGTCAGGCCCTTCTCGACCGCCTTCTTGGCCAGCAGCGCCGCCCCGATCATGACCGAGGGGTTGGAGGTGTTGGTGCACGACGTGATCGCCGCGATCGAGACGGCACCGTGGTCGATCTCGAACTTCGTGCCGTCCTCGAGGGTGACCTGGGCCGGGTTGCTGACGCGGCCTCCGTCGGCCGGGGCGGCGGAGACCAGCTCGTTGGGCGGCGCCGAGCCGTTGCCGTGCTCGTGCGACGGCGAGTCGGAGGCCGGGAAGGACTCGGCGACGGACTCGTCGTACCCGTTCTCCTCGCCGGACGTGTCGACGTAGTCGGCCAGTGCGGCCCGGAAGGCGTCCTTGGCGTCGGAGAGCGAGACCCGGTCCTGCGGCCGCTTCGGGCCGGCGAGCGACGGTACGACGGTCGCCAGGTCCAGCTCCAGGCGCTCGGAGTAGCGCGGCTCCGCGTCCGGGTCGTGCCAGAGCCCCTGCTCCTTGGCGTAGGCCTCGACCAGGGCCAGCTGCTCGTCGCTGCGGCCGGTCATCCGGAGGTAGTCGATGGTCTGCTCGTCGATCGGGAACACCGCGATCGTGGAGCCGAACTCCGGGCTCATGTTGCCGATCGTGGCCCGGTTGGCCAGCGGGAGGGCCGAGACGCCGGGGCCGTAGAACTCGACGAACTTGCCGACGACGCCGTGCTTGCGCAGCATCTCGGTGATCGTGAGCACCAGGTCGGTGGCCGTGGCGCCCTCGGGGAGGTCGCCGTTGAGCTTGAAGCCGACCACCCGCGGGATCAGCATCGACACCGGCTGGCCGAGCATGGCGGCCTCGGCCTCGATGCCGCCGACGCCCCAGCCGACCACGCCGATGCCGTTGACCATCGTGGTGTGGGAGTCGGTGCCGACGCAGGTGTCGGGGTAGGCGAGGGTCGTGCCGTCGGCCTCACGGGTGAACACGACGCGCGCCAGGTGCTCGATGTTGACCTGGTGCACGATGCCGGTGCCGGGTGGCACCACCTTGAAGTCGGAGAACGCGCCCTGCCCCCAGCGCAGGAACTGGTACCGCTCGCGGTTGCGTTCGTACTCGATCTCGACGTTCCGCTCGAACGCCTCGGGGGTGCCGAAGACGTCGGCGATCACGGAGTGGTCGATGACCATCTCGGCCGGTGCCAGCGGGTTGATCCGTGACGCGTCACCGCCGAGCTCCTCCATCGCCTCGCGCATCGTGGCCAGGTCGACGACGCACGGGACACCGGTGAAGTCCTGCATGATCACCCGCGCCGGGGTGAACTGGATCTCCTTGTCGGGCTCGCTGTCCGCGTCCCAGCCGGCGAGCGCCTTGATGTCGTCGGCGGTGATGTCGGCGCCGTCCTCGGTGCGCAGCAGGTTCTCCAGCAGGATCTTGAGGCTGAACGGCAGCGAGGCCACGTCGAGGCCCTCGCCGGTCACCGCGTCGAGACGGAAGATCTCGTACGACTTCCCCTCCACGTCCAGCGTGCTTTTCGCGCCGAAGCTGTCCTTGCTGGCCATCAGCCATCTCCTCGTCGGGTTCCGGGATGTCGCTCTCGGTCATCTTGCCGCCGCCGCAGCAGGGCCAGGTAATGAGGCGACCCTAAGTTCGTTCGACCATCTATCTTGATATCAAGATATCTGACGTCGAGGGACCGAGCAAGTCGCGCGCGCCGGAACGTACGTCCGTTGTCGTATGCGGCCGGGGCCGCTCGTGGAGAGGATGAGAGGTACCCACCGATTCGAAGGAGAACCACAGATGCGCACGCTCATCGTCACCGCCTTCATGTCGCTCGACGGCGTCGTCGACTCCCCGGGCGGGGAGGAGGGCTATCGGAACACCGGGTGGACGTTCAAGGACATCAAGCACGACCCGGAGTCCTACGAGATCAAGGACAGGGAGCAGAAGGAGGCCACGGCCATGCTCATGGGCCGGGTCAGCTACCAGGCCTTCGCCCCGGTCTGGCCGAAGATGGACTACTTCGCGGAGTACAACCAGCTGCCGAAGTACGTCGTCTCGACGACGCTCACGGAGACCGACCCGGGCTGGCCGGCCACCATCCTCCGCTCGCTCGACGACGTGGCGGCCCTGAAGGAGACCGACGGCGGTCCGATCTCGGTGCACGGCAGCGCCACGCTGGCGCGCACCATGTCCGACGCCGGGCTGATCGACCGCTACCACCTGCTGGTGTTCCCGGTCCTGCTCGGCGCCGGCAAGCGGCTCTTCAGCGACGCCGACAAGGACAAGACGATGCTGAACGTGGTCGAGAGCGAGTCCTACGGCAACGGTCTGCAGAAGCTCGTCCTGGACGTGGTGCGCTGACGGGCGTCCTCAGCCCTGCTGCGCGTCGGGGAGCAGGCGCGGCTCCAGCCGGGTCTCGACGACCGACCCGTCAGCCTGCCGCTCCACGACGTACGCCGCGACGCCCGGGCGGTCGGCCACCACCTCCGCGATCTCGGTGCCGTCGTAGACGATCCCCACCCCGTCATCGGTCGCGTGCGACGTCGGCAGCGACTTGTCCCCCACCAGCCGATGCAGCAGCGGCCGGCGCTGGTCCTCGCTGTCGTAGTGCACGCCGTTGCCGTAGGGCAGCAGGCCCAGCCCGGGCGGGGAGGTCTGCAGGTCGCGACCGAAGCTGTCGGTGGGACCCCCGACGTACCAGCAGATCGAGCCGGCCGAGACTCCGCCGAGCACCACGCCGCTCTCCCAGCACTCGCGCAGCACGTCGTCGAGGCCGTGGGTGCGCCACACGGCGAGCAGGTTGGCCACCGACCCTCCCCCGACCCAGATCACGTCCTGGGCCAGCAGGTGCGCCCGGATGTCCGGGACGTTCGGCATGGTGAACAGCTCCAGGTGCGAGGCCCGCACGTCGGAGCCCGCGAACGCGCGGTAGAACCCGGCGATGCCGTTGAGCGAGTCGCCCTGCGCCGTGCCGAGATAGCAGAGCCGCGGTCGGTCCGGGTCGCCCGCCAGGTGGATCGCGTGCTCGATCAACGGCCCGCGCCGCCATTGGAAGGGGCCGAGGTCCGTGGGGAGGAACCCGCCCGAGGTCGCCAGGATTCGCATACGCAGAGACTAAAGAGCACTAGCCGGTCGGGCGACAGCAGGGCGACACATTCCACGTGATGGGTCATCGGGAACAGGTCGAAGGCCCGCAGTCGCCTGGAGGCGATAGCCGTGCTCGGCGAAGATCGCGACGTCGCGGGCGAGCGCCGCGGGATCGCAGGCGACGTAGGCGACCGCCCGAGGCCGGCGTCCGGCCACCTGGGTGACGACCTTCCGCTTGGCGCCGGTCCGCGGCGGGTCGAGCACCACCAGGTCGAAGGGTTCGTCGTACGCCGTCGCGAGCACCCGCTCCACCGGACCGGCGCGCACCTCGGCCTCCGGGCAGTTGCCCACGGCGTTGGTCGCCGCCCGCCGGTCCGCCTCGACCGCCACCACCCGGCCACCGGGACCGACCGCGTCGAGCAGGAACCGGGCGAACAGGCCGACCCCGGCGTAGAGGTCCAGCGCCGACTCCCCCGGCCGGGGCGCGAGCTGGTCGAGGACGGTCTCGACGAGGATCTCGGGCGCGCCCGGATGGACCTGCCAGAACCCGTCCTCGGCCACCACGAACTCCCGACCGCGCACCGTGTACGACGGCCCGTGAGGCGCCTGGGGCGATGAGGCACTCGTCGATCTCCACGACGTCGTGCGAGCGGTGCTTGCGCATCCCCCGACCGCCGTCGGGGAGCGTCACGTAGCGCTGCCGGGTGCGCCAGTGCAGCCCCGCCTCGTCCCCGGGGACCGGCTCCACCTCGACGTCGAGCTCGAGGCCGGCGAGCCGGGCCAGCTGCTCCTCGACCACCGTCGGCCTTGAGCCGACGCTGCCGGTCGAGGGAGACGTGCTGGAAGTCGCAGCCGCCGCAGCGTCCGGGACCGGCGAACCGGCACGGCGCCGCGACCCGGTCGGCGGAGCCGGACAGCACCTCGACCGCGTCGCCCCGCCAGAACCGGTCGCCCTCGGTGCCCTCGGTGATCTCCACGACCACCCGCTCACCGGGCAGCGCGTGCCGGACGAACACGACCCGGCCCTCGTCGGTCACCCGCGCGACGCAGTGCCCCCCGTGCGCGATCGGGCCGACCTCGACCTCGAACCGCTCACCGACCCGCGACCGGCCGCGTGCCGTCCGGGGTCGGGCATGCTTAAGAGCGTGCGAGGCGAAGAGTCGTGGGTCATCGTCGGACTTGCCGGTCCGAGCCCTTGCCGTCCACCTGCCCGCGCCGCAGGTCGCCGGGCATCACCCGCTGGCTCTCGCGCTCTCCGCGCTCGCGGGCGATCTGCGAGGACCGCAGCTGGTAGGGCACCGAGGTGACCATGACACCGGGCGTGAACAGCAGCCGACCCTTGAGCCGCAGCGCGGTCTGGTTGTGCAGCAGCTGCTCCCACCACCGGCCCACGACGTACTCCGGGATGTAGACGGCGACCACCCCGCGCGGGTTGGCGCGGCGGATCTCGGTCGCGTAGTCGACGATCGGCTTGACCAGCTCGCGGTACGGCGAGTGCAGCACCTTGAGCGGCACCCCGGTGTTGCGCTCCTCCCACTCTTCCAGCAGCTTGCTGGTCTCGACCGGGTCGGCAGCGACATAGACGCCCTCGAGCACGTTGGGACGGGACGCCTTCGCGAACGCCAGCGCCCGCAGGGTCGGCTTGTGCAGCTTGGAGACCAGCACGATCGCGTGCACCCGGGTCGGGAGGACCTTGTCCTCCTCGTCGGCGGCCAGCTCGAGCGCGACGTTGTCGTAGTGCCGCCGGATCCCCTGCATGATCGCGAAGAAGCCGGCCATCGCCAGGATGGTGATCCAGGCGCCGGCCAGGAACTTCGTGAGCAGGACGACGACCAGCACCACCGCGGTGAACGACAGCCCGATCGCGTTGATCACCCTCGAGCGCACCATATGGCGTCGGGTGGCAGGGTCTCGCTCGGTGGCCAGCATGCCTCGTCCAATGTCGGATCATCCCGAGCTGGCTGAGGTTGAACGACACGAAGACGCCGACGATGTAGAGCTGGATCAGCCGCGTCGTCTCCGCGTCGAAGATCACGATCAGCAGGATCGCCATCAGCGCGAGGAAGACGATGCCGTTGCTGTACGCGAGCCGGTCGCCACGGGAGCCGAGCGCGCGCGGCGCCCAGCCGTCCTTGGCCAGGATCGAGCCGAGCACCGGGAACCCGTTGAACGCGGTGTTCGCCGCCAGCACCAGGATGATGCCGGTCACGGTGACCACGAAGTAGAAGCCCGGCTTCGAAGTCGATGAACACCGCTCGGGCGATCTGCGCGATCAGCGCGTGCTGCTCGTAGTCGGGGCCGACGGGCTCGCCGTTGCGCATCAGCCGGTCGAGGTCGTTGGGATCGACGTACTTGATGCCCATCTGGTTGGCCAGCACGATGATGCTCAACATCATCGTGATCGCGATCATCCCGAGCAGCAGCAGCGTGGTCGCCGCGTTGCGGCTCTTCGGCCGCCGGAACGCCGGCACCCCGTTGCTGATCGCCTCGACGCCGGTGAGCGCGGCACACCCCGACGAGAACGCGCGCGCCAGCAGGAACATCAGCGCGAACGTCGTCAGCGAGCCGTCGTAGTCGGGTGACGGCTCGATGGTCAGGTCTGCGGACTCGACGTCGGCGAGGGTGCCGGCGGCGAGCTGGAGAAGGCCGTAGACGCACATCCCGAGGACGGCGACCATGAACAGCGTACGTCGGGACGGCGAAGATCGTCCCCGACTCGCGGATGCCGCGCAGGTTCATCGCCATCAGCAGCAGCACCATGATCGAAGCGAACGTGGCCTCGTGGTGCTGGACCGCCGGGATCGCCGCCGACGCGTACTGCGCGGCGGAGGAGATCGACACCGCGACGGTGAGCACGTAGTCGACGAGCAGGGCGCTCGCGACCGTCGCACCCTGCGGTCTTGCCGAGGTTGACCGTGGCGACCTCGTAGTCGCCGCCGCCACTCGGGTAGGCGTGCACGGTCTGCCGGTACGACGCGATCACCGCGGCCATCACCACGGCGACGGCGATCCCGATCTTCCACGACCACACGTAGGTCGACGCGCCGGCGAGCGACAGCATGATGAAGATCTCGTCGGGCGCGTAGGCGACCGACGAGAGGGCGTCGCTGGCGAAGACCGGAAGGGCGATCCGCTTCGGGAGAAGGGTCTCCCCCAGCTGTGCGCTGCGTAGCTTGCGCCCCAGCAGGATCCGCTTGGAGACGTCGCCGACACCCACGACCGGCAAGGCTACGGCAAGGCGCCGGCGAACGCTACGGTGATCCCGTGCACGTCGTGATCATGGGTTGTGGCCGCGTGGGGTCCACGCTCGCGCGCAGCCTCGAGGACCGCAACCACACGGTGTCCATCATCGACAGCGAGCCCGACGCGTTCCGTCGGCTGGGGCCGAACTTCAACGGCGACAAGATCACCGGCTTCGGCTTCGACCAGGCGGTGCTGGAGAAGGCCGGCGTCCGTCGCGCGGACGCCTTCGCGGCGGTCTCGAGCGGCGACAACTCCAACATCATCGCGGCCCGGGTGGCCCGCGAGACGTTCGGGATCCAGCAGGTGGTGGCCCGGATCTACGACCCCGGCCGCGCCGAGGTCTACCAGCGACTCGGGATCACCACCGTGGCCACGGTGAAGTGGACCGCCGACCAGGTGCTGCGCCGCCTGCTGCCGGCCGGCGCGGAGCCCGACTTCCGTGACCCGTCCGGCACCATCCGGCTCGACCAGGTGCCGATCACCGAGGCGTGGGTCGGTCACCGGACCGTCGAGTTCCAATCGCAGTCCAAGAGCCGGATCGCCTGGATCGACCGCCTCGGGGAGGGCATGCTGCCCAGCCGCGAGAGCGTGATCCAGGAGGGCGACCTGCTCCACCTCGTGATGCGCGAGGAGAACGCGGCGCACGCCTACAAGGTCATCGACGCTGGCCCGGACGAGGAAGGTGGCTGAGCGATGCGGGTAGCCATAGCCGGAGCGGGCGCGGTGGGACGCTCCATCGCCCGCGAGCTGATCCACAACGGGCACGAAGTGTTGCTCATCGACAAGAACCCCGGGTCGGTGATGCCGGAGCGGGTGCCGGACGCGGAGTGGCTGCTGGCCGACTCCTGCGAGCTGTCGTCGCTGGAGGAGGCGCGCCTCGACAAGTGCGACGTCGTGATCGCCGCGACCGGTGACGACAAGGCCAACCTGGTCACCTCGCTGCTGGCGAAGACGGAGTTCGGCGTGCCGCGCACGGTGGGCCGGGTCAACCACCCCAACAACGAGTGGCTGTTCACCGAGGCGTGGGGGGTCGACGTCAACGTGTCGACGCCGCGGATCATGTCGGCGCTGGTCGAGGAGGCCGTGACCGTCGGCGACCTGGTCCGGCTGTTCACGTTCCGCAAGGGCAACGCCAACCTGGTCGAGATGACGCTGCCGACCGACTCGCCGTACGTCGGCAAGCCCGCCGGGCTGATCCCGCTCCCGGAGAACTGCGCGCTGGTCACGATCCTCCGCGACGGGCAGGTCTACGTGCCCGAGCCCGAGCAGCCGGTGGAGTCCGGCGACGAGCTGCTGTTCGTGGTGCCGGCCGAGGTGGAGGACGAGCTCGAGCGGCTGCTCGCGCCGGGCGCCCACTCCGGCTGAGTCCCTCGACGCGAAGCTCGGTCAGGCGACCTCGGGGCCTACCGGCGTCCGGTCCCGGCTGAGCACCCACCCCATCGCCGCGAGCGCGGCGAGCTGGAGCGGCCAGCCCATCGCGATCTTGAGCACCCCGAGCACGCGCGACGACGGTGTCGGCCTCCATCGCCCCGGAGTGACCGGCGAGCCAGAGCGGCGCCTGGACCACGACCCGGAGGAAGCACGGGACGGCGAGCAGCCAGGTGAGGATCGCGCACAGCCGGACCACCGGCTTGTCCTGGTGCCAGGCGGTGGGATCACCGGTGACGCTGCCCACCATGAACCCGACCACCGGCCAACCGATCAGGCAGGTGAGGGCCAGCACCGCGAAGTAGCCGGTGTTGTAGAGGATGCCGGGCAGGAAGTAGGCCAGGGCCTGGTCGTCCTCGCTCCCGCCTCGGCTGGCCGCCAGCCGCACGAAGAGCCAGCCGATGCCGATCCCGAACAGCGCGTTGACGACGAACTGGACCGTGGACCGCTGGACCAGCCGGACGACGAGCAGCACCAGCGCCGCGGCAACGCTCACGCCCAAGCGCGACGGGCAGCTCACGAGTGGTCAGCCAGAACACCGTGAAGAGCGCGGTGGGGACCGCCGCCTCGATCATCCCGCGCCGCCCGCCCAGCGCCTTCGCGAGCTGGGCGCGCACCACCGCCTCGACGGTCTCCACCGACGCCTTGGGGTGCTCCTGGCTCTGGTCCGGTTGGCTCACGGGATCAGCTCATAGCGCGGGTTGTAGATGATCCGGTGCCCCTCGTGCACACCGATCCGCCCCTGCACCTGCAGCGAGCGACCGGGACCGATCCCGGCGATCCGGCGCCGCCCGAGCCAGACGATGGTGAGGACGCCGGAGCCGTCGTCGAGCTCGGCCTCGAGGGCCGGGACGCCACCGCGCGGCCGCAGCGTGACGGTGCGCAACGTGCCGCGCAGCCGCACCAGCTCGCGGTCGGGCGCGTCCGCGATCGGCGTACCGTCCTCGACCTGGTGGCTGCGCCGTAGGTCGCGGGCGTGCTGGTCGGCGCTGCTCGCCCAGTCGCTGATGGTGCGCCGCAGTCGGCTCTTCCCTGGCATGGCTCTAGGGCGTCTGTGGTGAGACCCGGCGGGCCTGGTCGGGCAGGGTCACCGGCAGCGGCTCGCCGACCGGCATCGCGTGGTCACCGCGACGGACCGCGATCTTGGTGACCGTGTCCTCCCAGTCGCCGGCCGTGTCCGGCTCGAGGGCCGGCTTGCCGAAGAACGTGGCGCGGAGCAGCCAGCGCGGGCCGTTGATCCCGATGATCCGCGACGGCTGGGTGGCGGTGCCGCCCTCCTTGCGCTTGACCTGCACCTGGCACACGAGCTCGGGTCCGAAGCGCCCCTCGCGCTCGGTGGCGGTGCCGCCCTTCTGCGCCATGTCGGCGGCGATCTGCGGCCGCACCTCGCTCCAGAGGTCGCCGTTGCGCGGGGCCGCGAACGCACGGATCTCGATGGCGCCGTCCTGGCCGGCGAGGACCACCGACTGCACCGCCCCGGACGCCTCGTCGACCTGCAGCCGGAGCTCACGGCCCTGCTCGGGCTCGATCAGCAGGGATCCCAGATCGACCCGGTTGACGTCGTCGTCGGGGAGGTCGTCGACGTCGAACGGCCCGCCGGCCGGCTCCTCGTCGGTCTCCTCGCCCTCCTGCTCGGTCGACTCGTCGGCCGACGTGGCCTCGTCGGCCTCGTCAGCCGCTGCCGACCTACGACGGAACTTCACTTACCACTCCTCGTGTGCCCACGCTCCGGGTCCTGGGGGCCGAAGCCTCCAGTAGAACCGTAGCCCCCGGCTCCACGGGCGCTCTCGGGGAGTGCGTCGACCTCCACGAACCCGGCGTGCTCGAAGCGCTGGATCACCAGCTGCGCCACCCGGTCGCCGCGGCCGAGCCGGATCTCGCTCACGCGGGTCGAGGTTGATCAGCAGCACCTTGATCTCGCCGCGGTAGCCGGCGTCGATGGTGCCCGGGGAGTTCACGATCGACAGCCCGTGCCGCGCCGCCAGCCCCGAGCGGGGGTGGACCAGCGCGACGTACCCGTCGGGCAAGGCGAGAGCGATGCCGGTGGGCACCAGCGCCCGCTCCCCGGGCGCCAGCGCGACGTCGACGGCCGTCACCAGGTCGGCGCCGGCGTCGCCAGGATGGGCGTACGTCGGCATCGGGAGCTCCGGGTCCAGGCGGAGCACCTGGATCTGCAGGTCGACGATCGGGTCGGTGTGCACGGACGGACCCTATTCCGTCCGGCGCCGATCGGGGATGGGAGGCTGTGCCCCGTGTCATCCAGCCCCACGCCGTCGGACTATCACGAGCGGCTCGGCGTGCCGCTGCGCTGGTGGGTGCAGGGCACGATGCTGGTCGCCAGCCTCTGGCTGGCCGTGATCGTCGCCACCCCTGGCCAGCGTCGCCTGGCTGGTCACGGCGGTGGCGATGCTGCTGCTCGGCGCCGTACTGCTCGCCTACGGCGGGGTGCGGATCACCGTCGCCGACGGGGTGTTCCGGGCCGGGCGCGCGCACATCGAGGGCCGGCACCTCGGCGCGGTCGAGGCGCTGGACGCCGAGCAGACCCGGCGCACCGCCGGACCGGAGGCGGACGCCCGGGCCTACCTGGTGCTCCGGCCCTACCTGAAGCGTGCCGTCAGGGTGCAGATCACGGACCCGGCCGACCCCGCGCCGTACTGGTTGGTGAGCTCGCGGCGCCCCGAGGAGCTGGCCGGCGCGCTGAGCGTCCTCGCCGGTCGGTCACCCCGCGGATGACCCCCACACCGGTGGGTACTGTTCGGGCATGGCAGAGGACAGCTCGAAGATCTGGTCCGTCTTTTCGCTGGTGAGCGCTGTGGGGGCGGCCGCGTTCGCGCGCAAGGCCATCCACGCAACCTGGAAGGTCGCGACCGGGAAGAAGCCTCCGGAGAACCCGGCCGACCCGGACGTCCAGATCGGCGAGGCGATCGCGTTCGCCTCGATCAGCGGCGCCCTCGTTGGGTTGGCCCGGATGCTGGCGCAGCGCCGGGCCGCCGGCTACTACGCCAAGTCGGCCGGGCACCTGCCGCCCGGACTCAAGAAGGACGGCGAGTGAGCCCCTCGTTGGTCGAGTAGCGCGAGCGAGGAACGAGCGAGCGCGTATCGAGACCTCCGCAGCCGATCTCGTCGGCTCACCGGTGTCTCGATACGCCGTTCGCCCCGCCTGAACCCACGGAGTCTTCTCGTGCCTCGAAGACTCCTGTTCAGGCGCAGTCCTTGCAGATCAGCCGCTTCTCGTCAGCCAGCTGGCTGCGGTGGTGGACCAGGAAGCAGCTGAGGCAGGTGAACTCGTCCTCCTGCTTGGGCTTCACCTCGACCGCGAGCTCTTCGTGCGAGAGATCCGCACCGGGCAGCTCGAACGATTCGGCGGCCTCGGCCTCGTCCTCGTCGACCTTTCCCGAGTTCTTGTCGTGGCGACGCGCCTTCAGCTCTTCGATGCTCTCCTCGGACTGGTCTTCCTCGTTCTTGCGCGGTGCGTCGTAGTCAGTCGCCATGGCGTCGCTCACTCCCTTCGGGCCGATGTGGCGGGCCAGATTGTGCACCATCGGACCCGGATCACAAAGGTGGGCCCACGGTGAGTCCGGGTAACGGTCCTCCGAACCGGTCTATTCCCGGGTAAAACCGGCCTTTTCCACGGCGTCCAGGAGCTCGTCGAAACCGTGATCCGGACCACAGACGAAGAGGGTCATCCCGGACGCGCCGGTCAGCTCCCGGGTGCGGGCACCGGCGGCCCTCGCGATCAACCCGGCGGCGGCGTGGTCCCAGAGGTTGACGCCCTCCTCCAGGTAGCCGTCGAGCCGCCCCTCGGCCACGTGACAGAGGTCCAGGGCGCACGACCCGAGCCGCCGGATGTCCCGGATCGTCGGGATCAGCCGAGCCACGGCGGCCGCCTGGACGGCGCGCACCTCGGCCCGATAGGCGAACCCGGTGGCGATCAGCCGCTGGGCGAGCGGCGCCGGCCCGCGCACCGCGATCGGGGCGCCGTCGCGCAGCGCGACGACGCCGTCCGGGCCGGGGCGGGCGACGTACTCCACGCGCTTGGCCACGTCGATCACGACGCCGGCCACCACCTCGCCGTCGACCTCGGCGGCGATCGACACGGCGTACTGCGGCAGGCCGTAGAGGTAGTTCACGGTGCCGTCGATCGGGTCGATGATCCAGCGCACACCGGACGTGCCCGGCTCCGCCTCGGCCTCCTCACCCAGGAACGCGTCGTCGGGGCGGGCCGCACGGATCCGGTCGCGGATCATGGTCTCGGCGGCCCGGTCGGCCTCGGTGACGACGTCGACGTCGCTGGTCTTGGTGTCCGCCACCGAGACCCCCTGGTCGGCCCGGTCCCGGATCAGGTCGGCGGCGGCGCGTGCCGCGTCGAGGGCCAGGTCGGCCAGGGTGCCGGCCAGGTCGGTCATCTCAGGCACCCCCGATCGCGGGCACTTCCCCGCGCGGGTTCGCGCAGCAGCCCGGCGGACAGCGGTCCCAGAGCGGACCGATCTCCCCCACCGCCACACGCGTCGGACCCTCGCCGCGTTCGGCCGCGGCGCGTTCGACGAGCAGGTCGCGCACCATCGCGACGAACCGCGGGTCGGTGCCCGGGGTGGCGGCGCGACGGACCTCGAGCCCGATCTTCTCCGCGGTCGCGGCCGCCTCGGTGTCGAGGTCGTAGACGACCTCCATGTGGTCGGAGACGAAGCCGACCGGCACGAGCACGGCGGCGGCCTCCCCTCCCGCTGCCAGCGCCTCGAGGTGGTCGTTGACGTCCGGCTCCAGCCACGGCACGTGGGGAGCGCCGGACCGGGAGCAGAAGACCAGGTCGTGGCGCCGGGCCACCCCGGTCGCGCTCTGCACCCGGTCGGCGACCACGGCCGCGACGTCCCGGTGCTGGGCCAGGTAGGCGCCGCCGTCAGGCCCGCTGGCGTCGTTCATCGACGTCGGGATCGAGTGGGTGACGAAGACCAGCCTGGCGCCGTCACGTACGCCGTCCGGCAGGTCCGCGAGCGATGCGAGGACCGCGTCGACGACGGGCTCCACGAAGCCGGGGTGGTTGAAGTAGTGCCGCAGCCGGTCCAGACCAGGTGCGCCGGGGACGCCGTCGGCCGCGGCGTACAGGTTCTCGCGGTACTGCCGGCAGCTCGACCACGACGAGTAGGCACTGGTGACGAAGCAGGCCGCCCGGGTCACTCCGTCGGCGGCCATCCGCTCGACCGCGTCGCGGAGGTAGGGGTCCCAGTTCCGGTTGCCCCAGTAGACCGGCAGGTCGATGCCGGCCGCGGCCAGGTCGGCCCGCAGCGCATCGAGGAACGCGCGGTTGAGGTCGTTGATCGGCGACCGGCCGCCGAACAGGTGGTAGTGCCGGCCGACCTCCTCGAGCCGTTCGCGCGGGATCCCGCGACCCCGGGTGACGTTCTCCAGGAACGGCAGCACGTCGTCGGGGCCCTCCGGACCGCCGAACGACACCAGCAGCAGGGCGTCGTACGGGCTGGTGTCCGGCCGGAAAGGATTAGGCACCGCGCCATCGTAGGGAGCAGCTTGTTTCGCCATGCTCGCCACCTACCGAGGGATCCTCAAGCGTCCGGGCACGGCCCTGTTCAGCGCGACCGGCCTGGTGGCACGGCTGCCGATCTCGATGGTCGGACTGGGCATCGTGCTCCTGGTCGAGTACGCGACCGACTCCTACGGTCTGGCCGGCTCGGTGTCGGCTGCGTTCCTGATCGGGCAGGCGGCCTTCGCCATCCCTCAGGGCCGGTTGCTCGACCGGCTCGGCCAGCCGCGGGTGCTGCCGCTGGTCGTCGCCGTGTGGGGCGCCGGCCTGGCGCTGATGATCTGGGCGGTCGACGCGGACTGGCCGATCGCCACCGCCTACGTCCTGGCGGC
Organism: uncultured Actinomycetota bacterium; assembly: GCA_963813615.1. Classification (GTDB taxonomy): domain Bacteria; phylum Actinomycetota; class Actinomycetes; order Propionibacteriales; family Nocardioidaceae; genus Nocardioides. Next base: position 49,712 of record CAWFAE010000013.1, read on the forward strand.
GGTGTCCGGCGCCGGGTTGCCGGCGATCGGCAGCTGCGTGCGGGCCAGGTGGGCGCACGTCCTCGAGGCCCCGCGCGACGTGCAGACGGCGTTCGCGCTGGAGGCGGTCGTCGACGAAGTCGATCTTCATGACCGGGCCGATCATCGTGACGGTGCTGGCGACCGCCGTGCACCCCGCCGCCGGACTCGGTGCCGCGCTCGCCGCCGGGGTGCTCGGCACGCTCTACTTCTCCGCCCAGCGCTCCACCGCTCCCCCGCCGCACCCGCGACCGACGACCCGCGCGGGCCGGGCACCCGTCCCCTGGCCCACCATCGCGCCGCTCACCGTGGTGTGCCTGGCCCTCGGCGTGCTGTTCGGCGCGGCCGAGGTCACCGCCGTCGCGTTCGCGGAGGAGCAGGACGCGAAGAGCTACGTCGGCGTGCTGCTGGCGCTCTGGGCGTTCGGCAGCCTGCTGGCGGGCGCGATCACCGGCGCCATCACCTGGCGGCGCAGCCCGGTGGTGCGGCTGCGCGTGGGTGCCCTCGGCATGGCCGCCACGATGCTCCCGCTGGCCTTCATCGACTCGATGTGGGTGATGGGTGTCGTGCTGTTCGCCGCCGGCTTCGCGATCGCCCCGACCCTGATCGCGACGATGTCGCTGGCCGAGCAGGTGCTGCCGTCGTCGCGGCTCACCGAGGGGATGTCCTTCCTGCACACCGGCCTGATCGGCGGCGTCGCCCCCGGCGCCACCGTGGCCGGCCTCGTGATCGACGCCCACGGCGCGTCCCCGTCGTACCTGGTCTCCTTCGGCGGTGGGCTGCTCGCCCTCGCCGCGGCGCTGGTGACGCGCACTACCGTTCCGTCCCATGACGCGGTGGACTAACTGGTCGGGCCTCGAGTCGGCCCTGCCCGAACGAGTGGCGGAGCCGTCCGGCGCGGCCGAGATCCGTGCGGAGGTACGCCGGGCCCACGAAGCCGGCACCACCGTCAAGATGGTCGGCACCGGCCACAGCTTCACGTCGATCGCCGCGCCCGAGCACACCATGCTCGTGCCCCACTCTCTGACCGGCATCGTCGCCGTCGACCGGGACGCGATGACGGTCACGGCGGCCGCCGGTATGCAGCTCAAGCACTTCAACGCCGCGCTGGAGCATCTCGGGCTGAGCCTGCACAACATGGGCGACGTCGCCGAGCAGACCCTCGCGGGGGCGATCTCGACCGGGACGCACGGCACCGGGGGCATCGCCGCCGGGCTCGCCGCCCAGGTGGTCGGCCTGGAGCTGGTCACCGGCACCGGCAGGGTGGTCCGAGCCAGCGCGAGGGAGAACTTCGACATCCTCGCGATGGCTCGCGTCGGGCTCGGCGCGCTCGGGATCCTGACCAAGATCACGTTCGCGGTCGAGCCGCTGTTCCTCCTCGAGGCGGTCGAGGAGCCGATGTCGTGGGACCAGGCGCTCGCGAGCTTCGACGAGATGACCGCCGAGCACCACCACGTCGACATGTACTGGTTCCCGCACACCGACCGGATGCTGACCAAGCGCAACTCGCGGCTGGAGGCGCCGGTCACCGAGGCCCGGCCGCTCTCGGGCTTCCGGCGCTGGCTCGACGACGACTTCCTGTCCAACACCGTCTTCGGCGCGGAGCTCGCCGCCGCGAACCTCGCGCCGCGGGTGATCCCGCGGATGAACCGGTTCAACGCCTCCGTGCTCGGCGCGCGCACGTACTCCGACGTGGCGCACCGGGTCTTCGTCACCGAGCGACGCGTGGTGTTCCGGGAGATGGAGTACGCCGTGCCGCGCGAGGCGGGGCTGTCCGCGCTGAAGGAGGCGCGCGCCGCCCTCGAGGCCTCCGACCTCGCGATCAGCTTCCCGGTCGAGATCCGGGTCGCGCCCGCCGACGACGTCCCGCTGTCCACGGCCCAGGGCCGCGACTCCTTCTACCTCGCCTTCCACACCCACCGCCGGGCCGACCACACGGCGTACTTCGCCCTGATGGAGGAGGTGATGCGCGCCCACGACGGCCGCCCGCACTGGGGGAAGGTGCACACCCGCGACGCACGCGACTTCGCCGACCTCTACCCGCGCTTCGGTGACTTCGTCGCGATGCGCAACCGGCTCGACCCGTACCGGGTGTTCACGAACCCCTACCTGCGCCGCGTGCTCGGGGACTGACTCACACGCTGGCCGGGCCGGTGGGCATCGGGGCCCGCCAGCCGCGCCACATGGCGAGCAGCCTCCAGACCAGGCACACCCCCGCGCCCACGATCGCGACGGCGGTGGTGGGCAGGTCCTGGCGGATGCCCACGACCGCGATCGCGGAACCGGCGAGGGCAGGGGTCGCGTAGAGCTCGCTCCGGAAGACCACCGGCACCCGGCCGGCCAGCAGGTCGCGCAGCATCCCGCCGCCGATGCCGGTGACCATGCCCATCAGCGCGGCCGGCAGCGGGCCGAGTCCTTGCTCGAGCGCCGTGAACGCGCCGGCGACGCAGAACAGCGAGAGCCCGAAGGCGTCGAAGACGTTGACGGTGCGCTCCATCCGGCCCAGCGCCGGGTGGAAGACGAACGTGATCAGGCCGGCGGCCACCGGCACCAGGAGATAGCGCCAGTCGGCCAGTGCGGTCGGCGGGGTGACGCCGATCAGCACGTCGCGAATGAACCCGCCGCCCAGGCCGGTGACGCCCGCCAGGACCAGGACGCCGAACAGGTCCAGGTCCTTGCGGACGGCGACCAGGGCGCCGGAGATCGCGAACACGAAGATCCCGACCAGGTCGAGGGTCACCAGGGTGCTGGGCACCTGGCGAGGCTATCGGCGGAGGTTGTCGGCGCGCCGCGCGGATGAGCCGTCCGCCCCGCGGCGCTGGCGTAGGCTCGCCTCCAACCGAAGGCACACCCGCAAGGACCCGCAGGAAGCAGAACAGCCCATGGCCCACCTGACGCTCACCGGAGTGAGCGACGACGGGAAGCGGCTGCTGCTGGTCAGTGACAAGGGGGTCGAGTTCACCCTCGACATCACGCCGAGCCTCCGAGCCGCGCTGAGCGGCGACACCTCCCGAATCGGCCAGCTGGAGATTCAGATGGACAGTGCCCTTCGCCCCCGCGACATCCAGGCCCGGATCCGGGCCGGTGAGACCCCGGAGGCCGTCGCCGAGGCCGCCCAGACCACGGTCGACAAGATCATGACGTACGCCGGCCCGGTGCTGGCCGAGCGTGAGCACGTCGCCGAACGCGCGCAGCGGTCCTCCGTGCGCCGCGCTCCCGGCGAGTCCGCGGGTGGTGCCCGCACGCTCGGCGACGCCGTCGCGGCCCACCTGCGCTCCGGCAACGTCGACCCGGCCACGGTGGCGTGGGACGCCTGGCGCCGCGAGGACGGCCGCTGGTCGCTCACCGCCCAGTTCGAGTCGTCCGAGCGGCGCGGCACCGCCGAGTTCACCTACGACGCCCCGGGCAACTACGTCGTCCTCGACAACGACGACGCGCGCTGGCTGGTCGGCGAGGTCGTCGCCGGCTCCGCGCCGGCCCGTGACGACCTGGAGCAGGCCCGCCTGCGCCGACTGTCCGCCGTACCCGAGGACGAGCTGCCGCTCGGCGACGACGCCATCGAGATGGTCTCGCAGGACGAGCCCGCGAGCCTCGGTGCCGAGGCGCCGGTGGAGGCGTACCTCGACGACTCGCCGGCCTCCGACGACCCCGGACTGCGTGAGGAGGCCGCGGAGGCGGCCGCCCAGGACGACGAGGACTCCGACGATCAACCCGCTCGCCGGCAGGTGCAGAAGAAGCGCGGCCGCGCCTCGGTGCCGAGCTGGGACGAGATCATGTTCGGCGGCGGCGACCAGTAGTCCGAGCGTTCCTCGGGGCTGCCCAAGCGCGGTTACCTGCAAGTACTCTCCGGACATGTCGTACTTCGTGACCGGAGCCACGGGCTTCATCGGCCGTCATCTCGTCCAGGAGCTCGTCGACAACCGCGAGGGTGACATCTTCGTCCTGGTGCGCGCGGGCTCGATGGCGCGGATCGAGGCGCTCGACCAAGCGCTGGGGCTCGGGCCGGGTGCACCCGGTGGAGGGCGACCTCGCCGAGGACGCGCTCGGCGTCGACCCCGAGTGGGTGGCCGAGCACGCCGGGAAGATCGACCACTTCTTCCACCTCGCCGCGATCTACGACATGACCGCCGACGACGCCGCCAACGAGCAGCTGAACGTCGGCGGCACCCGACACGCCCTCCAGCTCGCCGAGCTGCTGAAGGTCGGCTGCTTCCACCAGGTCTCGTCGGTGGCGGCCGCGGGCGAGTTCTCCGGGCACTTCGACGAGACGATGTTCGACGAGGGCCAGCACCTGCCCTCGCCGTACCACCGCACGAAGTACGAGTCGGAGAAGATCGTGCGCACCGAGGCGACCGTGCCGTGGCGCGTCTACCGGCCCGCGATCGTGGTCGGCGACTCCCAGACCGGCGCGATGGACAAGGTCGACGGGCCCTACTACTTCTTCCCGGTCCTCAAGCGGCTCCGTGACAGCCTGCCCGCGTGGCTGCCGCTGGTCGGGGCCGACCTCGGCGACACCAACGTGGTGCCGGTCGACTACGTCGCGAAGGCGATGGACCACCTGGCCCACCTGCCCGACCGCGACGGCGAGGCGTTCCACCTCGTCAACCCGGAGCCGCAGTCCACGGTGGAGATGATCAACACCTTCTGCGCCGCGGCCGGGGCACCCCGGTTCGCCACGCCGGTGGACCGCAACGTGACCAGCGCCGGGCCGCTCGGGCTGGTGCCGCCACGGTTCCGCGCGTCCGCGCTCGTCAACGGCCTGGTGAAGGTCGAGCCTGGTGCAGGCCCTGCTCGACCAGACCGTCGGGCGGATCGGCATCCCGGCAGAGGTGCTCGCCCACACCGGCTTCCGCCCGGTCTTCGACTCGCGGATCACCGAGAAGGCGCTGGCCGGGTCGGGGATCGCGGTGCCCGACCTGGAGACCTACGCCCGCACGCTGTGGGGCTACTGGGAGGAGAACCTCGACACCTCCACCGGCCGGAACCCGAAGAACCGGGCCGCGCTCAAGGGCAAGCACGTGGTGATCACCGGCGCCTCGTCCGGCATCGGCCAGGTCACGGCGCTCAAGGTGGCGCAGGCCGGCGGCATCCCGGTGCTGGTCGCCCGCGGCAAGGACAAGCTCGAGGAGACCAAGTCGACGATCGAGCTGCGCGGCGGCACGGCGTACGTGTTCCCCTGCGATCTCTCCGACCTCGAGGCGATCGACCGGCTGTGCGAGCAGATCTCCACCGAGGTCCCGTCGGTCGACTTCGTCGTCAACAACGCCGGGCGGTCGATCCGGCGGTCGCTGCGGCTGTCGCAGGACCGCTTCCACGACTTCGAGCGCACCATGCAGCTCAACTACTTCGGCGCGATCCGGCTGATCATGGGGTTGATGCCGGCGATGCACCAGCAGAAGTCAGGCCACATCGTGAACATCTCCTCGATCGGCGTGCAGACCAACCCGCCGCGGTTCTCGGCGTACGTCGCGTCCAAGTCCGCCCTCGACTCGTGGAGCAACGTGGTGGCGTCCGAGGTGGTCGGCAACGGGATCACGTTCACCAACATCCACATGCCGCTGGTGCGGACGCCGATGATCGCCCCGACCAAGATCTACGACAAGTTCCCGACCATCTCACCGGCGCAGGCGGCGGACAGCGTGATCAGGGCGATGGTCGAGAAGCCGCACGAGATCAACACCGCGCTCGGCAACGCCGGCGCGATCGCGCACACGGTGGCCCCCAAGACGGCGTTCCGGCTGCTGAACATGGCCTACCACGTGTTCCCGGACTCGGCGGCGGCGAAGGGACAGAAGGCGGCCCCCGAGGGCGGCACCAGGGAGACCGAGCAGATCATGCTGGCCAAGGTCTTCCGGGGCGTTCACTGGTGAACCGTCGCGCATCACGCGCCGAAGTGGCACGGGTTGAGGGCCGCGTAGCTCCGACGAAGCGGGTGCACATCGAGGCTCGGTGACCTGACGATCAGCCCGTCTCGACGGGCCGGTCCGGATCGGTGATCCAGCCGCTGAAGCTGCCCGGGTAGAGCGCCGCGGGTACTCCGGCGATCTCCATCGCGACGATGTCGTGGATCGCGGTCACCCCGGAGCCGCAGTACGCCGCCACGTCGGCGCCTGGCTCGGCTCCGACCTCGGCGTAGATCCCCCGCAGCTCCGCGGCCGGCCTGAACCGGCCGTCGTCGGTGAGGTTGCGATCGGTCGGCACGTTGACCGCTCCCGGGATGCGGCCCGCCACCGGGTCGATCGGCTCGGTCTCGCCGCGATAGCGCTCGGGAGCGCGGGCGTCGACCAGGACCTCCACCAGGGGCACCCGGTCGGCCTCGACCACGGGCATCCCACCCGGGCGGGCGGTGAAGTCGCCCGGTGCCGGGGCGGGCGTCGTCCGCTCGACCGCTCCCCCGTCGGCAAGCCATGCCGACCAGCCGCCGTCGAGCACCCGCACGTCGGGGTGACCGTGGTAGCGGAGCAGCCACCAGCACCGGCCGGCGGCGAGCGCCTGCCAGTCGTCGTAGACGACGACCGGAGTGTCGCCGTTGACGCCGGCCCGCCGCATCGCCGCCTGGAAGACCTCGGTGTCGGGCAGTGGGTGCCGCCCGCCCTGACCCGGCGGGTCGGCGAGCTCGGTGTCCATGTCGACGTACACCGCTCCCGGGATGTGGCCGACGGCGTACTCCCCCGGCCCGGCCGGGCCGGGGCCGGTCCGGTACCGCACATCGAGCAGAGTCACCTCGCCCAGGCGGTCGCGGAGCTCGGCCGTGGAGATCAGCGGCGTCGTCACCGCGCCATCATGTCCCAAGCCGCGCGGGTCATGTCGTACTCGACCTCGCCCTGCTCGACGCCGGGGAGCGGGTCGTCGTAGTCCTCGTGGAAGGACCGCACGAAGGTCATGCCCAAGGACGCCATCGTGGCGCGGGAGGGCGTGTTGACCGCCATCGTCTGCGCGAAGATCCGCTGCAGGCCGACCTCCTCGAAGCCGTACCGCATCAGCTCGCGGGAGCCCTCCTTGGCAAGACCCTGACGCCAGAACTCGCGCAGTAGCCGGTAGCCGATGTCGGCCTCCCCGGGGACCTTGGGTTGGCTCGGCCCGTGCGGCGGCTGGAGCATCCAGATGCCGACGAACCGATCGGGCTCCGCCCGCAGGAATCCGGCCCAGACCCCGAGGCCGTCGACCTCTCGTCCCTGCTCGGTCCGGAACGCATGGGCACGTTCCACCTCCTCCCGGGTGCGCGGTTTCGACGAGAGGTAGCGGAGCACCTCGGGGTCGGCATCCAGGACCACCTCGTGCTCGAGGTGGTCGTCGGAGAGCGGCGTCAGCGTGAGCCGCTCCGTCTGCAGGGTCGGCTGAGTCACGACGCCGAGGGTGCCGCAGCAGACGGCCGGTCTCCACCGATTTTGCCTAGGCTGATCGCGTGTACTCCACCAGCGTCACCGCCCATGTCCGTGCCCCGCGCGCGGAGGTCTACCGTGCGCTGCTGGATCCCGATGCGGTCGCGGCCTGGCGGGTGCCCGACGGCATGACCGCCACCGTGCACGAGTTCGACGGTCGCGAGGGCGGCGCCTTCCGGATCTCGCTCACCTACGACGACGCCGGCGAACCCGGCAAGTCCGGCGGTCACACCGACACCTACGGCGGCCGGTTCACGCACCTGGTGCCGGACGAGCGGGTGGTCGAGGTGGCGGCGTTCGAGACCGACGACCCGGCGTTGGCGACCGAGATGACGATGACCACCACCCTGGCCGACGCGGGCGAGGGGACCGACGTCACGATCCTGCACGAGGGCATTCCGGACGCCGTACCGCGCGCTGACAACGAGGCCGGCACCCGGATGGCGCTGGAGAGCCTGGCGCGGCTGGTGGAGTCCGCGGGGCCCTGACCCCGACGTACTGGTGGTTCTGACGCGTCCGGTACGTCGCAGCCACCGGTATGTCGCTAGCGGCCTCGTTGGCCGGGCTCGCGTGACAGGATGTCGCCCCGTGGCCGACCTGCACTTCTTCACCGGGACCATGGACTCCGGCAAGAGCACCTTGGCGCTCCAGACCAACCACAACCACGCCGCCCGCGGGCTCGCCGGCAGGATCTTCACGTCGCACGACCGGGCTGGCGAAGCGCTCGTCTCCTCGCGGCTCGGCCTGACCCACGACGCGATCGAGGTGGCGCCGGAGTTCGACTTCTGGGCCTTCGTCGTGAACTCGCTGACCAGCGGGGCGCGGATCGACTACCTGATCTGCGACGAGGCGCAGTTCTACACCCGGGAGCAGGTCGACCAGCTGGCGAAGATCGCCGACGAGCTGCAGATCGACGTGTTCTGCTTCGGGATCCTGACCGACTTCCGGACCACGCTGTTCCCCGGCTCGGCGCGCCTGGTGGAGCTGGCCGACACGACCGAGGTCCTCCAGGTGGAGGCGCTGTGCTGGTGCGGCAAGCGAGCCACCCACAACGCGCGCACCGAGGACGGCGTGATGGTCACGGAGGGCGAGGTGATCGTCGTCGGAGACGTCGAGGAGCAGGGCGGCCCACCCGCCGAGGTGGCCTACGAGGTCCTCTGCCGCCAGCACCACCGCCGGCGGATGACGGCGGCCCGGGCCAGGGCGGTGAGCCTGGCGGCGGACCCGCTGCCGTTCGGCTGACGAACCGTCAGGCCACGATCACCGGGATCAGCATCTCGTCGGGCGTGAGCGAGCCGTGCAGCCCGACGAGCGTGTTCTCGTAGGGGAAGTCCGTGGTCGAGATGATCGCGTGGTCACCGCGGCAGGCCACCACCACGTCCCCGAGCCGGGGCAGCACCGCCGGCTGCACGGCCCCGAACCAGCCCCGAGCGATCGCCGTCTCGCGGGTGAGTACGTCGGCCCGGTCGCCGAGCACCTCGGTCCAGGTGGCCACCACGTCGTCGACGGCGCCGTTGTGGCAGTAGAGGTGCCTGAACCTCGCCTCGCCGCCGAACACCGCCAGCCCGTCGCGGAGCTCGAGGATCTCGTCGACGTCGACCCGGTGGTCCATCGCGGAGTCCACCATCCCGTGGTCGGCGACCACCACGAGCCGCCGGTCGTCGGGGAGCGCCTCGCGCAGCTGCTCGGCCTCCGCGTCGATCATGGCCAGCTGCTGCAGCCACTGGCTCGAGGCCACGCCGTACTTGTGGCCGGTCCAGTCGAGGTCGCCGTCGTAGACATAGGTCAGCGAGGGGCGCTCGGCCGACGCGGCCACGGTCGCGGCGATCCGCTCGCCCACCTTGTCGGCACCCACGAACTCCGCGCCACGATGCGCCGCAACGGTCAGCCCGCTGCCCTCGAACTCCCGCTTGTTGACCACGCTCACCCGCACGCCTAGCGCGCCCAGCCCCGAGAAGGCGGTCGGGTTGGGCTGCCACTCGAGCGGGTCGATCTCCTTGTCCCACCACAGCGCGTTCAGCAGCCGGTCGGTGCCGGGGATCCGCGACGTGAAGCCGACCAGGCCGTGGGCCCCCGGGGTCAGCCCGGTGCCGAACGAGGTCAGGCTGGTGACCGTGGTCGACGGGACTCCCGCGGTGGCCGGATCGCCGATCATCGAGGAGAGGTACGGCGCCGCGTGGGCGTAACGCTGCAGCAGACGTGACCCCAGTCCGTCGACCAGGAAGACGACGTACGACGTCGCCCCGGGCAGCTCGAGCCCCGACGGCCCGACGGCGCCCGGCACCCCGAGGGCAGCGGCGACCGCCGGGACGACGTCACCCAGAGAACGCCGCCCGTAGGCGGGCTCCACGAAGTCGGACATCGGCGCCTAGTGGGTGCGTGCCGAGAGCGACTCAGCGAACGAGAGCAGGCCGTCGACCGCGTCGGTGCCGTCGGCAGCCGCCGATACCCGCAGCGAGAAGTCGTCGGAGGCCAGTACGCCGGTGTAGCCGTGGTCGGCCTCGCACTGCGGGTCGTTGCACGAAGCGGGCTCCAGGTCGAGGCGGCTCACGCCGCCCCAACCGATCGTCAGCACCGCCTCCGCCGGCGGCTGCGGACCCTTGGTCGGGTTGGCGGTCATCCGGGTGACGACCACCGACTTCACGGCCGACAGGCTGACTGCTTCCGTGGACGTCGACGTGTAGGGCTCCGGCAGGAGGTCGTCGCCGGCATGCTCGTCGGTGTGGGCGAGCACCAGCCGGGTCGGGGTCAGCACCACGACGCTCTGGTGCCGACGCACCTCGTCGCGCTCGAACGTCGGCTCGTGGTGCACGTAGAACGACACGACCTGCTCCCCCGCGATCGCACCCGCCACCGCGTCGGCGACCACATCGGGGTAGTAGCCCGTGCGTTCGATCGCCGTACGGAGGTCACGACCCCGGTCGCGTTCTTCGGTCAGCCGCGTGCTGCGCATGCTCGCAGTCTGTCACCTGGGGAGAGAGTGGCTACTCCGTGGCCGCCATGGTGCCGCCCAGCCCGATCATCATCACCCCGCCGGCGACCCCCAGCCGGTCCAGCCGCCGAGGCTCGCGAGCGAACCAGTCGCGGGCCTTGCCGGCCAGGATCGCCCAGATGCTGTCCGACGTGATCGCCATCGCGGCGAACACCAGACCGAGCAGCGCGATCTGCGGCCCCGCGGCTGCGGTCTCGTCGGTGAACTGCGGCAGGAACGCCACGAAGAACACGATCGTCTTCGGGTTGGTCAGCCCGACCACCAGCCCGGTGAGCAGCGCCCGCCGGCCTTCGCTGGGCGCTCTGCGCCCCTCGAGCAGGGCCTGGCGGGCGTCCCGACGGTGCCGGATCGCCTGGATGCCGAGCCACACGACGTACGCCGCTCCGACGATCTTGAGCACGGAGTACGCCGTGGCGCTGGCCGCCACCACCGCCCCGAGCCCCACCGCCACCAGCGTCGCCTGGACCATCAGCCCCAGCCCGTTGCCGGCCACCGACACCAGGGCGTCGCGACGGCCCACCGTCAGGGCCCGGCCGAGCATGAAGAGCACGCTGGGCCCGGGGATCTGGATGAACAGGAACGACGCCACCAGGAAGGCGATCCACTGGTTCGAGCTCGGCATAGCGGCGATTCTCCGGCACCGGGCGGGCTGCCGCCAGCGAGTTGTCGCTAGGCGGACTGCGGGGACGCGGGCGTGCTCGAGTCGTCGGGCTCGGCCGTCGGGCGGTGCAGCGCGATGGCGATGCAGCGGGAAGAAGAGCACCGAGAGGACGCCCGCGCCCACCAGCGCAGCGGCGTTGTCGGGCCGCATCGTCCCGCTGGACACGCCGATGTGGGTCAGCGCGACCAGGATCGGCAGCGTGGTCGCGCTCAGCAGCATGAGCTGCACCCGTTCACGCGGCGGCAGAGCCCTGCGGTAGACGACCAGGATCGGCAGGCCCCGGACCGCCAGCAGCAGGACGAGGAAGACGACGAGCCTGGCCGGGGCCTCACGGATGGACTGGAGGTCGATGCCCATGCCGGCGGTGACGAAGAAGACCGGGATGAAGAAGCCGTAGCCGATGGCGTCCAGCTTGGCCTCCAGCGCGTGGAAGTCGCCGGGTGTCCAGCGGCGCAGCACCACGCCTGCCAGGAAGGCCCCCATGACGACGTCGAGCCCGAACTCCGCGGCCAGGACCAGCAACCCCAGGAGCAGCAGGATCGTCAGCCGCAGCGTGGTCTGGCTCGTGGCGTCCGCGCCCTAGAGCGCGATGCTGGCCAGTCGGCGTCCCCGCACCAGGCGCGCGGAGGCGGCCAGCAGCACCGCCACGAGCGCGATGGCGGCCAGCGAGATGAGTGCCGAGAAGCGGCTGTTGACGCTGAGGAAGATCGCGATCGCGATGATCGGGAAGAGCTCGCCGACCGCTCCCGTCGCGAGGAAGTACCTCGCGAACTCGCCGCCGAGCATCCCCTTCTCCCGGAGGATGGGAAGCACGGTGCCGAGGGCGGTCGTCGTCAGGGCGAGGGCGACCGCGGTGAACGCGTCGACGTAATCGAGGGCCGTCAGGACGCCCGACACCGCGGCGGCGACCACGAGGGACGTCGTCCAGGCGATCAGCGCGAGCCGGCCCGTTCGGTCGCGGATCATCGCGGGGTCGATCTCGAGTCCGGCGAGGAGGAAGACCATGCCGAGGCCCACGTTGGCGATCAGCTCGACCTCGAGGTCGACCGTCAGACCCAGGACCTCCGGGCCGATGAGCACTCCGCCGACGATCAGCAGGATCAGCTGTGGGATCCGCTGACCGGGCAGCAGCGATGGCGATGATCGGGGCCACGGCCGAGACCGCCGCGACGACGAGCAGCGTCTGCAGGCCGGTCAGTACGTCCATGGCGGTCCTCCTCAGCCCAGCCCGAGACGGTCGCGGGTGATGGCGAGCCGCCCGAACCCGCTCGCGGCGTGCTCACGGAGCAGATCGGCGAGCGCCGTCCGGACGCGGGCGACCTCGGCCGCCGCCTCGGCCGGCACGTCCGCCTCGAGGTCCTCGAAGGCGGCGACCAGCCGTCGCGTCACGTGGGGCGAGGAGCTCCCCAGCGCGGTGATCTCGGCGAACGCGAGATGCAGGAGATACGCCCAGTCGTCTGTCGGCTCGACCAGCCGGACCGTGCCTGCGGCGTCCACGTGAAGCCCGGTCGGCGCGGGAAGCCGGGCGATGCGGAGCAGCAGGTCGTGCAGGCGATCGATGACCAGGACCGCGGTGGTCGGCTGGTTGATCGCCGGCGACAACGCCTGGGTCGCGACGTCGACCAGCTGCCGGATGCCGAAGGTCGGGTCCTGGTAGAGAGTGCGTGCGCGACCGAGGTGGACACACCTGACCAGCGCTCGTTCCGGCGGCATCCGGTCACCGTGTACCGCCAGGACCGCCCCGCCAGTGGCGACGTACTCCCCACGCGCGGCAGGACCTCGATCACGCAGTCGTACTCGGCCGCGAGCCGGACCAGGCCGCGGCCGGTCGACGGCCAGCACGGTGCCGAGCACGTGCCTGTACGAGCGGGTGTCGCGGCGTGCTGAGGTGCGCGACGTGCGGATGTTCGACCAGAGCGGGCGGTTCCGCCGCGACGTACGCCTCCGCCGGCGGATAACCCCGGCGGATAGCGGCCCGGGCCTCGTTGGCGACGGCGGTGATCACCCACGCCGACCTCCAGCAGGCGCATGGTGGCGGTGACGTACACGACGAAGACGCCCACCGCCACCGCGAGCACGACCATCGAGACGATCACCGTCCGGGAGGCGGTGGCCGGGTCGGTCACCTCGTCGATGCCCAGGCCGGTGACGGCGAAGGCGAACGTGGCGAGGAAGAAGCCGAACGCGACCTTCGTGACGATCGGATCGGACGAAGGTGCGGATCACCCGCGGCGAGAGCTGCGAGCTCGCGAGCTGCAGACCGACCAGCGTGATCGCGAAGACGACTCCGACGAAGGTCAGCATCGACGACGCCATCACGCCCAGCATGGTGTCGGCGGTCGAGGTCCGCACCGGGTGCCCGAGGCCCCAGTCCGCGGGCAGTCCGACGATCTCGGGGTAGGCGACGACGAAGGCTGCGACGATGCCGCCGAGGACCAGGACCAGGGGGATGAACCAGAACCGGTCGCGCACCCACTCGCCGAGGCGTACCCCGCGGTGGGCCCACGGGCGACCCGACCGTGCAACGCCTGCACGGAGCCCTGCTGCGTCGGTTCCGCCGGGCCATGGTCAGGCGTCCGATCGCGCGCCGAGTGACCTGCATAGCCGTCACGATGTCGTGCCGGGCGTGCAGGGCGGTGGGCTAGTCCGCCGAGTGGGCGGCGCTCGTGCTCTTGCCGAGCGCCGATCCCGAGTGCCACGATCGCGCTACCCGGCGCCCGCTCACGGCCGGACCCCAGCCGAGGCAGCCCCCATGACAAAGCTCTCCATGCACGAGCGCCTCCCGTTCGACGAGGCGACAACACCGCCCCGGGTGTCGACGGGCGACCTCCCCACTGCCGAGGAGGTCGCGCGCCTGGTCACCGAGGCCTACGAGCGTTACCGATCGAACGCGGACGGGACCGTCGCCGACTACATCCCGGCGCTGGCCAGTGCGTCGCCGGACCTGTTCGGCATCAGCGTGGTCGGTGTCCGTGGGCGCTCCTTCGAGATCGGCGACGTCGACGTCCACTTCTCGATCCAGAGCGTCTCCAAGCCGTTCGTGTTCGCGCTGGTCTGCGAGGAGGTCGGCTACGAGTCGGCTCGGCACCAGCTCGGGGTGAACTCCACCGGGTTCCCCTTCAACTCGCTGATGGCGGTCGAGCTGAACGACGACCGCACCATGAACCCGCTGGTGAACGCCGGTGCGATCGCGACGACCAGCCTGGTGCCGGGCGACACGGCCGAGCAGAAGTTCGAGCGGGTCCGGCAGGGGCTTTCTCGCTTCGCGGGTCGGGAGCTGAGCATCAGCGAGGACGTGTACGCCTCCGAGGCTGCCTCCAACATGCGCAACCAGGGAATCGCGCGCCTCCTCGAGAGCTACGGCCGGTTGTACTTCGATCCTGACGCGGCCACCGACGTCTACACCCGCCAGTGCTCCCTCGACGTGACCGTCCACGACCTCGCCGCGATGGCCGCGACCCTCGCGAACGGCGGGGTCAATCCGGAGACCACCGAGCGGGTCCTCAAGCCGGGCGTGTGCCGTCGGGTGCTGGCGGTGATGGCGACCGCCGGCCTCTACGAGCTGTCGGGCGACTGGCTGTACGAGATCGGGGTGCCCGGCAAGAGCGGCGTCAGCGGAGGCATCGTGACCGTGTCGCCGGGCAAGGGCGGGCTGGCCACCTTCTCCCCACCGCTGGACCTCGCCGGCAACAGCGTGCGCGGCCAGCTGGTCACCAAGTACCTCGCCGAGCGGATCGGGCTCAACCTCTTCGCGTCCGAACCGGCCGATCCGCTCGCCCCCGAACCGGACCACGAGGGCGCGTCCGGGTGACCGCACGATCCGCGACATTCGCAGGCGCGGGCTGGTGGGGTCGAGGTTAGGGAGCACGCTCGGGCATACCCTCCTCGGGAAGCAGCGACTTCTGGTCGAGCACGTAGAGCAGGGTGAACGCAGGGCCGAGCAGGAGCACGGCGAGGCCCGTGGCCACTATCACGGCGGTGATGGTCCCGGACGGGGCAGCGGCCGCGGAGACGGTCAGGGACGTCGGGAGCAGGTAGTCCCACTGCGCGACCCCCCACGCCACGACGACGCTGCCGACCGCCAGCACGGCGGCCGCGCGCGCTCCGCGGCGTCCGCGGGTGAGGAGCACCAGCGCGACGATGCCGCTGAGCCCGGAGAGGATGACCAGCGGGAGGGCACGCGACGTGAGTCCGTCGAACACGTAGTCGGCGTCTGCGTGCAGCACGAAGATCCCCACCACCGACACCGGCGCCGGCCGCAGACCGGCCGCGGTGGCCCGTCGGCGGAAGTACGCCACCATCGTGTCGTCCGACAGTCGGCCGGCGTCCCTGACCAGGAAGAACGCCGCCAGATAGGCAGCCACGGACACGGCGAGCACGCCGCCGAGGACGGACGTCGGGTTCACCCAGCTGTCCCAGGGATCACCCGCCTTGCCCCCCGACGGGACGCGGCCGGAGGCGATGCCGCCGACCACGGTGCCGAGGGAGTAGGGCACCAGCACCGAGGAGAGTGCGAAGGCCGCGCCGAAGTTGCGCCTGTCCCGGGTGCGGAACACCGCCTTGCGGAACGCGAAGGACGCCCCGCGCAGCACGATGCCGAAGGCAGCCAAGGTCAGCGGCACGAAGAGGGTCAGCGTGATCGAGGCATAGGCCTCCGGGAAGCAGGTCCAGAGCACCACGAACACGAAGATCAGCCAGACGTGGTTCGCCTCCCACACGGGCGCGATCGCGTGGTCGATGACCTCACGGGGGCGCTCCCCGCGCTTGGCGCCGCCGGCGATCAGGTCCCAGAAGCCCGCACCGAAGTCGGCACCCCCGAAGACGGCGTACATCGTGATCGCCACGAACAGGATGACGGCAGCGGTGGTGCTCATCCGAGGGGCACCTTCCGCTCGCCCTCAGGCTCGCCCGAGCTCGTCGGCTCACTGGGACCGTAGGGGACGGCGTCGTCGTCGACCTGGTCACCCTGCCGGAACCGGCGGCTCATCATCCGCAGCACCAGGATCGTGGTGATGCCGAGTCCGATGTAGAGGATCACCACGCCGATGAAGGTGATCCAGATCCCCGTGTTCGCGGTGGCGGCGTCCTCCACCTTCATCTTCTCGTAGACGATCCACGGCTGACGTCCGACCTCGCTCACGGTCCAGCCCGCCTCGAGGGTGATCACCGCGAGGACCCCGGAGGCGGCCGCGGCTCGAAGGAACCATCGGCTCTTCGGCATGTCTCTTCGGAAGATCCAGGAGGCCCACCACCACAGCGTCAGCAGGAACAGCAGGGTGCCGAGGCCGACCATCAGGTCCCAGGCCAGGTGGGTGACGTTCACCTCGTGGTTGGTCGGCCGATCGGCGGCGGGCATCTCGTCGAGTCCCTTGATGACGGTGGAGCGCCCCTTGCCGGGGTCGGACAGGATCGAGGCGAGCCCTGGGATCGGGATACCACCGACCACCTCGCCCTTCGAGTTGAGGTGGCCGAACAGCACCTCGGGTACGTCGTCGCTGGTCTCGGGCACCATCTCGATCGCGGCGAACTTGGTCGGCTGCTCGTTGTAGACCCAGCGCGCCAGGGCGTCTCCGACTCCCATCTGGACCGGGGTCGCGATCGCCGCGACGGTGAACCCGATGATGAAGCCCATCCGGTGGTACCGGTCGCGGCGTCCGCGCAGCATGCCGGTCGCATAGACGGAGGCGACCAGGAACCCGCCCACGAGGTACGCCGCGACGACCATGTGCGCTGCCATCAAGGGCATCGCGCTGTTGAAGATCACGCCCATGGGGTCGACATCGACGACCTTGCCCGCCTTGTCGAGGGTGACGCCCTCCGGTGAGTTCATCCACGCGTTGGCCGCCACCACCGAGATGCTGCCGAAGATGCCCGCGATGGCGATGGGCACGCCGGTCCAGAAGTGGGCCCAGGGCTTCAGTCGGCGCCATCCGAAGATGTAGAGCGAGATGAAGACCGCCTCGGTGAAGAAGAAGATCCCCTCGAAGGCGAACGGGACACCGAAGGCCGCCCCCCACTGGCCCATGAACTTGGGCCACAGCAGCCCGAACTCGAACGAGAGCACGGTGCCGGTCACGGCCCCGACGGCGAAGGTGACGGCCATGTACTTCGACCATCGCTGGGCCAGCAGCATCGCGTCCTTGTCACCGTGCTTGATGCCGCGGTAGTTGGCGATCAGGGTCATCACCGACCATGACACCCCCAGCGGCACCAGGATGATGTGGAACGCGAGGGTGAAGGCCATCTGGGCCCGGGCCCACGGCACGGGGTCGATGGCGAGGGCCACGCTCGTCAGGACATCGGTCACCACGGTCAGGTCACCTCTCGCCCCGGACGACTCGTCACGGGGCGCGCGTTGCGCGATCGATCGGCCTCCTCGATGGCAACCCGACCGACCACCTGGCGCATCGTGATCGTCCGCTCGGCGCGGCCACCGAACACGAAGGTGTTGCCCCAGTGCAGCATCGCCGCGAAACGGTTCTTGAAGCCGGTCAGGAAGGTGATGTGCACGAAAAGCCACATGATCCACCCGAGGAATCCGGACAACCGCAGCTTCTTGAAGCTCACCACGGCGTTGAAGCGGGAGATGGTGGCCATGCTGCCGAGATCGCGGTAGGTGAACGTCGCTGCCTCCTCGCCGCGCAGGCGACGCTTGACCGTGTTGGCGGCATGGATCCCCGACTGCATCGCGACCTCCGCGACGCCGGGAAGGTCGTCGAGCGCCATCATGTCGCCGATCACGAACACCTCGGGGTGGCCCGGGAGGGTGCAGTCGTCCAGGACGGCAATCCGGCCGGCTCGGTCGCACGACGCTCCACTGGCCTGCGCGAGCAGGCCGGCCAGCGGTGACGCCTGGACGCCGGCGGCCCAGATCTTGGTGTGCGCGAGGAGTCGCTCCTGCGCACCGTCCGCGGTCTTGATGTCGGCACCCAGGGCGTCCACACCAGTGACCACGGAGCCGGTCCGGATGCTCACGCCGAGACGTCCCAGCTGCTTCGCGGCCTTGTGAGAGAGACGGTCGCCGAACGTCGCGAGGATCTCGGGCCCTCCGTCGACGAGGACCACCTTGGCCTCGCTCGGGTCGATCCGGCGGAAGTTGTGCTTGAGCCCGGATCGGGACAGCTCCGCGATCTGCCCGGCGATCTCGACGCCGGTCGGGCCGCCGCCGACCACGACGAACGTGAGCCAGGCCCGACGCTTGTCGGGGTCGTCCTCGTTCTCCGCCATCTCGAACGCTCCGAAGATGCGACCCCGCAGCTCGAGGGCGTCGTCGATGGTCTTCATGCCCGGTGCGAACCTGGCGAACTCGTCATGACCGAAGTACGTCTGCGCCGCTCCCCCGGCGACGATCAGGTCGTCGTACTCGTAGGTGCGCACCGTCTCGTCCGGCCGGACGGCGGTCACCGTCCGCGCGGTCAGGTCGAACTCGCGAACGTCCGCCAGCTCCACCGTCACGTTTCCGTGGCGCCGCAGGACCTCCCTGATCGGTGGCGCAACCTCACCAGCCGAGAGGATGCCGGTGGCCACCTGGTAGAGCAGCGGCTGGAACAGGTGGTGGTTCCGCCGGTCGATGAGCGTCACCTGCACGGGCGCTCGCCGAAGGAACTTCGCGGCGAACAGCCCGCCGAAGCCGCCGCCGACGATGACAACCCGGTGAACCGTGACATCGGCCATCGCGAGCACTCTCAGCCTAGGCGTTCTGTCAGGTGGTCGCCGACCCGTAGAGCGTTGGCGATGGCGGTCAGCGACGGGTTCACGGCTCCGATGCTGGGGAAGAAGCTCGTGTCCACGACATAGAGGTTGTCCACGTCGTGGGCCTTGCAGTTCACGTCGAGCGCGCTCGAGACGGAGTCGCGTCCGAACCTGACGGTGCCGGCCTGGTGCGCCGTCGCGCCGATCGGCATGCTCTTGTGCAGGTACAGGCTGCGATCCAGCAGGTGGTGCTCGTGCATCCCCAGCTGGTCGAGCATGCCGTCGAGCTTGTGACGCAGGCGCTTGACCCCCTCGACGTTGTTCTGCTCATCGATGCTGAGGTGGATCGCCCCATCCTTGTCCACGGTCACCCGGTTGTCAGGCTGCGGAAGGTCCTCCCCGCAGAGCCAGAAGTCGACCGCGTGGTGCGCCAGCACCTCGAACGGCAGGTCCGGAGAGAGGCGACCGGCCCATCGCGGCGCTTGCGCGTGGATTTCGGCGTCATCGGACTTGCCCAGCATCTGCATCCCGCCCAGGGGGAACTCCCAGTCGTCAGCACCCAGGTACCAGTCGTTCATCGCCAACGTCTTCTGGAACCGAGTGGGATTCGGCTCCCGCGAGACGGCCATCAGGGCGATGTTGTTGTGCCGCATGTAGTGCCGGCCGACCACTCCCGAGCTGTTCGCCAGCCCGTCCGAGTGGGCATCACCGGCAGACCGCAGCAGCAGGGCGGCGGAGTTCACCGCGCCGCAGGCGACCACCACGATGTCCCCAGTGAATGTGGTGACCGATCCGTCGTCCAGCGCCGTCACGACCCCGGTGACGGTGCGCCCGGAGGCGTCGGTCTCCAGACGCTGCACGGTTGCGCCCGTGACGAGGGTGACGTTGTCCATGGACAGGACCGGGTCCACGCAGATGACCTGTGAGTCCGACTTCGCGTCGAGCACACAGGGGAAGCCGTCGAGGCGGTCACAGCGGATGCAGGCGCTCGTTCGGGTCGGGCGACCTGGCTCCGCCTCGTCGAGGTTTACCCCGACCGGCAGGTGAAACGGGTGGAGCCCGAGCTTCTCCAGATCGTCGCTCAACTGCTGGATGCGAGGCTCGTGGGACACCGGAGGATAGGCGTACTGCGCGCTGGCATAGCCCTCGCTCGGGTCCTCGCCGTGGTCGCCGTGGACGAGGTAGAGGTGCTCGGCCTGCGTGTAGTAGGGCTCGAGGTCGTCGTAGGAGATGGGCCAGGCCGGGGAGATGCCGCCGTGGTGCCGCAGCTCGCCGAAGTCCTCCGGTCGCAGGCGGAACAGGGCCGCCCCGTAGAACTTGGTGTTGCCGCCGACGTAGTAGTTGACCTCCGGTTGGAAGTCGCGGCCCTGGCCGTCGTACCAGACCTCCGGCGCGAGGTACTTGCCGCGGACGAATACCGCCTGGGTCTCCCAGTTGTCGCGCTCCTTGGGCAGGAAATCCCCTCGTTCGAGCCAGAGCACCTTCGTGCCACTCGTGGCGAGCCGGTGCCCGAGGGTCCCCCCTCCCGCACCGGTCCCGATGATCACGACGTCGTAGTGCTGGTCATCTGCCATGGCTGAACCCCTCGGCTGGCGAACGCTCCCTGGGAGGATCTCCCGCGGAGGCGGGCGCGTCATCACCCGCTCCGGAGGATGCCTGCCGCAGGCCAAAGTCGGATCATCCGCATCGGGAGAGGACAACGCCACGAGCCCGGTGTCGCCTCGAACCAAGGCCAGGTGTGGCCGGCGCGGACGAAGGGCTCGGCACCACTTCCATACCGCTCGGACGATCACAGCGCTGAGGAGAGTGACGATGGCACCGACGAAGAGCCCAGAGCAGCGCCCGGCAGACGTCCTCGTGGTCTTCGGGATCACCGGCGACCTGGCGAAGGTGATGACGTTCCGATCGTTGTACCGCCTGGAGGCCCGCGGCTTGCTGGACTGCCCGGTCGTGGGCGTCGCCGTCGACGACTGGACGCAGGACCAGCTCCTGGCCGCGCCCGCGAGTCGATCGAGGGCACGGGCGAGGTCATCGACCCCGGCGTGTTCGACCGGTTCACCGCGCGGCTGTCGTACGTGCACGGCGACTTCACCGACCCGGACACCTACCAGCGGGTCGCCGATGCGATCAAAGGCGCCGAGTGCCCTGTCTTCTACCTGGAGATCCCGCCGTTCCTCTTCGGCAGGGTCGTGCACGGCTTGGCCGAGGCGGGACTGACCGGATCAGCCCGCGTGGTCGTGGAGAAGCCGTTCGGAAATGACCAGTCCTCCGCCCGCGACTTGGCTGACGAGCTGCACCAGTACATCGACGAGTCCCAGCTCTTCCGCATCGACCACTACCTCGGCAAGATGGGGATCGACGAGATCCTGCACCTGCGGTTCGCCAACACCATCTTCGAGCCGGTGTGGAACCGCAACTACGTCTCGTGCGTGCAGATCAACATGTCCGAGAGCTTCGGGGTCGAGGACCGCGGCCACTTCTACGACCCCGTCGGTGCGATGCGTGACGTCGTGGTCAACCACCTGATGCAGGTCGTGGCCGCGGCCGCCATGGAGGCACCGTCCCGCGGCGACCTGAAGACGCTCAAGGACGCCCAGGTGGCTCTGTTCAACTCGGTAGTCCCGGCCGACCCCGCTGACTACGTGCGCGGCCAGTACGACGGATATCTCGACATCGACGGTGTGGCACCGAACTCGGCCACGGAAACCTACGCCGCGATGCGGCTCGAGATCGAGAACTGGCGGTGGGCGGGCATCCCGTTCTTCATCCGGACCGGGAAGCGACTTCCCTCGACCCAAACCGAGCTGCGAGTCATCTTCAAGCGTCCACCGCGGCTGGGATTCGGGGTGATGGGACCGCGGACCGAGACGAACCAGGTCGTGGTCAAGCTGGATCCTGCGACCGGCATCAGGGTGATCCTGGACGCGCGCCGAACCGACATCTCCGCGATCGGGAGGATCGACCTGGACATGGAGTTCGCAGACCAGGGCGGTGAGGGCGCCACGCCGTACGAGGTGCTCCTGCACGCCGCCCTTCGCGGGGACAGCACCCGCTTCACCCGTCAGGACGGGGTCGAGGAGACCTGGCGGGTGATGCAGCCGCTGCTGGACGCGCCGCCTCCGGTCCACACCTACGCTCCAGGTTCCTGGGGACCAGGGGAAGCCGATCGGCTGACGGCGGAGTACGGCGGATGGCACAGCCCGTGGATGACGTCATGAACGACGCGGCCCCGCAGAGCGCAGCGGCACCCTCCCCGTTCCCGCCGATCGCCGACTACGCGTTCCTGTCGAACTGCCACACCGGGGCCCTCATCGCGCCGGACGGCGCGATCGACTGGCTCTGTGTCCCCGCGTTCGACTCGCCCAGCATGTTCGGCACGCTGCTCGACCGTCAGGCGGGCTACTTCAGATTCGGGCCGTTCGGGATCAACCACCCGACTTCACGGGTCTACGAGCCCGGCTCGAACGTCCTCTCGACGACGTGGAAGACGCCGTCAGGCTGGGTCCTGGTCCGCGACGCGCTGACGATGGGCCCACGAGAGTCCGAGGACCAAGTGACGCCGCACACCCGGCCTCCGGCGGACGACGACGCCGACCATCTCCTCGTACGAACGGTCCGCTGCCTAGACGGCAGCGTCGAGATGGATCTCGTGTGCGAGCCTGCCTTCGACTATGGCCGGACGCCGGCGGAGTGGACGATGGTCGACGGGGACCGACATGCCGCCGACGCGACCGGCGCAGGACAGACCATCCGACTGCAGACCGACCTCGCGCTCGGTGTGGAGGGCAACCGGGTCCGGGCCCGGCACGTGCTCTCGGCCGGCGAGGAGTGCTTCTGCGCCCTGTCGTGGGCCGAAGGACTGGCCGCACCGGTCGACGTCGACGAGGCCATCCGCCGCGTGGACGCCACTACAAGCTTCTGGCGTGCCTGGCTGGGACGGGCGCGGATGCCCGACCACCGCTGGCGCGACCCGATCCAGCGTTCGGCACTGGCCATCAAGGGCCTCACTTACATGCCGACCGGTGCCACCGTGGCGGCGCTCACGACCTCACTGCCCGAGACGCCCGGTGGCGAGCGGAACTGGGACTACCGCTACACCTGGATGCGCGACACCACGTTCACCTTGCAGGCACTGCACTTCTTGAACTTGGACTGGGAGGCCGACGAGTTCATACAGTTCGTCGCCGACCTCGAACCGACCGAGACGGGCTCGCTGCAGATCATGTACGGCATCGACGGCCGGCGTGACCTGACGGAGTCCACCCGCGACGATCTGTCGGGCTACGCAGGTGCTCGACCCGTGCGGATCGGCAACGGGGCGTTCGACCAGCGCCAGAACGACGTGTTCGGCGCGGTCCTGGACTCCATCCTCCTGCACACACAGCGGAGCCAACGGCTGCCTCGGCGGCTGTGGCCCATCGTCCAGTCGCAGGCCCGGTGCGCCAGCGAGGTGTGGCGCGAACCCGATCAGGGGATCTGGGAAGCCCGTGGCAAGCCCCAGCACTACGTGTCGTCCAAGCTGATGGGGTGGGTCGCCCTGGACCGTGCCTCGAAACTGGCCGAGATCCGGGGCGACGCCGAGCTCACCGCGACCTGGCGAGACACCGCCGACGAGATCAAGGCCGACATCCTGGCGAACGGCGTGGACGATCGGGGCGTCCTGCGCCAGCACTACGAGACGGATGCGCTGGACGCCTCGACGCTGCTGGCGGCCATCTTCGGCTTCCTTCCCGCCACGGACGAGCGGCTGCGCGCCAGCGTGCTGGCGATCGCCGACGAGCTGACCGAGCACGGCTTCGTGCTCCGTTACCGCACCGACGAGACCGATGACGGACTGTCCGGCAAGGAGGGCACCTTCCTCATCTGTTCATTCTGGTTGGTGTCCGCACTGTCGATCATCGGCGAGGAGCAGCGTGCCCAGGACCTCATGGAGCGGCTGCTTCGAATCGCCTCGCCGCTCGGACTCTTCGCCGAGGAGTTCGACGTCGACACGGGTCGACACCTCGGGAACTTCCCGCAAGCGTTCTCCCACCTCGCCCTCATCGAGGCAGCGGCACGCATCATCGCCGCCGAGAGAGTCCGTGAGCTCACGTGACGTACCGGGGGGCTACCCCGCGACACGGGGGTAGAACAGGATGGGCCGGCCCCATGAGGTGGGGCAGTCGCTCGAGGCCGTGACCAAGCCGCTGGCGGCGGCGGCCGCCGGGGCGTCCGGCCCGGCCGAGTCGGGCTGATCTGTGTCGACGCGGGAGTCGGGGATGGCGTCGAGAGCGGAGAACCGGGTCGTCAACCTGGCCGCTGTTCTCCCGCTCGTGCTCGTCGTCACCTTCGCCCTGACCACGATGTCTGCGGCGGTGGCGGGAGGCGTTATCGCCGTCTACCAGGTCGGCTACGGGATCGCTGCCTTCGGTATGGGCCCGCTCGTCGACAGCGGTGTGACCCTGCCCGATCTCTACGGCTGGACCGCGGTTGCGGCCGCCGCCATGCTCCTGATCTCGTTCGCGATCACCCGTGGTCGACCGTCACCTCAGAGGTGAAAAGCGGACGAAGAAATTCAGCCCCCACCTTCGGGTGAGCAGTACGGCATCGCCCACGGCGACTCACAGGCATTCATCACCCAGGTGGGCGCGACCCTTCGCACCTACACCGTCGGCGGGCACGACGTCGTCGACGGGTTCGGAGTCGGGGGACGCGCCACCGATGGCCGGGGACAAGTGCTCGCGCCCTGGCCCAACAGGCTGACCAACGGTCACTACCAGTACCACGGCCGAGCCTGTCAGGCGCCCCTGAACGAGGTCGGCCGGCACGATGCCATTCACGGACTGGTGCGCTGGCTTGACTGGACCCCCGTCGAGCGCGACCCCGCCACGATCACCCTGGCCTGCGCGCTACGCCCGCAACCCGGTTACGAGTGGCACCTCGACCTCCAGGTCACCTACGCGCTGGACGACGTCGGGCTGACGGTGACCTTCCAGGCGGTCAATGCCGATCGCGAGCCGGCGCCGTTCGGGGTCGGGTTCCATCCCTATGTCACGCTCGGCACGTCCTCGATCGACGGGCTCGAACTGACCATCCCCGCTTCCCGCTTTCTCGATTCGGGCCGACCGGCCGGCGGGCCGACGCCGACCGCGGTGGCGGGGACTCCGCACGACTTCCGGCAGCCCCGCAGGATCGGATCGGATGAGCTGGACCTGGCGTTCGCTGACCTCGCGGTCGGACGCGACGGACATGCGGTGGCGCGACTGGGCGACCCAGACAGTGAGCGGTCAGTCGAGCTGTGGGTCGATGACGCCTTCCGCTACCTGATGGTTTACACCGGAGACCAGGTGGGTGAGCCCCAGCGGCGGCGGACGGCTGTGGCCATCGAACCCATGACCTGTCCGCCGGAGGCATTTCGCACCGGCGTGGACCTCATCGAGCTGGAGCCGGGGAAGCCTTGGCAGGGCTCCTGGGGGCTGCGCTCGGTCGAGGCCGCGAAGCGCCCGCACACCGCCGACTCCAGTTAGACCAGCCCTTGTCTGCGTCGAGGGCGACCCGTCGGCGGCTCGGTCGGCCAACGGCCTTACCAAGCGGTCGTGCTCGCTTCCGCCGTCCGGTCGATGTGCACGCGATGCTCGGCGACGGCCATCAGCCGGCGTGTGCGCGCGCCGATGCGGACCAGGGTCGGAACGACTCCGCCGATGCCTGGTCCCAGAAGCCCTGGAACCGTGCTGGGGCGGTGCCCGCGAGCAGCGCTTCGGGCTCGACCAGGTCGTAAATCTCGTCGAACGCGAGGGCCTGGAACTGGGTGACCCGGCGAACGGCGTGATGTGGGCTGAGCTCGCTGGTGTGGTCCAGTCCCATCGCCGCGATCATCTCTGCCAGGGCGTGCACGGTGTTGCGGTGGTAGTTGTGCACCCGCTCTGCCTTGTCGGTCACGATGAGGGCGCGCTGCAGCTTCGGGTCCTGCGTGGTGACCCCCACCGGGCACTTGTTGGTGTGGCAGCGCTGGGACTGGATGCAGCCGACGGCGAACATGAAGGCCCGGGCCGAGTTGCACCAGTCGGCACCGAGCGCCATGGCCCGGGCCATGGCGGAGGCGGTGACCATCTTGCCGCTCGCGCCCACCTTGAAGCGATCCCGCACGCCTGCACCGACGAGGGTGTTCCGAACGACGAGCAGGCCCTCGTTGAGCGGGGTGCCCAGGGAGTCGGAGAACTCCAGCGGCGCCGCACCGGTCCCTCCCTCGCCACCGTCGACGACGATGAAGTCGGCGTAGACGCCGGTCTGGATCATCGCCTTGATGATGCCTCCGAACTCGCGCGGGTCGCCGATGCAGATCTTGAAGCCGACCGGCTTGCCGTCGCTGAGGTCACGGAGCTGGGTGATGAACGCCACCATCTCGAGCGGGGTCGAGAACGCCTTGTGGTAGGTGGGCGAGAAGACGTCCTTGCCCTGCGGAACGAGCCTGGCCTCGGCGATCTCCGCGGTCACCTTGGCCGCGGGGAGGATGCCGCCGTGGCCGGGCTTGGCTCCCTGGGACACCTTGATCTCGATCATCTTGACCTGCGGCAGGGTGGCCGTGGCACGGAACGCCTCCGGGTCGAAGTCACCGTTGGCGTCGCGACACCCGAAGTAGCCGGTGCCGATCTGCCAGATCAGGTCACCGCCGCCCTCCTTGTGGTACTTCGACAGCCCGCCCTCGCCGGTGTCGTGGGCGAATCCGCCCATGGCCGCGCCGTGGTTCATGGCCCGGACCGCCGCCTGCCCCAGAGCGCCGAAGCTCATCGCGGAGATGTTCAGCACCGATGCCGCGTACGGCTGTGCGCACTGCTCGCCGCCGATGATGACCCGCAGGTCGTTCTCCGGGTCGGCGACCATCGGACGGGGGGCGATGGAGTGGTTCAGCCAGCTGTACCCCGCCTCGTAGACGTCGTGCTCGGTGCCGAACGGCTTCTTGTCGCCGACGTTCTTGGCGCGTTCGTAGATCACCGAACGGGTGTCCCGGTCGAAGGGCCTGCCGTCGGTGTCGCTCTCCACCAGGTACTGGTGCAGCTCGGGCCCCATTCCCTCGAGGAGGAACCGCATCCGACCGGCCAGCGGGTAGTTCCGCAGGATGCTGTGCCGCTGCTGGAAGTAGTCGTGGATGCCCAGCAGGGCGAGGGGGACGAAGAGGATCTCGAGCAGCAGCCACCAGGGACTGACGAACGACCGCCAGTGGGACCACCAGGAGGGCGAGGACGATGACCGCCCACAGTGCCTTGGTGCGGATGCGCTCGATCATGGGAGTTCTCCTCGTGGGACGGCGTACGGGACGCGGCCGGAATGGCCGCGGGCTCAGTCGAAGACGTGGCCGTGCTCGTAGCGCTCGTCGGCGCCGGCGGCGGCGGTGAGGGCGGCGACGTTGTCGCGGGTGAAGAAGCCCTCGTAGTGGTGGCAGCGCTCGATGTACTCCGTGATCAGCAACGAGTACGGCGAGCTCTTGGAGAAGATCTGCTTGAGGTTGGGGTCGTCCTTGCACTCCCCCACCACGTGCGCCAGGAACGGCGTCCCCATCTCGGCCAGCTGACGCACGACGAAGTCGACGTTCTTCTCCTCGGCGACGTGCCCGTCGAGCACGGCCATCGCCATGTGGTGCATGCGGCGACCGAAGTTGCGGACGAAGTCCTCGGTGGGCATCGGCAGGTTGTCGAAGGAGTTCACGATCGACGGCGTGTTGTTGGCGGTGAACACCCGGGCCGGGGACTTCTTCTCGTCGTCGATGTCGCGGTGCCGGGTCACGTTGGTCGACGAGTTCATCTCCTGGATGTTGTAGGCCCCCCAGAAGTAGTAGGGGACGACGGTGAGGTACTCGAGCAGGGCGTGCTCCCGGTCACCGGCCAGGATCCGGGTGGCGGCGTGGTCCACGCCCAGCACGAGCCCCTTGATGCCGTGCTCGGCCTGCAGCGCGTCGGCGCGGTCGAGCTTGCCCTGCTCCTCGGCGGTCAGGCTGATCGGCTCGCCGAGCCCCAGCTCGTCGAGGTCGTCGATGTCGACGTCGACGTACCCGACGCGGTTGTAGGTGAAGTCCGACATGAACGTGAAGGTCGAGGTGCTCCATCGCGTAGAAGCCGTTCACCGTGTCCCCGGGTAGGCGAAGCGGATGTTCTGCGGCTCCAGGGCCTCCCTGACGGCCTTCGTCGACTCCGCGTTGTAGACCTCACCGATGTAGCGGGCGTTCGGCTTCTTCCGCGCGAGCGGGTAGAGCATGTTCCACCGGGTGACGGTGTCCTCGTAGCCCGCCGAGAGCGGCTCGAGCACCACCAGCCGCGGGAACTCCGGCTGGGACTGCAGGACGTAGACCTTGTGCGTGTCGTTGAGGCGGGCGCGACTGGAAGCGGTAGGGCCCCATGGCCGCGAGCTCGGCCATGTAGTCCACAGCGTCGCCGTGCTCGACCTGGATGACCAGGGCGGCGGTGGTCCCGACGATCTGGTCGAGCCCGGACTCCTGCCGGCGTTCGTAGACCCGGGGTAGGTACTCCTCGAAGAAGTCGGAGTTCTTCTTGTCGCCCATCGGGGTGTAGGTGGCGAGATCGATCATGATGCTCGGGTCCCTTCGGTTGCGACTGGCAGTGGTTTCATTCGACCCTCATCGAGGGCATCGCAGATCCGGGGCGCGGACGTCCCGTAGACGGGTGTCCCGAGAAGAGGATGACCTTGGCGCGGGCTCCGAGAAGCGCCCCATGCGAGCCAGAGACCGCTCGCCGGTCGCTCACCGGGGCAGCGTAGGCACGATGCCCCGTGAGGCCCTTCACCCAGCATGGGTGAGGTTCGGTCGCTGCTACCCGGTGTACGACGTATGGAACGTTTGACGGTGGTGGGTCGCCACGACGTATCTCCCGCATCGTCCTGTGCTCGAGCGTCGCCGGGTCAGCAGCTACCCGTGGAGGATCGAAACACCATGGCGACAGAACCCAAGGCCAGCCTCGTCCAGGCCTCCGACGGGCCACCGGCTCTGGAGATCCACGCTCGAGGCATCGCCGTCCTCGACGATCCCATGCTCAACCGCGGCACGGCCTTCACGATGGACGAGCGCGACCACCTCGGTCTGCACGGCCTGCTGCCGCCCGGCGTCGAGACGATCGAGCAGCAGGTCGACCGCTGCTACGAGCAGTTCAAGTCCAAGCGTTCGGACGTCGAGAAGTGGGTGTTCCTCACCCAGCTCCACGACAGCAACGAGGTGCTCTTCTACCGGCTCGTCGGCGAGCACGTGCACGAGATGCTGCCGATCGTCTACACCCCCACCGTCGGCACGGCGATCCAGGAGTTCAGCCACCTGTTCCGCCGGCCCCGCGGTGTCTTCCTCAACATCGAGGACGTCGAGGGCATCGACGCGTCCCTGGACGCCACCGGTCTCGGAGCGGACGACATCGACCTCATCGTCGCCTCCGACGCCGAGGCGATCCTCGGCATCGGCGACTGGGGCGTCGGCGGGATCGACATCTCGATCGGCAAGCTCGCGGTCTACACCGTCGCGGCCGGCATCGACCCCGACCGGGTGCTGGCGGTCGGGTCTGGACGTGGGCACCAACCGCGAGCAGCTGCTCAACGACCCTCGCTACCTCGGCCTGCGTCGCTCCAGGGTCCGCGGCGAGGCGTACGACGCCTTCATCGACGCCTACGTGGCCGCGGCGTCGGCGCGGTTCCCCAAGGCGATCCTGCACTGGGAGGACTTCTCCGGCCCGCCGGCGCGCGGGATCCTCGCGCGCTACGGCGACACCCTGTGCACCTTCGACGACGACATCCAGGGCACGGCTGCAGTCGGGCTGGCCTGCGTGCTGGCCGGGGTCCGCGTCTCGGGCGGACGGCTGGTCGACCAGCAGATCGTCGTCTTCGGCGCCGGCTCGGCCGGGGTCGGGATCGCGGACCTGATCGCGCTGGCGATGACCGAGGACGGTCTCAGCGCCCAGGAGGCGGCCGACCGGATCTACCTCCTGGACCGTCCCGGCCTGCTCACCAGCGACATGACCGACCTCTACGACTACCAGAAGCCCTACGCGAAGGATCCGGCGAAGGTCGGCGGCGTGGCGCGCCGCGGACGGCACCCTGGGCCTGCAGGAGGTCGTCGACAACCTGCACCCGACGATGCTCGTCGGCACGTCCGGTGTCACCGGAGCCTTCGGCGAGAAGGTCATCCGCTCGATGCACG
Source organism: uncultured Actinomycetota bacterium (assembly GCA_963813615.1). Classification (GTDB taxonomy): domain Bacteria; phylum Actinomycetota; class Actinomycetes; order Propionibacteriales; family Nocardioidaceae; genus Nocardioides. Next base: position 79,624 of record CAWFAE010000013.1, read on the forward strand.
ACCACTGCGCGCGGCCGATCATCCTGCCGATGTCCAACCCGACGGTGCTCGCCGAGCAGACACCGGAGAACCTGCTCGCGTGGACCGACGGCGCGGCGCTGGTCGCGACCGGCAGCCCGTTCGGGCCGGTCGAGCGCGACGGCACGACGTACCGCATCGGCCAGGCGAACAACGCGCTGATGTTCCCGGGCCTCGGGCTCGGCGTGATCGTGTGCCGGGCGGCGACGATGCCCCCGTCGTTGTTCATCGCCGCAGCGCGTGCCCTCGCGAAGCTCGCCGACCCTGCGGATCCGGCCAAGGGACTGCTGCCCGACATCTCCCGGCTGCGCGAGGTCTCGGCCACCGTGGCCGTGGACGTGATCAACACCGCTGCGGCCGCGGGCATCGCCCGCGTCCAGGTCGACGACCCGATCGAGGCGGTCCACGAGGCGATGTGGACGCCGGAGTACCTCCCGATCAAGCGCTAGAACGCTTCCCCGAGTCCGGGACCGAACACAGGAGTAGCAGCATGGCCCAGACGGTGGCGGAGATCCTGGTCGACCAGATGGTCGAGGTCGGGATCCGCAAGGTGTACGGCATCGTCGGCGACTCGGCCAACCCGATCGTCGACGCGCTGCGCCGGCACGAGGCGGACATCGAGTTCGTGCACGTGCGCAACGAGGAGGCGGGGGCCTTCGCCGCCGGCGCGGACGCGCAGGTCTCGGGCCGACCGACGGCCGTGCTCGGGTCGTCCGGTCCCGGGAGCCTGCACCTGGTCAACGGGCTGTACGACTGCCAGCGCAACGGCGGCGCCGGTCTTCGCCATCGCGACCCACATCCCCAGCACCGAGATCGGCAGCGACTACTTCCAGGAGACCAATCCCGAGCAGATCTTCTCGGGCTGCACCCACTACTGCGTCGCTCGTGTCCTCGGCCGGCCAGATGCCGCGCATCTCCGAGCTCGCGCTGCAGGCGGCCATCCTGGAGCGCGGGGTCGGCATGGTGATCCTGCCCGGCGACGTCGCCGCCCAGAAGGTGGACCACCCGATGCTGCGCCACCCGGTCCTCACCGACCGGCCGGTGATCCGGCCGGACGACGACGGCGCTCGACAAGGCGGTGGCACTGATCTCGCGGCGCGAAGAAGATCGCGATCCACGGCGGGGAGGGCACCAGGCAGGCGCGCGCGGAGGTGCTTCGCCTCTCGGAGACCCTCAAGGCGCCCGTCTCGTACGCCTACCGCGGCAAGGACGTGCTCGAGGCCGACAACCCCGCCGCGGTCGGCATGACCGGGCTGCTCGGGTGGGGCGGCGCCACGGGGGCGCTGGCCGACTGCGACCTGCTGTTCATGCTCGGGCACGGACTTCCCGTACCACGCGTTCCTTCCGGACGGGAAGACGATCATCCAGGTCGACGACAAGCCGCTGCACCTCGGCCGGCGGGCCGCCGTGGACCTCGGTCTGGTCGGCGACGTGGGGGAGACGCTGCGCGCGCTGATCCCGCGGCTCGAGCCGCGCACCGACTCGTCGTTCCTCGACAAGGTCGTCAAGCACCACCGGCAAGATGGTCGAAGGGCATCCAGACCTACGTCGACCCACGAGGGCAGCGGCCACGGGCTGCGGCCGGAGATGGTCGCGACCGCGCTGAGCGACCTCGCCGAGGACGACGCCGTCTTCACCGTCGACACCGGGATGTGCAACGTCTGGGGGGCCCGCTACCTGGAGATGAAGCCCGGGCGGCGGATCCTCGCCTCGTTCAGCCACGGCTCGATGGCCAACGCGATGCCCCAGGCGATCGGCGCCAAGGTGGGCTCACCGGACCGCCAGGTCATCGCCCTGTGCGGCGACGGCGGGTTCACGATGCTGATGGGCGAGCTGCTCACGGCGGCGGGTCTCGACATCCCGGTCAAGCTGATGATCTTCAACAACTCCACCCTCGGCATGGTGCGCGCCGAGATGATGGTCGTCGGCTACCAGCCCTGGGGCACCGACGTGAAGAACCCGGACTTCGGCGCCATGGCCACCGCCGGCGGGGCATCCACGGCGAGCGGGTCGAGAAGGCCGTCGACATCCGACCCGCGATCGAGCGAGCCTTCGCGCATCCCGGACCCGCGCTGATCGACTTCGTGACCGACCCGCGCGCACTCGCCGTACCGCCGCACACGACGCTCGAGGAAGTGAGGGGCTTCGCCCTGACCACGGCGAAGCTCGTCTTCAGCGGTGACGTTGCGGAGGCGTGGCAGCAGGCCAAGTCCAACATCCGCGACGTCGGGCAGGCCCTCTGACCGCTCCGCGAGCTTCGTCAGGCGGACTGCGGTGACGCCATGTAGATCTCCCAGCGCGCGGCCGCGGCCTTCTGCTCGGTCTCGGCGAGCAGCCGGTTGGCCGCCTGGGCGCACGACGCCTCCATCTGCGCCTGCGGCACCCGGTCCAGCACGCCCGGCTTCACGCGCACGACGTACTCCTGCTGCCCCACCGCGCTCACCGAGACCAGCCCGTCGTCCGACTCTCCCTCCGCGAAGAGCTCGGCGAGCCTCGTGTAGTAGTCGTGGTCCTGCGGAGTCTGCGGCTCGGGTCTGCTCTCGACCTCATCGGCGTCGCGCCCGGTGAAGGCCCGGATCTGCTCGAGATGCTCGCGCCGTGCGGCGGCGAAGAGCAGGCGCGCGACGGTCTGCAGGTTGTCCTGCAGCTGCACCGTGTTGCAGGTCGCATAGAAGCCGGGGGCGAAGCCGACCGTCACGTCGCGCTCACCCCGCACGGTCGCGGTGACGTTGCCGTTCGGGGTGGTGACGGTCACCTCGGAGCGCTCGATCAGCTCAGTCGAACTCGTCGGTCATCACGGCACCCTGCTGTGGTCGCCGAACGACGGGTTGTCCGCCACGGTCGGTCGCGGGAGGACGAAGGATGCGGGCTTGCCCGGCGGACGCCGTGCTGGCTGCCCGCACCTGGCCGAGGGTCCTGGTCAGTGCGGTCTCGACGTCGTTCTCCTTGTCGATGATGTCCTGGTTGAGCTCCTTGAGGTACTTCTGCACCGACTGGATCACCGCCTCCGGACTGCCGCCGTTGATGCGTGGGTCCTTCGGCTTCTCCTTGGGCTCGAACAGGCTCGCCACTTCCTTCGCCGCGCCGACTGCGGCGATCGAGTAGCCCGCGGCGAGGCTTCCGCCCGCCGTGAGCGGCACGGCCACGATCCCGGAGATGGCGGCCACCACCGCCAGCTGCGTCTTGAACTCCTGAGGCGACTTGTCGTTCAGGGTCGAGAGTGTGTCGATGGCCGCATGGGCGATGCTGTCCACGCTCTTCTTGGCCTCCTCGAAGATGGCCTGCTCGGCGCCGATGGCGTACTTGAGGACGTGGCCGCACAGCCACTGGTTGGAGATGACGGGTCCGAAGAGACCCGCGAAGTTCGCGTAGTTGGTCGCGGTCCCGCTCTCCCAGCCCTGCGCGAAGGCGCCGGTGGGCTCGAGCTGGGTGATGTTGAGGTTCGAGCCGCTCGCCATGTCCTTCGCCACGCCGCTGACGTAGCGTCTCGGTGGCCAGGAGCGGCAGGGCGTCCTCGATGTTGCCGAGCGCGCCCGCGAAGTCGGGCAGGCCGATCCAATCGTCGAAGATCTTGTCGACGTCGGCGAACTTCTCGTGCGCGTCAGCCACGTGGGAGTCACCGGTGTTGCCGGGATTGTCGTTGCCCGCGAGTGCCAGCTCGACGTACTTGTCGATCGCCAGGTTCTTGATCCTGGTGGCGTGCGCCTTCAGCTCGTCGTACGACATCAGCCGCCCTCCATCTCGCGGCGGGCCTTGTCCAGTCGCCCCTGGGCGTCACCGTCGACGCGCAGGATGTCGTCGAGGAACTTCTTGACGGCGACCCGCGTGTCCTCGAGATTCGTCGCGCCCGACGACAGCGCGCTGTCGAGCTCCTTGGCGACGTCGCACCAGGCAGCCGACGGGCCGTCGGGGTGTTTCCCGACCGCGCCGGAGCGCTTGAAGATCGCCGGTCGCTTCGGAGTTGACCTTCGACTTGGCGGACTCGAGGTCCGCGATGGCCGGTGGCAGCCGCTGCTTGTGGATGATCTCGAGCTCGAGCAGGTCGACGCCGTCGATCCCGATCGGTGTGGTGCCCATCTTGGTTTCGCTCCTTCCGAGTGCCGAGGACACCGCATGCCCGCTCGCTCGGAAGGTAAAACGTGCGCCAGGTCACTCAGGCAACGTGTCTCCCGGCGGCTGGGTGAGCCGGCGCACGAAGAGGTCGGAGCGCGGATCGGTCACCGGAGCCACGCGCGCCGCCGCCGACAACACGCTGGCCTGGTCGGGGCCGGCCAGCACGAGCGACAGCTCGAGCGCGGCCACCTGCGGCAGGTCGTTCTGGAGCTGGGCCACGCGGCTGATCAGCCACTCGATCTGGGCCACGTCCGGGATCTCCGCACCGCGGTAGCCGAACAGCATCGGCGAGCTCTTGATCTCCCGGACCATCGCCGCCGCGTCGTGCTCCCCCAGCGGTGGGATCCGGTACGACTTGTCGGCCAGCAGCTCGATCACCGGCCCGGAGATGCCGAACGAGACGACCGGTCCGAACAGCGGGTCCTCGATGCTGCGGACCGCCACCGGCACCCCAGGTGGTGCGTTCTTCTGGACCACGAACCCCGCGGTGTCGGGCACCCGCACCCGGCTGTTCAGCGAGTCCCAGGCCGCCTCCATCTCGGTCGGCCCTTCGATGTTGCGCCAGACGTGGGCGAGATCGGGCCGCTCCCGCAGCGACTCGGCGGTCGCCTTCAGCACCACGTCCCAGCCGAGCTCCTCGCCCGCCGCGATCGCCTCCTCCAGCGAGGCGACCGGATGGGCCCCCCAGAGCTCGATGCCGTAGGCGGCGAGCAGCTTCGTCACCTGCGAGCGGGGCAGCTCCGCGCCCTCGGGATGCTCGGCGAGCACCCCGTTGACCAGCTGCCGGGCGACGTCGAGCTCCACGGATGCGGGGTCGGGCGGCGGGCCGTCGGGGGTGCGCAGCCACACGGCGTACTCCACGACCCGGGCGAGGGCCCGGACCGCGGCCTCGACGGCGGGGTACGACGGCACCGAGCCGCGGCCCGCGGTCGAGCCGGCGACGTCGGGCACCCGCAGCAGCTCGGGGATGCCCTCGGCGCCGAGGAACGAGGAGACGAGCGGCTTGTCGGACTGCTCTCCCACGGCCGCCAGGACGTTCGCGACGTCGTCGCCGGACACGTTGAGCGGCGGGATGTAGACGGCGATCACCGAGTCGACCTCGGGGTCGTCGATCGCGTCGTCGAGTGCGTCCTCGAAGTCCTCGGCCGTGGCCTCGGCGCCCAACCTCACCGAGCGGTTGACCACCAGGCCGACGGCGGCCGCGGCGTCCGCCGCCAGCAGGCCCAGGGCGTCGGAGTTGCCGACCACGGCGACCCGGCGGCCCCGCGGCAGCGGCTGGTGGGCCAGCAGCTGGGCGACGTCGAACATCTCGTCGAGGGTGTCCACCTGGATCACGCCCGCCTGGCGGAACATCGCGTCGACTGCGGCGCCCGGCGCCGCGATCCGGCGTACGGCGTGGCCCATCGGCACGCCCTGGGTGGTGCGACCGGACCTGACGGCGATGATCGGCTTGCGCAGCGAGACCCGGCGGGCGATCCGGGAGAACTTGCGCGGGTTGCCGATCGACTCGAGGTAGAGCAGCACGACCTCGGTGGAGTCGTCCTCCTCCCAGTACTGCAGGAGGTCGTTGCCGGACACGTCGGCACGGTTGCCGGCGCTGACGAACGTGGACAGTCCGAGCCCGCGGTTGTGGACCTTCTCGAGGATCGCGGTGCCGAGGGCGCCGGACTGGCAGAAGAACCCGGCCCGACCGCGGGCGGGCATCAGCGTCGAGAGCGAGGCGTTGATCGAGACCGCCGGGTCGGTGTTGATGACCCCCAGGGCGTTGGGGCCGATCAGCCGCAGGCCGTAGGAGCGGGAGAGGCCGACCAGGTGCCGCTGCCGCTGCCGGCCCTCCTCGCCGGTCTCGGCGAATCCCGAGGAGATCACGACCAGGCCATGGACGCCCTTGGCGGCACAGTCGAGCACGACGTCGTTCACCGACTCGGCGGGCACCGCCACGATCGCGACGTCGACCTCGTCGGGGATGTCGCCGACGGTCTTGTACGCCGGCATGCCGGAGACCGCGGCCGCGCTCGGGTTGACGACGTAGACGCGGCCGGTGAAGTCGCCGGTCACCAGGTTGCGCACCAGCACCTGGCCGATGGTGTCCTGGCGGCGACTGGCCCCGATGATCGCGACCGAGCGTGGGTTGAAGAAGCGCTCTATCGACGCCGCCTCGGCCCGGTGCTCGCGGCTGCGCATCACCCCGATCGCGGTGTCGGTGGCATCGATCGGGAACTCGAGCGTGAGCACGCCCTCGTCGTAGCCGCTGGCGACCCGGTAGCCGGCGTCGCGGAAGGTCTGGATCATCCGCTGGTTGTCGGGCAGCACCTCCGCGGTGAACCGCTCGACGCCCCGCTCCCGACCCGCCTGGGCCAGGTGCTCGAGCAACAGCTGCCCGATCCCCCGGCCCTGGTGCTGGTCCTCGACCAGGAACGCCACCTCGGCCTCGCCGGGCTTGGTGACGTCGTACCGCCCGACCGCGATCATCCGGCCCTGGAGCAGCAGCACCAGCGCCACCCGGTCGGCGTGGTCGACATGGGTGAACCTCTCCACGTCGCGCTGGGACAGCTCCGGCATCGGGCTGAAGAACCGGTAGTACTTCGACCGGTCGGAGACCCGGGAGTAGAACTCGACGAGCAGGTCGGCGTCGTCGGCGGTGATCGGCCGGATGTGGGCGGTGCGCCCGTCGCGCAGCAGGACGTCCGCCTCCCAGTGGCGGGGCGCGGCGGGAGCATCGGTCACGCCTGAAATCTAGTCCAGCCGCGCGTACGCCGCGCCCCCACCTGTCAGCGGCGCACCCGGTAGCGCAGGTGCAGCACCCGGTCGCCCTGGACGACCACGTCCGGGTCCTCGAGCAGGTGCTGGGCCTCGACCGGACCGAAGTACTTCTTGCCCGATCCGAACACCACCGGCACCACGTCCATCGCCACCTCGTCCACCAGTCCGGCCGCGAGGGCCTGGCCGCCGACGTCGCCCGCCGCCACCGCGACGGTGCCGTCCCCGGCGAGCTCCTTGGCCTTCGCGACCGCCTCGGCGATGTCGTCGACGAAGTGGTACGACGCCTCCGGGTGCCACCCCTCGGGCCTGGGCCGGTGCGACACCACGACCACGTGTTCGCCCGTCGGCGGCTTGCCCTCCCAGCCGTCGGTCATGTCGAACAGGTGCCGGCCGATCACCATCGCGTTGATGGTGTCCCACATCGGCCGCACGTAGTCGAGCGAGGCCTTGGAGATGCGCATCCCGCCGGGAGCGGGGTCGGCCATGTCCTGCGCGGTCAGCGGGTGGTCGCCGTTGAAGTACCAGTCGAACAGCGGCCCCACGTCATCGTTGTCGTCCGCGATGAAGCCGTCGACGGACACCACGTTGTGCATCACTACCTTGCTCATCAGATCTCTCCTTCCGTTGCGTTGCGGACCCGGTACCGCAGGTGCAGCACCCGGTCGCCCTGGATCACCACGTCGGGGTCCTCCAGCAGGTGCTGGCTGTCCACCGACCCGAAGTAGCGCTTGCCGGAGCCGAACACCACCGGCACCACGTCCATCGCCACCTCGTCGACCAGGCCGGCCGCGAGGACCTGGCCCCCGACGTCTCCGGCCGCGACGGCGATGTCGGCGTCGCCGGCGAGCTCCTTGGCCTTCGCGACCGCGTCCGCGACGTTGTCGACGAAGTGGTACGGCGCCTCCGGGTGCCATCCCTCCGGCTTCGGCCGGTGCGACACCACGACCATGTGCTCGACCAGCGGCGGCTGGCCGTCCCAGCCGTTGGTCAGGTCGAAGACGTGCCGGCCCACGATCGTCACCTTGAGCGCGTCGTACACCGGCCGGACGTAGTCGTAGGAGGCCTTCGAGAGCTTCGCCCCTCCGTCGATCGCGTGGTCGCCGTTGCCGTACCACTCGAACAGCGGCCCGATGTCGTCGTTGTCGTCGGCGATGAAGCCGTCGACCGACACCACGTTGTGCATGACAACCTTGCCCATTGCAGTCCTCCTTGGATCTCGCGGTTATTCAACCTTGTGGTTGTAGACCAGTGAGACCTTGATAACTCATCGGTGCGCCCGGGGCGGCGTGCCCTGCGTCCGGCGTCCGAAGCGTTGGGGAGAATGTCCGACATGGCTAGGCGTAGCACGAAAACAGCGGTTCCCGACGACTTCGAGGAGCACATCCTCGACATCGACGTGGGCGACGAGATGCGCTCGTCGTTCCTGGAGTACGCCTACTCGGTCATCTACTCGCGAGCGCTCCCCGACGCCCGCGACGGCCTCAAGCCGGTGCAACGCCGGATCCTCTACACGATGAACGACATGGGGCTGCGCCCCGACCGCGGTCACGTCAAGAGCGCCCGGGTCGTCGGCGAGGTGATGGGCCGGCTGCACCCGCACGGCGACGGAGCGATCTACGACGCCCTGGTGCGGCAGGCGCAGCCGTGGTCGATGCGGCTGCCGATGATCGACGGCCACGGCAACTTCGGCTCGCCTGACGACTCCGCCCGCGGCGATGCGCTACACCGAGTGCCGGATGGCGCCGCCGGCGGTGTCGATGACCGCGAGCATCGACGAGGACACCGTCGACTTCCGGCCCAACTACGACAGCCGCGAGCTCGAGCCGTCGGTGCTGCCCGCCGCGATCCCCAACCTGGTCGTCAACGGCACCACCGGCATCGCGGTCGGCATGGCCACCAACATGGCCCCCCACAACCTGGTCGAGGTGGTGCAGGCGCTCAAGCACCTGATCACCCACCCGAACGCGACCGTCGACGACCTGATGCGGTTCGTGCCCGGCCCCGACCTGCCCACCGGCGGCAAGATCGTCGGGCTCGACGGCGTCCGCGACGCCTACGAGTCCGGCCGCGGGACGTTCCGGATGCGGGCCACCGCCCGGATCGAGACCGTCGGCCGGCGCAAGGGCATCGTGGTCACCGAGCTGCCCTACGGCGTCGGCACCGAGAAGGTCGTCGAGCGGATCAAGACCCTCGTGCAGGGCAAGAAGCTCCAGGGCATCAGCGACATCAAGGACCTGACCGACCGCGAGCACGGGCTGCGGCTGGTGATCGAGGTGAAGAACGGGTTCGTGCCCGAGGCACTGCTCGAGCAGCTCTACCGGCTCACCCCGATGGAGGACTCCTTCGGCATCAACAACGTCGCGCTGGTCGACGGGCAGCCCCGCACGCTCGGGCTGAAGGAGCTGCTCCAGGTCTTCCTGGGTCACCGCTTCGACGTCGTACGCCGTCGGACGACGTTCCGCCGCACCAAGGCCGCCGACCGGCTGCACCTCGTCGAGGGGCTGCTGATCGCGATCCTGGACATCGACGAGGTGATCCAGCTGATCCGGACCAGCGACAACGCCGAGCAGGCGCGCGAGCGGCTGACCACGGTGTTCGACCTGACCGAGGTTCAGGCCAACTACATCCTCGACATGCAGCTGCGGCGGCTCACCAAGTTCTCCAAGATCGAGCTCGACAAGGAGAAGACCGAGCTGGAGCGCGAGATCGAGTACCTCGACGCGATCCTCGCCGACGACAAGCTGCTGCGGAAGGTGGTCTCCGACGAGCTCGGCGACGTCGCCAAGACGTTCGGCACGCCGCGGCGCACGGTGCTTCTCGAGTCGGCCGGCACCGCCGCGGTCACGGCGGCCACCACGCCGCTGGAGGTCCCCGACGACCCCTGCTTCGCGCTGATGTCGGCCAGCGGGCTGCTCGCCCGCACCGCGAGCGCCGAGCCGGTGGGCTCGGGCGGGGCGCGTACCAACCACGACGTGGTCGTCTCCGCGGTCGCCACCACGGCCCGGGGCGAGGTCGGCGTGCTGACCTCGGCGGGGCGGTTGCTCCGGCTCGGGGTCCTGGACCTGCCCGCGATCCCGCCATCGGCCAACGACCCGAACCTCCAGGGCGGGCTGCCGCTCAGCGAGATGCTCCCGCTGGGCTCCGACGAGCGAGCGCTCGCTCTGTGCTCGCTCGCCACCGACGGGCCCGGTCTGGCGCTCGGCACCAGGCAGGGTGTCGTGAAGCGGGTCAACCCGGAGGTGCTCGGTCGCGACGAGTGGGACGTGGTCGCGCTCAAGGACGGCGACGAGGTCGTCGGCGCGGTCGAGCTGGCCACCGGCGAGGAGACGCTCTGCTTCGTCACCTCCGACGCCCAGCTGCTGCACTTCGGGGCCGGCAACGTGCGCCCGCAGGGTCGCTCCGGCGGCGGGATCGCCGGTATCAAGCTCGGCTCCGGCCAGCACGTCGTCTCGTTCGGGGCGCTCGACCCCGAGTCGTCCGTGGTGGTCACCGTCTCCGGCTCCTCGACCGCGTTGCCCGGCACCGAGCCGGGCGCGGTGAAGGTGACGCCGTTCTCCGAGTACCCCGCCAAGGGCCGCGCCACCGGCGGGGTCCGCTGCCACCGGTTCCTCAAGGGCGAGGACACCCTGGTCTTCGCCTGGGCCGGACAGGCGCCCGCCCGCGCCTCGGCCGCCAGCGGCGCACCGGTCGACCTCCCCGAGGCCACCGGCAGGCGCGACGGGTCCGGCGTACCCGGCAGCCAGCCGATCGTGGCGTGCGCGGGCCCGCTCGCGGACCGCGTGGGATCAGCCACCCATGTGGAAGGCTGATCGCATGTTGCAGCGACACCGGCTGGCCTCGGCCGCGGCCCTGGCCGTGCTCACCGCCGTCGGTCTGTCCGCGTGCAGCGACGACGGCGGCGGCGTCACCGAGAACAAGAGTGCCGACGTCGACGACGACGGCGACGTCAGCGCCGAAGAGGTCCTCGAGCTGGCCCGGACGACGTTCGACGAGACCAGTGGGGTCAGCCTGAGCCTGACCACCGACGACCTCCCGGACGGCGTCGACGGTCTGGTCAACGCCGAGGGCGTGGCCACCCACGCGCCGGCCTTCGAGGGCGTGGCCACCGTGAGCCTGTCCGGGTCGCCGTTCAACGTCGACCCGCTGGTCGCCGTCGACGGCAAGGTCTTCGCCTCCATCCCCGGCGTGCCGATCACCCAGGAGATCGACCCTGCGGAGTACGGCGCCCCCGACCCCGCGCAGCTGATGGACACCGAGGAGGGCTTCTCCTCGATCCTCACCGAGACCGAGAACGTCGAGGAGGGCGAGACGGTCCGTGGTGGTGAGAACAACGAGGAGGTCCTCACCGAGTACACCGGCACGGTCGCGGGCTCGGTGGTGGAGAACATCATCCCGAGCGCCGAGGGCGACTTCGACGTCACCTACACCGTTGCCGAGAACGGCGAGCTGCGCGAGGCGAAGCTGACCGGCGTCTTCTATCCCGACGCCGATGAGATGACCTACACCGTGGGGATCGACGACTACGGGACGGAGAAGGACATCTCCGAGCCGTGACAAGGGTCGCGTCGCGGGGGCTGCTGACCCTGGCCGCCGTCGCGGTCGCGTTCGCCGCCGCGGACACCTACGTCGTCGTCCTGGCGCTGCCCGACATGCTCGGCGCGGTGGGCTACTCCACCGAGGAGCTCCAGCGAGCCGCCCCGATCGTCTCCGGGTTCCTGCTCGGGTACGTCGCGATGCTGCCGCTGATCGGCCGGATCGCGGACCTGCGCGGCCGGGTGCCGGTGCTGGTCGCCGCCCTGGTGATCTTCGCCCTCGGCTCCCTGGTCACCGCGCTCGCCTACGACATGCCGTCGATGGTGGCCGGCCGGTTCCTGCAGGGGCTGGGAGGCGGCGGCCTGGTGCCGGCCACCCTGGCCCTCGTCGCCGATCTCTACCCCGTCCAGCGCCGCGCCGTACCCCTCGGCATCGTGTCGGCGGTCCAGGAGGCGGGCAGCGTCATCGGGCCGCTGTTCGGTGCATTGGTGCTCGCGGTCGCCGACTGGCGGGCGATCTTCCTGATCAACTTCGCCGTCGGGCTGGTGCTTGCCGTTGCCATTTCCACGTTGCGGTTTGGTCACCAACCGCAGGAAATCGACCCGAAAAGTCGTCGTTTGGGACCAAACCGCAGACTCCCGGACCTCGTGGGCGCCTTGTTGCTCCTCATCGCGCTGGTCACCGGCGCGCTCGTCTTCATCCGGCCGTCCGACCTGCTCCGCGACCTGACCTGGGGCCAGCTGTTCATCCCGTTCGCCGGAGACGGCCGGTGGCTGACGCCGATCGGGGCGGTGGCGATGGGGGCGGCTCTGCTGTTCCTGGTCCGGTGCGTCACCGCGCGCCGGCCGCTGGTCGACCTGCGCAGCTGGGGGCGGAGCATGCGCGAGGCCGACCTGCTCGGCGCCGTCTACCTCGCGGTCGCGCTGGGTGGCGTGATCCTGGCGTTCGCCACGGCCGACCCCGCCGTGGAGCTCTTCGCCGACCAGGGCTGGTGGTACCTCGCCGCCTCGCTGGTCAGCAGCGTGGCGTTCGTCGTCCACATCCGGGGCGCGGAGCGGCCGCTGGTGCCGCGCGGAACGCTGCGGCCGATGCCCGCCTGGGGCTCGGTCCTGGTCAGCTTCTTCGTCGGGGCCGCCCTGATCGCCGCCGTGGTCGACATCCCGCTGTTCGCGCGCACGACGATCTACCGCGACTCCCAGCTCGACGCCGCGCTGGTGCTGGTGCGGTTCCTGCTCGCGCTCCCGGTCGGCGCGGTGGTGGGCGGCTACCTCACCCGCCGGTTCGGCGCCGGGCTGGTGACCGCCGTCGGCATGGCGATGTCGGCGGCCGCCTTCCTGTGGATGACCACCTGGGAGATGGAGACCCTGCACCACTTCGACGCGAACGTGCCGCTGGTGCTCTGCGGGTTCGGCTTCGGCCTCGCCCTCCCACCGATCAACGCCGCGATCCTGGCCAGCACCGACGACGACGTCCACGGGCTGGCCAGCGCGTTCGTCGTCGTCGGCCGGATGGTCGGCATGCTCGTGGGCATCTCGGCGCTGACCGCGATCGGGCTGCGTCGCTTCTACGCCCACCAGGAGGACCACCCGCTGCCCCCCGCCCGGGAGGTGTGCAACGGCGAGACCCGGTGCAAGGCGTTCACCGACCTGCTGGCCGCTCAAGGCATCCCGCAGGAGCACGCCGTGTTCGCCGGTGCGGCGGTCTGCGCCGCCGTGGCCGCGGTTCTGGCCATCGTGGTCTTCCGCGGCGTGGCCACCCGCGGCGTCTCGCCGGCGGACCTCCTGCGTTCGGCCGGTTGAACCTCCGCTAGTTTCGGCGGGTGCCCGACTTCGACGACCTGCTCGCCGCCAATCGCGCGTACGCCGCCGACTTCGGACTGGGCGGCTTCGACGGCATCGCCCACGCCGGGGTCGCGATCGTCACCTGCATGGACTCCCGGATCGACCCGCTCAGGATGGTGGGGCTGAGCCCCGGCGACGCGAAGATCTTCCGCAACCCGGGCGGCCGGGTCACCCCCGAGGCGCTGGAGGCGCTGGTCCTGGGTGTCCACCTGCTCAGCGTCGACCGGATCCTGGTGGTCCCGCACACCCGCTGCGCGATGGCCTCCGCGACGGAGCAGGAGCTCCGGGAGCGGATCGGCGAGTCCGCGGGCGTGGACGCCTCCTGGCAGAGCTTCCACGTCGTGGCCGACCAGGTCGCGGCGCTCGAGGACGACGTACAGAAGATCCACAGCCACCCGCTGATCCCCGACACGGTGCCCGTCGGAGGCTTCCTGTACGACGTCGACACCGGCCTGCTCGGCCAGCGGATCTAGCCGGCGGATCGGAGCAAAAGCAAAGGAAGGGGAGGTGCACTCCCCTTCCACTTTCAACGTATAGCGCCTCCGGGGGCTTGCCGCAAGACCCCTGTCGTCACGCAGAATCGCGGGCCGAAGCCACGCTCTACGAATGGGGAGTCACGAGTGAGCCGCCCGCCAGACAGCGCGTTCGACCTGCCCGACCAGCTCGCCGCCAAGGCCGACCCGGCGCTGATCGGCCGCGACGAGGACCACTTCGCGGCCATCGCGGAGAGCCTCGAGCAGTCGATCGGCGACCTGTCCGACCGCCTCGACGCCGTGCGCCAGGCACCCGGCGGCATCGGTCAGGAGGCGATGGACCGGGACCTGGAGGTCCACCGGCTGACCGCGCGCCTGCGCACCCTGCGCCGCTTCAGCCTGGACCTCTGCCTGGGCCGCGTTGTGCCCGACGACGATGATGAGCCCGTCTACGTCGGGCGCCTCGGCCTCACCGACCGCTCAGGTCGTCGGCTGCTCGTCGACTGGCGCTCCCCCGCGGCCGAGCCGTTCTTCGGGGCTACCCACGGCAACCCGATGGGCCTGGCGAGCCGCCGCAGGTACCGCTGGACGCTGGGCCGGATCAGCGACTACTGGGACGAGGTGTTCACCCCGGACGGGCTCGAGGGCCACGCCGCGCTCGATGACCAGTCGGCGTTCATCGCCAGCCTGGGCAGCAGCCGTTCGGAGCGGATGCGCGACGTGCTGGGCACGATCCAGGCCGACCAGGACGCCATCGTCCGCGCGGGCTCCCGCGGTCCACTCGTCGTCGACGGCGGCCCGGGCACCGGCAAGACCGTCGTCGCGCTGCACCGCACCGCCTATCTCCTGTACTCCGATCCGCGCCTTGGTCACCACCGCGGCGGCGTGCTGTTCGTCGGTCCGCACCAGCCCTACCTGGCCTACGTGTCCGACGTACTCCCGAGCCTCGGCGAGGAGGGCGTGCAGACCTGCACCCTGCGCGACCTCGTCCCTGAGGGCGGGGCCGCGGGCATCGAGCCCGACCCGGACGTGGCCCTCTTGAAGTCGTCGGCCGAGATGGTGGGGGCCATCGAGCCGGCCGTCCGCCTCTACGAGGAGCCGCCCACCGAGGGGATGGAGGTCGAGACCCCTTGGGCCGACATCTGGCTCAGCTCCGCCGACTGGGCCGAGGCGTTCGAGTCCCCCGATCCCGGTACGCCGCACAACGAGGCGCGCGACCAGGTCTGGGAGGAGCTGCTCACGATCCTGACCGACAAGGTCGACGACGAGGAGATCCCGATCGACCAGCTCCGGCGGGCCCTGCATCAGAACAGCGAGCTGACCACCGCCCTGGCCAAGGCATGGCCGCTGCTCGAACCCACCGACCTCGTCGGCGACCTGTGGGACGTCCCGGCCTACCTGCGGATGTGTGCTCCCTGGCTCGAACCCGACGACGTACGAAGGCTCCAGCGTCGCGGATCCGCAGGCCTGGACCTTGTCCGACCTGCCCCTCCTGGATGCGGCCCGGCTGCGGCTCGGCGACCCCGAGGCGTCCCGCCGCAAGCGACGCCACGACGCGGCCGTCGCCGCGGAACGAGCCCGGATGGACCGGGTCGTCGACGAGCTGCTCCAGCTCGACGACGAGGAGGGGATGATGGCCCAGCTGCGTCAGGACGGCATCCGCGACGCGCTGGTCGACGAGGGCGCGCTCCCTGAGGCCGACCCGGACCTGCTCGCCGGGCCGTTCGCACACGTCGTCGTGGACGAGGCCCAGGAGCTGACCGACGCGGAGTGGCAGATGCTGCTGGTCCGCTGTCCGTCCCGGAGCCTCACCATCGTCGGCGACCGCGCGCAGGCCCGGCACGGGTTCACGGAGTCGTGGCACGAACGCCTCAAGCGGATCGGGCTCGACCAGGTCAACATGGCCTCGCTGAGCATCAACTACCGGACGCCGGCAGAGGTCATGGCGGAGGCCGAGCCCGTCATCCGGGCCGCGATCCCGGACGCCAACGTGCCGACCTCGATCCGCGAGAGCGGTGTACCGGTCACCCACGGGCCCAAGTCGGACCTGGACCGGATCCTGGACAGCTGGCTCGCGGCGAACGTCGAGGGAGTGGCCTGCGTCATCGGCGATCCCGGGTTCGAGGCGCGGCCGCGGGTGAGCTCGCTGGCACCGGAGCTGTCGAAGGGCCTCGAGTTCGACCTGGTCGTCCTGGTCGATCCGGAGACGTTCGGGGACGGCATCGAGGCGACCGTCGACCGGTACGTCGCGATGACCCGGGCGACGCAGGAGCTCGTGGTCCTCACGAGCTCCTGAACGGAGCGGGTCAGGCGTCCAGCGCCTCGACGTCCACCTCGTAGGCGCCCTGCACCAGGAACTCCTTGCGCGGGGCGACGTCGGAGCCCATCAGCAGCTCGAAGACCTTGGCCGCCTCGTCGGCGTCGTCGACGGTCAGCTTGCGCAGCGTGCGCCGGCGCGGGTCCATGGTGGTCTCCGCGAGCTGGTCGGCGTCCATCTCGCCGAGGCCCTTGTAGCGCTGCACGGGGTCCTTCCAGCGGACGTTCTTCTTCTTCAGCTCCGCCAGCTTCCGCTGCAGCTCGTCGTCGGAGTACGTGTAGACGTACTTGTCCTGGCCCTTCTTGGGGTTCGAGATCTCGATCCGGTGCAGCGGTGGCACCGCCGAGAAGACCCGCCCCTGGGTGACCAGGTCGGGCATGTACTTGAAGAACAGGGTGGCCAGCAGGCAGCGGATGTGGGCGCCGTCGGAGTCGGCGTCGGCCATGAAGATCACCCGGCCGTAGCGGGTCGCGTCGAGGTCGAACGTGCGGCCCGAGCCCGCCCCCACGACCTGGATGATCGAGGCGCACTCGGCGTTCTTGAGCATGTCGCCGACCGAGGCCTTCTGGACGTTGAGGATCTTGCCGCGGATCGGCAGCAGCGCCTGGAACTCCGAGTTGCGGGCCAGCTTTGCCGTGCCGAGCGCGGAGTCGCCCTCCACGATGAACAGCTCGGTGCGCTCGTTGTCGTTGGCCCGGCAGTCGGCCAGCTTGGACGGCAGCGAGGACGACTCCAGGGCGTTCTTGCGGCGCTGGGTCTCCTTGTGCTGCCGGGCCGCGATCCGCGTCTTCGACGCACCGACGACCTTCTCCATCAGCAGCCGGGCCTGGGCCTTCTCGGCGCGCTTGGTGGAGGTGAGGAACTTCTTCAGCTCGGCCGACACCACCTTGCGGACGACGCTGCGCGCGGCGGGGGTGCCGAGGATCTCCTTGGTCTGCCCCTCGAACTGCGGCTCGGCCAACCGCACCGTCACGACCGCGGTGAGTCCCTCGAGGATGTCGTCCTTGATCACGTCGTCGTCGTTGACCCGGAGCGCCTTCGTCGAGCGCATCGCCTCGTTGAAGGTCTTGGTGAGCGCGGCCTCGAACCCCGACACGTGGGTGCCGCCCTTGGGGGTGGCGATGACGTTGACGAACGACCGCAGCTCGGTGTCGTAGCCGGTGCCCCAGCGGGCCGCGATGTCGACGAGCAGCTCCCGCTCGACCTCCTGCGGCGTCATGTGCCCCTTGTCGTCGAGCAGTGGGACGGTCTCGGTGAACGTGTCCTTGCCCTGGAGCCGGAGCACGGACGTGACCGGCTCGTCGTGGGCCAGGAACTCGGTGAACTCGGCGATGCCGCCGTCGTGGCGGAACTTCTCCTCGACCGGGTCGGGACCGCGCAGGTCGCGGATCACGAGCTCGAGCCCGGGCACGATGAACGACGTCTGGCGGGCCCGGGTGATCAGCTCGTCGTAGACGAACTTGGCGTCCTTGGTGAAGATCTGACGGTCCGGCCAGAACCGGATCCGGGTGCCGGTCTTGCCCTTGGCGACCCGCTTGCCCTTGCGGGACAGGCCCGACTGCGCCTTGAACTTGCCGGTGGGACCGTCGTCGGCGAAGACACCGGGGAACCCGCGCTGGAACGACATGCCCTGCTGGGACGGCGACCGGTCGACGTCGACGTCGAGCCGCGACGAGAGCGCGTTGACGACCGAGGCGCCGACGCCGTGCAGGCCGCCGGTGGCGACGTACGAGCCGCCTCCGAACTTGCCGCCCGCGTGCAGCTTGGTGAAGATCACCTCGACGCCGGGGAGGCCGGTGCGGGGCTCCTTGTCGACCGGGATGCCGCGCCCGTCGTCGTAGACCTCGGCGGAGTCGTCGGGGTGCAGGGTGACCTCGATCCGGGTCGCGGCGTTCGCGAGCGCCTCGTCAACGCCGTTGTCGATGATCTCCCACAGGCAGTGCATGAGGCCGCGCGTGTCGGTCGAGCCGATGTACATGCCGGGGCGCTTGCGCACCGCCTCGAGACCTTCGAGGACCAGCAGGTGCGCCGCGTTGTACGTGTTGTCGATCGGGGGCCTCCATGGAGATGTCTGGACCTCCCAATCTATCCGGCGACACGCCGACCTCCGATGCAGGCTCGCGCGGGGGCGTCAGGTCACGATGAGGAAACGACCGCGTCAAAATGGGCTGTTCGACCGTCTCAACTGCGCGGCACAAGTCAACATGGGACCGGACACCGAATTCTTTGCCAAACGCAGGGCTCGGCTCACGGCATGGAAAATCCCCGTCCGGGTATCACATGCGTGATTGGATCGACGTGTCATGCGCCACGAAGCACCGGGAATCTTGGGAAGCCTGGCTACGTTGGAACTGGCACCGACTGATGAGAAATGAGGCCGAAGTGACCACTGCCGTTGCCCCCAGCACCTTGACTGCTGAGGACCGCTGCGACCGTTGCGGCGCGCAGGCCTACCTCCGCGTAGAGCTGCAGACCGGCGGAGAGCTGCTCTTCTGCGCGCACCACGCCCGCGAGCACGGTGAAGCGCTCAAGGAGATCGCGGTGAACCTGCAGGACGAGACGCACAAGCTGCAGGACACCCCGGCGAGCACTCCCGACAACGAGTCCTGACCAGACCACCCAACTTCCTCGACGGCCCCGGACCCAGGTCCGGGGCCGTTGTCTGTCCCGAGCCCGAGGCTTGAGAGAGTGCCCCTGTGGCGATCGTGCTGTCCTTGCTGGCCGCGATGGCCTACGGGCTGTCCGACTTCGTCGGTGGCGTCTTCTCCAAGCGGGTGAGTCCCTGGTCCGTGGCGTTCGTGGGCGCCCTGGCCGGAGCGGCTGCGGTCGCGGCCTTCGCACTGGTCGACGGCGGTGACCCCCAGCGGGCGGACTACGCGTGGAGCGTGCTGGCGGGCGTCGGCAACGGGTTCGGTACGGCGTTCCTCTACCGCGGCCTTTCCTCCGGCCGGATGGGCGTGGTCGCTCCGGTCTCCGGCGTCGGCGCCGCCCTCGTGCCCGTCGTCGTGGGCCTCGCGACCGGTGAGCGGCCGGGCGCGATCGTCTGGGCCGGCATGCTCGTGGCGCTGCCGGCGATCTGGCTGGTCGCCTCCGAACCCGCGACGACCGAGGCCGCGGCCCCTCGTTCCGGGCTGGTCGACGGCGTCCTGGCCGGACTCGGTTTCGGCAGCCTTGTTCGCCGCGCTGGCGCAGATCCCCGAGGAGGCGGGCTTCCTCCCACTCGCCTTCAACCAGGTGATCGCCGCCATCGTGGTGGCGACCGTGGCCACCCTGCTCGGGGCGGCCTGGGTGCCCCGCGAGCCGGCGGCGTACGCCGGCGTGTTCTCCGGCGTGCTCGGCGCCGTAGCGACCGGCCTGTTCCTGCTGGCCACCCAGAGCGGCTATCTGACGATCAGCGCGGTCATCACGTCGCTCTATCCCGCGTTCACGGTGGTCCTCGCCTTCTCGGTGCTGCGCGAGCACGTGCACCGGGCCCAGGGGGTCGGCCTGGCCCTGTGCGCCGTGGCCGTCGCTCTCGTCGCCGGCGGGTGAGGCTCAGCTCCCACGCGGATCCCGGTACGTCGGGCGGCGCAGGATCCGCTTGATAGCTCGCCGCGGCGCCTGCCCGGCGGCCTCCCGGTGGTGGACCCAACGGCCGGGACCGACCGGTGCATCGGCCAGCGACGAGGGGCTCGGAGTCACGCCGAGCGCCGTGGCGGCCCGGTCGGCGAGCAGCAGCTGGCCCCTCTCGGTGGGATGAACGCGATCGGGCTGCAGCAGCCGCGCACCGCTCAGGTCGTCACCGGCGATCACGAGTGCGCCGCAGGCCGCCAGCGCCATGTTCGCCTCCTCGACCCGGTGCCGGAACTCCGGCCGCCGCCCGGGAACCGGGCCAGGGACAACGTGATCGTGGGCACCACCACCCGGTCGGCACTCGCGCCGGCTACCTCCACGATCCGCCCGAGCCGGGCGGCGAAGGCCTCGGCGTCCCAGGCGAACAGGACGTCGTTGGTGCCCACGCTCAGGCAGGCCACGGCGTACCGCTCCCCCGCGAGCCCCGGCAGCTGCCCGGAGCACGTCGTCGGAGCGGGCGCCGTTGGCGGAGACTCGCCGCAGCGGCTGACCCATCGCCCGAGCCAGCCAGGCCGCCCACGAGTCCTCGGCGTGGACGATGCTGTCGCCGACCGCGACCAGCGTCACCCCGCGGCGATCGCGAGCCCGAACTTCTTCTTTGCCGGAGCCCAGTCGGTGATCACGTGAGAGGCGTCGTAGGAGTCGACCATCTTCACCGCGGCGCGCACGGTGGCCGGCTTGTCGAGGCAGCCTCGGGAGATCCACCCGCTCACGACGTCTGCCTTGTAGCGCAGCCGCAGGGTGTACTTGCAGTGCAGCGGCCCATCGCTGACGCCTCGCCAGCCCTCGACCTCCGACAGGGCGTAGTCGGTTCCGTCGGCCAGCCCCACTCCGAGCGCGTACTCCGGGCCCTTGTCGCCCGGGACGGTGTCGAGGAACAGCGTCGCGCCGGCCGAGGAGACCCGGCGGAGGTCGTCGAGCTTGATCGAGAACCTGACCCGCTGCTCGCCATGGGCCACGGTCAGGCCGTAGATGTCGTTGAGCGAGGCCGAGGCATCGGGCGGGTCGTCGACCGAGTACCGCTCTGCGTTCGCGGGAGCCGCGAGTCCGAGCAGGGCAAGGGCGAGGCCGGCGACCGCGAGGATCCTGGCGGCCCGGGAGCGTTTCGTCATGGGGTTCTCCTGGGGGCGTCGTGGTGATGGGTACTCATCATGGACGCACGCCGTACGGCAAAGGTTGCGGAAACCTTTGGAAACCTGGTCTCGCTACGCCCAGCCCAGCAGTAGGGCGATGCCGTAGCCGGCTGCCCCGACACCCAACGCGAGCGCCGTGAAGATCAGTGGCGACAGGCCGGCGAGCACGACCCCGAAACCAGGTGAGGCCGGGGCGCGGTTTGACCAACCCGCTGGCCATCGTCAGGTCAAGGGCCAGCTGCCGGGCCTCGACCGGGCTCAGCGACACGATGCCGTCGGGGGTGCTCAGCGCGACGCCGCCCGCGTCCTTGT
Source organism: uncultured Actinomycetota bacterium (assembly GCA_963813615.1). Classification (GTDB taxonomy): domain Bacteria; phylum Actinomycetota; class Actinomycetes; order Propionibacteriales; family Nocardioidaceae; genus Nocardioides. Next base: position 100,739 of record CAWFAE010000013.1, read on the forward strand.
GTACGACGGCGGGCGCTCGGCGCGTCCATGAGCTACTCATCGCGGTCAAGCGAAGCACGCGCCGCCCCGCCCGGGCATCATTCGATCGGCCATTTAGGAGCCGCGATTACCAGGAATCCTGGCAGCTTCGCCCAGCCAGAAAGGCAGTGGCCCGACCTTCCCCGATTCGCCAGCGGAGGCGGGCCGCCGGGGGCAGGATGCACGCCTAGGCGGGCGATGGGCCTCCCGATGCCGGCCACACGCTGGTCGGCATCGGGGTCCCGCGCTACGTGCGATCCGACGGAAACGCTCAGTCGAGGTAGTCGCGCAGCACCTGCGAGCGCGACGGGTGGCGCAGCTTCGACATCGTCTTCGACTCGATCTGACGGATCCGCTCACGGGTGACGCCGTAGACCTTGCCGATCTCGTCGAGGGTCTTCGGCTGGCCGTCGGTCAGCCCGAACCGCATGCTCACCACGCCCGCCTCACGCTCGGACAGGGTGTCGAGCACGGCGTGCAGCTGCTCCTGCAGCAGCGTGAAGCTGACCGCGTCGGCCGGGACGATCGCCTCGGAGTCCTCGATCAGGTCGCCGAACTCGGAGTCACCGTCCTCGCCGAGCGGGGTGTGCAGGGAGATCGGCTCGCGGCCGTACTTCTGGACCTCGATGACCTTCTCAGGGGTCATGTCGAGCTCCTTGGCGAGCTCCTCCGGGGTCGGCTCCCGGCCCAGGTCCTGCAGCATCTGGCGCTGGACGCGGGCCAGCTTGTTGATGACCTCGACCATGTGGACCGGGATCCGGATGGTGCGGGCCTGGTCGGCCATGGCGCGGGTGATCGCCTGCCGGATCCACCAGGTGGCGTAGGTCGAGAACTTGTAGCCCTTGGTGTAGTCGAACTTCTCGACCGCCCGGATCAGGCCCAGGTTGCCCTCCTGGATCAGGTCCAGGAAGAGCATGCCGCGGCCGGTGTAGCGCTTGGCCAGCGACACCACCAGACGCAGGTTGGCCTCGAGCAGGTGGTTCTTGGCGCGGCGGCCGTCCTCGGCGATCCACTCGAACTCCTCGAGCATCTTCGCGCTGATCTTGCCGCCCTTGGCGAGCTTCTCCTCCGAGAACAGGCCGGCCTCGATCCGCTTGGCGAGCTCGACCTCCATCTCGGCGTTCAGCAGCGGCACCTTGCCGATCTGCTTGAGGTAGTCCTTGACCGGGTCGGCGGTCGCCCCGGCGACCATCACCTGCTGCTCGGGCTCGTCGGTGTCGTCGGCGGCCGAGACGACGAAGGTCGCCTGCTTCTCGTCCTGCTCGATCGTCGGGTCGGCCTTGACGTCCTTCTCGAACTGTTCGTCGGGCAGGTCGGGCAGGATCTTCTTGCCGTCGGGACCCACTACCGGGGCCGCGGGCTCGGCGACCTCCGTGGCGGCGTCGGCCGCCTTCTTCGCTGCAGCCTTCTTGGCCGGCGCGGCCTTCTTCGCGGGAGCCGCCTTCGCCGTCGTCGCCTTCTTGGCCGGCGCCTCCTTGGCGGAGGCCTTCTTCGCCGGCGCCGCCTTCTTGGCCGGCGCACTCTTGGGCGGTGCCTTCTTCGCGGTCTTGGCGGTGGTGGCCTTCTTCGCCGCGGTCGCCGCGGACGCCTTGGTCGTGACGGGCATGGCCACCGAGATCCCGAGCGAGCTCAGGTGGGCCAGCAGTGCCTTCAGGTGTCGAGGCTCGACGGCCGCCTCGTCACTGGCGCGACGTACCTCGTCGGGGGTGACACTGCGGGTGGGACCGGCCTTCTCGATCAGATCGACCACGGCTGGGTGCGCGAGCACCTCGGCGGGGATCTTGCGCGCGTTCGAAGCCACGAACACCTCTCGTCAAACTGGCATTTGGGGCGCGGCAAAGCCCGGTGATGTCAAGAGCCGCGTTGTCATTCTGCCACGCGCTCCATACGGTTCCGGCATTCGGGCCCGAGTGGCTCACTGGGCCTTGGCCGCGGCCTTCTTCTGTTTCTTGTCGCGCCCGCGTGGTGGCTAGTCGGTGACTGTTCGAGTCCACCACGCTCTGACCTGCCGGAACGGTACCCAGGACGGTGAACATCGATGAACGCCGGTGACTGTCTGCAGACTCCCTGCGGACTGGTCCGGATCTCGCCCGCAGATGGCTTCCTCCGGTTCCCCTGCGCCTGTCGGCGCACTGAGCGGAGCGATGCAAGGAACCACGGTTGGCCTGCGGACTCGGCGACGCCACTCCCCGTCAGCAAAGCAGCGACGGCCGCATCCTGATCCGCACGAGCGACCTTCGGGGCTTCTCGACGCGCGACGAGCCCTCCCATCACCGGAACGGGCGACAACGAGCGCGGTCAAGGTGAGGACGCTGCCAGACGGCCCTGCGCTGTGCCGCCCCGCCCACCTACTTCGGGAGGGTGGCAGACGAGGCGGCTTACAAGGGTCCAACAGAGCAAAGCGTTCGGGAAGGTCACCGGCAGCCACTGGGCAGTCGCTGCTGAGTGACAACCGACCACCTAACATTCAAGTGCCGCCCCACCCCGCAGCTGCGAGAGTGGGCGGCTTCCTCGCGTATACGGGTCGTCAACCTGGGTACTTCACTGGCACCAGCTTGAGTAGACGTTCGGGAGCCGGCGATCGGAGCGCCATCGCATCGAGGTCACCGCAGACCTCCTCGAGCTCGCGCCGTTGCAATGCGAGACACCGGCTTCGTCAGCCCCGACATCACCAGCGAGGATCGCGGCATGCTTCACCTCGACGGGGCGGTTTGATAACGTGAGCCTCCGGGGCACCTCGGATCGTTCTACTCCTCGGTGTCACTGTTCAACGAAAGCTAGATAGCCTGCGCGCAGGCTTCCGTCACCACATCCACGTTCAGACCCCGGCATCGCCGACTGTGCTCCAGGCCCTTGATCGCGCCGACTTCGCCGCTGCCACTCTCCGATGCCAGATCTCAATCGAGGTAACGGCTCATCGACAGCGTTGGCGGCCGGCCCGCAGGCGCTGCTGGCGAGCACCACGATCGACTTTTCGATGAGGACGATGGCGTCCAGGTCGCCGACCTGGTCGACCACCTCGCGTTCGCTCGGTCTGGTCGGTCGATCAGGAGACACTCGACTGAGGCCCTCCCTGAGCGGCATCTCGAACGGGATACCGCAGACGACCGCTCAAGTTTCGGCTCGCGAAGCAGACCCTCTCCGCGCGACAGCGGTTATTGAGCCTCGGCCATCCATTGCGTCGCCCCGCCGCGTACCCCGATCGCCATGCTCGGCAGGGAGTCGACAGTAGCTAAGGTCGCCCACGACGGCATAGCTAGACCCGTTCATGCATCGGTGCACCGCGTGGCGGAAGTCGTCCACTGCGAGTTCGTCGATCACGCCACGGAGGGCCAGCGTGCGCCCGTCAGGTCCCATAACCGCCGAGAAGGGCCGTTCTTCCATGAGGGGATTTTGCGCCCGGCATGGGCAACTGTCGATGAGTCAGGACGGTTGCGCTAGACGGGGAGTCTGTGGATGAGCCGAGCAGGCGGTGGTGCCGCGTTGTTGCAGCCTTGCCCATGCGCCGCGATGACTGGACCGATCTCGATCAGGCGTACGTCGAGGTCGCCGAGCGGTCAAGGGGCCTCCGATGGGTAAACCCCCAGGTCAGACGGCCTGAGCCTTGGCCGCGGCCTTCTTCTGTTTCTTGTAGTCCCGCACTTTCTGCAGGGAGGCGGGGTCGATCACGTCCGCCACCGACCGGTACCCATCCTCCGCGTAGTCACCGGCTACCAGCTCCCAGCCGTCCGGGCGTACGCCGAGCTGCTTGGCGAGCAGGGCCACGAAGATCCTCGCCTTCTGCTTGCCGAACCCCGGGAGCGCGAGCAGCCGGCGGTTCAGCTCCTGGGCGTCCCCTGCTTCCGCCCACAGTCGCTCGGCGCGGCCGTCGTACTCCTCCTCGACGATCCGGGCCAGCTCCTGCATCCGGGCGGCCATCGACCCCGGGAACCGGTGCACGGCCGGAGGCGTCGAGCAGAGCGCGGCGAACTTCTCCGGGTCGGCAGCGGCGATGTCGGCCGGCGAGAAGGTGCCGAACCGCTCGACCACCTTCGACGGGCCACGGAACGCGTGCTCCATCGGGTACTGCTGGTCCAGCATCATGCCGACCAGGAGCGCGAACGGGTTGTCGGTCAGGATCTGGTCGGCGGCGTCGTCGCCGGTGATGTGGATGGCCATGCTCCGATCCTGCCTCAGCGCCGGGCGTCGGGGCGAGACGTCAGCCCCACTCCTTCGGAGCGAACTGGCTCACGGTGAACTCGGCGCCACCGGGATCGCGCACCAGGGCGTTGCGGGTCCAGTCGTCCTCGGCCGAGGAAAGCACCGAGCCGCCGAGCCGCTCCACCGCCGCCACGGCCTCGTCGCGGTCGGCGACGGTGAAGGTGACGTGCCAGTGCGGCTGCTCCCCTGCCTTCAGCGGGGCCATGCCACCGATCACGTCCTCGAAGCCCTCGGGAGCGCTGGCCTGGCGGGTGCGGATGTCGGGATCGACGGTGGCCTCGAGGTGGTCGCCGTACCCGGGCACCTGGATCGCGGTCCCCCAGCCCTGGTCCACGATCCGCCAGCCGAAGGCGGCGGAGTAGAACTCCGCGGCCGCAGCGGGGTCCGCGCGTGTGCAGGTCGCTGAAGTTCCAGGCACCCGGCTCGTTGGTGGCCTGGACGCCGAGCCGCTGCCGGGGCTGCCAGAGGCCGAGCGGAGCGCCTTCGCGGTCCGCCACGGTCGCCGATCGGCCGGCCCGTCCCTCCGCCCCCGCGTCGGCCGGAGCCGTCACCACGGTGCCGCCCAGACCCTGCAGCGTGTCGGCCGCCGCGTCGCAGTCGTCGACCGCGACGTAGGTGTTCCAGGTCGCCGGCGCATCCGCGGGCCCGGTCACGGCGGCGACGTCGCGACCGCCCAGGGTCGCGATGACGTAGCGGACCGGCGCCTCAGGTGGCGCGGCCTCCTCGAACTCCCAGCCGAACAGTCCGCCGTAGAACCGAAGAGCCGCGTCGACGTCGGCTTGCGTGCTGTCGATCCAGCAGGTGACGCCGTGCGGGTAGGTGCGTGCCTCGGGCACGATGTCAGGCGGCCTTGACGGCCAGCACCGGGCAGGGCGCGTCGAGCAGCACCCGCTGGGCGTTGGAGCCGAGGATCAGCTTGCCGACGGGAGTACGCCGGCGCAGGCCGATCACGATCAGCTCGGCCTCGGTCTCCTCGGCCACCGCGATCAGGTCCTCCGAGGCGTCCAGGCCCTGGACGACCTCCCGCAGGTCGAAGGTCACGCCGGACTCGGTGAGCCTGCCGCGTACGGCGTCCAGGTCCGGCTCGGGCTCGGCACCCCCACGACGGGCGTTGACCACGACCAGATCGGCACCGCGGCGTTTCGCCTCATCGATCGCCGCGTCGAGCGCGGCCTCCCCCTCGGGCTTGGGCACGTACCCGACCACTACCGTCGCCATGGCCGCGACGTTACCGCCTGTGGAGGGCCCCTGCGACGGTGTGCGGACTGCGGCAGGGTGCGCGGCATGACCGTGGGCATCGTCGAGCCGGTCCCCGACGCGCTGCACCTGCTGCTGCGCCGGGCGGTGCTCGACCTGGTCGAGGGCGAGCGGCGCCGTCAGTTCCCGCCGGTCCTGCATCTGGGTAGGCCGGGTGGGCCGGCGGCGACGTTCGAGCCCGACAACGACGAAGCGGCGGACCAGGCGCTTCGGGTCGACGTCGTCGAGGCGTTGGTACGCCGGGTGGGCCGCGGGCTCGATCCGCCGCTGGTCTGGCTCACCCGGCCCGGGGCGCTCGACATCCAGGACCTGGACCTGCACTGGCTCGCCGCTGCCGCCGCGGCATCCGCTGAGCTCGGCGTCGGGCTGCGGATGGTCGTCGTCAACCGGCGCAGCTGGCGGGACCCGCGCACCGGCGTGGGCCGCGAGTGGCGGCGGCTGCGGCCACGGTCCTCCTCGGCGTCAACGCCGGAGGTTCTCCCGGACCTGGCGCCGGAGAAGCGCCAGTGAACGTGGCCGCGCTCGAGGCGCTGCTGGATCTCCAATGCGGCGTGCTCTCGCGTCGGCAGGTGATCGACGCGGGAGGCGACGACAACGACATCGAGCGCATGGTCCGTCGCCGCGAATGGGCGCGGGTGTTCGACGGCGTCTACGTCAACCACACGGGGGCGCTGTCGCCTGCACAGCAGGAGTGGGCGGCGGTCCTGCTGCATTGGCCGGCGGCGCTCGCCGGCGCATCGGCGCTGCGTGCCGCTGGCCTGAAGGTGGACGGCGGCAGGGCTGGCGTGGAGATCGTCGTCGCCGCCCATCGTCATCCTGTCGACCCGCCGGGCGTTCGCACCCGTCGGATCGTGGGGTTCAGCGACGTGGCCTTGATGAATCTGAGCCCGCCCAGGGTGCGTCTCGAACACGCCGCCGTGACGGTCGCCTCCGAGGCGCGGAGCGACGACGCTGCGGTCGCGGTGTTGGCCGATGCCTGCCAACGAAGGAGGACGACGGCGTGGCGCCTGGTCGAGGCTCTGCACGGACGGCCTCGGCTGGCGCGCCGCGGGCTGCTCCTCGAGATTCTCGAGGATGTCGCCTCAGGTGCGTACTCGGCACTGGAGCGTCGCTACCTCGCCGGTGTGGAGCGACCGCACGGCCTGCCCACGGCAAGACGGCAGCGCCGGGTGAGACCGGGCCGCTCGGTCGCGTATCGCGACGTGGAGTACCGCGGGCTCGCCACGGTCGTCGAGCTGGACGGCCGGCTGGGGCACGAACGTGCCGGGGATCGATGGGCGGACCTGCAACGCGATATCGACGCCGCGGTCGCCGGTGACCTCACAGTTCGCGTCGGGTGGGGGCAGGTGCTCGAGCCCTGTCGGCTCGCCGATTCGGTGTCGAGGCTGCTGACGTCCCGAGGGTGGCAGGACGAGCCCCGGCCATGCGGCACCCACTGCGATATCCGACTTGCTGGAGGTTCTTCGGCACCTGGTGCCGGACACCCTCCAGAGTCGGCAGCCTGAGCAACCGTCAGTCCCAGCCGTGCACCGGCTCGTTGCTGTGCATCCCGTCGAGGTACTCGAGCAGCGTCGCCCGCAGCGCGTCGTAGCGGTCCAGGTCCTCGCGCAGCTCCATCCGCTCGACGAACCACTCCGCGCCGTTCTTCCCGGTCAGGCAGCGCTGCTCGATGATGCCCAGCAGCCGGTCGATGGCCTCCCCCGTGGCGCCCCACGACTCCAGCCCCTGCCGGGCGGCGGGCAGCAGCCGGCGCAGCACCAGCTCGGTGACCGACACCTGGCCGACGCCCGGCCAGTAGATCTGGGCCTCGATGCCCTGCTGGGCGGCCACGTGGAAGTTCTCCTCGGCGGCGCTGAACGACATCTGCGACCAGAGCGGTCGCTCGCTCTCGGCGAGGGCGCGGACCAGGCCGAAGTAGAAGGCGGCGTTCGCCATCGTGTCGGCGACCGTCGGGCCGGCGGCGAGCAGCCGGTTCTCGACCCGCAGGTGTGGCACGCCGCCGCTGATGTCGTAGACCGGCCGGTTCCACCGGTAGATCGTGCCGTTGTGCAGCCGCAGCTCGGACAGGTTGGGCGTCCCGCCGGCCTCGAGCACCTGCAGCGGGTCCTCGTCGTCGGAGACCGGGAGCAGCGCCGGGAAGTAGCGGACGTTCTCCTCGAACAGGTCGAACACGGAGGTGATCCACCGCTCCCCGAACCACACCCGCGGCCGCACGCCCTGCGCCTTGAGCTCCTCGCTGCGGGTGTCGGTGGCCTGCTCGAACAGCGGGATCCGGGTCTCGCGCCACAGCTCCTTGCCCAGCAGGTACGGCGAGTTGGCGCCCACCGCCAGCTGCACCGCCGCGATCGCCTGCGAGGCGTTCCAGTACGCCGCGAACTGGTCGGGCGAGGTCTGCACGTGCAGCTGGGTGCTGGTGCAGGCCGCCTCCGGCACGATCGAGTCGGCCGTGGCGTGCAGCCGTCTCCTTCCCGGCGATGTCGATCGAGATGTCCTCCCCGCGGGCGTTGAGGATCTGCTCGCTGAGCAGCGCGTAGCGCGGGTTGCCGCTGAGGCTGTCGAGGCTCATGTGCCCCTCGGCCAGCGTGGGCAGGATGCCGATCATCACCAGGTGCGCGCCGACCTCGGCGGACTTCTCCTCCGCGTCGTTGAGGCTGCGGCGCAGGTTGCTCTCGAACGTGCCCAGCCCGTCCTCGCGCAGCCGCGCCGGCGGCACGTTGATCTCGATGTTGAACTGGCCCAGCTCGGTCTGGAAGTCGGGGTCGGCGATCGCCTCCAGCGCCTCGGCGTTCTTCAGCGCCGGGTCGCCGCGTCCGTCGACGAGGTTGAGCTCGACCTCCATGCCGGTCATCGGGTCGTCGGTGTCGAACGCCGCCTCCCGCAGCATCCGGGCGAACACGTCGAGGCAGCGACGCACCTTCTCCCGGTGCCGCGTGCGGTCGGCTCGGGTGAACTCCTGGACCTCGACCTCTTCGCCCATGACCAGACACTAGGCCCGAACGGGCGCGCTCGTCAGGTGTCCCAGGAGGCACGGGTTCGCTCGATGAGATCGTCGACGACGCCCTCCACGTCGCCGGTCCGCTCGTACGCCGCCCGCTGCTGGCTGGCTCCGCTCCTGGCGCTCACCCGATCCAGCCCCTCGGCCACCAGGTCGGCGTCGCCCGCCTCGGCCACCGCCTCCGCGACGTGGTCGGCCAGCGCGTCGAGCACCTCGCGGGCCGGCGCCGGCTCCCGGCGGAGCGGGTGCACGAGCGTGTCGGACACGCCGTACCGCGCGGCCCGCCACTGGCAGGCGCGCAGCGCCTCGGCGCGCCACCGGTCGGGCTCGCGGTCAGCGTCGGCGTCCCCCACGGCCGTCTCCACGAGCCCGCGGACCAGCGCCGCGACCAGCAGCGCGTCCTCGGGATCGGTGCACACGTCGGCGACCCGCACCTCCACCGTCGGGTTGTTCGGCGAGAGCCGGGCCGGGAGGTAGAGCATCCCCTCGTCGAGGGCGGCGCCGGACTCCATCAGGAACCGGCAGGCGTCCCGGTAGCCGGCGAGGGAGCCGAACTGCTCGGTGCCGGCGGCGCTCGGCCAGCGCCCCCAGCTCTCGTTGCGCCAGGACGCGTAGCCGGTGTCCTCGCCCTCGTTGAAGGGCGAGTTGGCGGCGATGGCCACCAGCACCGGGAGCCATGGGGCGATCCGGTCGATCACCGCGACCCCCTGCTCGTCGGAGTCGACGGCGACGTGGACGTGCATGCCGCAGGTGCCGCCGTACGTCGCGATCCCGCCGAAGATCTCCATCATCCGGCGGTAGCGGTCGTCGTCGGAGACCTGCGGCGGGAGCCCGCCGCACGGGACGGTGCCGCTCGCCACGATCACCAGCTCCGCGGCCTCTGCGGACTCGGCGGCGTGCCGTCGCGACGCCAGCACCTGCGCACGAGTCTCGGCGAGGTCGGTCTCCGGCTTCGTGCGGATCTCCACCTGGTGGCGGAACAGCTCACTGTCGAGGTCGTCGTCGTCCACCGCCGGTTCGCGCCCGGCCCCGTGCTCGCGGAACTCCTTGAGCACCTGCGGGGAGCGAGAGCCGAGCTGGCGGGTCTCGGGGTCGATGAGCAGCAGCTCCTCCTCGACTCCCAGCGTGCGCACCATGGTCCTCGGCGGTGCCCACCGCCGCCTCCGCGCATGCGGGGGCTCAGGCGCTCAGACCGGCGTCCCAGCGGAAGTCGGGCTCCCAGGCGCTCGGTGGCAGCGCGTGCGTCAGCGCGGAGGCGAGGTAGGTCATCAGCGTGTAGTCGGGGTCGACCTCGGCGCACCGGTCCACGGCACACCACGCCAGCGCGCCGTGTCCGCTCTGCCAGGCCGCGAAGCCCAGCAGCGTGGCCACCGGCGGGGTGTACGGCGTCGGGGTGCGGCGCAGCACGTCGAGCCAGAGGTCGACGTGCCGCTGCGCGTTCGTGCGAGTCAGGGACGACCAGGCGGCGTCGCGCAGCGGCTTCTGCATCATCGCGCGGAGCAGCCGCGCCACCTCGGCGTCGGACGGCGTCGTGCCCGCGTCGGTGTGGTGGCGGACGAGCCGGTCGACCCACTGACCCTCGCATGCGCAGGTCGGTGGGAACGGACACGTCGTCGACCAGGCCAGCCACGGCCGACGTCCGGTCCGGGTCGGTGTCGAGCAGGGCGGCCAGGTCGTCGCGTGAGGCGTGGGTGACCCGCCCGTCGACGACGGCCTGGGCCGCGAACCGGTGCGCCGAGATGTCGTAGGGCACCCCGATCTCGCGGATCCGCCGGTCGCCGCCCAGCAGCGGGTACCAGCGCCGCCCGTCGGCCCGGAGCGCCTCGACCACCTCGATGCCGGCGTCCCGGCAGCCCCCGCGCAGCCCGCGCCAGGCCCGGGTCACCCGCACGTGATCGTCGGCGTAGAAGACGAAGACCACCCGGCGGACGCGGTTGCGCGGCCGCCGGCTCGAGCAGCGCCTGCACCAGGTCGTCGACCTCGTCGGCGCGGGCGGGCAGGTCGACGCGGGCGTGGAAGCAGTGCTTCGCCTCGAACGTCAGCATCACCACCGAGTCGCTCGGGGCGAACCCGATCACGATCGGCACCATCGCGAGCAGGTCCTCGGGGTTGCGGGCCACCAGGGAGGTGGTCGGGATGTCGGTCATGACGGAGCCCTGCCCGGAGCCGTCGCCGCTCCTAACCTCGACTTCGCGCGGCTGTGGATGGCCGCGGGTAGGTTGCGCAGCGTGCGACAGCAGGCCTCCGTCCTCCACCTGGACCTGGACGCCTTCTTCGCCGCGGTCGAGCAGCGCGACAAGCCCTCGCTGCGGGGCAAGCCGGTGGTCGTGGGCGGGGTCGGTGGTCGTGGCGTGGTGTCGACGGCGTCGTACGAGGCCCGGGTCTTCGGCGTGCACTCGGCCATGTCGACCCGCGAGGCTCGCTCGCGGTGCCCGCACGCGGCGTACCTGTCCGGGCGGTTCCACGCCTACCGCGACACCAGCCGGCGGGTGATGACGCTGCTGCGCTCGGTCTCGCCGCTGGTGGAGCCGCTCTCCCTCGACGAGGCGTTCGTCGACCTGGAGCAGGCCGGGCTGCCCGGCCTCGACGTCCCCGACGTGACCGCGTTCGCCGAGGAGCTCCGCGGGCGGATCGTCGACGTCACCGGCGGGCTGACCGCGTCGGTGGGGATCGGCACCTCCAAGTTCATCGCGAAGGTCGCCAGCGACCTGGACAAGCCCGACGGCCTGGTCGTGGTGCCTCCGGGCACCGAGGTCGAGCTGCTCCGGCCGATGCACGTGACCGTGATCCCGGGGGTCGGCCCCGCGACCGCCGAGCGGCTGCGCAAGGCCGGCATCCACACCGTGGCCGAGCTGGAGTCGGTGAGCATCGACGAGCTGGTGCGACTGGTGGGCAAGGCACACGGCACCGGGCTGTTCGCGCTGGCCCGGGCCGACGACGACCGGCCGGTGGTCGCCGAGCGGGAGGCCAAGTCGGTCAGCGTCGAGGGCACCTACGAGACCGACCTGACCGACCGCAAGCTGATGGAGGGGCTGCTCACCCGGCAGGCGAGCGAGGTGGCCGGCCGGCTGCGCAAGCACGGCCTGTCCGGGCGCACGATCACGATCAAGGTCCGCCTGCACGACTTCACCACGCTCAGCCGGTCGACGACGCTGACCTCCCCCACCGACAGCACCACCACCGTGGCCCGCCTGGCCCGCGAGCTGCTCGCCGACCTCGACACGTCCGGCGGCGTGCGGCTGCTCGGCGTCGGCGTCTCCGGGCTCGCCGACTGGATCCAGGACGACCTGTTCGGCGAGATCGAGCCGGAGGAGGACCTGGAGCTCCCCGATGTCGAGGCCCCGGTCGTCCGGCGCACGACCTGGGCGCCGGGCATGGACGTCGTACACGACGAGATGGGTCGTGGCTGGGTCTGGGGATCGGGACGCGGGGTGGTCACGGTGCGGTTCGAGACCGCCGAGACCGAGCCCGGCCCGGTGCGGTCCTATCCCGCCGACGACCCCGCGCTGCACGCCTGGATCCCCGATAATCAGGTGCCGGACGAGGCCCCTGACGCCTAGCGTGTCGCTCGTGGACATCCGCCCGCTCAACCTCGCAGACGACGCCGAGATGCGCGCTGCGTACGACGCCACCCGGCGCGCCGAGCTGGTCGGGCGCGAGAACGCTCCACACTGGAGCTTCGAGAACTTCCTCGGCGCGATGCGCTCGACCGACAGCGGCGAGCGGATGGAGTCCTTCGTCGGCTTCGTCGACGGCGAGCTCGTCTCCTTCGGCGTGGTCTACCTCTTCCTCCTCGACAACACCGACAAGGGCTTTCTCGAGGTCCGCGTCGACCCCGACCACCGCCGCAAGGGTTACGGCGGGCAGATGCTCGAGCACCTGTTGGCGATCTTCGAGGAGGACGGCCGCACCCAGGTGCTGGCCGAGACCAAGGTCCCGATCGACGAGGTGCAGACCCACCCCAACACGCTGTTCCTCAGGCAGGCGGGGTTCGTCGACGCCAACGTCGAGCTGGTGCGCTACCAGACGCTCCCGATCGCCGACGCCGACATCCAGGCCTGGATCGACCGCGCCGCCGAGAAGCACGCGGGCGACTACCGGATCGAGACCTTCAACGACGACGTCCCCGCCGAGCTGGTGCCCGGGCTCTGCGAGCTGTTCGGCCAGCTCGCCGTCGACGCCCCGACCGGTGAGGTCGAGTTCGAGGAAGAGGTCATGACCCCGGAGCGGTACGCCGAGCGCGAGGCCACGGTCAAGGCGATGGGCCGCACCGTCCTGGAGACCGTGGCGATCGCGCCCGACGGCACCGTGGCGGCGCAGTCGACGCTCTCGATCCCCCTCGACGACAGCGGCGACGTGTGGCAGTGGGGCACGTTCGTCCACCGCGAGCACCGCGGCCACCGGCTCGGCCTGGCCACCAAGGCGGCCAACCTGCGCGAGCTGCAGACGAGGTTCCCCGGCAAGACCCGGGTCGTCACCCAGAACGGCGAGACCAACGAGTTCATGGTCTCGATCAACGTGCTGATGGGGTTCGAGCTGGTCGAGGCCTCGGCCGAGTTCGTCAGGCGGATCCTGAACCGCACCTCGTCACCGGGACGCAGCTGCGCGCACCGCCACAGATCGTCCTCGCGCACCACCGCGAGCACCGGGTAGCCACCGGTCGTCGGGTGGTCGGCGAGGAAGACCACGGGCCGACCGTCGGGGGGCACCTGGACTGCGCCCAGGACCATCCCCTCGCTGGCCAGCTCGTCGTCGCGTACCCGCTCCAGCGGCGGCCCGTCCAGGCGCAGCCCGATCCGGTTCGACTCCGGCGTGACCGTGTACGCCGTGGCGCACAGCCGGTCCAGCGCGTCCCCGGCGAACCAGTCGGCGCGCGGCCCCGGGTCCACCCGCAGCGGGCCCGGCCGCGGCGGCCGAGGGGCGTCGTACGCCGCCGGGGCGCCGCTCGCCGGGCCGACCGGCAGCTCGGTGCCGGCGACCACTCGTGGCGGCCCGACCCAGGCGAGCGTGTCGGTGGCGCGCGAGCCCAGCACCGGCTCGACCGCGATCCCGCCGCTCACCGCGAGGTAGGTCCGCGCCCCGCTCTCGGGTGGCCCGATCCGCGCCGTACCGTCCCGCGGCACCCACACCGCCTCCCCGTGGGCCGAGGCCCGGCCGTCCACCGTGACCGCGCACCGGGCACCGGTGACCGCGATCCAGACCGCGTCGGTGGCGCGGACGGCCAGCCCGCCCATGGTCACCTCGAGCACCGCGGCGGCCTCGTCGTTGCCGACCAACCGGTTCGCCAGCCGCGCGGCCGGCCCGTCCAGCGCCCCGGCGCGCGGCACGCCCAGGTGCGCCAGCCCGACCCGGCCCCGGTCCTGGACCGTGACCAGGCCGCCGACGTCCTCGACCACGAGGCTCGCGGTCATGTCGGGCGGAACCGGACGCGGGTGCCGGGCGGCAGCAGGGCCGGTTGCTCGCGGGTGGCGTCCCAGAGGGGCGCATCGGTGCGGCCGATCAGCCGCCAGCCGCCGGGCGACGCCGTGGGGTAGGCCGCGCACCAGGCGCCCGCCAGGCCCACCGCTCCGGCCGGGACCTTGGTCCGCGGGGTGTCCAGACGGGGCACCGCGAGCTCCTCGGGCAACCCGGCGAGGTAGGCGAAGCCGGGAGAGAACCCGCAGAACGCGACCACGAACTCGATGCCGGTGTGCCGCTCGACCACGCCGTCGGCGTCGGTGCCCCAGCGCTCGGCGACGTCGGCGAGGTCCTCGCCGTCGTACGAGACCGGGATCTCGACCAGCTCCCCGGTGGCCGCTTCGGAGGACGGGTCCCACGCAGCCAGCAGACCCTCCAACGCGTCGACGTCGCTCACGTCGTCGAAGAGCACGGTGGCCGCAGCCGGCACGATCTCGCCCGCGGTGACCCGCGCGGCACGCGCCCACACCGCGAGCGACAGCGCCTCGTCCGCGCCGCCCACCTCGACCAGGGCCGCACCGCGTCCGACGGGGATGAACTCCACGCGAACAGTCTGCCCATCCGAGGGGCCTCGGCTCGACACGGCGGGCCAGGTACTGAAAAATGGGAGCCGTAAAGGGTGAGGGCCCCTTGCTGGTATGAGCAGCAGGGGGCCCTCGGCTTGGCCGGCTGTTCCCATCGCTGGGACGTGACGTCCGACCGATCCTGACCGGCTCTCCGATCCCGTCGCCCCCGTCACCGGGCCGACGCCGCGAGTTGCCTCGCGGTGCGGATCTTCACTCCAGTCCGAACTCCGATCCTTCGCTTTCCTTGCGGTCCGCTCCGGTTCGGTAGGAGAGTTCTACGGGGCGCGGGAAGGGTCGCGCAAGAGGTTCCGACAAACAATTTCCACAAACTTCCGGTCCCACAGGTTCCTCCACAACCAGGGCCCCGGAGTCCACAAGTTGGGCCCTCTCTGCACAGGTTCTGCACAGCCGATTTCACAGGCGGACTGGAGCGGTGCGTAGGGTCGCCGCATGCAGCCGCCCCGCGCCGATCGCCGGCCGATCACCACCGAGCACCACGGCAGATCCCGGGTCGACGACTACGAGTGGCTGCGCGAGAAGGACTCCCCCGAGGTGCGCGCCTACCTGGACGCCGAGAACGCCTACACCGAGGACCGGACCGCCCACCTGGCCGACCTGCGGGGCCGGATCTTCGAGGAGATCAAGGCCCGGACGCTGGAGACCGACCTGTCGGTGCCCGTCCGCCGGCGCGACTACTGGTACTACGGGCGATCCTTCGAGGGCCGCGAGTACGGCGCCAGCTGCCGGGTCCCCGTGACGGACCCCGACGACTGGACGCCGCCCCAGCCCGCCGAGGACAGCGCGCCCGACCAGCCGGCGCTGCCCGGCGAGGAGGTGCTGCTGGACCTCAACGAGCTGGCGGAGGGCCACGAGTTCTTCAGCCTCGGCGGCTCCAGCGTCAGCCCGGACGCCACCCTGCTCGCCTACTCGACCGACGTCGTCGGCGACGAGCGCTACACCGTGCGGATCAAGGACCTCGGCAGCGACAAGCTGCTCGACGACGAGATCACCGGCGTGCTGGGCGGGGTCACCTGGGACCCGGCCGGCCAGGAGATCTACTACACCACCGTCGACGAGACCTGGCGGCCCGACAAGGTCTGGCGGCACCGGCTCGGCACCGCGCAGGCCGACGACGAGCTGGTCTTCCACGAGGACGACGGCAGGTTCTGGGTCGGGGTCGGGCGCAGTCGCACCGAGCGGTTCCTGGTGATCGCGGCGGGGTCGAAGACCACGTCGGAGTACCACGTGCTCGACACCGAGCGTCCCGAGCTCGGGTTCCGGTGCTTCGCCGAGCGGGTCGAGGGCGTGGAGTACTCCCTGGAGCACGCCGTGCTCGGCGGCCAGGACCGCTTCCTGGTGCTGCACAACGCGAGCGGCCCCGACTTCGAGCTCGCCGTCGCGCCGGTCGACCCGACCCCGCGGGACGGGGTGGGATCCCCTGATCGCCCACGACCCCGCCGTACGCCTGGAGGACGTGGACGCGTTCGCCGGCCACCTGATGGTGCACCAGCGCAGCCGGGGTCTCACCCAGCTGCGGATCCTGGAGCTCGACGACCACGGCGTCGGCGACGACTACCTGGTCGAGTTCGACGCGGAGATCTACACGGTCGGCTCGTCCGGCAACCCGACCTTCGAGCAGCCGACGGTGCGGCTCGGCTACACCACCATGGCCGTCCCGTCGTCGGTCTACGACTACGACGTGCGCAGCCGCAGCCTCACCCTCCTCAAGCGCGCACCGGTGCTGCCGTCCGCGACCTGGGGCCCGTACGACCCCGACGACTACGAGGAGCACCGGCTCTGGGCGACCGCCGACGACGGGGAGCGGGTGCCGATCTCGATCGTCTGCCGGCGCGGGGCGCGGGAGGACTCCGGCGGCGGGACCGGCCCCGTCCCGCTCCTGCTCTACGGCTACGGCGCCTACGAGATGTCGATGGACCCCTACTTCTCGGTCGCCCGGCTGTCGGTGCTCGACCGCGGTGGCGCGTTCGCGATCGCGCACGTGCGTGGCGGCGGGGAGATGGGGCGGCGCTGGTACGACAACGGCAAGCTGCTCCACAAGCAGCACACCTTCTCCGACTTCATCGCCTGCGCGCGGCACCTCGTCGACACCGGCTGGACCACCGCCGACCGCCTGGTCGCGGAGGGTGGCAGCGCCGGCGGTCTGCTGATGGGCGCGATCGCCAACCAGGCGCCCGAGAGCTTCGGTGGCATCGCCACCAGCGTGCCGTTCGTCGACCCGCTCACCTCGATGCTCGACGCGAGCCTGCCGCTCACGGTCACCGAGTACGACGAGTGGGGCGACCCGGCGACGGATCCCGAGGTCTACGACAACATCGCCGGCTACGCGCCGTACGACAACGTCGCGGCCCGCGACTACCCGCCGATCCTGGCCGAGACCTCCCTGCACGACACCCGGGTGCTGTACGTCGAGCCCGCCAAGTGGGTGGCCCGGCTGCGGGCGGCGGCGCCGGACGCCGACGTACTGCTGCGCACCGAGATGTCGGCCGGCCACGGCGGGGTGTCCGGGCGCTACAAGTCGTGGCACGACCGGGCGTTCAGCCTCGCCTGGATCCTCGACCGGATGGGGCTCGCCGGGCGAGACTGACCCGATGCTGCGCCGTCTGGGTCTCATCGCGCTGCTCGCGCCCGCCTTCGTGGCGTGCAGTGACGGGGACGACGACCCGTCCGAGGAGGATGCCGGGTCGGCGTACTACACCCGGCTGGCGGAGCTCACCCAGGACATGGACGAGGCCAACACCGCTGCCGACCAGGAGCTCAACGACGCTCTCCCCACCACCGAGCCGGGCCAGATCGGCAACCTCTTCAGCGAGGCCACCCGGGAGTCGGCGGAGCGGCTGGAGGCGACGCTCGCCGAGATGGCGGAGCTCGAGCCTCCGGAAGGCGCCCAGGCCGCCCACGAGGAGCTCCTCGACGCCACCCGGGCCGAGCTGGAGCTGTCCCGCGAGTTCGCGACCACATTGGCTGGACTGGACCAGCAGGCGGTCGAGGCCCTGCGACCCCCGCCCGAGCAGGTCGACATCGAGGCACGCACCGATGTGGCGTGCGTCACACTCCAGGGGCTCGCCGAGGGCGCGGACACCGACGTCGAGCTGTGCGTGGGGATGTTCGCCCCGCCGGCCGGAGGCTGATCGGGCCGTGCTGCCCTGAGAAGTCCCTGAGAACCCGGTCGCACGGCAACTCTGGGGCAATCCGGAACGTCATTCATCACGAAGGCCCAACAAGGGTACGGGGAATCCCCTGACCCGGCCGGGCGTTGATGCAGTTGTGGGGCGCACCACGCCCTCAGGCAGTGATAGGAGGGGTCCCCATGGCAACACGGACCACGACCCGGTCGACCCGGAACACCAGGTCGGCCACCCGCGAGATCGAGGGCCGCGACAGCGTAGGCCTCTACCTCGACGAGATCGCCCGCAACCCGTTGCTCGACGCTGCCATGGAGGTCGAGCTCTCCAAGACCATCGAGGCCGGCCTGCTGGCCGAGCACCTGCTCAAGGAAGGCCGCGTCGGCCGCAAGAAGGGCGGCGCCCCGATGCGGGCCTCCCAGGAGGAGCTCGAGTGGCTCGCCGAGGAGGGCCGCAAGGCCGTCGACACCTTCATCACCGCGAACCTGCGGCTGGTCGTCTCGATCGCGCGCAAGTACGGCCGCGCCCAGATGCCGATGCTGGACCTGATCCAGGAGGGCAACACCGGCCTGATCCGCGCCGTCGAGAAGTTCGACTACACCAAGGGCTACAAGTTCTCGACCTACGCCACCTGGTGGGTGCGTCAGGCGATCACCCGCGGCATCGCGCAGCAGGCCCGCGTGGTCCGGCTGCCCGTGCACGTCGTCGAGGAGCTCAACCAGGTCGGCGGCGCCCGCCGTACCCTCGAGCGTCAGCTCGGCCGTGACCCGGAGCCGCAGGAGATCGCCGCCGAGCTCGACATGGACCTCGACCGGGTGCTCGACCTGATGTCGTGGGGTCGCGAGCACGTCAGCCTCGACACCCCGGTGGACGAGGACGGCGACACCTCGCTCGGCGACCTGATGGCCCAGGAGACCTCGCCCGGCCCCGACCTGACCGTCCTGGACGTGGAGTCCCGCGAGCGGCTCAACCGGCTGGTGGGTCAGCTCGACGAGCGCGCCGCCGACATCATCCGGTCCCGCTACGGACTGGTCGACGGCCGGCAGCACAAGCTGGCCGACATCGGCTCCAAGCACGGCATCTCCGCCGAGCGGGTGCGCCAGCTCGAGCGCGAGGCGCTGCAGAAGCTGCGCCGGCTGGGCGACCCCGACCTCGCTGCCTGACCAGGAGCCCGAGATCCTGGTCGGGTGCGGATCGACGTCGACGACCTGACCAGCAGCGAGACGATCGCGTTCCTCGAGGACCACGTCACCCAGCTGCGCGCGCTCACCCCGCCGGAGAGCACCCATGCGCTCGACCTCGAGGGTCTGCGCGCACCCGGGGTGGTCTTCTGGTCGGCGCGCGACGGTGACCGGGTGGTCGGCTGCGCGGCGTTGAAGACGCTCGACGACACCCACGCCGAGGTGAAGTCGATGCGCACCGCCGCCGACCTGGCCCGGCAGGGCATCGCCACCCGCCTGCTCGGCACGGTCATCGACCACGCCCGGGACGGCGGGTTCCGCCGGCTCAGCCTGGAGACCGGTGCGGAGCCGTTCTTCGCTCCGGCGCGAGCCCTCTACGCGCGGCACGGCTTCGTCGAGTGCGAGCCGTTCGGCGACTACCGGCCGGACCCGCTGAGCGTCTTCATGACGCGCGAGATCTGATCTCGTCCTCCACGTACGTCGGCTTCGAGACCGCCAGGCCGATCGGGAGGATCGGCACCGCCAGCACGAGCAGCATCAGCAGCGGCAGCGTCCAGCCGTCGGTGGCGTCGTGGACCACCCCCACCGCGAACGGTCCGATCGCCGCGGCCAGGTAGCCCACCGACTGGGTGAACCCCGAGAGCGCCGCAGTGCCCGAAGGGGTTCGGGCCCGCAGCGGGATCAGCACCAGGATCAGCGGGAAGGTGCCGATCGCCACGCCGATCAGCACCGCCCAGGCCACCGCTCCCCCGTGTCGGGGCGAGGATCATCCCGATGTACCCGATCGGGTAGCACGCGAAGAGCACGATCACGATCGGCGCCACGTTGGTCATCCGGCCGGCCAGGGCGGGCACCACGAAGCCGAGCGGGATGCTGACGCCGGTGACCACGCCGAGCAGCAGGCCGGCCTCGGTGCCGGAGAAGCCGGCGTCGCGGAAGACGGCGGCGAACCAGCCGAAGATCGCGTAGGCCTGCAGGGACTGGAAGGCGAAGAACGCCGCCATCAGACGGCCGAGGCGGGTGCGCCCGACCTGGCGCAGACCGAGGGACGGGTGCTCGTCCTCCTCGCCGTGCTCGGACCGGCGGTCGCGTCGAACGAGCAGCAGCCACGGAATGACGGCGATGGCGGCCGTGGCCGCCCACACGGCCAGGCCGGTCCGCCAGCCGTCGTACTGCTCGCTGACCGGCACGGTGAGCACCGACGCCGCGGTCAGCCCGATCGCGAGGGCGGTGGTGTAGACGGCGGTGATCGTGCCCACCCGGTCGGGGAAGTGCAGGCGGACCAGCGACGGGAGCAGCACGTTCGCGGTCGCCATCCCGGCCAGCGCCAGCAGGCTCAGCGCCAGGAACGCGGGGACGCCGTCGACCTGGCTGCGGCCGAAGAGCCCGACGGCGACGCCGACCAGCGAGATCAGGGTGAGGCGATGCAGCCCGAGCAGTCCGGCCAGCCGCGGCGCGGTCGCCCCGAAGATCGCGAACGCGATGACGGGCAGCGAGGTGAGGATGCCGGCCTCGGTGCCGGACATGCCGAGGTCGTCACGGATCTCGTCGAGCACCGGCCCGACGCTGACCGCCGCCGGTCGCAGGTTGAAGGCGAGTACGGCGATGCCGAGCAGCACCAGGCCGCGGCCCGCCAGGGTGGGGCGGCTCATTCGATGGTGTTGTGCAGCTGCTCGTAGACCTCTTCGACCCGGGCCCGCAGCTCCTCCAGGGTGCCGTCGTTGCGGATCACGTGCGTCGCGATCGCCAGCCGCTCCTCCCGCGAGGCCTGGGCCAGCATCCGGGCCTCCGCGTCCTCGCGGGTCCAGCCGCGCTCGCGGGCCATCCGGTCGACCTGCAGCTCGGGGTCGGCGTCCACGACGATGACCGCGTCGAACGTGTCGGCGCGCCCCGACTCGGCGAGCAGCGGGATGTCGTGCACGACGACGTCGTCGTCGGACGCCGCCTCCTCCAGCTCCACGATCCGCTCGAAGACGAGGGGGTGGACGATCGCCTCCAGCGCCCGCCGCTTCTCCTCGTCGGCGAAGACCAGCCGCCCCATCGCCGGCCGGTCCAGGTCGCCGTCGGGAGTGAGCAGCTCGGGCCCGAACTCGGCCACGACCTTCTCGAGCCCGGGCGTCCCCTTGGCCACGACCTCACGCGCGAGCACGTCGGCGTCGATGATCACCGCGCCGAGCTCGTCGAGGATCGCCGACACCGTGCTCTTGCCGGACGCGATGCCACCGGTGAGCCCCACACGCATGCGCTCACGGTACGGGGCGGCCCCCGACGTACATCTCCTCGGTCCGGACCCTGAGGCCGGTCGGGGCGGTCGCGGCCGGGGGCGGTAGGGACAGCGGTCCGGCCCCGGGGCTGATCCGGCCGAGCAGGCGGGCCGGGTGCGCTCCGGTCGTCCGGGGCACGCCGTGCCAGGTGAGGAAGCCGAGGAGTGCCCACAGCACCGCCTCCTTGCCGCGTGCGGGGAGGCCCAGCTCGTCGCTGAGGCGCAGGGGGATGCGGCCCAGCCGTCGGGCCAGGGCGGCGACCAGCGCCGGGTTCGCCGTACCTCCCCCGGACGCGACCACCTCGGTGGGCTCGTAGGGAAGGACCGCGTCTGCCACCGTGACGGCGGTCAGCTCGACGAGCGTCGCCATCACGTCGACCCACTCCAGCTCGCCGACGTCGTCCAGGACGCGCTCGAGGAACTCTGCCGAGAACGTCTCGCGGCCGGTCGACTTCGGCGGGTCGAGCTCGAAGTAGGGATGCGCCAGCAGGGCAGCGAGGAGCGCGGTGTCGACCCGGCCGGCCCTGGCCAGCGCGCCGTCCGGGTCGTGCGACTGCCGTCCGCCGGTGGCGCGTTCGCTGGCGACGTCGAGCAGGCAGTTCGCGGGTCCGGTGTCCCAGGCGACCTCGGCTCCGTGCTCCCCCACGACGGTGACGTTGGCGATGCCGCCCAGGTTGAGCGCCACCCGCGGCCCGCCCTCGCCGGCCAGCCACAGCCCGTCGAGTACGCCGGCCAACGGGGCGCCGTGGCCCCCGGCGGCGACGTCGCGGGCGCGCAGGTCGGAGACGACCGGCAGCCCGGTCGCCTCGGCGACCCAGGCCGGCTGCCCGAGCTGGAGGGTGCCGAGGCACCTGTCGCCCACGACCTCGTGGTGCACGGTCTGCCCGGGCGAGACGACGAGCTCGGGGCGCTGCCCGACCCGCGACTCCGCCACTCGTACGGCGTCCGCCGCCGCCTCCGCCACGGCCTGCCCCACGGCGGTGTCGACCAGGGCCAGCTCGCGGGCGGTCACCTCGGCGGGCGGCAGCAGGGCGAGCAACCGATCCCGCAGCCCCGGGGGCCAGTCCGTGGTCCAGGTGTCCACGACCTGCACCTCGACCACGCCGTCGGCGCCGAGGTGCAGGTCGACGACGCCGACGTCGAGGCCGTCGGCGGAGGTGCCGGAGGCCACCGAGACGACGATCACGGGCCCGGCTCCAGGGCGCGACGCACCCGGCCGCCGTGGCGCTCGAGCCGCTCGCGGGCGACGTCGGCCGGCACGTCCGCCAGCAGCGCCACCAGCGCGGTCTTCGTGTGCCAGCCGGCGTCCTCCAGGGCAGCCAGGGCGGTGGCGTCGTCGACCCCGGTCGCCTCGCGCAGGATCCGACGGGCCCGGCGACGCAGCTTCTCGTTGGCGGCGACCACGTCGACCATCCAGGCGCCGTACGTCCGGCCGGCGGTGACCATCGCCCCGGTCGAGATCACGTTGAGGGCGACCTTCTGCGCCGAGCCGGCCTTCAGCCGGGTGGAGCCGGCGAGCACCTCGGGACCGGTGAGCAGCTCGACCGCCACCTCTGCCATCGAGGCAGCCGGGCTGCCCGGGTTGTTGACGATCGCGACCGTCGTCGCCCCGGCGGCGCGGGCCGCCTCGAGCGCCGCCAGCACGTACGGCGTCCGCCCCGACGCGCTGATGCCGACCACGACGTCCTTCGGGCCGACGCCGACCGCCCCGAGGTCCTCCGCCCCGGCCGCGGCGTCGTCCTCGGCACCCTCGACGGCCGCGCTCTCGGCCAGGTCGCCGCCGGCCACGATCGCGACCACCCGGTCCGCCGGGACGCCGTAGGTGGGTGGGCACTCCGCGGCGTCGAGGGCCGCCAGCCGGCCGGGCGTGCCGGCGCCGACGTAGACCAGGCGCCCACCCGCGGTGAGGGCCTCGGCGGCCCGCTCGACGGCCGCCGCGAGCCCCGCGCTCGCAGCGACCAGGGCCGCGGGCACGCCGGCCTCGGCCGCGAGCAGCACGTCGACCAGGTCGTCGGGTGACCGGGTGTCGAGGTCGGCGAGGTCGGCGCGGGCCTGCTCGGTGGCGAGCAGGTCGACGTCATCCGTGCCCGTGACTCGGGTCGCCGCCGACTGGTGCGGCAGGTCGGGATCGGCGGCCAGCCGCAGCGCGCCGTCGACCGGCACGCCCAGCGGATCGCGCACCACGACGTCGGCGGGCAGCCGCTGCCGGAGCAGCTCGCGGAGCAGCGGCACGTCGGCGAGACCACCGACCACGACCAGCGTCGGCTCGCCGGCAGCGCGCACCGCGGCGAGCCCGAGCTCGCACCAGGCATCGGCCGCGCGCTCGAGGACGTCGCGCGCGGTCTCGTCGCCGGCGGCCGCGGCGGCGAGCACGTCGGGCACGAACGCGCCGGTGCCGCTCGCCGTCTGCAGGGTGCGCGGCAGCCGGGCCAGGTCGCCGTACCGCTCCTCGGCGGCGCGGGTGAGCGTCGTCTCCGGCCCGCGGGACTCGCGGGCGCGCAGCACCGCCCGCAGCGCCTCGCGGCCGATCCAGGCGCCGCCGCCGTCGTCACCGAGCCACGGACCCCACCCGTCCACGGTCGTACGCCGTCCGCTCGCGTCGACACCGAGCGCGACCGCCCCGGTGCCCACCGCGAGCACGGCCCCGGGCGCCCCGCCGAGGGCGCCGGCGTGCGCGATCACCACGTCGGAGGTGACCGCCACCCGGCACCCGGGGAGCGCCTCGGCGAGCAGCCGGGCGAGGCGATCCGCCTCCTCCGGCGCCGCCATCGCCCCGGCCGCGCCGACGCACACCGCGGCGGGGGTGTCGCTCGTCGCCGCGGCGACCACGCGGCGTACCGCGTCCAGTGCCAGCTCGACGCCACCCGGGTCGGCGAGCCCGGGGGCACCCGCACCCTCCGCCGCGCCGCCGTCGGAGGCGAGGGCCCGGCAGCCGGTCTTGCCCAGGTCGACGCCCACGAATACGTCGCTCATGCACCGCCCCCCAGCAGCTCGCTGACCGCGTACGCCGTCGCCGCGCCGCCGCCGTACGAACGCACCGATCGGGCCGCGTCGGGCCCCTGGTCCTCGTGGACGATCACCGCACCGCGGTGCGGCCGCCAGCACGGCGTCGACCATCTTGCCGGTCGCCGGGGTGCTCCGGCCCTCCACCACGAGGACGACCTCGCGCCCGTGCCGCTCCGGCGGCGCGGGCCGCGGCGTCGTCGCCGTCCGCGACCTCCACGACCTGCCAGTCCGGCCGGCGGCGCAGCAGCCCGGCCAGGATCGAGTCGCGGCGGCCGGCGGCGTACGAGAGCTCGGGTCGCGCGACCAGCACCACCGCCGGCCCGTCGACCCGCACGTCGCCGCGCACCGACAGCGCCGACCGCGCGATGCCGGTCCCGACCTCGAGCGCCTCGGCGTCGTCCGGCACCTCGGCCGGAGCCGGGCCGAGCGTGTCCGCCAGGCCGGCCACCCGAGCGGCGGCCTCCTCCAGCCGGCTCGCCGGCACCACGCCGTCGGCGACCGCGCGCTCCACGGCGTCGATCACCTCGTCGAGGACCGCCTCAGCGTCGTAGGGCTCCGGGAAGTCCGGGTTGCCGATGCAGAGCAGGTCGACGCCGGCGCCCAGCGCGGCGACGGCGCCGGCGGCCCGGCCCACCCCGGCCGAGATCGCGCGCATGTCGAGCGCGTCGCTGAGCACCACGCCGTCGAAGCCGAGCTCGTCGCGCAGCAGTCCGATCACCCTGCGGCTCATGGTCGCCGGCCGGTCGTCGAGGCAGCGCACCACGACGTGGGCCGTCATCACGCACCGCACCCCCGCCGCGACGGCCGCCGCGAACGGCGCCAGGTCGCGGGCACGGTACGTCGCCTCGTCCACGTCGATCACCGGCAGCGCGACGTGGGAGTCGACCCGGGTGGCGCCGTGTCCCGGGAAGTGCTTGGCGCAGGCGGCCGCACCGCTGGACTGCAGCCCACGCACGAACGCCGCGCCGTGCCGCGACACCAGCTCGGGGTCGGCGCCGAACGACCGCTCGCCGATCACCCGGTTGTCGGGCTCGGAGCCCACGTCGACCACCGGCGCCAGCACCACGTCGACGCCGAGGTCGCGGGCGCGGGCACCGAGGCCCGCGGCGACCCGGGCGGTGGCGCCGGGGTCGTCGAGCGCGCCCAGCGTCGCGTGCCCGGGCCACGGTGAGCCGGTGCCGCCGTCGAGGCGGGTCACCGACCCGCCCTCCTCGTCGGAGGTGATCAGCACGCCGGGCCGCGCCGCGTGCAGCGCCGAGGTCAGCTCGCGGACCTGGTCGGGGTGCTCGACGTTCTGGCCGAACAGGCAGACGCCTGCGAGCCCCTCCTCCAGCCGCTGCTGCAGCCACGGCGGCACCGTGGCGCCCGGGAAGCCCGGAAGCACCACGGAGGAGGCCAGTCGGCGGAGCCCCGGATCGTGGCTCATCCCTTCACCGCCCCGGCGACCAGGCCCTCGCTGAGCCGACGCTGCACGATCACGAAGAAGATCATCACCGGCACCGTGATCAGCGTCGAGCCCGGCCATCACGTAGCCCCAGTCGGTGCCGTGCTCGGTGAAGAACTGCCGCAGCCCCGCGGCGACGGTGTACTTGCTGTCGTCGTTGAGGAAGGTGATCGCGAAGACGAACTCGTTCCACGCCGTGATGAACGAGAACACGCTGGTCGCCACCAGCCCGGGCGCGACCAGCGGGAAGAGGACCGACCAGAACATCCGCAGCCACGAGGCGCCGTCGAGGTACGCCGCCTCCTCGAGCTCCTTGGGCACCGCCGCGACGAAGCCGCGCAGCATCCAGATCGCGAACGGCAGCGAGAACGCGACGTACACGATGATGAGGCCGATGAGGCTGTCGAGCATGTTCATCGAGTTGAACTGGATGAACAGCGGGATCACCAGCGCTTCGAGCGGCACCATCTGCACCACCAGCACGAGCACCAGGACCGACGTCCGGAAGCGGAAGTGGAACCGGGACACCGCCACCGCGGCCAGCAGCGCCAGCAGCCCGCTGATCACGACCGTGCCCAGCCCGACCAGCAGCGAGTTCCTCAGGAACGTCGTGAACCCGCCCTCGCCCAGCACGAACCGGAAGTTCTCCAGCGAGAAGTCCGTCGGCAGCAGGGCGCGGGACCCGTCGTTGGCCTGGGCGTCGAAGGCCGTCGACAGCATCACCAGCACCGGGAACAGGCTGAAGACCAGCACCGCGACGAAGCCGACGCCGTTCAGGACCGCTCCCCTGCGCCGGCGCCTCGGCCGGCGCGCCCGGACCTGCCCCACTGCTGCCTCGGTCACAGCTCCTCCTGCCGGAACAGCGTCCGTAGATAGACCACCGTGATCACCAGCAGCAGCGCCGTGAGCAGCACCGCGATCGAGGCACCGAGGCCGTAGCGGTTCTGCGAGATCGCGTTGAGGTAGGACCAGGTGCCGAGGTTGAGCACGTCCCGGTTGGTGCCGGAGCCTCCCGGCATCAGGTAGATCTGCGTGAACACCTTGAAGTCCCAGATCGTCGACAGCACCACCACGACGGCGAAGACCGGCTTCATCAGCGGGTAGGTGACGTTCCAGAACCGTCGCCAGGGCCCGGCGCCGTCCATCTCCGCGGCCTCGAGCAGCTCGCGCGGCACCGTGAGGAGCCCGGCGAGCACCGTGACGGCGACGAACGGGAACCCGTGGTGCACGACGTTCAGCGTGGCGATGGCGTAGAACGGGATCCGCTCGGTGAACCAGTTCGTGGTCTCCGGGTCGACCAGGCCGATCTGCCCGAGCAGGCGCATCACGATGCCGTCGCGGGAGTCGAAGACGTAGACCCAGACGTAGGTGCCGGTGACCGCGGGCATCGCCCAGGCCACCATGATCGCGCTGGTGAGGATGCCTCGGGCCCATGGCCCGATCCGGAACAGCAGCAGCGCGACGAGCGTGCCGAGCACCACCGTGAGCGTGACGTTGACGGCCGCGAAGACCGCGGTGTTGGGCAGCGCCACCTTCCACAGCAGCGGGTCGCTCAGGATCTCGCGGAAGTTGCCGAGCCCGATCCAGCGGACCTCGCCGGTGACCAGCTCGCGCAGGTTGAAGTCCTGGAACGCCAGGACGACCACCCAGATCAGCGGGAAGACCAGCAGCCCGCCGAGCACGATCAGGGCGGGGGTCTGCAGCAGCCACGGCAGCCACCCCGGCGTACGCCGCCCGCCGCTGCCGACGGGTCGGGTGCCCCGGGCACGACGGGCGGGGCCCGGCCCGGTCGGCCGGACCCCCTCCCGCGATCGTGTCGAGACGCTCAACCGGACCTCAGTTGCCGCGCGAGAAGATCTCGTCCATCTCGCCCGCGGCCGCCTTGCTGGCGTCGGCCACGGACGCGTCACCGGACAGGATCGACTGCAGCATCGCCGAGACCGTCTTCTTGCCCTGGATCTGGCCGTAGAGCGGCGTCACCGGCACGCTCTTGCCCGCCTCGGAGACCTGCTGGGCGAACGGCGCGACCAGCGGGTCGCCCTCCTGCTGGACCTCCTCGAGCAGCGTGTTGGTGCCCGGGAAGTAGCCGGACTGCTGGCCCCACTTCTCGGCGAACTCACCGGTGGCCATCAGCCGCACCAGCGCGAACGCCAGGTCGGCGTTCTCGGTGGTGTTGAAGATCGACAGGTGCGAACCACCGAGGAAGGACGGCGAGAGCCCGCCGTCGGGGCCCGGGATCGGGAACGCGCCGATCTTGCCCTCGAGGTCGGGTGAGCCCTCGACCAGCGCGGCCGGCGTCCAGCTGCCGGCGATCATCATCGCGACGTCGCCGCGGGTGAAGGCGTCGGAGAGGTCGGCCTCGTCCCACGTGGTCGCCGCGGGCGAGGAGAGCCCGTGCTCGGTGGCCAGGCCGGTGTAGAACTCGATGCCCTCCTGCGCCTCGGCCGAGTCGATCGTGCTGGTCCACGCGTCGCCGTCCTGCACCGCCACGTCGCCGCCGTTGCCCCAGATGAACGGGTAGACGCCGTACTCGCTGTCGCCGGCGATCGGGAACGGGATCATGTCGGGCTCGGCCTTCTTCAGCTCCTCGCCCGCCGCGACCAGCTCGTCCCAGGTCGTGGGCGGCTCGATGCCGGCCTTCTCGAAGACGTCGGTGCGGTAGACCACCGACCGGACGCCGGAGTACCACGGCATGCCGTAGAGCGCGTCGTCCACGGTGCCCGCCTCGACCAGCCCCGAGACCAGGTCGTCGTCGAGCCCCGCTTCGCTGACCGCGTCGGTCAGGTCGACGAGCGCGCCGGCATCCGCGAACTCCGGCGTCCAGGTGGTGCCCACCTCGGCCACGTCCGGCGTGGTGCCGCCGGCGATGGACTTCACGAACTTGTCGTGGGCGTCGGCCCAGGGGACGAACTGCACGTCGAGCTCGGCCCCGGTCTCCTCCTCGAACGCGGTGGAGAGCTCGTCGAAGAACGGCTCCGCCTCCGGGTTGGTGCCCTCCATGATCCAGAGGGACAGCGTCTCGCCCTCTGCCGAGACCTCGCCCTCCGCGTTCTCGATCTCCTGCTTGTCCCCGGAGCCTCCGGAGCAGCCCGCGACCAACAGGGTCAGCGCAGCCAGCCCCGCCCCGAGACGTGTCACCTTCATTGGATCCTTCCCTTACCTCTCCCGTGTTTCTGAGTGAGTCCCACCGAGCTGGGTCGGCGGGAAGATGTCGGCGACGATCCGGTAGCGGTCGCCGCGGTAGATCGACCGGACGAACTCCGCGACGCCTCCGTCGCGGACCCGCGAGGTCCGCTCGAACAGGAAGACCGGCGCGCCGGGCTCGACGCCGAGCAGGTCCGCCTCCTCGTCGGCGACCAGCGCGGGCTCGACCGACTGGATGCCCGAGACCACCGGGTTGCCGAAGCGCTGGGCGAGGAGGTCGTAGAACGACGCGCCCTCGAGGTCCTCGCCGGTCAGGCCGGGCGCGACGGTCGTCGGGACGTGCAGGTCCTCGACCGCCATCGGGATGTCGTCGGCGAGACGGAGCCGGCGGACGTGCAGCACCTCGGTGTCCGGGGAGACGTCGAGCAGGCTGGCGAGCATCATCCCCGCCGGCGAGCGCCGGGCGTGGACCGTGCGGCTGCCCGGACGCAGGCCGCGGGCGCGCATGTCGGCGGAGAACGACGTCGCCGAGAGCCGCTGGGACACCTTCGCGTTCGCGACGAACGTGCCCGACCCCGCCCGGCGGACCAGCCGGGCCTCCGCGACCAGCTCGTCGATCACCCGGCGCAGCGTCATCCTGGCCACCCCGAGCTCCTGGGCGAGCCGGCGCTCGGCGGGCAGCAGGTCACCGGGGGCCAGTCCCTGGATCAGCAGCTCCAGCTCCTCGCGGATCTGCTGCTGCTTCGAGGTCGCCGCGCCCGGCTGTACGGCGGTCACCGGCGTACCACGACCTCGGCCGGGCGGCTCTCGCGGTAGGCGCGGTCCAGCGCGGTGACGACGTACGTGACGCGGTGGTCGGGGGCATCGGCGTCGACCCAGTGGGTGTCGTCGGACGGTGGCGACCAGGTGCGTGGCGTCGCGCAGGTCGCAGGGCTGCGGCGTGCCGTGGTCGATGCGGTAGACGGCGTACGACGATCCGGCGCCGCGCCAGGACAGCCGGACGGCGTCGCCGTGGCGGTCCGCGTCGAGCCGGGTGACCGCGCGCGGCGCCCGGCCGGGCACGTCCGCGGTGACCGGGACCAGCGCGGGGTGGGCGTAGTGCTCGCTCTGGACGATGTCCATGTGGCCGAGCCGGTTGGCGCGCACGTCCTTGGCGGAGAAGTAGATGTCGCCGTCGACCTGTGGTTGGTCGCGGTTGAAGAAGAGGTGCTTCGTCATCTCCCGCGGGTCTTTCCAGGCCGGGTCCTGCGTCGAGATCTCCACCTTGTACGTCGCCTGGCCGACGTAGAGCTGCACATCGGTGCCCTGGACCTGGTCGGACCACCACGGGACGAGCACGGCGTAGTCGGCGGGGGCGAAGCCGATGTTCCAGTAGACCTGCGGGGCGACGTAGTCGAGCCACTCCTCGCGCACCCAGCGGCGGGTGTCGGCGTACAGGTCGTCGTAGGTCTGCGCGCCGGCGGTGGTGTTCGAACCCTCGGGATCGGTGGCGATGTTGCGCCAGACGGCGAACGGGCTGACGCCGAACTTCACCCAGGGCTTGGCGCGGTGGATCCGGCGGTCCAGCCCCTCGATCAGCCGATCGGTGTTGTCGCGGCGCCAGTCGGCGCGGCCCTCCTCGGTGTCGGGGAAGTCGCCGCCGTGGTCCGCGAAGGTCTGGTCGTCGGGGAACTCCTGGCCCGCCACCGGGTAGGGGTAGAAGTAGTCGTCGAAGTGCACCGCGTCGACGTCGTACCGACGCACCGCCTCGAGGATGACGTCGGTGGTGAGCTCGCGGACCTGGGGCAGGCCCGGGTCGTAGTAGAGCTTGCCGCCGTACGCGACCACCCAGTCGGGGTGCTGCCGCGCCGGGCTGTCGGGCGCCAGCGCGTCCCGGTCGGTGTTCATCGAGACCCGGTAGGGGTTGAACCAGGCGTGGAACTCCAGGTTGCGTGCGTGCGCCTCGCGCACGGCGTACCGCAGCGGGTCGTAGCCCGGGTCGCCGCCGGGCGTGCCGGTGAGGTACTTCGACCACGGCTCGAGCCGCGACGGCCAGAACGTGTCCGCCGTCGGCCGCACCTGCACGATGACGGCGTTCAGCCCGCGGTCGACGGCCTGGTCGTACAGCGCCGCCAGCTCGGCCTTCTGCTGCTCCGGCGTCAGCCCTGGCGCGGACGGCCAGTCGATGTGCTCGACGCTCGCGATCCAGTCCGCCCGCAGCTGGCGCTTCGGGGCGGCCGGGTCGGGCGAGCAGGTCGCTCCCGCAGCCGCAGCTGTAGGGTCTGCTGCCGGCGCCGGCCCGGCGAACATGGTGGCGACCAACGCGGCCGAGAGCACGAGGGTGAACGGGGCGAAACGCGTGGATCGCAAGACAGTCCTCCGAGATGGACCATTGGGCTAGACCAAACCTCCACCCCGCAGCTCTGCCCTGTCAAGGACCGATTTTCAGTGCGGTGCCCGCAGGTCCGGTCGCATGAACGCCGGCAGCGGCAGCCGCAGGTCGTCGGGCAGGTAGTAGTGCCCGCGCTGCATCCGCGCGATCAGCAGCACCCCGGTGATCGCGCCGCACAGCGCGAGCCCGGCGGCCGACACGAACGTGGCCACGACCACGACCTCCGGCACCTCGGACGGCGTCCAGACGATCGCAATCGCCGCGGCCACCGGAGCTGCCAGCACGAACGCGACCGACCAGAACGCGTCGAGCCACATCACGACGCGGATGGTCAGGTCGTAGCGAGGGACGTCGGTCGATCGGTCGGTCATGCGTCCAGCGTGCGCCGCGGAGGTCATCCGGTCGATGACCTCAGGCGTAACGCGCGATCAGTAGTCTGCTGGAAGAGCGTGCGTCACACGGCCAGATAGACGCTGGGCAGAATCCCGATCTCTCAAGGCATGTCGAACCCCGCATGCGGATGCGGTTACCGGCCTCCCGCACCTACCTGGCCGAGCTCCCAAGGGCAGCCGCTCAGGCGAGCCAGCCCAGCAGCTTCTCGGTGAAGGGGGGACGCGTCCAGTATCCGCTGTGGTCCACTCCGTCCAACGCCCTGAACACCAGGCGCTCAGTGATGGGGAAGCCGGAAGCTCCCGGCACGGTGTACACACCCTCGGTCGGCACGACGAGGTCGTTCTGGGTCGATCCGAACACGAGGTCGGTGACGCCGTCGCGGGCGATCCGCAGCAGCGGCGCCCCCTGCGGAGGTTCGAAGTTGGCCGCGGCTGCGAAATACTGCGCGGCCGTGGACGTGGACGTGGGTGCGTTGAGAACCTCGGTCAGGAACCCGCCTTGTGGGTCCATGACCATGATGCCGTCCAGACCCTTGAATGCCCCTATGGCCACCTGCTTGACGACGGCCAGGATGACGTCGAGCGCGTCGGTGATGCCGTTGCTCGGCACCAGCTGCAGCAGCGAAGTGAGCCGGTTGAGGAGCTGCCCGAGTCGCTCGGGCCGGGCAAGTTCGGTGCCCGCGTTCGGGGTCGCCACCATCACTAGCCGCCCTACATCGAGCCGGCCGCTGGTCAACTGCGGGTGCTCGGACAGCAGCCGCGAAACCAAGCCGCCCCGGGAGTGGGACACGATGTCCACGGTCAGCTTCCGATCGCCGAGGGCGGCCAGCTCGCCGGCGAGCCAGGCGACGGTCTCCTCCGGGGAGACCGACACGGTTGGATGGTCGAGGGCCAGCACGCGTCCGCCATAGCGCTGGTACAGCTCAGTGAAGACGTCATGGGGAATCCGTCCGAAGCCACCGTGGGAGCTGCTGGCGGTGCCGTGCACGAACAGCAGCGAACGGTCCTCGGCCAGGCGCTGCAAGGCGGCTGCGTCCAGCGCTGAAGTCCGTGGGACTCTGAAGTCGTCTGGGGTGAAAATCCGCAGCCGGTGCGGACGGTGCTGCGTCTCGAAGCGGCGGGCGAGCTTGTCCCCGATGTACTGCGACGCCTCGTCGACGATCTTGAAGACCAGCACCTTGAGGATCTTCTTGCCGACGGCGCCGAGGACGCCGCGCTGGCCGCCGGGCACCGCCTCGCCGGGCGCCGCGACCACGACCTCCCGGGGGATGCGGTAGGTGAGCGCGCCGCCGCCGCCGCGCGTCATGC
The DNA here is from genome assembly GCA_963813615.1 of uncultured Actinomycetota bacterium. Lineage (GTDB taxonomy): Bacteria > Actinomycetota > Actinomycetes > Propionibacteriales > Nocardioidaceae > Nocardioides. Next base: position 133,484 of record CAWFAE010000013.1, read on the forward strand.
CGGCGACCGCCGCCTCCCGCGGGAAGTGCCATGAGATAGTGCCATCCTCGGCCTCGTACAGGACCGCCTGTCCGAAGCTCTTGCCGGGGTCGCGCACCTCGAGGACCATGTCGTCGCTCCCGCCGGCGGCGCGCGACCCGGTCGAGGGTGTCACCTCTCGGTGGTCGGCAATCTCGATGGTCACCCCCTCGCTCACCTCGGCGTGTTCAAGCGCCTCGATGAACTCGGCCGTGCTTGACGCCGCGGCCCGACTTCCGGGCGACGCGGGCTGGTGGACAGTCACCTGACCGCGCAACCCGGGAGTGCGCAGCCGGACTGCACCTAGGTCGACCGGGCGGCCATCTTGGTCCAGGTCAGGCAAGGGCTTCTCCTTCGTGAGTCAGTGGCCGCTGGCCCGGTGCAGGGTCAGCCTCGGGTGGCCGAACAACTGGTAGGCGATCAGCGTGGGCGTGAAGCGGGCCGGGTCTGCGGTGACGTTCTCCTCCGTGTACGTCGATCGGATCGCCCTCAATGCCTCAGCTACCGAGACCGGCGAGTCGCGGAGCACGGCTTGGTAGAACGTGTCGGTTACCTCCCCGGCGACGTCGTCGTCGATGTTCCATTGCGGGGCGACCACGGCGGTCGCACCGCCTCGCAGCAGCGCCACTGCCATCCCCGCGTAGCTGCCGAGGACACGGTTGCCCGTCCCGACCTGGCAGGCGTTGAGGAACACGAAGGGACGCTGAGCTAGCTCAAAGGACTGGATCTGCCGGGTGGTCAGGAACTGTTGGACGAGGTTAGGCGGCGACCCGTCGAGCAAGACCAGCCCGTCCTCGTCGCCCTGGGGGTCGAACTGGCCGTGGAGCGCAACGTGCACCCAGTCGACCGGCGGGCTGCCCTCCAATGTGTCGCGGACCACCCTCCATACGGGCGGGAGCGTGGTCATGTTGTAGGCGCGCGCCACCCGGGCGGCCTCCGCCTCGGCCTCCGTCAGCCGAGGCCAGCCCAGGACGTCCCTGTATTCCGCGCTCAGCACCGCCGCCGCGGTGATCTCGTGGCCATCGCGTGGGGTTGGTCGCGGCTTGCCCGACACCAGCGGCCAACGCGAAATTGCCACGTGAGCACCCAGGAACGGCGAGGTCGAGAACTCCGTCTCCAGGCGCGGCTCGCGGATGACCGCCAACTCCCAGGGAACCGAGGTCTCCTCGCTGAGCAGCAGCACGCTCGCAGCGGCCCCCTGCGCGCCGGTCGCCACCGCCCGAACCACCTCGACGATCCCCCGTGGAATGGCGCGCGCAATGTCTACGCCGTACCCCTGCATCTGGGCGAACAACGGCACGCCCTTCATGGTGCCGCTGATGGTGCGCCGAGTCTGGGTGGCGAAGTCCGCGGTGTCGCCGGGAGCGATCCCGCTCGAGCGCTGCACATCGGGGACGGCGACCGCATCCGAGGGCGAGAAGGCGTCCCATACGTAACTGGTACCGCCGGTGTCGTCGCCGCGGTAGATGGCCAGCACCAGGTCCGGCGGCTTCTCATCGATGAGCCCGGTCAGGTCGAGTATGTCCGGCGACTGCGACGGCGGCGCGACCGTAGCCACCTCGGCGCGTGAGTCGACCACCCGGACCCGTCGCCAGGCGAACCCGACGGAGCGCCCGTCGCGGCGGAAGTGCAGCCCGATGCGACGCTCGTCGGCCAGATCGGTGCCCGACAGCGCGGTCATCTGTATCGCGACCGTCGGGAACCGATTGCTCGAGGTCACCGGCAGCGGATGCGTGCGCTGCGCACCCGCGGCCAGCGCCATCGACCCAGGGTCGACTAACAGCGTCACGGTCAAGTCGTCGACGTCGTTCTCGTCGGCTGCGACGACCGGACCGGTACTACCAACGGCACCAAGCACCTTGGGGGTGAGCCCGATCCTGACCATCTCCGGCTCGTCGGTGACCCACACCGGATTGCAGTCGACCAGGGGGTACGCTGCCCGAGCCGGCTCGGCAGCCGCCGCGGTCAGAGACTCCGTGGCAACCTCGGGTGGTTCGGCTCCGACAGCGTTCCCCATCGACGAGCCCGAGCGGCGCAGGCGTCGCGGCACCAGGTCGCGCAACCGCCACCGAGGGCGGGCAGTCGGTGATGTTGGGTAGCTGGACCCACCCGACCCGTGCGACCACTGCGTCGGTGGAGGCGCGGGCGCGGGCGCCACCACGCGGCCCTGATTCGGGACACTGTCATTCCGGTCTTGCAGCGCCGGCCCCGCCCTAGCTGGGGGCGTCTCGCCGACGGCATCGTCCTCACCGAGTTCGTCGACCAGTTCCCAGGCGATTTCGCGCTGCGGACCTGATCCGCCACCGAACTGCGGCGCGATCGCCTCCGTCACGTACGCCGCCGCGTCGGCAATCAGATAGGCAGCCGCGATGCGTTCTGCGGGATCGGCGGACCGCAGATGGCCTGCCAGCGCAGGGGCGAGTCCCGGCAGACCGCCGCGCGAGACGATCCAGCCGATCTGGAGGCAGAACGACCGAGGGCCACCCTCGTCGTCGTCGGCGGCGAAGGTGACACTGGCCTCATCGAACCCAGCAGTCCGATAGTTGCGCCACGACCGGGTCATCACCTCGCGATAGGTTTCGTACAATCCCGCCACATCTGGTCGGAATCGGCCCTGTGCCAACTCCACGAGCGTCGCGATGTTGTTCGACTCCATGATCGAGTGGAATCCGTCCACCGACGATGCTCGTTCGATCAGCCTGCTGACGATCACGGGGTGCGACGCAATGCTCCAAATTCTCTCAGCGAGTTCCTCCGTCATCTCCTCCGTTCGCACCCGCGTAGAGCTGTCGGATATCCATGCGTACAGCTCGTCGGCTTCGTGAGCCACTGTCTGGTCCGGGTCGATTCCGGTCGAAAAGCCAGGGTTTCGACCGCCGCTCCAACCGGGTTGAAGCGCCGTGCCAACCCGGCGGGAGTAGTGCGATGTCAGGTCAGGCGGAACGGTGAGTGCGCGGACCAGATCCGCAGGTATCGCCGCCGCCGACTCGTTCAGCCATCGCGCGGTCGACTCGGGGAGTCGACGCGTTGCCATCACCTTGGACAGCCTGTGGCCCACCCGTCCGTACCAATCAGGTAGCTGCCGCCGCGCCAAGAGCTCGATGACTGCCTTAAGTTCCGTGTCCTCCCCGAGTAGTGCGAGCGCGAGCGCGAGCCAGAACGCGTCTTCCGATCCGGCGGCGCGCGCGACATACTCGGCGCGGACCTCCGCGACCGCACCCAAGATGTCGACAAGCGCGATCCGGTACAGGTCCGGATGACCCGCTGGCAGGGCCAGGATCGACGGCACCGCCCGCGGGTGCCCCATCGCGCGGACAGATTCAGCGGCGTGCCACCTGAGCACCGGGTCCGCGGAATCGACGAGTCCCGCGACCCGATCGCGCACCGACCTCAGAGGGATCGACGGGCAAGCCTCGACCGCCGCCAGACGTTCGATCCTCGATTCATCATCGGCCAGCACACGTACCGCGTACCGGCCCACAGCCCGCCAGCCGGAAACAGTCAGGGGCAGCCGCGACAGTGCTTCAAATGTCGCCACACGGACCCCGAGGGAGCCGTCGCCGAGGCCGGCCGCCACGATGTCGCAATCGGCCGCATCGAGCATGTCGGGCTCAGCCACGGCTCACCTCCTCAGTTGACGCCTAACGCTCGTCAACAGTGCATACAGACTAAGAGCACGTGCTCCGGGACAGCGCCGATCTTCGACCCCTCTGCGACGACGCTGCGGCATTGTTGCTACTCCCCTTCGCCGGTTGCCACGGCCACGGTCGCAAGTCCAACGGTCGCCGCGCGGTGTCTAACCGCCGCGTCAGCAGTCGGCTTGGATCAGCTTGGCGGTGTGGTCGCCAAGGTCTACCCGGTGGTCACGCGTGCCTGGGGAACTGCGACTTTGCGTACCGGGAGAGGCGCAACTCGGCTCCCAGCTGCTCGCCTGCGGATGTCAGCGGCTGACCGCCGCTGGTCTGGCTGCTCCAGATCCAGGGCAACACGTGCTTCGTCGCGCTGCCCTCGGGTGCCGCGATGATCAGCTCGCGTGCTCGGTCACGGAGGTCCTCGAGGCTCTCCCCCGACTCCGTGCGTGCGTCGGAGGCGCGTTGCTTGCCGTCGTCCGCGGTCGCAACGATGAGCTCCCAGAGGTCGTCTCGCGTCACGGCCGGCTCCATGGCCTCGACCGCTCTCGCTATCTCGGTCATCCACCCCGCCCGCCAGTCTGTCCACGGCGTCCCCAGCGAGGCGATCAGCTCCCGCGCCGCCTCGACGTACGCCCTGGCGGCCGGCTCGTCGTCGGCCCAGACCTCCTCGATCAGCGGGAGGACGTCGGTCCACACGATGTGGTGGTAACGCTGCCCCGCACGCAACTCCGGAGCTGGCTTGTCCAACGGGCCGGTCAGGTAGGTCAGATCGATCGCCGCCTGCGGGTAATGGTGCGCCCCGAGGTCGAGGTAGTGGGGCAACTGGTCGGGCCGGTGGCTCCTCGCCTCCGTCTTCAGCTCGACCATCCACACCCGATCCGGCCAGAGCACCGCCCAGTCCGGCCATCCCGACCGCTCCGCCTCGTGACGGCGCGGCAGCTCGAACTCGTCGACGAAGACGTCGCACGGCGAACCCGGGTCCTCACCGAAGACCAGGACATGGAGCCGACGCAGGAACTCCGCGCCTCGCACGGTTGGCTTGTTGCGCGTGCCCCACTGCGGGTAGATCCCGCCCACGATCAGACAGGTCAGCACGAGTTGCAGCGACTCCTCGCGCCATAGTTTGCGGCGCGTCAGCACACGGCGGATGTCTTCGTACGGGTTCAACGACGTCTCTCCTTCACGGTCGCCTCGACCGTAGGACAAAGGTCCGACATGTCCGCCCAGCTCAGATGAGCCAGTCGCCGAACCGGGCGCGCTTGCCTCAACCGCCGGCCCGTGGCTGGCCTGGGTCACGAGTTGCTGGAAGCGCGCATTCACGCGAGACAACCCGAAGGTGCGTCATATCGCCGCGAGCCGGGGCCATCCAGTCGCGGAAATGGTGCAGGGATCTACCGCGTGGGTGAGGTCGCGCGTTGCAGTCTTGTCAGGTGCCCGTCCTGCTCGAGCGAGATCGAGCCGTCTGCCTCCAGCCGCACACGGAACTCGAGGGTCTCGGTGTGGAGAGTCGTCGCGTCGACGAAGTGCAGTTGGATCGGCGGCTGGCCGGGGACCGTGACCTCGATCTCGCCGTCGTTGTCTGCCAACCCCACGCTGAGGCCGTCTTCGTTGCTGTAGGTGCCTGCGTGCGGTCCAATGCCCGCCGGCAGGTCGCGGGGCGGCTGGGTGTCCAGGTCGGTGTCGGTCCATTGCCGAGTCCGGGTGATCGACTGCAGCAGCAACTTGGCGGCCGGCGTCCCGTTGTCGCTGTTGAGCATCACCACGGTCCCTCGCTGATCTGATGCAGATGCCATCGAGGCACAGACGAAGCCTACGTTCGAGCCCGTGTGGCCGAACCAGGTCGCCGAGCCATCGCGAGCGGCGATGAAGAATCCCAGGCCGATGTGGCTCATCCCGGTCATGTCGCGCCCGGACGGCAAGCGGGCCACCGGTGTCAGTAGCTCCCGAGCCATCGAAGGCGTGATGGGTCCGTCGATGTCGCCGGCGTGTGCGCGTTGGATGCCGTTCATGAACCGCAGGTAGTCGGCGGGCGTGGTCCACAGGCCGGCCGCACACTGTTCGGGCTGCACTCGCCAGCCGCCCGGCACCGGCTCGCCACCAGCCAGGTGCCCGTGTGCGCGTTCGTCATCGTCGAGATCCTGGACGAAGTTGCTCGCGCGCATGTCGAGCGGCTCCAGGACGAGCTCGGTGAGGATGTCGGTCGTGCTCATGCCCGTCACCTCCTCCATCAACAGTTGAACGAGGGTCGTGCCGGCACCCGAGTAGCGGAACTGGATACCCGGCACCATCTCGACACGGGCTCCCGGCGCGTTCGCGGGGTGAGTTCCGGAGAGCACTTCGACCAGCGAGGGCACGGCAGCCCCTCGGCGATAGCCGGGAAACCCGGCGTGAGCCGTCAGACCGGCGGTGTGGCTCGCCAGCTGCCTGAGCGTGATCCGGGGACGCCAATCGCCATTGGCAGGCAGGGTCCAGCGCGTCAGGTAGTCCGACACGTCGGCGTCCAGATCGAGCAGGCCCTGCTCGACCAGCCGCAGCGCCGCCAGCACCGAGACCGGCTTGCTCATCGAGCACGCCTGCATGCGCGTGGTCGGGGTGACTAGGTCCCCGGAGGAGACGCGGCTCGTCCCGAAGCCGCGCTCGAACACGATCTCGCCACCCTCGAGAGCAGCCACCGAACAACCAGGGACACCAGCTCGCGCGAGCACGGCTTCGACATCGAGATCGACCAGCTCCGGGCCGGGCCCATCCGCGGGCAGATTCATACGTCTCCTTCATGACCGTGACCCCATTCAATCCCGGCGCACTCGTCTGTCTCGCTGCGGCGCCATGCGCTGCGTCACTTCGTCGCAAAGAGGGTCGCCTGGAGTTGACGCGCTCTCGCGGACAGCGAGGGCTGCGGCCATCCGGAGCCGCGGTCACCGCGGTCCTGCCCAACTAAGGGGTGATGCCAGGTCGGCTGATCTGGTTCCAGTAATCAGTGCCGATGGGTCTGGAGGCTGTGCAGCTGGCACCGGTCTACTCTGGCCGAGAGTGGCAGTCGGCCTCGACAGGCCAACGGCGGCGCAGGATCGAGGGTGCGTGACCATGGAAGCGATAGTGCTGCGGGTCCGACTCATGAGCGGTGACCAACTCGACGTCAGGTATGAGCACGATGCCGGCGACGAAAACGAAGCCATCCAACGAGTCGTCGAAACACTTGCAGAACACTCTGGCGTGCTTCGCACCCGCCATGGTGACCGGCTCTTGGTGCTCTATGGCAGAGGCGTTGCCGCCGTTGAGGTAGCGCCGCGCGGCGCGGTCTTGTGAGTCGAGCCGACTGGCGCCGCTGAGCGTGAGCTCGCGACGCGCACATCAGCCGCGGCGAGCGCGGTCCTGACCTGCGTCCTTCCGCCGCCTCTGCACGTCATAAGGACGCTGCCCATCTCGCACAGCAGCGATCCCGTACGGCCTCTCGGACAGGACTTCAGAGGCGGGAGGAGGTCTCCCCGCACCCGAGCCCAGGCGCGCGCACGAGCGTGCTGACGCATACTGCGAGCCATGGACCCGCGCCCGGAGACCGATCCCCAGCCACGGGCGACTAGCGCGGTCGTGGTAACCGCGGAGTCGAAGCACCGGTCCCGCTCACTCCAGCCGACGGTGCTGCGGCGGGTGGGCGGCGTGACCCTGCTCGACCGCACGGTCAAGGTGCTGTGCGAGGCAGGAGTGACCCGGATCGTGGTGGTTGCCGGCTACCGAAGCGAGGACGTGGCGGCGACCATCCACTCCCGCGGCCTCCCGGTCGAACTGGTGGTCAACCCAGACTGGCAGCAGGGCACGTCGACCTCGGTGTTCGCCGGCCTCCAGCAGGTCGACGAGGACCGGTGCCTCGTCGTCATGGGCGACCATGTATTCGAGGCCGACGATGTACGACGACTGATGGCCGCGCCGGGCCGCAACGTGCTGGCCGTCGACCGTGACCCACAGCGCCAGGTGGGCGGCCTGGGAGGGGTGCCCCCCGTCCGGGTGCGGACCGCGGCCGACGGCCGACTGCTCGAGCTGGCGGCCGACCTGAAGGAGTACGCCGCGGTCGACGCCGGCCTCAGTTCCGTCCACGTCGCCGACGTACTGGCCGCGACCGCCGACGCACCGGCGATGCCGTGGGCCGCCGTGCGACGGCGGATGCTCGACCACGGCTTCGAGATGACCACCTGCTCCTTCACCGGGCTCTGGGCGGCCGTCGACACACCCGATGGAGTGCGAGCCCTGGAGCGGGTGATGTGGCACCGGTACGGGCCCAAGCCGACCGACCAGATCATCGCCCGGACCGTCAACCGGCGGATCTCGGGGCCCCTGACCCGCCAGCTGCTGCGGACCGGGCTCAGCCCGCACGTGGCCACGTTGCTGGCCTTCGCCACCACCCTCCTCGCGTCCGGCCTGATCGCGGTCGGCGACCGGTGGGCGATGGCCGTGGGCGGGCTCGGCGTGCTGCTCGGCTCCGCCCTCGACGGCGTCGACGGCGAGCTCGCGCGAGTCAGCGGCCGGGCCTCGCGCCGCGGCGCCGCGCTGGACACGCTGCTGGACCGCTATGCCGACCTCGCCGTGGTGGTCGGCCTGGTCATCGCCGCCGGCCACACGGAGACCGCCTGGGCCTGGGGGTTCGCCGCCGGGTGCGGCTGCCTACTGATCTCCTACATCCACGCGGTGGGCCGCGACACCGACGTGCGGTTGCTCTTCCGGCGCGAGGTCCGGCTGCTGATCTTCGCCCTGGCGGCGATCAGCGGCCTACCGCTATTGGGGCTGGCGGTCGTCGCCATCGCGGCCAACCTCGACACGGCCCGCGGCGTGGTGCTGCTCCTGCGCGCGATGCACAGCTAATGTCGCCGAGCCGACCTCAATAGCGGGACTTGAAGGTGCGTCTATCCGCCGCCAATGCCCGTCAACCGATCGCTGACTGATCTGTTCCCGTTGGGCGATCCTCCTGCGACGACTCCTCGCGGGCAAGCCGTCAGTCCGTGGGCGCGTTGCCGAACCACTTCCCGTAGATGTCGTCGTACCCGCCGTCGCGTCGAGGTCCGCCAGCACCTCGTTGATGGTCCGGAGCAGCTCGACGTTGCCGTTCTTCTTGACTGCCATCCCGTACTGCTCGCCGGTGTCGAACTCCGCCGCGACCTCGAACTCCGGAGTTGCGGGACGTCACGTCGCCCACCACGGTGTTGTCGTAGACAGCCGCAGCCACGTCGCCTTCTCGCAGCGCGTCATCGACGTCGGAGGCGTCCTTCAAGGGGACGATCTCGGCATCCGTTCGGGGCGTTGTCGGTGACGTAGAGCTCGCCGGTGGTGCCGGACTGGACCCCGATCTTCCTGCCCACCGAGATCCTCCAGCGAGGTCACACCGGAACCCTCGCTGCACGACCATGCGCCTGCGCGGCGTTGAAGTAGGGGCTGGAGAAGTCGAGCGACCCGAGCGCGGTCGCCGGTGATGGTCATGCCCGCGATCGCGACATCGCACTTGCCGTCGTTGAGCAGCTCGCCGGACTGGATGGCGTCGAAGTCCGCGTTGACGATCCGTGGCCTCGAGCCGGAGCTCCTTCGCGACCTCAGTGGCCAGGTCGATGTCGAAGCCGACGGGCTTGCCGTCCTGCTCGAACTCGAACGGCTCGTAGGGGAGGCTCGTGCACACCGTCAGCGAACCCTCCTTGACGAGGATCGGCTCGGGTGCCGAGGCTCCCGTCGTGCCCTCCTCGACCGCAGGCGCCGCGACGCCGAGGCAGAGCGACGTACGGCGGTCGACCGTGCGGCCGAGGTGAGCTGAGAGGCCTGGCCACGTCAGTTCACCTTCGCCGCGCGGGACTGGGTGAGCTGCTGCAGGGCGTACTCGGTGACCCGGACGAGTGCCTGCTTGGCCGACTCCCGGTCCCTGGCGTCGACGCTGATGATCGGGACGTCGGCGGGAAGGGCCAGGGCGTGGGCGACCTCCTCCAGGGGATACCGTTCGGCGTCGTCGAACTGGTTGACCGCCACGATGAACGGCAGGCCCTTGGACTCGAAGTAGTCCAGCGGCGAGAACGACGCGTCGAGCCGGGCCGTGTCGACCAGCACGATCGCGCCGATGGCGCCCAGGCACAGGTCGTCCCACATGAACCAGAACCGTCGCTGCCCGGGCGTCCCGAACAGGTAGAGGACGAGGTCCTCGGCCAGGGTCAGCCGACCGAAGTCCATGGCCACGGTGGTGGTCGACTTGTCGGGCACGGCCTCGAGGTCGTCGATGCCCTCGGACTGCGTCGGTGACCAGAGCCTCGGTCCGCAACGGCACGATCTCCGACACCGACCCCACCATGGTGGTCTTGCCCACTCCGAAGCCGCCGGCGATGACGATCTTCGTGGACGCAGCCTTGCGCTGGGCGCTAGTAGGTGCGTAGTCCACGCAGGGTCCTTTCGATGAGCTCGATCCGCTCGTCGATCGACGAGCTGTCGGTGATGGTGGCTTGCACCTGGACGAGGCCCTGCTCGACCAGGTCGCTGAGGAGGACACGAACGACCCCGAGTCGGCATGGACACCATGCCGAGACCTCCGCCACCGAGCGGGTGTCGCACGCGTCCAGGACCTGGCGCGCTGCCGGGCTCAGCGTGGAGTCGTCATCCTGCCGGCTGTCGACGCAAGGTGGCCTCCATCGGGAGGTCGACCGTCGCTCGGGTGCGACCGGCCGTGATCGTGTAGGGACGGACGAAGCGGGCGGCGCGCTCGTCGTCCGCCCCGGAGGGGTCAACGGATGCCACGGCGACTCACACTCAGGCTCCCGGAGCCGCGGAGCGCGCCCTGGCCTGGACGGTCCGCCCGACGCGCTCGACCAGGAGAGCCATCTCGTAACCGATCTGGCCGATGTCCGCGGATTCCTGGGTGAGCACGGCGAGGTAGGAGCCGTCGCCGACGCTCATCAGCATCAGGTGACCGTGCTCCATCTCGACGACGGTCTGCAGGACGGCGCCGCCCTCGAAGAGGCGGGCGGCACCCACGGCCAGGCTGGCGAGGCCGGACGACACCGCGCCCAGCTGCTCTGCTCGTTCGCGCGGGATGCTGCTGCTCGCCGCCATCAGCAGCCCGTCTGCCGACACCAGGATCGCGTGGGCCGCGTCCCGACCTCCGTCGACGAACCGGGTGACGAGCCAGTCGCAGGTTGCGTTGGTCGGTCTGCTGGGGGCGGTGCGGCCGTCGTGCTCGCTCATTCGGGGCCTGCTTCCGGTCGCTCGTGCGGAGGGTGTGCCGCGGCGTCGGCTGCGTCCGCGCGACACGCCGGCCGCGTGCGCGGCCAGGCGCGCCCGGATGGCTTCGGGGTCGACGTGGCGCCGGCACTTGGGCTTGGCGACACCGCCGGGGACGAGCCGGGTGCCGGGATCACGCATCGGCAGTCCGGAGTCGGTCGACCGGGGCAGGTGTCGGCGAGGACTCGACGGACTCGGCCCGCTCCCAGCCGGCCTCGACCTCGGAGGACCGCCAGACTCCGCGTGCCTGTCCGTCGGCGGTCAACCAGGCCGATCGCAGCGAGTTGCGAAGATCGGGTGGATCGGCGTCGGTGTCGCTCCCGTTGGCCCGCTGCAGCTCGCCCCAGTCGCCTCCGAGCAGATCGGGCCCGAGGTTGACGGGCACCGGCAGCGGAGTGTCCTCGACCGTCCGGTCGGGGCTGGCGAAGGACGGCGCCCGGCTCACGCCGCGGGAGTCCGAGGGACGCGTTGATCGTCGCCTCGATCGGGTCCGGGGCGGCGCGGCTCCGGCGTCGCGGGCGACGGGCGCTCTCCATCGGCGCGTACCTGCGAGCGTGCCGACCTGCTCGGGCGCGCCGGCCTGCTGCGTGTCGCGGAGCACGGAGTTCGGGCAGGAACACCGTGGCCGTGGTGCCGTTGTCCTGGTTGCGCTGGAGGGAGACCGTGATGCCGTACCGCTGGGCGAGTCGGCTCACCACGAACAGGCCCATCCGGCGGGCCGTGTCGGGCGTGACGTCGCCACCGGAGCGCAGGGTCTCGTTGAGGCCGCGCAGGGTCTCGCCCGGGATGCCGAGGCCGGCGTCCGCGACCTCGATCGTTGACACCCGTCGGGCGTCGTGGTGGAGCCGAGCGAGACCGTGGTGGTCGGCGGCGAGTAGGCCAGCGCGTTGTCGACGAGCTCGGTGAGGAGATGGATCACGTCGGCCGCAGCAGCGTCGGTGATGCGTGCGCTGCTGGCCGATCCCGACACGGACGCGCTGGTAGTCCTGCACACCCGCGATCGCCGCCTGCAGGGCGTCGGCCACCGTGAGGTCCTCGTGGCCGCCGGCGCGCGTGGGTGCGTCGGCGAGGACCAGCAGGCTGTCCGCCGTACGACGCATGCGAGCCGCCAGGTGGTCCAGCCGGAAGAGGCTCTCGAGCCGGGCCGGATCCTCCTCGTTCTTCTCGAGCGTCTCGATGAGCCCGAGCTGCTGGTTGATCAGCGAGGTGTTGCGGCGCGACAGGGTGACGAACATGTCGCTGACCTGGGACCGGAGCTCGGCCTCGCCGGAGGCCAGCCGCACCGCCTGTCGGTGCAGGTCGTCGACGGCCCGGGCCAGCTGGCCCACTTCCTCGTCCGTCGTGACGTCGATCGGCACGATCCGGCCGGGGTCCTCACCGGCGCGGATCTTCGCGACCGCCTCGGGGAGCCGTTCGTGGGCGACGGCCCTGGCGCCCTCGCGCACCCGCCGGATGGGGTTGAGGAGCAGCCGGGAGATCAGGAGGGCCACCATGATCGCGGCGAGGAGGGCGCCCAGCGTGATGCCGGCGTTGACCAGCGCCCGCTCACGCGCATCGCTCGCGGCCGCGGCCAGCTCGTCGTCGATGCCGTCCATCAGCGTCTCGATCAGCTGGTCGTACTCGGCGTAGGCCTCGGCTCCGCCGAGGTCGGTGCCGCCGGTGCGCACGATCCGGGTGCGTTGGGCGTTCTCCGTCCGCAGGGTCGCGACGGCGGGCTCGGAGGCACCCAGCTCGCTGGCCAGGCGGTCGATGGCCGCGCCCTCGACACCGAGCTCGGCGAAGAGCTCCAGGAGCCGGTCTCGCCGCTCCGCTCGGTGGCGACCAGCGCCTGCTGCATCGCCAGGGAGAAGCGACCGCCGAGGGTCTGGGCGAGGAGCTCCAGCCGCGGCTCGGGCTCGAGCTGGGCGTTCACGATCGTGGTGATCAGCTGGGTCACGCCGGACTGGAGCTGCCTGAGCTGCGCCACCCAGGTGCCGGGGCTGAGCCGGTCGGTGCTGCCTTCGCGCAACGCCCGGCTCAGGTCGAGCACGACGTCCACCTGGTAGCGCTGGTCCGCGGTCAGGTCCGCGGTGTCCCGCGTCCTCTCCAGGTCGCTCCGCGGCGCTCCTCAGGTCCTGCACGGCGGCTATCGAGGTCGGCGCGACTGCTCGCCGAGGTGTCCTGCGCGGCCACCATGGCCTGCTCGGCGGCGGTGAGGTAGTCGATTGCGGGTCGCAACACGGTGACCTGCTGTGGCACTCGTCCGACGCGTTGGCGGCCTCGTTCGAGGTCGTTGGCCACGCGCAGGCCGCCCAGGGTCGCGGCAAGCAGCAGCGGGATCGCGAGCGCGAGCGCAACCTTGCGGCGCAGGGGCCACGCGGACACGGCGTGCAGCGGTGCTCGTCCGTGACGGGCGGGGCGTCTTGTTGCTCATACTCCCTCGGGCCAACTCGGGCTAGACGCCGCCAGCCGGCGCCGAGCCCCGGGTGGCGGCTGCGCCAAGAATCTATCTGCCGGGCCGTGCGTGGTCGTTCGGGACAGGTGGAGGGCCCGAGGATGTGTTCCGCCGTCCCGTTCCGGTCACGATGGTGTGGCTGTGAGCTGTCTAGCATCCTCCCTCAAGGCACTACCCTTTCAGACCCCGCTCGCGCCGGTCAATGGGGTGTCGCCGCGTCGGTGGTCGCGCCCGCTCCCTTGGTGATCGGCGCCGCTCACGACCACGGGCGGGTGGCCGTCCGAACCGCCTGGTCATGGACCCTCCCGACTTCCTCCCCCCAGGGCGGCATTTGCGTATGCGTGGGGTCCAACCACTTCAAATCCGCGCCACTACACTGCCGCCATGTCGATGGTCCACACCGACGCGGTGTTCTTCGAGGACGACAAGGCGTTCGAGACCTGGCTCGTCGATAACGCGTCGACCGCCACGCACGTCTGGATTCGGATGGCCAAGAAGGGTACCGGTGTCACGTCGATCGACTGGACGAAGGCCGTGGACGTGGCGCTCTGCTTCGGCTGGATCGACGGCATCGCCCGGCGGCTCGACGACGAGTGGTACGTGCAGCGGTTCACCCCGCGGCGCGCGAAGAGCGTCTGGTCGAAGATCAACCGCGAGCGCATCGAGCGGCTCACCGCCGAGGGGCGGATGCGCCCCGCCGGCCTGGCCGAGGTGGAAAAGGCGAAGGCGGACGGCCGCTGGGACGCCGCCTACGACAGCCCGGCCACCGCAGTGGTGCCCGACGACCTCGCCGCCGCCCTGGCCGCGCGCGACCTCACCGACGTCTACGCCGCGCTGGACGGCCGCAACCGCTTCGCCTTCCTGAATCGCATCCAGACCGCGGTGCGCCCGGAGACCCGCACCCGCCGCATCGAGCAGCTCACCGACGCCCTCGCCCAGGGCAAGACCCCGTACCCGGCGCCGACGAAGAAGTCCGGTACCTAGTGCTCTGTGTTGAAGCGTCTGGACGCCGGAGGATTCGCCGCACCTCGTTCTCGACCATCATCGAACCGCCCAGCCAGCCATCCACGCCACGCGGCACTAATAGTTGAGCAGCACGCCCATGCGCGGTGTGCCTCACAACCCCTTCAGCGCATAGTCCACGGCGAAGCGACATGCGGGTAGATGCGTCTTAGCGCCGCGAGGGGAGCGGCCAACGTGCCAGTGCAAATCACGTCAAGCAACTCGCGTGGGCCGGTATCGCAGGGCGACCGCCCCCGACCGGAACTCGTGGCGGTCCACGAGCTCGAGCTGGATGCGCTCGCGCAGACCGGAGAGCAACGTCGGCCCGTGTCCGGCAAGGACCGGCTGCACAAGGAACTCGTACTCGTCGATCAGTCCCAGATCTGCCAACGCCAGGGGGAGCGTCACGCCACCAACCCACAGACCCTCGCCTGACTCCTGCTTGAGCCGCTGAACCGCTGGCCCCAAGTCACCTCGCACCCGCTCGGCATTCCAATCGACCCCGCTCAGCGTGCTCGACACGACGTACTTCTTCGCCCGGTCGATGGTCTCGGCGAACGGGATCTGCAACTCATCCATCCAGTCAGGCCACGTGCCAGTGGCCGGCTTGCGCCACGCCGACTCCATCATCTCGTAGGTCACCCGGCCGAATAGCAGGGCATCGGCTCGCTCCATCTCAGCGGTCCAGTAGCGCATCGACTCCTCGTCAGGGGGGAGCCCTGCCTCGTGATGGCAGCAGCCGTCGAGCGTTACGTTGATCGAGTATCGAAGTGGTCTCATCTCGTTGCTCTCCCTTGATGCGCGCCGCCGGGCTCGCGTTGGTAGTACTGCCAGACGAGGCGGTGTGCGACTTCGTAGGCCTGGTCAACGGTCAGGGTGGGGGATTGGCGTCCACTAAGCGAGGCTAGTCGCTGCGAGTGCTACCTAGAGCGCGTCAATACCGCCGCGAAAGGGACGGGCGTGGCTCTCGGCGCCGCTCCGTGTTTGGATGGTTGAACCCCACACAAAGGCGCACCATGTTCAGTACTCGGACTGACACCAAGCTGCCATCGAGCCGGGCTGCCCTGGCTCTCCTCACCTGCCTGGCCGTGACCGGAGGTGCCATCGGCGCCGCGGATCGGGGCACGGCTGCGGCCGGGGACGATCCGCCGGCCGCCGCCCTCGACGTCGGCCCCTTGCCGCGGAGTCCGGAGCTCACGGAGCACCGACGGCTGGAGGACCGGCGGGCCGTCGTGATCGGCGAGCGTGCCTACTCGACCTGGACCGAGGACGGGCTGTATCCCGCGATGGGGTTCCACACGCGAGGAGAGATGGGCGGGATCTGGTCGCCGCCGATCAAGCTCCTCGACGGTCTCTGGTTCGGCGTCGACGGGCAGTGGCTGGGTGACGACGTCGAGGCGAGTCGCTTCAGCTCCGGCTGGGGCTACGGCCGCACCGACTACGCCGCCAGTGACGGCGTACGCGTGTCCCGGACCGACTTCGTGCCGGACGGTCCACGTGCGCAGCTGGTCGGCCTGACGCTGCGGAGCGACAGCGACACGACAGTTCCGCTGGAGGTGGCCGCGCACTCCGAGCTGATGGCGACCTACCCGTGGGGAGAGACGACTCCGAGCCAGCTGGCGGTCAACGCCGACGACACGGGAAGCGTCGACGACTCGGCGCTGGTGTTCCGCGAGCAGGCCGGCGCCGACCATCCGCTCGGGGCGCACGACTGGGCGGCCGTCGTCGGGAGCGACCTCACGCCGGAGTCCACCGAGCTCGGACCCGACTTCCGTGGACCCCAGGACCCCGCGGTCATCTGCCCGGCCTCCGGCACGCCCGACCCGCAGCCGGAACGCTGCGACGACACGGCGTACGGCGCCGGCACCGGCGGTCTGCTCCGGTACGACGTCGAGGTGCCGGCGGACAAGGCCGTGACGGTGTGGTTCGCGGTGGCGGGGTCGGACAAGGGGCTGTCCGACGCCCGCGCGTCGTACGACGAAGCGCTCGCCGATCCCCGCTCCCTGCTGGAGGACAAGGTCCACGAGCGGCGCGCGATCGACCGGCGTACCCAGGTGGGCCTGCCGGGCGACCGCCGGCTCGAGCGGTCGATCCGCTGGAGCAAGCAGAACCTCGCCGACTCGGTGCAGGAGAGCCACGACCTCCGGTTGCGCTGGGTCGATGCCGGCAAGCAGTTCCCGCCGCCGGTCGGCACGCTGCCGACGGCCAGGTGGCTGGGTGCGGGCTGGCCCGACTATCCGTGGATCTTCGGCACCGACGGTGAGTACACGGCGTTCGCGTCGGTGGCGATGGGGCAGTTCGACGACATCGAGGCCCACCTGCGGACGCTCCGCGACGTCAGCGAGATCGTCAACGACGGATCCGGCAAGGTCGTGCACGAGGTGACTCCCGACGGCGCGGTGTACTTCGGCGCCAACCAGGATCCGGGCAACACCGACGAGACGTCGAAGTTCCCGAGTGCCGTGGCGCTGATCTGGCGCTGGACCGGCGACGACGCCTTCCGCGACGAGCTGTACGACTTCAGCAAGCGCGGGATGGAGTACGTCGTCGACCAGCTCGACGAGGACGGTGACGGCTGGCCGGAGGGACTCGGCAACGTCGAGCGTCCGGGCATGGGCGAGGAGAAGCTCGACAACACCGTCTACACGATCCGCGGGCTCCGAGATCTCGCCGACATGGCCACCAGCAAGGGCGACACCTCGACCGCCACCTGGGCGTCGGAGAGAGCAGCTGCGATGGAGGCGGACTTCGAGCAGGCCTGGTGGTACGGCGGCGATGCCCGGCAGTACGCCGACTCGCTCGCCAACCCGGACAACTCGCGGGTGTTCCAGCGGCACTGGATCGGGGTCACCCCGATGGACGCCATGCTGGTCCGCCCCGGCAAGGCGACCCGTCCGCTCGCCGACGACGACCACGGCGTCACCGCCCTCGAGCAGCGCGAACGGCCGTGCTTCACCGGCGAGTTCGGGCTGTACCACACCGGCACCGGGCCGACGTCCGCTCCGGCCGGCAACCCCGGGCCGAGCTGCGACTCCGTGGTCTCGACGGTCCCGAGCGAGCGCAGCGTCTTCTCGCTGAACACCGCCATCATGGCCGTCGCCGAAGGCAACTTCGGCCGGATGGGCACCGAGCAGCAGCAGCACTACACCACCGGCAACGCGAGGATCCAGCTCGACCCGAAGGTGTGGGAGATGCCCGGCGCGATGCCGGAGATCGCCCCCGAGGGTGACTTCACGCCGAACATCGACCGGCTCTTCACCGAGCGCTCGATGGTCCTCCAGGCGTGGGGCGCCTACGGCAACCTGTGGCCCGTCGTGGCCCAGCAGCTGGGCGTCTCTCCGGACCTTGGTCGCGACCGGGTCCGCGTGGTCGCGCAGGTGCCGGGCGGTCAGGCCAAGGTGTCCGGCCGGCACATCCTCCTCGGTGACGACGGCGAGGTGTCGGTGACCGCGCGACAGTCGAAGCGGGAGCTGCGCACCGAGGTCAGGCTCGCGCGGCGCGGGAACCAGCCTCACCATCGGCCACGTGCTGCCCGCGCACGCGAAGGTGAGCTCGGTCCGCCTCGACGGGAAGCGGGTCGACTTCGACGTCGTCGCGACGGCCCGAGGGCGCGAGCTGGTCGACCACCACGGACGCCGGGAGGCACGACCTGGTCATCCGGCTGCGCTGACGGGCGGGCCGCGTCCGCCGTGCGCCTACCGCTCTCGGACGGCGTAGGTCAGGTGCGTCACCCTCGGGGAGGGTTCCGCACGGACCGGCTCCAGGGCCACGCGGCCCGCGTCCACGCCCTCGAACAGGCGGATTCCGGAGCCGAACAGCACGGGTGACAGCGCGACCGAGAACTCGTCGATCAGGCCGGCGTTCACGTACTCCAGGATCGTCGCGCCGCCGCCGGCGATCCGGACGTCGCGGTCGCCGGCGGCCTCGCGGGCCTGGTCGAGCGCGGGCTCGATGCCGTCGTTGACGAAGTGAAAGGTGGTCCCGCCCGGCCGCTCCCAGGGGTCCCGCTTCTCATGCGTCAGGACGAAGACCGGCGTGTGGAACGGCGCCTCCTCCGGCCACATCTTCTCGCCGGCGTCGAACATGCGCTTGCCCATGACGCTCGCGCCGGTGCGCTCGTGCGTCGCCCGCGCGATGTCGTTGTCGAGTCCTTCCTCGCCGCCCTCGCCGAGCTTCAGGTTCTCCCGGAAGAACCGCAGCGGGAAGGCCCACGCCTGCAGCTCCATCCACTGCTGCCCCATCAACTCCTCGGTGGACTCGGGCGCGATGAACCCGTCCAGCGACATCGACACGCTGAAGAACACCTTCCCGGCCATCAGCCCTCAGCTCCCGTCCGAACGATCTCGGTGACGTAGGCCGCCAGGTTGCTCAGGGTCTGCCGGCCGCCCTCGATCGCGTGGTACGTCTCGACCGCCTCGTCGCGCAGTTCCTTGGTGGGGAACACCGTGTGCATCTCTATCCGGGTCGCCGCGCCGTCTGGCGCGAACGTCAGGACCGACTCGAAGGCGTTCGGGTCGTCGCGAGACTCACCGTGCAGCAGCGCGATCCGCTCCGGCGGGGCGATCTCGGTCCAGGTGATCCACTCGGTGTAGTCCGTCCCGTCCGGTCCGTGCATCACGAAGTCCCACGCCCCGCCGACGCGGAACTCGAACGCCCGCGTGGTGGTGGTGAACCCCTCCGGTCCCCACCACCGCGACAGGTGCCGCACCTCGGTGAATGCCTCGAACACCAGCTCCCGCGGGGCGTCGATGACCCGGGAGATCGACGATCTCTCGGTCGGCCGTCGCGGACTGCGCCGGCGCTCCTCGTCCCGTCGCGCTCATCAGCTACTCCTCCTGCCTTGCCTGCTTCAGGTCCTGCACGTACGCGTCCAGGCGGTCGAAGCTCTCGTTCCAGAACCGCTCGAACCCGCCGGCCCACTCGTGGACCGGCCGCAGCCCGCGGGCGTCGAGGCCGTACAGCCGCTGCTTGCCTGCCTTGCGGTCCCGCACCAGCCCGACCTCCCGGAGCACTCGCAGGTGTTTGGACGCGCCCGGCTGGGTCATCCCCAGCTCCTGGGCCAACTCGGTCACCGGCCGCTCTCCCGCCCGCAGCAGCACCAGGATGTCCCGGCGCTGCGACTCGGCGATCGCGTTGAAGACGTCCGACGTCGTCGCTGCTCGTGCCATGGCCACATCATATTCTCATATCGGCATGCGTCAAGCGCCGTCCGGCCGGGGCGCAGGGACACCGCTACCCTCGACCACCGTGCCGGAGCTTGGTGAGGGGTCGCGCGTCGCGCTGCTGATGCCCGGCTCGCACGCGTACCTGGACGCGGTGATGGGGCTGCTGGCGGAGGGGATGTTCCCGATCCCGCTCGACCCGCGGCTGACGGCGTACGAGCGGGACCGGATCCTGGCCCACCTCGAGCCGGACCTGGTCGTCGAGGACGAGGCGGCCCTCGCCGATCTCCCGAGATCCGGTGGACTCCCCCGCGCCCGTCCGATGCACGTGACCAGTGGCACCACGGGTACGCCGAAGGGCGTCTACAGCGGACTGCTGGACGACGAGCAGGCTGCCGCGCTGGTCGCCGAGGAGCGCGACCTGTGGGGGTTCGCGGCCGACGACGTCAACCTGGTGCTCAGCCCGCTCTACCACTCGGCGCCGCTCCGGTTCGGGATGGGAACGGTGCTCGCCGGAGGGCGGGTGGTGATCCCGGGCCCGTTCGATCCGGCCACGATCACCGAGGCCATCCGGACCGAGCGGCCGACGTCGATGTTCTGCGTGCCGACCCACCTGCAGCGGCTCTTCGCGCACTGGGACGAGGTGGGCGCGCCCGACCTGTCCTGCTTCCGGCTGGTCGCGCACGCCGGCGCCCCGTGCCCGCCGGAGACCAAGCGGCGGCTGATCGAGGCGTTCCCGGAGGGCAGCACCTGGGAGTTCTACGGATCGACCGAGGGTCAGTTCACCGCCTGCCCGAGCGAGGAGTGGCTGGCGCGGCCGGGCACCGTCGGCCGGGCCCGACCGGGGCGCACGCTCTCCGTGGACGCGGACGGCGTGATCTGGTGCGCGGTCCCCGAGCACGCGCGGTTCAGCTACTACGGCGACCCGGAGAAGACCGCGGCCGCCTGGCGCGGCGACAGCTTCACGGTGGGCGACGTCGGCCGGCTGGACGACGACGGCTACCTCTTCCTCGAGGGACGCCGCGAGGACCTGATCATCAGCGGCGGCGTCAACGTCTACCCGCTCGAGGTCGAGCAGATCCTGGGCGAGCACCCGGGAGTCACCGACGTCGCGGTGTACGCCGTCGACGACCCCGACTGGGGCCAGCGGGTGTGTGCGGCGGTCGTCGGCGACGCGTCAGAGGCCGAGCTCACGGCGTACGCGCGCGAGCACCTGGCGCCGCCGAAGCGGCCGAAGACCTGGGTCTTCCACGACGTACTCCCCCGGACCCTGACCGGGAAGGTGCGGCGCGACCAGCTCAACCAAGCGAACTGACGGCGGGAGGCCTACTCGCTAGGCTTCGTGCTGAGCCGTGAGCCGAGAGGGCGACATGAGTACCGGACCCGCCGAAGCTAGTGAACCGGAGGGCTCTGGGAATCGCCGCCTGATGCTGCTGCTGGCGGCGGCCATGTTCGTGCTGGTGGTCGACACGTCGTCTGATGAACGTGTCGATCTCCGCGGTCATCGAGGACTTGGACACGACCGCCAGCGGCGTCCAGTCCGCCATCGCTCTCGAAGCGCTGGTCTCGGCGGCGTTCATCCTGATCAACAGCAAGGTGGGCGACCTCATCGGCCGGAAGCGGGCCTATGTCCTGGGACTGCTGGCCTACGCACTCGGGGCGCTGGCCATGACGCTGGCCCAGAGCCTGACCGCGATCGTCATCTTCTGGGCGATCCTCGGCGGACTCGGCGCCTCGTTGCTCCTGCCGGCGATGCAGTCCCTGATCCACGGCAACTTCGCGGGGGCAGCCCAGAAGCAGGCCTACGCGCTGGTTGGCGCCGCGGCCGCCATCGCCGCCGCCATCGGTCCCCTGCTCGGCGGGTTCGTCACGACGTACCTGTCGTGGCGGGTCGGCTTCGGCTTGGAGGTGCTGATCATCGCCATCGTGCTGAGCCAGATCGGGTTGGTGCGTGACGTCCCGTACACCGGCTCCCGCCGGGTCGACGTCGTGGGCGCGATCCTGTCGGTCATCGGCATGGGCGGCGTGGTGCTCGGGATCCTGGTCTGGCAGGAGGGCGGGGAGTTCGTCGGCCTGCTCATGGGAATCGGGGCAGTCGCGCTGGTGGCGCTGGCCCGCTGGCTGATCCGGCGTAAGCGCGAGCAGAAGGTCACGCTGCTCGACCCGGGCCTGTTCGAGCATCCGAACTTCACCGCCGGGGTCTCGGGTCAGCTGCTGCAGCAGGTCACCCTGGGCGGGGCCATGATCGCGCTGCCGCTGTTCTTCCAGATGACCCTCGAGTACGACGCGCTCGAAGCGGGCCTGTCACTGGCGCCCCTCTCCCTGACCATGTTCGCGGCGGCCATGGTCGCCGGCAAGAGGGTCGGTGCCCGGCGCCCCGCCGCGGTCATCAGGGCCGGCTTCCTGCTGGCCACCGTCGGGATCGGGATCATCATCCCGTTCGTCCCACGCGTGGACAGCGGCTGGTACCTCGTGGTCCCGCTTGCCATCACCGGCGCCGGCCTGGGCCTGTTGGTGTCCCAGCTCAACAACTACACGCTTGCTCCTGTCGAGCCGGAGCGGGTCAGCGAGGCCGCCGGCGTCAACTCCGCCGCGGGGTCCTTCGGGCTCTCCTTCGGTCTGGCCATGGCGGGCGGCATCATGCTGGCCGCCCTGTCCGTGAGCTTCACGCAGATGACCGAGAACAGCGAGGTCATCCCGGCGGCCCAGCAAGAGCAGATCGCGGCCGCCCTCGAGGACGACGCCGAGGTCATGAGCAACACCCAGCTCGAGGAGCAGATCACCGGCGAGCCCCCGGCCGTCGAGGCAGAGGTCGTCGCCATCAACAACGACGCCCGCAACCTCTCACTGCAGATCGCCCTGCTGGTGCCACTCCTCGCTGGCTTGCTCGGGTTCGGCAACTCCTTCCGGATGATGCGTCTGCCCGACCAGAAGCCGTCGTCCCCCCTCGAGGGGATGGACCTCGGCTGACCCGGTAGTTGCCGAACGCCGCGATCAGCTCAGCAGGCGAACTGACGGCGGTAGGCCTGCGGGCTGACGCCCCGGGACCGGGTGAAGTGGTGCCGCAGCGCGGCGGCGTTGCCGAAGCCCACCTCCGCGGCGATCCAGTCGACCGAGGCGTCGGTGCGCTCGAGCATCTCCTCGGCCACCTGCAGCCGGCGGGCGGTGACCCAGCTGTGCGGGGTGGTGCCGGTCTCGTCGCGGAACCGGCGCGCGAACGTGCGCGGTGACATGTGCGCCCGGCGGGCCAGCTCCTCGACGCCGAGCTCGCCGTCGAGGTTCTCCAGGATCCAGGTGAGCAGCGGGCCGAGGGTCTCGGCCTGGCAGTCGACGACCTGGCGGGCGATGAACTGGGCCTGGCCACCGTCGCGGTGCGGCGGGACCACCATCCGGCGCGCGGTGGTCGCGGCGACCCGAGCGCCGTACTCCTGGCGGAGCAGCTGCAGCGACGCGTCGATGCCGGCCGCCGAGCCGGCCCCGGTCAGCACGTTGCCGTCGTGGCAGTAGAGGACGTCGGGACGCACCTGCGCCTCGGGATACGCGTCGGCGAGCAGGTCGGTGTAGCGCCAGTGGGTCGTGCACTCGCGACCATCGAGCAGTCCGGCGGCACCCAGGTGGAACACCGCCGAGCAGTGGCGCGTAGATGATCGCGCCGCGGTCGTACGCCGCGCGGATGGCGTCGATGACCTCCGGGTCGTGGTCCTGGAACTTCTGTCTGGGCGAGATGCAGACCAGGTCGGCGTCGGCGGTGGCGGACAGGTCGTGCTTCACGACGATGTCGAAGTCGGACCGGCCGCTGACGACCCCAGGCCGCGGCGTACAGACCTTGAAGTCGAACACCGGGTTGTCGTCGTCAGGGTGGTAGGGCTCGCCCCACACCTCGACCAGGGATCCGAGCCCGAAGGGCTCCGCACCGTCCTGCACCACGACCGCCACTTTGCGCATGGCAGGCAGTCTGCCTCGCTTCTGGCAGAAAATCAATGGAGAGTGTCATTTCTGCCACTGGTGGCAGGAAGTGTGCGGGTGCAGAATTACTGCCATGACCTTCCTACTGATCCTCCTCGTGGCCCTGGCGGTTGTCGCCGTCGGCGCCACGGTCCGTGACCTCTTCGCAGACCGAGGCCCGCGCCAGGCGCCGAAGTCGCACTTCGAAGACCCCATGTTCCGTGCCCCCGCGGCCCGGATCTGACCTCCTAACCAGCTGACCCGTCGCGATGTTCGCGACGGGTCAGTTGGTTTTCAGGCGCGCGGACGAGCGACGGCCGGCTTCGAGACCGGCCCGAACCCGGTGCCGTTGCGGGCGACCACGGAGACGGCGTACCTCTTGCGGGCCGAGAGCGAGCCGATCCGGGTCGAGGTCCCGGTGACCGTGCGGGACCGAGCCGCCGAGCGGCTGCCGACTGGCCACCAGGCGACGCGGTAGGACGTCGCCCGGGCGGCGGCCCGCCAGCTGACCCGAAGCGCCCTCGGCCGGGGTTCCAGGCGCGGCGTCGGTACGGCGGCCGGCAGCCGTTGTGGCAGCACCTCGACGATGTTGGACCGGATGTCGTCGGCGGCGGCCTCGTCGCCCTTCACCGGCTGCAGCCGGAACTGGTACCGATGTCCGTTGACGAGCTGACTCGCCGGCCACGCCGACCCGGTCACGCGCCATGGGAGC
Source organism: uncultured Actinomycetota bacterium (assembly GCA_963813615.1). GTDB lineage: Bacteria > Actinomycetota > Actinomycetes > Propionibacteriales > Nocardioidaceae > Nocardioides. The sequence continues at coordinate 157,628 of CAWFAE010000013.1, forward strand.
CGGTGCCACGCATCACCCGCGGTGAGATCGCGCAGCCAGACGAACTGGGCGGTCGCACCCGGCGGGCCGGTCCACGACAGGGTCGCGCCACCGTCCCGGGGGGTCGCCGCCAGTAGGGGCGCGACGCGGGGGCCGAGCGGGAGCGTTGCGATCGGGCGTGACGCCTGGGGTCCGATGTCGAGCGTGGCCAGCGCGTCGGCGACGGCGGCGGCGATCATCGCCTCCCCGACCGCGTTGGGGTGGGACTGGTCCCAGGTGTGGCCGAATCGGTCGTAGCCGTCGTCGGTGTCCGCCACGACGACCCCCGGCGCCACGGCCGAGGCCGCCTCAGCCACCTCGGGCAGCAGGGAGTTGAACTCTGGCACGCCTGAGAACCAGGTCTGGGTCCCCTCCGCAAGCACCATCTTCACCCCGGGGTCGGCCGACCGGGCCTCGTCGACGAAGGTGCCGACGCGATTCGCCACCGTCTCCGGCGTACGCCCGCCGAAGAGGAGGTCGATGACGCCCAGCATCTCCACGACGACGTCCGGCCGGTACTCCTCGACCAGCGTCGCGATGGGCACGTCCGGAACGTCGACGTTCATCCCCCAGCGGGCGGCGTGGTCGCGGTCGAAGTCGGGGTCGACGTACGCCTGGGAGCCATGCGCATCGGAGACGTTGTCGTACAGGTCGTCGCGGGGGCCGACGAAGTCCACCTCGATGCCGGCGGCTTCGAAGTGCTTCCACAGCCGGTACCGCCAGGTCCAGTCGCCCGATGAACCCTGGGTGACGGAGTCGCCCACCAGGAGGATCCGGACCGGGTCCACGTCCTCGGCGCCCGCCACCGGACGGCACCGTCACACCGGTCGCCACCAGGCCCAGCCCCACCAGCCCGGAAAGCGCGCCAAAGCCACGGCGTCGCCCTCCCCAGTGCACGGCGCCGATGCTACGACGACACGACTCCGGGACCACTGGAAATCGCGCTGACCCGGGCCGTTTGACGAGCCCGGGTCAGCGCGGTTGCTGAGAGTCAGCGCCAGGTCAGTTGCTGCCCCCGGTGAGCTTCTCGCGGAGCGCCTGCAGCGCCTCGTCGGACGCGAGCGAACCACCGTCGGTGGTCTCCTCGGCGGGCGTCTCGCCCTCCGAGGAGTACGACGTGGCCTCGCCGTGCTCGACGTCGGCCTGCTTGGCCTCGGCCTGCTGCTTGACGTGCGCCTCCCAGCGGGCGTGCGCCTTGGCGTACTGCTCCTCCCAGACCGCACGCTGCTCGTCGAAGCCCTCGAGCCACTCGCCGGTCTCCGGGTCGAAGCCCTCGGGGTAGACGTAGTTGCCCTGCTCGTCGTACGTCGCCGTCATGCCGTAGAGCGTCGGGTCGAACTCCTCGACGTCGGCAGCGGTCGCGGTCTCGTTGGCCTGCTTGAGCGACAGCGAGATCCGGCGACGCTCGAGGTCGATGTCGATGATCTTGACCATGACGTCGTCGTTGACCTGGACGACCTGCTCCGGGATCTCCACGTGGCGCTCGGCCAGCTCGGAGATGTGCACCAGGCCCTCGATGCCCTCCTCGACCCGGACGAACGAGCCGAACGGCACCAGCTTGGTGACCTTGCCGGGCACGATCTGACCGATCTGGTGGGTCCGGGCGAAGTGCTGCCAGGGGTCCTCCTGCGTCGCCTTCAGCGACAGCGACACCCGCTCGCGGTCCATGTCGACGTCGAGCACCTCGACGGTGACCTCGTCACCGACGGTGACGACCTCGCTCGGGTGGTCGATGTGCTTCCAGGACAGCTCGGAGACGTGCACCAGGCCGTCGACGCCGCCGAGGTCGACGAACGCACCGAAGTTGACGATCGAGGACACGACGCCCTTGCGGATCTGGCCCTTCTGCAGCTGGGTCAGGAAGCCGTGGCGCACCTCGGACTGGGTCTGCTCCAGCCAGGCGCGGCGGGACAGCACCACGTTGTTGCGGTTCTTGTCGAGCTCGATGATCTTGGCCTCGAGCGTCTGACCGACGTACGGCTGGAGGTCGCGCACCCGGCGCATCTCGACGAGCGAGGCCGGCAGGAAGCCGCGCAGCCCGATGTCGATGATCAGGCCGCCCTTGACGACCTCGATGACGGTGCCCTCGACGACGCCGTCCTCCTCCTTGACCTGCTCGATCGTGCCCCAGGCGCGTTCGTACTGGGCGCGCTTCTTGGACAGGATCAGTCGGCCTTCCTTGTCCTCCTTCTGGAGGACGAGGGCCTCGACCTTGTCACCGACCTCGACGACCTCGTTGGGGTCGACGTCGTGCTTGATCGAGAGCTCACGCGAGGGGATGACGCCCTCGGTCTTGTAGCCGATGTCGAGCAGGACCTCGTCCCGGTCGACCTTCACGATGGTGCCATCCACGATGTCGCCGTCGTTGAAGTACTTGATGGTCGCGTCGATCGCCGCGAGGAACTCCTCTTCGGAACCGATGTCGTTGACCGCCACCTGGGGCGCGTCGATGTCCTGAGGAGTGGTGATGGTGCTCGTCATAAGGGAGTGGATTCCTTGGGTGGGCAGATGTCGTACGGGCACGCGTGAAGTCCGTTTCACTACCGGTTGGGATAGCGAGCGAGAGTCCGCTCCGTTTGGAACTCAGGCAGACCGCAGGCGCAAGGCTCAACTTTACGCCGCGCGCGGTGGCCGAGTCCAACTGAGCGCCCCGCTTCCGAGCCTGCGAGGGGCTGCGCGACGCGTCTCGAAACCAGCAGTAGGGTCGGGAGCGTGCGGGTGGAGCGTCGACCGGTCGGCGAGCCCGAGTCCCGGCGGGCCAACGGGCCGGACTGGGACCGCTATGCGGACGAGTACCAAGCCACCCATGGTGCCTTCCTCGGCGACACCGGGTTCGTCTGGGGCCCCGAGGGGCTCACCGAGGACCAGGCCGGCGTCCTCGGTGACGTCGCCGGCCGCGACGTGCTCGAGGTCGGCTCCGGGGCCGGCCAGTGCTCGCGCTGGGTGCGGACCCGTGGCGGCCGGGCCACTGGTCTGGACCTCTCCCACCGTCAGCTCCAGCACTCGCGCCGGATCGACGAGGAGAGCGGCGTCCGGGTGCCCTCGGTGCTCGGCACCGCGACCCAGCTGCCGTTCGCCGACGCCTCCTTCGACGTGGTGTTCTCGTCGTTCGGCGCGCTGCAGTTCGTCAGCGAGCTCGACATCGCCGTGGCGGAGGCCGCCCGGGTGCTCCGGCACGGCGGCCGGTTCGCGTTCTCGATCACCCACCCCACCCGGTGGATGTTCCCCGACGACCCGACCGAGGAGGGGCTGCTGGCGAGCCAGTCCTACTGGGACCGGACGCCGTACGTCGAGGTGGACGACGACACCGGCGAGGTGACGTACGTCGAGCACCACCGCACGCTCGGCGACTGGGTCGAGCTGCTCGCCGGCGCCGGCTTCGCGATCACCCGTCTGGTGGAGCCGGAGTGGCCCGAGGGCCACGACCGGATCTGGGGAGGGTGGTCGGAGACCCGCGGCCAGTACACGCCCGGCACCGCCATCGTCGCCGCCGACCTCCTGCTCCCCCGGCACTAGGGTCTGCCCGCGTGGACGAGGACGAGATCCGCCGGTCGGCGGCGCTGGAGCAGCGGCACTGGTGGTACGCCGAGCGTCGGTCCCTGGTGCGCCGGCTGGTCGCTCCGCTCACCCCGGGACGGGCCCTCGACGTCGGCTGCGGTGGCGGTGGCAACACCGCGGTGCTCCGCGACCTCGGGTGGCGGGTGGCCGGGCTGGAGTACTCCCCCGTGGCCGCCCCACTGGCCGCGCGGCGCGGACTGCCGGTGGTCCGGGGCGACGCCCGCCGGCTGCCTTTCCGCGACGAGTCGATGGACCTGGTGATGTCGACCGACATGTGGGAGCACATCGACGACGACGAGGCGGTGGCCCGCGAGACGGTGCGGGTGCTGCGCCCCGGCGGCCGCGCGCTGGTGGCGGTGCCGTGCAGCATGAAGCTGTGGAGCGGGCACGACGTCGCCCTCGGTCACGAGCGGCGCTACGAGCGCGACGAGCTCGTCGGCCTGATGGAGAAGGCCGGCCTCGAGGTCGTCGACGTGATGTCGTGGAACGTGCTGCTGCGGCCGGTGGCCCGGGTGCGACGCCGGCGTCGGGTCACGAGCGAGAGCGAGATGGAGCCCGTCCACCCGGTGGTGAACGCGGGTCTGCGGGTGGCGGTCGCCAGCGAACGGTTCCTGCCGGTGCGCCGGCTGCCCGGCATCAGCCTGGTGGCGCGGGCCGTGAAGCGCTGACGCCGTGACGGGCGAATGGGTGGCCGACCCCGGCATCGGCTGGCGGATCCTGCTGACGGCGTACCTCTCGGAGCCGCCGGATCCCGGTGCCGTCCTGGGCCGGTTGACCGACCTCGCGGCCCAGCAGCAATGGCACGGGACCACCGAGGTGCGCAGCGACGACGACGTCGACGCCCTCCGCGCTCGCCTCATCGACGGCTCGGCTCCGGTCCTCACCGGCATCGCCGGGTCGGCGCTGGTCGTCTCCGCCCATCACGCCTGGGTGGACGGGCTCGGGCTGCTCGACGTACTCGCTGCCGCGACGGGTCAGCCGGTCGCGTCCAGCGCGCGCGGAGTGGGCGAGCGACCCACCCGCGGGGGTCTCGCGCGGACCGCGACCCGACGGCTGGCGGAGGCGGCGTTCCGGCCGCCCGCGGCGGTCGCCGCGCCCTCAGGAGCCGTCGGCAGCGGCGACGCGTTCGCCGAGCTCACCGTGCCGGGCTCGTGGCGCACCGCCGAGGTGGTGACCGCGCCGTGCAGGGGATCCTCCGGCACAACGACGCCGCGGGGCGCGACACCCGGCACCTGGCGGTCGCCGTCGGCGCGGGCCGGACCCGCGTCCGTCGACGACGACCGGATCGCCAACCGCAGCGCCCTGATCCGGCTCACCGACCTCGAGGACTCGAGCGCGGAGGAGGTCGAGGACCGGCTGCGCACCGCCCCGCTGGAGGCCGCACCCACGGGCGGCCGACCCGCGACGGCCAGGATGATGGCCGGGGGCATGCGGCTGCTCTGCCCGGCGGCTCGGCTCGACCCTGCTGGTGTCGCACCTCGGCGAGGTCACGGCCGAGGGCGCGACCGGGCTGGCGTTCCACCCGGTGACCGCCGGCGGCACCGGACTGTCCCTCGGCGCGGTCGGCCTGCGCGGCTCCACCACGCTGACGCTCCGGGCCCGGGCCGGCCAGTGGGACCGGCCCGGGTTGGACGGGCTGCTCAGCGAGATCGCGACCGAGCTGGGCTGACCCAGCCGTCAGGCGTCGACCAGGTCGTTCTTGTGCTGCGCCTGGTGGTCCGAGTCGTCCCGGCGGCGACGCAGGAGGAACCCACCGCCGATGCACAGCAGGCCGAGCACGATCGCCCCGATCGAGAAGACCCACTCGGCGAGCCTCAGGAGGGTGGCCCTGGTCTCGACCTTGTCGAGGCTGTCGGCCTGCGACTCCTCGGTGTACTGGACGGTGCCGACGAAGGCGGGCACCTCGGTGCCGTCGTAGGACAGCACCTGGTTGCGCTCCTCGACCCGGTTGAGCGGCGCGCCGGTGGTGGGCTCGATGTAGAGCGTCCGGGTCATCTCGTAGATCATCTCGGCCGAGACGGTGGGCTCGTCGGAGCCGAAGACCGACCCAGGGATGTCGAGGGTGTCGATCACGGTCGGCTCGATGGTCTGCACGAACTTGTAGACCGTGGTCCCCTCGAGCTCCTCCTCGCCTTCGTACTTCGCGGTCGTGGCCTCACCGAGCTCGGAGTCCCACTGCTGGTAGTCCTTCTTCTCGGTGTTGAAGGGGAACTTGTAGATCTGACCCTCGCGGGTCACGTCGACCTGCTCGATGTCGCCCTCTTCGTTCTCGACCTCCTCGAAGCCCACGTCGGGGTAGTCCGACGGCGGCGCCGGTGTTCTCGTCGAACGGAGTGAGCTCGCGGGACTGCTGGAACGGCTCGTCCCAGCCCACCGGCGTGGTCGTCACGTTGTTCGCCCACACCACGACGCCGTCGGGCGCATCGGGGTAGTCACCCGCGACCGTGTGCGAGCTGATCTCCAGGTCGACCGTCTCCGGCGCGAGCACGTCGGGGTCGGAGTTGAAGATGGTCGCGTCCTTGGCCTCGAGGTACGTCGTCGAGTCGTAGTTCATCGGCACGACGGCGAGCGTGGGGATCGCGTAGGCCTTGATCAGCACTCCCGCCACGATCAGGAACGTGCCCAGTCCGATGAGGATGGGGCTGATGATTCGGCGCATGACGGGTGTTACCTCTCGAGTTGGGTGTGTCCGGCTCGGACGCGTCCGAGCTCCTCTTCGACCAGGGCGAGTGCCTGGTCGTGCATGTGGGGCCAGCTGAAGGCGGTGGCCCAGGCCAGACAGGCCTTGACGGTGAGCGTGAGGTTCTCCGGCTCCTCCAGCTCGCGCAGTGCGGCCCGGACCTGGTCGGTGATCCGCTCGCCGACCACGTCGAGGTCCGTCGCATCGGGCACCAGCCAGCCCGTGGATCCGTCGCGCACCGAGTCCCGGAGCCCGGGGACGTCGCGAGCGACGGTCGGCACGCCGTACCCCGCCGCGTCGATCACGGCCTGACCCCAGCCCTCGACGTCGGAGGCGCACACGTGCAGCGCGGCCCGGCGCAGCAGGTTCTCCTTGGCCTCCTCGCTGAGGTAGCCGTGGAACGTGACCCGGTCAGTGAGGCCGAGCCGGTCGGTCAGCTCCTCCAGCCGGGCCCGGTCCGGACCCTTGCCGCACACGTCGAGGCGCAGGTCGGGCCGCTCCTCACGCAGCGCGTGCAGCGTCTGGAGGACCAGGTCGACCCGCTTGTGCGGCACCAGCCGGCCGAGGACGACCAGCCGGTCGGGGTCCTTCGCCTCGGCCAGACCGTCGTGGTCGGCCGCGGCCCTCGCGCCGTTGCCGAGGATGCCGATCGGGCCGTCCCAGCCCAGCTGGGTGCGCATCTCGCGTCGCGTGGACTGCGAGACCGCAACGGTCGCCCGCCGCCGGTAGACGCGAGGCATCACGACCCGCTCGAGAGTGCGCCCGAGCCAGGCCAACGGGGCCGGGAAGTAGGTCCCGAACTGCTCCTGGTGAACGTGGTGGAGCACCAGCACCACCGCGGTGTCGCGGCGGACGAACAGCGGTGAGAACGTCGGGATGCCGCACTCGGGGTCGACCACGATGTCGAGCCGGCGCCGACGCCGCAGCAGCATCAGCGCGGCGTGGGCGTAGAACGTGAACGGGCCGCCGGCGCGCCGGATCTCGATGCCGTCGCGGATCTCGGCGGCGTGCTGTCCGGGCTCGCGCGCGGTCAGGAACTCCACGCGGGCGCCGGCCGCGTGGAGCGCCCGCGCGAACTCCCACGCATAGCGCTCGGAGCCGCCGGCCAGGCTGTGCCAGGGGTCGCGCCAGTTGACGACGACGGCCCGGCGGCCGGCCAGTGGGGAGCGGGTGCGCGCGGTCATCTCAGGCCTCCACCGCCGCGACGGAGGGCAGCGCCACCGGCACCGGGAGGGCGGTCGTCGGCACGGCGCGGCGGTCGCGACGGGCCTGCCAGGCGATCAGCGCCAGCCCCGCGAACGATCCGGCGCCGTGGCGGAGCGGGTCGAACGTCGATCCGGGTACGTCGGTCCAGGTCACCGGGAACTCGTCGATCCGGGCGCCGAGCGCCTGGGCCCGGGCCAGCATCTCCACGTCGAACGAGAAGCCGGTGGTGCGGAGATCCGCGAAGACCCGGCGGCCGAGGTGGCCGTCCATCAGCTTGAAACCGCACTGGGTGTCGACCACTCCGGGCACCACCCTGGCGGTACAGGCGCGGTAGGTGCGGGCACCCCGCTCGCGCACCCAGCTGTGGCGGGCGGCGGTCTGCGCCCCCTCGGCACCCCGGGACCCGATGGCGACGTCGGCGCCCAGGGCCAGCCGTCGGAAGGCCTCCTCGAGCGCGTCGAGGCGGGTGGCGCCATCGGCGTCCATGAAGCCCACGACAGGGGCGTCGGTGACGGCGATACCGGCGCGGACGGCCGCGCCCTTGCCGGGGGTCCAGCAGTCGACGACCCGCACCCTGAGCGCGGGGCTGTCGGCAGCGAGCGCGACCTGCGGCCGTGCCGTCGGTGCTCGCGTTGTCGACCACGATCACCTCGACCGGCCGGGCCAGGCTCCGCTGGTCGCGGACGTGCCGGCGGAGCTCACGCAGCGTCCGCGGCAGCCGATCCTGCTCGTTGTACGCAGGGATGACGAGTTGAAGCATTCGAGCCCTCCCAAGCCAAATGCAGAGCTGTGCTGCAGGTTTGGCTCAGCTGTCCGAGTACTCGAAGAGCGTGTCGGCCTTGACCGGCTTCTGGTCAGACCCTTGGATCGCCTGGACGGTGCCGAAGCTGGCGCCCGCTGCGATCAGGCCACCGACGATGGCGGCTATGACGAAGTTCATGCTGGGGTCCCCTCCCAAAGACCGACAGCGGGTGGGCGTTCACTCGACGCCGTCCCTCTCCGCGCGGAAACCTAGCAGAAGAACACTCCCGAGTAACATAACCGTGACGAGGATGTGACCTACCAGTATCAGCGCGGTGGATCCGGACCGGCGAGGTTCCGAGTGCACCTCCGCGCCGAGGTCCACCAGGGTCAGGTGGTCGCCGTCGACTGCCGTCTCGCCATCGGGCACTTGCCCCGAGGGCATTCCCTTCTCGACCACGACCCACCGGACGTCCAGCTCTCGCAGTGCCGATGCGGGATCCGTCCGCCTCCAGGGCGTCGGCCACTTCGTCGACCAACGGGTCCTCCGACGGGATGGTGGTGCCGTCCACGAACAGCCGGTCGTCGATCAGCACCTCGCCGGGCAGGTACCTGGGCGCCGGGTCGAGCACCGCGCGGCGGTCGTTCCAGTCGTAGCCCCGGTAGCTGCCGGCCCAGGGCAGCACGACGCTGCGGCCCGGCCCGTGGTCGTCGAGATGGTCGGCGACCGCGCGCCACTCGTCCGGGTACTCCGACGGCTGGAGCTCGCCGAGGGACCCCCAGGCCAGGCTCGGCAGCAGCAGGATCGGCGCCACGACCAGCAGCCCGACGACCGACCACATCGCCTCTCGCTCCGGTCGCACCTGGGCGCGCGACCAGTCGACGGCTCCGGCGATGCCCGGCAGCAGCGCCAGGATCGCCGGCGCCAGGAACCGGTGCGAGTCCCGCAGCAGCGCGGTGGCGGGTACGACGTCACCGACCGCCTCCAGCAAGCGGTCCCCGCCGGGGAGCACCGGTAGCGCCGCGAGGAAGAACGAGATCCCGGCGAGCACCAGCAGCCGCGGCCGGGGGCGCCGGAGCAGGCCGAGCAGCGCCACCGCCGTCAGCGCGCAGCTGAGCAGCACGATGACCACTGAGGTCCGCTCCTCGGGGACGATCGAGGTCTTCCAGGTCCCGCCCAGCGAGAACAGGCTGGGCAGCGTCCCGAGCGACGACTCGCCCCGGGCAGCGAACGCGTCGAACACCTCGGAACCGGCGTCACTGTTGGCGTCGGCGAGCAGCGACGGCAGCAGCCAGGACAGGTTGGCGACGATGATCAGGCCGGCCGTCACTGCCACGTGCGGGAGGCTGCGGCGCAGCCCGAGCACCACCACGACCAGCGCGGCCATGACGCCGCTGGAGGGGCTGCACACGGCCGAGAGCACCAGCGCCACCGCCACCGCAGGGCGCGCCGCGGCGCAGGTCGCGCCGCATCCGGAGCGACGCGAGCGCCACCCAGGGCAGCAGGAGGTAGCCGGCCAGGATCGCCCACTGACCCATCAGCAACCGCTCGTAGACCCACGGGTTCCAGAGCATCAGCGTGATCGCGGCCAGCCGCGCGGCCGTCCCGTGCCGACGGACGAACAGGCCGGCCCCGATGCCACCCGCCAGGAACGCGCCGACCAGCAGCAGGCGCTGCACCAGCTCGCCGGGCAGCACCTGGGTCAGCACCGACACGATCGCGTCCATCGGCACCGCCCGCGGCAGGGTGCCGTCGAGCCCCAGCCAGGCGTCCTTCCAGGGCTGCTCCGGCACGAACACCATGTCGCCGAACAGCCAGAAGCCCCAGCCGGTGAGCAGCGGCCCCAGGATCACCACGGTGAGCAGGGCCGTCCACGCAGCGTCGACCCGCCTCATGCCGGTGGCGCCCGTCGCTCGACCGGCGCCAGGAACGCGGCGACCAGGCCGAGCGCCACCGCGGCACCGGTCACCAGGTCGACGGTGTCGGCGGGCAGCACCGGGTCCTGCGCGACCCGGATCACGAAGGCCAGCAACGCCCCGAACAGGCCGGCGGCCACGGCCGCGACGGCCAGGCGCGGTCGAGGCGCGAGCAGCACTCCGAGCAGTGCTCCGCCGGCGACCACCGGGCCGCCCACGAGGTACGCCGTCAGCACGGCGAGGCACCTGCCGACGATGGCCCATCGGCGGGACGTGCCGCGGTGCCGACGTCCGAGGCTCGGGGGTGGCCGGCTTCGGTGAGGCGGTTCCGCAGCGCGACCCAGGCCGCCCACAGGAGCACCAGCCCGAGGAGCACCAACCCGGCGATCAGGGTGATCAGGTAGCCGCGCTGCGGCTCGAACGTGAGCTCCACCTCCCCCGAGGTGTCCTCCGGCAGCACCCAGCCCTGCGCCCAGCCGTCGACCTGGACCGGCTCGAGCTCGCGACCGTCCACCCGGGCGATCCAGCCCTTGTTGAAGCTCTGCGGCATGGAGAGGATCGCCTCCTCCCCCGGCCCCACGTCGAGCACGTGCCGGGTGTCGTCGGAGGACACCACCCGGAGCAGGCGCGACCGGGTGACGGGCGGGCTCGGCCCGACGGCGGTCAGCGCGAGCGACACCGGCTGGAACTGCTCGGTGGACTGCAGCACGACCCGGTGCTGTCCCGCGGCCAGCCGGACCCGGGGGCCGCAGGGCCGCACCGCCAGCTGACCCGCCGCGGCGACCGCGCCGAGCCGGCCTTCGACACGCGGGTCGGGATCTCGATCCCGTCGACCACCAGCGGCGGCCCGAAGCCGCAGATCGCGCCGGTCCTCCCGGCGCCGTTCAGCGGCACCTTCAGCCGCGCCGACCGGAGCCGCAGCTCGCCGATGCCGAGCGTGAAGACGTCGTCCCCGGGCCGGCTGAACGTGATCGTGAACCGGCGTCCTGGCAGCGGCTCGAACCGACCGGAGCCGTCCAGGTCGACGACCCGCTCCTCCCCGTCTGCCCGGATCACCGCGCGCGTCGGGACATTCGCGATGTCGGCGGGAGGGGTCACGTCGATCCGGTGCATCACGCGTCGCTTCGGGAGCTCGACGCTGAGGGTCGGCTCCTCATCGCGGGGGTCGGCGATCCACGAGGTGGTCGGGTCGCGGTCGTGGGCCATCCGCGGCGAGACGGTGGGGTCCTCGGCCAGCCAGGAGCTGCCGGTCACCTGCACCCCCGGCTGCGGGCGCAGCAGCTCCAGGGTGCCGGGCCGGCTGCGTGCGACCGCGAGCCCGGAGGCCTTCCAGACGCCCGGTCCGCGGCACCACGAACGTCCGGTCGATGCCCGTGGACTCCTCGCTCGGGTGCTGCTGGGAGAGGTCGCAGTCCGGACCCAGCAGGGTGGGCACGCAGGCCCGCGACTCGGGCACCGCGCCGAAGACGTAGTCGGGCCGGTCGGCCAGCGACGTCGGCGGCACCACCAGCGTGCGGCTCGGCTCCACGCCGTCGATCTCGATCTCGGCCAGACCGACCGGTGCGTCCGGGTCGCCGACGGCCGCCACCTCGATCCGCAGCCGATCGGCGCGTACGCCGTCGAGGTCGACGACCGTCTCCCCCGTGGCCTGGTCGGCCTCGACCCGCACCTTCTCGCCGCCGGCGCTCAGCTCCCACGCCTCGACCGGCTGCAGGCCGAGCGGCGCCCGCGGCTCCACCAGCCGCACCTCCCGCAGGGTGCGCTCGGCACCGAGGTCGATGTCGACCCACTGGCCGGTCGCCTTCTCGAACGGCGCCGGCCGCCAGAACGTCTGGCGGTCCCCGTCCAGCGCGGACCACGGCGCCGACTCCGGCCGGACCGCGCCGATGATGTCGGCGTACCCGGACGAGCTGGAAGCGGTGACGCCCGCGATGCCGGAGTAGCGGGCCACCACCTGCTCCGCCCCCGGTGGGCCGGGGTAGTTCGGCACCACCCGGCCGCCCCGGTAGCGGTCGCCAGGCGCCATCACGTTGCTCTCCGCCTGGTGCACCCGGCCGAACGCGCGCTCGCGGCGCCGGAACTGGTCGCCCTGGACGTCGGCGGGCTCGCGCCACTCGGTGTCGCCCCGGACCACCATCGGCTGGTCGTCGCCCACCCGGCCGGCACCCACGGCGACGATGGCGTCCTCGACCGAGCTCGCCACGGTCACCGCGTCGTCGACGTCGCGCACGTCGAACGGCGGCCTCTCGTCGGCGGAGCCACCGAACGCGTTCTGCACCTCGAACACCTCGATCGCGGGCCCGAAGTCGAGCTCGCCGAACGTGGCCACCCGCTCGATCCCCGGCGACCGGGCGAGCGCGAGCGCGACCAGGGTCGACGGCGTCGAGAGGGAGACGTCCGGGTCGAGGTCGTGGCGGACCACCACCCGGTCGACGCCGATGCGTTCCAGCATGTTGCGCAGGTACGGCGACCCGGCACCGGTCTCGAGGTAGACCTCGAGCGCCGAGAGCATCCGGATCGTCGGCGCGGGCGTGAGTGGCACCTGGGAGCGGGTCACCCAGCGGGAGTCACCGAGCACCTGCATCGGCTCCTCCATCGTCCAGCCCCAGGTCTGGATGCCGAACCCGGAGCCGGGCACCACCCAGGCCGCGCCGTCGGAGTCGCTCTCGTCGAGGTAGTCGGCCGCCTGGCTCCAGTACGTCCGGGATCCGCTCCCAGCCGGGGGTCCGCAGGTGTGCGGCCATCATCGGCCACGCGCTGCCCACCAGGCCCAGCACGACCGCTCCCACCAGGACGCCGGCACCGACCCGACGCAGCCGGGTCGGCAGGGTGCCCCGCGACCGGGTGCGCGCGCGCCTGACCAGCTCCTCGACCAGGACGCCCAGGCCCACGCACACCGGCACCCGCAGGATCGGGTCCGCCTTGGCGATGTTGCGCAGTGGGGCGAGGGCGCCGTCGAGCAGGTCGCGGATCGGCGCGCTCAGCGGGCTGTCGAGCGGCGCGACGTGCGCGATGGCGAGGCAGGTCAGGCCGAGGGCGGCGCACAGCAGCAGCGGGACGCGGTAGACCCCGCGGTAGCGCACCAGCCCGAGCACGCCGAGGGCCGCCAGCGCCCCCGAGGCCAGCACCACCCACCAGTCGAACGAGACGTCGTACCCGGCCGGCCACCAGCGGTTGCCGTTGACCACGATCGTGTCGACCCAGTTGCTCGCCCCACGGAGCGAGGAGGCGAACCCGGAGGTCTCCGTCGTGGTCCGGGCGTCCTCGACGTAGTCGAAGAACGGCGGGCTGTAGGCGCCCAGGCGCAGCAGCGAGAACGCCCACCAGAGGTTGACCGCGGCCATCAGCCCGCCCCACCACAGGACGAACGACCAGCCCAGTCGGCGGGTCGCCCGGGCCCACACCACGAACACCACGAGCAGCGCCGCCGGCGCCGCCGTCGCGGTCCCGTTGACCCCACCCGCGAACGCGAACGCCGCGGCGGACAACAGCGCCGCGTTGCGCGGCCGCATCCGCCCGTTGACGGCGTGCAGGATCGGCAGCAGCGCCCAGGGCAGCACCGCGCCCGGGCAGGATCTCGGCGCTGCGGACACCGAGCTCGGCGATGTGCCGCGGGTTGAGCCCGTAGCAGAGCCCGGCCACCGCGGCGGCCCACGGACCCAGCGGGATCGCCCGGGCCACCCGGCGGACGCCCTCGCACGCCACGATCAGCACCAGCACCGACCAGGCGCGCTCCGCGACCCAGCCCGGCACCTGCGCCCACTCGAGCGCGGCGAAGAACGAGCCCTGAGGGAACAGGTAGCCGTAGGCCTGGTTCTGCAGCTCCCCCAGGGAGACCTGCGGGTTCCACAGCGAGAACGTGTCGCGCAGGAACGCCCCCGGCGCCTCGGTCAGGTCCAGCCGGGTGTCGTTGGTGGTCTGCCCCCACTTCTCGGTGAACACGAAGACGGCCAGCACCAGGTAGACGGTCCAGCAGAGGATCGCGGCGTGACGTCCGTCCTCCCTCCGCTCCTCCATGGCGCAGTCACTGTAGACGGCGACTGGGCGCCGACTACGCTCGCGACGTGACGACGCTGGGTGCCGACCGCCCTTCGCGATGGCGTGCCCTGATGCGCGGGAGCGGCGGGCTCGCGGTGGCGATCCTCGTCATGAACGTCGCGACGTACGGCTTCCAGATCGTGGCCGCCCGAGCGCTCGGGCCGTGCGGCGATTACGGCGCGGTGGCGTCGCTGATGGCGCTGCTGCTCGTGGTCGCGGTCGTCCAGCTCGGGCTGCAGGCGACCGCGGCGCGCCGGATCGCGGCGGACCCCGAGGACGTCTCCCGGATCGCCCCGGCCATGCTGCGGCTGAGCATCCGTGCGTCACTCGGGCTCGGGCTGGTGCTGGCTGCGGCGTCGCCGCTGGTGTGGCACGTGCTGCGGCTGGAGAGCATCGTGCCCGCGTTGCTGGTCGCGGTCTCGGCGATCCCGTTGACCATGGTGGGCGGGCAGGCCGGGATCCTGCAGGGCGAGCGCCGGTGGCTGGCGCTCGGCGTCCTCTACCTGGCGATGGGCGTGCCGCGGCTGCTCTTCGGCACCCTGTTCATCCTCATCGCGCCCAACGAGACCGCCGCGATGATCGGCGTCGCCCTGGGCGCCGTCACGTCGGTCGGGGTCGGCAGGTGGCTGCTGCGCGGCGACGTCCACCACGAGGAGGGCCGGCACGACTCGCTGCGGCACACCTTCCGCGAGTCGACCCGCAACACCCTTGCGCTGCTGGCGTTCTTCGCGCTCTCGAACGCCGACATCGTGGTGGCCCGCAACGTCCTGGACTCCCACGAGGCCGGCCTGTACGCCGGCGGCCTGATCCTGACCAAGGCGGTGCTGTTCCTGCCGCAGTTCGTGGTGGTGGTCGCGTTCCCCGCGATGTCCACACCCGGCGACCGCCGCCGCGCCCTGGTCGGCAGTCTCGTCCTGGTCCTGGTCCTGGGGCTGGTCTGCACCCTCGGCGCGATGGTGCTGTCCGACGTCGCGATGATCTTCATCGGCGGCGACGACTACGCCGAGGTGGAGGACAAGCTCTGGCTGTTCGCGATCCTCGGCACCCTGCTCTCGATGCTCCAGCTGCTCGTCTACGCCGTGCTGGCCCGCCAGGGTGGCCGGTCGGCCATCCTGTTCGGCGTCGCCGTGGTGGCGCTCGCGGTCGCGGCGACCATGATCACCACGCTGGACCAGCTGATCGTCACCGTCATCACCATCGACGCGGTGCTGCTCGGCGTGCTGCTGGCGATCAGCCTGTGGCGGCTGAGACGACAGCCATCCGCGACCGCCGACCGCCTAGTGCGCGGCCTCGTGCCAGCTGTGTCCGGTGCCGACCGAGACGTCGAGCGGGACCAGCAGGTCGGCCGCGCCGCCCATCTGGTCGCGCACGAGTGACTCGAGCGCGTCGCGCTCGCCCTCGGCCACCTCGAACACCAGCTCGTCGTGCACCTGGAGCAGCATCCGGGAGCGCAGGCCGCCCTCCTCGATGGCCCGCTGGACGTAGCAGCATCGCCACCTTGATCAGGTCGGCGGCCGAGCCCTGGATCGGGGCGTTCAGCGCCATCCGCTCGGCCATCTCCCGGCGCTGCCGGTTGTCGCTGGTCAGGTCGGGCAGGTAGCGCCGTCGACCCCAGATGGTCTCGGTGAACCCGGTCTTGCGGGCCTCGTCGACCACGCCCCCGAGGTAGTCACGGATGCCGCCGAAGGTCTCGAAGTACTCGTCCATCAGCCCGCGCGCCTCGCCCGGCTCGATGCCCAGCTGCTGGCCGAGCCCGAACGCGGACAGGCCGTAGGCCAGGCCGTAGTTCATCGCCTTGATCTTGGCCCGCATCTCGACCGTCACGTCGTCGGCCGGCACGTCGAAGACCCGGGCGGCGGTGATCGAGTGGAAGTCGCGGCCGGACTTGAACGCCTCGATCAGCAGCTTGTCCTCGGAGAGGTGCGCCATGATCCGCATCTCGATCTGGCTGTAGTCGGCGGTCAGCAGGCACTCGTAGCCCTTGCCGACCACGAAGCCCTCGCGGATCCGGCGCCCCTCCTCGGTGCGGATCGGGATGTTCTGCAGGTTGGGGTCGGTGCTCGACAGCCGGCCGGTGGCCGCGATGGTCTGGTTGAACGTCGTGTGGATGCGGCCGTCGGGGGTCACGGTCTTGAGCAGGCCCTCGATGGTCTGTCGGAGCCGGATCACGTCGCGGTGTCGCAGCAGGTGCAGCAGGAACGGGTGCTCGGTCTTGACGTAGAGGGCCTGGAGCGCGTCGGCGTCGGTCGTGTACCCGGTCTTGGTGCGCTTGGTCTTCGGCATCCCGAGCTCGTCGAAGAGCACCACCTGCAGCTGCTTCGGCGAGCCCAGGTTGATCTCCTTGCCGATCACGGCGTACGCCTCGTCGGCGGCCTGCTTCACCTCGACCCCGAAGTGCCGCTCCAACGACTCGAGGTGGTCGAGGTCGACCGCGATCCCCGTCTGCTCCATCAGCCCCAGGACCTGGACCAGCGGCATCTCGATCTCGGTGAGCAGTCGGTGGCCACCGGCGCGCTCCACCTGGTCGGCGAGCTCCGCGGACAGGTCGAGCACCGCCCGGGCGTGCACCATGGCGGACTGCGCGACCGTGCCGTCCTCGTCGAACAACATGCCCTGGTCGCCGTCGCCCTCCTGCTGGAGCTCGCGGTGCAGGTAGCGCAGGGTCAGGTCCGCCAGGTCGTAGGAGCGCTGGTCGGGGCTCACGAGGTAGGCCCCCAGGGCGGTGTCCTCGGCGACGCCGACGAGTGTCCAGCCGTGAGCGGCCAACGCCAGCGTCGGGCCCTTGGCGTCGTGGAGCACCTTCGGCCGCGCCGGGTCGGCGAGCCAGGCGGCGAGGGCCGCGTCGTCGGCCGGGCTCATCGCCTCGACGTCGACGTAGGCGGCGCGACCGTCGGCCAGGGCGAGGCCCAGGCCCAGGACCCGGCCGGTGCCGCTGCCCCAGGTGCCGCGCACGTGGAGGCCCACGCGTTCGCTGCCGACCTCCTCGAGCCACGCTCCGACGGTGTCCGGGGCGAGGGTGGTGCCGTCGAGCTGGAACCCGCCCTCCACCTCCGGCTCCTCCTCCGGCGCCAGGACGTCGTGGATCCGGGTCCGCAGCTCGCCCCGGAACTCCAGCTCGTCGAGCAGCTCCAGGGCCGCCGGGCGGTTCCACTCCCGCAGCCTGAGGTCCTCCGGGACCTTCTCGAGGTCGAGGTCGCAGACCAGCGCGTTGAGCCGGCGGTTGCGGATCACGTCGCCCAGGTGCTCGCGCAGCGCCTCGCCCTTCTTGCCGGTGATCTCGTCGGCGTGGGCGATCACGTTGTCGAGGCCGTCGTACTGGTTGATCCACTTGGCGGCGAAGCCCACCCCGACACCGGGCACGCCGGGCAGGTTGTCGGAGGTCTCCCCCACCAGCGCGGCGATCTCGGGGTAGCGCTCCGGCGGGACGCCGTACTTGTCCTGCACCGCCTCCGGGGTCATCCGGGCCAGCTCGGACACGCCGCGCATCGGGTAGAGCACGGTCGTCCGGTCGCTGACCAGCTGGAAGGAGTCGCGGTCGCCGCTCACGATCAGGACGTCCATGTCGTCGGCCACCGCCTGGGTGACCAGGGTGCCGATGATGTCGTCGGCCTCGTAGCCGGGCTTCTTCAGGAACGGGATGTAGAGCGCGTCGAGGAGCGCCTCGATCAGCGGCAGCTGGCTGCTGAACTCGTCGGGGGTCTTGTTGCGCTTCGCCTTGTACTCGGAGTACTCCTCGGTGCGGAACGTCTTGCGGGAGACGTCGAACGCGACCGCGACATGGGTCGGCTGCTCGTCGCGGAGCACGTTGATGAGCATCGAGGTGAACCCGTAGACCGCGTTGGTGTGCTGGCCCGTGGCCGTCGAGAAGTTCTCCACCGGCAGCGCGAAGAAGGCGCGATAGGCCAGCGAGTGTCCGTCGAGCAGGAGCAGGCGGGGGCGGTCGGCGGTGGCTTCGGGCACCCGCCGATGCTAGCCGTCGCCGCCGACAGGAGAATGGCGGCATGAGCGCCGAGAAGCAGATCCCGACGATCGAGGAGTTCCTCGCCGGTATGCCGCAGGGCATGGGTGTCCTGAACGACCGGATGGGCATCGAGCTCCAGGAGATCTCGCCGGAGCGGGTGGTGGCCACGATGCCGGTCGAGGGGAACACCCAGCCCTACGGCCTGCTCCACGGTGGCGCGTCCGTGGTGCTCGCGGAGACCCTGGGCTCGGTCGGCTCCGGCCTGCACGCCCACCCCGACCGGTTCTCCGTCGGGGTCGACATCAACGCGACCCACCACCGCTCGGCCACCTCGGGCACGGTCACCGGCGTGGCCACCGCCATCCACCTGGGGCGCACGTCGGCGAGCTACGAGGTCGTCATCACCGACGACGACCGGCCGCCGGGTGTGCACCTCGCGGATCACCTGCGCGTTGCTGCCCGCGGACCGCTTCCGCAGCTGACGTTCCCCCGTCGAATCGGGGGTTGTGGTTGCTCGACTCGGTGGTTCTGGCGGCGTCGTACCGCCACAACGCCCTACTCGGGGCACCACAACCCCCGATTCAACGGGCGGCAGACGGTCAGCGGAGGGGCTGGGCGCGCTTCATCGAGCGACGCGCGGCCAACACGCGGGTGAGGTGACGACCGCCGTTCGTCGACAGGCCCGGACGGTGCGCGGTCACCTTGGCCCGCATCGTCGGGGTGGAAGCGACGCGGGTCACCGCGAACGGGCCGAGGCCGAGCCGGGCCATGAACCGATTGGCGTCACGAGAGCCCGAGGAGGCCGCGGTCATCACGTGCGCTGCGCCGAGCTCGTCGGCGAACGTGACGGCACACTCCATCAGCGAGCTGCCGATGCCGTGGCGGCGGAATCGCGAGAAACATGGGGGGAAACGGCCTCCACGACCGGCTCCAGGTTGAGGGCAGTCAGCGTGGTCAGCCGCAGGAAGACCGCGCCGGCCATCTCGCCGTCGTAATCCGCCACCACCAGCCGCTGCTCGGCGGAGGCGGACGCCGCCTTGATGAGCAGTTCGAGATCGGCGACCTGATCCTGGCGATCGACGCGGCGGAGGGCTTCTCCCCAGAGCTCCGCCAGCAGCGGTGCATCGGTCAGCTCTGCACATCTCATCGACACCAGCGAACGGCTCACAAGGCGGCAGACTACGCTCAGCCCGGCCCTTTGCAAGAGCAGCCCTCGGAGGAGAGTGCGTGATCCCGGGAATCGGTACGGCGGTCAACGTGCTCGCCGTGCTCGTCGGGGCGACCATCGGGCGGCTGCTCGGGAACCGTCTGCCGACCCGCACTCGGGAGCTCGTGACCGACGGTCTGGGCCTGGTCACCCTGCTGATCGCGGCCACGTCGGCACTCGCGGTCCTCGACCCGGAGCTCTCGGACGAGGTCGGCGACAGCGCCCCGATGCTGATCGTGCTCGGGGCGGTGCTGATCGGCGGCATCATCGGCTCGCTGCTGCGGCTGGAGGAGCGGATCGAGGGGTTCGGCGGCTGGCTGCAGCACCGGCTGGCCGGGGAGACCAGCTCGGAGGAGCGGCACCGCTTCATCGAGGGCTTCGTGGTGTCGTCGCTGATCTTCTGCACCGGCCCGCTGACGATCCTGGGAGCCCTCAACGACGGGCTGGGCAACGGGGCCGACCAGCTCTTCCTGAAGTCGGCCCTCGACGGGTTCGCGGCCATCGCGTTCGCCGCGGCGTTCGGCTGGGGGGTGGCCGCCAGCGCGATCACCGTGGTCGTCGTGCAGGGCGGGCTGACCGTGCTAGGAGTCCTCTTGGGCGACGTACTTCCCGACGCGCAGCTGGCCGCGATCACCGCCACCGGTGGTCTGCTGCTGGTCGGGATCGCGTTACGGTTGCTCCGGATCCGGGAGATCCCGGTGGCCGACCTTTTACCTGCGCTTCTGGTGGCTCCCGCGCTCGTCGGGCTGGTTGCGGCCATACGCTGAGCTAACGATTTGCCCGGGCTTTCGCATGTGAGCCACGTCACTCGCTATTGTCCTGCCACGACCACGCCGCATCGGCGTTGGAACGGAGGAAAATGTCTACACGAGCCCTGCGCCTCGGGGTCGCCCTAGGAGCCGTCGTGATCGCGCTCCTCGCCGCGCTTGCGCCGGCAGCCGTAGCCGCACCCGCATCGGCCGCCGACGGCTCCGCCAGTTGCGAGCTTGCGGAGCCGACCGACGACGACGTGATCTCGATCCTCGGCCGCATCTGCGACCGCCGGGAGTCGCCCCAGGCGCCGGTCGAGGGCGTGACCTTCACCGTCGAGGACGACGCCGGAGAGGTCATCGGCGAGGCGATCTCCGGTCCGGACGGCACATTCGTGATCGACCTCCCGGGCGCGGCGATCGACAACCTCGGCAAGCAGTTCATCGTGAAGCTCGACACGTCCACGCTTCCCGAAGACACCGAGCCCGAGGTGCTCACGCGCACCGTCTCGGTCAACCTCGACACGGACCAGTCCGTGACCTTCCCGATCGGCGAGGCGGGCCCCGGCGACACGGGCTTCTTCACCGAGGCTCTCCAGCTGACCATCGGCGGGATCGTCTTCTCCGTCCTCCTCGCCATGGCGGCACTCGGGCTGTCGATGATCTTCGGCACCACCGGCCTGACCAACTTCGCCCATGGCGAGCTCGTGACGTTCGGCGCCCTGGTGGCGTTCGCCGTGGACCGGCTGCCCGGTGCCATCGAGATCGGCGGGGCCAACGTCACGCTCATGATCGGCGTGGTCGCGGCGTTCGTGGTCGGCGGCGCGTTCGGCTGGCTCAACGACGCCGCCCTCTGGAAGCCCCTGCGCCACCGGGGAAGCGGCCTGGTCGCGATGATGATCGTGAGCATCGGTCTCTCGATCTTCCTGCGCAACATCTTCCAGTACTTCGCCGGAGCACAGAGCCAGAACTACTCCCAGTACTCCGCGGTCCAGCCCTGGGAGATCGGATCCATCCTGCTGACACCGAAAGAGCTGGTGGTGATCCTGGTCGGCGGCGCCGTCCTGGTCGCAACCACCAGCCTGCTCCAGTTCACGAGACTCGGGAAGGCCACCCGCGCGGTGGCCGACAACGCTGGGCTCGCGTCCGCCACCGGCATCAACGTCGAGCGAGTGATCCGTCTGGTGTGGGTGGGCGGCGCTGCTCTGGCGGGACTCGCCGGCGCTCTCCTCGGGCTCACCCAGGGCTTCGACTACCAGCTCGGGTTCAAGATCCTGCTACTGATCTTCGCGGCCGTCGTGCTCGGTGGCCTCGGCACGATCTGGGGAGCCATCGTCGGCGCCTTCGCCGTCGGTCTGCTGGTCGAGCTCTCGACGTTGTTCGTCCCGGCAGAGTTCAAGTTCGTGGGCGCGCTGCTCGTGCTCATCATCGTCCTGCTGATCAGACCCCAGGGGCTGCTCGGTAAGGCACAAAGGGTCGGCTGAGAAGGAGATCGACGACATGGACTTCCCTAATCTCCTGAGCCTGTCGCTGCAGCAGGCGTTCGGACCGACCGCGATCATCTACTGCCTGGCGGCCATCGGCCTCAACGTGCACTTCGGGTACACCGGACTGCTCAACTTCGGCCAGGCGGCCTTCATGATGGTCGCCGGGTACAGCTTCGTGTCGGTCGCGACGATCTGGGACCTCAACCTCTGGCTCGGGCTCCCCCTGGCAGTGGTCATGACGATCCTGCTGGCGCTGCTCCTGGGCGTCCCCACCCTGCGGTTGCGCGCCGACTACCTGGCCATCGTCACGATCGCCGCGGCGGAGGTGATCCGGCAGACCATCAGCGCCGCCAGCTTCTCCGAGACGTTCGGCGGCCAGGACGGTGTCACCGGCTTCATCGGGGCCTTCCGCGACCTGAATCCCTACTCAGAACCGTTCAAGATCGGCGGGATCGAGTGGAGTGCCTACGACTTCTGGGTGATGACCGTCGGCTGGGTGATCGTCGCGGTGTGCTGCGTCATCGTCTGGCTGCTGATGCGCAGCCCCTGGGGCCGAGTGCTGAAGTCGATCCGCGAGGACGAGGACGCCGTACGCTCGCTCGGCAAGAACGTCTACGCGTTCAAGATGCAGTCCCTCATCATCGGCGGCATGTTCGGCGCCCTTGCCGGGATCATGACCGCCCTGCGCTCGGCGTCGATCGGTCCGTCGTTCTTCGCCACCGACGTGACCTTCTTCGCCTACACCGTGCTGCTGATCGGTGGCGCCGCGCGCGTGCTCGGACCGGTGCTGGGCTCCGTCATCTTCTGGTTCCTGATCTCCGCGCTCGGCATCTTCTTCAGCCAGGCGACCAGCGGCACCGACCCGCTCATCCCGGACTCGATCATGACGCAGACACAGGCCAGCCTGATGCGCTTCATCTTCCTCGGTCTCGGCCTGATGTTGTTGATGATCTTCCGACCACAAGGAATCATCGGAGACCGAAGGGAGCTGGCGATCGATGCCCGCTGACAGCCAGTCCACATCCGCCGGCCCCCGACCGCTCGACGATGTCGAGCGCGAGCCGGGGTCGGCCAAGCCCGACCCGATCCTGGTCGCGTCCAACGTCAAGCGCTCGTTCGGCGGCCTGGTCGCGGTCGACGTGGAGCACGTGGAGATCCAGCGCGGGCTCATCACGGCGCTGATCGGGCCGAACGGCGCGGGCAAGACGACGTTCTTCAACCTGCTCACGTGTTTCGACAAGCCCGACGAGGGCGAGTGGTCGTTCAACGGCAGGAGCCTGGCCAAGGTGTCAGCCGCCAGAGTGGCGCAGCGCGGCATGATCCGTACCTTCCAGCTGACGAAGGTGCTCTCCAAGCTGACGGTGATCGAGAACATGCGGGTCGGCGCCGGCGGGCAGAGCGGTGAGAGCCTGTGGAAGGCGATGTTCCCGACGTTCTGGCGATCGGAGGAGAAGTCCAACACCGAGAAGGCCGACGCGCTGCTCGAGCGGTTCCTGCTGATCAAGAAGCGGGAGGACTTCGCCGGGTCGCTGTCCGGAGGCCAGCGCAAGCTGCTCGAGATGTCACGCGCACTGATGGCCGACCCGGAGCTGGTCATGCTCGACGAGCCGATGGCCGGCGTCAACCCCGCCCTCAAGCAGTCGCTGCTCGGTCACGTGAAGTCGCTGCGCGACGAGGGGCGCACGGTGCTGTTCGTCGAGCACGACATGGACATGGTCCGGGACATCTCCGACTGGGTGATCGTGATGGCCCAGGGCAAGATCGTCGCGGAGGGACCGCCCGACAGCGTCATGGGCGACCAGAGGGTGATCGACGCCTACCTCGGCGCCCACCACGACGCGGCCCTCACGTTCGAGGAGGAGGAGCAGATCCTCGCCGCGGCAGAGGCCGAGCTGGAGGAGCTGGCGAGCGAACGCGAGGTCGATCAGGTCCCGCAGGAGGGAGAGCGCAATGAGTGACGACTCGACATTCCAGCGGCCAGAGGGTGGCGAGCCGCCCGCACCGACCCCCTCCGGCGCCGAGCAGGTCCGAGAGGCCCACCTCGCGGAGGCGGAGGGCGCCGTACTTCGAGCCGACGCACTGGTGGCCGGTTACCTGCCCGGGGTCAACATCCTGAACGGGGCAGACCTCTACTGCACCGAGAACGAGCTGGTCGGCATCATCGGACCCAACGGCGCGGGCAAGTCCACCCTGCTCAAGGCGCTCTTCGGGCTCGTGAAGATCGGCTCGGGGACCGTCAAGCTCAAGGGCCAGGAGATCACCAACGAGCGGGCCGACACCCTGGTGGCCAAGGGCATCGGGTTCGTGCCGCAGTCGAACAACGTGTTCCCGTCACTGACCATCCAGGAGAACCTGGAGATGGGCGTCTACCAACGGCCCAAGTCGTTCAAGGAGCGCTTCGCGTTCGTCGGCGACATCTTCCCAGCACTCCTGGACCGCCGCGCCCAGCGCGCCGGGTCGCTGTCCGGTGGCGAGCGGCAGATGGTGGCCATGGGCCGGGCCCTGATGATGGAGCCGTCGGTCCTGCTGCTGGACGAGCCGTCTGCTGGACTCTCCCCGGTCCTGCAGGACGAGGTCTTCGTGCAGACCCGCCGGATCAACCGGGCCGGCGTCTCGGTGGTCATGGTCGAGCAGAACGCCAAGCGCTGCCTGCAGATCTGCGACCGCGGCTACGTCCTCGACCAGGGCCGCAACGCCTACACCGGCACCGGCGCGGAGCTGGCCAACGACCCCAAGGTGATCGAGCTCTACCTCGGCACCCTCGCGAAGGCCTGACCCGAGTCACCTCGCACGAACGAGGGCCCAGCCTTTCGGCTGGGCCCTCGTCCGTTGCTACGGGTGGAACGCTAGATCACTGGTCCGCCGGCACCACGCCGGAGACGGTGTCGATCCGCTCGTAGTTGTTGCCCTTGTACTCGTTGATGCCGTAGGTGCCGGCGATCAGGCTGCCCGAGTCGGTCATGTCCGTCGGACCGCTCTTGCCCGTGTAGTCGATGTCCTCGCCGTCCTCGAGCAGTGCGGCGCACTCCTCGAACGTGGCGCACTCCGTGCCCTCACGGGTGACGTTGACGATCTCGGAACCGATCGCCTCACCGGAGTCGTCGCCGGCCGAGATCGCCGCGAGCGCGGTGATGATGGTGGCGTCGTAGCTCTCCGGGCCGTAGGTCAGGTCCTTGACCGTCGGGTCCTCCTTGAGCCGCGCCTCGAACTCCGCGTCCGGCTCCGCGGAACCCGGCGCGGTGCCGATGACACCGGTGAGGTCGAAGCTCTCGTCGGAGTAGTCGGCGAGGTTGCCGTCCACGAAGTAGATCTGGACGTCCTGCGGCCCGATCCCCTTGGCGATCAGCTGCGGGATGATCTTGGTGGTCTCGTTGAAGGAGACCAGCACGATCGCGTCGGGCTTGGAGGCCGCGACCTGGTTGACCTCGGCGGTGAAGTTCTGCGCGTCGGCGGCGTACAGGACGAAGTCGGAGACCGTGGCGCCCTTCTCCTCCAGGACGTCGCGCGTCCGCTCGGAGAGACCCTCACCGTAGAAGTCCTGACGACCCATGATGGCGACGTTCTCGAAACCGTCCTCGACGATGCGGTTGGCCAGGATCTCGCCCTGCAGGTAGTCGGACGGCGCGGTACGGAAGTAGAGGCCTTCCTTGTCGATCTCGTCGCTGTCGAAGCCCGCCGCCGTGTTGGCCGGCGAGAAGTGCACGACGCCCGCACCCGTGATCTTGTCGATGACGGTGATCGACACGCCGGATGCCGCGGCACCGATGACGGTGTCGGCGCCGGCGCTGAGCAGCTTGTCGACCTCGGCACCGGCGATGTCCGGGGTGCCGTCGCCCGAGTCGGCCTTGACGGCGACGACGTCGTTGCCGAGCACGCCACCGGCAGCGTTGATGTCCTCGACCGCGAGGTCCACGCCTGCGAACTCCGGGCGGGCCGAGGAACGCCAGGTCGCCGGTCTGCGGGAGCAGCATGCCGACGGTCAGCGTGCCATCACCCTTCGCGGCAGGCGCTGAGCTTTCGTTGTTGTCTCCCGATGCGTTGTCGTCGTCGCCGCCGTCGTCACCACAGGCGGTGAGGACGAGCGCGGTCGCCGCGAAGGCGACGGCCAGTCGACGGACGGGGGTTCGGCGGATCATGGGGCCTCCGGCTCACTAGGCAACTCCGGAACGGAATCCGGAACTGGATCTGCAGGGTGCAAGGTAACGCTCACCACGGGGTCAGGAACAGGAGTTCGGGCCAACCGTTGCGGTCGTTGCCGATTCGTGACCTACTGTCGTCCGGCTGCCGGACTGGTCCGCCAGACCCGGACCGTGGTCGACGACGCCCTCCGCGACCTGGCGCATCGAGAGCCGCAGGTCCATCGCGGTCTTCTGGATCCAGCGGAACGCGTCCGGCTCGCTGAGCCGCAGCTGCTCCTGGAGGATGCCCTTGGCCCGGTCGACCGCCTTGCGGGTCTCCAGCCGCTCGCTGAGATCGGCCACCTCGGACTCCAGGGCGCTCAGCTCGGCGAAGCGGCTGACCGCCATCTCGATGGCCGGCACCAGGTCGGAGTGGGTGAACGGCTTCACCAGGTAGGCCATCGCACCCGCGTCGCGGGCCCGCTCCACCAGGTCACGCTGGGAGAACGCGGTCAGGATGACCACGGGCGCGATCCGCTTGCCGGCGATCGCCTCGGCCGCGGCGATCCCGTCGAGGACCGGCATCTTCACGTCCAGGATGACCAGGTCCGGCCGGAGCTCCTCGGCAAGCTCGACCGCCTTCGCCCCGTCGCCGGCCTGGCCGACGACGTCGTACCCCTCCTCGCTGAGCATCTCGGCGAGGTCCATCCGGATCAGCGTCTCGTCCTCGGCGATGACGACGGTGCGCGGGGTGGGCCCGGTGTCAGGGGTGGCTGCGCTCACCCGCTCAGGTTAGTGCTCCGGGTCAGGCCGGATGACTGGAGGGCGCGGGCTCCGGATAACGGGTGGCGAGGAACAGCTCGACCTCCGCACGCTCGAGCCGGCGGCGGCTGCACTCGGTGGTTCCGAGCATCGCATTGGCGATCGCCCGCTCGTTGCTGGCGCTGGCCCACTGCCACGGAATCCACATGCGCTGCCTCCCTCATCCTTGGATGAGTAACTGTAGTAACTCACTCGACTTTTGGCAAGGCGGGACGTCGGCCGCTGATCGGCTAGGGTTTCTCACCGCCCAGCCGGGTTGGCGGAATCGGCAGACGCGGCGCACTCAAAATGCGTTGTCCGAAAGGACGTGCGGGTTCAAGTCCCGCACCCGGCACCGCAGTCGGCGGGACGTCATACGGATGGAGCAAGGGGTTGCTCGGTCCGTATGACGTTGCGGTGGAGGTCAGCGATGCTTGCGGTACGCCGGCGCGACCTCGTTGATCGCGTCGCCCATCCGGTGGATCCGTAGCGCGTTCGTGGAGCCCGGGATGCCGGGCGGGCTGCCGGCAACGATCACGACCAGGTCGCCCTCCTGCACCCGCCCGATCTGCAGCAGCTGCTCGTCGACCTGACGCACCATCTCGTCGGTGTGGTCGACGCTGAAGGTCTTGAACGTCTCGACGCCCCAGCTGAGCGAGAGCTGCGAACGCACGCGCGCCTCCGGCGTGAATGCCAGGGTCGGGATCGCGCTGCGCAGCCGGGCCAGCCGTCGGGCCGAGTCGCCGCTCTGGGTGAACGCCACGACGTACTTCGCCTCGACCCGCGCTGCGACCTCCTCGGCCGCCTTCGCGATCACCCCGCCGCGGGTGTGCGGGATCCCAGTCGATCTCCTCGAAGTGGCCGAAGGCGTGCTGCTCGAGGGCGTGCGCCTCGGTCGCGGTGATGATCCGGGCCATCGTCTCGACGGTGTGGATGGGGTACTCCCCCACGCTGGTCTCGCCCGAGAGCATCACCGCGTCGGCGCCGTCGAGCACGGCGTTGGCGACGTCGCTGGCCTCGGCCCGGGTCGGCGCCGGGTTGGTGATCATCGACTCGAGCATCTGGGTCGCGACGATCACCGGCTTGGCGTTGAGCCGGGCCTTCTCGATCACCTGCTTCTGGAGGAACGGGACCTCCTCCAGCGGGCACTCGACCCCGAGGTCGCCGCGCGCGACCATGAACCCGTCGAAGGCCTCGATCACGTCGTCGAGGTTGTCGATCGCCTGCGGCTTCTCGATCTTCGCGATCACCGGGAGGTGGCACCCGACGTCGCGCATCACCCGGCGCACCTGCTCGGCGTCCTTGGCGTCGCGGACGAAGCTCAGCGCGATGAAGTCGACGCTCAGCGAGAGCGCGAACCGCAGGTCGGCCTCGTCCTTCGCCGACAGCGCCGGCACCGACACCGCGACGCCGGGCAGGTTGATGCCCTTGTGGTTGCTGACCCGACCGCCGACCAGCACCTCCGTGACGACGTCGGTGTCGGTGACGTCGGTGACCCGGAGCCGGATCTTGCCGTCGTCGATGAGGATCGGGTCGCCGGGGTGTACGTCGCTCGGCAGCCCTTCGTACGTCGTGCCCGCGACCTTGGCGTCGCCGGGCACGTCGCGGGTGGTGATCGTCCACTGCTGGCCGCGCTGCAGCGTCGCCGCGCCCTCCGCGAAGGTCTGCATCCGGATCTTCGGCCCCTGCAGGTCGGCGAAGATGCCCACGCCGTGCCCACTGGCGTCGGCGGCCGCACGCACCAGCCGGTAGGCCTCGGCGTGCTCCTCGTGGGTGCCGTGGCTCATGTTCAGCCGGGCGACGTCCATCCCGGCGTACACCAGCTCACGGATGCGACGCTCGGAGTTGGTGGCCGGCCCCAGGGTGCAGACGATCTTGGCTCTACGCACGCGCCAACCCTAGCGACACTTTGATCGTTCCAAAGGCGACCCGTCCCAAAGTTTGCGACGGGTCACTGGTGGCGTGTCAGACGACGAGCGGGCGCGCCGTGGGCGGGATCGGCGAGGGCAGGGCGGTGGAGCCGGTGAGGTACTTGTCCACGGCGGCCGCCGCGGCCCGGCCCTCGGCCAACGCCCAGACGATGAGCGACTGCCCGCGGCCGGCGTCACCGGCCACGAACACCCCCCGCACCGAGGTCGCGTACGACGCGTCGCGGGCGACGTTGCCGCGGTCGTCGAGGTCGACGCCCGAGCTGCTCGACCAGCCCGGGCTTCTCCGGGCCGAGGAAGCCCATCGCGAACAGCACCAGCTCGGCCGGGATCTCGCGCTCGGTGCCCTCGACCTCGGTGGGCCGGCCGTTCTCGAAGACGACCTCGACCAGGCGCAGCGCTCGCACGTTGCCCTCCTCGTCGCCGAGGAACTCCTGGGTGGACACGGAGTAGACCCGCGGGTCCGCGTCGCCCTGACGGACCTCCTCGTGGGCCGAGGAGACCCGGAAGATCATCGGGTAGGTCGGCCAGGGCTGGCCGTCCGGCCGGTCCTGGGGCGGCTCCGGCATGATCTCGAGCTGGGTGATCGACGCAGCACCCTGGCGGGTCGAGGTGCCGAGGCAGTCGGCCCCGGTGTCGCCGCCGCCGATGATCACCACGTGCTTGCCCTCGGCGGTGATCTGGTCGGGGACCTCGTCGCCCTGCGCGACCCGGTTGGCCTGCGGCAGGAACTCCATGGCCTGGTGGATGCCGCCGAGCTCGCGCCCGGCACCGGCAGGTCGCGGGGGTCGGTGGCGCCGATCGCGAGGATCACCGCGTCGTACCGGTCGCGCAGCTTGTCGCCGGTGAGCTCCTCGCCGACGTTGACGCCGGCGCGGAAGACGGTGCCCTCGCGCTTCATCTGGTCGATCCGCCGGTCGACGTGCTTCTTCTCCATCTTGAACTCGGGGATGCCGTAGCGGAGCAGACCGCCGATCCTGTCGTCCCGCTCGTAGACCGCCACGGTGTGGCCGGCGCGGGTGAGCTGCTGGGCCGCGGCGAGGCCGGCCGGCCCGGAGCCGACGACGGCGACGGTGCGGCCGGAGAGCCACTCGGGCGGCTGGGGCCGCACGTTGCCGGACTCCCACGCCCGGTCGATGATCGAGACCTCGACGTTCTTGATCGTCACCGGGTCCTGGTTGATGCCCAGCACGCAGGCCGGCTCGCACGGCGCCGGGCAGAGCCGGCCGGTGAACTCGGGGAAGTTGTTCGTCGCGTGCAGCCGCTCGATCGCACCGTCCCAGTCGTCGCGCCAGACCAGGTCGTTCCACTCGGGGATCAGGTTGCCCAGCGGGCAGCCCTGGTGGCAGAACGGGATGCCGCAGTCCATGCAGCGCCCGGCCTGCTCGGTGATGATCGGCAGCAGCGCGCGGCCGACGCCTCCGGGGTAGACCTCTTCCCAGTCCTTGACCCGCTCCTCGACCGGACGGCGGGGGCGACCTCGCGGCCGTTCTTCAGGAAGCCCTTGGGGTCAGCCATCACGCACCGCCTTCCACATTGCGGAATTCCCCCTTCTTTGGGGAGGTCAGCCATGGAGCACCTCCATGATCGCGTGGGCGGCTTCGTCCTCGTTCAGTCCGTCGGCCTCCGCCTTCGCCTTCACCTCGAGCACCTTGCGGTAGTCGGTGGGCATCACCTCGGTGAACCGGGTCAACGAGGTCTCCCAGTCCGCGAGCAGCGCCTCGGCGACGGTCGACCCGGTCTCCTCGAGGTGCGTGCGCACCAGGCCCTCGAGCTCGGCGGCGGCCTGGTCCACGACCGGACGGAGCTCGACCAGCTCGCGGTTGACCCGACCCTCGTCGAGGTCGAGCACCCAGGCGATGCCGCCGGACATGCCGGCCGCGAAGTTGCGCCCGGTCGGACCGAGTACGACGGCACGGCCGCCGGTCATGTACTCGCACCCGTGGTCGCCGACGCCCTCGGTGACGGCCCAGACCCCGGAGTTGCGGACGCAGAACCGCTCGCCCACACCACCCCGGATGAAGATCTGGCCGCCGGTGGCGCCGTACGCGATCACGTTGCCGGCGATGATCTGCTCGTTCGCCTCGAACGTCGCGGCGCGGTCGGGCCGGACGATCAGCCGCCCGCCCGACAGCCCCTTGCCGAGGTAGTCGTTGGCGTCGCCCTCGAGCCGCAGGGTCATCCCGCGGGGCACGAACGCGCCGAACGACTGGCCCGCCGAACCGATGAACGTGAGGTCGATGGTGCCCTCGGGCAGGCCGTCGCCGCCGTGCTTCTTCGTCACCTCGTGGCCGAGGATGGTGCCGACGGTGCGGTTGACGTTGCGGATCGCGACCTGGGCCCGCACCGGCTCGCCGCTCTCGATGGCCGGCCGGGCCAGCGGCACCAGCTCGGTGACGTCGAGCGACTTCTCGAGGCCGTGGTCCTGCGCCTTGGTGCAGTGCAGGTCCTGCTCCGGGAACTGGCTCGTGTCGGGAGCGTGCAGGATCGGCGTCAGGTCGAGACCGGATGCCTTCCAGTGGTCGACGGCCTCCGCGATGTCGAGCGCGCCGACCTGTCCGATCGCCTCGTCCAGGCTGCGGTATCCCAGCTCGGCGAGCAGCTCGCGGACCTCCTGGGCGATGTACTCGAAGAAGTTCACGACGTACTCCGCCTTGCCGGCGTAGCGCTCGCGCAGCACAGGGTTCTGGGTCGCGACGCCCACCGGACAGGTGTCGAGGTGGCAGACCCGCATCAGGATGCAGCCGGACACGACGAGCGGAGCAGTAGCGAACCCGAACTCCTCGGCGCCGAGCAGGGCCGCGATCACGACGTCGCGCCCGGTCTTGAGCTGGCCGTCGGTCTGCACCACGATCCGGTCGCGCAGCCCGTTGATCAGCAGCGTCTGCTGGGTCTCGGCCAGGCCGAGCTCCCACGGGCCTCCCGCGTGCTTGAGAGAGGTCAGCGGCGAGGCGCCGGTGCCGCCGTCGTGCCCGGAGATGAGTACGACGTCCGCGTGCGCCTTGGACACGCCGGCCGCGACCGTGCCGACGCCGACCTCGGCGACCAGCTTCACGTGCACCCGCGCCCGCGGGTTGGCGTTCTTGAGGTCGTGGATCAGCTGGGCCAGGTCCTCGATCGAGTAGATGTCGTGGTGGGGCGGCGGGCTGATCAGGCCCACGCCGGGCGTCGAGTAGCGGGTCTTGGCCACCCACGGGTAGACCTTGTTGCCCGGCAGCTGGCCGCCCTCGCCGGGCTTGGCCCCCTGCGCCATCTTGATCTGGATGTCGTCGGAGTTGGTGAGGTACTCCGCGGTCACGCCGAAGCGCCCCGAGGCGACCTGCTTGATCGAGCTGCGCCGCTCGGGGTCGTAGAGACGGTCGGGGTCCTCGCCGCCCTCGCCGGTGTTGGACTTGCCACCCAGCCGGTTCATGGCGATCGCCAGCGTCTCGTGGGCCTCCTTGCTGATCGACCCGTAGGACATCGCGCCGGTGGAGAACCGCTTGACGATCTCGGAGACCGGCTCGACCTCGTCGATCGGGATCGACTGGCGTCCGGTCGCGTCGGCGTCCCGGAACCGGAACAGCCCACGCAGCGTCATCAGCTTGGCCGACTGCTCGTCGACCGCCTGGGTGTACTGCTTGAAGATGTCGTAGCGACCGGTGCGGGTCGCGTGCTGGAGCCGGAACACCGTGTCGGGGTCGAAGAGGTGCGGCTCGCCCTCGCGGCGCCATTGGTACTCGCCGCCGATCTCGAGCTCGCGGTGCGCCGGGAGGATGCCGCCGCGGGGGTAGGCCTTGGCGTGCCGGCGGGCGACCTCCTCGGCGATCGTGTCGATCCCGATGCCGCCGAGCTTGGAGGTGGTGCCGGTGAAGTAGCGGTCGACGACCGCCTGGGACAGGCCGACCGCTTCGAAGATCTGCGCGCCGGTGTACGACGCCACCGTGGAGACGCCCATCTTCGACATCACCTTGAGCACGCCCTTGCCGAGCGCCTTGATCAGGTTGGCGACCGCCTGCTCCTGCTCGATCTTGACGTAGTAGGCCTCCCGCGCCAGGTCCTCGACGGACTCCATGGCGAGGTAGGGGTTGACCGCGGCCGCGCCGTACCCGACCAGCAGGGCCACGTGGTGGACCTCGCGGACGTCACCGGCCTCCACGAGCAGACCGACCTGGGTGCGGGTCTTCTCGCGGACCAGGTGGTGGTGCACCGCGCCGGTGAGCAGCAGCGACGGGATCGGGGCCAGCTCGGCGGTGGAGTGCCGGTCGGAGAGCACGATGATGCGCGCTCCCCCGGCGATCGCCTCGCTGACCTCCTGGCAGATCTCGTCGATCCGCCGGGCCATCGCCTCGCCGCCGCCCTCGACGGGGTAGAGCCCGCGCGACACGTGGGTGATGAAGCCGGGCATGTCTCCGTCGCGGTTGATGTGCCGGATCTTGGCGAGGTCGTCGTTGGAGATCACCGGGAACGGCAGCACGACCTGCCGGCAGGACGCCGGCTGCGGCTCGAGCAGGTTGGACTCCGGGCCGATGGTGCCGTTCAGGGACGTCACCAGCTCCTCGCGGATGGCGTCCAGCGGTGGGTTGGTGACCTGGGCGAACAGCTGGCTGAAGTAGTCGAACAGCAGCCGCGGCTTGTCGCTGAGCGCCGCGATCGGCGAGTCGGTGCCCATCGAGCCGAGCGGCTCGCCGCCGGTGTTGGCCATCGGGGTGAGCAGGATCCGGAGCTCCTCCTCGGTGTAGCCGAACACCTGCTGGCGGCGGGTCACCGAGGCGTGCGTGTGCACGATGTGCTCGCGCTCGGGGATGTCGTTGAGGTGGATCAGCCCGGCGTGCAGCCACTCGCCGTAGGGGTGCTCCGAGGCGAGCTCGGCCTTGATCTCTTCGTCCTCGATGATCCGGTGCTCGTCGGTGTCGACGAGGAACATCCGGCCCGGCTGCAGCCGGCCCTTGCGGACCACGGTGGCCGGGTCGAGGTCGAGCACGCCGACCTCCGAGGCCAGTACGACGAGCCCGTCGTCGGTCACCCAGTAGCGCGACGGCCGCAGCCCGTTGCGGTCGAGGACCGCGCCGATCTGGGCGCCGTCGGTGAAGACCACGCACGCCGGGCCGTCCCACGGCTCCATCAGCGAGGCGTGGAACGCGTAGAAGTCGCGGCGGCGTTGCTCCATCTCGGCGTGGTTCTCCCACGCCTCCGGGATCATCATCAGCACCGCGTGCGGCAGGGTGCGGCCGCCCATGTGGAGCAGCTCGAGCACCTCGTCGAAGGACGCGGAGTCGGAGGCACCTGGCGTGCAGATCGGGTAGAGCCGGGACAGGTCGCCCTTGATCAGGTCGGAGTCGAGCAGCGCCTCGCGGGCCCGCATCCAGTTGCGGTTGCCCATCACGGTGTTGATCTCGCCGTTGTGGGCGATGAACCGGAACGGGTGGGACAGCGGCCAGCTCGGGAAGGTGTTGGTCGAGAACCGCGAGTGCACCACGGCCAGCGCGGTCGCGATCCGCTCGTCGACCAGGTCGGGGTAGAACTCGTGCAGCTGCTCGGTCGTCAGCATCCCTTTGTAGGCGAGGGTGCGCGACGACAGCGACGGGAAGTAGACGTCGGTCTCCCGCTCGGCGCGCTTGCGCAGGCAGAAGGCCAGGCGTTCCAGGGCCATGCCGGTCAGCCGCTGCGCCGCGCCGGCCAGGAACACCTGGCTGAACTGCGGCATCACTCCGAGGGCGGTGGCACCGAGGATGCTCGGGTTGACCGGCACGTCGCGCCAGCCGAGGACCGCCAGGCCCTCCTCGGCCGCGATCTCCTCGATCTGCTTGCGGGTCTTGGCGACCTGCTCGTCGTCGCCGGGCAGGAACGCCGTGCCGACGGCGTACGCGTGGGCTCCGGGCAGCTCGAAGCCGGCGTCGGCGGCGACCTCGCGGAGGAAGGCGTCGGGGATCTGCATCAGGATCCCGGCGCCGTCTCCGGAGTTCGGCTCGGCGCCGGCGGCGCCGCGGTGGTCGAGGTTGCGGAGCGCGGTGAGCGCCTTGACCACGATGTCGTGGCTGGCCTCTCCGGTCAGCGTGGCCACGAACGCGACACCACAGGCGTCGTGTTCGTGGATCGGGTCGTACAGCCCCTGGGGCGGCGGGAACGCGTGCGAGTAGGGCACTGGGTGTTCTCCCGTCGTCGTTCGTGCAGCCGAGCACTGCAACTTTGGGCGCAAGGGACAACGCTGGCCCACGCGGCGGAACGGTCAGATTACCACCGAGTCACCGGCCGTCACGGGGTCAGGCGCGGTCGTGGACGCCCCGTTTCAGCGATCCGGGGCAGGGTCCTCGGCGGGATCTTGACGGGGTCCTCGGCGGTCTCGTCGGACGACTCGGCAGGCTCGTCGACCGCCTCGTCCGACTCTTCCGCCTCATCGGCCTCATCGTCGACTGGCTGGTCGGGCCCGCGACCCGGCTGGTAGATCTCCTCCTCGCGGCCAGGGTGCTTGCGCGCGCTCCAGACGAAGTACGCCGCGGCCGCGAGGAACAGCACGATCGACACCCACACGTTGAACCGCAGGCCGTAGACGTCGTCGAGCTGCACCTCGTCGACCCGGATGTACTCGATCCACCCGCGCCCGGCGGTGTAGGCCATCACGTAGAGCGCCACCACCCGGCCGTAGCCGAGCTTGAACCGGTGGTCGGCCCAGATCACCAGGCCGAAGGCGCCGAGGTTCCAGATGCACTCGTAGAGGAACGTGGGATGGAACACCGTGTCGGCGGGGTAGACCTTGTCGGCAGGCCAGTGCTCGGGCTCGATCTCCAGGCCCCACGGCTTGTCGGTGGGCCGGCCGTAGAGCTCCTGGTTGAACCAGTTGCCCCAGCGCCCGAACGCCTGCGCCACCAGTACGCCGGGGGCCATCGCGTCGAGGATCGGCAGGATCTTGATGCCCTTGAGGCGGGCGCCGATGATCACGCCGAGGGCACCGAACGCAACCGCGCCCCACACCCCGAGACCACCGCGCCAGACGTAGAGGGCGGTGACCGGGTTGTTGCCGTCGCCGAAGTACTTCTCCCAGTCGGTGGCCACGTGGTAGAGCCGGCCGCCCACCAGACCGAACGGGACGGCCCAGACGGAGAGGTCCTGGACGTCGCCCGCCCGGCCTCCGCGGGCGACCCAGCGGCGCTCCCCGATCCAGATCGCCACGATGATGCCGAGGATGATGCAGACGGCGTAGCCGCGGATCGGGACCGGGCCGAGGTTCCACACCCCGTCGTCGGGGCTCGGGATGGTCAGGGTGCTGAGCAGTGGGGTCACGTCATTCATCCTCGTTCAACAGCGTGTGGATGTCGGAGGCGAACTCCGCGGGCGAGGTGTCCTGGTCCCAGTAGACCGAGGCATGGTCGGACTCGTCGATTCCGACCACGGAGGTGCTGTGACCGCCGAGGTCGTAGCCGCCGGAGGGCAGCTTCTTGCCGTCGTTGACGTAGATCCCGAGCGGGTCGCCCAGCGCGGTGATCGCGTCGAGCTTGCCGGTGAGCCCCTCCCAGGTCGGGTCGAACCCGTCGAGGTAGTCGCGCAGCACCTGCTCGGTGTCGCGCTGGGGGTCGGTGGTCACCACGACGACCTCGACGCGCTCCCGGTCGGCGTCGTCGAGCTTGGTCAGCCCCGAGGACAGCGAGCCGAGGACCATCGGGCACAGGTCCGGGCAGTGCGTGTAGCCGAAGAAGACCAGGGTGAGCGGCTCCTCGCGGTCACTGGCCAGCGAGTAGGACGCCGCCGTCGGTAGCCGTGAGGGCGATGTCGGGTACGTCGTACGGCTTGTCCAGCTTCCGCCCGTTGAACTGCGCGTCGGGGTCTCCCCCGCCACAGCCGGCCAGCAACAGCACGGCCACCAGTGCGACTGCGAACCTACGCACGCACGCCGCCCGCCAGGTCCTCGGTGAGCGCCGCCAGCGCCCGCAGCCCGGCGGTCCGGTCGTCGGCGTGGTCGAGCAGCACCCGGACGAACGCCGAGCCGACGATCACGCCGTCGGCGTACGCCGCCACCTCGGCCGCCTGCGCGCCGTTGCTCACGCCGAGGCCGACGCCGACCGGCAGGTCGGTGGTCGCACGCGTCCGGGCGACCAACGGGGCGGCCAGGTCGCTCGTGGAGGTGCGGGCGCCGGTCACGCCCATCACCGCCGTGGCGTAGACGAAGCCGCGGCAGGCGGCGGTGGTCATCGCGATCCGCTCGTCGGTCGAGGACGGCGCGACCAGGAAGACCTTGTCGAGGTCGTGCTCGTCGGCGGCCTTGATCCACTCCGGGGCGAAGTCGGGGGTCAGGTCGGGCGTGATCATGCCCGCTCCCCCGGCGTTCGCGAGGTCGGTGGCGAACCGGTCGGCGCCGTAGCGCTCGATCGGGTTCCAGTAGGTCATCACGAGGGTCGGGACGCCGGTGTCGGCCACCGCCTCGACGGTGCGCAGCACGTCGGACGGTGCGCACGCCGCCGTCCAGCGCCCGCTGGGCGGCGTCCTGGATGGTGGGGCCGTCCATCACCGGGTCGCTGTAGGGCAGCCCGATCTCGATCACGTCGCAGCCGGCGTCGACCATCGCGCGCAGCGCCTCGATGCCGCCGTCGACGTCGGGGAAGCCCGCGGGCAGGTAGCCGATCAGCGCCGAGCGGCCGTCGGCACGCGCCTTCTCGAACGCGGTCGAGGAGCTCACTCGGCCTTCTCCTCGCCGAGCTTGAACCACTCCAGCGCGGTCTCCATGTCCTTGTCGCCGCGACCGGAGAGGTTGATCAGGAGGATCGCCTCGGGACCCTTCTCGGCGGCGAGCTTCTCGGCCACCCGCAGCGCGCCGGCGATCGCGTGCGCGGACTCGATCGCGGGGATGATCCCCTCGGTCCGGCTCAGCAGCGCCATCGCGTCCATCGCCTCGGCGTCGGTGACCGGCTCGTAGCTGGCCCGGCCGGTCTTCGCCAGGTGGGCGTGCTGCGGGCCGACGCCCGGGTAGTCCAGGCCGGCGGAGATCGAGTGCGACTCGATCGTCTGGCCGTCCTCGTCCTGCAGCACGTAGGTGCGGGCGCCGTGCAGCACCCCGCTGTCGCCGGCGTAGATCGTCGCGGCGTGCCGGCCGGTCTCGACGCCGTCGCCGCCGGGCTCGTAGCCGTGGATCGCGACGCCCTCGTCGTCGAGGAACGCCTGGAACAGGCCGATCGCGTTGGAGCCGCCACCGACGCACGCGGCGATCGCGTCGGGCAGCACGCCGTACCGCTCGAGGCACTGGGCGCGCGCCTCGTCGCCGATGCCGCGGGCGAAGTCGCGGACCATGCTGGGGAACGGGTGCGGACCGGCTGCCGTGCCGAAGAGGTACGCCGTGTGGTCGACGGTCGCGACCCAGTCGCGCAGCGCCTCGTTGATCGCGTCCTTCAGGGTCGCGCTGCCGGAGTCGACGGAGACGACCTTCGACCCGAGCAGCTGCATCCGGGCCACGTTGAGGGCCTGCCGCTTCACGTCGACCGCACCCATGTAGACGGTGCAGTCGAGGCCGAAGTACGCCGCGGCGGTGGCGCTGGCCACGCCGTGCTGGCCGGCTCCGGTCTCGGCGATCACCCGGTGCTTGCCCATCCGGCGGGTGAGCAGCGCCTGGCCGAGCACGTTGCGGACCTTGTGGGCGCCGGTGTGGTTGAGGTCCTCGCGCTTGAGCAGCACCCGCACGCCCAGCTTCTCCGAGAGCCGCTGGGCCTCGTAGAGGTCGCTCGGCACGCCGGCGTACTCCCGCAGGATGGTGTCGAACTCCTCGCGGAAGGTGGGGTCGGCCATCGCCTCGCGCCAGGCGGCGTCGAGCTCGTCGAGCGCGGCGACCAGCGCCTCCGGCATGAACCGGCCGCCGAAGTCTCCGAACCAGCCGCGCTCGTCGGCGTCCCAGGTCGGTCATGCGACGACTCCCGTCATCGCGGCGACCGCCTCGCGCGGTGCGCCGTCGCGGACCAGGGCCTCGCCGACCAGCACCACGCTCGCGCCCTCGGCGACGAAGCGCTTGACGTCGGTGGGCCCGGTGATGCCGGACTCCGCCACCAGCACGCGATCGGCCGGCACCAGCGGCGCAAGCCGGCCGAAGGTGTCGACGTCGACGTCGAGGGTCTGGAGGTTGCGGGCGTTGACCCCGATGAGCTCCGCCCCGAGCTCGACCGCGCGCTCGGTCTCCGCCTCGTCGTGGACCTCGACCAGCACGGTGAGCCCGAGCTCGCGCGCCTCGTCGTGCAGGCGGGTCAGCTCCTCGGAGTCGAGCGCGGCAACGATCAGCAGGGCCAGGTCGGCACCGGCGGCCCGGGCCTCGACCAGCTGGTAGGGCGTGACGATGAAGTCCTTGCGCAGCACCGGGACGTCCACGGCCGCGCGGACGGCGCGCAGGTCGTCGAGGCTGCCGCCGAACCGTCGCTCCTCGGTGAGCACGCTGACCGCGGCGGCCCCGCCGGCGGCGTACTCCGTGGCGAGCGCGGCAGGGTCCGGGATCTCGGCCAGGTCGCCCTTGCTCGGGCTCCGACGCTTGACCTCCGCGATCACGCTGGAACCCTCGGCCCGGAACGCCGGCATCGGGTCGCGCACCGGCTGCGACGTCGGCGAGCCGGGCGCGCAGATCCGCCAGCGGCGTGGCCGCCTGGCGACGGGCCAGGTCGAGGCGCACGCCGGCGACGATGTCGTCGAGCACGGGCATGACGTCTCCAGCGGAACGGGGTGGATGTGCGGGTCGAGTCTGTCACGCGGACCATGGCGGACCGCGACGAGGTTCAGGGCGCAAGCCCTGAGTTCGAAGTCGTTATGTGGTTGGCGTGTTCAGGGTGTGTGCATCGCAAGGCGGCGGAGCGCTGGCATGCTGGGCGCACGTCGAGCGACGCCAACGCAGCGAGGTGCGTGCCATGGGCGCGCGAAGCGCGCAACGACTTCGGACTCAGGGCGCTAGCCAGTGGAACTGAGGCAGGTTGCGGAGCACCGTGAACACCACCAGCAGCGCGACCACCCCGGTGGTGGCGAGCCAGTTGACGTTGGCGACGCGGGTGGTGCCGCGCCACTGGTCGGCGACCCAGCGGACCAGCGCGAAGAGGATCACCGGCAGGGCGAGCACGAAGAGCAGGTTGCTCGACGCCGCGTCGACGAGCTGGAAGTTGGTCAGGTCGTTGACGGCGCGCAGCCCGCCGCAACCGGGGCAGGAGATGCCGAGCATCGCGCTCGGGCACATGCCCCACGAACCCGAGGCGTGCGGGTCACGGAAGTGGAGAGCGAGAGTGGCGGCCCCGAGTCCGCCGATCGTGATGGCGGGCGCAAGCATCCGCTGCCACCGCTGAGCGGCGGGCGCGAAGGTCGCGATCTGCGCCATCGGGTCGACGTCAGTGCGGGGACTCGTGGAGCCCCATCTTGGCCATGATCATGAACAGCACGCCCGCGACCACGACGATGGCGACACCCACCCAGAAGATCGCCATCTCGACCGGGTCGAGCATCAGCCCGACCCCACCGACCACGAAGCCCACGAGGGCGACGACGACGGCGGTCCAGGCGGCCGGGGTGTTGCCGTGGTGGGACATGCGGGCTCCTCGTTGGTACGACGTGCGTGCGAGGAAAGTGTAGGGGCGGGCGTACTCCATCCCGGGTCGTCGCGAGCGTCGCGATGGGCGTGCGATGGCAAGGCGCCGGAGCGAAGGCAGGCTGGGCGCCTTTCGAGCGACGGCGCGCCAGGTGCGTGCGCGCAGCAGGCCGGGATGGGGAGCCAGTACTCGTGGGGTCGCGACCCTCGTCCATGGCCTTCCACAGATCCAGGTTGGTCCGCTCCCCGCTCCGCGGTCTCCTCGGCGGTGCCGGGCGCGTCGTACCGCTTGCCCATCTGCGGCCAGCGGCCGACATCGCGCACGGCAAGCGCGGCTGCCCCCAGCGCCAGCATCGACCCGGCGAGGGCCAGCCAGCTCCAGGCGGTGCGCTGCACGTCGACGTCGGTGATGCCGTAAGGCTCATAGGCCGAGGCGACCGCGTCGGGGGCGGCGAACAGCGCGCCGACCACCGCGGCAAGCAGCCCGACGGTCGCGACCGCGACGATCCAGCTGACCACCCGGCGGAACCGCCCGCGGGTGACGAGCAGGACCCCCCAGGCGGCGAGCACGACCAGGGCCAGTGCCGTGGCCAGCGGGGCCTTGGCCTCACCGACCGCGACGGACACCGACGCGACCTCTTCGCCGATGCCCTGACCCTCGGCGGCCTTCGCCCAGGCCTGGTTGCCGGCCACCGCGACCAGAGCCGCGGACGCGAGGCCGACCAGGACGGCGGGGCCGAAGGTGCGGCGGCGTTCAGCCACTGATGAGCCCGTCGTCGAAGCAGGTGCGGGTGCCGGTGTGGCAGGCGGGGCCCTCTTGGTCGACCTTCACCAGCAGGGTGTCGGCGTCGCAGTCGAGGCGCACCTCCTTGACCCGCTGGATGTGGCCGGAGGTCTCGCCCTTGACCCAGTACTCCCGGCGCGAGCGGCTCCAGTACGTCGCCCGGCCGGTGGTCAGCGTGCGGTGCAGCGCCTCGTCGTCCATCCAGCCGAGCATCAGCACTTCGCCGGTGTCGAACTGTTGGACCACGGCGGGCACCAGGCCTTCGGCGGTGCGCTTGAGGCGCTCTGCGACGGCGGGGTCGAGGGACATGCGCTCCATTATCCCGCCGCGTCAGTGCGCGCCGTGTTGGGCCGTCCAGGACGCGTGCAGTCCGGCGTAGACGCTGCCCGCCTGGGTGACCAGCTCGGCGTGCGGTCCGCGCTGCACGATCCGGCCGCGGTCGACCACGATCACCTCGTCGGCGTTCTCGGCGGTGGAGAGCCGGTGCGCGATGGTGACCGACGTACGGCCGCTCATCAGCCGCTCGAGCGCCCGGCCGATCCGCATCTCCAAGGCGGGGTCGACGGCACTGGTGGCCTCGTCGAGGACCAGCAGGTCGGGGTCGGCGAGGTGGGCGCGGAGCAGGGCAACCAGCTGCCGCTCGCCGGCGGACAGCGACTCGCCCCGCTGGCCCACCTGGGTGTCCAGGCCGCGAGGAAGCCCGGCGATCCAGTCGCGCAGGCCGAGCTCGTCGGCGCTCGCCAGGATCTCGGCCTCGGTGGCGTGCAGCCGGCCGTAGCGGACGTTGGCGGCGATCGAGTCGTCGAAGAGGAAGCCCTCCTGCGGCACCAGCACCACGCTCCGGCGCAGGGACGCCTGCCCGATCCGGCGTACGTCGATGCCGTCGAGGAGCACCGCACCGCGCGCCGGGTCCATCAGCCGGGTGAGCAGCTTGGCGAACGTCGACTTGCCGGACCCGGTCTCGCCGACGATCGCCACCCGGCGGCCGGCCGCGATCTCGAGGTCGACGTCACGGAGGACCGGAGGCCCGTCCGGGTAGGCGAACTGCGACGTCGTCGAAGCGCACGTCGATCGGGCCGCGGGGCAGGGTCTCCCCGTCCGGACCGGGGTCGACCAGGTCGGCCGGCGTCTCGAGGATGCCGATCACCCGGCGCCAACCGGCGATGGCGTTCTGGGCGTCGGTGAGGATCTGGGTGCCCATCTGCACCGGCCCGACGAACAGGGTGACCAGGAACGCGAAGGCGAGCACCTCGCCGGCGGTGATCTGGTCGGCGAATCCGAGCCAGATGCCAACGATCAGGACGCCGGCGTTGGCCAGGCCGGCCGAGACCCCGCCGAGGGAGAACGAGAAAGCGGTGAAGCCCTGGGCCCGGGTGCTGGCGGTCTGGTGCGCCCTGATCGCGGTGTCGATCCGCTTCTGGGTGCGGGCCTCGACGGCGTACGAGCGGACGACGGCGGCGCCCACGACCGGCTCGGAGATCGCCGAGAGCATGATCCCGACCTGCCGGCGCACCATGCCATAGGCGGCGGAGAGCTTGCGCTGGAAGTAGCGGAGGGACAGGAACAGCGGCGCGAAGCAGACCCACACGACGATCGCGAGCTGCCAGCTGTAGATCAGCATCACGACCGTGGCCACCAGGACCTGCCCGATGCTGACCACGAAGAGCAGGCCGCCGAAGACCAGGAACTGGCTGACCTGGTCGACATCGCTGGTGACCCGGGAGACCAGGGCTCCGCGGCGCTCGGTGTTCTGGGTGAGCAGCGGCAGGTCGTGGACGTGCCGGAACGCCTTGATCCGCAGCGTGGCGAGGCCGCGCTCGGAGGTGGAGAACAGCCTGCGGGTCATGGCGTACGACGCCCAGCCGGCGACCACGATCGCCACCGCGGCGAGCAGCCCGACCCACACGGTGAACGAGACGTCGGGGTCGCCGCCCTGCGCCCGGATGCCGCGGTCGAGGGTCTGCTGCACCGCGATGGGGACGACGACCTGGCCGAGCGAGGCGATGACGGCCAGCGCCAGAGTGCCGGCGATGCCGTCCTTGAGCTCGGGTGAGTAGTGCACTCCGCGACGGATCGTCTCCATCGGGCGGAGGTCCTCTCCGGTGTCGAGGGTGCTCACGTGGTCGTCACCTCCTCCTCGGCGTGCTCCTGCTCGTAGGCGTTGACCAGGTCGGCATAGGCCGGGCTCCGGGCGAGCAGCTCTGCGTGGGTGCCCCGGTCGACGATCCGGCCGCCCTGCAGGTGGAGCACCTCGTCGGCCAGCCCGATGGTCGCCTTGCGGTAGGCGACCACTACCAGGGTGCAGCCGGTGCGGGACTCGCGGAGCGCCGCCAGGATCCTGGCCTCGACCTCCGGGTCAACGGCGGACGTGGCGTCGTCGAGGATCAGCAGCCGCGGCCGGCGGACCAGGGCGCGGGCAAGGGAGATCCGTTGCCGCTGGCCACCGGACAGCGAGGTGCCGCGCTCGCCCAGCTGGGTGTCCAGGCCCTCGGGCAGAGCGGCCACGAAGCCGTCGCCCTGGGCAGCCCGGAGCGCGGCCCACACGTCGGCGTCGGGGACGTCGGCGCCCAGGGTGATGTTGTCGCGCACGGTGTCGTCGAACAGGAAGGCGGTCTGCGGCACGATCGAGACAGCCTCGGCGAGCTGGCCGCGGTCCAGGTCGCGCAGGTCGACGCCGTCGACGGTGATCCGGCCCTCCTGCGGGTCGACCAGGCGGGTCAGCAGGGTGGTGAGCGTGCTCTTGCCGGATGCGGTCGCGCCGACCAGCGCCACCGTCCGATCGGGCTCGACCGTGAAGGTCAGCGCCCTCGAGGAGGGGCTGGTCCTCGATGTAGCGGTAGGTGACGCCCTGGACGTCGAGCTCGACGCCGCGGTCGGCATGCGGGGCGCTCTCTGCGCCGTACTGCATCTCGCCGGTGGCCTGGAGCACCGACCGCACCCGGCGGAAGCCGACGACGCTGCGCGGGAACTCGCCGAGCAGCCAGCCGATGGACCGGATCGGGAACGAGACGATGGTGAGCAGGTAGGCCACGGTGACCACGTCGCCGGGCTCGGTGGCGCCGCTCATCACCCGGGAGACGCCCACCCCGAGCACCACCAGGACGCCGAGTGCGGGCAGGGCGGCGAGGGTCGGGTCGAACGCCGCCCGGATCCGGCCGACCCTGATGTTGACGTCGCGCAGATGGTGGGCCTTCGCGGCGAACCGCTCCATCTCCTCGGTCTCGCGACCCAGCGTCTTGACGACCATGGCGCCGTCGAACGACTCGTGCGCGATCTCGCTGACCTCGCCGCGCAGCTGCTGCGCCTGGGTGGCCCATCCCTGGGCCAGGTGCTGGTAGACGATGTTGGTGACGATCACGCGCCGGGAACACGAGCAGCCCGACCATCGCCAGCACCAGGTCGGCAAACAGCATCTGCAGGACCGCGATCAGCATCATCGCGACGGTGCCGACGGCCATCGGAAGCGGCGCGATCGGCCCCCACGCGGCCTCCACGTCGGCGTTCGCGTTGGAGAGCAGCTCGCCGGTCGGGTGCCGCTGGTGCCACTCCATCGGGAGGGCGAGGTACTGCCGGGTGACGGCCCTGCGGGTGCTGGCCTGCATGCGGTACTGCATGACGCCGGCCCCGAGCCGCCGGGCGACGATGCCGACGGCGCGCAGGATCGCGACGCCCATGAAGAGCGCCAACACAGCGACGAGCAGGCTCGGCGTCGATCTCGTCGTCGCGGAAGGCCGGCAGCACGACGTTGTCGGTCGACCACCCCAGCACCCACGCGTCGGCGACCGTCAGCGCGCCGAACAGGAGCGACCCCAGCGTCGAGAGGGTGAAGATCAGCGGCTCGCGCTTGATGGCGACGAGGAGTACGCCGAAACCGGCCCGGGTCGAACCCCGTCCGTCAGTGTCCTCGTCGCTCATGTCTCCCTAAAGCATGTCCTGCTTCGCCAACCCTGCGGCTCCGGCAGGCTATTCCCGCCCACCGACAGGTGCCACC
This sequence comes from uncultured Actinomycetota bacterium, assembly GCA_963813615.1. Taxonomy (GTDB): domain Bacteria; phylum Actinomycetota; class Actinomycetes; order Propionibacteriales; family Nocardioidaceae; genus Nocardioides. The sequence continues at coordinate 202,324 of CAWFAE010000013.1, forward strand.
CGAATAGGGTCCGCCCATGAGAGCCGCACTTCGCAGTGGTGGTCACGCTGTTCGCGGTCGCGGGTTGCGGGGGCGACGACGACTCCGACGGTTCGAACGGCGAGGCACTCGAGCGAGTCGCCACTCCTCGGACCAGGCCGCCCTCGAGATCGACGGCGGGCCGGTCGGCGTCGCCGACGTGGGCGGCGAGGCATGGACGGTGCTCCCGGACAAGGGCGAGGTGCGCACCGCAGACGACACCCGGATCGCCGTGGGTGAGGCGCCCCTTCGGATCGTCGAGACGCCGGACGGGGTCTGGGTCAGCGTGATCGGCGACGGGACGGTGGTGCGCATCGACCCGGCCACCGGCGAGGTCGCCCAGACGGCGACCCTGGAGCCGGCCGGCAGCGAGCCCGAGGGGCTCGCCTGGGACGGCGAGAGCCTGTGGGTGGTCGACCAGGCGAACGCCCGGGTCGTGCAGCTCGATCCCGACGGCTCCGAGGTGCTCTCGGTCGACGTCGGCGAGGGACCTCGCCTGGCGGCCGCCGGCCCGACCGGGATCTGGGTGACCAACTACGTGCCGGGCTCGATCTCCCTGGTCGTCGACGGCCAGGCCTTCACGGTCGGGCTGCCGGGCTGCACCGGGCCACAGGGTGTGGCCGAGGTGGCCGGGAAGGTGTGGGTGGCGTGCACGGTCAGCTCGAGCGTGGTCGCGCTGGACGTCGAGTCCCGTGAGGTCGTCACGACCATCGAGGACGTGCCGGACGCCGACGCGGTCGTGGCCGACGAGGAGACGGTGTACGTCGTCGGGCAGTCCGGCCCGACGGTCTACGCCATCGACGCGGCGACCGGAGAGGTCCGGGACGAGATCGGGCTCGGGGAAGCCGACAAGACCCAGGAGAACGTCGGGGCGGCGGTCGTCGGCGACGAGCTGGTCGTGACCCATCCCGACGCGCAGACGATCTACACCCTCCCGCTGCCCTGAGTACCGTTGCGGGGTGACCCCTCCCCTGGCCCGTCGCGAGCGCCACGAGCTCTGCGACCTGGCGCTGACCGTCGGTGAGGACGCGCCGACACTGTGCGGCGACTGGACCGTGAAGGACCTGGTCGTGCACCTGCTGGTGCGGGAGAACCGCCCGTGGAGCGCCGCCGGCATCATCATCCCGCCGCTGGCCGGGCTGACCGACAGGTCCATGGAGCGCATGTCACGCCAGGAGTTCGGGGTGCTGGTCGAGAAGCTGCGCGACCCCGGCCTGACGGCGTACCGGCTGAAGCCGTTGGAGGTCGCGTTCAACACCCTCGAGTACTTCGTCCACCACGAGGACATCCGCCGGGCGACGGCTGGATGGAAGCCGCGCGACCTCGACCCCGACGACGTCGACCTGATCTGGAAGCTCGGCCGCGGGTCGGGCCGGTTGATGGCCCGGCGCGTCGAAGCGCCGTTCCGGATCCGCCGCAGCGACACCGGCGCCGAGGCGACTCTCTCGTCGGGCGACGACCCGGTCGTGGTCTCCGGCCCGCCCGGCGAGGTGGTGCTGTTCCTGTTCGGCCGCGAGCAGGTGCGCGACCTCGAGTTCGAGGGTCCGCCCGAGGCGGTGGCGAAGGTGCGGGGGGCCGACTTCGGCTTCTAGCTGTGATCCGGCTGGTCGGCACGGGGCATGCGGGCGTAGGCGCTCGCAAGCTCGGTGCGGGACTTGAAGCCCGCGCTTGCGGAAGACGTTGCCCAGGTGACGCTCGATCGTCTTCGGGCTGAGGAACAGGGCGGCGGCGACCTCACGGTTGGATCTGCCCTCGGCGACCAGGAGGGCGACGCGGGTCTCCTGTGAGGTGAGCGGCTGGTCGGTACCCGGCCCGCGGGGTCGAGCGGTGGCGCCGGTGGCGGCGAGCTCGGCGGCGGCCTGTGACGCCCAGTGGGTGAGCTCCATTCGGGCGAAGGCGTCGTGGGCGACGCGCAGCTGCTCGCGGGCAGCGACCCGCTGTCCGTCGCGGCGGAGCCGGGCGCCGAGGAGGAGGCGGGTGCGGGCGCTCTCGAACGGGTCGGACACGCCCTGGTGCGCCTCGAGCGCCATCTCGAACGCGTCTTGGGCTGTCGCGGTGCCGGGGGCGGTGAGCCCCCGGCAACGGAGGACGAGCGCCTTCGCCCATGAGGGGGCGGACGAAGGGGTGGCGTCGGCGTACTGCTCGGGTCAAGCGCGACCGCGTCAGCGGTGCGCCCGAGGCCGACGTAGGCCTCGACCAGGAACGGCGCCACGCCGAGGGGCTCGCCCATCTGCGCCCCGCCCGCCGTCGGCGGCGATCCGGGCCTCGAGGATGTCGACGACCTCGATGAGATCGCTGCGACACAGGGCGCAGAAGGCGGCGGTGACCGCGTGGTGCGCGGCGACGCTGGTCGTCCCCGCCCGATCGATGAGCACGCGGGCCCGGGCGAGGTTCTGGCGGGCGTCGTCGTGGAGGCCGCGGGCAGCCGACTGCCATGCCAGCAGCTCGACAGCGACGGACGCGTCCGCGGCGTAGCCGAGATGCTCGGCGAGCTCAGCGGCCTCACCTGCGTCGGCGAACGCGCCCGCGTGGTCGCCCAGCCAGCTCCGCCCCGCCGCTGTAATGGCGAGGATCGGGACCAGGACGCCCACGGCGCCGCGTCGTCGTACGTCGTCGACCCGGGCCGCACCTTGGGCCATGAACCTCGCCGACGTTGCCGGCGAAGCCCGCTGCCAAGGCCATCAGCAGCAGGGCGCGGGGATCGTGGCGGAGCTCCTCGGAGAGAGCCAGGGTCGTGGCCTCCGTCAGCATCGGTTGAGCGGCCTCGTGGTCGCCGGCGAGGACACGCGCCACGCCGCCGGTGAACAGGGCCGGCAGCCGTTGCTCGGGATCGGTGAGGTCCGCGACGGCGTCGATCCGCTTGGCGCACTGGGCGACGCCGCCGAAGTCGTTGAGCCGAAACCGGGCCATGGCCAGCTCGGTGAGCGCCCGAACCAGTGGCGCGCCCTCGAGCACGGCGCACGCGGCCGAGAGGTGATCGGCGGAGCGGGGCACCGAGCCGGCGTACTGCTCCACCACACCGAGCGTGAAAAGCACGTGGCCGCGGGCGGGGTCGGACGCGGAGCCTGGAGAGCACGTTGGTGGCCAGGGTGCGGGTGCGGGCGAGGTCGCCAGCGAGGAAGGCGTCCTCCGCGGCGGCCGCCATCCGCTCGGCCGCCTTCGCCGGATCTCGCGTGAGCTGCGCGGACCGTTCGAGGGCCGAGGATGCGGCCGCATGGCCCAGCCGCACGCGGTCGCCCTCGGCCACCCGGGCCAACTCGTCGGCGAGGTCGTCGTCGGGTCCCACGCTGGCGGCGGCCAGGTGCCAGGCCCGGGACGGTGCGTCGGCGGGGAGCGACTCGGCCAGCGCATGGTGCGCCTCCCGCTGCTGGGCGCGGGTCGCAAGCAGGAGCACGGCGGTCCTCAGGAGCGGGTGCCGGAAGCGGTGGCCCTGGTCGTCGACCACAAGAACGCCGCGCTCGGTGGCCTCGTCCAGTGCCGACGCCGCGGTCGCGGCGGTACCGGTCCGGTCCAGGGCGAGCAGCAGTACGGCGCGCCAGGCGTCGGGTGACAGCCCGGTCAGCAGCGACTCGAAGACGACCTGGAGCCGGTCGCCCACCGGCAGTGGATCGGGTAGCGGGGCCGCGCCCACTCGCTGGGCCGGGGTCAGTCGCTGTGAGACCTCGAGCAGGGCGAGCGGGTTGCCCCGGGTGCCGGCGGCCAGCCGGTCCGCCACCGGGGCAGCGACGTCGGGGGCGACCAGGCGTGATGCGTCGGCGGCGGACAGGCCGGTCAGTTCGATGACCGACAGTCCCTGCACCAGGCCCGGTGCGACAGAGTCGGTGCGAGCGTTGAGCACGAACGCGACCGCGTCGGAACCAAGCCGGCGTGCAGCGAAAGTGATTGCGGACGCCGACTCGTGGTCGAGCCAGTGGAAGTCGTCCACGAGCACGAGCACCGGGCCTGGTACGGCGGCGGCGGCGAGCAACGACAGGGTCGCCGCGGCGACGAGGAACCCGTCGACACCCGCCTCGGCCGAGGACCAGCCCAGTGCCACGCGGAGCGCGTCGGCCTGCGCCTCCGGGACCTCGTCGAGGAGGTCGCGGACCGGGTTCAGGAGCTGAAGCAGCCCGGCGTACGCGAACGCAGACTCGGACTCGAAGCCGCGCGTGCTCAGGCACCTGAAGTCGCTCGCCAGCGATCGTGCCGCATCGAGCAGCGTCGTCTTGCCGATGCCGGCCTCACCCACCAGCAGGAGCGCCCCAGACTTGCCCGCTCTGCGCGTCGTCCAGATGGCGCCGAATGACGTCCAGCTCGTGCTGACGCCCGATGACCCCCACCTCCGACTTGGGGGTTCTCCCCGACGCGAGGGAGGGCGTCCCGGCGGGAGTGTTGCCGGGAGCCAAGTCGCCTGGAGGTGGTCCCGATGCGGACATCGACAACGATCGTAGAGAAGATCGAGCGCCTGCTGCTCCTGCCGGGCTGGAGGTACGTTCCCTGGCACTTCACGCCGTACTACCCGCCCCTCCCGCAGGACGCGGCCGGAGGACCGGCGATGAGCGGCGCCGAGCTGATGGACCGGCTGATCGACGCCCACAACGCGCGCGATGTCGAGGCGACGGGTCCTGCTACGCGCCCGGGGCCGGCGTACACATGGACGGGTGGGACCAGCCCGTCGACGTACCGACGTGGACCGTGGCCATGGAAGCGTTGCGCGAGAGCTTCCCCGACCTCACCTTCCGACGCGGACCCGCGGCCGGTCGGCGACGGCGTGGTGATGGCCGAGATCCGGATGACGGGCACGAACACGGGGCCGCTGAGTCTTGGCACGACCGACCGGCTGGTGCTGCGGACCGACGCCGACCGGCTGCCGCCCACGGGACGGGTCATGGACGTCATCGGCGTCGTCGTCCTCGAGATCGCCGAGCAGAAGGTGACAGCCGAGCGGCACTACTGGCCTGCGGTCGAACCGCTGGTGCAGCTCGGCCTGGTCACGCTCGGCACTCAGCCGAGGTTGGCGAGCACGACCTCGGCCAGCGCCACCGCCTGATCGCGCATGGTGTCGGGGTCGCGGCTGCCGTCGGGTGATTCGACGTCGATGCCGAGCAGGTAGGTGTCGGTGCAGATCCGGAGGGTGCCTTCGTTGGGGTCGATCTTGTCGTTGACCCAGGCCGCCGACGTGGCGTCCAGCCCCTCGACCGGGGTCGACGGGACGTCGAACGAGTCCAGCTCGGGGCACTGGAGGGTGCCGTCGGCGAAGTCCTCGGCGGTCGAGACCTCGAGCGACACCTCCGTGCCCTCCTCGATGTCCCAGTTGCAGTTGTCGCTCATCCACTGCACGCCGTCCTCGTCGGTGCTCCCGCTGGAGTACGACCCGGGCGGCAGGTCCTCCGCGAAGGCCGCCTCGACGTCGGCCTCGTCCGCGAGCTCGCAGACCTCCGCGTCCACGGGCACGTCTCCGGTCGCCGGTCGTCTCCGAGGCGGAGGCGGACGACTCCTCCGGCTTGTCGCTGGCGCCGCCCGACGAGATCGGTCGTCGTCGTCGCCGCAGGCGGAGAGAGCGAGGGCGAGAGCAAGGACAGCGAGGAGTGTGCGCACGCGGGGATTGTGCCCGGCTAGCGCACCGGATGACCCGCGTTTGCCAGAGTTGCCTTCACATCCGCGATCCGCAGCGTCCCGAAGTGGAACACCGTCGCAGCCAGTACGGCGTCCGCACCGGCCTCGACGGCCGGCGGGAAGTGCTCGGTCGCACCCGCCCCTCCGGACGCGATCACCGGGATGCTGACCTCACGGCGGACCGCGCGGATCAGGTCGAGGTCGAAGCCGTCCTGGGTGCCGTCGGCGTCCATCGCGTTGAGCAGGATCTCGCCGGCGCCGAGCTCGGCGGCCCGGACCGCCCACTCGATCGCGTCGAGCCCGGCCGAGCGGCGCCCGCCGTGGGTGGTGACCTCGAACCCGGAGTGCGGTGTCGGCGGCCCGGCGCGCGTCGACGGACAGCACCAGGACCTGGTTGCCGAACCGGTCGGCGATCTCGGCGACCAGCTCGGGCCGGGCGATCGCCGCGGTGTTGACCGCCACCTTGTCGGCGCCGGCCCGCAGCAGCCGGTCGACGTCCTCGCCCGACGACACCCCGCCACCGACGGTGAGCGGGATGAACACCTCCTCCGCGGTCCGGGAGACGATCTCCATCGTCGTGGCCCGGCCCTCGTGGGAGGCGGAGATGTCGAGGAACGTCAGCTCGTCGGCGCCCTCCGCGTCGTAGGTCCGGGCCAGCTCCACCGGGTCGCCGGCGTCGCGCAGCTCCTTGAAGTTGATCCCCTTGACCACCCGGCCGGCGTCGACGTCCAGGCACGGGATGACGCGCACGGCCAGGCGTCATCGGCGGGTCAGCTCCAGGGCGTCCTCGAGCGTGAACCGGCCCTCGTAGAGCGCCGTCCCGATGATCGCCCCCTCCACGCCGTCGCCGACCAGGCCGGTCAGCGCCTCGAGGTCGGCGAGCTCGGTGATCCCGCCGGAGGCCACCACCGGCCGGTCGGTGGCGGCGCAGACGTCGCGCAGCAGGTCGAGGTTCGGGCCCTGCAGCATGCCGTCCTTGTTGACGTCGGTGACGACGTAGCGGGCGCACCCCTCGGCGTCCAGCCGGGCGAGCACGTCGTAGAGGTCGCCGCCCTCGCGGGTCCAGCCCCGAGCGGCAAGGGTGCGGCCGCGGACGTCGAGGCCGACGGCCACCCGGTCGCCGTGCTCGGCGATCGCGGCGGCACACCACTCCGGCTGCTCGAGCGCGGCGGTGCCGATGTTGACCCGGCGGCAGCCGGTGGCCATCGCGGCAGCCAGCGAGTCGTCGTCGCGGATGCCCCCGCTCATCTCCACCTGGATGTCGAGCGTGCCGACGATCTTCGCCTGCAGCTCCCGGTTGTGCCCGCGACCGAACGCGGCGTCCAGGTCGACCAGGTGGATCCACTCGGCGCCGGCCTCCTGCCAGCGCAGCGCGGCCTCGACCGGGTCGCCGAACCGCTTCTCGGAGCCGGCCACTCCCTGCACCAGCTGCACGGCCTGGCCGCCGGCGATGTCGACGGCAGGCAGCAGTTCGAGGTAGTCGGTCATTCCTTCTCTCTCAGCGTCGGAACAGCATCGTGTGCAGCACGGGCGCGGCCAGGAGCGAGACCACCGCGATCATCGCCCGCGCCGCCCAGTCGTCGAAGAACACCCACACCAGCACGTTGAGCGCGAGCACGAGGGCCACGGTCGCCCCCATCTGACGCCGACGCCGCTCGGCCAGCACACCGGTCTGGCGCGAGTGGCGGGCGGGGAGCCAGCGGGTCATCGCCTTCTTGCGGGCGGCCCGCCGCTCGGCGCGCTCGGCCTCGGCGGCGCGGGCCGCCGCGCGCACCGCGGCCTCCCGCTCACGCTCGGCCCGGCGCTGCGCCCGCTCCTTGCTCACGACAGCGACCCGACCCAGTTGCGCAGCAGGGCGGCGCCGGCGTCGCCGGACTTCTCGGGGTGGAACTGGGTGGCCGACAGCGGGCCGTTCTCCACCGCCGCGACGAACCGGTCCCCTCCGTGCTCCGACCAGGTGACCAGCGGCGCCCTGGTGCGGTCGTTGGTCTCGAGGGTCCACTCGCGCACGCCGTACGAGTGCACGAAGTAGAACCGCTGGTCCTCGATGCCGTCGAAGAGCGTCGTGCCGTCCGGCGCGGCGACGGTGTTCCAGCCCATGTGCGGGACGATCGGCGCCTGCAGCCGCTCGACGACGCCCGGCCACTCGTCGCAGCCCTCGGTCTCGACCCCGTGCTCCACCCCGCGCTCGAACAGCACCTGCATGCCGACGCAGATGCCGAGCACCGGCCGCCCGCCCGCCAGTCGACGGCCGATCACCCGCTCGCCGCGGATCCGGCGCAGCCCGGCCATGCACGCGGCGAACGCGCCGACGCCCGGCACCACCAGGCCGTCGGCCTCCTGGGCCAGCCCGAGGTCGGGCGTGAGCGTCACCTCGGCGCCGGCGCGCTCGAGTGCGCGCACGGCGGAGCGGAGGTTCCCCGACCCGTAGTCGAGGACGACGACGTTCTTCACCGGCCTAGAGCGTGCCCTTGGTGGAGGGCACGCCGGTCTCGCGCGGGTCGAACGCCACGGCGTCGCGCAGCGCGCGGGCGAACGCCTTGAACTGCGCCTCGACGATGTGGTGCGGGTCGCGGCCCGCGAGCACGCGCACGTGCAGGCCGAGGTGGGCGTGGAACGCGAGGGTCTCGAAGACGTGCCGGGTCAGCGACCCGAGGTAGTGGTCACCGATGGTGACGAACTCCTGGCCCTCCGGCTCGCCGGTGTGCACGCAGTAGGGCCGACCGGACACGTCGACCACGGCCTGGACGAGCGTCTCGTCGAGCGGCACCGTGGCGTCGCCGAAGCGGCGGATGCCGGCCTTGTCGCCCAGCGCCTCGCGGATCGCCTCGCCCAGCACGATGGCGGTGTCCTCGACCGTGTGGTGGGCGTCGATGTGGGTGTCGCCGTCGGTCTGGACGGTGAGGTCGATCAGCGCGTGCCGGCCGAACGACGAGAGCATGTGGTCGTAGAACCCCACGCCGGTCGCCACGTCGGTGCGGCCGCTGCCGTCGAGGTCGAGCTCGACGTGGACCTTCGACTCCTTGGTCTCCCGATCGATCTTCGCGACTCGGCTCATGCTGTACTCTCATCCTCCATCACGGCGGTGAGTGCGTCCTGGAACGCGGTCATCTCCTCTGGCGTGCCGATCGACACCCGCAGCCACCCGTCGGGCCCGGTCTCCCGGATCAGCACGCCCCGGTCGAGCAGGCCCTGCCAGACAGCATGACGGTCGTCGAAGGTCCCGAACAAACAGTAATTGGCGTCGGAGTCCGCGACCCGCAGGCCGCGCTCGCGCAGCCACGCGACCGTCCGGTCCCGCTCGGCGCGCAGGTCGTCGACCCGGGCCAGCAGCGCCGGCGCGTGCCGCAGCGCCGCCAGCGCGACCGCCTGGGTGACCGCGGACAGGTGGTAGGGCAGCCGGACCACGCGGATCGCGTCGACGATCGCCGGGTCGGCCGCGAGGTAGCCGACCCGCGCCCCGGCCAGCGCGAACGCCTTGCTCATCGTCCGGGTGACCACCAGGTTGCGGTGCCGCGGCAGCAGCTCGAGCGCGCTCGGGGTGCCGGCGCGGCGGAACTCGCCGTACGCCTCGTCGACCACGACGACGCCGCCGTGCCCGTCGCTGTCGATGGCCTCGCAGAGCGTGGTGATCGCCTCGGGCGGCAACGCGGTGCCGGTCGGGTTGTTGGGCGACGGCAGCAGCACCACCGACGGTCGGCGCTCCTCGACCAGTGACCGCGCGTGGTCGAGGTCGAGGCTGAAGTCCTCCTCGCGGTGGCCGGTGACCCACTCGGTGTGGGTGTCGCGGGCGTACTCCGGATACATGGAGTACGTCGGCGCGAAGCTGAGCACGCTGCGACCGGGACCGCCGAAGGCCTGCAGCACCTGCAGCATCACCTCGTTGGACCCGTTGGCCGCCCAGACCTGCTCGGGGACGACGCCGTGACCCAGGTAGTCGGCGAGCGCCTCGCGCAGCCGGGTGAACTCGCGGTCCGGGTAGCGGTTCAGGGTGCCGGCCGTCTCGGCCACGCACGCCGCGATGTCCGCCACGACCTCGGGGCCGGGCGGGTAAGGGTTCTCGTTGACGTTCAGCTGGACGGGCACGTCGAGCTGCGGGGCGCCGTAGGGCTCGATGCCGCGCAGCTCCTCCCGCAGCGGCGGAAAGGTCACTCGTGGAACCTGACGCGGATGGCGGCACCGTGGCCGGGCAGGTCCTCCGCCTCGGCGAGGGTGACCACGTGGTCGGCAACGTCGGCCAGCGCGTCACGCGAGTAGTCGACGACGTGCACGGACTTGGTGAACGCCCGCACCGAGAGCCCCGAGGAGTGGCAGGCGCAGCCACCGGTGGGCAGCACATGGTTGGAGCCGGCGCAGTAGTCGCCGAGCGAGACCGGGGCGTGCGGCCCGACGAAGATGGCGCCGGCGTTGCGCACCCGGGCGGCGTCGGCGGCGGCGTCCGCGGTGTGGATCTCGAGGTGCTCGGCGGCGTAGGCGTTGACCACGTCGAGGCCCTGCTCGACGTCGTCGACCAGCACCACGCCGGACTGGGTGCCGGTCAGCGCGGTGCGGATCCGCTCGCTGTGCTTCGTGGCAGCGACCTGCGTCTCGAGCTCGGCCTCGACCTTGTCGGCGAGCGCCTCGGAGGTGGTGACCAGCACCGAGGCGGCCAGCGGGTCGTGCTCGGCCTGGCTGACCAGGTCGGCGGCGACGTACGCCGGATCGGCGGTGTCGTCGGCCAGGATCGCGATCTCGGTGGGGCCGGCCTCGGAGTCGATGCCGACCACGCCCTTGAGCAGCCGCTTCGCGGTGACCGTGTAGATGTTGCCGGGCCCGGTGACCAGGTCGACGCGGGCGCACGGCCCCACGCCGTAGGCGAACATCGCGATCGCCTGGGCGCCGCCGACGGCGTAGACCTCCTCGACGCCGAGCAGCGCGCACGCGGCCAGGATCGTGGGGTGCGGCAGGCCATCGTTGTCCGGCTGCGGCGGGGAGGCGAGGGCGATCGAGCCGACCCCGGCGGTCTGCGCGGGGACCACGTTCATCAGCACGCTGGAGACCAGCGGGGCAAGCCCACCGGGCACGTAGAGCCCGACCCGGTCCACCGGCACCTTGCGGTGGGTGACCCTCGCTCCTGGGCCGAGGTCGGTGGTCACGTCCGCCTCGAGCTCCGCGGCACAGGTGGCGCGGAGCCGGCGGACGGACTCCTCCAGGCCGGCTCGTACGCCGGCGTCCAGGCGCGCTAGCGCCTCGGTGAGCGCGGCTGCGGGCACCCTGATGTCGTCGACGGCGACGCCGTCGAACCGCTCGGAGTACTCCCGGATCGCGTCGAGGCCGCGCGTGCGCACTGCCTCGCAGATGTCGTGGACCGCCGGCACCGCCGCCTCGACGTCGAAATCCGCGCGCGGCACGGCGGCGCGGTAGTCGACGTCGGCGCTGGCGCCGCGCAGGTCGATCCGGCGAATCATGGGGCCGATTCTAGGCGCGGGGTGCCTGTTCACCCCGATCGGCGACGGTGGCTGGACTACCGTGACAAGGGTGAGCGACACGCTGCCGATGTTCCCGTTGAACACCGTGCTGTTCCCGGGCGTCAGCGTGCCTCTCCACGTCTTCGAGGACCGCTACCGCGCGCTCGTGCACCACCTGCTGCGGGTCGAGGACCCCACCGACCGGGTGTTCGGCTCGGTGGCCATTCGCGAGGGCTACGAGGTCGGCGACCACGGGGCGCAGTCGTTGTTCCGGATCGGCTGCCGAGTCCAGCTCGCCGAGGTCGAGAGCAACTCCGACGGCACGTTCGACATCGTCGCCGTGGGCCTCGAGCGGATCCAGCTGGAGCGGCTGGACACCACCGGCAACTTCCCGGTGGGTCACGTCGTCGACAGCCCCGAGGACGAGGCTCCGGTGCCCGACCACGTGCTGGACCTGGCGCGGGCGACGTTCACGGCCTACCGGAGCGCGCTGGCGGAGATCCGGACCGACCCGTACGCCGGCAGCCTGCCGCGCGACCCGACGTACCTCTCCTGGACGCTGGCCGCCTGCGCGCCGCTGCCGATGCCGGAGCGGCAGGCCCTGCTGGAGGCCGAGGACGCCGGCACCCGGCTGATCCTGGTCACCGACCTGCTGCGCCAGGAGCTGCGGGCGATGAACGTGATCGCCTCGCTGCCGGCCACCGAGGTCGCGCGCACCCGGTGGTCGCCGAACTAGGGCGATGGCCAAGAAGAAGACGGCCGGCGGCACGCCGGCCACGGTGGCGCTGACCGCCGCGGGCATCGAGCACACGGTGCACGCCTACGCGCACGACCCGCGGTCGACGTCCTACGGGCTGGAGGCGGCGGAGGCACTGGGCCTGGACCCGGCGCGGGTGCACAAGACCCTGATGGCCTCGGTCGACGGCCGGTTGACCGTCGCGATCGTGCCGGTGTCGGGTCAGCTCGACCTCAAGGCGCTGGCCCGTGCCGTCGGCGGCTCCAAGGCGGTGATGGCCGACCCGGCGGTCGCGCAGCGGGTCACCGGGTACGTCGTCGGCGGCATCTCCCCCATCGGCCAGCGGCGACCTCACCCGACGGTGCTCGACGAGAGCGCGCTGGCCTGGCCGACGGTCTTCGTCTCCGGCGGCAAGCGCGGGCTCGACCTCGAGCTCGCGCCCGCCGACCTGGTCCGGATCACCGACGCGATCACGGCCCCGATCGGCGGCTGACCTACTCCGTGGTGATCCGGAGCACGGCGTGCCCGACCCCGTCGTCGGCCCAGGCCGAGAGACCGGCGCCCTCGAGCGGCGCGACGTTCTCCTGGATCTCCTCGTCGTCCTCGAAGAGCTCCTCCAGCCAGCCGTCACCGGCGTCGAAGTTGACGTAGAGGATCGACGCAGCGTTGTCGGACTCGCGCACGACGTTCTGGTAGGTGTCGGAGCCACCGAGGTCACCGTCGTCGAGGATCTCCTCGCGGTAGTCGTCGTTGGGGCCGATGGCGATGAAGTCGCCGTCGCTGTCGCTGACGAAGAGCTCCTTGTCCTCCTCCGGCACGTCCTGTCCGTCCAGGATCTTGTCGATGACGTCCTGGATCTCGTCGGGGTCGCCCTTGATCTTCACGCCGATCGGCAGCTCGGTGACGTCGGCGTCGGAACCGGAGAAGACGTTCGGATCGAAGTCGGAGCCCAGCGCGATCACCGCCGACTCCCCGGCCAGGGTCTCGGCGTCCTCGGGCAGATCGACCCCGAGCTCGTCCTCGGCCTCGGCGACCAGCTCGTCGACGTCGATGTCCATGCCGGAGAACGACTCCGCGTAGTCGAGGAAGTCCTCGAACCAGCCCTCCTCGAAGCCGTAGGCGATCGCGGCCGCGGTGTCCTCGGGCAGTGTCTCGATCGACTCACCGGCGTTGTCGCTGCTGGTGAGCGCCTCGAAGCCGAAGTCCTCCACGCTGGTCGCGGTCTCGATCTCCAGGGCGCCGTCGTCGAAGCGGACGGTCAGGGCGGCCCCGCTGAAGTCCTCGAGGACCTGCTTCAGATCGTCGGGCATGCCGGACGGCGTCGACTCGTCGCAGCCGAGGTCCAGGTCGCTCTCGAATCCGTCGCTGCCCTCGAGGTCGGGCTCGACGGGCTCGGCCCCGGAGATGCACATGTCGGCGGCCCCGAAGCCCATCCCCATGAACGACCCGGCGTTCTCGGCCAGCCACTTGCCGGCCTCGGGCGCGGCGTACGCCGTGAGGATGCCGGGGTCGCCGGCCTCGTCGGTCCACTTCTCGAAGTCGTCGTCCTCCGACAGCGGGTTGTCCTTCGCGTCCTCGGCGACCTGGGTCGCGATGTCCTCGGTCTCCGCGAGCACCGCCCACTCCCCCGAGATCGCCCAGCCCGCGGACTCGCCCTCACCGGGCTCGCAGTCGTTGAACTTCGCGAAGGCGTCCTCGGCCTTGTCAGCGTCCTTGACCTGCACCACGAACACCGACACCGGCTCGTCCTCACCGAGGTCGACCGCGGCGGCGGCCGCCCGGTCGCCGAGCCAGGGCTCGATGTCGTCGTTGTAGTCGAGGTCGCAGGGCGCCTCGGCGAGGGCCTCGTCGAACAGTGCCTCGCGGAGGTCCTTCTTGTTGCTGATCTCCTGGTCGTTCCATGCGGGGAACTTCTCCAGCGCCTCCTTCGCCTCCAGCAGCTGCTTGCCGCTCGGGTCGATGTCGATGCTGACGTAGGCGATCGTGCTGTCGGGGAGCCCCTCGGCCGGCTGCGGGCCGGTGCCGAAGTACCACACCGCGCCGAACACGGCCGCCGTCGCGGCACCCAGCCCGATGATCGCACCGCCGGCGATCACCGCCTTCCGGCGTCCCGAAGCCCCTCTCGACGGGGGCGGGAGCGGCTGCCCGGTGCCCTGATGGAGGTACTCCGGCGGCCCCGGCGGTGGAGGTCCGGCCGGCATCGTGGGTGGCCCGCTCGGTGGCGGGACGTTCGGCGGCGGCCCGCTCGGGGGCATGGGGGAGGCCCGCTCGGCGGCCCGGTGGGAGGGAGGTCACTGGACATCGGGTCCCCTTGTGTATGGGCGGATCAGTCGCAAGTTTCGACGGGAGGCTACCCAGGATGGTTCCGCGACAACCATCGCGGATCCTGATCCTCGCGCGCCTTGATGTCCTCCCGTGAGGAAAGCAAGAAGTTCAGCACCATCAGCACGATCAGCGCGGCGAGCGGCCAGACCAGGTAGGGGCTGTGGCCGCCCTCGAGGGACAGCCGGCCGGGGAGCTTGGTCCCGTCATCGGCGGTCTTCGCAAGCACTTCGGGGTCGGGCGGGCTGAGCTGCAGGCCGACGCGGAGCATCAGCCAGGCTGCGAGCGCGCTGCCGGCGACCACCGCCGCCATGGTGACCAGCGGTGAGCGGCGCGCGAACACCGTCGCCAGCGCACCGACCAGCAGCCCGCCGGCGGCCGCGAGGACGACGTACCAGGCGGTGCCGTCGAAGACGTTGCGCAAGACCTGCTTCGTCGGTGAACCAGTCGTGTCCGAACACGGTCCCGGTCGGCTGGTGCCACACCTGGAACCACAGCCACCCACACCCGGCGCCCACGGCGGCGAAAGCTGCCAGGACCGCGACCACCTCCAGCGCGTACGGCAGCGCCTGCCGTAGGCGCGTCGGCGTCGGCGCCGGCTCCGTCACGACGTGAGGCATCCGGGACCCAGCAGCTGCTTCAGGTCGGCGAACAGCGCCGGGCTCGGGGTCACCCGCAGCCGGTCGTCGAGCCGCATCACCTTCGTGGCGTTGCGGGTGAGCAGGCGCAGCCGCACCTCGGTCACGCCGGGGTGGGTCGCGAGGACGTCCTTGAGCTGTTCGACCACGGGACCAGTACACCTCGTGGACGGAAGGCTGATCACCACCGGCCCGGCCGGGCCGTCGGAGATATCGGGGACGGTGACCTCCTGGCCGTGCAGCTCGGGCTGGTCCTTGCTCCTCGAGAGCCGGCCCTTGACCGTGAGGATGGCGTCCTGGGCGAGGTAAGGCGCGGCCAGCTGGTAGGCGCTCGGGAACAGGAGGACGTCGATCGCTCCCTCGAGGTCCTCCAGCGTCACCATGGCCCAGGCGTCGCCGCGCTTGGTGATCTTGCGTTGCACCGCTGTGACCAGCCCGCTGACGGTCACGGGGGTGCCGTCGGGCCGGTCCTCGTCGAGCATCAGCTGGCCGATGGTGCAGTCGGTGCCGTTGGCGAGGACGTGCTCCAGGCCGAGCAGCGGGTGGTCGGAGACGTAGAGGCCGAGCATGTCGCGCTCGTGGCCGAGCAGCGTCATCTTGTCCCACTCGTCCAGGTCGGGCACGGACACGGTGACCCCGAAGCCCGACCCGCCACCGTCGTCGACCCCGTCGAGGCCCGCGAACAGCGAGTCCTGGCCGATCGCCTCGTTGCGCTTGATGTCGACGTACTGGTCGACGGCGGTCTCGTGGATCGCCACCAGCGCCCGGCGCCGGTGCTTCATGTCGTCGAAGGCGCCGGCCTTGATCAGCGACTCGATCACCCGCTTGTTGCAGACGGGCGCGGCGACCTTCGAGAGGAAGTCGTTGAAGTCGACGAACCGCCCCTTCTCCTCGCGACCGGCGACGATCGCGTCGACGACGTTGGCGCCGACGTTGCGGACGGCGGTCAGGCCGAACCGGATGTCGTTGCCGACCGGCGTGAAGTTCTTGGCCGACTCGTTGACGTCGGGCGGCAGCACCTGGATCTTCATCCGGCGGCACTCGTTGAGGTAGACCGCCGACTTGTCCTTGTCGTCCCTGACCGAGGTGAGCAGTGCGGCCATGTACTCCGCGGGGTAGTTCGCCTTGAGGTAGGCGGTGTAGTAGGACACCAGGCCGTACGCCGCGGAGTGGGCCTTGTTGAAGGCGTAGTCGGAGAACGGGACCAGGATCTCCCACAGCGTCTTGACCGCGTGCAGGGAGTACCCGCGCTCGGTCATGCCGTCGGAGAACGTCTCGAACTGCTTGTCCAGCTCGGCCTTCTTCTTCTTGCCCATGGCGCGGCGCAGCAGGTCCGCTTGGCCCAGCGTGTAGCCGGCCAGCTGCTGCGCGATCGCCATCACCTGCTCCTGATAGACGATCAGGCCGTAGGTCTCGCCGAGCACGTCCTCCAGGGCCTCGGCGAGCTCGGGGTGGATCGGCTCCACCGGCTCGCGTCCGGTCTTGCGGCGGGCGTACTTGTTGTGGGAGTCGGCGCCCATCGGACCGGGCCGGTAGAGCGCGCCGACCGCTGAGATGTCGTCGAAGGTGTCGGGCCGCATCGACCGCAGCAGCGCCCGCATCGGCCCGCCGTCGAGCTGGAAGACGCCCAGGGTGTCGCCGCGCTGGAGCAGCCGGTAGGTGGCCTCGTCGGTGAGCTCGAGGTCCTCCAGCACGACCTTCTCGCCGCGGTTGGCCTCGATGTTCTCGAGTGCGTCGTCGAGGACGGTGAGGTTGCGCAGCCCCAGGAAGTCCATCTTGATCAGGCCCAGCGACTCGCACGTGGGGTAGTCGAACTGGGTGATCATCGCCCCGTCGGCGGGCCGCTTGAGCAGCGGGATCACATCGATCAGCGGCTCGCTGGACATGATCACGCCGGCCGCGTGCACGCCCCACTGGCGCTTGAGCCCCTCGATGCCGATCGCGGTGTCGACGACCTTCTTCACGTCTCCGTCGGAGTCGTAGAGCGACCGGAACTCGCCGCCCTCGCCGAAGCGCTTGTGCTCGGGGTCGAAGATCTCGCCGAGCGGGACGTCCTTGCCCATCACCGAGGCCGGCATCGCCTTGGTGATCCGGTCGCCCATCGCGAACGGGTAGTTGAGGATCCGCGCGGAGTCCTTCACGGCCTGCTTCGCCTTGATGGTGCCGTAGGTGACGATGTAGCTGACCCGGTCGTCGCCGTACTTGTCGGTGACGTACTTGATCACCTCACCGCGCCGGCGCTCGTCGAAGTCGATGTCGAAGTCGGGCATCGAGACGCGGTCGGGGTTGAGGAAGCGCTCGAAGATGAGCCCGTGCACGAGCGGGTCGAGGTCGGTGATCCGCATCGCGTAGGCGACCATCGAGCCCGCGCCGGAGCCGCGGCCCGGCCCGACCCGGATGCCGTTGTCCTTCGCCCAGTTGATGAAGTCGGCGACCACCAGGAAGTAGCCGGAGAACCCCATCGAGGTGATCACGCCGATCTCGAACTCGGCCTGCTTGCGTACGTCGTCGGGGACGCCGCCCGGGTAGCGGTGGTGGAGGCCCTGCTCGACCTCCTTGACCAGCCAGGAGTCCTCGCTCTCCCCCTCCGGGCAGGGGAACCGCGGCATGTAGGTGCCGTTGCCCTCGGTGAACTCCACGTTGCACCGCTCGGCGATGAGCAGCGTGTTGTCACAGGCCTCGCGGAGATCGTGCTTGTCCACCCACAGCGCGCGCATCTCCTCCGCGGACTTCAGGTAGTAGCCGTCGCCGGAGAACGCGAACCGCTGGCCCGGACCGTCGCCGGCCGGGGTGTCCATGGTGGAGCCGGAGTTGATGCAGAGCAGGTGCTCCTGCGAGGGCGCGTCCTCGCGCATGACGTAGTGGCTGTCGTTGGTGGCCAGCAGCGGGATCTGCAGGTCCTTGGCGAGCCGGAGCAGCCCGTCGCGCACCCGGCGCTCGATCTCCAGGTCGTGGTCCATCAGCTCCAGGAAGTAGTTGCCCCGGCCGAAGATGTCCTGGAAGTCGGCGGCCGCCTGCCGCGCAGCGTCGTAGTTGTCATGGCGCAGGTGGACCTGGACCTCGCCGCTCGGGCAGCCGGTGGTGCCGATCAGCCCGGTGCTGTGCTGGGAGAGCAGCTCGCGGTCGATGCGCGGGTGGTGGAAGTAGCCGTCCGCCAGGCGCCGGTGGAGATCCGGAACAGGTTGTGCATCCCGGCGGTGGTCTCGCTCAGCAGCGTCATGTGGGTGTAGGCACCGCGCGACGGAGACGTCGTCGGGGCCGCCGTCGTAGAAGTTGACCCGGCGACGCTCGTACCGCGAGATGTTCGGGGCGGCGTAGGCCTCGATGCCGATGATCGGCTTGACCCCGTGGTCCTTGGCCTGCCGGTAGAACTCGTAGGCGCCGAACAGGTTGCCGTGGTCGGTCATCGCGACCGCTGGCATGCCGAGCTCGGCGGCGCGTGCGGCCAGGTGACCGAGCCGAGCGGCACCGTCGAGCATGGAGTACTCGGTGTGCACATGCAGGTGGACGAAGGAGTCCCCGGCGCCGTTCGTCATTTCTGCGTGGAGCTCCTCACCGTTTGATACCGGGCATGCAGCAGCATCGGCGGGGCGCCGCCGGGCGATCCATGGGGAAGAACGCCAGCCTACGCGACCGCCTGGGTCGATGGTGGCAGGGCGCACCGACAGTCCCGCCGCTCGCCCGCGCCCTACCGCACATCGGTCAAACTTGCCCGATTCGGCGCTCAGAAGAGGGCGATTCTGTCAGCCTCGAGCAGTGACGCTGCATGACGAGCTGAGGGAGCTCGTGGACACGTTCGGTCAGGGTCTGCTCGGCGACGCCGACCAGTTCCGCGCTGCTCTCGACGACTACCTGCCTGAGAACGCGGCGCTTCCCGGTCAGCTCAACGTGTTGTACGACGCCGTGCGCTTCGGCGCCTACGCCCGGTGCGTGGAGCTGCTGGCGCGGGGTAGCGACCCGATGCTCGCCGTCGGCACCGCCGGGGACCTCCTGGCCCGCGACCGTGGCACCACCGAGGTGATCACCTCACGGTGGGCGGTGGCGACTCTTGCCCACGCAACGGGGCACCTCGCGACGGATGCGCTGTCCGTGTTCCTGCAGCCCGACACGGCGGGGGACCTGTTCAGGACCTCGTGCCGTCGGTCCCGACTCCCTCCGGCCCGCCCCGGGGAGTCCGCCTCCGGGTCCGCCCCCGCCCTACCCGCCGCCTCAGTCGATCCCGTCCACCGCCGTCGGTCCCACCGCCCACCGCGAATCCGGTGCCTCCGCCACCGACCTACGTGCCGCCGGTCGAGACGGCGCCGGGGACGCCGCCCTCGTGGCCCACGTCCGAGCAGCCGCCTGAGCCTGCCCAGACGTCGACACCCGCACCCCCGCCGACCAGCTCTGAGCCCGTGCCGGAGGACCCGGCCGCGGCGTCGTCCACGCCGGCCCAGCCCCAGACGGTGACGGCACCTCTGGGCCGGGTCGCGATCCCGGCACCGCCGGGCTCGTCCCGCGACGAGCCGCGCGGCGGCGGTCTCGGCGGGCCGGGCTGATCGCGGCTGCCGCCGCCGCGGCCGTGGTCGCCGCAGGCGTGGGGACCTACCTCGTCGTGGCCGACGGCGACGACGAGCCGGCCAGACCCACCGCGAAGGACACCGCGACGACTGACCCCCCGTCGAATCCCACGACCAGCGGGGGCACCACGCCACCGGCACCGTTGACCGCGCCCGACGCTTCCGAAGCTCAAGGCGGCCCCTGCGTACCGCTCGGTGGCCTTCACGGTGAAGGGCGAGGTCGTCGGCCAGGAGAACGTCCTGCTGGAGATGTGGTCCGACGATGGTTGGACCGAGACCGAGCCGGAGTTCGCGGTGCCGACCGACGAGGGCGGCGAACGTGCTTGCGCGCGTGTGCGCGGGGTACGCGCAGAGGGCGACCAGCGCGCTGCCGGCCCGGTGGCCAGGCTGTGCGGGACGAGCAAGCCGCGCACGATCGAGCTGCGTGCGCAGCGGCGCAGGATGCCCCCCGGACGCACCGGAGTCCTCCCTGGCCTGTTACGCCTACGACCTCAGCGTTGCCGGGTTCGAACCCAGCAAGGCTGAGATGCGCATCATCGGCGCGACGTACCAAGGCACCTACCAGGCCTGCGAGCGGAAGTGCACCAAGCCGTTCCCCGTCGACTCGTCCGGGCGCGGGCAGCTCGAAGGTGCGATGTACGCCTTCGACGGACAGACCGTGACCGTGGAGGTCGATGGCATGCGGGAGACCGTCGCAGTCGGCTGAGCTCTCACTCCCACGGTGTTCGACACTTCCCGCGGGCCTACATCGTGACAAGCCGACACGCGGGCGCCGCCCTCGACGGGAGGTGCAGCGCTCCTAAGGCCGCGGCCGAGCCGGTACCTGGGCTACCTCCGGGGGGAGCGCGGGTCCGGTTTCCGGAGCCGACGGGAGGACCGGGGCTCGAGTCGGAGACGCTGAGGGCGTCACCGGTCACCAGGCTGCGTGCAGCGGGAGCACGGTTCCTCGGCGGCCCGCCGGTCGGCTCCCAGCCGCAGTTGCCGTACCCGCGAGGGCGACCGAAGGGCGGCGGCGGTTGCGGTGAGGGGCCCGGGTCCGGGTCGACCGGATCCGGGTCGGGAGCTGCGGCTGAGGAGCCGGGCCGTCGCTGGGCGGCGGCTTCCGCTTCTTCTTCTTCGGCTTGAGGACCTCGTAGACGATCGCGTTCGGATTGATCGTGCTGGTCAGGTCCTTCTCGGTCTTGGTGAGGATGTTGATCCGTGCCCATCCCGGCTCAGGCGTGCGGACGGTGAATCGGAACCGGCCTCTGGCGTCGGTCTTGCGCGTGCCCAGGCTCTGGAAACGTGTCCAACGTCCTGCCGTTCTCCACGGCGCGCAGCACGGTGTAGCTCATCTTCTTCGGCCGGCTTGAGCGAGCCGGTGAACACCATCGGCTGGCCCTTCCGCACAGTGCGCGTCTTGGTACGCGGAGCTTGATGCTCGGGAAGGCCGGGACGTAGTTGTCGGGCTCACTGTGGTTGAACGCCGTGTTGACGCTCCCGGGGTGCACGGCGTCGAAGTAGGAGTTCTCGTTCACGGCTCGGAGAAGCGATGTTCGCCGACGCACCACGAGCCACGATCCGCCATCGGCCGTTTCGTCGGCCCACGAACTGCTGGCCCTGCCATGCCGCGCCGGGAGTGATACGTCCCTTGAACGAGACCGGGTTGGGGAACCGAGCCGGCGAGGTGTGGCAGGTACTGATCGGCCCGCCCCTGACGCGCAACGAGACATTGACGTGGAAGAAGTCCTCGAAGTCGAACGCATTCCAGCCTGAGACGGTACTGCCCACCTGGTACCCGTCCACATAGAACGGGTTGCCGTCGCAGCCGAGGTACATGCTGAACCACGCGGCGCCGGCGCCATAGGTGTCGGTCATCTGCTCGATCGTCTGGTCCTGCACGACGGTGCCGTCGTACTCGTCGTCGATGAGCGCGGTACCAGTCGTACTGCAGGTTGCTGGCGTCGATCGTGTGCCAGCCGTCCTGGGTATCAACGAAGTCAGGAGTGACCCCGATGAAGTCGACGTTGCCGGGACGTGGGTAGTAGTTGACCTGGGCGTACCCCGACGTCTGCCCCGACGGCGCGTAGGCCTCGATCTGGAAAACGTCCACGTCGGGTGCGCTCGGGAAATAGGTCTCGATTCCATAGGCACCACCGAGATCCTTGGGGATCCAGCCGATCGCCTCCGGGCCGAACGGCAGTGGGCCGTTCCTGACCACATCGAACCTCCAGTCGTCACCGGGCAGTTCGCCGTTGTCGCAGTTGCTGCGCCAGACCTTGAGACCGGCTTGGGTGCCCGGCCACCCATGGATCAGGGTGTAGCTCGAATCCATTGCCGCCGCAGCGGTCGACCCCGACGGCTGCAGAAGTGTGCCCACCAGGAGCGTCGACACCAGCGCGGCAACGGCAAGTGCCCAGCGCCGGTAGGGTCCTCGGAGCAGTCGTGGTGCCATGCTTCAGGCTCCCGGACTCGGCCACCCGGAGCCGGGTTCGAGCGACGATTTGCCGAATTGTGGGGACCACGACCGGATGCCGGTCTACACCACGCAACCCCGCTCAGTGTCCGGCCGCGTCGAGGCTCTCGGTGATGATGGCGTGCACGATGCGGGTCAGGCGTTCCTCGCCCAGCTCCGGGGCCCGCGCGGCCATCCGGGCCACGATCTCGCGCTCCCGCGCCGGATCGCGCTCGGCCGCTGCCTTGTGCGGCTGCACGGCGGCGGTCAGCGCCGCCCGACGGGAGAGCAGCCCGGCGAGCTCGTGGTCGAGGTCGTCGATCAGCCGGCGGAGGAAACCCACGGGGTCCGAACCCGGCCAGGCCATCCGGACGTCGGGGGCGCGCTCCTCGTTGCCCGCGCCGTCGGTGTGCTCGAGCTCGAGCAGGCCGTGCCGGAGGTAGAACGCGCGAGCCGGCTCGTTCTGCTCGAACACCCACAGGCAGAAGCCGTCCGGCCGCTGCTGCTTGGCCAGGTCGAGCAGCAGCGAGCCGATGCCCTCGCGGGCGCGCCCGGGCACGACGTAGAGGTCGTCGAGCCAGTCCGGGGTCAGTCGCAGGTACGCCGCCACGGCGCCGTCGGCCTCGGCGACCCAGACCTCGTCGTGGGCCAGTCGACCCGCCAGCCAGGACCGCACCTCCGCGTCGGTGTGCGCGGTCGGTGGCATCGGGGCGGCGCGTCGTGACGCCAGGTGCGACCGCGGCCAGGGCCTCGACGTCGCCGGCGTCGGCACGGCGGACGGTGACCTCACTGGCCGTCACGGATCTTCTCCAGCGCCGCCGCGAGGTCGTCGGGGTACGCCGACTCGTAGGTGACGTACTTGCCCGTGTCGGGGTGCTCGAAGCCGAGGCGTGTGGCGTGCAGCCACTGGCGGTTCAGACCGAGCCGCTTGGCCAGGGTGGGGTCGGCGCCGTAGGTCAGGTCGCCGACGCAGGGGTGCTTGAGAGCGGCCATGTGCACCCGGATCTGATGGGTGCGTCCGGTCTCGAGGTGGACCTCCAGCAGGCTGGCGAAGCGGTGCGCCTCGAGCGTCTCGTAGTGGGTGACGCTGGCCCGGCCGCCGTCCATGACCGCGAACTTGTAGTCGGCTCCGGGGTGCCGGCCGATCGGGGCGTCGATGGTGCCCTCGAGCGGGTCCGGGTGGCCCTGCACGAGCGCGTGGTAGGTCTTGTCGACGGTGCGCCGCCGGAAGGCGTTCTTGAGCAGCGAGTAGGCGTGCTCGGACTTGCAGATCACCATCACGCCCGAGGTCCCGACATCGAGCCGCTGCACGATCCCCTGCCGCTCCGAGGCCCCGCTGGTCGCGATCCGGAAGCCCGCGCCGGCCAGGTGGCCCACGACGGTCGGCCCCTTCCACCCCGGCGAGGGGTGTACGGCGACGCCGACCGGCTTGTCGATCACGACGATCGAGGAGTCGTCGTGGATGATCTTGATGCCCTCCACCTCCTCGGGCACGACCTCGAGCGGGTCGGCCTCGTGGGGGATGGTCACCTCGAGATGGGCGCCCGGCATCACCCGGTCGCTCTTGCTGACCGGCCCGCCGTCGACCTGCACCAGGTCGCGAGCGATCAGGTCGGCCGCACGCGACCGGGACAGGCCGAGCATCCGGGCGATCGCCGAGTCGACGCGTTCGCCTGCCAGACCTTCGGGTACGTGCAGGGATCGGTGGTCCGCAGAGGTCACTCCTCCGGCTCCCCGGCGGCCTGGTCGCGGTCGTGGCTGCGGGTGCCGTCGATCCGGATGCCCCGGAATGCCTGGATCAGGATCAGGCCGGCGGCGACGTTGATGCAGATGTCGGCGACGTTGAAGACGGGCCAGTTCGGCAGCATCAGGAAGTCGATGACGTGGCCGCGGAACGGCCCCGGCTCACGGAACATCCGGTCGGTGAGGTTGCCCGCGACCCCCGCGAGCAGGAACCCCAGGGCGACGGCCCAGACGACGTCGCCCAGCCGGCGGCTGAGCCACAGCACGACGACCAGGGCCGCGATGGCGATGCAGCTGAGCAGCACGGTGAACTGCGTCCCGGTGCTGAACGCGGCGCCCGCGTTGCTGGTGAGGTGCAGCTGGAGCAGGTCTCCGACGACGCTGACGTCCTCGCCGTCGCTGAGCCGCTCGAGCGCGAGGATCTTGGTGCCGAGGTCGACGGCGTACAGCACCAGCGCGACGAGCGCGAACACCCGCCACACGCGGGCGTGGGACATCACCGGAGGGTCGGTCGGGTCGGTGGAGTCGCCTGGCTCTAGCGACGTTCCTCTCGCTGCTTGCATGTCATGCACAGTGTCGCACGCGGAAAAGCCATCAACCGCATCTTGCCGATGGGGTTGCCGCACGACTCGCACACGCCGTAGCTGCCGTCGTCGATGCGGGCCAGCGCCCGTTCGATCTGGGCGAGCTTGTCGCGCTCGTTGTTGAGCACGGTGAGCTCGTGGTCGCGCTCGAAGCTGGTGGCCCCCATGTCGGCCTGGTCCTGCCCGGCACCGTCACCGGAGTCGCGGAGCAGCCCCGAGAGCTCCTCCTCCTGCGCCTCGATGATCTCGCCGATGTGGGTGCGCTGCGCGTGCAGCTCGTCGACGACCTCTTTGAGCTCCGCCTTGGTCCACGCGCCCTCGCCCTCCTTGACGACCAGGGCGCTGCGCGGCGCCTTGCGCGGCGCGACCTTGGCGGACGTCTTCTTGGCGGACGTCTTCTTTGCGGGGGCCTTCTTCACGGGCGCCTTCTTCGCTGGGCGGCCTTCTTGGCCGGGCGCCTTCTTCGCTGGAGCGGCCTTCTTGGCGGGCGCCTTCTTCGCTGGGCGGCCTTCTTCGCCGGCGCCTTCTTCGCGGGCGCCTTCTTCGCCGGGCGCCTTCTTCGCGGGCGCCTTCTTCGCGGGCGCCTTCTTCGCGGGCGCCTTCTTGGCCGGGCGCCTTCTTCGCGGGCGCCTTCTTCGCGGGCGCCTTCTTCGCGGGCGCCTTCTTGGCCGGCGCCTTCTTCGCGGGCGCCTTCTTGGCCGGCGCCTTCTTCGCGGGCGCCTTCTTGGCCGGCGCCTTCTTCGCCGGCGCCTTCTTGGCCGGTGCCTTCTTCGCTGGAGCGGCCTTCTTGGCCGTTGCCTTCTTCGCCGGTGCCGCCTTCTTGGGAGGCGACTTCTTCGCGGATCGCGACACCGCGCGACGGGCGGCGGTAGCCGCCTTCCCAGCCAAGGACTTGCGGGTGCTGCGAGCCATGTGCTCCAGGCCTTCCTGTGGCCGCGGCCGCAACTGGGACCACGGGCTGCCCGGGAGGGTAGTCGCTGCTGGGGGGTCGCTCAAACAGGCGCGCCCCGGACGCGCCCCCGATCAGGCCCCGTGGACCCAGCTGGCGAGGTCCACGACCAGGGCGGGAGATCGAGGAGGGTCGGCTCAGATCCGAACGATGCGTGGAGCTGAGCGACCCGTCTCGAGATCCCTCAGCGCTCTTCCTCCCCGAGGATCGAGCGGAGCCGCTTGGGCGCGGGCGACTCCTCGGTGCTGGGCGCGGGCGTCTCGGCCGACCCGGCCAGCGCCTCGAGCTGCTGGGTGAAGTAGGTCTTGAGCCGGGAGCGGTACTCGCGCTCGAAGGAGCGCAGGTTCTCCACGTCCACGTTGAGCTTGTCGCGCTCCTTCTCCAGGTCACCGAACAGCTGCGCCCGGCGCTCGGAGGTCTCCGAGTCGAGCATCTGCGCGCGGGTGCGGGCGTCCGACTCGAGACGCTCCGCCTTGCCCTTGGCCTCGGACTCGAGGCGCTCGGCCTTGGTGCGGGCCTCGCCCACGATCTTGTCGGCCTCGTTCTTGGCGTCCTCGACCAGCTCGTCGGCGTTCCGGGTGGCGATCTCGAGGAGCCGGGCGGCTGCGTTGGACGCATCCGGCACGGTCTCGACGCGGATCGTCTCCACGACGGCCTCACCACCGCTGGGGGCGGCGACGACGGGCTGCGGGTGCGGTCACGGGCTCGGGAGCCTTCTCGACGACGGGCTCGGGGATCGGGACCGGGGCCGGGGCGATCGAGCTCGTGCCGCCGGCACCTTGGGCCGCGGACAGCTTCGACCGCAGGTCCTCGTTCTCCTTCGTGAGACGCGCCAGCTCGGCCTCCACCTCGTCGAGGAACTGATCGACCTCACCCATGTCGTAGCCCTCGCGGAGCCGGACAGGCGTAAAGCGCTTGTTGCTCACGTCCTCAGGCGTCAACGGCATGACCTCACCTAATTCTCTGTTGGTTCACTAGTGCGTTGTTGCGAACAATAGCGCCTGTATGGGGCTGAAGTGACTTCGCCGCGAGGTGCCACGCTCAGGCCAGGAAGACGGATCGGTTCACGTAGAGCAGCACGTACGCGACGATCATCACGATGATGAAGCTGAGGTCGAGGGCAAAGTTGCCCAGGCGCAGGGGCGGGATCACCTTCCGCAGCGCCTTGATCGGCGGGTCGGTCACGGAGTAGACGATCTCCAGGAGCACCAGGAGCAGGCCCCGCGGCACCCACGAGCGGGCGAAGATCTGGACCCAGTCGACCACGAACCTGATCCAGAGCATGGCGATGAAGAACCAGAGCAGGCCCTCGATGATCTGGCCGGCAATATGCAATGTAGATACCTAGGGTCGTGAGTCGGGGGTCGTTATGCGGTTCTCGTGTTCAGGGTATGTGTATCGCAAGGCGGCGGAGCGCTGGCATGCTGGGCGCACGTCGAACGACGCCAACGCAGCGAGATGCGGGCCATGGGCGCGCGAAGCGCGTAGAGACCGCCGGCTCGCGACCCTAGCTCTGGTTGAAGAAACCACCCTCGACGAGCCGCTGCTTGTCCTCGGCGGCAACCGTGACGTTCGGCGGTGAGAGCAGGAACACCTTGCTGGTGACGCGCTCGATCGTGCCACGCGTGGCAAAGACGAGCCCAGCCGCGAAGTCGACGAGACGCTTGGCGTCGCTGTCGTCCATCTCGGAAAGGTTCATGATCACCGGCGTGCCGTCCCGGAAGTTCTCGCCGACGGTGCGCGCCTCGTTGTAGGTGCGCGGGTGCAAGGTCGTGATCCGGGAGAGCTCCGCCACCACGCCCGTGGGGCCGGGGCGGCGCCGCTCGGCGATGTCGGCCACGGCGGCCGGGCGCGACTCGCGCACCTTGGGTGCGCGACTCTGCTGGACCGGCGCGGTCTCCTCGGTGCTGTAGTCGTCGCTGTCGTACTCGTCGTCGTAGCGACCGGTGTCCTCGAGCAGGCCGAGGTACTCGCCGATCCTGCGCATCGCACCGCTCATGAGTGTTGCCCTCCGGGGTTCCAGCGCCCCCACGCGAAGACGCTTCTTCTGATTCTGGACACTACTTGACCTCCGGTCTCGATCCGAGGACCGCCGAGCCGATCCGAACGTGTGTCGCGCCGGCTGCCACGGCCGCCTCCAGGTCGGCGCTCATCCCCGCGGACAGCCAGTCCGCGTCCGGGCCGCGACTCGATGAACCCGGCCCGGATCCGAGCCAGCCGGTCGAACGCCGGTTGCGGGTCCTCACCCAGGGGCGCCACGGCCATCAGCCCGCGCAGCCGGAGCATGCCTGCCTCCTCGACGGCATCGGCGAGGGCGTCGAGCTCCCCCGCGTCCGCGCCGGAGCGCTGGTCGGTGCCGGGAGGGTCGAGGCTCACCTGCAGGAGTACGTCGACCGGGTGCGAGCGCTCGTGTGCTCCCTTGTTGAGGGGCCCGACCAGCTTGCGCCGGTCGACCGAGTGGACGACGTGCGCGTAGCGAGCGACCGCCGCAGCCTTGTTGCTCTGCAGCCCGCCGATGAAGTGCCAGGTCAGCGGAAGGTCCGCGCACTCGGCGGCCTTCTCCTCGGCCTCCTGGTGCCGGTTCTCCGCGATGTCATGGACCCCGAGGTCGGCGAGCAGGCGCACGTCCGAGGCGGGGAAGAACTTGGTGACCACGACCAGCCGCACGTCGGATGCGTCGCGACCCGCCTGCGCGCAGCCGGCGGCGATCCGCTCACGGACGGCGGCCAGGCCGGTCGCGATCTCCTGTCGGCGGTCGCTCATCGGCGTACGACCAGTCCGGCGATCCGGCCCGAGCGGCGGCCGTCGCGGCGGTAGGAGTAGAGGTCGGGCGACTCGCGGGTGCACCGTGAGACGTCGTCGACGGTGACGCCCGCGGCGGCGAGCTGGGCGCGTACGCCGGCGCCGAGGTCGAGCGACGGCGTCCCCCAGGTGGTGGTCGCCCGGGCCTCGGGCACCACCGCGGCCACGTCGTCCTGCATCTCGGCGGGGACCTCGTAGCAGCCCCCGCACACGTGCGGCCCGATCCAGGCGGTGATCCGCTCCGCCCCCTGTTGGCGC
Source organism: uncultured Actinomycetota bacterium (assembly GCA_963813615.1). Lineage (GTDB taxonomy): Bacteria > Actinomycetota > Actinomycetes > Propionibacteriales > Nocardioidaceae > Nocardioides. Next base: position 230,409 of record CAWFAE010000013.1, read on the forward strand.
ATCACCTCGACGGTGCGCGGGATGATCCCGGCCGCGAGCCCTGGGCGCCCGCAGTGCGCCGCGCCGATCTGACCCGCCTCGGGGTCGGCGAACAGGACCGGGACGCAGTCGGCCGCCCGCACGGCGAGCACCAAGTCGCGGTGCTCGGTGACGATCCCGTCGGCCTCCGGACGTGCGTCTCCGGTCGCCCCCGTGGCCGCGACCACGGTGGCCCCGTGCACCTGGTGGAGGTCGGCCAGCTCGGCACCGGGGGCGAAGTCGTCGAGAACCAGCCGGAGGTTGTCGGCGCGGGCCACCGGGTCGTCGTCATCGGCGATGCCGAGGTTGAGGGAGTCGAACGGGACGCCGCTGACCCCGTCGCGACGGTCGGTGAACGCGACCGCGACGGGGCCGAGGGTGTGGCGGAAGAAGTACATGCGTCTAGCAGGATTGCAGCGTCGCGGCAGCGGCACCCAACCGCACCGCGGCGTCGGTGATGTCAGCGTGAGCCGAGCCAGTCCCGTGCGATCCAGGAGCAGGTGGACCTACAGCGTGGACGGCGCCCGTCAGATCCACGGCCGCTACTTCAGGAAGTCGGGGATGTCCAGGTCGTCGTCGTCGAACTGCATCGGCCGGGGAGCGGGCTTGGTCGCCGGCTCGGGCCGGGACTGGCCGGCCGGGCGCGGCGGCGGTGGCCGGCTCCTTCTCCTTCTCCTCGACCTCGGCAGGCTGCTCGCGCTTGGTCGCGACCGCAGCCGCGGCGGCGCGGGTCTCTTCCTGCGTCTGGGCGGGGCGCTGGCCGGGCTTGCGCAGACCGCGGTGACCGTCCTCGCGGCGCTTGGGCTGTCCGCCGTCGAACCCGGCGGCGATCACGGTGACCCGCACCTCGTCACCGAGCGCGTCGTCGATGGTCGCGCCGAAGATGATGTTCGCCTCGACGTGAGCCGCCTCCTGCACCAGCGCCGCCGCCTCGTTGATCTCGAAGAGCCCGAGGTCCGAGCCGCCGGCGATGGACAGGAGCACGCCGTAGGCGCCGTCGATGGACGCCTCCAGCAGTGGGCTGGACACCGCCATCTCCGCAGCTGCCACCGCTCGGTCCTCACCGCGGGCCGAGCCGATGCCCATCAGCGCGGATCCGGCGTTGGCCATCACCGACTTCACGTCGGCGAAGTCGAGGTTGATCAAGCCGGGCGTGGTGATCAGGTCGGTGATGCCCGAGACACCTTGGAGCAGCACCTGGTCGGCCTGCTTGAACGCGTCGAGCACCGAGACGTTGCGGTCGCTGATCGAGAGCAGCCGGTCGTTGGGGATCACGATCAGGGTGTCGACCTCTTCGCGGAGGGCGGCGATCCCCACCTCCGCGGAGTTGGCCCGGCGCCGACCCTCGAACGCGAACGGGCGGGTGACCACACCGATCGTCAGGGCTCCAAGGGACCGGGCGATCCGGGCCACGATGGGCGCGCCGCCGGTGCCGGTGCCGCCGCCCTCGCCCGCGGTGACGAAGACCATGTCGGCGCCCTTGAGCACCTCCTCGATCTCGTCCGCGTGGTCGTCGGCGGCCCTGCCACCGACCTCCGGGTCCGCCCCGGCACCGAGGCCGCGGGTCAGCTCGCGGCCGATGTCGAGCTTGACGTCGGCGTCGCTCATCAGCAGCGCCTGGGCGTCGGTGTTGATCGCGATGAACTCGACGCCCTTGAGGCCGACCTCGATCATCCGGTTGACGGCGTTGACGCCGCCGCCGCCGATGCCGACGACCTTGATGATGGCCAGGTAGTTCTGTGCAGCTGCCACGGCGGCTTCACCTCTCATGTGGGTCCGGTCTGCTGTCGGCGGGGAAGTGCGGGTCGGGGAACTCTTACCCTCAGGTGGAGGGTTATAGTTATGTCAACCTCGTCATGCGGAAGACAGTAAGGAGTCGGACCGCGGCTCTCGGGGAGACACGCCGAAGCGCGACCAGCCGAGTACGTCCGTCAGTTCCGGATGGTCGGCTGTCCCGGCACGCTGACGTCGTACACCTGGGCCTTGCGGCGTCAGCAGTGCCTGGAGCACTTCCGCCTTCTCCGCGGACTGGTCCGCGCTCCCCCACAGCACCTCGCGCCCGTCGCGCAGCCGCAGGGTGATCTGGTCGACGCTGAGCACCTCGGCGTAGTCGACCTTGGTGGCCAGGTCGGCCGGGAGCGCGGCGACCACGCCGGCCCCCTCGGCGAGGGCCTCGGCGTTCACGCCCGACTCGGCGCGGACCCGCGGGAGTCCATCGGGGGCGCGCTGGTAGCTGCCGAACACCACGCCCTCCTCGTCGAGGCTGTGCAGCTCACCGGCGATCTCGACCACCGCGACCGGCTGCCGTTCCACGATCTCGATGAGTACGTCGTGCGGCCACTGCCGGGTGACCTCGGCCGACTTCACCACGGCCAGGGACCGCACCCGGTAGGCGATCTTGTCCAGGTCGACGGTCGCCAGCGGCCCGCCCGTCGGTACCGCTGCCACCTCGCGGACCTTCTGCTCGCTGAGCGTCTGGGTGCCGCTGACCTCGACCCCCTGCACGGACAGGGTGCTGGAGAAGAAGACCAGGTAGGCGCCGCCGACCACCACGACCAGCGCCAGCAGGATGGCCAGCACGTAGCGCCAGGTGAGCCATCGGCGCGCCCACTGGCGCCGGGCGAAGCGCTTGCGGGCGTCAGCCATCGCGGGCTGCCAGCAGCTCGAGGATCCGCGGACCCAGCTGGGTCACGGTGCCCGCGCCGAGCGTGAGCACCAGGTCACCGGCCCGGGCCCGCTCGACCGCGTTCGCGGGAGCCCACTCCAGGTCGGGCACGTAGGCGACCCGCTCCCGCGGGAGAGGGACGGCGTCGGCGACCAACCCGGCGGTGACGGCAGGGTCGGCTTCCTCCCGGGCGAGGTAGATGTCGACGACCACGACCTCGTCGGCGGCTCCCAGCGCCACCCCCATCTCCGCGCCGAGCAGCCGGGTGCGGGAGACCAGGTGCGGCTGGAAGACCACGACCACCCGGCCCTCGCCCGCCACCGCACGTGCGGCCTGCAGGTCGCCGGCGATCTCCGCGGGGTGGTGGGCGTAGCTGTCGTAGACGCGCACGCCGCCCGCCTCGCCCTTGCGCTCCATCCGCCGACGGGTGCCGGTGAAGCCCTCGAGACCGCGACGCAGGTCGTCGAAGGCGTATCCGAGCCGGAGGCCGACCGTGAGTGCGGCGAGCGCGTCGAGCACGTAGTGCCGACCGGGGATCCGCAGCGTCACCCGGCCCAGCTCGGCTGCCGCCGTCGACCACGGTGAACGCCGACGTCTCCCCCGCGAACGCCAGGTCGACGCAGCGGACGTCGGCGGAGTCGGCCTCGCCCACGGCGTACGCCGCCAGCCCGCGGTCGCGCGCGACGTCGACGAGCGCGGCCGCACCGGCGTCGTCGGCGCAGCAGACCAGGAAGCCGTCGGGCTCGATCCGGCCCACGAACTCGGTGAACCCCGCGCGGTAGGCCTCCTCGCTGCCCCACTGGTCGAGGTGGTCGGCCTCCACGTTGGTGACCACGGCGGCGTGCGGCCGGTAGACCAGGAACGCGCCGTCGCTCTCGTCGGCCTCGACCACGAACAGGTCACTGCTGCCTTCGGCGGCGTTGGTGCCGGTCTGCGCCAGGTCGCCCCCGACGGCGTACGACGGGTCGGCGCCCGCCGCCTGGAGCGCGACCGTGAGCAGCGAGGTGGTCGTGGTCTTGCCGTGGGTGCCGGCGACGGCGATCGCACGCCGGCCGACCATCACCGACGCGACCGCGGCGGAGCGGGGCAGCACCACGAGTCCCTGGCGGCGGGCCTCGGCGACCTCGGGGTTGTCGTCGCGCACGGCCACCGAGACCACCAGGGTGTCGACGTCGTGGACGTTCGCGGCGTCGTGGCCGAGCGCCACCCGCGCACCGAGCGCCCGCAGCGCCGCGAGCGTCGGCGAGTCGATGGCGTCGCTGCCGCTCACCGGGATGCCGCGGGCCAGCATCACCCGGGCGATCCCCGAGAGGCCGGCGCCGCCGATCCCGACGAAGTGCACCCGGCCCAGGTCGTCGGCGCTCGGGATCACCTCGGGCACCGGCACCTTCACCGGGCGCCTCCGCCGCCACCTCGGCCACGATCGCGGCCAGCTTGTCGTCGGCGTCACGCGGGATCAGCCGGGCCGCCGCGGCGCCCATCGCGGCCAGCCGGTCCGGATCGGTGGCCAGGCCGGGCACGGTCCGGGCGACGTAGTCAGGGGTGAAGTCGGCGTCGTCGACGACCAGCGCACCCCCGGCCTCGACGACCGGCCGGGCGTTGAGCGCCTGCTCGCCGTTGCCGATCGGCAGCGGCACGAAGATCGCCGGCACCCCGGTGGCGGCGGCCTCGGTGACGCTCGAGGCACCGGCCCGGCAGACCATCAGGTCGGCTGCGGCCAGGGCGAGGTCCATCCGGTCGACGAAGTCGACCACGACGTACGGCGTGCCGGTCGACGCCGGCGTCGCCTCGCCCTTCGGCCCGACCACGTGCAGCACCTGGACGCCCGCCTCGCCGAGCGTGTCGGACGCGGCGGAGACCGACTGGTTGAGACGCCGGGCCCCCTGCGAGCCGCCGGTGACCACCAGGGTCGGGAGGTCGGGGTGGAGGCCGAAGAAGTCGCGTGCCTCGGCGCGCAGGGCCGCCCGGTCGAGCTGCGAGATCATCCGGCGGATGGGCAGCCCGACGTACTCGGCCTTGGGGAGCTTGGTGTCCGGGAAGCTCACCGCGACCCGGGTGGCAACGCGTGCGCCGGCCTTGTTGGCCAGGCCGGGCAGCGCGTTCTGCTCGTGCACGACCAGCGGCACCTTGCGTCGCCGCGCGGCGAGGTAGGCCGGCATCGACACGTAGCCGCCGTAGCCGACGATCACGTCGGGCCGGAGCCGGTCGATGATCGCGGCCGTCTCCTTCACCGCGCCGCGCAGCCGGGCCGGCACCTTGAGCAGGTCGGCGTTGGGGCGGCGCGGGAGCGGCACCGGAGGGATCAGCTCGAGCGGGTAGCCGGCGGCCGGCACCACCTTGTTCTCCAGGCCGCGGGGTGTCCCGAGACAGGTGATCTCGGCCTCGGGGTCCAGCCGTCGCAGCGCGTCGGCGGTCGCCAGCAGCGGCGAGGTGTGCCCCGCCGTACCGCCTCCCGCAAGTAGTGCTCGCATTTCCCGAACGCTACCGACGTGCCGAGCGCGAGCGACGGCGCTGGGCCAGGGCACGTGCGGCCGCGGGCTCGCGCCGCGCGAAGCCGACGAGGAGGCCGAGAGCGGCCAGGGTCGGCAGCAGGCTCGACCCGCCGTATGACACCAGGGGCAGCGGGATGCCGATGACGGGGAGCAGCGCGAGCACCATGCCGACGTTGATGATCATCTGGCCGATCAGCCAGACCACGATGCCGAAGGACGTGTAGCGGACGAACGGGTCCTTGGCCTCGCGGGCGACCCGCAGCGCGGCGTACGCGATGGACAGGAAGAGCCCGATCACCAGCAGGGTCCCGACCAGGCCGAGCTCCTCGCCGAGCACCGCGAAGATGAAGTCGGTGTGCGCTTCGGGCAGCGCGCCCCACTTCTGCTGGCTGGCGCCGATGCCCTGGCCGAAGATCCCGCCGGTGGACATCGCGTAGAGCCCGTGGGCCGGTTGCCAGCCGGTGTCGTGGAAGTCCTTGAACGGGTCGACGAACGTGGTGATCCGGGCGAAGCGCTCGCTGTCGGCGGTGGCCAGGGCGAACACGCCGACGCTGACGACGGAGATGCAGAGGACGAAGAAGCGGGCGGGTGCGCCGACGACCCAGAGCATGCCGAGCAGGAGGGCGAAGAAGATCAGCGCGGTGCCGAGGTCCTTGCCGACGATCACCAGCAACGTGGCGAGCAGCATGCCCGGCACCACCGGGACCATGATCTGGTGCAGGTTGCCGAGCCGGCGGTCCTTGTTGGCGTAGATGTGGGCGGCCCAGATGATGATGGACAGCTTGGCGATCTCGGACGGCTGGATCTGAAGCGGTCCGAGGGCGAGCCAGTTGGTGTTGCCGTTGATCTCGATGCCGTAGCGGGCGGTGATCAGCAGCAGGACCAGCGAGACCGAGAAGGCCGGGTAGGCGAGCCGGCGTACCCACCGCAGCGGGACCCGGCTGGCGATCAGCGCACCGGGCACGCCGATCAGCACCCAGAGCAGCTGGCGGCGGACGATCGTGTAGGAGTCGCCGGTGCGGTCGTAGGAGTAGACGCTGGAGGCGCTCAGCACCATGATCAGGCCGATCGTGAGCAGCAGCATCGACGCGCCGATCAGCAGGTAGTACGTCGTCAGCGGCCGGTCCAGGGCCTCGCGGAGCGCGGAGAGCCAGCTGCCGACCCGGGGGGCCTTGATCTGGCTACCGGCCCGGTCGCGGGCCTCCTCGGGGTTCGCGGTGGTCATCCACTCACCCCCTGTGTCCCGCTACGTCGTCCCGTTCAACCTGGCCTGCACCGCCGCGGCGAACGCGTCGCCCCGCGCGGCGTAGTCGGTGAACTGGTCCATCGAGGCGCACCCGGGAGCCAGCAGGACCGTGTCGCCGGGCCCGGCCAGCTGCGCGGCCGCGCCGACGACCCGTTCCATCAGGGCCATCTCACCTTCCTGGGTGTCAGTCTCGCCGCCGTCGACCTCGATCACCCGCACATCGGGAGCGTGTCGCGAAAGCGCGCCCGCGATCACCGCGCGGTCCCGACCGAGCAGTACGGCGCCGCGAAGCCGGCCGCGGACCGCCTGCACCAGCTCGTCGAAGGCCGCGCCCTTGGCCAGGCCGCCGGCCACCCAGACCACCGGGTCGTAGGCCAGCAGCGATGACTGGGCGGCGTGCGGGTTGGTCGCCTTGGAGTCGTCGACCCAGGTGACACCGTCTCGCTCGCCCACCACCGCGATCCGGTGCGCGTCCGGCCGGAACCCCCGCAGCCCGTCGCGGACCGCGGCCTGGCTGACGCCGTGGGCGCGGGCCAGGGCGGCCGCTGCCAGGGCGTTGGCGACCACGTGGGGCGCGGGGCCGGCGGCGCCGGGCGGTGCGAGGTCGGCGAGCGTGCACAGCTCGGCCGCGCTGGTGTCCCGCTGCTCGATGAAGGCGCGGTCGACCAGGATGTCGTCGACGACCCCGACCATCCCGACGCCGGGCGTGTCCAGGGTGAAGCCGATCGCGCGGGCGCCCTCCACGACGTCGGCCTCGCGGACCAGGTGCTCGGTGACCGGGTCCGCCACGTTGTAGACGCAGGCGCGGCTCACCCGCTGGTAGATCCGGCCCTTGTCGGCGGCGTAGGCGTCCATGCCGGACGGCCCGTCGTACCAGTCCAGGTGGTCCTCCGCGACGTTGAGCACCGCCGCCGACTCGGCACTCAACGAGTCGGTGTAGTGGAGCTGGAAGCTGGAGAGCTCGACCGCCAGCACGTCGTACGGCGTGGGGTCCATCACCGCCTCCACGATCGGGAGCCCGACGTTGCCGGCGGCCTGGCTGCGCAGGCCGGCCGCGCGCAGGATCCCGTCGAGCATCTGAACGGTCGTGGTCTTGCCGTTGGTGCCGGTGACGCAGAGCCAGGGGGTGTCGTGGTCGGGGTCGCGCAGCCGCCAGGCCAGCTCGACCTCTCCCCAGATGGGGACGCCGCGCTCCCTCGCCTGCACCAGGATCGCCGAGTCCGGTCGGAAGCCGGGCGACACGACGAGCAGGTCGACGTCGTCGGGCAGCGTGGAGGTCGCGCCGGCGTGCAGGTGCACGGTGGCGCCGAGGATCTCCAGGAGCTGCGCCTTCTCCAGCTGCGTCGGGTTCGCGTCGTCGGCGAGGGCGGTGACCGAGGCGCCGATGTGGGTCAGGTTGTCGGCCGCGGCGAACCCGGAGACACCGAAGCCGGCGACCACGGCGCGGACGCCCTCCCACGAGTCGTGCCGGCCGAGCTTGCTCGGATCGGTCATAGCCTCGCGACCCACTCGGCGTAGAACACGCCCAGTCCGGTGGCCACGAACAGGCCGGTGATGATCCAGAACCGGATCACCACGGTGACCTGCTCCCACCCGAGCATCTCGAAGTGATGGTGCAGCGGCGCCATCCGGAAGACCCGTTTGCCCTTGGAGATCTTGAAGAAGCCGACCTGCAGGATCACCGACAGGGTCTCGAGCAGGAACAGGCCGCCGAGGATCACCAGGAGCAGCTCGGTGCGAGTGAGGATCGCGAACCCGGCGAGCGCGCTGCCGAGGGACAGCGAGCCGGTGTCACCCATGAAGATGGCGGCCGGAGACGCGTTCCACCACAGGAAGCCGAAGCACGCGCCGGTGATCGCGGCGGCGATCACGGCGAGGTCGAGCGGGTCACGCACGTTGTAGCAGGTGGCGCCGGGGTCCTCCTGGCAGAACTGGTTGTTCTGCCAGATGTTCACCAGCATGTAGGCCCCGAAGACCATCACGCAGGCGCCGGTGGCCAGACCGTCCAGGCCGTCGGTGAGGTTCACCGCGTTGCTCGTCGCCGTCACGATCAGCACGATCAGCACGATCGCGAGGGCGACCGGCAGGGCCAGCCAGTCGATCTCGCGCAGGAACGACACCTTCTCCGATGCCGGGGTGCGGCCGTTGGCGTCCTCGAGCATCGGCGACAGCGCGAGGAAGCCGAACACCACCGCGATCACGGTCTGCCCGATCATCTTGGCCTTGCTGCGCAGGCCGAGGCTTCGCTGCTTGGAGATCTTGATGAAGTCGTCGAGGAAGCCGACCAGTCCCATGCCGACGAAGAGGAAGAGCAGCAGCCAGGCGGACGCCGACGGCGCGCTCATCGTGATCAGCTTCGCGCCGAAGTAGCCGAACAGCGTCGCGGCGATGATGACGACCCCGCCCATGGTGGGGGTGCCGCGCTTGGTGTGGTGGCTGGTGGGTCCGTCGTCGCGGATCTCCTGGCCGTAGCCGAGCTGGGTGAACCGCCGGATCGCCACCCGGGTGCCGAGCAGGGAGACCAGCAGGGCCAGACCGCCGCCCAAGAGGATTGCTCTCATGGTGCCCCGGTGCCCCCCTCCAGCAGCTCGTCGGCCACGACCTCGAGAGCGACGCCACGAGAAGCCTTGACCAGGACCACGTCCTCGGCGGCGACATTCTTGCGCACCCACTCCAGCGCCTCGTCGCGCCCCGCCGTGGGCACCACGGTGCCGTTCCACTCGGCGGCGCCGAGGCCCTCTGCGATGCCGCGGGCCTCCTCCCCCACGACCACGACGACGTCGACACCGGCCGCCGCGGCGGCCCGCCCGACCTCCCGGTGCGACTCGTCGGCATCGGCGCCGAGCTCCAGCATCTCCCCCAGCACCGCCACCGTGCGCCGGTCGCTCCGCGCCCCGATCCCCGCGAGGGCGTCCAGCGCGGCGAGCATCGACGCGGGGTTCGCGTTGTAGGCGTCGTTGACCACGATCAGTCCGTCGTGGCGCTCGCGCACCTCCATCCGCCAGCGCGAGGCGGGTACGGCGGTGCCCAGAGTCGCCACGGCCGCTGCGAACGGCACCCCGGCGGCGACCGACAAGGCCGCGGCCGCCGCCGCGTTGACGACCTGGTGCCGGCCGGTCTGCGTCAGCGTCACCGGGAGCCACGTGCCGTCGTACCCGATCTCGAAGGTGGGGCGGCCCAGGTCGTCGAGCTCGACACCTCGCCAGGAGACGTCGCCGCTCTCGCCGAAGGTGAGCACGGTCGCCTCCGTGCGCGAGGCCATCGCGGACGTGAGCGCGTCGTCGGCGTTGAGGACGGCGGCGCCGTCGGCGGGAAGCGCCTCGACGATCTCGCCCTTGGCGGCGGCGATCGCCTCGCGGCTCCCGAACTCCCCGATGTGGGCCGTGCCGACATTGATCACCGCGGCCACGCTCGGCGGGGCGATCTCGCAGAGGTAGGCGATGTGGCCGATGCCGCGGGCACCCATCTCGACCACCAGGTACGCCGTCGAAGGGTCGGCGCGGAGCACCGTGATCGGGACGCCGTACTCGTTGTTGAGGTTCCCGGCGGTGGCGACGGTGGGCCCGGCGTCCGCCAGCACGGCGGCGAGGTAGTCCTTGGTGCCGGTCTTGCCCTGCGACCCGGTCAGCGCCAGCACCGTCGCGTCGAGCCGGTCGAGGACGTGCCGGGCCAGGCGGCCGAGTGCGGCCACCGGGTCGGTGACGACCACGGTGGGCGCCGAGGTCGGTCGGCTGCCGAGCACGGCGTGCGCGCCGGCCACGTAGTCGTGTCCGTCGACCCGTTCACCGACGATCGCCACGAACAGTCCCCGGTCGACGGGGTCCCGGCTGTCGAGGTACGCCGGCCCGGTAACAGTCAACGCGGCGTCGCCGTGCACCTCGCCGTCGACCACCGCGGCGATCTCGGCCAGCGTCATCGGGATCATCCGCGCCCCGCCAGCAGTCGGAGGGCCTCCCGGGCCACGTCGCGGTCATCGAACGGGTGCACCGTGCCGTCTATCTCCTGTCCGGTCTCGTGCCCCTTCCCGGCCACGAGCACGATGTCTCCGGCCGCGGCGCGGCGTACCGCCTCACCGATCGCGGCCCGCCGGTCGCCGATCTCGAGGACCTCCCCCGCGGCGTCGCGGGTCCCGGCGAGCATCTCCGCGCGGATCGCCGCGGGCTCCTCGGTGCGCGGGTTGTCGTCGGTGACGATCAGCAGGTCGGCGAGGTCGGCGGCGATGCCGGCCATGATCGGCCGCTTGCCGTGGTCACGGTCGCCACCCGCGCCGAGCACCACGATCAGCCGGCCGTCGGTGAGTGGGCGCAGCGTGCGGAGCGCCGCCGCGACGGCATCGGGCTTGTGGGCGTAGTCGACCAGCACCAGGAAGTCCTGGCCCTCGTCGACCCGTTCCAGCCGTCCTGGCACGCCGGGCGTGCGCGCCAGACCGGCGGCCACCGCCTCGGCGTCGAAGCCGGCCTCGACGCACGCGGCCACCGCCGCCAGGGCGTTCGCGACGTTGAAGTCGCCGGGCAGGTGGACTGCCGACGGCACCGCCACCCCGCCGGGACCGACCGCGGTGAACCGCGAACCGGTGGCCTCGGCGACGACGTCCTCGGCCCGCCAGTCGGCCGCCGGGTCGCGCAGCGACAGCGTGCGCACCGGGATGCTGGTCTCCCCCGCGAGCCGGCGACCGTGGTCGTCGTCGACATCGATCAGCGCGAGCCGCGCCCGCTCCGGTGTGAACAGCGACGCCTTGGCGAGGAAGTAGTCCTCCTCGTCGCTGTGGAAGTCCAGATGGTCGCGGCCGAGGTTGAGGAAGACCGCCACGTCGAAGACCACGCCGTCGACCCGACCCATCACCAGGGCGTGGCTGGAGACCTCCATCGCACAGGCCCGCACCTCGCTCTCCCGCATCATCGCGAACAGGCCGTGCAGGTCGGGTGCCTCCGGGGTGGTCAGTGACGTCGGTACGTCGTGGCCGTCGACCCGGGTGCCGACGGTGCCGATCGAGGCGGCGCGGACCCCGGCCGCCTGCAGCGCCGCCTCGGCCAGCCGGACGGTCGTGGTCTTGCCCTGGGTGCCGGTGACGCCGATCATCCGCAGCGCGGTCGCGGGCTCGTCGTACAGCCAGGCGGCGAGGCGGCCCAACAGCTCCCGCGGCCGGTCGACGATCACGACCGTGGCGTCGGAGCCCGCCTTGGCGGCCCCCACGGAGTCCGTGAGCACGGCGACCGCACCGGCCGACAGCGCCTGGCCGACGAACCCGATCCCGTGCGCGCGGGTGCCCGGGAGTGCGGCATAGAGGTCACCGGGGCGCACCCGCTGCGAGCTCAGCGACAGGCCGGTCACGACGACCTCGGGGTCGCCGACCAGCTGCACCCGCTCCCCCGACGAGGAGAGCCAGGCGACCAGGTCGGCGAGGGGCGTGCGAGGCGGGTGCTCCGGACGCAATGTACTTTCCGGACGCACGTCCGCAGTCTTGCCCATCACCACTCGACGGGCAGCCGGGAGGGGTGCGTGCCGGTGGGCGGTACGCCGTAGCGGCGCAGCGTGTAGCCCATCAGCTTGGCGAACGCCGGGCCGGCGACCGAGCCACCGCCACCGCCGTTCCTCGGGTTGTGGACCACCACGTAGATGGTGAACCGCGGGTCGTCGGCGGGTGCGAAGCCGGCGAAGGAGACGGTGAACGTGCCGTCGTAGCACCGGCACTCGGGTCCGACCCGCTGCGCCGTGCCCGTCTTGCCGGCGATCCGGTAGCCAGGCACCGCCGCTCCCGGCGCGACGCCGACGTCGGGGTCGATGACGCGCTCCATCATCTGCGTCATCTGCCAGGCGGCGTCGTCGCTGATCACCCGGTGCCGGTCGACGTGGTCGGAGCCGACCTCGGAGCCGTCGTCGGTCACCGCCGATCCCTGGACCAGGCTCGGGTCGATCCGCACCCCGCCGTTGGCGATCGTGTTCACCGCCGCGGCCATCTGCACGGCGTTGACCGAGAGACCCTGGCCGAAGGCGATCCGGTCCTCGGTCTGGTCGGTCCACAGGTCCCCGGAGGGCAGCAGGCCCTTGGTCTCGCCGCCGACTCCGATGTCGGTGCGCTGGCCGAGCCCGAACCCGGTGAGGTAGCTGCGCAGCTGCCCACGGCGGAACTCGTCGGACGCCAGCACGGTGCCGATGTTGGACGACTTCGCGACGATGCCGGCGAGGGTGAGGTTGATCAGGCCGTGCTCCCAGTAGTCGTGGATCGGCCGGTCCTGGCGCTCCAGCACCCCCGGCACCCGGAACCGGGTCCGGTTGGTCACCTTGCCCGCGTCGATGAGCGAGCTGAGGGTCAGCACCTTCTCGACCGAGCCGGGCTCGTAGACGTCGGTGAGCGCCGCGGACTTGTAGAGGTTCTCGTTGTCGGTCGAGGCGTACGGGTCGCTCGCGTCGTACGTCGGGTAGTCGGCGACCGTGAGCAGCTCACCGGTGCGGCTGTCCATGATCACCGCGTGCCCGGAGTCGCCCCGTGCCCCGAGGACGGTCTGCCGGAGGACGCGCTGGGCGTACCACTGCAGGTCACGGTCGATGGTGGTGGTGAGGTCGTCGCCGTCGACCGCCCGGGTCACGGTGTTGTCGCCGAGCGGGATCCGGTTGCCGGCGCCGACCTCGTAGCGCGCCTCGCCGTCGGTGCCGGCGAGGTAGCCGTTGAACGTGTCCTCGAGTCCGGCCAGGGCTCGGGCGGCGCCGTTCTTGCGCGGGGTGCCGAGGAAACCGACCAGGTTGGCCGCCACGTCGCGTGCGGGGTAGGCCCGCACCGGGTCGCGCCGGGTCGAGAGGCCTTCGTAGCCGAGCTCCTCGGCGGCGTCGACGACGTCGGTGGCCAGGGTCGCGGGCACCTGGCGGGCGATGTACTGGAACCGGCTGTCCTCGACGCGCAGCCGCTCGAGGGTGCCGAAGTAGTCGACGTGCAGACGCTTGGAGAGGAAGGTGGCGATCTCCGCCGCGCGGTCGGCGGTCATCAGCGGGTCGGCCACCACCATCAGCCCGTCGACCGAGTCGGCGAGCGGCTCGCCATTGCGGTCCAGGATGTCGCCGCGCGTCGCCGGCAGCACCACGTCGACCATGCCCTCGTCGGCCGCCATCTGCGCATAGGACTTCGGGTCGATGCCTTGGAGCTGCACCAGGCGGGCGGAGAACACCGAGAGCACCATCGCGATCAGCAGGAACCCGACCCGGAGCCGGACCGTCGGGGAGCCCCTGAGCCGCCCGCGCCGCCCACGCCCTCGGGGGCGCGCGGGGCCGGTACGTCGCACGGGTGGTCTCCTCATCGGTCGCGCGTTCACCGGCGCTGTTCGTTGTCGCGGCGGTGGTCGCGCTGCCCCCACCTTGGCTTCTGGTCCGGGCCCTCCCCGGTTCCCACGCCGTCACGCGTCTGCGCCGAGCCGCCACGCGTTTCGCGCCGGATCGGGTCCGGGTCGAGCTCGGGCGGCCGGGCCGGTGGCGGCGCGGTGATCTTGGTGTCGCTCTCGGGAGTAGCGGGCGCCACGTTGCCGCTGACCTTGCCGGACTCCAGGTCGAGGAACGCCGGGGCCGAGGGGATCACCAGACCCTGGCGCTTGGCGGCTTCGGCCACCCGCTGCGGGTCACGCAGCCGCTCCAGCTCCATCTGCAGGGTCTGCTCCCGGGCGGACAGGCTGGTCGCCTGATCCTCCAGCGCGGTGGCCGCGAAGGACGCCTGTTGCATCGAGGTGTTGAACAGCAGCAGACCCACGACCCCGCCGAGCAGCAGCAGGCTGACCAGGGTCACGAACGGGATTCGCGGTGTGCGCGCGCGTCGACGAGGGACGACGGTCAGCCGGGCCCGCTCGACGGCCGCCTCGGCGAGCCGGGGAAGGCGGGAACGGAGCTGGGGTGCGGTGCTGCTCATCACGCTGCTCCTCTCGTGCCGGGTCGGATCCGTTCGATCGCGCGCAGCCGCACCGAGGCGGCCCGCGGGTTGGCGGCGGTCTCCGCCGGGTCGGCCTTCTCGGCGCCGCGGGTGACCAGACGGAACGCCGGCTCGTGCCCCTCGGGCACGAACGGCAGGTCGTCCGGCACATCGGTGCTGGTCGCGGCCGCGAACGCCTGCTTCACCAGGCGGTCCTCCAGGGAGTGATAGGACTCCACGACCACCCGGCCGCCGACCCGGATCGCGTCGATCGCCGCGGGGATCGCCCGGCGCAGCACCGCCAGCTCGTCGTTGACCTCCATCCGGAGCGCCTGGAACGTGCGCTTGGCAGGGTGTCCGCCGGTACGCCGCGCGGGTGCCGGGATCTCGGCGTACAGCAGGTCGACCAGCCGGGCCGACGTCGTGAACGGCTCCACCTCGCGGGCGCGCACGATCGCGGCGGCGATCTTGCGGGCGAACCGCTCCTCGCCGTACTCGCGGAGCACCCGGGTCAGCTCGGTTGCGTCGTAGGTGTTGAGCACGTCGGCCGCGGTCGGCCCGGTCGTGCCGTCCATGCGCATGTCGAGCGGGCGCGTCGGTGGCGTACGCGAAGCCGCGCTCGGCCAGGTCGAGCTGCATCGAGGAGACTCCGAGGTCGAAGAGCACGGCGTCGACCGCGTCCAGGCCGAGCCCGTCGAGGACGTCGGGGATCTCGTCGTAGACGGCGTGCACGCCGGTGAACCGGTCGCCGTACGGCGCCAGCCGCTCGCCGGCCATGGCCAGCGCATCGGGGTCGCGGTCGATCCCCACCACGCGCGCCAGCTCGATGCGCCCCAGCACGGCCTCGGTGTGGCCGCCGAGCCCGAGGGTGGCGTCGACCAGGACGGCGTCGGTGCGGGTCAGCGCGGGCGCCAACAAGGCGACGACCCGGTCGAGCATCACCGGGACGTGGGAGGCGGTCATGGTCAGCTACCCAGTGCCGTGATGAGGAGGAGCGCCACCGCGAAACCGACGGACACCAGAGCCGAGAACGCCATCAGCGCCGCGACGTCGCGGGCCTGGTGCCGGACCCGGCGTTCCGGGAGGACGGGTGTGCTCATCGGTTCGACCCCTGCTGTGCGTGGTGCTGGGAAGAGGGATCCGCAGGGCCAGGTCTCGGCCCGCTCCCGCGTCGCGTGTCGGGAAGTGATGACCTTCTGGAGCCGGGGAAGTTGCCCCAGATGGTCGGGAGCGGGCCGGAGACCTCGTCCTGCGGATCCCTTGTGGTGTTGTGCTCGGAGCTGCGGTGGTGCGGTGGTGGAAGGTGGGGCTACTACTCGTCGTCCTCGTCCAGGTCGGCGAACTTCTCGGCCTCGGAGGCCTGGTAGTCCCGCCACTTCGTGGGGTCCCAGATCTCCAGCCGGTCCAGCACGCCGATGACGACGACCTCGCCCTCCAGGCCCGCATAGCCCCGAAGCTCCTGCGGGATGCTGATGCGGCCCTGCTTGTCAGGGACCGCCTCCTCCGCGCCCGAGAAGAAGGTGCGGATGAAGCCGCGGCCCGACTTGCTGCTCATCGGCCGCTCCATGACCCGCGCGGATTCCTGCTCGAAGACCTCCGGGGGCCAGACGACGAGGCAGTTCTCGTGACCCTGCGTCACCACTACCCCCTCTGCCAGTCGTCCCCGGAACTTCGCCGGGAGGAAGAGGCGGCCCTTCTCGTCGAGCTTCGGCCGGTGGGTGCCCATGAAGCGCATCGGGCACCTCCGCGTTCACCCAGGTGGTCGGTCTCTTCCTCCACTTTCCCCCACCATACGCCACTTTCCCCCACCGTCAACCACATTCGCCCCGAATTCGGGCAGGGACGAACTCACCCCGCGCTCACCCGACCGCAACCAAACCGTGACCAACCGAGGCGAAAACAGAAGCAAGCCGACCCCGTAGGTTGCTGCCCTGACCTACCGTGGTGGCAGCGCGTGGGGTGTTGTGGCGGACGACGTGGAAGGACCGGACGTGGAA
Organism: uncultured Actinomycetota bacterium; assembly: GCA_963813615.1. Classification (GTDB taxonomy): domain Bacteria; phylum Actinomycetota; class Actinomycetes; order Propionibacteriales; family Nocardioidaceae; genus Nocardioides. Next base: position 246,715 of record CAWFAE010000013.1, read on the forward strand.
TCTCCGACAGCTGGCGGAGCCGATCTCGAGACGCTGGCTCGGGTCGTCGAGCGGGTTCGCACCAATGTCGAGAAGGTGATCGAGGGCAAGCCCGACGTGGTGTCCTCCACCCTCGTGGTGCTCCTCGCCGAAGGGCATCTGCTGATCGAGGACGTGCCCGGCGTGGGCAAGACCATGCTGAGCAAGGCGCTGGCCCGCAGCATCGACTGCACGGTCCGCCGGATCCAGTTCACGCCCGACCTGCTGCCGTCCGACGTGACCGGCGTGTCGGTGTTCAACCAGAACACCCGCGAGTTCGAGTTCCGGCCCGGCGGCGTGTTCGCCAACATCGTGGTCGGTGACGAGATCAACCGCGCCTCCCCCAAGACCCAGTCGGCGCTCTTGGAGTGCATGGAGGAGCGTCAGGTCACCGTCGACAACACGACGTACCAGCTCGACACGCCGTTCATGGTGATCGCCACCCAGAACCCGATCGAGATGGAGGGCACCTACGCCCTGCCCGAGGCCCAGCGCGACCGGTTCATGGCCCGGGTCTCCATCGGCTACCCCGTCGAGACCGCCGAGCTGGCGATGCTCGACTCGCACACCGGCGCCAACCCGCTCGACGACCTGGAGCCGGTCACCGACGCGGCCGAGGTGCGCAAGCTGTGCGGCATCGTCGCCCAGGTCTACGTCTCGGAGGCCGTGCAGCGGTACGCCGTGTCGCTCACCGCCGCGACCCGCAAGTCCCAGGAGCTGACCCTCGGCGCCTCGCCGCGGGCCACTCTCCACCTGGTGCGCGCCGCGAAGGCATCCGCCGCGTTGGAGGGCCGCGACTACGTCCTGCCCGACGACATCCAGCGGCTGGCCCGACCGGTGCTGGCGCACCGGCTGCTGCCGGCGGTCGAGGCGGCGATGAGCGGCCGTTCGACGACGGCGATCCTCGACGGCCTGCTGGCCGCCGTACCGGTGCCGCAGTCGCAGCACCGTGCGTGAGGCACTCGCTGGCCTCACCGTCCGAGGACGGGCGTTCACCGCTGCCGGAGTGACGGCGATCGTCTGCGCAGTGCTGCTGGGTCAGCCCGCGCTGACCAGGGTCGGGGTGCTGCTCGTGGCGCTCCCCCTGATCACCGCCTTCTTCGTCGGGCGCAGCCGCTACCGGCTGGCCCTGGTCCGCACCGTGCAGCCCCAGATCGTCCCGGCCGGTCAGCCGGCCCGGGTCCGGCTCACCATGACCAACGAGGGTCGGACCCCGAGCGGCGCCCTGCTGCTGGAGGACCAGGTGCCCTACGTGCTCGGCAGCCGGCCGCGCTTCGTGCTCGAGGGGATCGCCCGTGGCTGGCGGCGGCACATCACCTACCAGGTGCGGTCGGACATCCGGGGCCAGTTCCAGATCGGCCCGATGTCGGTGCGGGTCAGCGACCCCTTCGGCCTCGTCGAGCTCGGCCGGGCGTTCCGCACCACCGTGCCGCTCACGGTGACCCCGCGCACCGTGCCGCTGCCGACCATCCCTCTCGGCGGCGGCTGGACCGGCTCCGGCGACAACCGCCCGCGTGCGTTCGCGACCGGATCGGCAGAGGACGTGACGGTGCGGGAGTACCGCCACGGCGACGACCTGCGCCGCGTGCACTGGCGCTCCTCGGCCCGGATCGGCGAGCTGATGGTCCGCCGTGAGGAGCAGCCCTGGCAGTCGCGCGCCACGGTCTTCCTGGACAACCGGGTGGTCTCCCACCGCGGCCACGGCATCGCCTCGTCACTCGAGGCGGCGGTGTCGGCGGCCGCGTCGGTGGCCGTCCACCTCAGCCATCGCGGGTTCATGGTGCGACTCGTCACCGCCTCCGGCGAGGACACCACGGGCGCGTGGCACTTCCGCGACGCCGACCTCAACACCGGTCCCCTCTTGGAGGCGCTGGCGGTCGTCACGGCGCTCGAGCAGGTCCGGCTGGACACCGGCTGGCTGGGCGAGCCCAGCGGTGGCGGCCTCACCGTCGCCGTGCTCGGGGAGGTGCGCGACCACGACATCCCGGTGCTGCGCCGGATGCAGCACCACACCAGCTCGGCCATCGCCCTCGCGCTCGACGTCAACGCCTGGAGCACGCCGAACGGCAGCGACGGCGGCGCCGGCGCGATGCTGACGCAGCTGGGCTGGCGCTCGGCCACCCTGCGTCCGCGCGACCGCCTCGACGCGGTGTGGCAGGAGCTCGGGAGGTCCAGCACCCAGAGCAGCCGCACCGCGGACTCCGGGGTGGCCAACCAGGAGGTCGTCGGATGACGCGCACCCGCGGCAACCTCTCGGCCGGCGTCGCGCTGGCGCTGGCGGCCGCCGGCACGACCTGGGTCGCGATGTTCTCCTGGCGCGGGTTCACCCAGCGGCCCGGCGAGTTCCTGGTGCCGTTGCTGATCATCGGCGCGACGGTCGCCCTCAGCGGAGCCTTCGGCCGCTGGTGGCGGATCCCCGGCCCCCTCGTCTTCCTCGGCCAGGTGGTGCTCGGGACGATGATGATGTCCTGGCTGGTGATCGACTCGCCGTTCCCGGTGGGCGCCGGGTGGACCGAGCTGCTCGACGCGTTCGACGCCGCGGTCGACAGCGCCAACACCTATGCCGCCCCGGTGCCGCACACCGTCGCGCCCGTCTACCCGCTGCTGATCGCCGGCGGCCTGGGCGCGATGCTGCTGGTCGACCTGCTGGCCTGCACGCTGCGCCGGGTCCCGCTCGCCGGCCTGCCGCTGCTCACCGTCTACAGCGTGCCGGTGAGCCTCCTCGACGGCGGCATCTCGTGGGTCGTCTTCGTGATCACCGCCGCCGGCTTCCTCACCATGCTCTTCCTGCACGAGGTGGACCAGATCGCGCGCTGGGGCCGGCCGCTGGGCCAGGAGTCGTCCGAGCGCGAGGTCACGGTGTTCGGCAGCTCCGGCGCGATGCGCACGAGCGCCGGCAAGATCGGCGGCGCGGCGGCCGCGCTCGCGGTCGTCGTACCGATCGTGATCCCGACCATCACCCTGGAGCTCTTCGACTTCGGCATCGGGGACGGCGGAGATTCCGAGATCGAGATCAAGAACCCGATGACCGATCTGCAACGCGACCTGAAGAGGGGGCCGGACTTCGCCCTGCTCACGGTGACCACCAACGACCCGGATCCCGACTACCTCCGGATCTCGGTGCTCAACCGGTTCAACGACAACGAGTGGAGCAGTGGAGACCGGGACGTCCCGGACGAGAACCAGCCGAACGGGACGGTGCCCTTACCACCCGGCCTCTCCCCCTCGGTCCCGCGTGAGTACTACGACTACGACGTCGACGTGACCAGCGACTTCGAGTCGAAGTGGCTCCCCACCCAGCCCCTGATCTCGGAGATCACAGCGGACGGCGACTGGCGGTTCGACGAGTCCACGATGGACTTCATCGCCAGCGACGACGACCTCACGACCGCCGGCCTCGACTACACCATGACCGCCCTCGAACCGGACCTCGAGGCTCGGGCGCTGGCCGCGTCGACCACCACGGACGACGACGTCACCTCGGAGGTGCTGGACCTGCCGCCGGGAGTCCCGACCCTGGTGCGCGAGCTCGCGCTCGCCGTCACCCAGGAGGCGACGACGAAGTTCGAGAAGGCCGTCGCCCTGCAGACCTGGTTCCGCGACGAGGGCGGCTTCGAGTACGACCTCAGTGCGGCGCCGGTCGGCAACGGTGTCAACACGCTCGAGGCGTTCCTGTCGGACAACGAGGGCGGCCGGGTCGGCTACTGCGAGCAGTTCGCATCGGCGATGGCCGTGATGGCCCGGGTCCTCGAAATCCCGGCCCGGGTGGCCGTCGGGTTCCTCGACCCCGAGCAGGTCGGGGAGAACGCGTACGAGTACAGCACCCACGACCTGCACGCCTGGCCCGAGCTCTACTTCGAGGGCGCCGGCTGGGTGCGGTTCGAGCCGACCCCGAGCGACCGGGCCGAGACCGTGCCGGAGTACACGAACGAGAACGTGAACGTCGGGAACCCCACCGGCGGCCCGTCGAGCTCCGCCCCCAGCGCCGAGCAGACCCAGGCGAGTGACCAGCCGCGTCGCGAGGACGTGCCTTCCCCGGAGACCGCCCAGGACCAGGACAACGCCGATGACTCCGGCTTCCCGTGGCTGCCCGTGGGTGGCGGACTCGCCGGCGCGCTGCTGGTGGGCGTCGCGGCCTTCGGGCCGCGCACCGTGCGGCGCAGCCGCCGCGAGCACCGTCTCGATGGCGGGCCGGAGGAGGCGTGGGAGGAGCTGTGGGCGACGGCGGTCGACCTGCGGCTGGCCTGGCCCGACAAGTGGTCGCCGCGACAGACCCGGAAGTGGCTGAGCGAGCACTTCGGCGCGCCGGACGACTCGGACCCCCTGGAGCGGCCGGAGCGCGGCGCGGCGATGGCGCCCGCGGCCGTGGAGGCCCTGGACCGGATCGTCCGCGAGGTCGAGCTGCTGCGGTACTCCCTGCGCGGCAGCGACGAGCAGGGCGTGCTGCGCGACGACGTACTCCTGTGCGTCGCGGCGCTCGAGGCCGGGGCGACCCCGCGCGTCCGGCGCCGGGCGGCATGGTGGCCGCGGTCGGTGCTACGTCGTCCGCGGGCCGCGGCCGTGGGTCAGGAGCGCGAGCAGGCGAGGTTCGGCGGAGTGGTCGAGCACATCTGACCGAGCGCGTAGCGTGCGAGGTCAGGAGCGCGCGACGATGGGCTCGTCGCAGCACCGCGTCAACGGCCGCGCGACCGAGCTCGGCGAGGTCGCGACCGCCGTGTCGAGACCCGGTGAGCTGACGAGGAGACGGGTGCTCAGAAGCCGCTCTCGCCGCGGCGGCGCCGCCAGCGCTCCTCCATCCGCTCCATGAAGGAGGTGGAGGAGGAAGTGGAGCGGTTGCGGGACTTGCGGGTGCGGCTGGGGCGTCCACCCTCGATCACGGTGAAGCCGGAGGAGTGGTCGGTGGCGCGGGGCTCGGTGCCGCCGGCCTGCTTGCCGCGGATCGAGCCGAGCGCCACGGTCGCGGAGCCGAGCATGATCACGAACCCGACGATGCCGACCGGCCAGAGCTGGGTGATGGCGCCGGTCATCAGGACCGCGACGCCGACCGCGAAGACGAATCCGGCGAGGATCGCCCGACGCCTGGCCGAGCGTCGCAGCGAGGTGCCGCGCAGGGTCGAGGCCAGCTTGGGGTCCTCCTCGACGAGGGCGCGCTCCATCTGCTCGAGCAGTCGCAGTTCCTCCTCCGAGAGCGGCACTGTTTCCTCCAGTCCTCGACTCCGGTCCACGGCCTGACGGCCCGGCACAGGATCAAGTCTAGGCAGCCGCTCTCGTTCGCGGTAGCCGAGTTGGAATATTTCACGGCAGCAGGCTGGCCGGACGGACCGCGGCCGAGCCGAACCGGGTGGTCGCCAGGTCCACGGCACGGTCGGCGTCGGACCAGCCGTGGTCGCGCTGGCCGAGCACCAGCTGGCGATGCACTCGAGTCCGCGGCATCAACCCCTCGACGCGTACGCCGACCAGCCGGATCCGGGCCCGTTGCAGCCCGAGAGCGTCGTAGAGGCGGACCACGGCGCGATAGACCTCCTGGGTCACGTCGGTGGCCTCCGGCAGGGTGCGCGCCCGGGTGATGGTGGTGAAGTCGGCGAACCGCACGGTGATCGAGACGGTGCGGCCGGCGACCCCGACGGACCGCATCCGCTGGGTCACCTTGGCGGTGAGCTTCAACATCTCGCGGAGGATCACCTCGCGGTCGTCGGTGTCGTGGCCGAAGGTCTCCTGGGCGCCCATCGACTTGTCGGGGTCGCCCTCGCCGTGTCCGAAGACGCCCGCGGTTCGTGGCTCGATCGCCCGCCGGTCGGTGCCCCAGGCGAGCTCGTGCAGGTGGGCACCGAGGTGGTGGCCGACCGCGCGCTGCAGGGTGCGCAGCGGGGTGTGGGCGACGTCGCCGACGGTGATCAGTCCGAGCCGGTGCAGCATCGCCTGGGTCTTCTCCCCCACGCCGTAGAGCTCGCCGACGTCGAGCGGGTGCAGGAACGAGGTGATCTCCTGCGGCGGCACCACCACCACGCCGTCGGGCTTGGCCCGGCGGCTGGCGAGCTTGGCCACCGACACCGACGCGGCCACCCCGACCGAGCAGGTGATGCCCTGCTCGTCGTGGATCCGCGCCCGCAGCTGCTCGGCGATCTGCAGCGGCGACCCGAGCCGGCGGAGCGCGCCGCGGACGTCGAGGAACGCCTCGTCGAGCGAGATCGCCTCGACCAAGGGGGTCACTCGGCGGAAGCTCTCCATCACCGCGGTCGAGACGGTGGTGAAGGTGTCGTAGTCCGGCTTGAGGACGACCGCCTGCGGGCACAGCCGACGGGCGCGGGTGCCGGTCATCGCCGACCGGACGCCGTACTCCCGGGCGACGTAGTTGGCCGCGAGCACCACCCCGCGGTAGCCACCGCCGACGATGACGGGTTGGTCCTGGAGGTCGGGCCGGTCCCGCAAGAGCACGGAGGCGTAGAAGGCGTCCATGTCGACGTGGAGGATCGGGCAGTCCGCGGACGCGGTCACGCATCGCGACCACCCGGCGAGGGGATGGGGCGTGCCCTAGCGGGCGAGCAGATGCAGCTGCGTGGCGAGGGGGAGGTACTCGGGACGCTCTGAGACGGCGCGCTCGAGCTCGACCAGGGCCGCAGTGGCGCCGGGCTCGAGGTCGAGCAGCGAGCCGGGCACCAGGTCGGTGAAGACCCGGACGCCGTGCACCGTGGTGACCTCGAAGCCGGCATCGACCAGGAGGCCGGTGGCCTCCTCGGCGGTGAACCGGCGGCCGGACCGCCCCGAGGACGGGCGACCGTCCAGCAGCGCCAGCGCCTGCGGGAAGTGGCCGGCCATGGCCCGGGCGACGACGGCGGCGTGCCGTTGGGCGAGGAGCAGGCTGAGGGTGCCGCCGGGGCGGAGCACCCCGCGGATCGTGGCCAGTGCGGTGGCGGGGTCGTCGACCACCTCGAGCACCCCGTGGCAGAGCACCACGTCGGCCCCCTCGACCAGGCCGGCGAGCCCGTCGACGTCGCCCTGGACGCCGGTGACCTGGACCCCGATCTCGCGGGCCCGGCGGTCCAGCGCGGCCAGGGCGTCGGGGCTGGGGTCGACCACGGTGACCCGGTGACCGAGCTCGGCGACCCGCACCGCGAACCCTCCGGTGCCACCGCCGATGTCGAGCACGTTGCAGGCGCTTCCCTCGAGCGCCGGGCGCAGCGCGTCCCAGACCACGGCGGTGCGAGTGGCACCTCGACGCTCGCTGGCTGGCATGCGGCCAACCCTAGTGGGGCCTTCATCCCGCGCTCCCGGGCGATCGGTGCCAGAGCTTGCGGGACAGCGACTTGGTGTCCTCACCCGCCGGCTTGATGTCGGAGTACGGCGACATCTGGAAGCCGCTGGTGTGCACCAGCACCCGCCGACGCTCGGGGTGGGTGCCGCCGAAGCCCTCGGGGACCACGGCCATCTGGGCGTGCACGGCGTCGATGCCCTCGCGCTGCCAGAGCGCGTGCAGCTCGGGGAGTGCCCAGGCGCCGGTGGCGCGCAGCGAGACCCCGCGGTAGCCGGTGCGACGCAGCTCGCCGCGCACCACCAACAGCCAGGAGTGGAACACCGTCGCGGCGTACGGCCCCTGCACGTCCTCGAAGAAGGTGGCGTCGACCGGACCGGTGGCGTCGTCGAGGGTCAGGAAGATCACCCGGCGGCCGGACCGGATCGGCGGGGTCTGGGTGGCCACCTTCACCCCGGCGACCAGCAGCTCCGACCGGCTCCGCCGTCGCAGCAGGTCCGTGCTGCGGGTGATGCCGAGCTCGTCGAAGAACCGGGCGTAGGCGTCGACGACATGACGGCTCACGTCGAGGCCGAGGATCTCCAGCTCGGCCGCCATCGACTCGGCCGCCGTCATCTCCGGCAGCCCGGACACCTCGCCCTCACGCGGACCGTCGCCGAGGTCGAGGGCGAGCTGCACCGAGCTCACCGGCGGCGGGGCGGGGGTCGCCTTGCTCTGCGCGGCGGCCTTGGCCCAGACGCCCTGGCGGCCGAGCGGGTGCCGCTCGAGGTCCGCGATCCGCTCCCGGGTCCGGGGGTCGGTGCTGTTGCGCAGCCCGGCGTCGTCGGCTCGCGCGACCGCCGGCCGGTGCGCAGCGCGACGGGTCATGCCCCGGCCCCGCGACGCCTTCTCGACGGCCTTCCCGTGCCGCTCCAGCTCGGCGATCTGGAGCAGCAGGTCGCGCCGGGTGACCCGGCCCCGGACCCGCACCCCGTCGCCTCCGTCGATCGCGTAGATCCGGTCGAAGGCTCCGGTCAGCACCAGCCGCTCCACGATCGGCCGGGACACCCGCGCCCGGTGCCAGAAGTCGGTGAGGGACTGGTAGGGCCGGGCGGCGACGATCCGCTCGACCTCGGCGGTGTTGATCCCCTTCACCTCGGCGAGCGCGAGCCGGATGCCGTAGCCGGTCGGCGCGTCGGGCACCGGCTCCACGACGTACTCCTTCTCGGAGGTGTCGACGTCGAGCGCGAGCACGGCGATGCCGTGCTGGCGGGCGTCCTCGAGGATCAGCCGCTTGGGGTACATGCCGGGGTCGTGGGTGAGCACGCCCGCGAGGAAATGGGCCGGCCAGTGGGTCTTCAGCCAGGCGGACTGGTACGTCGGCAGCGCGAACGCCGCCGCGTGCGCCTTGCAGAATCCGAACGACGCGAACGCCTCGATCACCTTCCAGAGCCGCTCGACCAGCGGCAGCGGGTAGCCGCGGGCCAGCGCCCGGGGCGGGAACCACAGCCGCACCTCGGCCATGCCCTCGGTGTCGCCGAGGGCGCGGCGTACCTCGTCGGCCTCGGCGTTGCTCACCCCGGTGAGCTGGGCGATCATCTCGATCAGCTGCTCGTGGAAGACCACCACGCCCTTGGTCTGCCCGAGGATCGGGCGCAGGTCGTCGTGGAGGTAGAGCGGCACCTTCCAGCCCTGCTTGGCCTCGAGGTAGGGCGTGATCATGTCGCTCTTGACCGGGCCGGGGCGGAACAGCGAGATGTCGGTGATGACGTCGCCGAACGTCTCGATCCCGGACTTGGCGATCAGCTCGCGCTGGCCCGGCGACTCGATCTGGAAGACGCCGAGGGTCCGGCCCGAGCTGATCATCCGGTAGGTGGGCTCGTCGTCGAACGGCACCTGCTCCTCGTCGTCGAGGTCGACCTCGGCCCCGTCGATGCGGCGGATCTCGGCGACCGCGTGCGCCATCGCCGACTGCATCCTGATGCCGAGGACGTCGAGCTTGAGCAGGCCGAGGTCCTCGACGTCGTCCTTGTCGAACTGGCTCATCGGGAAGCCGGCGAAGCTCGCCTCCACCGGCGTCCGGTCGAGCAGGGTGGCGTCGGAGAGCAGCACCCCGCAGGGATGCATCGCGACGTGCCGCGGCAGCCCGTCGAGCCGCTCGACGAGCTGGAACATCAGGTCCAACCGCTCGTCGGTGAGCCCGCCGGCCCGCAGCTCCGGCAGCTCCCGCAGCGCGACCCGGGCGTCGCGGGCCCGGATGTGCGGGAACGCCTTGGCGATCGCGTCGATCTCGCCGGGCGGCATGCCGAGCGCGCCACCGACGTCGCGGACGGCATGCCGGACCCGGTAGGTGTCCATCATCGAGACGCACACGCACCGCTCGCCGCCGTAGCGGTCGAGGATCGCCTCGTAGACCTCGAGCCGGCGCGCCGACTCCACGTCGATGTCGATGTCGGGCAGCGCCTCGCGCAGCGGGGAGAGGAACCGCTCCATCAGCAGCCCGTGCCGGATCGGGTCGACCCCGGAGACGCCGAGCAGGTAGTTGACCAGGCTGCCGGCGCCCGAGCCGCGGGCCGCGCAGCGCACCCCCATCTCCTTGATCAGGTCGGTGACGTCGCCGACGGTGAGGAAGTACGACGCGTAGCCGAGGCCGCGGATCATCTCCAGCTCGTCGTCGAGGCGCTTCCAGATCACCTGCCGCGGCGCGGAGCCGTAGCGGGTGCCGATCCCGGCCTCGCAGCGCTGGCGGAGCGCGATGTCAGCGTTCGCATGGTCGGTGGAGAGCTCGAACTCCGGGAAGTGCACCTCCCCCAGCCCGAGGTCGGCGCGCGGGTCGAGCGCGCACCGGTCGGCGATCGTGCGGGTCTCCGCGAGCAGCTGCCGGGCGGCGGCAGCGGGGTCGGCCGCCAGCCCGGCGACCCGGCAGATCTCCTCGGCGATCTCCTGCATCTGCTTGCCGGACTTGAGGAACCCCTCGGCGTTGCCGCGATCGAGGTGCCGCCGGTCGAGCGCCACCAGGCGCCTGGCGGCGTCGAGCACGTCGACGGTCACCGCGTCGCGGCGGTCGGCGTACCGCACCGCGTTGGTGAGGACGGCGGACAGCCCGGCCTCCTTGGCGATGCCGGCCATCCGGGCGGCGTGGGGGGTGGTGCCGGGTCCCCAGTCGCCGCGGCGCCCCGGCAGCCGGTGGGAGACCATCTCGACGACGAGGTGGGAGCGGGGCACCAGCGCCCGCCACGGCTCGAGCGCGGCCAGGGCCAGGTCGTCGCGGCGCCGGGTCGCCGCGACACCCAGCTCCGAGCCCGGTCCGAGCAGCACCATCAGGTCGCCGCTCGCGAGCAGCTCGGCCACCTCGTCGGGCGGCTCGGCCAGGTCGAGGGTGGGTGCACCGCGCTCGCCGGCCAGCTGGACCGCCGAGATCAGCCGGCACACCGCCGCCCACCCGGCCCGTCCGCCCTGGGTGTCGGCGGCGGCCAGGAACGTCGCCCGCGGCAGGCCGCCGCGCTCGGCCGGCAGGTCGCGGAACGCGCCGCCGCGCACCGGGGTCCGACCCTTGGCCACGCGGCCCAGGCGCCGAGGTGCGGTAGGCGAGGTCGACGCCGAGCACCGGCCGGATCCCCGCCCGCCGGCAGGCCTTGGCGAACTTCACCGCCCCGTAGGTGCCGTCGCGGTCGGTCAGCGCGAGGGTGTCCATCTCCTGCTCGGCGGCCCGCTCGACCAGCACGTGCGGGTGCGAGGCGCCGTACTGCAGCGAGTATCCCGACGCCACGTGGAGGTGGGGATACGGGTCGGACACGTTGCTCCTTCCTCGAACAGTCGACCCCTGATTGTTCGAACACCTGTTCGAATTCTACCACCAAGTCCGCCGCCCTCCACAGCAGGATCAACGACCAATCCTGGTCGAATCTCTCGACGCTCCTCAGTGTTCCGGCCAGGATCGAGGGCACATCCGCCATCGAGGGAGCAGCAGCCATGTCACTCGCCCGCGTTCACAACTTCTCCATCTCGCTCGACGGCTTCGGCACCGGTGAGCCGCAGTCCGCCGATGCGCCGTTCGGCCATGCGGGCGAGCGCCTGCACGAGTGGATGTTCCAGACCCGGTTCTGGGGCGAGGACGGAGCCGCCGGAGTCGACGACGCCTTCGCCCAGCGCAACAGCTACGGCATCGGCGCCGAGATCATGGGCGCCAACAAGTTCGGCCCGCCCGACTGGCAGGACGACCCGGACTGGAAGGGCTGGTGGGGCCCGAACCCGCCGTTCCACTCACCGACCTTCGTGCTCACTCACCGCCCGCGGCCCTCGATCGAGATGGAGGGCGGCACGACCTACCACTTCATCGACGCCTCACCCGCGGACGCGCTCGAGGAGGCCCGCAAGGCCGCAGACGGCCAGGACGTCCGGATCGGCGGCGGCGCCGCCGTGATCCGCGACTTCGTCGCGGCGCGGCTCATCGACCACATGCACGTGGTGGTGGTCCCGATCATGCTCGGTCGAGGCTCACGCCTGTGGGACGGACTCGAAGGCATCGAGGAGGACTACCAGATCGAGTCCACGTCCACTCCCAGCGGAGTCACGCATCTGACGTTCACCCGGGCAGGTGCCTGACCCCACTCAGACGAGCGCCGGCACCAGGCGGTCGGGGCCTAGCAGGCCCTCCTTGCGGGCCACCACCGCGGACGCCGTGATCGTCGCGACGACGGTCAGCCCGGTCAGCGTCAGGACCATGACGCTCTTCAGCAGAACGAAGGTCTCCAGCGACTGAGACTGCAGCAGCCACAGGGCCGCGCCCGCCTTGAGCAGGCCGAGCCCGGCCCACAGCAGGGTGAGCCGCCAGAACAGCCGCCGGACCCGCGGACGAGCCGACAGCTCGAGGTCCATCGGGTAGAAGTCGGCGGCCAGCCGGGCGACCATCGGGCGCGAGCTCACCAGGGACAGCAGGAACAGGGTGGCGACCACGCCGTCGCTGATGATCGGCTGCAGGAAGTACAAGAACGCGCTGTCGAGGATCAGCGAGACGACGGTGCGGCAGGTCATCAAGATCGCGACCAGGACCAGCAGCCCGGAGGTGCGGCGACCGGTCAGGGCTCGCCAGGCGATGGCGGCGTACGTCCAGGCGAGCGCGGCCACGATCGCCGTCCAGACGTCGGTCACCATCATGCAGACGTAGAACATGGTGGCCGGGGCGACGCAGGCGATCAGCAGGCTCAGCGACACCCGGCGGACGATCGTCACCAGGCACGGACGCTCGTGGCCCGGCTCGGCGCAGGTGGCAGTGGCAGAAGTAGACATAGACCTTGTCGTGCCGGAGCTCGAACGAACCGGCGGAGTCGTTCACCTCGAAATGACGAAGCGGTCTCGACGTCGGTGGATTCCGTGGCACGACCCACTGTAGGTGGGTCGTCCCCGATCGCGGCATCGTCGGCGGAAGGAATGCCCGATCGGTCAGTTCTGCCAGATTCCTAGGACACGTGGCGCACCAGTTGTTGCTGCAGCGGGGGGTGGGGCACCAGCCCGAGGGACTGCTCGACGACGGCCAGGAACCGGTCGGCGTCGCGGACCAGGTCGTCGGCTTCGCGCTCGGTGACCGCGCGGGTCGACCCCGCCTCGGCGGCGGCGCGCTTGCTCGCCCCGGCCGCGAAGAACGTGGCCCACTCCGCCAGCTCGGGGGCGACCTCGGCGAGCAGCACCCAGGCGTTCTTCTGGGGACGCCGCCGGGTCGGCGACGGCTGGGCGCGGGCCGCGAGCAGCGCGGCGGCGGCGCGGAGCGCGGCGACGTGGGCGCACGCGTAGCGGGTGGCGATGTCGGCGGCCGCGATCGCCTCGCTCAGCGACTCGGCGGACCGGGAGAGGTAGGAGTGCGTGGTGGCCGGGAGGGCGTGGGGGTGAGACATCAGTCCGCGCACCCCACGAGCTGCCAGCGGCCGTCGGTCCAGTCGAAGGAGAGGTCGAACACCCCACCGGCGTCGGGGCCGCCGCGGCCGGCCTCGACCCGCCACAGCTCGCGCTCGACCAGCAGGTCGCCCACGGACCTGGCGGGTGGCCCCGGCTCCGCCTCGTCGGCGTACTGCGGCCCCTCCGACTGCCACCAGGGTCCGGTCTCGACCCAGTGCGCCAGCACCGCCCGCACCTTCCACAGCCGCCCGTGCCACAGGAACTGCTCGGGACCCTCGCCCTGGTGAGCCGGCCCGCTCACCCAGCCCTTGCGGACCTCCACCGGGTCGTCGTATCGCCGCATCTGACCGCCTCCTCAGCCGCCGGTGGCCGACGGGGACGGGGGTCGAGTCGTCCCCGCCGGCCTGTTCGAACATTTGTTCGAACAGGCGCTCCACCGTACACCTCCCCACGGACAGCCGGTCAAGGCTTCGAGAGCTGCGCGGTCACGCCTCGACGGACGAGGCCTCGTCGTGCATGTAGCGGGAGGTCTCGGGGTGCCAGAGGTAGACCAGGACCAGCGCGTCGAGCACCAGCGAGGCGAGGCTCACCACCACGAACAGCGTGGGCGGATCGGTCCTCACCACCGCCACCGTCGCGAGGACGATCACCAGGACCATCACCGCCAGGGAGTGCCGAGCCCAGTTGGCGCCGTTCCGGAAGAACGGGATCAGCGAAAGCATCAGCAGCGCGACCACGACGTAGAGCGTGATCGCCACCGGCACGAAGTCGAGCGGCTTGATCGCGCTGTCGGCGGGGTGCCCGGCCGACCAGGCCTCGTCGAGGTCGTCGCGGAAGACCACCACCAGCACCGTCACGACCAGGCCGGCCAGGAGCAGCCCGAGCAGGAGCTGCGTCGCCCTGGTGACCGAGGTCGGATGCTGTCCCATGCGCTGTGCTCTCCTGCCTGTCGATGCCCCGTGAGGGGTGTCCTAGGGTCGCACCATGACGACCGAACACCCGTTGACTACCCGTTTCCGAGACGAGCATGCCCGCCTCGGCGGAACCGGGGAGATCGTCATTCTGCCCGAGTCCGTGCACACCGCAGCACTCGCGGCGGAAGCGCTCGGCTGCGAAGTGGGCGCGATCGCCAACAGCCTGCTCTTCGACGCCGACGACCGACCGGTGCTGATCCTCACCTCCGGCGCCCACCGGGTGGACACCAAGGTGGTCGCCGAGCGGGTCGGCGTGGGCAAACTGCGGAGGGCCACGCCGGAGTTCGTGCGCGAGCACACCGGCCAGGTGATCGGCGGGGTCTCCCCCATCGGACACCCGGCACCCGTGCCGACGTACGTCGACTCCTGGCTGCGCCGCCACGACGTCGTGTGGGCCGCCGCCGGGCACCCGGCCGCCGTCTACTCCACGACGTTCGACGAGCTGACCGCGATGACCGGCGCGACGGAGATCGAGGTCGACTGATGGAGATCTGGCTCAACCCCGCCTGCTCGAAGTGCCGGACCGCGGTCTCCGAGCTCGACGCGGCGGGCGTGGAGTACACCGTGCGCCGCTACCTCGACGAGCCGCCGACCACCGACGAGCTCGACGCGGTGCTGCAGCGGCTCGGGCTCGAGCCGTGGGACATCGCCCGGCCCAAGGAGGCGAAGGAGGCCGGCCTCGACCTGCCCCGCGACGCCGGCCACCGCGGCGAGTGGCTGAGCGCCCTGGCCGCGCACCCGCGGGTGATCCAGCGCCCGATCATCACCGCCAGCGACGGCACCACCGTCGTCGGCCGCGACGCCGACTCGCTGGCCCGGGTGATCGAGGCCGAGTAGCGGTCACGGGAGCCTGGAGCGCCCTACCCTGGGCCCGTGGAGTCACTCGCGCTCGTGTTCTCCAGCGGGTGGGCCAGCGGGGTCAACGCCTATCTCGTGGTGCTGGTCCTGGGCATCGCGGACCGGGTCGGCGACTTCGCCGACATCCCCGATGCGCTGGGGCGCTGGGAGGTCCTGGCGGTCGCCGCCTTCATGTACGTGATGGAGTTCGTCGCCGACAAGATCCCCTACGTCGACTCCACCTGGGACGTGATCTCCACTGCGATCCGGCCGACCGTTGGCGCGATCGTGGGCGTGCTGATCGCCGGTGACGCGGACTCGCTCAGCCAGGCGGCCGGCGCCGTCGTGGGCGGCGGTACGGCGCTGGCCTCGCACGCGGTCAAGGCCGGCAGCCGGTTGGCCGTGAACTCCTCCCCCGAGCCGGTCACCAACATCGGTCTCAGCATCGTCGAGGACGTCGCCGTCCTCGGAATCGTCTGGTTCTCCATCGAGCACCCCGTGGCCGCAGCAATCATCGCGGCGGTCCTCCTGGCGATGGGCCTGGCCGTCCTCTACTTCGTCGCCCGGCTGATCCGGCGCGGCTGGCGCCGATGGAGGGGCCGAGGCGACCGGAGCGCCCCTTCGACGGCCTGACCCGAGCACTAGGGTTCCCGCCATGCGCGTCGTGGTGGTGGGCGGGGGGTACGGCGGGATGGCCAGCGCCGCGAGGCTGGCCAAGCTCGGCCACGAGGTCACCCTGCTCGAGCGATCCGAGCGTCTGGGCGGCGCGCTGAGCGCCGTCGAGCAGGACGGGTTCGCCTGGGACGCCGGCCCGCACGCGACGCTGCTCCCGGCAGTGGTCCGCGACCTGTTCCGCAAGTCCGGGCGGCCGCTGGAGAAGGAGGTCGGCGAGCTGGAGCCGCTGGAGGTGATCCGCGAGCACCGGTTCGTCGACGACACCTCCGTCCGGCTGCCCGGCGGCTCCCGCGCCGCGCAGAAGGCGGCGTTCGACGAGCTCGGGCCCGGCCTCGGCGACGCCTGGAACCAGTACGTCGACGAGTACGCCGTGGTCTGGGACGTGCTGCGCCGCCACTACTTCGAGGTGCCCTGGCGACCCGACGACCTGCCCCGCGAGGTCGCGGCGTACCTCGACGGCCGGGAGACCATGCACAAACGGCTGCGCCGCAGCTTCCGCGACGACCGGCTGGCGATGGTCGCCGCGCACCCGCTCGTCGCCGGGGGGCAGGACCCGCGCAACGTCCCGTCCTGGGTCGGGCTCACCGCCTACCTCGAGCAGAGCTTCGGCGCGTGGACGGTCCCCGGCGGGATGGCCCGGATCACCGGTGCCCTCGAGAAGCGGCTGGCGACCCGCGGGGTCACCGTGCTGACCGGCAACCCGGCGCTGGACCTGGTCCTGCGCGAGGGCCGGGTCGCGGCCGTCGCAACGGAGATGGGCGAGATCGCCGCCGACGCGGTGGTGTGTGCGGCCGACCCGCGTCGGCTGCCCGCGCTGGCGCCGTACGTCGAGCGCACGATGCCGGCGATCCCTCCCGTCGTCGCACACCTCGGCCTGGAGGGCGAGGTGCCGGACCTGCCCGCGGAGACGGTGCTGCACGCCGAGGCCACCATCGAGATCCACGTCGGCGGCCAGGCTCCCGAGGGCTGTCACGCCTGGACGCTGCACGGCCGCGGCAAGCTCGCCGAGGACATGCTGCTCACGATCGCCCGGCTCGGCGTGAAGGTGCGCGAGAACGTGATCGTCCGCGTCGACCGCTCGCCCCGCGACCTGGTCCAGGACTGGGGCGGCTCACCGATGGGCGTGCTCTGGCAGGGGCGCGGCACCGTCCGCCGCCGGCTCGGCCCGACCACCCCCGTCGCCGGTGTGTACGCCGCCGGGGCGCACGCCACCCCAGGCGCCGGGCTGCCGTTCGTCGGCCTGTCCGCCGCGCTGGTCGCCCAGGAGATCGGCGAGGCCTAGGAGCTAGACCGGCAGCTTGAGCGCCTCGAAGATCTCTCGCGTCGCCTTGGAGCGGTTCAGCGTGTAGAAGTGCAGCCCGGGCGCGCCGCCGGCCAGCAGCTCGTCGCACAGCTCGGTGGCGATCCGGATGCCCTCGGCGCGGACCGCGGCGGGGTCGTCCTGGAGCGGAAGGATCCGCGCCAGCGTCGCGTCGGGCATCTCGCGGCCGGAGAGCTCGACCATCCGCTTCATCGAGTTGAGGTTCAGGATCGGCATGATCCCGGGGACGATCGGGAAGTCCACGCCGATCGCCCGGCACCGCTCGACTGGAGCCCGAAGTAGTCCGAGGCCCGCAGCACCATCTCGGTGACCGCGAACTCGGCGCCGGCGTCGTGCTTGGCCTTCATCACGGCCGCGTCCCGGTCCAGGCTCTCGGCGTCGCGGTGGCCCTCGGGGAAGGCAGCGACCCCGACGCACAGCCCCTCCGCGCTGGACCGGATGAACTCCACCAGCTCGGCGGCGTACTCGACGCCGCCCTCGGTGCTCTCCCAGGGCGTGCCGGGGCCGCCGGGCGGGTCGCCGCGGAGCGCCAGCACGTTGCGCACGCCGGCGTCCTCGAGCTGCCGCAGGATGCCGCCGATCTCCTGGGTGGTGTGGCCCACGCAGGTCAGGTGCGCCATCGGGAGCAGCGAGGTCTCGCGGGCGATCCGGCCGGTGATGGCGATGGTGCGGTCGCGGGTGTTGCCGCCCGCGCCGTACGTGACCGAGACGAACGTCGGGCGCAACGGCTCGAGCTCGCTGATCGAGCGCCACAGGATGCGCTCGCCCTCCTCGTCCTTCGGCGGGAAGAACTCGAAGGAGAACGAACGCACGCCACGTCGCAGGAGCTCTCCGATGCGGGGGGCGTGGACCTCGTTCATGGCGACGAGTCTAGGGAGCAGGACCGGGCCGGGTCGGGGAATGTCCAATCGTTAGTCTCGTGGCCGTGGCGGGTGCACAGGCGGGCTGGGACGGCGAGGGGTTCCGCGCGGGCGGTCCAGAAGGCGCTCGACGGCTTCCTCGACGAGCAGGCCGCGCGGCTCGCCCCGCTGGGCGCCGATGCCGCCCGTCTGCTGGCCGAGGCGCGGGTGTCGGTGAGCGGCGGGAAGCGGTTCCGGGCCGCGTTCTGCTACTGGGGACACCGGGCGGTCGACCCGCGCGCCGACGCTGATCCCACCGAGGAGGAGGCTCTGGTCCGCGCCTGCGCCGCCCTCGAGCTCCTGCACGCCAGCGCGCTGGTGCACGACGACTACATGGACGCCTCCGACACCCGCCGCGGCCGGCCGGCCACCCACCGTGCCTTCGGTGCCGAGCATCGCGGCGACGGGTGGCGCGGCGACCCGGAGCAGTACGGCGCGGCCGCCGCGATCCTCCTCGGCGACCTGCTGCTGGGCTGGTCCGACGAGATGCTGCGGCGCTGCGGGCTGCCCTGGGACCGGGTCGGGCCCGCGCTCGACCTGTTCGACCGGTGCCGCTCCGAGGTGATCGCCGGTCAGTTCCTCGACGTGTCCGTGCAGGCGCGCGGCCGGGCCGACGTCGACACCGCGATGACGGTGCTCCGCTACAAGTCCGCGAAGTACTCCATCGAGCGCCCCCTGCACATCGGTGCCGCTCTCGCCGGCGCCGGGCCCGCGACGCTGGAGGCGCTGTCGTCGTTCGGGCTCCCGCTCGGCGAGGCGTTCCAGCTGCGCGACGACCTGCTCGGCGTCTTCGGCGACCCGGAGACGACCGGCAAGCCCGCCGGCGACGACCTGATCGAGGGCAAGCGCACCGTGCTCGTGGCGCTCGCCCTCGATGCCGCCTCCCCCGCCGACGCGGCCGTGCTCGACGAGGCGCTCGGCCGCCGGCTGTCCCTCGACGAGGTCGAGGAGCTGCGCCGGATCATCGACTCCTCGGGCGCGCAGGCCCAGGTGGAGCAGGTGATCGAGGAGCTCGCCCGGCTGGCGGTCGGCGCCCTCGACGTCGCCGCGATCGACGACACCGCCCGCGAGGTGCTCCGCGAGCTGGCGTCGGCGGCGACCCAGCGCGCCGTCTAGCCCTAGTCGAGGCTCGGCAGCCCCAGGTCGGGGCCCTCGCCGCGGAGCAGCACGCCCAGCGAGGACGAGCGCGACCGCAGGATCTCGATGGCCGCGGTGAACGTGCGCTGCTGGGCTCGTGCCAGCGGCGCCCAGGCGTCCCACAGCAGGATCGTCCGCTGGTCGCCGCCGGTGATGTCGGACAGGCAGTCGTCGAGGGCGTCCATGGTGCGGGCATAGTGCTCCGGCAAGGACAGCGCCTCGGCGACGGCCTCGTGGAACTCCGCCGCTGTCTCCACCCGATGGCCGTCGAGATAGGCGAACCGCCACCCGGCGTGCTCCACGGCATGCTGCACGTCGGAGACGTGATATGCCGCGTGCCATCGGTAGACGCCGGGCGTGATGTGGTCGGCCAGTACTCCCGCGAGACCGCTCATCGTTCGATCCTCCTGAAGGATGTGTAGAGGTCGTCGGTCCAGTAGAACTCGCCGACCCCGCCGTTGACCACCCTTCTGGTGGTGGGCTCTCGGGATTCGGGCAGTCTCCCGGCCTCAGATCGCCATCGCCTGGGCCCGGCGTTTGACCTCGCTGCCGCGGTTCTCGCGCAGCGCGTCGATCGGGCGGCCGGGCAGGTCCTGGTCGAGGTAGAGCCACGCGATGCACTCGCGGTCGTCGTACCCGTTGTCGTGCATCACCGTCAGCAGCCCCGGCAGCCCCTTCACCGGGAACCCGTCCTGGATCAGGTCGGCCGGGATCTGCGGACCCGATCCGGTCGTGGGTACGGCGTCGGCGAGCTGGTGGTCCTTCACCATCGTCCGCACCTTCGCCACCGTGACTCCGAGCCGTTCGGCCGCGGTCGCCCAGTCGATCCACTCGGGTACCAACGACGCCAGGTCGTGGTCCGCGAGTCGCGTCTCGCTCATGGCTCCCATGCTGCCACGGTCGCGGTGCGCCACGCCGGGGTGCAGCCCTGGGCTGACCCGCCCGGGCCGCGACCGTACGATTGAGCCTCCGGGTCACTTCCCCGTCCGGAGCAGGAGGGTCGCTGTGCCGCACGACGCGCATGCCCGCACGGGTGACGGTGCGCCGTCCGAGCGACCCCTTCGTCGGGCGGGTCCTCGACGGGAGGTACCGGGTAGGAGCCCGGATCGCCCGCGGCGGGATGGCCAGCGTCTACGAAGGCACCGACCTGCGCCTGGACCGGACCGTCGCGGTCAAGATCATGCACGCGGGGCTCGGCGACGACGACGCGTTCGCCGCCCGTTTCGTCCGCGAGGCGAGGGCCGCCGCCCGGCTCTCCCACCCCAACGTCGTCGCCGTCTTCGACCAGGGCGAGGACGACGGCGCCGTCTTCCTGGTGATGGAGCTGATCTCCGGCCACACGCTGCGAGACACCATCTCCAAGGAGAGCCCGATGCCCGCCACCCGGGCGCTGGCGCTGATGGAGCCGGTGCTCTCCGCGCTGGGCTCCGCCCACCGGGCCGGGCTGATCCACCGCGACATCAAGCCCGAGAACGTGCTCATCGCCGACGACGGCCGGGTCAAGGTCGCCGACTTCGGGCTGGCCAAGGCGATCAGCACCGACACCCAGCACACCGCCACCAAGGGCGTGCTGATCGGCACCGTCTCCTACCTCGCCCCGGAGCTGGTCGTCGAGGGCAAGGCCGACGCCCGCGCCGACGTCTATGCCGCCGGGGTCGTGATGTTCGAGCTGCTCACCGGCAGCAAGCCGCACGAGGGCGAGACGCCGATCCAGGTCGCCTACAAGCACGTCCACAACGACGTCCCGCCGCCCTCGTCGCTGGTGCCCGAACTGCCGGCGTACGTCGACGCGCTGGTGGCCCGGGCGACCGCACGTGAGCCCGGCCTGCGGCCGGCCGACGCGTCGGTGCTGCTGCACCAGGTACACCGGGTCAGCAACGCCCTGGAAGACGGCGTGACCGACGACCCGGAGCTGACCCAGGACCTGAGACCGGTGCTCCTGAGCGGCGGCGTGAGCACGTCTCCCGACGTCTGGGACGACGTCGAGATGGCGGAGATCCTCGAGCCGCAGCCCAGCGTTCGGAGCCCGAGCTCACGAGCGTTCGCGAGCACACCACGACGTACCCCCTGGCGAAGCCGCCTCCCCCGCGCCCGCCCGAGCAGCCGGTGTCGGACGGAGAGCGTCCGCGACGTTCGCGCCGCGGTCCGGTGCTGCTGGTGCTGGCCCTGGTGCTGGCGCTGCTCGTCGGCGGTGGCGCCTACTGGCTCGGGTGGGCGCGCTACACCTCGACGCCCGGGGTGCTCGGGATGGCCCAGGACGACGCGCAGGCGAAGCTGGAGGCCGCCGGACTGAAGGTCGAGTACGCCGACCCGGCCTACTCCGAGACGGTGCCCGACGGCCGGGTGATCACGACCGACCCGGGCCCGGGCGAGCGGGTGCTCGACGACGGCACCATCACGGTGACGGTCTCGCTGGGCAAGGAGCGCTACGACGTCCCGCGGCTGCGTGGCCGGACCGAGGACCAGGCCCAGGACGCGCTGCTCGAGGTGAAGCTCTCCTACGACGAGACCGTGCTGCGCTACTCGGAGAAGGTGCCCGAGGGCCAGGTGATCGGCAGCCGGCCCACAGGCCGGGACCACGCTGAAGCCCGGTGCGCCGGTCGACCTGGTGATCAGCAAGGGCAGGCGCCCGATCAAGGTCGGCGACTGGGTCGGCAAGAACGCCGACGACGCGACCGACAAGCTGGAGGCGCGCGGCCTGGTCGTCAAGGTGACCGACGAGGAGTACAGCGACACCGTCGCCGAGGGCGACGTGATCAGCCAGGACCCCACCGGCGGCACGCTGTTCAAGGGCGACGAGGTCTCGTTCACCGTCTCGCTCGGGCCGGAGCTGATCGAGGTGCCGTCCGTCCGCGGCTTCGGGGTGGACGCCGCCACCGAGCGCCTCGAGGATCTCGGCTTCGAGGTCGAGGTCGACTCGTCGTTCCCCGACCCGCTCGGCTTCGTGTTCGGTACCAACCCGAGAGCCGGTGAGCAGGTCCCCAAGGGGAGCACCATCACCCTGATCGTCGTCTGACCGCCGCGGGCGGTACGTTCCGCCCATGCGCAACCCGGTCGGCACCCACGTCCTGGTCGGGAAGGGGCTGGTGGCCGGCGCGCTCGCGGACGCCGAGGCGCTCGGCTGCGAGGCGATCCAGGTGTTCGTCGGCAACCCGCGGGGCTGGGCGCTCTCGCCCGGGCGGCCGGCCGAGGACGCCGCGTTCCGCGAGGAGTGCGCGCGGCGCGGGCTGCGGGTGGTCATCCACACGCCGTACCTCGTGAACCTGGGCAGCCCGACCCCGAAGACCTACGCCAACTCCGTCGCGTTGGTCGCCCACAACCTGCGCCGGGCCGCCGAGATCGGCGCGGAGGGCGTGGTCGTGCACACCGGCTCGTACGTCGACCCCGACGGCGGCACCGACCGTCACGCCGCCGCCATGACCCGGGTGCGCGAGGCGCTGCTGCCGGTGCTGGACGCGATCGCGGACGACGCCGCACCCTGGCTGCTGCTCGAGCCGACCGCGGGACAGGGCCGGTCGCTGTGCGCCGGCGTCGACGACCTCGAGCCCTACCTCGCCGCACTGGACTTCCACCCCAAGGCCGGGATCTGCCTGGACACCTGCCACGTCTTCGCCGCCGGGGCGCCGCTCGACGAGCCCGGCGGCGCGACCGCCACCCTGGACCGGATCGTGGAGATCGGCGGCGCCGACCGGCTCCGCCTGGTCCACGCCAACGACTCGATGGACGTGCGCGGCGCGTTCCGCGACCGGCACCAGAAGCTCGGCGAGGGGCACATCGGCGTCGACGCGTTCCGGGAGCTGCTCGCCCATCCGGCCACCGACGGGGTGCCGTTCATCGCAGAGACCCCGGGCTCGCGGCGCCCGGACAACGCGGACCTGCCTCTCCTCAAGTCCCTGCGGTCGCCGTGAGCTCACGCCGTACCTCCCTGCTCGCCACGCTGGTCCTGCTGGCGATCACGGCCACCTGGGGCAGCACGTTCTTCCTGATCAAGGACCTCCTGGAGCGGGTGCCGGTCCTGGACTTCCTGGCGGTCAGGTTCGCGATCGCGAGCGTGGTGATGGTCGCAGTCGCCCCGAAGGCGCTGGCCCGGCTGGCCCCCGACTCCCGTCGCCACGCACTCGTGCTCGGCGGTCTGTACGGCGTGGCCCAGATCCTGCAGACCGCAGGGCTGGCGCACACCCCGGCCACAGTGTCCGGGTTCGTCACCGGGCTCTACGTCGTGTTCACGCCGCTGCTGGCGGCGGTGCTGCTACGGACCCGGATCACCGTCATGACCTGGGCTGCCGTCGCGCTGGCGACAGCGGGCCTCGCGGTGCTCACCCTGGACGGGCTCTCGATCGGGTACGGCGAGTCGATCACGCTGATCTCGGCGGTGCTCTACGCGCTGCACATCGTGGGGCTCGGCGCCTGGTCGCGGCCCGACCAGGCCCTGGGCATGTCGATCCTGCAGATCATCGTGATCTCGGTCGTCTGCCTGGTCGCCAGCGTCCCGGACGGCGTGGTGCTGCCGTCGACTCGGGCCGACTGGGTGGCCGTGGTCTACATGGCGGTGTTCGCGGGCGCGCTCACGATGCTCGGTCAGACCTGGGCCCAGGCCCACCTGTCCCCCACCCGCAGCGCGATCGTGATGAGCATGGAGCCGGTGTTCGCGGCGTTCTTCGCGATCCTGCTCGGTGGCGAGTCGCTCGAGGCCCGGATGGTGCTGGGCGGCGCGATGGTGCTGACCGCGATGCTGGTGGTCGAGCTACGGCCGACCCGCAAGCCCGAGGGCGAGGTCCAGCACCTGGCGGTGTGACCTCTTCGTGACACCGGTCCACTACGTTCTCCGCATGGTCGTGGTGATGGCTCCCGATGCGACGGACGAGGACATCGCCCAGGTCGTCGAGAAGGTCGAGAGCGTCGGCGGCGAGGCCTTCGTCTCCAAGGGCGTGCTGCGCACGATCATCGGCCTGGTCGGCGACATCGACTCCTTCCACCACCTCAACCTGCGCACCCTCAAGGGCGTCGCCGACGTGCACCGGATCTCCGACCCCTACAAGCTGGTCAGCCGCCAGCACCATCCGGAGCGCTCCACGGTCTGGGTGGGGCCCGCGGGGATGCAGGTGCCGGTCGGCCCGGACTCGTTCGCGCTGATGGCCGGCCCGTGCGCGGTGGAGACCCCGGAGCAGACGCTGGAGGCCGCGCAGATGGCGAAGTCGGCCGGCGCCACGATCCTGCGCGGCGGCGCGTTCAAGCCGCGCACCTCGCCGTACGCGTTCCAGGGGTTGGGCGTGCGCGGCCTGGAGATCCTCGCCGACGCCCGCGCCGCCACCGGGCTGCCCGTGGTCACCGAGGTGGTCGACGCGCGAGACGTCGGCGTGGTCGCCGAGCACGCCGACATGCTCCAGGTCGGCACCCGCAACATGGCGAACTTCGGGCTGCTGCAGGCGGTCGGCGGGGCCGGCAAGCCGGTGCTGCTCAAGCGCGGGATGACCGCGACCATCGAGGAGTGGCTGATGGCGGCGGAGTACATCGCCCAGCGCGGCAACCTCGACGTGGTGCTCTGCGAGCGCGGCATCCGCACGTTCGAGCCGGCCACCCGCAACACCCTGGACATCTCGGCGGTCCCGGTGGTGCAGGCGACCAGCCACCTGCCGGTGATCATCGACCCGTCCCACGCGGCCGGGCGGAAGGATCTCATCGTGCCGCTGGCCCGCGCCGGGATCGCCGCCGGAGCCGACGGCGTCATCGTCGACGTGCACCCCACGCCCGAAACCGCGCTCTGCGACGGCCCCCAGGCGCTCGAGGGCGCGGACCTGCGCGAGCTCGCCGCCGCCGTGCGCCGACTGCCCGAACTGCTCGGCCGCGCAGACGCTCGCGACCTGATCCGGTAGGAGTACATACAATCCCCCCGACATATCCGCTCGGGGAGGGCGCATGAAGTTCTGCACCGGCTGTGGCAACCGCCTCGACGGCGGTCGCTTCTGCACGAACTGCGGCCGCCCGTTCCCGGACGACACGCTGGCCGAGGACGCCGTAGCGCCCCCGCCGCTTCCGACCCATCCTCCGCCCTCGCGACCACCGCCGCCGGCGTACACCCCTCCTCCGGCACCGCGCTACCCGCTCTTCACCGACGAGCTGTTCGCCGACAAGGCGCCGACCGCACCGGCCGCCAGGCCGCCGGCACCCCCGACGCTCCAGCCACCCCCCGACCCCGCTCCCGCCCGCCGACCCGGCATCTCCATGCTGGCGGTGGCGCTCACCGTGGTGATCCTGATGCTGGTGGCGGTGATCGGCGGGCTGCTGTTGTTCGCCGGCGGAGACGACGAACAGGCCGGCGATCCGGCGTCCGGAGACAACACCGCGCAGAACGAGTCCTCGCCGCCACCCTCCGACCCGTCGTCGCCATCGGAGCAGTCGGCCCGACCGACCCGACGCCGCCGCCGGGCGAGGCGCAGGACGTGGCCCGGTTCGCCGACCCGAGCGCCCCGATGACCGCGAAGCCCAACCTCGACACCCAGGGCAACCTGGTCCGCTACGCCGCCTCCAACATGGTCGACGGCGTCGCGGAGACCTGCTGGCGGATGCCCGGTGACGGCACCGGGATGGAGCTCACGTTCACCCTGGCGGGGCCCACCGAGCTGACCGAGGTGGGCCTGATCAACGGCTACGCGAAGCGCGCCGGCAAGCTCGACTGGTACGCCGGCAACCGCCGGGTCCTCTCCGTCGAGTGGGTCTTCGACGACGGGACCGTGGTGCCGCAGTCGCTCTCGGAGAGCCGGAACCTGCAGACCCTGCAGATCGACCCGGTGACGACCTCGACCGTGGTGCTGCGCCTGGTGTCGGTGAGTGCGCCCGGCCAGGGACCGTCGGCGCGCAACTTCACCCCGATCAGCGAGGTCAGCCTGTACGGAACACCCGTAGGGAACTGAGAAGGCCACCTGCTCGAGGAGAAGCACATATGGGGTACTGCACCGAGTGCGGCAACGAGACTCCCGCCAGTGATCGATTCTGCGCCAACTGCGGGCACCCGGCTGGTTCCGCGCCTCCTGACACTGCCCGACTACCCGCGCCCCCACCTTGCCCCCGCCTCCGACCGCACCCCCCGGCGCGCCGCCACGAGGGACGCCCACCTTGGACTGGCGACCGCTCGTCGTGGGCAATTGGGTCGGCGCCGGCGCGACGGCACTCGTCGCACTGACCTTGACGGGCCTGCTGAGCTGCGCGATGGCGCTGGTCGCGAAACCTGCCGACTTCGGGGTCGACAACACCCTCACCCTCGCAGCGGTCATCGCGGCCGGGGCATTCGGGGCCGACCTCGTCTTCGACACGGAGAGCGAGGGAGTCACCTCGGACTTCTCGTTCGGGATGTACCCGCTCACGGTGACGGTCATCGTCCTCGTCGTAGCGGTCGTCGTGTTCCGGCGGGTGGTGAAGAGCTACATCTCGCCTTACCAAGCGCTGGGCGACGCAGCGCGGGCGGCCGTGATCTTCGGCCTCGGACTGATGGTGCCGGCCATCATCTTCTCCGCCGACAACGACGAGACCGGACGAGGCTGGGGCCGGGCACTGAGTGAGGACGAGTTCGGTGCGACCGACTTCAAGAGTCACGCCCCGGCCGCCTTCTTCCTGGGCTTCCTGATCCTCTTCGTGGTGCTCGCTCTGGTCGTCGTCATGCGCAGCGGCTGGCCCCAACTCGGCTTCCGGAGAGTGCAGGCCTGGGTGGTCGCACCGCTGTACGGGCACGCGACCACCTTCGTGTTGCTCCCCGTCGCCGGCCTGGTGGCGTTCCTGCTCCTGGGATTCGGTGAACCTTCCGTCACCGAGAACGACCCGACCGGCGACGACCTCCAAGCGCTGCTGACCCTGGTGTTCGGGCTGCTGGCGAACGGCGGCGTCTGGGTGATGTCGTTGGGGGCCGGAGCCTCGGTCGGCTCCAACACGGAGGCGACGGACGAACCTGACGATGCCGAGTGGTTCCACTTGTGGGGGCAGGTCACCGATGACGAGCCCGGTCTCTGGGCCGCGCCGGCCATCATGCTGGCGATCCTCGTGGCCAGCGCATTTGTCGTACTGCGGAGATCTCCCCGCGGCCACGCACTCCGCTCGTTGCTGATCTGGGTGGGCTCACTGCTTGCCTTCATCCCGCTGCTCGTGCGGCTCTCCGGTGCGCATTTCACCGGCGAGGCATCATTCCTCGGGGAGGACTACGAGTTCGAGCTGTACTTCGGTGCCCACGGCGTCCAGACGACCTTCTACCTCACCGGAGTGGCGCTCCTGGTGGCAGTGGCACTGGCTGCGATGTCCGGGAACCTCGACCTGACCAAGCTGCGGCAACGACGTGGGCAGCGCGCTTCGAAGCATCCAGGCCGCGCCGGGGCAGACCACCTCGGCCGGTCCACCGAAGCCAACAGGTCCGCCGCCGGCCGCACCGCCCGTGCCACCACCACCGCCACCGCGACCACCGACACCGCCCGGCGCCGACGGCGGCCAATCCGGAACGTAGGGGCTCGACCCGGCCGCCCCATCCGCTGTGCGTAGGACTTGCCTCCGCCGGTCTAGAGCGCCGCGAGCGCGGCCGCCGCGGTCTCCGCGGCGGCGCGGTCGACGCCGAGGTGGGTGACCAGGCGTACGGCGGTCGGGCCCACCGTCGCGACCGCCACGCCGGCGTCCCGGGCGCGGGACACGAAGTCGGCGGCGTCCGGGCGGTCGACGACCACGATGTTGGTGTCGACCGACTCCGGGTCCACCCCGCAGGCCTCGGCGAGCAGCCGTGCGTGGGCGTGGTCGTCGGCGAGGCGCTCGACGTGGTGGTCGAGGGCGTGCAGGCCCGCGGCCGCGAGGACGCCGACCTGACGCATCCCCCCGCCCATCCGCTTGCGCCACACCCGCGCCTCGGTGATCGCGTCGCGGTCGCCGACCATGAGCGAGCCGATCGGTGCGCCGAGGCCCTTGGACAGGCACACGGACAGTACGTCGGCGACCGCGCCGTACTCCCGCAGCGGCGTGCCGGTGGCGACGTGGGCGTTCCAGATCCGGGCCCCGTCGAGATGCACTCGGGCGCCGGCCGCGGTGGCGAACTCACGCAGGTCCCGCAGGTCGGCGAGCGGCAGCACCGCTCCCCCGGCGAAGTTGTGGGTGTTCTCCACGGAGATCGCCGCGGTGGGCACGAAGAACGGGCCCATGTCGGGCGCGAACAAGGACCGGATCGTGTCCAGGTCGACCTGCCCGCGCGGGTCGATCCAGGTGCGCATGGTGATGCCCGAGAACGCGCCGTGGGCGCCCAGCTCGGCCCTGGCGATGTGGGCCCGCGACTCGCAGAGCACCTCCTGGCCAGGAGCGACCAGGGAGCGTACGGCGAGCACGTTGGCCATCGACCCGGTCGGCGTGAACAGCGCGGCCTCGTGCCCGAACGTCTCGGCGACCCGCTCTTCCAGCGCGTTGACCGTGGGGTCCTCGCCGTAGACGTCGTCGCCGACCTCGGCGCGCGCCATCGCGGCGCGCATCTCCTCGGTCGGCCGGGTGAGGGTGTCGCTACGCAGGTCGATCACGCGCGCATCCTCCCATCGCCCCGAGCCGTGTCGGCGGTCAGGCGCGGCGCAGCATCGCGGCCACCAGGAACGCCAGCTCCAGGGACTGCACCCGGTTGAGCCGCGGGTCGCAGACCGACTCGTAGCGGTGCGCGAGGTCGACCTCGGCCAGCTCCTGGCCACCGCCGACGCACTCGGTGACGTCGTCGCCGGTGAGCTCGACGTGGATGCCACCGGGCCAGGTGCCGAGGGCGTGGTGCACGTCGAAGAAGCCCTGCACCTCCTCGATCACGTCGTCGAAGCGCCGGGTCTTGTAGCCCGAGCTGGCCTCGAACGTGTTGCCGTGCATCGGGTCGCACACCCAGGCGACCTCGACGCCGGAGGCGGTCACCTTCTCGACCAGGTCGGGCAGCCCGTCGCGGATCCTCTGGGCGCCGAAGCGGGTGATGAACGTCAGCCGGCCCGGCTCGTTGGTGGGGTTGAGCTTGGCCGCCAGCGCCAGCGCGTCGTCGGCCGTGGTGGTCGGGCCCAGCTTCACGCCGATCGGGTTGCGGATCCGGCTGAGCAGCTCGACGTGCGCGTTGTCGAGCTGGCGGGTCCGCTCCCCGATCCACACGAAGTGGCCGGAGACGTCGTAGGGCTGCTCGGTGCGGGAGTCGATGCGGGTCATCGCGTGTTCGTACTCCAGCACCAGCGCCTCGTGGCTGGAGTGGAAGTCGACGCGGTGGAACTCGTCGGGATCGGCTCCGATCGCCTCCATGAACGCCATCGCCCGGTCGATCTCGTTGGCCACCTTCTCGTAGCGCTGGCCGACCACGGAGTCACGGACGAAGTCGGTGTTCCAGGTGTGCACCTGGCGGAGGTCGGCGTAGCCACCGGTGGTGAACGCACGGACCAGGTTGAGGGTGGCCGCGGAGGCGTTGTAGACGTCCACGAGCCGCTGCGGGTCGGGGATCCGTGCCGCCTCGGTGAAGTCGAAGCCGTTGACCGCGTCACCGCGGTAGGCCGGGAGCGTGACCCCGTCGCGGGTCTCCAGGTCCGAGCTGCGCGGCTTGGCGTACTGCCCGGCCAGCCGGCCGAGCTTCACCACCGGCACCGACGCGGCGTAGGTGAGCACGACGGCCATCTGGAGCAGCACGCGCAGCTTGTTGCGCACGTTGTCGGCGGTCACCCCGGCGAACGTCTCGGCACAGTCGCCGCCCTGCAGCAGGAAGGCCTCGCCCCGGGCCACCGCGGCCAGCTTGTCCTTCAGCTCGTCGCACTCACCCGCGAACACCAGTGGCGGCATCGTGCGCAGCCGCGCCACGGCTGTGTCGACCGCTGCCGGATCCGGGTACGCCGGCTGCTGGGCGGGCCCCAGGGCGTGCAGGCTCGCGAGGTCGGGGATCTGTGTCACCGCACAAGCGTACGCAACCCCGGTGGTCGGGCCCGTCGAGGCCCGCTACTCGTCCAAGTGCTCGATATCGCGGAATCCGGTGCTCTTCGAGCGGATGCCGCGGTTCGTCAGCCAGGTGATCGCCCAGAGCACGACGCCGATCACCAGCATCCCCGCCGCGATCTCGTAGATGATCGCGTCGCGGTCGACCCACGGCCCGATGAGGAACAAGCACGCGGCCGCGGCGACCGCGGGCGTGAGGCCCGGCGACCGGAACATGCTGTCGCGACCGTCGCGGCGCAGCACCAGGCACGCGACGTTCACCACAGTGAAGACGCCGAGCAGCAGCAGCGCCGTGACGCTCGCCAGGTTGACCACGATGTCGTCCTCGGCTCGGTTGGCGACGTAGATGATCAGTCCCAGGGCGAGCACGGTCGAGAACAGGATGCCCATGTAGGGCGCACGGGTCCTCGGCGAGACCTTCCCCAGCGAACGGGGCAGCACGTCCTGGTTGGCCATGCCGTAGAGAAGTCGGCTCGCCATCAGCATGTTGATCAGCGCCGTGTTGGCCACCGCGAAGACCGCCAGGAACGGGAAGACCTTGTCGATCGGGAAGTCGGGTGAGCCCACGCGGACAACCTCCAGCAGCGCCCGGCCATCGGCCGCGTTGGCGATCTGGTCCGACGTCAGCACCGAGACGACCGACACCGCGACGAGCATGTAGATGATCACCGCGATGCCGAGCCCGGTGAGCATGGTGCGCGGGAAGATCCGCTCCGGTTCCTTGGTCTCCTCGACCATGTTGACGGAGTCCTCGAAGCCGACCATGGCGAAGAACGCGATCGAGGTCGCGGCCGTCACGGCCAGGAACAGACCCTTGTCGTCGGGTGACTCGAAGGTCGTGATGCGGCCGAGATCGCCGTCACCCTTCGCGATGACGTAGAAGCCGACGCCGATCACGATCGTGAGAGCAGTCACCTCGACGAGGGTCAGCAGGACGTTGAACTTCACCGACTCGCCGACGCCCCGCAGGTTGATCAGCGCCAGGAGCACCATGAAGCAGAGTGCGATGATCGTGATCACCCCGGTGCTCGGCTCGGAGTCGAGCCATCCGTTGGCGACCAGTCCGCCGGTGAGGTTCGTTGCCAGCACGTTGGACGAGGTCGATGCGCTCGTGATGCCCGAGCAGATCACCGCGAAGGCGACGAGGAACGTGACGAAGTGGATGCCGAACGCCTTGTGGGTGTAGAGCGCCGCCCCGGCCGCCTGGGGGTACTTCGTCACCAGCTCCAGGTAGGAGAGGGCGGTCAGCGTGGCCACGGCGAAGGCCACCAGGAACGGCAGCCAGACGATGCCGCCGACCACCCCGGCCATCTCGCCCGTGACGGCGTAGACGCCCGCCCCGAGGATGTCGCCGATGATGAACAGCAGCAGGAGCTTCGGCCCCATCACCCGCTTGAGATCGGGCTCCGGCCCGTTGACGTCGATCTCGTCTGCCTGGCTGGATGTCATCCGGACCTCCGGTCCCCGGGACGTCCCCGAAATGGGCTACCGCCCCACCTTCGACCAGGTGGGGCGGTTTGACCAGTACCCGCGGCGGGGTGTCAGCGCACCTCGCACTCCACCGGGGTGTCGCAGGGCGCGAGCGGATGGTCCTCGATCACCTCGCCGTCGGCGTCGTACGCGACGACCTTGTCCAGGTCACCCGGCACTCGTGCGGACATCATCGACGCGCCCTCGACCAGCACCGGTGTGCACCTGCCCCTCGACGACCTCGCCCGGAGGTCGTCACGAACTCGACCCGGGCGACGTCGGTGCCCGGGAGACCGGCGAACGCGCAGCGTGCCCGGCGAGCCCCGGTGCTGTAGTCCTCGTCGAGGAAGACCTCCATGTCCGAACCCGGGGTCAGGAACTCGTCCGTGCCCATCCCCCACTCGAAGTGGAGCTCCCCGTCGGACGTCCGGGTCATCACCGCCGGGCCACACGGGCGCGTTCTTCAAGGAAACGCAGGCCAGCTCGGCCCCGCCGACCTCGACCAGGATCCCGGTGCCAGTGGAGCCGACTGGGTAGCTGCCGTTCTCGTCCTTCTGGGACTGCTCGTAGTCGAGCGTGCCGTCGTAGAGCCACGCCGGCCAGGCACCGGGCGGGGAACATGGTGACCCCCTGGTAGCTCTTGGCGTCCAGCGGCACGGTGTCGCCGACGACTGCCTGGTCGGGCGGGTCGCCCCATCCAGTAACTCGCTCTTCGCGTCGGGCGAGGGCAGCACCACCTGCCAGTCGGAGACCTGGACGGCGCCGGGGATCTCGTCGAGCGCGCGCTGCGCGAGCGGGCTGAGCTCGTGCGGCGGCTCCGGCTCGGGCGTCATCGGCACGGATGTCGTCGTTCGTGCGCTCGTCGCCGGTCGCGGTCCGCCCAGCGCGAGCGTCAGTCCAACGACCGCCACCACGCCGGCGGTGCCCGACCGCGGTGAACGCCCGCCGCGCCGTACGTCGCCGACCGCCCTGGCGCCGGATCGTGGCCAGGGTGCGGGGGTCGAGCACCTCGCGCTCCCCGGTGTGCAGCTCGTCCTCGAGCTCCCTGATCGACATGTCGTTCATCCGCCCACCGCCTCCTCGAGGCTGTCGTCGGACACCCGGAGCTTCGCGAGCGCACGCGAGAGCGTGCTCTTGACCGTGCCCGGCGCGATGCCGAGCTCGCCGGCCACGTCGGCCTCGGAGAGGTCGAAGTAGTGCCGCAGCACCACGACGCGCCGTTCCTTGTCGGTGAGGACCGCGAGCAGGCGGACGACGTGGTCGCGGTCGGACGTCGCTTGGTTGGCGTCCTCCCGGTCGGCCACCCGGTCCAGCGCGTGCTCGGCGGAGTTTCCGCCCACCTCGACCATCCGCCGCCGGCGGAGCCGGTCGATGTTGAGGTTGACCAGCACCTTGCGGCTGTAGGCCAGCGCGTCGTGCCGACGCACCCGCCGCCAGTGCGCGAACGTGCGTGCCAGCGCGGTCTGGGTCAGGTCCTCGGCGAGGTGGTGGTCACCGGTGAGCAGGTACGCCGACCGTCGCAGCCGCGGCCACGCCGCCGCCGCGAACTCGTCGAACCCGTCGTCGCCGCCCGCCATCGCATCTCCTGGGTGTCACTGGTTGCAGTGTCACCCATCCCTACGCAGGACGTCGGGGATCGGTTCTGTCTGGGCAGGAGACGAGACCGGTCAGCCGCCGAAGAAGACCTGCGCCTCGTCGTACTCCTTGTCGGAGACGAGCTTCAGCGCGCCGGTGCCCTCGATGAGCGGGACCCGGACGATGTCGGTGCCGCGCAGCGCCATCATCGTGCCGAAGTCCTTCTCGGCGACGGCGTCGATGGCCTGGAGCCCGAACCGGGTGGCCAGCCAGCGGTCGAACGCCGTCGGCGTGCCGCCGCGTTGGATGTGACCGAGCACCACGGCCCGGGCCTCCGTGCCGGTGCGGGCCTCGATCTCGCCGGCCAGGCGGTCGCCGATGCCGCCGAGCCGGACGTGACCGAACGCGTCCTTCTCGCCGGACACCAGGGTCATCTCGCCGCCCTCGACCGGGACCGCGCCCTCCGAGACCACGATGATCGGGGAGTACTGGGTGCGGAACCTGGCCTCCACGTGGGCGCAGACCGCCTCGATGTCGAACGGCTGCTCAGGGATGAGCACGGCGCTGGCGCCGCCGGCGATCCCGGCGTGCAGGGCGATCCAGCCCGCGTGCCGGCCCATCACCTCGACCACCAGCACGCGGTGGTGGGACTCCGCGGTGGTGTGCAGCCGGTCGATCGCCTCGGTGGCGACGTTGACGGCGGTGTCGAACCCGAACGTGAAGTCGGTGCCGGACAGGTCGTTGTCGATGGTCTTCGGCACCCCGACGACGTTGACCCCGAGATCCGCCAGCTTGGTTGCGACGCCGAGGGTGTCCTCGCCGCCGATGGCGACCAGCGCGTCGACCCCGGCAGCGGCCAGGTTCTTCTGGATCCGCTCCACGCCGCCGTCGATCTTGAACGGGTTGGTGCGCGAGGAGCCGAGGATGGTGCCTCCGCGGGGCAGGATCCCGCGGCACTCCTTGATGCCCAGCGGCATGGTCACGTCCTCGAGCGGACCGCGCCAACCGTCGCGGTAGCCGACGAACTCGAACCCGTGCCGGGTGACGCCCTTGCGGACCACCGCCCTGATCACGGCATTCAGTCCGGGGCAGTCGCCGCCACCGGTGAGCACTCCGACGCGCATGGGGCCTCCAGGAAAGAGTTGATGATGAGCTCGCAAGCTCGCTCATTGGATCGTTCATATTCAGCGACCCAGCCTAGCCAGGGTCGACCCCGGTGGCGAGGCTCAGGCCGGCGGAGCCACTTCGGCCGGCTCCTCGACCGACGCCTCGACCGCGTTGGTGACCGGCTGGCGGGCCCGCGGCAGCAGTGTGGCCATCCGCAGC
The DNA here is from genome assembly GCA_963813615.1 of uncultured Actinomycetota bacterium. GTDB lineage: Bacteria > Actinomycetota > Actinomycetes > Propionibacteriales > Nocardioidaceae > Nocardioides. Next base: position 281,014 of record CAWFAE010000013.1, read on the forward strand.
GAGACCGCTGCCCACAGGCCACAGAGCACGATCGCGCCACCCCAGATGGCCAGCGAACCGCCGTCGAGCAGGGCCGCGTAGAGGAGCGGGGCGACCGCCCCGGAGATGTTCCAGGCGAGCTGCACCACGGACATGTAGCGGCCGCGGTGCTCGTCCGGCGCCGCCTCGGCCGACAGCGCTCCCAGCACCGGCCCGGCCATCAGCTCGCCGATCGTGTAGATCACCGCTGCGACGAGCACCACGGCGGTGCCGAGGCCCACCGACACCGCGTCCGCGGCGTACATCAGCACGAAGGAGGAGGCGGTGAAGGAGATGGCGAGCAGCACGACGCGGACCCGGATCGATCCGGTCAGAGACCGGACCACCAGGCCCTGGCCGAGGCCGATCATCACGGTGTTGATGACGAAGACGGCGCCCGGCACCCAGGCCGGCAGGCCCAACAGGTCGGCGAAGTAGACCGGCATCGCGACGTTGAGGGTCATCTCGGTCAGCGCGTAGCCGAAGACGGCCAGCACCAGCCAGCGGTAGCCGCGGTCGCGCAGCACCAGTCCCCGGCCAGTGGTCGGCCCCGGCGCGATCTCGGGTCGGCCACCGGCCGTGACCCCGGTCATCAGCACGAACGCGACCACGAACGACGCCGCGTTCGCGATGACGACGGCCTCGTACGCCGCGTCGGTGCCGATCGAGAGGGCGAGGCCCGCGAGCAGGCCGCCGACGCCCATGCCGGCGTTGCGCATGGCCTGGACGAAGCCGAACCACTGCTCGCGCTCCCCCGGCTGGGTGATCTGGGTGATCAGCGGCCCGTTGGACCCCCAGAACATGGTCCGGCCGACGGTCGAGACACCGAGGGCGATGCCAACGGTGAGCATCGAGTCGACGAAGGGGTACGCCGCGAACGACGCCGCCTGGATCAGGTTGCCGCCCTGCATCACGCTCTTCGGGCCGACCCGGTCGACGAGGCGGCCGACGTACGGCACCAGCGGGGTGACCGCCAGGTTGGCGATCGTCATCACCAGACCCAGCTCGACCAGGGTCAGGTCGGTCTGGCGCAGGAAGTAGAGCATCGACAGCGGCATCCAGATGCCGCCGCCGAGGGCATCGATCCCGAGCGCGGAGACGAAGCGACGGTGACGACCGACGTCGGGGAATCCGAGACGCTGCAGCACCCGCACATCCTCCAACTTCAAGCGCGCTCCAGGGCAAGCGGTTATCGGACGCGAACGGTCCCCGCTAGCCTCGCCCGCATGACTTTCTCGATCGTGGCCCGGTCCGCAGACGGCGAGTCGTGGGGGGTGGCCGTGGCATCGAAGTTCCTGGCCGTGGGAGCGGTCGTCCCCGCCGCGGTCGCACAGGTCGGCGCGATCGCCACCCAGGCCAACGCGAACGTCGCCTACAAGGGTCTGGCGCTGGCCCACCTCGACGACGGCGCGACGGCACCGGTCGCGCTGCAGCGGTTGCTGGAGGAGGACGACGGGCGCGACGAGCGCCAGGTGGGGATCGTGGACCTGGACGGGGGGTCGGCGTCGCACACGGGCCAGGCCTGCATCGACTGGGCCGGTGGCCTGACCGGCGACGGCTACGCGATCCAGGGCAACTGTCTCGCCGGTTCGGACGTCGTCGAGGTGATGGAGGCGATGTGGTTGCGGGGCGAGGACGTGCCGTTCGCCCGCCGGCTCCTCGAGGCCCTGGCCGCCGGCGACGAGGCCGGTGGCGACAAGCGGGGCCGGCAGTCGGCCGCGCTGCTCGTCGTACGCGAGGAGGCCGGGTACGCCGGCGGCGACGACATCGCCGTCGACCTGCGGGTCGACGACCACGAGGCCCCGGTCGGGGAGCTCGGGCGGCTGCTCGACCTCAATGACCTCTACCTGACGGCCTCCACGGAGGAGGAGAAGGTGCCGGTCTCCGAGGAGCTGCGGGCCGAGCTCGAGGAGTTCGCCCGCACCGAGGGGCACCCCGACTTCGCCACCTGGGTGGGCAGCGAGAACTACGAGATGCGGGTCGCCGACGACCTGTCCTGGATCGACCAACAGGTCCTCGACGTCGTCCAGCGGGGCGGAGGCTGAGGGATGAGCGTCCTCGCGATCGATGCCGGCACCACCGGCGTCACGGCGGTGATCGTCACCCCGGAGGGCCGGATCGCGGCCAAGGGCTACCAGGAGTTCGCGCAGCACTTCCCGCAGCCGGGCTGGGTCGAGCACGCTCCCGAGGAGATCTGGCAGGCGACTCTGGAGGCCACCCGCGGTGCCCTCCGGCAGGTCGACGCAGGTGATATCGACGCGGTCGGCATCACCAACCAGCGGGAGACGATCCTGCTCTGGGACCGCGAGACGCTGGGCTCGCCGCGCCGGGCGATCGTGTGGCAGGACCGACGTACCGCCGACATCTGCACCCGGCTCCGCGACGAGGGCCACGAGGACCGGGTGACCGAGCTGACCGGGCTGCGGCTCGACCCCTACTTCTCGGGCACCAAGCTGATGTGGCTGCGCGAGAACGAGCCGCACACCTGGGCGCTGGTCGAGTCCGGCCGGTACGCGATCGGCACCGTCGACTCCTACCTGATCGCCCGGATGACCCGCGGGGTCCACCACGCGACCGACGTCTCCAACGCCTGCCGGACGCTCCTGTTCGACCTGGCCGCGGGCGACTGGTCCGACGAGCTGTGCGAGCTGTTCGGGGTGCCACGCGACGCGCTTCCCGAGCTGGTGCCGAACTGGGGCGAGGTGGCCACGACCGACCCGCGCTCGTTCCTCGACCTCTCGCTGCCGATTGCCGGGATCGCCGGCGACCAGCAGTCCGCGCTGTTCGGCCAGACCTGCTACGACGAGGGCGACTCGAAGTGCACCTACGGCACCGGCTCGTTCATCCTCACCAACACCGGCACGTCACTGCAGCGCTCGGACGCCGGGCTGCTCTCGACCGCTGCCTGGCGCTCGCCCGACGGCACGCTCACCTACGCGCTCGAGGGCGCCATCTTCGTCACCGGTGCCGCCGTGCAGTGGCTTCGCGACGGGCTGCAGATCGTCGGCTCGGCCACCGAGACCGAGGCGATCGCGGCCACCGCGCCGTCCTCGGACGGTGTGGTCTTCGTGCCCGCGCTCACCGGCCTCGGTGCCCCGCACTGGGACCCGCACGCCCGTGGCCTGATCATCGGCCTGACCCGCGGCACCACCCGTGCCCACATCGTGCGAGCGACGCTCGAGGCGATCGCGTTCGAGGTGCGCGACGTCCTGGAGACGATGCCGACGAGCTCTCCTCGCTCCGGGTCGACGGCGGCGCCTCCGCCAACGACCTGCTCTGCCAGATCCAGGCCGACCAGATCGGCGTACCCGTCGAGCGGCCGGAGCTCGTGGAGACCACCGCTCTCGGCGCGGCGTTCCTGGCCGGGCTCGGCACCGGCGTGTGGGAGTCCACGGACCAGCTGCGGGAGACCTGGCAGCTCGACCGCGCCTTCGCTCCCGCCGGCGACCGTGAGGCGGCCGACGCCGCACACGCGCGCTGGATCGACGCCGTACAGCGCTCCAAGGGCTGGGCTAGCTGAGCCGCTCCACTGCCTTCGCGGCGGCGTCGCGTTCCTTGGTCGCCGCGCGTACGGCGTCCTTGCGCCTCGGCCTTCGTGTCCTCGGCGTCGCCGAGCTCGTCGTCGATGCCCTCGTAGGTCTCCTCGAGGTCCGAGAGCTTGCGCTTGAGCTCGTCGATCTCGGCCTGCACCTGCATCGACCGCGCCTCGAGCTTCTCGACATCGGCGACCGACTCGTCGTAGGCCTCCTGGACCTCCGCGAGCGCCTCCTCCGCGGCGTCGAGCCGCTCCCGGGCGGTGGCCAGTGCCTTCTCGTCGGCGTCGGGGTCGGGGACGACGTGCAGGTCGGGCGGCGCCGCCGGCTCGGCGCCGCGCGCGGTGGCGGAGAAGCCGATGGCCTCCGGCACCGCGACCGCCTTGACCAGCTCCACCTCGTCGACCCCGGTCGTCGGCGAGAGACGCGACCAGGAGCCCGCTTCGGACGGCCTTGCCGCACTCCTCGTCGACCATCGCCGCGGTCAGCGTGGCCTCGACCTGGTCGGCGACCGCCTGGGTCACCTTGAGCCCCTCGTCGGCCGCCAGCCGCCGGGCCTGGTGGGTGACCGCCGCCGTGAGCTGGCGGCGTTGCTTGGTGAGCGCCCGCAGGTCGTCCCCCGACATCGACGCCTGCGCCTCACGGAGCGCCTCGCCGACCGTGAGCACCTGGTCGACCTGTTCCTGCTCGCGGCGAACCAGCAGGTTCACCACCCAGGCGGCGGTGGACGGCTTCTTCAGTGCCTTCACCTGCTTGCCGAGGTCGTCGCCCTTCAGCTCCTTGGCCTTCGCGTCTCGTGCGGGCGTGAACTCCGCGAGCGGGAGGCCGTAGAGGTCGTCGGCGATCTCGAGCAGGTCGTCACTCACGGTCCGATCCTTGCAGCACCATCTCGATCTCGGTCGGGTACGGCGGCCACTCGGCCTGCCGCTCGGCGCCGGTGGCCTCCCAGCCGAGCCGTCGGTAGAGCGCCAGGGCCCGCTCGTTGTCGACCAGGCACCACAGCCTGGGGACCACGCCGCCGGCTCGGATCCGGGTCACCGCGCGGTCGACCGCGGTACTCCCGACGCCCCGGCCCCACCACTGGGGGTGAACCGCCAGGTGCCGCAAGGTGGTGCGGTCGTACGCAGCGAAGACGACCAGTCCGGGTGGCCCGTCGGCCACGTCCACGGTGACGGACTGCTCGGCCAGCACCGCGCGCCATCGGTCCAGCACCGCCTGTGCGGGGAACGGGAACTCGCGAGGGTCGAAGACATGCCCGAGGGCGGCGAGGTTCGCCACCTGCTCCAGGTCGCGCAGCGCCTCCGCGTCGACGGCGGTGGCCGTGCGGAAGGAACGAACCTTCATCGGCACGGCACTAGTCCTCGTCGAGGCCCTGCTCGATGGCATAGCGGGTCAGCTCCACCCGGTTGTGCATGTGCAGCTTGCGCAGCGTGTTCTGCACGTGGTTCTGGACCGTGCGGTGCGACAGCACCAGCCGCTCGGCGATCTGCTTGTAGGACATCCCCTTGGCGACCATCTTCAGCACCTCGGTCTCACGCTCGGTGAGCTGCGACTCCCCGGCCGAGGTCGCGGGGTCGGCCATCCGCCGGAACTCGCCCAGCACCAGCCCGGCCAGCCCCGGCGTGAACACCGTGTCCCCGGCCGCCACCCGGCGGACCGCGTCGAGCAGCTCCTCGCGCGAGGCCGACTTGACGAGGTAGCCGGTCGCGCCGGCCTTGACCGCCTCGAGGACGTCGTCCTGCTCGCCCGAGGCCGACAGGATCAGCACCCGCGCGGAGGAGTCCTCCTGCACGACCCGCGCGGTCACCTCGACGCCGTTCGGGCCGGGATCTGCAGGTCGAGCACGACGACCTGGGGTCGCGCGGCAGGGAACCGGGCCAGCGCCTCGTCGCCCGTGGCGGCCACGGCCACCACGTCGAACCCGGCGGCCTGCAGGTCGCGCTCGACCGCGTCCCGCCACATCGGGTGGTCGTCGACGACCATCACCCGAGTCTGCTCAGTCACGGTCCGACCCTAAGGGCGAGGAACCGGCCGCGGCGGTGACCGAGGCCGGCCCGTCCTCGTCGAGCACGTGGGCCTCCTCGAGCCGGCAGGTGAGCAGCACCGACCAACCGACCTCCCGCTCATCGACCGGTACGACGTAGGCCCAGCTGGTCGCGGTGCTCAGCCGCGGGCCGTACGCCGTCTGCTCCCACTCGGCGTGGGCGAACGCGCCGCCGGGCGCGGGTGCGGTGCCGGCGAACATCTCGGCCAGCGCGCGGTCCCGCCAGGACAGCACCTGCACCACGCAGGCGCCTGCCTCCGCGAGCGCGTCGCGGAAGGCGGAGTCGGGGTCGACCAGGGCCAGGACCTGCGCGGTCTCGCCGTTCGCGACCATCAGCGAGCTGATCGTCAGCCCGGCGCGGGACCCGCCCTCACCGGTGGTCCAGAGGGTCACCGCGCCGCCGAGCCGGCCGCGGAAGCCGGCGTACCTCGTCGGGCTCGGGGTCGGCGAACGGGTGCCCGGAGTGGATGGTCATCGCTCGCCTGGGGACCAGGAACTCCCACTCGGTGCCGAACTCGCCGGTGGTGAGCGTCGCGGTGCCGCCGAGGTCGCGGATCCGGCCCGCGGATCGACTCGCTGACGCCGAGCCGTCCCTCGGCCGCCGCCTGCTCGAGCCGGCCGGCGCGGGATGCCGCGGCCCTCGTCGCGCACCGAGACCACCTCGACCCGGTCGTCGAGGGCCTCCAGGAGCACCCAGGCGGGCGCGTCCGTCGCCGACGTGCGCGCGTCACGTTGTCGAGGCAGGCGCGAGACCACCGCCACCAGCTCGTCGACCGATCGCGAGCCGGCAGGTCGACCGGCGCGCCCGGGGTGCGCGACCTGGACGCCCGGGCGCGACGCCAGCGCGACCGAGCGCGGCCGCCAGGTCGACGCGTGCCGGCGCCGGTGTCCGGCGGCGCACCGAGTCCTGGGACCGGATCAGGGTGCGCAGCGCGGCCTCCTGCTCCCCCGCGAGCCGGGCCAGCTGGGTCGCCTCACCGCCGATCTCGGCACCGCGCCGCTGGACCAGGGCCAGCACCTGCAGCACGCCGTCGTGCACGACCCGGGCCAGCCGGGCCCGCTCGGCCTCGGCCAGCGCCTCGCGCTGGGCGGCGTCGCGCTCCTGCAGCCATCAGCTGCAGCGACTCGCTCATGAAGCCGACCACCGGACCGCCGACGAGCAGCAGGAAGACGTTGCCGTACGTCGCCTGGGTGAGGTCATCGCGCACCGACAGGTCGGCGGCCACCAGGCAGGCGCCCGCGAACAGCCCGCCGCGCCAGTAGTAGTGGATCGCCCAGGCCAGCAGCGCCGCCATCACCCAGAAGCCAGGGATCGTGGCGCTGAAGTCCGCTCGCCCTTCACCAGGGGCGACACCAACACCAGCCCCACGGCGACCGCGAGGTCGGCGCTCAGCAGCCAGATCGTGCGGCGATCCGGGTCGGCGTAGGCATAGGTCGCGAACACCGACCAGCCGACCATCACGACGATGCAGGCGACGCCCGCAGCGGGGTGGTCGACGCTGTCCCATCGCCAGACGATGAGGCCGACCGCGTTGACCAGCACGCACGACGCCGAAGCACCGCCGAGCGCACGGAACAGCCGGTCCTCGACGTCCAGCGCCGGCCGCGACCACAGGCGGATCCGCGTCAGGACGCCTTCTTCTGCTCACCGGCGGATTCGGCCTTGGCCTTGGCGTCCGCTTCGGCCCGCTTCGACTCCTCCTTGGCGGCGCGAGGCGTACTTGTCGACGTACTCCTGGCCCGAGAGCCGCATGAGCTCGTACATGATCTCGTCGGTGATCGAGCGCAGGATGTAGCGGTCGTTCTCCATGCCCTGGTAGCGGGAGAAGTCCAGCGGCTTGCCGAACCGGACCACGGGACGGGTGAACGAGCCGAACTTCTTGCCCGGAGGTGCCACCACGTCGGTGCCGACCACGGCGACCGGGATCACCGGGACCTTGCTCTCGAGCGCCAGCCGGGCGACGCCGGTCTTGCCGCGGTAGAGCCTGCCGTCGTGCGACCGGGTGCCCTCGGGGTAGATGCCGAACAGGTCGCCCTGGCCGAGCACCCGCTTCGCGGACATCAGCGCGCCGGCTGCCGCGTCCGCGCCACCCCGGTCGATCGGCACCTGGCCGGCCCCGGAGAAGAACAGCTTCTGGAACCAGCCCTTGATGCCGGGGGTCGTGAAGTACTCCGCCTTCGCGACGAACGTGACCCGCCGGGGCAGGGTGAGCGGCATGAACAGCCAGTCGGCGTAGGAGAGGTGGTTGCTGGCCAGGATCGCGGGACCGGAGTCGGGGACGTTGTGCGCGCCCTCGACCTGGGGGCGGAACACGAGCTTGAGGATCGGGCCAATAGCTATCCACTTGAGGAACCAGTAAAACACTTCTTCACCCTTTCCCCGAGTCCGACGCCTGCCGCCAGAGTAGTGCCTGAACGGCGCGTCTCCTACCGCTGACCGCTAGGTGCTCCTGGTGCACAATCTCCCGCATGACGAGCGCCGAGCCGACCGCCCCGCTGAGCGTCACCGCCCGCCCGGACCTCACCGGCGGCCGCCGCGTGGGCGTCCTGCTCAGCCACGGCTTCACCGGGTCGCCGGCCTCGATCCGGCCGTGGGGCGAGTACCTCGGTGAGCGCGGGTACGGCGTCGCAGGTGCCGCGGCTGCCGGGTCACGCCACCACCTGGCAGGAGCTGAACACGCCGCACCTGGGACGACTGGTACGGCGAGATCGCCCGCGCCTTCGACCTGCTCTGCCTCGACCACGACGCCGTCGTCGTGGGTGGGCTGTCGATGGGCGGCGCGCTCGCCCTGCGGGTGGCCGCCGACCACCCGGACCGGGTCGCCGGCGTGGTCGTCGTCAACGCGGCGGTGGCGACGAAGCGGCTGGACGTCAAGCTGCTGCCGGTGCTCAAGCACGTGGTGCCGTCGTTCCCCGGTATCGGCAACGACATCAAGAAGCCCGGCGGCGACGAGCACTGCTACGACCGCACGCCGCTCAAGGCGATCCACAGCATGATGCGGGCGTGGAAGCCGCTCATCGAGGACCTCCCCAAGGTGACCGCGCCGCTGCTCTACTTCCGCTCGGCCGAGGACCACGTCGTCGACGATGCGTCGCAGCCGATCATCACCAGCCGGGTCTCCTCCCGCGAGATCGTCGAGCGGCGGCTGCCGGAGAGCTTCCACGTGGCCACGCTCGACAACGATGCCGAGCAGATCTTCGAGGAGTCGGCCGAGTTCGTCGCTCGGGTGGGCGCGTAACCTCGAACCCGTGGTCAGCAAGGACGACGACGTCTGGCGGGCGATCGTCGACAACTACGGGGACCGGCCGGAGCTCGAGTCAGAGGAAGCCGAGCCGGTCGAAACGGACCCGGAGCCCCGTCGCGCGGCCGAGCCGGCGGCGAGCTGGGACGACCCCTACCCCGACTCCGACTGGAGCACCGACCGGTTCGTCCCGCCGACTCCCCCGCCGCTCCCGACGCCGACCACCGACCGGCTGATCGCCTGGCTGGGCGTCTTCGGCTCGCCCGTGGTGCTGCTGGTCTGCCTGGTGTTCGGCATCGACCTGCCCCAGCTCGTGGCCTACCTGCTCGTCGCCGGGTTCGTGGGTGGCTTCCTCTACCTGGTGATCCAGATGCCCCGCGGTCCGCGCGACCCCGACGACGACGGCGCAAAGCTGTAGCGGTGGTTGAGGAGCGAGGAGCGCTAGCGAGCAGCCGTCGAAACCACCTGAGCGCCGCGCCAGCATCGCGGCGCCGACCGCGCCGGCCTCGGAACCGAGGGCGGCGGGCACGATCGGTGGCACGGTCCGATGGGCGGACCCGACCAGCGATCGGGCCAGCGCTTGACGGGCCGGCTCCAGCAGCAGCTCGCCGACGGTCGACACTCCTCCGCCCACCACCAGCAGCGCCGGGTCGAACGCGGCGACCAGGTTGGCCAGCCCCACGCCGAGCCAGGTGCCGATGGTCGCAAAGGCCTGCCGGGCGATCTCGTCGCCGGCCAGGGCAAGCGCGGTCACCTGAGGGCCGTCGAGGTGCGAGCCGAGCCCCACCCGGACCACCCGCTCCAGGGCCCGGCCGCTGCAGTACTGCTCCCAGCAGCCCCGCAGCCCGCATTCGCAGTCCAGCCCGTCGGGCACGACCTGCATGTGTCCGAACTCCCCGGCCATGCCGTCGGCGCCGCGCCATACCCGGCCGTCGAGGACCAGCCCGCCGCCGATGCCGGTGCCGATGTTGACCAGCAGGAACGACGCCGCGTCCCGGCCGGCCCCGATGGCCAGCTCGGCCTCTGCCGCGCAGTGCGCGTCGTTGTCGAGTACGACGTGCGCGCCCCAGCGCGTCGCGAGCCGCTCGCGCACCGGCTCCTCGCGCCACGGCAGGTGGGGCGCGAACCGGACGGTCTCCCCGGTCGACTCGACGAACCCCGCCGCCGCGACGCCCACCGCCGTCAGCGGGCGACCGTCGCGCACCGCCTCGACGGCCCTGGTCAGCGCGTCCTCGAGCTCCGAGACCGGGTCGCCCCGGCCCGGCGTCGAGTCGTGGGCGGTGCGCACCACGGCTCCGGTCTCGGAGATCTCGACGGCGAGCACCTTGGTGCCGCCGACGTCGACGCCGACGTACATCGGGTCCCTAGCGACGGGCCAGATCGGCCGCGCCGATCATCCCCGCGCGGTTGCCGAGGGTGGCGGCCCGGATCTCCGCCTCGGGTCGGTGCTCACGGGCGGTCAGCAGCGTTGCGGAAGGCCTCCCGGATCGGGTCCAGCAGCAGGTCGCCGGCGTCGCTGACGCCACCGCCGATCACCACCACGGCGGGGTCGAGCACCGCGGCGAGCGAGGCGATGCCCTCGCCCAGCCAGCGGCCGATCTCGGCGAGCCCGGCCCTGGCGAACGCGTCGCCGGCCTGCGCGAGCTCGGTGATCATCGGGCCCCTGATCGCCTCCGGGTCACCGCCGGCCGCGGCCAGGAGGGCCGCCGCCTCGGGCCGGTCGGCCGCGTCCCGCGCGGCCTTCACCAGCGCGGACCCGCTGCCGTACTGCTCCAGGCAGCCGAGCTTGCCGCAGCCGCACGGACGACCGCCCGGCACCACGCGCAGGTGGCCGATCTCGGCGGCGGCACCGAACGAGCCACGGAAGAGCTCGCCGTCGAGGACGATCCCGCCGCCGACACCGGTGCCGACCGTGACCAGCAGCAGGTCATCGGCGTCCGCCCCCGCGCCGAAGCGGAACTCGCCCCATGCCGCCGCGTTGGCGTCGTTCTCAACCACGACCGGCACGTGCACCCGTTCCTCGAGCTCGGACCTCAGGTCCACGTCGCGCCAGGCCAGGTTGGGAGCGAACATCACCACGGACCGCGACGCCGAGACGTAGCCGGCGGCGCCCACGCCCGACCGCCTCGATCCGGTGGCGGGAGCCGAGCTCGGTGACGAGGCCGGCGATCGCGTCCTCGATCGCCTCGGTGTCGGTGGCCGGGGACTCGACCCGGTGCTCCTCGAGCACCTTGCCCTCGGTGTCGACGACGGCGCCGGCGATCTTGGTCCCGCCGACGTCGACCCCGCAGGTGAGGGTCATTCCTCGTCCTCCGGGTCGTCGAGGTCGATCCGCTCGACGCCGGGCGCGCGGCCGGAGCCCGGCGGCGGCACGGTGGCCAGCATGCCCGCGGCGGCGTGCATCAGCGACGACGCGGCCTGCGCGAGGTGGGCCCGCACCTCCGGACTGGTCTGGCGTACGGCGTGCACGGTGCGGCAGACCGGGCAGTAGGTGCACTCCGCGCTGCCTGTCGCCACGTGGTCGTTGATGTCGTGCAGCGAGGCGGCGGCCTGCGATGCCAGACCGCCCAGCCCCTGGCCGACGTCGGAGCCCTGGTCGCGGGCCCAGTCGGACAGCGCGCCCAGCAGCTTGGCGGCTTCCTCGCCCAGGCTGCCGACCTCGGGCCCGCCCTCGGGGGGCTCGGTTTCGCTCACTTCACGCTCTCCTGTGCAACCGGCTCGAGCGTCGCGGAACCTCACCCGCAGCTCGCCCTCCTCCACCCGGGCACCGGAGACGCGCAACCGCGAGAGTCCGGCGGGCAGAGTGAGGAGACGACGATACGACCCCACGGTCACGACGAGCTCGTCGCCGTTCCGGGCGAGACCCAGCTGTTCGCGGGTGACGAAGGGCAGCGCCAGGTGCAGCACCGCGCCGTCAGTGGTGCGGGTCACCCGGAACGGTCCCTCCCCGGTCGGCGGCGCCAACGGGTCGCAGCCGTCGTACAACGCGGCCGCGAGCTCGGCCAGGGCCGCCACCCCGACGGGTTCGCCGGAGCGGTACTCCGAGCGCCAGATCGGGATGCCGGCGAACGACTGCCCGACCTCGGCGAGCACTTCGTCCTGGGCCATCACCCAGCCGGCGCGCCAGTCGTCGGCACCGTCGGCGGGGAAGATCCGGTTGGCGACCACGCCGTCGACGCGGTAGCCGAACAGGGAGAGGCTCGTGTAGGACCGTCGCGCCTCCGCGAGCACCACGGTCTCGGGGGTCATCACCAGGCGCACGCTCGCGGAGGGCCCGGCCAGCAGGCCGTGGACCTCGTCGAGCTCGGCGTGCAGGCGCTCCACGGCGTCGAAGATGCTGTCGCCCGGCATGGGTACGCCGGCGGCGCGGTTGAGCACCGGCTTGAGCGCCTTGACCACCCGGCGCTGCATCGGCAGCACCCGCTCCATGTACCACCCCAGGGCCTCCGGCAGCGCGAGCAGCCGCAGCGTCTCCGCGGTGGGGGCGCAGTCGACCACGATCACGTCCCACTCGTCGGAGAGCGCGTGCAGGCGCAGCTCGAGCAGCGCGAGCACCTCCTCGGCGCCGGGGATCACGGTGAGCTCCTCGGCCGCCACGGGGTCGACGCCGGCCACGTCGAGCACGGTGAGCAGGTAGCGCTGGATCTCGGCCCAGGACTGCTCGAACCGGAGCTGGGCGTCGACCTGCTGGACGTAGAGGCAGTCGGCCACCTCGGTCGGCTCCGAGCCGACGGGGGTGCCGAAGGCATCGGCGAGCGAGTGCGCGGCATCGGTCGACAGGACCAGGGTGCGGTGTCCCTTCGCGGCCGCCAGCGCCGCCGTACCGGCCGCGACGGTGGACTTGCCGACGCCGCCCTTGCCGGTGAACAGGAGAATCCGCACGGTCCGCTTACCCCGGCTCAGCCGAGGGACTCGACGCGCTTCTTCAGCCCCTTCAGCGCGGTGTCGATCAGGATCTTCTCGCCCTTGCGCTTGAGCATGCCGATGAGCGGGATCGAGACGTCGAGCGCGAGCCGGTAGGTGACCTCGGTGCTGCCGTCGCCGCGGTCGCGGAGGACGTAGGCACCGTCCAGGGACCGCAGCATCTTGCCCTGCACGAGCGTCCAGGTGACCTGCTCGTCGCCGGACCAGATGTACGAGAGCGTGTACTCGTCCTTGATCGGCGTGACGTCGAGGACGAAGAAGACCTCGCGGGCCCGGCCACCCTCGGCGGCGTCGAAGCTCGAGACGACGTCGGCCGTCTTCACGCCCTTGGCCCATTCCGGGTACGCCGGGAAGTCGGCGATGACCGACATCACGGCCGCCGGCGGCGCGTCGACCACGATCGAGGAGGTGGTCTGTTCAGCCATGCGCGCAACCCCACTCTCGACCGGACGGATCTCGCTCGGAGGCTACCGGATGGGAACCTCGTCTCCGTCGGCGGTAGCCTGCCGCAAGTGCCTCTCGACCCTCCAGGAGGAACCGGTGCGTGAGTACTCCACGCCGCTGACGATCCAGATCCCGGCAACGGGCAACCTGACCGACGACGTGGTCCGCAATGCGCGCGAGGCCGCCGACGCGGCGGTGTTCTCCCGACGTACCGACGACGGCTGGCTGGACGTCACCGCGGCCGCCTTCCTGGCCGAGGTCTCCGGCGTGGCGAAGGGCCTGATCGCGGCCGGGGTCGAGACCGGCGACCGGGTGGCGCTGATCAGCAAGACCCGCTACGAGTGGACCCTGTTCGACTACGCGATCTGGTTCGCGGGCGCGGTCACGGTCCCCGTCTACGAGACCTCCTCGGCCGAGCAGATCGAGTGGATCCTGCGCGACTCCGCGGCCCGGGCCGTGGTCGCCGAGGGCCCCGACCACCTGGCCCGGCTGACCGAGGTGCGCGCCGACCTCGACGAGCTCAACCACGTCTGGACGATCTCCGACAACGCCGTCGACGTCCTCACGTCGCTCGGCGAGGACATCTCCGACGAGGAGCTCGAGAAGCGGCGTACGACGGCCACGCCGCTCGACCTCGCGACGCTGGTCTACACCTCCGGCACGACCGGGCGGCCCAAGGGCTGCATGCTCACCCACGGCAACTTCATGTTCGAGCTCGGCGTCGCGGTCGACGAGCTCGGCGAGCTGTTCGAGATCGACGACGCGGCCACCCTGCTGTTCCTGCCCCTGGCGCACGTCTTCGCGCGGATCATCCAGGTGGGCTGCGTGAAGTCGCGGACCCGACTCGGTCACAGCTCGGACATCAAGAACCTCGTCGCCGACCTGCAGGAGTTCAAGCCGACGTTCGTGCTCGCGGTCCCGCGGGTGTTCGAGAAGGTCTTCAACACCGCGTCCCAGCGGGCCACCGCCGACGGCCGCGGCAAGATCTTCGACCGCGCTGCCGAGGCGGCGATCGCCTACTCCAAGGGGCTGGAGAAGGGAAAGCCCTCCTTGGTCGTGCGCGCCCAGCACGCCGTGTTCGACCGGCTCGTCTACGGCAAGCTGCGCGACGCTCTGGGCGGCCACTGCGCCTACGCCGTCTCCGGCGGCGCGCCGCTCGGCGAACGGCTCGGCCACTTCTACCGCGGCATCGGGCTGACCGTGCTGGAGGGATACGGGCTCACCGAGACCACTGCCGCGGTGACCGTGAACCTCCCCGAGGCGCACAAGGTCGGCACCGTGGGCCGGCCCCTCCCCGGAACCGCCGTGCGCGTGGCCGACGACGGTGAGCTGCTGTTCCGAGGCGGCCAGGTGTTCGCCGGCTACTGGGCCAACGAGGACGCCACGGCCGAGGCGCTCGAGAGCGACGGCTGGTTCCACACCGGCGACGTGGGCGAGGTCGACGACGAGGGCTTCGTGCGGATCACCGGCCGCAAGAAGGAGATCCTGGTGACCGCGGGCGGCAAGAACGTCGCCCCTGCGGTGCTCGAGGATCGGATCCGCGCGCACGCGCTGGTCAGCCAGTGCATGGTGGTCGGCGACAACCAGCCGTTCATCGCCGCGCTGGTGACCATCGACACCGAGGCGTTCCCGGCCTGGGCGGAGGCGCACGGCAAGTCCGGCAAGATCGCCGACCTGACGGAGGATCCCGAGCTGCGCGCCGAGATCGAGGACGCGATCGAGGACGCCAACACCGCAGTGTCCAAGGCGGAGTCGATCCGGAAGTTCACGATCCTGCCCGACGACTGGACCGAGGAGGGCGGGCAGCTCACGCCCAGCCTCAAGCTGAAGCGCTCCGTCGTGATGCGGGAGTGCCGCGACGAGATCGAGGCGCTCTACCTAGCGCCCGGGTCGAGCAGCTGAACCGCTACCGGTGGTTGAGCAGCCCGGAGCGAGGAACGAGCGACGGGCGTCGTCGAGACCACCCACCCGGCACGCCACCAGATCCGAAGCGGCACGGTCTCGACGACGCTCGCTGGCGCTCGCTGCTCGACCACCGGTAGTTGACGGTCGCGGCTCGACCATCTGTGAGTGGGCCAGAGGCGGCCGGACGAGCTCCCTGGCCCGAAAGGACTAGGGAGCCCGTGTCTCTTCGGTCAGCCCTGTCGCCAACCGCCCCACCATCCCTCGCAGATACCTAGTGTCTGGTATCCGAGCTGCGCGCCATGGGACGACGTCCGGCCGGCAGTTTCCGAGGTAAGACCCGCGGCGCCATGTCGCCGCGGTAAGGGGGGATGACTCGTCATGGGTCGACGCAAAGTTCTTTTGGTGGTGGCCGTAGTGGTTGCCGCGATGGGCGCCGCACTGGTGTTCATGTATGCGCGAGGGGCGGAGGCACGGGCCGCCGAACAGTTCGACACGGTCGACGTGCTGGTCGTGACGACAGCGATCGAGCGCGGCGAGTCCGTCAACTCGGCGTACCAGAGCGGCAAGATCGACATCCAGAAGGTGCCCCGGGCCCAGGTGCTCGACGGTGCTACCAACGACGGCGCGGCGTTCACCGACCAGTTCGCATTGACCACGATCTACCCCGGCGAGCAGCTGATCGCGGAGAAGTTCGGCGGCGCCGACGATGTCGAGGCCGAGACCACCCTGCCGATCCCGGAAGGGATGATCGCGATCTCGGTGAGCCTGAGCGACACCGCCCGGGTCGGTTCGTTCATCAGGCCCGGCGCGAAGGTGGGCATCTTCCTGACCGGCACGCTGCCGCCGGAGAACGCACCCACCACGAAGCTGCTGATGCGCGATGTGCTCGTGCTGGCCACCGGCTCGACCACCGCGGTGGCGCCGCCGGCCGAGGGTGAGGGCGAGGCGACGCCGCCCGAGGAGCTGCCGAACACGCTGTTCACGCTGGCGCTCACGCAGGACCAGGCCGAGAAGATCCTGTTCGCGCAGGGTCTCGGCGAGCTGGCGTTCGCTCTGCTGAACGCGAACAGCGAGCTCAAGCCCGGCGACGGCGTCCTCGCCAACGACCTCTTCGAGGAGTGAGCAGCTGATGCCCATCCTCGTCGAACCCAACCAGACCGAGGTCGAAGCGCTGCTGAAGGCGATGCCCACGGGCTCGCAGGCGGTCGCGTCGGTCGACCCGATGCACGCGTGGCTCGACCAGCACCACGACGAGTACGTCGTCGTGGTCGGTCCTACGCCGACCCTTGAGGAGGCCGAGATCGTGTGCGCTCGGCTGCGGACCGAGCACCCCACTGTCAGCGTCGTGCTGGTCCGGGAGGCCCTCAACACCGAGGTGCTCGCTCGCGCGATGAAGGCCGGTGCCCGCGACGTGGTGGCCGCGAACGACCCCGACGCTGTCGTGGAGACGGTCGAGCGTGCCGGTCAGCTCTTCCTGGCCTTGCGCGGTCCCGGCGGGGCCACCCAGCTGGGCCGCGTGGTGACCGTCTTCTCCCCCAAGGGTGGCGTCGGCAAGACCACCAGCGCGGTCAACCTGGCCCTCGCGCTCAGCGACAGGGGCGCGCGCAAGGTCTGCCTCGTCGACCTCGACCTCGCCTTCGGCGACGTCGCGATCACCATGCAGATGTTCCCCAGCCACTCGATCGAGCAGGCAATCGGGTCCGAGGAGGCGATGGACCTGCCGATGCTGGAGGGTCTGCTCACGCGCCACGAGGACTCGCTGATGCTGCTCGCCGCGCCCCCGCACCCAGACGTCCGCGAGCGGGTGACGCCGGCGCTGGTCGGCAAGATCCTGCGGACCCTGCGCGAGGGGTTCGACTTCGTCGTGGTCGATACCGCCCCGTCGTTCGACGACCAGACGCTCACCGCGCTGGACGAGACCGACGAGTGCGTGATCGTGACGACCCTCGACGTACCCACGCTGAAGAACGTCAAGGTCGCCCTGGACACGCTCGACGTGCTCGACATCGCCCGGGGCCACCGGCACCTCTTGCTCAACCGCGCGGACGACGCGGTCGGCATCAGCACCGACAAGGTCGAGGCGATCCTGGGCATGGAGGTTGCCGCCCAGGTGGCAACCTCGATCGAGATCGCGGCGGCCACGAACGCCGGCAAGCCGATCGTCCTGGAGAAGCCGCAGCACCAGTCGAGCACCGCGCTGCTCGAGCTCGCCGCCAGGATCGTCGGTGACGACGTCGCGTCCGCGGACCAGTTCGTCAACGGGACCGCGCACAACGGCGGATCCCGATCCGGCCTGTTCCGGCGCAAGAAGGAGGTCGGCGCATGAGCAACAACCTGTCCGACCGCCTCGCGGCTGCCCGCGCGGGCGGTGGCGAGCAGCCCGGCAAGCACGCCGCGCGGGTCGACGATGCGACCGATGTAGCCGCGGCTACCCACCAGACCGCCCCGACGGTGGTCGTCGAAGCGGAGCCCCCCTCCGTTCCGGCGACCCCGTCGGCGGCGCCCGGCAAGACCGATGCCGACGCACATGTGTCGCGCCGGACGATCGTCAACCAGCAGCAGGCGGAGCGCCTCGAGGAGCTCAAGTCCAACGTGCACACCGAGCTGCTCAAGGAGCTCGGCCCCGAGCTGTACGACTCGGAGATGGACCAGCTCGAGCTCGACAAGCGGGTGCGCACCGTGCTGACCGACGTGCTCGGAGCGCAGGACCGCCCGATCAGCAACTCCGATCGCAAGCGGGTGACCCAGGAGATCAGCGACGACATCCTGGGCTACGGGCCGATCGAGCCCTACCTGCGCGACCCGGACGTCTCCGAGGTGATGGTCAACGGCCACCAGGACGTGTGGCTGGAGAAGTCCGGTCGGCTGATGCAGGCCACGGCCCAGTTCACCGACGAGGCGCACCTGCGGCGGACCATCGACAAGATCGTGTCGCGGATCGGCCGCCGGGTCGACGAGTCGAGCCCGATGGTGGACGCCCGCCTGCCCGACGGCAGCCGCGTGAACGCAGTCGTGCCGCCGCTGGCAGTGGACGGGTCCGCGCTCACCATCCGTAAGTTCGCCGCCGACCCGCTCACCGTCAACGACCTGATCAACTTCGGGTCGCTGAGCCCCCAGACCGCCGACTTCCTGCACGCCTGCGTCCAGGGCCGGCTCAACATCATCGTGTCCGGAGGTACCGGCGCGGGCAAGACGACGACGCTCAACGTGTTGTCGTCCTTCGTGCCCAACGACGAGCGGATCGTCACCATCGAGGACGCCGCCGAGCTCCAGCTCAAGCAGGAGCACGTCGTACGGCTCGAGTCACGTCCCGCGAACATCGAGGGCAAGGGCGCGGTCACGATCCGCGACCTCGTGAAGAACAGCCTGCGCATGCGGCCCGACCGGATCATCGTCGGTGAGGTCCGCGACTCCTCCGCGCTGGACATGCTGCAGGCGATGAACACCGGTCACGACGGCTCGATCTGCACGCTGCACTCCAACGGCCCCCGGGACACCCTCTCGCGCATGGAGACGATGGTGCTGATGGCGGGCATGGACCTGCCGATGCGGGCCATCCGCGAGCAGGTGGCCTCCGCTGTCGACATGATCGTGCACCAGACCCGGCTCAAGGACGGTACCCGCCGGATCACGCACATCACCGAGGTGGAGCGGATGGAGGGCGACGTGATCACCCTCCAGGACATCTTCGTGTACGACGGCAGCGCGGGCTTCAACGCCGAGGGCCGCAGCCTCGGCCGCCTACGCTCGACCGGGCTCCGCCCGAAGTTCCTCGAGAAGATGGCCGACTCCAACGTGACCGTGGACCCGCTGCTGTTCCACTCGGACCGGATATGAGCAGGCTCCGCCGCGTCCTCGGCGCGGTCGTCGCGGCGGCTGCCCTGACGCTCGCCCCCACGGCTACCGCCTTCGCCGCCGACGGCACCATCGCCCACGTCGAGGACACCAAAGGCGGGTTGCGGATCCTGGTCTCGGTGCCCCCGGACGCCGAGATCGACCTCGAAAGCCCGCAGGTCGTCATCGACGGAGAGGCCACCGACGCCGAAGCGGTGCTCGCGGGCACCGACACCCGGATCCGGCGCACCACCGTCCTGGCGATCGACACCAGCGCATCCATGGCCGGCGGTCGCTTCAAGGCGGCCAAGGCGGCCGCGCGCGCCTTCATCGAGTCCGTGCCGGATGACGTGTACGTCGGGATCGTCACCTTCGACGCCCAGGTCACTGAGGCGCTGGCACCCACGACCGACCGCGACCAGGCGCGAGACGTGGTCGGTTCCCTCTCGCTCAACCGAGACACCCGGCTGTACGACGGCGTGCTGACATCGCTCGAGACTGGCCGGCACCGAGGGCCAACGCTCGGTGCTGGTGCTGTCCGACGGTGCGGACAACAGCCCGACCCCGATCCGGTCGGTCACCAGTGCGATCGAGGCCTCCGAGGCGAACGTCGACGTGGTCGCGCTCGAGCAGGACGCCGACCAGATCGGCCCGCTGCAGCGGCTCGCCGAAGCCGGTGCCGGCCGGGTGATCAGCTCCGACAGCGACGAGCTGAGCGCTGCGTTCGCCGACGAGGCCGCGGTCCTGGCCAGCCAGGTGCTGGTCACCGCCCAGGTCCCCGACTCCGTGACGTCCAGCCAGGCCAGCATCGAGGTCACCCTGCCGTCGGCGGCAGGCGACATCTCCGCAACGGCGTACACCGACCGATCCAGAGGGCCGCGCGAGAGAAGACTGCGACGGAGGTCTCGCTGCCCCGACCCGACGAGGCGGGCGGCGGATCCGCTCCCGACTGGCTCATCTACGCGGGCGTCGGGGCCCTCGGCCTCGGCCTGCTCATGCGGGCTGCTGATGCTGGTGCCGGCCAAGCGCAAGCCGCTGACGGCCGCCGAGCGGATCGCCACGTACGGCGCGGCCGGGTCGGGCATCACCTCTTCAGCCGACCAGGACGACGAGGCCGTGCTGACCACCGCCATGCAGGCGGCCGAGGGGCTGCTCGAGCACAACCGCGGTCTGGACGCCCGGATCACCCACCGCCTCGAGGGCGCCGGCAGCGAGCTGAAGTCGTCCGAGTGGCTGCTGCTGCACGCCGCGGTGTTCATCGGCAGCGGTGCGCTCGGCGTCCTGATCGGCAAGGGCAGCGTGGTCCTCGGGCTGCTGTTCCTCGCCCTCGGCGCCGTGGGCCCGTGGGTCTACCTCGCGCTCCGACGGGCGCGCCGCAAGAAGGCCTTCCACGCCGGACTCCCCGACACCCTCCAGCTGATCTCCGGTTCGCTGGCCGCCGGGCTCTCGCTCGCGCAGTCGATGGACACCGTGGTTCGTGAGGGCAGCGAGCCGGTGGCGTCGGAGTTCAAGCGGGTGCTGATCGAGACCCGGCTGGGCGTCCCGCTCGAGGACGCTCTGGCCGGAGTCGCCGAGCGGTTCGAGAGCAAGGACTTCGAGTGGGTGGTGATGGCGATCAAGATCCAGCGCGAGGTCGGCGGCAACCTGGCCGAGCTGCTTGGACACCGTCGCCGCGACGATGCGGGAGCGCGAGTACCTGCGCCGCCAGGTCAACGCACTCGCCGCCGAGGGCAAGCTCTCCGCGATCGTCATCAGTCCGCACTGCCGCCACTGTTCCTGGTGTACCTGACACTCACCAAGTGGGACTACGTCGAGCCGCTCTTCACCGACATCCGCGGGATCATGATGCTCGGCGGCGGCACCTTCTGGCTTCTGGTCGGGGTGTTCTGGATGTCCAGGCTGATCAAGGTCGAGGTGTGAGATGACGATGATCTTCGTGCTCGGCGTCCTGCTGGTGCGTGCTCGCCGTCCTGGTGGTGGGCATGGCGCTCGGCGACGCCAAGCCCGCCCAGGGCCTCGGCCGCTCGATCGCCGCCCTGGAGGCGATGGCGCAGGCCCCCGCGGAGATGCGGGCGGAGCTGGACAAGCCGTTCGACGACCGGGTGCTCCGGCCCCTGCAGAAGCGGGCCCTGGCGCTCGGCCGGAGGCTGACCGGCGCGGACTCGGCCGAGCGGGTGCGCCGCAAGCTCGACCTGGCCGGCAACCCGCGCGACTGGAGCATCGACCGGGTCATCTCGCTCAAGGTCATCGGTGCCGTGGCCTTCGGCGTCATCGGCCCGGCCCTGGCCGTCGTGATGGGGGCGTCGGTCACCCTCTGCATCGTGGCCCTGCTCGGCGGTCTGGTGCTCGGCTTCTTCGCCCCGGACCTCTACCTCTACCAGCGCACCCACGACCGCTCCGAGCAGGTGCAGCGCGCACTCGCGGACGCCATCGACCTGATGACGATCAGCGTCGAGTCCGGCCTCGGCTTCGACGCCGCGGTGCAGCAGGTCGCCCGCAACACCGAGGGCCCGCTCGCCGAGGAGTTCGCACGGGTGCTCCGCGAGATGCAGATCGGCAAGGGACGGGCCGAGGCGCTGCGGGCGCTGTCGGACCGGACCAACGTCGCCGACCTGAAGTCGTTCGTCAGCGCGATGGTGCAGGCCGACACCTTCGGCATCCCGATCGCGCAGGTGCTGCGGGTCCAGTCCGGCGAGATGCGGGTCAAGCGCCGGCAGCGGGCCGAGACCAAGGCCCAGCAGGTGCCGGTCAAGATCACCATCCCGCTGATCTTCTGCATCCTCCCGGCCTTGTTCATCGCGGTGATGGGGCCGGCCGCGATCAACATCATGGACAACATGGCGGGGTAGTCCAGCTGGCCAGCGCTCTGACCCCGTCGCGATGCATCCACCCCGAACGCGCCAAGTCGCCCAACAATCGGGACTCAGAGCACTAGTCTGGCGGCGTGGCTTCGCCCCAGGCCCTGCGCATCTCGGCAGCCGCACGGCTCTTCACCGTCCTGGCCCTGGCCGGACCGATCATGTGGTCGCGCGAGCCGGGCAGCCTTTTCGCGCTGTTCGCCATCGCTCTGATCTGGCTCAACGGCGTTCTCACCGCAATGGCGCCCCCACCTGGCGCTGTTCCCCGTGGGCCCGATCGTCGAGGCCGCGCTGATCGGATCGATCTGCGGGTTCGCGATCGGCGGGGATCCGATCGTGCTGCTCGCCCTGACCATCCCGCCGTTCGTTGCCGGCGTCCACCTCGGCGGCATGCGTTCCGTGGCTCAGGCCCTGGCGGCGGAGATCGCCGCGGTGGTGATCGCGGCGCTGCTGTGGGAACGGGAGATCACCAACAACCAGGCCTTCGACGTCTTCACGTGGTCGGTCGCCGGACTCGGCCTGGGCCTGATCGGCGCCTTCCTGCACGACAGCCTGCAGTCCGAGCCGGACCCGATAGTGCCCTACCTGGACGCGCAGCGGCTGATCCGCGAGCTGATCAACCTCTCCGAGGACCTGAGCTCCGGCCTGGACGTCAACGCGCTCGGGGGTGAGATCGTCAGCGCGGTCCATGACGAGATCCCGGCGACGGCGCTGGGGCTCTACGTCGCGCGCGGCGAGACGCTCATGCCCGTCGACACACGCTCCGCCGAGGACCCGGCGGATCTCGAGCTCTGTGAGTCCCTGGCGGTCGAGGCCTGGGCGCGGAACCGCACGATCATCGAGGACACGGCGTTCGCGTTCCCGCTCGCCGACATCGCCGTGGTCGCCGGGGTCCTGTCCGACCGGGCCGGCGTCTCCTCCAGCGAGCTGTCGGACACCATCGACGCCGTCTCCGGCGACCTGCGGACCTCGGCGGTCCAGCTCGACACCGCGTTGATGTTCTCCGAGTTCCGCGACTACGCCACCTCCGGTGAGCGACGCCGGTTGGCGCGCGAGATGCACGACGGCGTCGCCCAGGACATCGCGTCGCTCGGCTACCTGGTCGACGCGCTGGCGGCCCGGCCGTCCTCACCCGAACAGCAGGCCACCTTGGCGCTGCTTCGCGACCGGATCACGCACGTGGTGGCCGAGGTGCGCCAGTCCGTTCTCAGCCTGCGTACCAGCATCGGCGAGAGCGAGAGCCTCGGAGCGGCCATCGCATCGATCGCCCGCGGACTCAGCGAGACCTCCGGAATCGCCATCCAGGTCACCGTCGACGAGCACACCGGCCGGCTCCGGCCGGAGGTGGAGGCCGAGCTGTTCCGGATCGCCCAGGAGTCGATGAACAACGCCATCAAGCACTCACAGGCCACCGCCATCGAGGTGCATTGCCAGGTCTACGCACCGGCAGCTCGGATCACCATCAGCGACAACGGTCGTGGCATGCAGGCGTCACGTACTGACTCCCATGGGCTGAAGATCATGCGCGAGCGGGCCCGGCTGATCAACGCCGACCTGTCCCTGAGCGCCAATCCGAGCGGGGGGCTGTCCGTGTCAGTACATGTCGGGTCCGACACGGGCGGTGGTGCTTCCGACACACCCCCGGAAGTGTCAAGGTTGATCCATGGGTGACGAACCGATCCGGATTCTGATGGTCGACGACCACGAGCTGATCCGCAGCGGGCTCGGCGCCGTCATCGACCTGGAGCCCGACCTGAGCGTGGTCGGCACGGCCGGCAACGTCTCCGAGGGGTTGGCGCAGTACGACGCACTGAAGCCCGCGGTCGTGATCGCCGACCTGCAGCTCCCCGACGGCACCGGGCTGGACATCGTCCGGGCGATCCGCGGGCAGAACGACACCACGGGACTGGTGGTGCTGACCATGCACTCGGGCGACGAGCAGATCTTCGCGGCCATGCAGGCGGGCGCGTCCGGCTTCGTCGGGAAGGACGCCCCGGCCACCGAGGTGGTCAAGGCCGCCCGGCACGCTGCGATCTCGCCGCGCGCGTTCATCTGCGCCGGTCTGGCGCAGGCGATGACCCGCCGCGCGTCCGCTGAGTCCACCAAGCTCACCGAGCGCGAGCACGACGTACTCCTGCTGCTCGCCGACGGCCTGGGCGCCGCTCAGATCGGCAAGAAGCTCTACCTCAGCGAGTCGACCGCGAAGTCCCACATCGCCCGGATCTACCAGAAGCTCGGGGCCGCGAACCGGGCCCAGGCGCTCGTGACCGCGATGCGGATCGGGCTGCTCTCGACGGTGCAGCCCGGCGGTCGCTGACGCCGCTGTCGATCGCGGTCGATCGGTAGTCCCAATTGACTACCCCGCTCCGCACGTTCTCCCGATTCAGGACACCCCCTCCCTCACCGAACATTGAGTCGTGAGGTTCCTGGCCTCACGACCAGAGAACCCAATGGGACCCAAGAGGAGAACAAACCAATGATCAACTACCTGCGCATCATGATCGACGCCCAGCGCGCCAAGATGGACGAGCGCGGTGCGTCCGCGGTCGAGTACGGCCTGCTGATCGCCGGCATCGCCGCCCTGATCGTGGTCGCGGTGTTCGCGCTCGGCCCGATCGTCAAGGAGGCCTTCACGGACACGTGCGAGCTCCATCACGACCGCCGAGCGGCAGCACCGTCGACGGCACCTGCAGCTCCTGAGTCGATGCTGACCGCGGCCATCGAGGGGGATGCCGCGGTCAGCGCCTCGCTCTCGGAAACGAGCTCGTTGAGGTCTGAGCGCGGTGCCAGCGCCGTCGAGTACGCAATGCTCATCGCGGGCATCGCGGCACTCATCGTGATCGCGATCTTCGCGCTCGGGCCGCGTCGTCTTGGAGATGTTCAACGAAACGTGCACCGAGATCGACGGCAACACGTCGATTGTGGCGACCTGCGACTCGTAGGTCTCCACGAGTCCGCCTCCGGGGAGGGAGGCGATGGCCCTCGTCGAACGGGGAGCCCGCGACCTAGCGGTCGCCGGCGATCCGATCGGCGAGGGCCATACGTTTGAGCGCAGGCGGGTGGCTGCCGAACCAGAACTGCGACCAGGCGGGCGGCGTGGGATCCGCGAGCGAGCGCAGCGCCAGCTTTCGCTGCAGGCCGACGAACGCGGCCGCGTCGTCGGTGGCGTGCAGCGCGTCGACGTCGGCCCTGGTCTCGATCTGTCGGCTGATCCCGTTCTGCACCGGGGCCGTCACTAGGGTGGCCAGCGCCACCAGTGCCAGCACCACCGGCACCACCGCGGGCTCCGCCGCACCCGGCAGCCGCCGACGGGCCAGCGCTCCCAACGCCAGGGCCAGCGCACCCACACCCAACACCGCACCGGCCGCCCCGAGAACCGATCCGATGACCACGTCGCGGTGCCGGGCATGTGCCAGCTCGTGGGCGACCACGCTCAGCGCCTGGTCGCGCGTCAGCGTCTCGATCAGGGTGTCGTAGACGACGACCCGTCGGGTGCTGCCGAAGCCCGACACGTAGGCGTTGAGCGTGGTCGTACGCCGGGAGGCGTCGGCGACCAGCACGTCGTCGATCGCGACCCCCTCCTCGTCCGCGAGGGCGAAGATCTCGGTGCGCAGGTCTCCCTCGGGCAGGGACTCGAAGTTGTTGAAGATCGGCTCCACGAGAACGGGATAGACGAACGAACCTACGAGGACCAGGAACCCGAGCAGCCCGCCGGTGATGGCCGGCCAGGCGCGTCGCCAGCGGCGGGCGCTGCCGATCAGCACGAGCAGTGCCAACGAGGTCACCACGATGGCAACGGCCTCGCTCTTCACCTGGTCCCACGCGTACGCGCCCCACGAGCCGGCGCTCAGGCCGTAGTCGAGCGAGAGCCGTCGCGCCGCTATCGAGAGCGGCAGGGTCGCCAGTCGTCCCACCAGCTCGACCACGGCGACGGCCAGCACCACCTGTGCCCACCACGGCCCCGGCAGCCGGGCGAACAGCGCCCGGCCACGCCGGCTGAACGCCAGCCAGCCGGCGACCGACCAGCGACACAGCGAGCGCGCTCCAGCTCCAGACCCGCGCCCAGCGGGCGTAGTGCTCGGCTCGCTCGATCTGTTCGGTGGTGAAGACCGAGTCCGCGGAGATGGACGGGAGCGCCCCGCCGGGCACCGGGTCCCAGGGCACCAGCCAGGCCGCCACGGCCACGAACACGACCGCTCCCGAGACCAGGGTCCAGATCGCCACGCGGCGGGCCGGGTCGCCCAGCTAGGCGTCACTCCGCACTGCCAAGTCTGTCAGCCGCTGCTGCCACGCCTCGACGAAGGCCTGCTCGGTCCATCCGAACCGGCTGCGCAGCTCACCGTTCAGCTCGGCGCCGTCGTCCATCGCCTCGTAGAAGGCGACCAGGTCGTCCTCGCCACCGCGGTCGGCGAGCACCAGGCAGGCCAGCCAGGCGCTCTCGTACGCCGCCCCGAGGTGCGTGTCGGTGCTGCCGAACTCCGCCTGCCCCGGCAGCGCGTCGGGGGCGCCGTCCCGGCGTACCTGCTTGATGATCTGCCCGGCCGTCACCGAGAACGGAAGGTCGACGTCGCGCAGCGCGACATAGTCGGCGAACCCTTCGAGCAGCCACTGCGGCATGCTGCTGTTGGGGGCATCGGTGGCCACGTGCACGGCCTCGTGGCTCATCACCACCTGGGCTCCGGTCCGCCCCAGTCGGTCGTAGATGTCCGGGTTGAGGAAGACGTGGATCGGCGTGTCGGGGGCCGACGACCCGTCCGTCGAGCTGGTCACTGCGGCGATGCCCGCGTAGGTGCCGGGTTCGGCGTCCAGCGCGGCGTCCAGCCCGGCAGCGTCCTGTGGCACCTCCACGACCAGGCCGGTCTGCCACTGCGGCAGTACCGCTCGCACGTCGGCGACCGCGGTCCTCGCTCGCCGGTCGTACTCCCCCGCGCGACTGGCAGGCCCCGCATCGACCACCAGGGTGTCAGGTGACCGCCGGACGGTGACCGGCCCGGACATCCATATCGGCGTCCGCAGGTCGCCTCCCCCGATTCCGACCACGCCGACCCGGTCGCCGTCGCCGCGGAACCGCACGGTCACCTCCGAGCGGGACGCGGCCTCGTCGAAGCGCGCGAACCTCCAGGTGACGTCCACGGCGGCCGACCAGGTTCCGTCGGCGGACGCCGCGCTGGCCTCGTCGACGTACCGCAGCCCGAAGTCGCGCACTCCGATCTCCTCGGCGTTGTCGACGACGGCGCGTAGTTGGCGGGCCGCGGCCGCGTCACCCTGCGGGGCGAGCTCCTCTGCCCCCGCCACGTCGCCACGCCGAACGGCCAGCTCAAGCGCGCGCAGCGTGCCTGACGCCGCACCGGCATCGACCGGGTCCTGCTCGGCCGGGGGACGCGGGGCGACGTACGGGTCGGAGTCGACCAGCGCCCAGGTGACCGCACCGACGGCCACCAGGAGACACAGCGAAAGGCCGGCCACCCACCATCGTGGGCGACCGGCCTTCGCGCGTGATGATTCAGCCAGGGCGGACCGCGCCGACGTACGGCATCGAGTACAGGGCCGACACCCGCACGCCCGCCCCCGGGTTGGCGGCGTGGACGATCATCCCGTTGCCGATGTACATCCCGACGTGGCTGATGGGGCTGTAGTAGAAGACCAGGTCACCGGGCTGCAGGTCGCTGGCGGCGACGTGCGGGCCGGAGCCGTACTGGGCGCTCGAGGAGTGCGGGAGAGCGACACCCGCCTGCGCCCAGGCCATCATGGTGAGCCCGGAGCAGTCGAACGCGCTCGGGCCGGCGGCACCGTAGACGTAGGAGTCGCCGACCTGCGCCATGGCGTACTGGATCGCGGCGGCGGCGCGGCCGGAGGCCGGAACATCGGAGGGAAGCCGCTCGCTGCCGCGGGAGAGGATGTCCTCGCGCTCCTCCTCCTTGAGGCGATCGAGGAGCGACTCCGCCTCGGCGAGCTTGTCGTCGATCGTGGCCTTCTCGTCCTTGAGCTGCTTCTCGAGCGCGGCGACCTGGTCGACCCGCTTCCGGGTCGCGTCACTGCGGATGTCGAGGGCCTCGAGCTCGGTGGCGAAGTCGTTGAAGACGCGGTCCTGCAGCTGACCGACAGCGGACATCGTGGAGATCTGGGACAGGAAGGCACTGGAGTCCTCCGAGAGCAGCATCTGCCCAGCGGCGGAGATGTTCTGTCCCTGGTACTGCCGGATGATGGCGTTCTGGACGTCGTTGCGGACGGATTCGACCTGGTCGTCCTGACGGTCCTGGTCCGACTGGAGGGAATCCAGGTCCGCGCTGAGGTGGCCCAGCTCGATCTTGGCGTCGTTGTAGCGCTCGGAGGCCTGCTCGGCCTCGTGGTAGAGCCGGTCGACCCTGGCTTGGACGTCGTCGATGTCGGGCTCGGCCTGAGCCGGTGTCGACGGGATGAAGCCGATGGTCGCGGCGAGCGCGAATCCGGAAAGAGCAGTGATGAATCGCTTCCGACCGTTCGTCACGAGCGGGCGGTCTCCCTTGCGTGTCGTACGCCTACCGGGTGAGCTGACGGGTTCGGGCACGACATGCCCTACCCCCGCTCCTCACGACCCCTTGTCCCTGGCGGTCGCGCCTTGCGAGGGATACACCCCAGAACTGCTGTGGTTCCCCGGTTCCGCTTGCCACCCGAGTGACGCGCAGACTCAGCGCGGTGTCCGCGCGGATCCCGACGATCCACTGTCACGAACACCTGGGGCGACACCCTAGTAGGTAGGAGGGGGCTCGCCAAACCCTCACCCCCAAAGGTGGGTAGTGGTAACTCTTCGAGAGCTAGGCGGACTCGACCTCCGGGCCCGTGACCGGCTGCACCAGCCGGAGCGGCGGCACCAGGCCGGAGTCGGCGAGGACGTCGAGGGCCCTGCGCTCGTCGTCGTCGATGGTCAGCTCGGGTGGCGGCCCCAGCAGCACGGTCACCACGCAGTCGTGGCAGGCCAGGCCGCGCACCACGCAGGTGTCACAGTCGATCCTCGTCGTCATGCCAACATGCTGACAGCGACCACCGACAGTGGCGGCTCAGCCGAGCCGCAGGGTCCTCGCCCTCGGGCGCATCCGCCCGCGAGACCAGCTCGATCGCGTCGGCGCGTCCGCACCAGCGGCACTTCACCTCTTCGACCGCCTCCTCGACCACCTCGGTCTCCTCGACCCGGTGACCACCGGCCAGGTCGAAGTGCCAGTACTCGGTGGTCCGCCGCGTCCGGCGTACGTCGAACCGGGTCAGGTTGCCGCACCCGGCGCATCGCCAGCGCTGGGTCTCGTCGGGGAGGGAAGCACTCACGGGCCCACACCCTAGGCGTGCCTCCACGGCCCTGTCGGCGCGGGCACCTACCGTGCGAGACATGAGCATGGCCGCCAGGGCTGCGTCACGGTGGGAGTCGCAGCGCAGCTTCGACGAGATCGGCCGCCCGCTTCGCGACATCACGTTCTGCGTGGTCGACCTCGAGACCACGGGTGGCTCGCCCGAGCAGGGCTGCATGATCACCGAGATCGGCGCGGTGAAGGTCCGCGGCGGTGAGGTGCTCGGCGAGTTCCAGACTCTGGTCAACCCGCACACCGAGATCCCAGCCTTCATCGCGGTGCTCACCGGCATCAGCAACTCGATGGTCGCCGACGCGCCGACGATCGAGTCGGCGCTGCCGACGTTCCTCGAGTTCGCAGCCGGCTGTGTCTTGGTGGCCCACAACGCCCCGTTCGACGTGGGCTTCCTCAAGCACTTCGCGAAGCTGCAGGAGCGGCCGTGGCCGGCGTTCGAGGTGGTCGACACCGCCAAGGTGGCCCGCCGGGTGATCACTCGCGACGACGCCCCCAACTGCAAGCTGTCCTCGCTGGCACGGGTCTTTCGTTCCTCGACGACCCCCAACCACCGGGCGCTGGCCGATGCACGCGCCACCGTCGACGTCCTGCACGGCTTGATGGAGCGGCTCGGCGGACTCGGAGTGCACACGCTCGAGGAGCTGCAGACCTTCTCCTCGCGGGTCAGTGCCGCCCAGCGCCGCAAGCGTCACCTCGCCGACGGGCTGCCGCACTCCCCCGGCGTCTACCTCTTCAAGGACGACCGGTCCCGGGTGCTCTACGTCGGCACGTCCCGCGACCTGCGCAAGCGGGTGCGCTCCTACTTCACCGCCTCGGAGTCCCGATCGCGGATCGGCGAGATGGTGCGGCTGGCGACCACGGTGACCGGCATCGAGTGCGCGACGCCGCTGGAGGCCGAGGTCCGTGAGCTGCGGCTGATCGCCGAGCACAAGCCCAGCTACAACCGGCGCTCGCGGTTCCCGGAGAAGGTCACCTTCGTCAAGCTCACCCGGGAGCCGTGGCCGCGGCTGTCTCTGGTGAAACGGGTGCTCGACGACGACGCCGACTACCTCGGACCGTTCGCGTCCCGCAAGGTCGCCGAGAAGTGCCTGGCCGCGATCCACGACACCTTCCCGGTGCGGCAGTGCTCCGATCGGTTCGGCAGGCGACCGTCGCGGTCGCCGTGCGTCCTGGCGGAGATGGGCCGGTGCCTCTCGCCGTGCGACGGCAGCGTCGACGCCGACACCTACGCCGCCGTCGTACGCCAGCTGCGCGAGACGCTGCTGCGGCGACCCGACGACGTGGTCGACGCGATCAACGCGCGGATGGCGGCGCTGGCCGCCGACGAGCGCTTCGAGGAGGCAGGCGTCCACCGCGACCGGTTGGCCGCCTTCGTCCGGGCCGCGGCGCGCACCCAGCGGCTGACCTCGCTGACCCGGTGTCCCGAGGTGGTCGCGGCCCGGCGCGAGGACGACGGCCGCTGGGCGGTCCACGTCGTCCGCTACGGCCGGCTCGCCGCCGCCGGCGTGATCCCGCCCGGAGCCGACGCCCACCTCTTCGTCGCCCAGCTGCGGGCCACCGCCGAGACCGTCGCGCCCAGCCCCGGGCCGCTGCCAGCCACGACCGCGGAGGAGAGCGAACGCATCCTGCGCTGGCTCGAGTCGCCCTCGATCCGGCTGATCGAGATCGACGGAGAGTGGACCTGTCCGGTCAAGGGCGCCACCCGCTACCTCGACACGCTCCCGACGCCGACCGAGCGCACGCCGGGCGAGCGGGTCGAGGCGCCGCTGCCTTCCCTACTACGCTCGGCGCCATGATCACCGCCATCGTCTTCGTGAACGCCGACGTCGCCCGGATCCCGGAGGTCGCGGAGGCGATCGCCGCCCTCGACGGCGTCAGCGAGGTCTACTCCGTCACCGGCCAGATCGACCTGATCGCCATGGTGCGCGTGCGCGACCACGACGACGTGGCCACGGTCGTGGCCGACAAGCTCAACAAGATCGACGGCGTCCTCGAGACCGAGACCCACATCGCGTTCCGCGCCTACTCGAAGCACGACCTCGAGTCGGCGTTCTCACTCGGGCTCGACTGAGGAATCCGCCGCGGCTTCGCCCGCTACCACGAGCAAGTGCCTTCGAGATGCTCCACATGGCCGGGAACCGGCGCAGCAGAGCCATGCCGACGCGGTAGTGCCACGGGGTGCCAGCCACCGTCGCGCGCGGTCTGCTGGCAGAACGAAGTCGACAAGTCCATGCCCTGCCTGGCTCAATGCCTTCTTCAGCCCCCAGTAAGTCGGGGCGTACGAAGCATCCTCGTATACTGGTCCCGCGCCCGCGTGAGTCGGAGGTACCGGTTGGCCAGGGGAAGCGGCAGCCATGAGAGCCGAATGGCAGGTCGTAGTGCGCCTCGATCGGCCACAGCTTGTTCGGGCACCAGGAACATGACGAACACCACCAGGGACGCAGAGCGCGCCCAGATCGCGGAGAGGGCCGCGTGGCTTTGGTCGGGCAAGTGCTCGTAGACCGTTGTCGAGGTCGACCAGATCGAACGCGCTCCTGTAGTCCGAGGTCCTCGACGCCTGCGTGAACTGAACTGCGACGCCGCCCATGGGGCTCCACGGGCAAG
Source organism: uncultured Actinomycetota bacterium (assembly GCA_963813615.1). Taxonomy (GTDB): domain Bacteria; phylum Actinomycetota; class Actinomycetes; order Propionibacteriales; family Nocardioidaceae; genus Nocardioides. The sequence goes on from CAWFAE010000013.1 coordinate 312,754, forward strand.
CGACGCTACCGCGGCCTCGTGGAGGCATGCGAGCGGGCTGCACACCCGAGCGACGGACGCGCAGTGCCGACTCAGGGCGATCGCCGTGCCGCCGTACCCGGATCCCGGCATCCAGTACGTCGAGTTCTTCGATGCGCTTGTGCCAACCAGGGTTGCGTCGTCGCCAGTACCTGCAGAACACGAACGCGTGCAGCTGAGGTCACTTCGTGAGCTCGAGAATGTCCGCGGAAGGTGTCGTAGCTCGGGACGGTGATTCACGTCATGACATCGGAACTCCATTCGATGCTGGCGACATCGACCCGACGCCGATATTCAAGCACGCAACTTCCAGGCAGGGGCCGCCGACGGCCCAGCGAGTAGGAGCTGCGACCAGACGCGATCTGTTGACCGGTAGAGCCAGCGCCAGCAGGGTGACCAGCACGGCGATCAGCCGACCCTTAGTTCCCGACAACGGTGTCGATGCGAGTGCGACGGCGAGCAGCGGAGAGGTCGAGCTGGCGTACGAGAGAACGATCGCACTGAGTACGCGAGGCCCGCTGCCTGCCTGCCGCTGACGTCACGAAGCCGAGTCACCGAAAGCTGACACGCAAGAAGGTCGGTCCCGAGCGTAGGCAGCAGCGGTCAGCACCACCGCCGTGATCGCATGACCCCGGACACGAGGGCGCCGACCTGCCGGGCGCGCATCGGCACCTGAACCGACGAGGCCTCGAAGGATGAGCGGTCGAAGACCCTGGACCACCACGAGGACCGGGGAGCGGAACAGGACGAGTCCCGCAAGCAGGCCTGAAGTCAGCGTCGCCCTCCACCGTCGGTGCTCGTCAGGGCGGACAACCACGGGAGGCCGGCGATCAGACTGCGGCACAAGCGCCAATCGCCGCTGCCGCCGGCTGACCTTGCGCGGCCCCGCGGCTTCCGGGGCCCCGCGCCACGCAACGGTAGGGGCGCGGTCTGCGGGACGTGAGCACCAGCGGCACCCAGACCAGCTTCCACTGCCGATCGCGAACGATCCCGGGCGGCGGGGTGGCGAACGTCGCGTGCAAGGGCCGTGCAAGAAGGCTAACCAGCGCGTCAGCCCCGAGCAGCAGCCCGGCCGCCCGCCATCGCGCTGTGCCCCCAGCACACCCAGGACCAGACGAGTCCGGTCAGGCTCGACGCGACGATCGCCAGCCGCACGCCGACTCAGCACCGGCGCTCAGGGACTCTCGCCACAGCGGGAAACGACGCCAGCACCAGGATCGGGCAGATGGAGCGAGGAGTACTGCGACCCAGTGCAGGCCGCTGCCTCCAGGGGCCGCGTCGGAGACGGTTGAGCGCGGTCCGAGTTCGATCCTCAGCGGCGACCCCGAGTCACCTCCAATTGAAGCCCGGCAACGATCCCGGCGAAGCCGTAGAAGAGCGCCCAGAGGATCGCGAAGGCACATAGCCCCCCCCCCCCCCCCCCCCATGCGATGGGCCTGGCCAGGCGCGACCCACGAGCAGGGCACACCGCCCCAGGATCGCCGATCCGCGCTTGCCCCAGCCAGCAGGCTACTCGCCTACGGCCCACCGTAAGGGCGGCCATCGCAAGCCTCCGTTTCACCGCGCGACTGCATTCCTACGCGCCCGGGGCCTGCCGCCGGGCCATCGAGGTCGTGATCTTCACGTCGCTCTCCCCCCGTTGCTACGGGCCGTGACAGCAGATGGCCGTGGACCCACCTCGCGCCCGGAGCGGGCAGCCGTCGATATGTCATCCGCAGCACGAAGTTGAACGAAGCGCGGAACATGGCCCACCGTCCGAGCGTCCGCAACTCATGCTGAACTTGGCGCTCCAAGTGGGAGAATCCCCGGCCAGACCGGCGTGCGATGCAGGCCATCACCCGCGCGGAAAAGCACCAGCGGCTCGGCTGAGGTTCGTCATCTGCGCCCCCGATGCGAGCATTCGGGCGAACAGCACGTAGTCCTGCATCAGCCTGAGATCGGGGTAACCCCCCGCAGTCGAGTGCCGGCAGAGCGTCGGTACATGGCCGTGGGATGGTTGATCGGATTGTTTGTGCGCATCTTGCGCGCGATCGACTGCGTGGTCGAGTGGCGCCTCCCGACGCGCGCACTGCGTTCGTCGGATCTCCGTCGAACTCGAGCATGGCGCTTCCGCAGAGATCTGCGCCGGATCTCGCAAGCTCGGCGAGCTGGGCCTCGAAACGGCCAGGCACCGAGATGTCGTCGGCGTCCGCCTTGGCGATCCACTCTCCTCTTCGCGGCCCGAAGGCCTGCCTGGTTCGCAACGCCAGCGCCTCGGTTCGTCGTCAGTCGGATCCGTAGAAGGCCCGGGTGCCGCAACGCCTGCGTCCTTCAACAAGGCGTTGTGGCTCTCCGGCGAGCGGGCCGTCCTCCACTACCACGATCTCTTCGGCTGGTCGCGTCTGGCCCAGCACGCTGTCCAGGGACTTGCGAAATGCTTCGGGATCGGACACCCACATGCACGGGCAGTACGACCGAGATCGTCGCCTCGTCAAACATGGGTCCGAGCCCGAGTCCGCGGTTCCGTCTCGACTGAACGGGCACCGTCGAGGAATGCGGCTGTCGGGCTCCAAAGGCGAGAAGGGTGAGCGTGATCAGCAACGCAACCGAGGGTACGTGCCATGCCTCTTCAGTCCCCGCGGCGATGGCGTCCCGTCGGACCTTGAGCAGACAGGCAGCGATCCCCACCATGAGCCCCACACCTGCTAGCGCGATGTAGCGAAGTCTGAGTTCCGGCGAGCCTCGGCGGCAGAGCGCGTACCCGGCGAGGAGAAGGAAGCCCACCCCGTAATGGCAGAAGGTACCGACCCTGCCAGATACCCCCGACCGGTCGAGCGTGGTCAGCGTGAAGTGCGACAGGGAAACGCGAGGGTGACGGCGAGGGACACGAGGGTCACGATCCGCGAAGCTGGCGACGCATGGCGGATAGGCCGCCAAATGTCATCGCGACGACTAGCGTGACCACGATCGGGTAGATGATCGGGGCACCGGGATGGTCGCGAAATGGGAAGGCCGCCACGGTCTGAGCGGCCAGACGATGATGTTGCTCCAGGTCGATGAGTCCGCCTGGGGCACTCGGGGGTGGCCTGTCTGACCTCGCCAACTCCGCAGCAACCGTGTCGAACATCCGCAGGGCCTGGCCCAGGACGCTCGCTCCCACAGCACACAGTCGACCAGCACAGTTCGCCGTCGGCGAGCACGAGATCTCGAGGGCACCCCAGTCGAGCATCGCGACGGTCGCGACGATCATCAGGATGAATAGTGGCCCGAGCGCCCGCAAGGTTCCGAGCGCCATCGCGCGAGGATCGCGATGCCACAGCAGCCGCGACGGACTTCTGGCATCGGGTGTGGATGAGAGCCAGGAGGGACCCCACAGGGCGAGGCCGGCGCTCATCTCGACACCGTTGGGCGCGACGGTGGTGGAGTAGACGAACACGGGAGTGGGCGCGAGGACCAGCCCGCCAGGGGCCACGCTGCCGACGCGGCTCGCCGACCAGGCGGCCAGACCGATGAACAGCAGGGACAAGAGGGCGGTGGCGATCCGCATCGCGTACAGGCTCGCCGCGCCGTCGAACGGCAGTGCTGCGGTGCCGATCACCCAGTAGAACGCCGGGTGGTACGACGCCGCCGCCGAAGCGACGGTGACGTTGCCGTCGGAGACCGATTCCACGGGCGAGCAGTTGTCCGGCCCGGTGTAGTCCAGTCGCTGCGCACTGCCCGTGCGCCGCCTCGACCAGCGAGCGCGGCACGGTGACCAGATGCCCTCTGCCGTCCTCGGCAGCCTCACCCGCGACCCACTCGCCGCGAGCCACCGCGGCGGCCCTGAAGGCGTGGTCGAACTCGTCGATGCCCCGGAAGGGGGGCACGGTAAGGATCCAGGCCGCCTGGAGCAGCAGGATGCCCACCACGACGAGCGCGGGAGCACGGACGGTCTTTCTCACTCCCCCACGCTAGACGTCCCGACCCGTCCGGACGTGTTCCTTGGCCCCACTGTCCGGGACATTCAGTCGATCGGGAACCAGGGTGTAGCCCGAAATGACTAGGCCGGAGATCTCCCGGCCAGACATCACCCGCAGGCCTCCCATCGGGTCTTCCGGAGACCTAGCGTTCGGTCATCCGATCCGCCGCCCAGAGGTGTCACATGACCACGCCACTCACGAAGGAGCACGACCCGGTGCTCGCGCGTGCCTGTGTGGTGATACCGATGTACAACGAGGCGACGGTGATCGGGGACGTCGTCCGGACCGTGAGGGAGCGGTTCGGGCGCGTTGTTTGTGTCGACGACGGCAGCGCGGACGGTACTGCCGCTCTCGCCCGCGCTGCCGGAGCCGACGTCGTACGACACCCGGTCAACCTCGGCCAGGGGGCCGCTCTCGAGACCGGCATCCGGCGGGCGCTGCGATGACCCGCTGACCGAGTACGTCGTGACGTTCGACGCCGATGGACAGCACTCGGTCGAGGATGCCGCGGCCATGGTGTCAGCTGCGCACGATTTGGGGGTGCAGGTGGTGCTCGGGTCGCGGTTCCTCGGCGACATGAAGGGTGCCAGCGGCCATCGGAAGAGCCTGCTCAAGATGGCGGTGCACTTCACCCGCGCGACCACCGGCATGAAGGTCACCGACGCCCACAACGGGTTGCGGGTGCTGCGCCGGGACGCGGCGGAGCGGCTGAGCTTCCGGCTGCACGGGATGTCGCACGCCAGCGAGGTGCTCAGCGTGATCGCGAAGCACCGTTGGACCTACGTCGAGCACCCGACGACGGTCACCTACACCGAGTACTCGCGGGCCAAGGGCCAGCGCGGCTACAACGCGCTCAACATCGTCTTCGACCTGGCCCTCAACCGCGTGCGAGCCGCTTCGTGATCATCAAGCTGCTCCTCGTCGCCGGCCTCGCCGCCGCGGCCTTCCCGCTGCTGCGCGGCAAGCGCAGCGCCCTGGGTCTGCTGATGCGTCGTTCACTGACGCTCGGCGCGATCTTGCTCGGCGTCGTTGGCGTGCTCTTCCCGGGTGCCGTCAACGCGGTTGCCAACGCCGTGGGCGTCGGGCGAGGCACCGACCTGGTGCTCTACGTGCTCTGCGTGACGTTCCTGTTCGTCACGATCGCCCAGAACCTGCGCCTCGTCGAGCTCCACGATCGGACCGTCGAGCTGGCCCGCAAGCAGGCGCTGCTCGAGGCGGAGCTGCACGAGCGGGAACACTCCATCTGACGATTGATCGTCCGCGCGGCCCGAGATCGGCGGGCGGCGGCGGGTCCGACACGCGCTAGCGTCCGATTGTGAACTGGCTCGGCGACCACTGGGTCGACCTCCTCGGCTGGGGCGGAAGCGCCCTGCTCGTGTACTCGATCCTGCAGACGCGACTGCTCCGGCTGCGGGCCCTCAACCTGGTGGCATCGATCAGCCTGCTGGTCTTCAACGCGCTCATCGAGGTCTGGCCGATGGTCGCGATGAACGCGACCCTGGCCGCGATCAACTCCGTCAAGATCTTCCAGCTGCTGCGGCAGCAGCACGACGAGGCGATCTTCGAGGTCATCGAGGTGCGCCCGGAGAGCAAGTACCTCCAGCACATCCTGGACAACCATCGCGACGACATCGCGCGGTTCCAGCCCGGCCTGGACTGGCAGCCCGGACGGGACGGCAGCCACGCGTTCGTGGTCGTGAAGGGCGACGAGACCGTCGGCGTCGTGCTGCTCCGGGCCGAGGACGACGTCGCCCACGTCCAGCTCGACTACGTGACGCCGAGGTACCGCGACTTCTCCCCCGGCGAGTTCGTGTGGCGGCGGAGCGGCGGGCTGCGGGAGCGGGGCTTCCGCCGGGTGATGACCCCGCCCGACATGGTGGACCCGTACTACACCGCGGCTCGGGTTCGCACGGTCCGGGGACCACTACGTCCTGAAGCTGTGAGCCGAGTGGCTCACGCGGGTGGAAGTACGTCGACGTGCAGCGGCGCGCAGGTGTCGATCAACCAGTCCAGCCCGGGACCACTCTCGAACAGTCGCCCGTAGGTCGGGTCCTGGCTGATCGCGTCGCCGCATCGATCGCCGAACAGCACGACCGCGCGGGTGTCGTTGCACAGTCGTGAGGTCCACGCCAGCCCGTCGAACCCCGCGGTGTGGGCCGCGGCGGCCCACGCCACCGTCCTCGGGTACTCGCTGGCTTCGGTGTCCGTGAGCTCTCGGGCACTCACTCCGAGCCGGCGCAGCCCGAGCCCGCGCAGGCTGGCTAGGCGGAGTGCCCGCCGCACGACGAGGCGGCCCATGACCGAGTCGGCGTACGCGTCATAGGTCAGTCGCCCACCGGTGGTGGGGACGTCGTGCAGCAGGGACTCGGCCAGGGCGCCCTGCTCCGTGTCCGCGGCGTACAACACCGGAACCACGGGGTCGCCGAAGAACGCGAAGCGGGTTGCTCGGCCTACCCCGGGGTTGAACTCGGCGATGGCCCGGTGGTTGCTCCCCAGGCGATAGAGCAGCGCGCCCGCCTCCAGAGACTCGGCGTCGGCGCGGAACGGATCAGGCGGCGGCGGAACCGTCACCACTGGATGCCGAACGCCTGGTCCGCCACCTCCAGCACTCGCTTCGGATCGTCAAGTACGTCGACCGGCCGCGCGCCGCCGAGGTAGGTGGTCGGCGAGCACAGCCACTGGATCAGGCCGGTCTCGCCGCGTCCGTGCTCGCCAGCGACGGCGAGGAGGTCGGCGATGACGGGGCGCACTCCCTCCGCGTCGAACTGGAAGCCGGGGAACAACCGGTAGCTGCCCCGCCTCAGGGCCAGCAACCGACCGTCGCGCCTGGCCGAGGTGGCGGCGTTGCGCAGCGCCGACGAGCGCGAGCCCATCCGTCGACCGGCCTCGGCGCTGGTCAGCAGACCGAACTCATGCTCGAGGTCGTCGTAGAGGTTCTGCTCGGCCTGCACCGAGCGCGCCAGCGCGGGCGACACCGCCGCCTGGGCGACGTGGATCGCCTCGCCGAGCGATCGGACGTTACGCATCGTGCGCTCGGTCAGCGCGCTGATCTCACGAACGGTCGCGGCCGACACCTGAGCCATCGTGGATCACCTCCAGAAGCCAAGCGTAACATGCGCTCATAGGAAGTGCACGAACCGACTCAGGCCGAGGCCGCCGCGATCCAGCGGTCCAGCGTGTTGCGCGCGGCGCCCGAGTCGACCGCCTCGGTGGCCTTCGCGATGCCGGCGGTCAACGCCTCCTCCAGCGGGGCCTCCGGCGCATCGTTGACGGCGAGCGCCGCTCCCGCGTTGAGGAGTACGGCGTCCCGCACCGGGCCGGCCTCGCCGGCGAGCAGACGGCGTACGACCTCGGCGTTGTGCTCGACGTCGCCACCGCGCAGGGCATCGACCGGAGCCAAGCCGATCCCGAACGCCTGGGGGTCGATCGTGGCCGTCTCCACCCTGCCCTCACTGGCGACCCACACCGACGACGTGCCGGTGATGGTGAGCTCGTCGAGGCCGTCGTCGCCACGGAACACCCAGGCATCGACACCGCGGCGGGCGAACACTCCCGCCATCACCGGCGCCATCCGGATGTCGGCGCAGCCGATCGCCTGGGCGTCGGGTTGGACCGGGTTGGCGAGCGGGCCGAGGAAGTTGAAGGTCGTGCCGATACCGAGCTCGCGCCTAGGCACCGCGGCGTGCCGGAGCGCCGGGTGGAAGGCGGCGGCGAAGCAGAACGTGATGCCGGCCTCGACGGCCACCGCCGCGACCCGGTCGGCGGGAAGGTCGAGCCGGATGCCGAGCGCCTCGAGGACGTCGGCGGAGCCCGCCTTCGACGATGCGGACCGGTTGCCGTGCTTGACCACCAGGGCGCCGGCGCCGGCGGCGACGATCGCGGCCATCGTGGAGATGTTCACCGACATCGACCGGTCGCCGCCGGTGCCGACCACGTCGAGCAGCCGACCGGGCACCTCGATCGGCGTCGAGACGGCGTACATCGCCTCGACCAGGCCGGTGAGCTCGTCGATCGTCTCGCCCTTGGCCCGCAGCGCCACGGCGAACGCGGAGATCTGGGACGGTGTCGCCTCGCCGGAGAGGATCTCGCCCATCGCCCAGGCGGTCTCGTCCGCGGTCAGGTCGGTGCCCGCGACCAGCGACCCGAGCACGTCGGGCCAGGAGTGGACGCTCAACCGCCGGAGCGCGCCGGCACGCGCGACCTGAGCAGTCCGACCACGGCCTCGGAGAGCTGGATCGGGTCGATCGGGTGGGGTACGGCGGCCTCCGCGCGCGACCAGGTGGCCAGCCAGGCGTCCTGGGGGCGGCCGGTCAGCACCAGGATCGGGGGGCACCGGTAGATCTCGTCCTTGAGCTGCTTGGCGATGCCCATCCCGCCGGCCGGCACCGCCTCGCCGTCGAGGACGGCCAGGTCGATCCCGCCGGCGTCCATGTTCTGGATGACGACCGGCTCGGTCGCCACCTCGACGTAGGTCACCTCGGGCAGGTCGGGGTGCGGCCGTCGCCCGAGCGCGAGGATCACCTGCTGGCGCGTGGTGACGTCGTCGCTGTAGACGAGCACCTTCAGGGGCTTGGAGTCGCTCACCCGCGCGATGCTACCGGTGGCCCTGGTCCTCGGCGCGCTGGCGGGCCTCCAACAGGTCGAGCCGCCGGTCCTCGCGCTCCGCCTCCTTCATCGAGGAGCGGACCCACTGCACGAACAGCACCCCGACGAACACCAGCCCGACCAGGTCACCGGCGCGCCCAGAGGATTCCGCCCGCGAGCTGCTGGTCGTCGGCAGGGTCGGGGAGCCAGCTGCCCATCGGCCCGTCGTGGAGCGAGGGGTACCAGTCGCCGCCGATCAGCGCCGTCTGGCCCATGATCGTGACGCCCAGGAATGCGTGGAACGGCAGCGTGAGCACGATCAGCAGCATCCGGAACGGGTAGCTCACCCGGCCCGGCACCGGGTCCACGCCCACCAGCGGCCAGAAGAACAGGCAGCCCACCAGCACCAGGTGGACGTGCATCAGCTCGTGCACGTACGGCGACTCCAGCGAGGCGTCGTACCAGCCGGAGAAGTAGAGCGCCCAGGGCGATGCGACGTACAGGAGGAACGTGAGGGGCGGGAACGACAGCACCTTGGCCACCCGCGAGTGCAGGACGCGGAGCAGCCAGCGGCGGGGCCTGGCCGGGAGTGTGCGCAGCGCGAGGGTCACGGGTGCGCCGAGCGCGAGCGCCAGCGGCACCAGCATCGAGAGCACCATGTGCTGGAGCATGTGCACGCTCAGCAGCACCGTGTCGTACGCCGCCAGGCCGGACGAGGTGGCGACGTAGAAGGACCCCATTCCGAGCACCACGAACGACAGCGTCCGGCCCACCGGCCAGTGGTCGCCCCGGCGGCGCAGGGTGGCCACGCCGAGCAGGTAAAGGCCGCTGGCCCACACGGTCAGGATGAGCGGCAGCGGGGCCAGCTCCCACTGCGAGAAGAACGTGCTCGGGGAGAGCTCCGGGAGCGCCACGACGGCGTTCACGATGGCGAGAATCGACGCTCCGGACACGGTGTGAACATTATGACTGCCCAACCAGGGGGGTCGGGGTGCCCTCAGGAGGCACTCACGACATAATGACGCCGTGGCGACCACAGCAACCATCCCGGCCTCGCGCCTCCACGGGCACCACGACCGTCCGAGCATGGTCGCGGTCGGCACGATCATCTGGCTGTCCAGTGAGCTGATGTTCTTCGCCGCGCTGTTCGCGGCCTACTTCACGATCCGCTCCGTCAGCGGACCCCTCTGGGAGCAGAACACCGAGCTGCTCAACGTGCCGTTCGCCGCGGTCAACACCACGATCCTGGTGCTGTCGTCGGTGACCTGCCAGATGGGCGTCTTCGCGGCAGAGCGGGGGCAGGTGGGCCGTGCTGGGTCGGTTTTCAACGTGGGTGGCTGGGGCCTGCGCGAGTGGTTCATCCTCACCTACGTCATGGGCGCCGTCTTCATCGCCGGCCAGTCGCTCGAGTACGCCGAGCTGATCCACGAGGGCGTCACCATCCCCGACTCGGCCTACGGCACGATGTTCTACCTCACCACCGGCTTCCACGGGATCCACGTGACCGGCGGCCTGATCGCCTTCCTCTTCGTGCTGGGCCGCACCTACATCGCCCGCAAGTTCACCCATGAGCAGGCCGTCACCGCGATCGTCACCTCCTACTACTGGCACTTCGTCGACGTGGTGTGGATCGCCCTGTTCGCGACCATCTACCTGATCCAATAGCCGACCCCCGACCACGACTCGCAAGGACTTGATGTGCGTCTCCTGAACCGCTCCGTCGGTCGTCTCTCGCGGCACCGGCGCGGCCGCGTGGCCGGCCTGGTGGTCCTGTTGATCGGGCTGCTCCTCACCGGTGGTCTCTACGCCTCCTTCGCGCCCGCGCAGGCCGGCAAGGCGGACAGCAACGAGGACCTGATCAAGCAGGGCCGCGAGCTCTTCCTGGTGAGCTGCTCGTTCTGCCACGGACAGAACGGCGAGGGTCTGCTCACCAAGGACGGCGACCAGTTCGGCCCGCCGCTGACCGACGTCGGTGCCGCCGCGGTCGACTTCCAGGTCGGCACCGGTCGAATGCCGGCGCAGCAGCCGGGAGCCCAGGCTGCCGCGCAAGAAGGTCGTCTTCGACGAGGAGGAGACGGCCGCCCTGGCGGCGTACGTCGCCTCGCTCGGCACCGGCCCGGCGATCCCGGACGCGACCGACTACGACATCGACGCCTACCTGGAGAGCCAAGGCCTCGAGGGTGCCGAGTTCGACGAGGCGCGGGAGGCCTCCGTCGTGCGCGGCGGCCAGATCTTCCTGACCAACTGCACCGCCTGCCACAACTTCGAGGGGTCCGGCGGCGCCATGCCTCGCGGTGGCGCGGCGCCCAAGATCCGCGGTGTCGACGCGAAGCACATCTACGAGGCGATGCTCACCGGCCCGCAGTCGATGGACACGTTCTCCAACGGCAACCTGCCGCCCGACGCCAAGCGTGACGTGATCGCCTATCTCAACGAGCTCGACGAGCAGCCGTCGTACGGCGGCTGGGGCTCCGGCGGCCTCGGACCGGTTGCCGAGGGTATGTGGGCCTGGCTGATCGGTATCGGCCTGTGCGTCGGGTTCGCGGTGTGGATCGCCTCCCACTCGACCCGCTCGACGAAGGAGCCAAGCAAGGGAGTGGACGCGTGAGCGACGCGCACGACGACAACCTGCCGGCGGTCCCCGAGGAGGAGCCGATCGCCAACCCCGGGCTGCCGGCGCACACCTGGCGGCCGACCGATGTCGACCCGGTTGAGGAGAGGCGCGCGGAGCGTCAGGTCGCCGCCTTCTTCACGGTGTCGATGATCTCCGCCGTGCTGTTCGTGGTCGCCTACTTCACCATCGACAGCGACGCCACGATCGGCACCTGGGGCGCCCAGAACGTCGCGCTCGGCAGCACCCTCGCCCTGGCTCTGCTGGGCATCGGCGTGGGCATGATCCAGTGGGCACGCAAGCTGATGGGCGACCACGAGATCGTCGAGATGCGGCACCCCGCCCGCTCCTCCGACGAGGACCGCGAGGTGACGTTGCAGGCGCTCGCGACCGGCACCGAGGAGTCCGGGATCACCCGGCGGCCACTGATCCGCAACACGCTGCTCGGCTCGATCGGCCTGCTCGGGCTGCCCGCGATCGTCGCGCTGCGCGACCTCGACACCGGCAGCATGGACGTCGACCAGCTCTACCACACGCTGTGGGGCGCCACCGACGGCACCGACTATCCGAAGATGCGGGTCGCGCGCGATGCGATCGGCACCCCGATCCTGGCCTCCGACCTCCAGATCGGTGACCTGGTCAACTCCGTGCCGGACGGGTTCTTCGACCCCGAGCGCTACGGCATCGACCCCAGCGAGGTCGAAGGGGTGAACCTGCAGATCCAGAAGTCCAAGTCGGCGCTGATCCTGCTGCGGATGCAGCCCGGCGACATCAAGCCTGGCAAGGGCCGGGAGAACTGGGACGTCAACGGGATCGTCGCCTACTCCAAGATCTGCACCCACGTCGGCTGCCCGATCTCCCTCAACGAGCGGACGACGCATCATCTGCTCTGCCCGTGCCACCAGTCGACGTTCGACCTCGCCGACGCAGGCAACGTGATCTTCGGCCCGGCCGGGCGGCCGCTGCCACAGCTACAGTTGGAAGTGGACGACGAGGGCTATCTGGTCTCGGCGGGCGACTTCGTCGAACCTGTCGGCCCGAGCTTCTGGGAGCGTGACTACGTTGAACGTTGACACCAGCAAGGTGGCAGACAGCAACAGCACGGACCCGGCCACCGCCGAGCAAGCCCAACAAGGCCGGCATCGTCGCCAACTGGGCGGACGAGCGGCTCGCCCTCGGCACCGCGATGAAGACGCAGCTCCGCAAGGTCTTCCCCGACCACTGGTCGTTCATGCTGGGCGAGATCGCGCTGTGGAGCTTCGTGATCCTGCTGCTCACCGGCACGTTCCTGACGCTGTGGTTCGACCCGAGCATGGCGGAGACGACGTACGAAGGCACCTACGCCCCCATGCGCGGCGTCCACATGTCCCAGGCGTTCGCCTCCAGCCTCGAGATCTCGTTCGACGTACGCGGTGGCCTGCTGATGCGTCAGATGCACCACTGGTCGGCCATGATCTTCATCGCCGCGATGATGATCCACCTGCTGCGCGTGTACTTCACCGGCGCCTTCCGCAAGCCGCGCGAGCTCAACTGGGTGATCGGCACCCTGCTGCTGCTCCTCGGAACCATCGAGGGCTTCACCGGCTACTCGCTGCCCGACGACCTGCTCTCGGGCACCGGCGTCCGGGCGGCCGACGGCTTCATGAAGGCCACCCCGGTCGTCGGCACCTACATGTCGTTCCTGGTGTTCGGCGGAGAGTTCCCGGGTGACTCGATCATCCCGCGGTTCTTCATCGTCCACGTGCTGCTGATCCCCGGCATCCTGCTGGCGCTGATCGCGGCGCACATGCTGCTGCTGGTGTTCCACAAGCACACGCAGTGGCCGGGGCCCGGACGCACCGAGCAGAACGTCGTCGGCTACCCCCTGCTCCCGGTCTACATGGCCAAGGCGGGCGGCTTCTTCTTCATCGTCTTCGGCGTCACCGCCCTGATGGGCGCGTTGATCACGATCAACCCGGTGTGGAAGTTCGGACCCTACGATCCGACCAAGGTCACCGCCGGGTCCCAACCGGACTGGTACATGGGCTGGCCGGACGGCCTGCTGCGGATCATCCCTGCCTGGGAGACGCATCTCTGGGGTCACACGGTGTCGTGGAACATCATGATCCCGATCCTGATCTTCCCGCCCCTGATGATCGGCATTCTCGCCATGCTGCCGTTCCTGGAGGCCTGGATCACCGGCGACAAGCGCGAGCACCACCTGCTCCAGCGCCCGCGCAACGCGCCGACCCGCACCGCCCTGATGGTCTCGCTGATGACGTTCTACGCCCTGTCCTGGGCCGCCGGCGGCAACGACATCATCGCGATCAAGCTCCATCTGAGCATCAACCAGATCACCTACTTCCTACGAGCGGCCGTCTTCATAGGGCCATTGATCGCGTTCATCGTGACCCGCAGGTGGTGCATCTCGCTGCAGCGCCACGACCAGCAGAAGCTGCTGCACGGCTACGAGACCGGCATCATCATGCGCTCCCCCGAGGGTGGCTACAGCGAGCGGCACCTGCCGATCAACGAGGGCGCTGCCTACACGCTCACCGTGCGGGATCGCGAAGAGGTCTACAGCCCCGATGCGGAGGCCGACGACAACGGCGTCGCCGCTCCCAACGGGCGCCTCAACGCGATCCGGGCCCGCCTGTCGAAGCTGGTGTACGCCGACAACGTGCAGAAGCCGACCAAGGAGGAGCTCGAGGAGGGCCACCACCACGCCGAGGAGGAGCACGAGCTCCAGGCGGCGCTGGAGGGTCGGGCCGCCGACGGCCACCAGTTCGACGGCCACCACGCCGTCGAAGAAGAGACGCTCCGCGGCGAGCACTGACAACACGCACGAGCACCGGTGCTCGGCGCGCCCTCCGTGGGCCGCCGGGCATCGTGCTGTTCGGGGTGTCGGGTCGACGGGCGGCGACTGAGGACCGGTCCAGGCTCTCGGGACTGGGCCTTGCTCACCGCTGCCCGGACAGGACGCGCATGAGCGGTGACCTAGGACCGATCATCCCACCGCGCACCGGTCCCAGCGCACCGCTCCCCGGTGACGCCAGGCGCCGAGGTGTCAGCTGAGGGCGGAGCCCTGCTTGTACTCCTGGAAGTTCATGTTCCAGTCGGCGTAGCCGTTGCCGTCCTCCATGGGGCGGTCGCTGCCGGTGTACTCGACCACGTCGCCGCGAACGCTCATGGAGTAGAGCCAGCCGGCGTTGTCGGTGCTCATGCCGGTGCAGCCGTGGGACACGTTGGCGTAGCCCTGGCTCCCGACCGACCACGGAGCGGCGTGGATGAACTCACCGGAGTTGGTCACCCGCATCGCCCACTGGACGTTGTCGATGTCGTAGGCCTCCGTGCCGGTGATGCCGACGGTCTCGGAGTTCATCCGCTTGCTGTCGAACTTCTCCATGATCACCTTGACCCCGGAGCGGGTCGTGAACGCCGGCTGCTCACCGGTCGTGATCGGGATGGTGCGGAGCAGCTTGCCGTTGGAGAGGACCTTCATCTGGTGGGTCTTCATGTCGACCTTGTAGATGTGGGCGTCACCGATCTCGAAGTCGACGTCGCGGTCCTCCTGGCCGTAGATGCCGTTGCCGGCCGCCACGCCGTTGATGTCGACGTCGACGCTGACGTCGGTCCCGGCCTTCCAGTAGCTCTTGGGCCGCCAGTGCGCCTCGTTGTCGCTGAGCCAGTGCCAGCTGCCCGGCTGAGCGGGCTTGGAGGTGACCTTCATGTTCTTCTCGAACTCGGCCTTGTCGGTCACCGGCACGTCGAAGGTCACGATCACCGGCATGCCGACGCCGACCGTCTCACCCTGCAAGGGCGCCACGGACGGGTAGGTCTGCTCGTCCAGCGTGAGTGCCTGAGTGGTGAAGTTGGCGCGCGCGCGGACGGGCTCGCCCTCGGTGTCCTCGGCCACCGTGGTCATGGTGTACGTCGTGCCCGGCTCCAGGCGGTCGCCGGCCTTCCACGAGGCGCGGTCTCCGGAGACCTCGCCCGGCACGTCGCCGGCGGAGGAGGTCACGGTGACCTTCTTGATGCGTCGCGTCCTTGGCGGTCACCTCGAGCAAGGTGTCCACGGGGACGGCCTTGGTGTTCTTGGGCAGGTTCGTGTCGAGCTCGGCATCGGTCGCCGGCGCACCCGCTGGGGTGGTCCCGTCGGAGCTCTCCGGCTCGTCCGAGGCCCCGCAGGGGCGAGTCGGCGTCGCACGCCGCGAGCGACAGGCAGGCGAGGGCGAGTGCGGTCGCACCGGCAATACGGGCAGGCCGAACAGGCATCGAAGTACTCCCAGAGATGTAGCGGGTCCGCTGCGTGGCAACCGATCGGCCACGATTTCAAGGGTAACTGCTGGTCGGTCAGGAACCCGCATCCAGCGACGTCACGAGCGTCACAAGAGGCGTCCTAGTGGGCGTGCTCGCCCCGGTAGTACTCGAAGACGAGCCCGCTCAGCGCCAGGGCGCCGAGCACCGCACCGATGATGAACAGCCACCAGGCGTACGCCGCGATGCCGAAGACCATCACGGCCAGCGCCGAGCCGCACCACAGCGGCCACCAGGAGTACGGCGGGAAGAACCCGAGCTCGCCCGCGCCCTCGACGATCTCGGCGTCCTTGCGGTCCTCGGGCCGAGGGTCCATCTTCTTCGCGTGGAACCCGAGGTAGAGGGTCACCATGCCGGTCAGCAGCGTGGTCATGGTCAGCGCCGACGTGCCGGTCCAGTCGGGACCGGTGTCACCACCGTCGGTGATGAACCAGTAGGACGGGGTGACGATGACCAGGAAGACGGTGCAGGACGCGAAGATCCAGGCCTCGGCCTTCATCGATCATCCCCCTCGGTGTCCGTGTCGGTCTCTGTCGTCGGTCTCGAGGCGCTCCTCGACGAGGGTGTCGCGACCCTCCATGTCGGGGGCGTCCGCGAACCTTCCCTCCGCAGCCGCCGGGTTCTCGTCGAGCTCGATCGCCGCGACCTCCGGGTGGTGCAGGTCGAACGCCGGCGACTCGGAGCGGATCCGGGGCAGGGTGTCGAAGTTGTGCCGCGGCGGCGGGCAGCTGGTGGCCCACTCGAGCGACCGGCCCCAGCCCCAGGGGTCGTCGACCTCGACCTTCGGGGCGTTGCGGGAGATGTAGACGTTGTAGAGGAACGGCAGCGTCGACGCGCCCAGCAGGAACGCGCCGATCGTCGACACCTGGTTGAGGGTGGTGAAGCCGTCCTCGGGGAGGTAGTCGACGATCCGGCGGGGCATGCCCTCCACGCCCAGCCAGTGCTGCACCAGGAACGTCGTGTGGAAGCCCACGAACAGCAACCAGAAGTGCACCTTGCCGAGCCGTTCGTCGAGCATCCGGCCGGTCATCTTCGGCCACCAGAAGTAGAAGCCGGCGAACATCGCGAACACCACGGTGCCGAACACCACGTAGTGGAAGTGCGCCACCACGAAGTAGGAGTCGGAGACGTGGAAGTCCAGCGGCGGCGAGGCCAGGATGACGCCGGTCAGCCCGCCGAACAGGAACGTCGTCAGGAAGCCCACAGCCCACAGCATCGGGGTGTCGAAGGACAGAGATCCCCCCCACATCGTGCCGATCCAGTTGAAGAACTTCACGCCCGTCGGCACCGCGATCAGGAACGTCATGCCCGAGAAGAAGGGCAGGTTGACCGCGCCGGTCACGAACATGTGGTGCGCCCACACGGCGACCGACAGGATCGCGATGCCCAGCGTCGCGCCGACCAGGCCGATGTAGCCGAAGATCGGTTTTCGGCTGAACACCGGCAGGATCTCGGTGATGATCCCGAAGAACGGCAGCGCGATGATGTAGACCTCTGGATGGCCGAAGAACCAGAACAGGTGTTGCCACAGGATCGCGCCACCGTGCGAGGTGTCGAACACGTGGGCGCCGAACTGGCGGTCGGCCTCCAGGGAGAGCAGCGCACCGGCCAGCACGGGGAACGCGATCAGCACCAGCAGGCTGGTGACCAGCGTGTTCCAGACGAAGATCGGCATCCGGAACATGGTCATGCCCGGCGCGCGCATGCAGATGATCGTGGTGATGAAGTTGACCGCGCCCAGGATGGTGCCCAGACCGGCCATCCACAGGCCCATGATCCAGAGGTCACCACCGATACCCGGCGAACGGGCCGCGTCCGACAGCGGTGTGTAGGCGGTCCAGCCGAAGTCTGCGGCGCCGTTCGGGGTCAGGAACCCCGAGCCGGCGATGATGCCGCCGAAGAGGAACAGCCAGTAGCTGAGCATGTTCAGGCGCGGGAACGCGACGTCAGGGCGCGCCGATCTGCAACGGCATCACCGCGTTGCCGAAGCCGAAGAACAGCGGTGTCGCGAACAGCAGCAGCATGATCGTGCCGTGCATCGTGAAGAGCTGGTTGTAGAGCTCGTCGTTGACCACCTGGTTGCCCGGGAAGGCCAGCTCGGAGCGCATCAGCATCGCCATCACGCCGGCGATCAGGAACCAGCAGAACGAGGTGGTGAGGTAGAGGTTGCCGATCACCTTGTGGTCGGTGGTGGTGAGGACGCGGACGACCTGCTGGCCCAGCGGCTTTCGACCGGGGGCCTCGGTGGTCGGCTCGGCGGTGGCGGTCATTCCTCCTCCTCCTCGGGCTCGGCCTCGAGGCCTTCCTGATCGCGGACGAAGTCGCCGCCGATCAGCGGTTCCTCGGAGGCATAGCCTGCCTCGGCCAGCTCTTCGAGGTGGTCCTCGTAGACATCCGGCTCGACGATCTCGACGTTGAACAGCATCCGCGAGTGCGAGACACCGCAGAGCTCGTAGCACTTGCCCTTGAATGTGCCGGTCTCCGTCGGCGTCACCCGGAAGCTGTTGTCCTGGCCCGGCATCACGTCCATCTTCATCAGGAAGGCGGGCACCCCGAAGTCGTGGATGACGTCGGCCGAGACCAGCTTGAACTCCGTGGTCTCGCCGACCGGGATCACCAGCGTCGGGATGATGGCGGAGGTGCCGCCCTCCCACACCCAGGCACCCTCGTCGGACTCGTGCGGGTAGTTGAAGGTCCACGACCACTGCTGGCCGACCACGGTGATCGTGTTGTCAGGCTCCCCCTTGTCGTCGAGCACGGTGTTCTGTACGTCGACGGTGTGCGCGAAGAAGACGATCACCATGATCACCGGGAAGATCGTGTAGAAGATCTCCAGCGGCAGGTTGTAGCGGGTCTGGATCGGGATCTCGTCGTCATGCCGGCGATAGAACCGCCAGGCCGCGTAGAAGATCAGCCCCCAGACGACGGCGCCGGTGAGCAACGCGGCGATCCACGCGCCCTGCCAGAGGGCCAGGATGGGCTCGCCCTGCTCGGTCGCGGGCTCGGGCATCGCGAACCGTTCTCCCTCACCGGAGCAACCCGTGAGCAAGACGAGGCCGAGACTCGACAGAGCAAGCAGGGACAGGCGGCGAGTACGCCGCTTCGAACCCGTGCGCGCGGGGAGTTGCAGACCCACGAACGAGCCTTCCTCTCAGGCGGTCCAAGACACGTCGAACATTAGCCCAATCGGCCCGTCTCCAAGGGACCGGGTCGCCGGATAGGTTGCGCTGTGTGACAAATCCCGGGGCGTACCTCGACTCGGCCTCCTCCGAGCCGCTGCACCCCGCCGCCCGGGAGGCGTTCCTCGCCGCCCTCGACCAGGGGTACGCCGACCCCCGGCGCCTGCATCGGCCCGGTCGCAACGCCCGCCTGATCCTCGACAACGCCCGTGCAGCGACCGCCGAGGCCCTCGGCGTCCGCGCGGACGAGGTGTCGTTCACGTCGTCGGGGACCGATGCCGTGCACCGCGGGCTGCTCGGCATGCTGCGCGCCCGCGACGCCCGTCGGGTGGCGCACTCCGCCGTCGAGCACTCCGCGGTGCTGCACGCCCTGGAGTGGTGGCAGGGCGAGGTCGAGTCGGTGCCGGTCGACCGGAGCGGCCAGGTCCAGGGACCGATGCCGGACGCCGACGTACTCGCCCTCCAGTCGGCCAACCACGAGGTCGGCACCCGGCAGCCGGTCGACGAGTACGCCGAGGGCGCACCCCTGTTCGTCGACGCCTGCGCCTCGATGGGCCGGCTCCCGCTGCCCGAGGGCTGGGCGGCCGCCGCAGGTTCCGCCCACAAGTGGGGCGGGCCGGCCGGGGTCGGGGTGCTGCTGGTGCGCAAGGGCACCCGCTGGCTCAGCCCGTTCCCGGCCGACGACCGCACCGACGAGCGGTCGTCCGGCTTCGAGAACGTCCCCGCGGCGCTGGCCGCGGCCGCCGCCCTGCAGGCCGTGGTCGCCGAGCGTGACGAGGTCAACGCCCAGCAGTTCGCGATGGTCGACCGGATCCGCGCCGCGGCGGCCGCGATCCCCGACACCGAGGTGGTCGGCGACCCGGTGGACCGGCTCCCCCACCTGGTGACGTTCTCCTGCCTCTACGTCAACGGCGAGCAGATCGTGCAGGCGCTGGACCGCCGCGGCTTCGGGGTGGCCAGCGGGTCCGCGTGCACCGCATCGACGCTGGAGCCCAGCCACGTGCTGGCGGCGATGCAGGTTCTCACCCACGGCAACGTGCGGGTCTCGCTCACCCGCGACACGACCGACGCCGAGGTCGACGCGTTCTGCGCCGCGCTACCCGAGGTGGTCGCCGAGATCCGGTCGGAGCACGACCTGTGACCACCCCGATGAGCCCCGCGCTGGAGCTGGACTGCCGGGGTCAGGTCTGCCCGATGCCGGTGATCGAGCTGGCCCGGCGGATCACCGATGTCGAGGTCGGCGAGGTGGTCGCGGTGGTCGCCGACGACCCGGCCGCGCGCCACGACGTACCGGCGTGGTGCCGGATGCGCGAGCAGGAGTACGCCGGCGAGGACACCGCCCCGGACGGCGATACCGCGGTTCCTGGTGCGCCGGATCTCCTAGCTACTGGACGTGCGCGGCCACCTCGGCGGCCGCCTCCGCGCCGTAGGACTTCTCGATCCGGGCCACGAACTCACCCGGCGTGAAGTCGTACTCCTGGGTGCCGACCGTCTCCACGACGTACGCCGCCAGCACGCAGCCGACCTGCGCCGCGCGCTCGAGCCCCACCTCCCAGCTCAGCGCCGCCAGGAACCCGGCCCGGAAGGCGTCGCCGACCCCGGTGGGCTCCACCGCGGTGACGTCCTTGGCGGCGGTCACCGTGAACGGGGTCACGCCCTTGCCCTCGACGCGCACGCCGTCCTTGCCGAGCGTGGTCACCTGGATGTCGACGCGAGCGAGCACCTCGGCGGCCGACCAGCCGGTCTTCTGCTCGATCATGTGCGACTCGTACTCGTTGGAGAACAGGATCGCGGCGCCGTCGATCAGGTCGCGGATCAGCTCACCGTCGCTGAACGCCAGCTGCTGGGAGCAGTCGGCGATGAAGGGGTAGCCCCGCTGACGGCACTCCTCGGTGTGCCGCTTCATCGCGTCGGGGTCGTCCGCGCCGATCAGCACGTACGCCGGCTCCCCCACCCGCTCGACGATCGGCTCGATCTCGATCAGCCGGGCCTCGCTCATCGCGCCCGGGTAGAAGGACGCGAACTGCGCCATCGTCGAGTCGGTGGTGCACACGAACCGGGCGGTGTGCTTGCTCTCGGAGATGTGCACCGAGTCGCAGTCGACGTTGTGCCGCTCCAGCCAGGAGCGGTAGTCGACGAAGTCCTCCCCCGCCGCGCCCACCAGCACCGGTCGCAGGCCGAGCCGGCCCAGGCCGAAGCACATGTTGGGGGCCACGCCCCCGCGCCGGATCTCCAGGTCCTCGACCAGGAAGGAGACGGACAGCTTGTCGAGCTGCTCGACGACCAGGGAGTCGGAGAACTTGCCGCCGAACGTCATCAGGTGGTCGGTAGCGATGGAGCCGGCGATGAGGAGCGAGCCGGACTGTCCTGTGGGCATGGCTCGAAACCTTACCCAGCGGTACGCCTGTGGATACGCAGTAGTAGCGAATACGGTCGATCTCATGACGCCCGACCCGCATCGCCTCGCCTACGACGACCAGGCGAGCATGGACGAGATGTACGCCGACTGCGAGCAGGCCGGCCGCAACCTCGGCGTGGAGCGACGGTTGGCGCGCGCCGCCGAGGCGGCCACCGAGCCGGCACCCAGCATCCACTTCGAGGACTACCCGCGCGAGGTGCCCAAGCGGGAGATCCGGATCAGCGAGGCCGCCCAGCGCCTGGCCAACGCCATGGAGCTGCACCTCGACTGACCCCAGACACGGAACAGCCCCCGCCGGTACATCGGCGGGGGCTGATCTCTGTTCCTTGGCTTGTCGGCTGCGGGGGTCTCGACACGCCGGTCGCGACCTCGCTGCTCGGTCGCGCGGCTTGCTCGACCACCACATCGCGTCCGCTAGCGCGGCCGCGATCAGTGGAACGAGTCGCCGCAGGCGCAGGAGCCGGTCGCGTTGGGGTTGTCGATCGTGAAGCCCTGCTTCTCGATGCTGTCGACGAAGTCGATCTCGGCACCGTTGAGGTAGGGAACGCTCATCCGGTCGACCACCACGGACACGCCGTCGAAGTCGGTGACGACGTCGCCGTCGAGGCTGCGCTCGTCGAAGAAGAGCTGGTAGCGCAGGCCGCTGCACCCGCCGGGCTGCACGGAGATGCGCAGCTGCAGGTCGTCGCGACCCTCCTGGTCGAGGAGGCTCTTCACCTTCGATGCCGCCACCGAGCTCAGGTTGATCTGGTCGGTGCGGCGCTCTTCGGTGGTCTCCACCTGCTCGGTCATGTGGCTGTCTCCAGGTCGGTGCGGGGATGTCCTGCCAGGTTCAATGGTCGCACATCCACGGTTATTCCTGGGCCTCGGCGCGGTCAGCGGGACCAGGTGCGGGCCACGCGGGCGGCGAGCTCGCTCAGCACCGCCGCCGGCTCGGCGAACGCGCGTTCCTCGCCCGCCAGGTCGACCATCGAGTACGCCGACTCGATGCCGAGCGCCCGCATCTCCCGAGAGCCGACCAGCACCTGGCCGGCCAGCGCCACGCACGGGCGGAGCGCCTCCTCGGCGGCCCTGGCCACGCCGTACGGCACCTTGCCGGAACGGCTGGAGAAGTCGAACGCGCCCTCGCCGGTCAGCACCAGGTCGGCCGTGCGAGCCCGCTCGGCCAGGCGTACGGCGTCCGCCACGAGGTCGATGCCGGGCGACCGGGTCGCGCCGAGCAGCAGCAGTGCGAACCCGAGGCCACCGGCCGCCCCCGCGCCGGGCTCGAGCGAGGTCCGGTGGTCGGTCGCCCGGGCGAAGCCCTCCAGGATGCCGTCGACCCGGGGCAGGTGCTCCTCGGCGATCCCCTTCTGGGGGCCGAACGTCTTGGTCGCCCCGAACAGGCCGGTGAGGGGTGCGTCGACGTCGGTGGCGGCCACCAGCCGCACCCCCGCGACCCGCTCCCGCGCCGGCCCGAGGTCGACCCGGCTCACCGTGCCGAGGTCGTGGACCCCGACGTCCATGAGGCCGTCGGAGGTCGCGCCGAGGGCGGCGAGCAGGCCGGCCCCGCCGTCGTTGGTGCCGCTGCCGCCCAGCCCGAGGACGACGGTGGTCGCCCCGGTGCCGACGGCGGCCAGGAGCAGCTCGCCGACGCCCAGAGTCGTGGCCAGCTCGGCACCCTCACCCTTGGTCAGCTGGATGCCGCAGGCCTGCGCGGTCTCGACGTACGCCGTGTCGCCGGCGTGCAGGATCGTCGCCGGCGTCGGGGTGCCGAACGGCCCCTCCACGGTGACCGCGAGCAGCTCGCCGCCGAGCGCCGCGTGCATCACGTCGACGAAGCCGGTCCCGCCGTCGGCCATCGGGGCGAGGTCCAGCTCATCGTCGGGCGCGCGCTGCCGCCAGCCCGCGGCGATCGCGTCGGCGGCCTCCACAGCGGTCAGGGTGCCCGCGAACTTGTCGGGCGCCACCAGAACTCGCATGCGCGCCATCCTTCCTCTTCCCTAGGTTGGGCAGGTGCCCGGCCTGATCATCCGCCAGATGACCGACAGCGACGTGCCCGCCGCCGAGCGACTCAGCGACGAGGGCTTCTACGAGCTGGAGCTGCGCACGCAAGGCCCTTCCTCGCCGCCGCCCGAGCGCCGCGACAGCGGCCGCTCCGAGCGCTGGGTCGCTCGCACCCTGCACTTCCTCGAGACCGACCCGGGCGGCTGCTGGGTGGCCGAGGACGAGACCGGGCTCGTCGGGTTCGCGACCAGCTTGGTGCGCGACACCACCTGGTGCCTCGCGACGTTCGTCGTCCGTCCGGGCCTGCAGGGACGCGGAATCGGTCGGTCGCTGCTCGACGCGGCCATGCAGCACGGCCGCGCCTGCCTGCACGGGATGCTGTCCGCGTCCACGGACCCCAAGGCCCTCCGCCGCTACCACCAGGCCGGATTCGCCCTGCACCCACACATGCGCCTCGCGGGCCAGGCCGACCGGTCGGCGATCCCGGTGGTGGAGAAGGTCCGCGAAGGGTCGGCCGGCGACATCGACCTCGCGAACTCGGTGGACCGGCAGGTTCGCGGTGCCGCCCACGGCCCGGACCACGAGTACCTGCTGCGCCACCACCGGATGCTGGTGTCCGACTCCACCACCGGCAGCGGATACGCCTTCCTCGGCAACCGGGAGATGGTCGTCGTCCTGCTCGCGGCCACCAACCGGCGGACGGCGTCGCGGCTGCTCTGGGCGGCGCTGGCCGACTCCCCCGCCGGAGAACCGGTCACGATCCCGCACGTGACGGCGGCCAACGGCTGGGCGATCGATATCGGCATGGCGGCTCGGATGGACCTGCACCTGGACGGCTACCTGGCGCTGCGGGGGATGAAACCGCCCGCGCCGTACCTCCACAACGGTGCGCTCCTCTGAGACTTCCACGTCGCACCTTGAACTCAACTTAAGTTCAACTTCTAGCGTCGCTGACATGGATACCTCAGCCGACAACCGACTCCGCATCGTCCTGATCGTGAGCAGCGTGCGGTCGACGCGGCTCGCCGATCCGCTCCTGGCCTGGCTCCGGGAGCGACTGACCTCGCTGGCGTGGCTGGACGTCGACGTCATCGATCTCGCCGACGTGGACCTGCCACAGGAGAAGCTCGTGCCGGGCGAGAGCTCCCCGATCAGCGACCGGCTCGCCCGCGCCGATGGGTTCCTGGTGCTCACGCCCGAGTACAACCACAGCTTCCCGGCGTCGCTGAAGAACGCCATCGACTGGCACTTCGACGAGTGGGCGTACAAGCCCGTGGCGTTCGTGTCGTACGGCGCCGGCTCCGGCGGAAGCCGAGCGGTCGAGCAGCTGCGGCAGGTGTTCCCAGAGCTCCGTGCGACGACCGTGCGCCACGCAGTCCAGCTGAACGCTCCATGGACCCACCTGTCCGACGACGGTCGGTTCTCCCCTGGTGCCGACGTCGACGCCGCGCTCAGCACCACGATGGACGAGCTGCGGTGGTGGGCCTCTGCGTTGCGGGAGGGCCGGGCCCGTCAGCTGGTGGCGCCGTGACCTCGACGCGGCGGCTCACCAAGGACCTCCTGGAGGCCACGCTGAGCATGGGCGAGATCGCCCGGCTGTCGGACGTGGCTCCGTCGGCGGTGCGCTTCTACGAGCGGCACGGCCTGGTGGCGGCGTACCGCACCTCGGGGAACCAGCGCCGATTCCTCCCCGAGGCCGTGTGCCGGATCAAGATCGCGAGGGTGGCTCAACGCGTCGGGCTCACGGTGCGGGAGATCGTGGAGGTCCTCGACGAGCTGCCGGACGACGCGGGACCGGACGAGTGGAACGGGATCGGGGAACGGCTCATCGAGGAGGGCCGCGCCCGGATCCGCAGGCTCGAGCGCGCTGTGACGGACATCGCCTCGAGTGAGGTGCTCTGCGGCGTCGACCCTAGACTTGAGGCATGACGACGGTCGACCTCCCGCTTCTTCCGCTCGGTCGCGGCACCGACCTGGCCTCCGAACGTGGAGTCGAGTGTCCGGGTGATCTGCCCTCGGCCTCCGACCCCGACCTGGTCGCCCGGGCGAAGGCGGCCAAGGAGGCGCTCGGTGAGCGGGTCTTCGTGCTCGGCCACCACTACCAGCGCGACGAGGTCATCCAGTTCGCCGACGTGACCGGTGACTCGTTCAAGCTCGCCCGCGACGCGGCGGCGCGCCCGGACGCGGAGTACATCGTGTTCTGCGGCGTGCACTTCATGGCCGAGTCCGCCGACATCCTGACCGGTCCCGACCAGAAGGTGATCCTGCCCGACCTGGCCGCCGGCTGCTCGATGGCCGACATGGCCCGGATCGCTCAGGTCGAGACGGCCTGGGACGCGATGGCGGCCGCCGGCGTCCAGGAGTCCGTCGTACCCGTCACCTACATGAACTCCAGCGCCGACATCAAGGCGTTCTGCGGCCGCAACGGCGGCGTCGTGTGCACGTCGTCGAACGCCGAGGTGGCCCTCGAGTGGGCCTTCCAGCAGAAGCCCGACGCCAAGGTGCTGTTCTTCCCCGACCAGCACCTCGGCCGCAACACCGCGGTGCTCAAGCTGGGCTACTCGCTCGACGACTGCGTGGTGTGGAACCCGCTCCAGCCGAACGGCGGGCTGACCGCCGAGCAGCTCCGCGACGCGAAGGTGATCCTGTGGCGCGGTCACTGCTCCGTGCACGGACGCTTCTCCCCCGACGTCGTCGACGAGCTGCGCGAGACGATCCCCGGCATCAACATCCTGGTGCACCCCGAGTGCCAGCACGAGGTGGTGCTCAAGGCCGACCTGGTCGGCTCGACCGAGTACATCATCAAGACCATCGAGGCCGCCCCGGCCGGCTCGGCCTGGGCGATCGGCACCGAGCTCAACCTGGTCAAGCGGCTGGCCGCGCAGCACCCCGACAAGCGCATCGTGTTCCTCGACAAGAACGTCTGCTACTGCTCCACGATGAACCGGATCGACCTTCCGCACTTCGTGTGGGCGATGGAGTCCCTCGTCGAGGGCGTGGTGGTCAACCAGATCATCGTCGACCCCGACACCGAGCGGGAGGCACTCGTCGCCCTGCAGCGGATGCTGGACCTGCCCGGGAAGTCCGACCGCGACTGACCGGGTGTTCCTCGTCCCGGCCTGTGGTTAGTTGAGGGCAGCCTGATCAAGCCGCTCATCGATGTCACTGGCGAGGCGATCGAGCTGCGGACCGCCGCCTTCGGCCACCTCCTGCTTGGCATCGAAGAGTCGAACCCACAGACCCGCCGCCCATGCATCTCGAACCTCTGAGCTGTCCCACTCTCGACCCGCGAGCTGTTGGTAACCGGCGATGAAGTCGGCGGTCTGCGCGACCGAGGCGGTCTGATCTGGTCGCTCTTCGCGGGGCCACACTGCCGCCGCCAGGCCCACGATGGCCGTCTCTGGCTGCGCGATGACGCTGTCCCAGTCATGCACGACGAGAGGATCTCGGCCCGTCCATCGAATGTTCTGGGACTCCCAGTCACCGTGGCCGATACACATCCGCCGCGGTCTAGAGGTGAGTCGCTCCCTGACCCGTCGAGCAGCGTCATCAATCCACTCCGGCCCGGCGATCAAGTTGAGGTCATGCCCGTGCTCATCAAGGTCGGGCCACAGTCGTAGCCCCGGATGGTCCCATCCGGTCCACGGCGGTGAAGGTGCCAGGTCTGGGACAGTCGTTGGGCTGGGTGCGGACCTGATCAGGCGAGCGAGGAGAGCCACGTACGGAGTCGCCCCTTCGTCGGCAGACAGAGCTCTGCCACCAGGCACCGCCGTCTCTGCCGAGACCGTCAGATCGCGAACCCGTGTCGCCGCTGTCAGCGGTCGTGGACAGGGGAAACCCACGCTGGCCAGTTCGGCCTGTACCTGCAGACAGCCAGCGATTCGAGGCTGGAAGGGACGAGCCTTGACCACCACGTGGAGACCACCCACCAACTCGACTCCGACGACGTCGGAGACGTGCCCGGAGCGGAAGAGCACACGCGCGAGCGGCGCATCCAGGTAACGAAGACACCAGTCTGCGAGGAGCGCATCGCCGAGCACGCCGAGCAGTATCGCCGGTTCCGGGCAGGACCACACGTGCCGATGAGCGGTTGCGGGCTCAGGACGTCGTACGGGTGGTGCCGTGCTGTCGAAAGCGGACAGACTCTGTCCTGATGGGCTGGGAGCGTGGTCGTGCAGCCAACGAAGGAGTGACGACATGTCCCGCGAGTTCCAAGTGACCTTCGATGCGGCCGACCCCGCAGCGCTGGCGGCGTTCTGGGCGGAGGTGCTCGGCTACCAGGTGCAGGAGCCGCCACCCGGCTTCGACTCCTGGGACGCCGCCCTGGAAGCCTGGGGCGTGCCGCCGGAGCGCCGCAACGACGCCTCCGCCGTGGTCGACCCCGACGGCGCCGGGCCGAGGGTGTTCATCCAGAGGGTCCCGGAAGGCAAGACGGCCAAGAACCGGGTGCACCTCGACGTGCGTGCCGCACCCGGCCTCGAGGGTGAGGAGCGGATGGCCGCCCTGGAGGTCGAGTGCGAGCGGCTGGTGGCGCTCGGCGCGACCCGGGTGCTACGGAAGGAGCCCGCCCCGCCGCTCGACTTCGGTCACATCATGATGACCGACCCCGAGGGCAACGAGTTCTGCCTGGACTGAACGGGCCTCAGAGCCCGGGCGCTCCCCACACCGCGAGCCACCGCGAGAGCTCCTTCTCGATCGGCAGCTCGCCGCTGAGGGCGTCGCGGGTCTGGATCTCCAGCAGGTTGTCGCGCTGCTGCGGGCCGGTCGGCGCGAACGGGTAGAACGTGCCCTGCTTGTAGAGGTAGACGAGCCCCAAACGACGGTCGGAGGGGTCCGCGAAGCCGATCACCGTGCACAGCAGGCCGGGCCCGAAGCCGTTGGACTCCAGGCCGGTGTTGACCGCGTGCAGGCCGGTGCACAACCCCTCGACGTCGGCGCCGGGCTCGCGGTCGATCTCGATCCAGGAGTAGCCGAACCCGTCGGTGGTGACGCGTACGTCGGGCGCGTCACCCGTGGCTCTGAGCAGCTCGACGACCTCGGCCTGGACCTGGTCGAACGCGACGCCGGACGCGGCGCGGTAGCAGACCGAGCCGTCGCCGGTCGGCGCGAAGCCGATCGTCGTCTGCAGGGCGACGGCGGCCGACGGCACCAGGAAGAGCGAGTCGAGGTTCGCCTGCTTGGGCTGCGTGCGCCCGGTCAGCGCGCCCCAGATGCCCATCAGGGACTGGGCCGGCCAAGCTCGGCCTGGATCTTGGCCAGCTGCTCGAGCCGCTTCTCCAGGGGCGGGTGAGTCGAGAACAAGGACTTGATGTCAGACCCCTTCAGGGCGGGCGCGATGCACAGCGCGCTCGCAGCGCTGACCTGGCGCAGGTCGCGCTGCGGGATCTGCGCGATGGTCCCGGAGATCTTCTGCAGCGCCGTCGCGAGGGCACCGGGGTTCAGGGTCAGGTGCGCACCGGCGCGGTCGGCGGAGAGCTCGCGATAGCGGGACAGGACCCGCAGCAGCACGAAGCTGACGGCGTACACGACGATGCTGACGATCAGCACGACCAGCCAGACGGGGAGACCGTTGCTGTTGTTGTCGCGCCGGCCGCCACCGAAGAACGCGCCGTACTGCGCGCCCTGCGCGAGCATCCCCGCGGTGATGCCGGCGGACGCTGCCACGGTCATCACCAGGACGTCGCGGTGGGCGACGTGGGAGAGCTCGTGGGCCAGCACCCCTTCGAGCTCCTCGGCGGTCAGCGTCTGCAGGATGCCGGTGGTCACGCAGACCACCGAGCGCTCCGGGGAGCGGCCGGTCGCGAACGCGTTGGGCACCGAGGTGTCAGCGATGCCGACCCGCGGCTTGGGCATGTCGGCCAGCGCGCAGAGCCGGTCGATCATGCCGTGCAGCTCGGGCGCCTCCTCGGGGGTCACCTCGCGGGCGCGCATCGCTCGCATCGCGACCTTGTCGGAGTTGTACCACTGGTAGACCGCGAGACCGATGCCCCCGAGCCCGATCAGGATCGCGATGCTCGAACCGCGGAAGGCGTACATCAGACCGACGATCAGCCCGACGAAAACCGCGCCCAGCAGGAACATCACCAGGGTCATCCGGGCGGTGAGCCCCGCGTCGCCGACGAACCGTGAGCGTGCCATGCATCCATTCTCCCGGGTGACTCAAGCGGGAGGGTCCGCCGCGTACCGCTCGGTCAGCTCGGCACCGATCCGGGCCAGCAGCGCCCGCACCTCGGGAGGACCCTCCACGTCGACCAGGCCGCCCCAGCCGGCCAGGTTGCGGGCCAGGTCGAGCGGGATCGGGGCGCCTACCCGGACCCGGGCCCGGCCGTCGTCGAGCAGGTCCTCGGTGTGACAGTGCCGCCCGAACCGATCCCGCATCACCGGCAGGTACCTCGCGTCGACCAGCACCGTCGCCCAGGTGCGCGAGCGGCGGTCCTCCATGGCGTCGACCACGTCTTCCCACGCGGCCTCGAGCTCGAAGTCGGCGGGCCGCTCTGCCGGTTCGTCGGTCACCTCGGCGGTCACGATCCGGTCGACCCGGAACGTGCGCCGGCCCTTCTCGGTGCCGGCCAGGAGGTACCAGACGTCGTCCTTGTCGACGAGACCCCAGGGGTCGATGACCCGCTCACTGCGCTCGCCCCCGCGGCCGGCGTACCCGAGTCGCACCTTCCTGCGTCGTACGACGGCACGCTGGAGGTCGTCGACGAGCGCCGGCCGGTTGCGGTCCCTCTCGCCCCACCGGGTCGGGTCGATCATGGTGGCGCCAGCGGCCGCCTCGGCCTCCTCGCGAAACGTCTGGGGCAGCGCGCGTACCAGCTTCCGCAGCGCCGACTTGGCCTCTCCTGAGACCGCTGCCGCCGGGCCGACGAGCAGGAACAGGGCCTGCGCCTCCGAGGAGGTCAACCCGCTGAGGTCGGTGCGGGCGCCGCCGACGAGGGACCAGCCGCCGCCGCGTCCGGGCTGGGGGTAGACCGGGATCCCGGCCGCGGACATCGCCTCGAGGTCGCGCCGTGCGGTCGCCACCGACACCTCGAGCTCCTCGGCGAGCTCGGCCGCGGTGAGGCGACCCCGTGACTGGATGAGCAGCAGGGCGGCAACGAGTCGGTCGGCGCGCACTATCCGAGAATGGCAGACAAAGTGCTCACTCGGTGAGCACTTTGCCCCGGAATGCTGTGGTGCATCACCAACTCACAGAGCAGGAGCAAGCCCATGTTGCGAGGACTCACCACCGTCAACTTCTTCGCCGACGATCTCTCGGCGGCCCGGGACTGGTACACCGAGCTGCTGGGCGTCGAGCCCTACTTCGTGCGCGAGATCGAGGGTGCCCCCGCGTACATCGAGTTCCGGCTCGGCGACTACCAGCACGAGCTCGGCTTCATCGACAGCCGGTTCGCTCCCTCGGGCGAGACGGCCGGCCGCACGATGACCTACTGGGCGGTCGACGACGTGCGGGCGGCGTACGACCGACTGCTCTCGCTGGGCGCGACCTCGCACCAGGAGATCCGCGAGCAGGGCCCCGGCTTCGTCACCGCGTCGGTGGTCGACCCGTTCGGCAACGTCCTCGGCGTCATGTACAACCAGCACTACCTGGCCGTGCTCGGACAGTCCGGTGAGTGAGCCGACGATCGTCAGTGCCTCGTCGGTCGCGGAGTGGCGGGCCTGGCTCGCCGAGAACGGCCGGACGGAGACGGAGGCCTGGCTGGTGATCCCGCACAAGAACAGCGGCATCCCCGGTGTCACCTACGCCGAGGCGGTGGAGCAGGCTCTCTGCTTCGGCTGGATCGACGGGCTGCAGCGCCGGCACGACGAGCACAGCGCCCGGCTCCGGTTCAGTCCGCGCCGGAAGAAGAGCAAGTGGAGCGCCCCCAACCGCGAGCGCGTCGAGCGGATGACCCGCGAGGGTCAGATGACAGAGGACGGGCAGGCCGCGGTCGACCGGGCGCACGCCGACGGCACCTGGGGCGAGTGAGCACCTGGCCCACCTCATAGGCTCCCGCCCATGCCGCTCGAGCACCTGTGCGTCTTCCTCGGATCCAGCGACGGCAACGACCCGAGGTTCGCCGCCACGGCTTACACCGTCGGCCGCGACCTCGCGGATCGCGGGATCGAGCTGGTGTACGGCGGCGGCGGGAGCGGGTTGATGGGCGCGCTGTCGCAGGGCGTCCTCGACCACGGCGGCCGTGTGTACGGCGTGATCCCGGAGTTCATGGTCGAGCGCGAGTGGGGACGGCTGCACCAACCCGGCGTACAGACCCACGTCGTCCAAACCATGCACGAGCGCAAGGCGATGATGGCTGAGCGGGCCGAGGCATTCCTCACGCTTCCCGGCGGGCTGGGCACGCTCGAGGAGTTCTTCGAGGTCTGGACCTGGCAGACCCTCGGCCTGCACACGAAGCCGGTCGGCCTGCTCAATGTCGACGGCTTCTGGGACCCGCTCGTCGAAATGCTGCGCCGAGTGACCGAGCACGGGTTCATGGCCCTGGCCCCGCTCGACGGGCTCGTCGTCGAGGGAGAACTGGACGCAGCGCTCACGGCGCTCGCCGAACGGACCGACTGACACCCAGCGGCGGTCTCAGCCCGGGATGAGTCCCTCGTCGGACTCGGACAGCAGCTCGCGGACCTCGTCGATGGTCGCGTCGTCGGGCGGCAGGATCAGGTCGGACTCGTCCAGGGAGTCGACCTCGTGCGGCACGCCGACGGTGCGTACGCCGTCGAGCAGGGCCGCGAGGGCCGAGCCGAAGGCGGCCTCGTCGCCGGCCTCGACGGCGGTCTCCACGGCCGCGTCGAGCGCGTTGAGCCGGTCCAGGGCCTCGTCGGAGACGTCGTACTGACCCTCGCCCAGCACCCTGACGATCATCGGGGCTGCTCGCCCTCGGTGGAGGTCTCCGGCTGCTCCGCGAGCACGTCGCCGCTCTCGCTGCCACCGCTCTCGATCGCGCCAGGCTCCTGGCCGGGAGACAGCCCCTTCAGCTTCATCAGCTCGGCCTCGACGTCGGCCTCGCTGCTCATCGACTCGAGCTCGCGGGTGATGTCGTCGCCGGCGTTCAGCTGAGAGGCGTCTTCGAGCGCGCCGGACGCGATCAGCTCGTCGATCGCGCCGGCCCGCGCCTGCATCTGCGCCGTCTTGTCCTCGGCGCGCTGGATCGCCATGCCGACGTCGCCCATCTCCTCGCCGATGCCCGACATCGCCTCGTTGATCCGGGTCTGCGCCTCGGCGGCCGTGTAGGTCGCCTTGATGGTCTCCTTGCGGGTGCGGAACGACTCGACCTTCGCCTGCAGCCGCTGCTGCGCGAGGGTCAGCTTCTCTTCCTCGCCCTGGAGCTGGGCGTGTTGCGCCCTGAGGTCGTTGATCTGGTTGGTCAGGCCGGACTTGCGGGTGAGCGCCTCGCGGGCGAGGTCCTCGCGGTCCATCTGCAGGGCCTTCTCTGCCTGTCCCTGCAGCTTCGTCTGCTGCTGCTCGAGCTGGGTCACCTGCAGCTCCACCCGCTTGCGGCTGGTGGCCACGTCGGCGACGCCGCGGCGCACCTTCGAGAGCAGGTCGAGCTGGCGCTGGTAGCTGTAGTCGAGGGTCTCCCGGGGATCCTCGGCCTTGTCGAGGGCCTTGTTGGCCTTCGACCGGAAGATCAGGCTGAGGCGCTTCATGAGGCTCATCGGGTGCGGTCCCTCTCGCGACGTTCGAACAGTGTTCTTACCCTATGCCGCGGGGGCAACCGGCCGCGAGCACGTGAGTACGCTGGGGGCATCACCACCCACCCACTCCCGAAGGCTCCGAAGTTGTTCCGTCGCAACAAGTCCGAGGCGTCCGAACCCGCCGCTCCCGTCAAGGAGGGCGGCAAGGGCCGGCCGACGCCCACGCGCAAGGAGGCGGAGGCCGCCGCGCGCGAGCGCGCCAAGGTCCCCCGGACGCGCAAGGAGATGACCAAGCAGCAGCGGTTGGCCAAGTCCGAGAACAGCCGCAAGGTGCGCGCGGCGATGAAGTCCGGCGACGAGCGCTACTTCCTGCCGCGTGACCAGGGGCCGGTACGCCGGTTCATCCGCGACTTCGTGGACAGCAGGTTCGGGATCGTGGAGCTGATGATCCCGCTGCTGATCCTGACCATGGTGCTCGGCTACTCCGGCAACGACCGGCTCGCCGGGATCGGCAACACGGTCCTGTTCGGCACGATCCTGCTGGTGATCATCGACCTGGTGCTGATGCGGTTCCGGCTGCGCCGCCAGCTGGCCGCCCGGTTCCCCGACGAGCCCGTCAAGGGCACGACGTACTACGCCATCACGCGGTCCATGCAGATGAAGTTCATGCGGTTGCCGAAGGCGCAGGTCAAGATCGGGGCAGCAGCTGCCCGGACACCTATCGCTAGTCGTCCTCGAACCCGGGGCGCCGCGGCGACCTGGTCTTGGCGGGATCGCGCTGGACCACGTCGCCCACGGCGTCGTCGATCGCCTTCAGCACGTCGGCGTCGAGCGTGACGCCGGCAGCCTTCGCGTTCTCGGTGACCTGCTCGGGCCGGCTGGCCCCGATGATGGCGCTCGAGACGTTGGGGTTCTGCAGGGTCCAGGCGATCGCGAGCTGCGACATGGTCAGACCGGCATCGTCGGCGATCGGCCGGAGCTTCTGGATCCGCTCGAGCACGTCGTCCTCGAGCCAGCGCCCGATCATGTCGGCGCCACCCTTGGTGTCGGTGGCTCGGGAGCCCTCCGGCACCGGCTGGCCCGGTTGGTACTTGCCGGTGAGCGCGCCCTGGGCGATCGGCGACCAGACGATCTGTCCGATGCCGAGCTCCTCGCAGGTGGGCACGACCTCGGCCTCGATCACCCGCCAGAGGATGTTGTACTGCGGCTGGTTGGACACCAGCGGGACGTGCAGCTCGCGGGCGAGCGCATGGGCCGCGCGGATCTCCTCGGCCCGCCACTCGGAGACGCCGATGTAGAGCGCCTTGCCGGCGCGGACCACGTCGGCGAAGGCCTCCATGGTCTCCTCGAGCGGGGTGTCGTGGTCGTAGCGGTGGGCCTGGTAGAGGTCGACGTAGTCGGTGCCGAGCCGGCTCAGCGACCCGTCGATCGCCTCGATGATGTGCTTGCGGGACAGCCCGTGGTCGTTGTGGGCGCCCGGACCGGTCGGCCAGAACACCTTGGTGAAGATCTCCAGGCCCTCC
The DNA here is from genome assembly GCA_963813615.1 of uncultured Actinomycetota bacterium. GTDB lineage: Bacteria > Actinomycetota > Actinomycetes > Propionibacteriales > Nocardioidaceae > Nocardioides. The sequence continues at coordinate 346,938 of CAWFAE010000013.1, forward strand.
CGGCGCTCCCCCGCCAGCGCCTTGCCGAGGACGCTCTCGGCCCGGGTGTTGGCGTAGACGTCGGCGGTGTCGAAGGTGGTGATCCCCTCGTCGAGAGCCTGGCGGACGCACGCGTTGGCGGCGTCCTCCTCGACCTGCGAGCCGTGGGTGATCCAGTTGCCGTAAGAGAGGGCGGAGACCCTGAGGCCACTCGCTCCGAGATTGCGGATCTGCATGAGGACGACCCTACTGAGCCGACGGTGAGGAGGCGCTACCCCGTCTCGAGCACCGCGCGCGCCATCGCCCGACGGTCGGCACACCGGGCGGGCATCGTGTCCCAGTAGTAGGGAAAGGTCACGAAGGCGATGTAGAGCGCCCAGCCCTTCGCGCGCTGCCAGGTCGCGTCGTCGACGTCGACGGCGCGGCGGAACGTGGCCCGGCTCTCGGGGTCCAACACCTCCCAGGCGGCGACCAGGTCGACCGACGGATCGCCCACTCCGAGGGTGCCGAAGTCGAGCACCGCGCAGAGGCGCCCGTCGCGTACGAGCAGGTTCTCGGCGAGCAGGTCGCCGTGGTACCAGGCAGGGGCTGGATCCGCATCGCGGGTGGACTCCAGGATCTGGTTCCACACCCGGACCGCGGCGTCGAGATCGAGGTCGAGGCCGTCGAGCTCGCGGCAGGCAGCCACCGACCGACGGAAGCTGTCGTCCACCTCGCTCAGAGGCCGGCCGCGGTACCAGATCAGCTCCTCGTCGCGCAGCGCCGCGTCCGGGACCTCGATCGCGTGCAGCTCACCGATCAACCGGGCGAGGTCGTCGGCCAGGCCGTGACGAGGCCCGTCCGGCTGCACCCGATCGGCAGCCACGGTGGGCAGCCGGCCCTCGAGGTAGCGGGTGACCGACCAGCGTTCGGGGTAGCCGAGCCCGGGCTCCCCGACCGCGATCACGGAGGGTACGGCGACCGAGAGCTCACGCTCGATCAGCGGCACCAATCGTGCCTCCTTCTCGATGGCCGATCCCCCGGGCTGGCGCGGCATCCGCACCAGCAGGTCGGCGCCCAGCCGGAACAGCGCGTTGGTCGACCCGGACGCCCCGAGCGGGCGGACGTCCAGCCCGGCGTACTGGGGCAGCTGCCGACCGACCAGCGCACGCACCAGCTCCGCGTCGATCGGGATCTCGTCGTCGTGGAGGTCGGCCACCGCTACGCCTCAGGCGTCGTAGTCGAGCACGACCCGCTCGACGGTGGGATGGGACTGGCAGGTGAGGACGTAGCCGCGCTCCACCTCGTCGGGCTCGAGCGCCCAGTTGGCGTCCATGGCGACGGAGCCCTCCACGACCTTCGCGCGACAGGTGCCGCAGACGCCTCCCTTGCAGGCGAACGGAAGGTCCGAGCGCACCCGCAGCGCCGCCTCGAGAACGGATACGTCGTCGGGGCGCAGGTCGAAATCGGAGCCGCGGCCGTCGAGGCGGATCGTCACGTGGGCGGCCCCCTCCGTACCGCCCAGCTGGGCGACGGGCGCCCGAGGCACCGGGTCGGCATGGAAGAGCTCGGAGTGGATGCTGCCCGGCGCCGCGCCGAGCTCCTCGAGCGCGGACCGGAGCTCAGCGAGCATCTCCTGCGGGCCGCAGAGGAACCACTCGTCGACCTCCTCCGCGGGCGCGAGGGCGGTCAGGATCGCGCGGAGTCGCGAGGCATCGAGCCGACCCGAGAACAGCTCGACGTCCTGCGTCTCCCGCGAGAGCACGTGGACGATCTGGAGGCGGTCGCAGAAGCGGTCCTTCAGGTCGTGGACCTCATCGAGGAACATCACCGACCGGTGCGTCCGGTTGGCGTAGACCAGCGTCACCGCGGAGCCCGGCTCGCCCTCGAGGAGCGCGGCGACGATCGAGAGGATCGGCGTGATGCCGGAGCCGGCGGCGATCGCGACGTACCGCTTCCGCGCGGTCGGGTCGATCTCGGTGGTGAACCGGCCGGCAGGAGTCATCACCTCGAGCTCGTCGCCGACGACCAGTCGCCCGACCACGCCCTCGCTGAACGCCCCGCCCGGGAGCCGCTTCACGCCGATCCGCAGAGTGCCGCTCGACGGCGGTGTGCAGATGGAGTAGCTGCGCCGGACGTCGTCACCGCCGCGGATCGAGAGGTGCTGGCCGTGCCGGAACCGGTAGTCCTCGGCGAGATGGGCCGGCACCTCGAACGTGATCGCCACCGAGTCGTCGGTCAGCTCATCGATCGCGGCGACCTTGAGCTGGTGGAGGGTGGCGCTCACAGCTGGCTTGAAGTGGTCGAACGGCTCCTTGCACGTCTGGCACACCCAGAGCGCCTTGCAGGCGGTCGAGCCGAACCGGCTGGACTCGCGGGTGTCGAGGCTCCCGCACTGCGGGCAGCGGACGCCCAGGACCAGCTGCACCGGCCCGGTGCGGGGTCCGGGCGGGGCGACGCCGTACTCCTCGAGCTTGGCGCGGCCCTCGTCGGTGATCCAGTCCGTGGTCCACGGCGGGGACAGCACGAACTCGACGTCGACGTGGGCGTAGCCCGCGGTGCACAGCGCGTCGATCAGGTCGGTGCGGATGGTCTCCATCGCCGGGCAGCCGGAGTACGTCGGCGTGATCTGGACGTGGACCCGCGCGCCTTCGTACTCGGCGACGTCGCGGAGGATCCCGAGGTCCTCGATGGTGACGACGGGCAGCTCGGGGTCGAGGACCGTCGCGGCCACCTGCCACGCTCGGGTGAGGGTCTGGGGCATCACCAGGTCGCTCCTGGGTGTGAACGGGCGAGGTGCTGCATCTCGGCGAGCAGGTAGCCGAGGTGCTCGGTGTGCAGACCGCGGCGGCCGCCGCCGATGGCGGGTGCGACGTCGGGAACGGACAGGGTCGCCTCGCTCACCACGGTGCCGATCCGGTCGAGGACGGCGGGCCGCAGGGCGGTCGGGTCGACGGCGATCCCCTGCTCGACGAGCTCCGCGTCGGCCGGCGTGAACAGCTCGTCGACGAAGGGCCACTCCGCCTCGAGGGCCGCCTGCATCCGGGCGTGGGACTCGTCGGTGCCGTCGCCGAGCCTGACCACCCAGCGGGCGGCGTGGTCGAGGTGGTAGGCGACCTCCTTGACCGCCTTGCCGGCCACTCCGGCCAGCGTGGGGTCCGCGCTGCGGCTCAGCGCCGCGTAGAGCTCGGACTGGTACGCCGCGAAGACCAGCAGGCGGGCCATGGTGACGCCGAAGTCGGTCTGCGGGCGCTCGACCAGCCAGACGTTGCGGAACTCCCGGTCGTCGCGGAGGTAGGCGAGGTCGTCCTCACTGCGGCCGGCGCCCTCGACCCGGCCGGCGTAGTCGAGCAGGGTGCGGGCCTGGCCGAGCTGGTCGAGGCCGATGTTGGCGAGGGCGACGTCCTCCTCGAGCTCGGGCGCGCGGCTGATCCACCAGCCCATCCGCTGCGCCGAGATCAGCGCGTCGTCGGCGAGGCCGAGCACGTGGTCGAAGAGCGGGGTGCTCACAGGTGCTGCACCCCCTCGGGGACGTCGTAGAACGTCGGGTGCCGGTAGACCTTGTCGCCGGCCGGGTCGAAGAAGGAGTCGCGCTCGTCGGGGCTGGACGCGACGATCTCGGAGGCCGGCACCACCCAGATCGAGACACCCTCGTTGCGGCGGGTGTAGAGGTCGCGGGCGTTGCGCAGCGCCATCTCGGCGTCCGGTGCGTGCAGCGAGCCGACGTGCCCGTGGGACAGTCCCCGCCGGGACCTGACGAAGACCTCCCAGAGCGGCCAGTCGCGGCTCATGCGGCACCTTCCGCCTGCTTCTGGGCGTGCTTCTGGGCGTACGCCGTGGCCGCCTCGCGCACCCACTCGCCGTCCTCGTGGGCGCCCACCTTGTGCGCCATCCGCTCGGCGTTGCAGGGGCCGTTGCCCTTGATGACCTCGAACAGCTCGGTGAAGTCCACCTCGCCGAAGTCGTAGTGGCCGCGCTCGTCGTTCCAGCGGAGCTCCGGGTCGGGCAGGGTCAGCCCGAGGACCTCCGCCTGCGGCGCCGTCATGTCGACGAAACGCTGCCGCAGGTCGTCGTTGCTGTGCCGCTTGATCCCCCACGCCATCGACTGCTCGGAGTGCGGCGACGCGTCGTCGGGCGGGCCGAACATCATCAGCGAGGGCCACCAGTAGCGGTCGACGGCGTCCTGCGCCATCGCCTTCTGGGCGGGGGTGCCGTGCGAGAGCGTGTGCAGGATCTCGAAGCCCTGCCGCTGGTGGAACGACTCCTCCTTGCAGACCCGGACCATCGCCCGCGCGTAGGGGCCGTAGGAGCACCGGCACAACGGCACCTGGTTGGTGATCGCCGCGCCGTCGACCAGCCACCCGATCGCGCCCACGTCGGCCCAGGTGAGCGTCGGGTAGTTGAAGATCGAGGAGTACTTCTGCCGGCCGGTGTGCAGCGCGTCGAGCAGGTCGGCGCGGTCGACGCCGAGGGTCTCCGCGGCGGCGTACAGATAGAGCCCGTGGCCGGCCTCGTCCTGCACCTTCGCCATCAGGATCGCCTTGCGACGCAGGCTGGGGGCACGGCTGATCCAGTTGCCCTCGGGCTGCATGCCGATGATCTCGGAGTGAGCGTGCTGGGCGATCTGCCGGACCAGGGTGCGCCGGTAGGCCTCGGGCATCTCGTCGCGCGGCTCCACGCGGCCGTCATCGGCCAGGAGCCTGTCGAAGTCGCCGTCCACGCATCGAGAGTAGCAAGATCTGTTACAGAACTCCGCATCGCGGACCGCTTTCTGTAACACTCCGAGCACTTGCGAGGATGACGCCATGAGCTCCCCCACCGCCGACGTCTCGGTGCGGGTCGCCTGGGCGGACGACGCGCCGGCGATCGGCGCGCTGCAGGTGCGCGCCTGGCGGACGGCGTACGCCGATCTGCTGCCCGCCGAGGCGCTCCCGGACGAGTCGGTCGCGACGGAGGCCTGGCGGTCGTCGATGACCCGCCCGGCCGATGCGCGGAACCGGGTGCTGGTCGCCCTGGAGCGCAACCGCGTCGTGGGCTTCGCGGTGGTCGGCCCCGCGGCCGATCCGGACTGCGACCCGATCGCCGACGGCGAGCTGCTCGAGCTGACGGTCGACGCCGGCGAGCGGGGCAAGGGGCACGGCTCCCGGCTGCTCACGGCCGCCGTGGACACGATGACGGCCGACCGCTTCACCCGCGCGGTGTTCTGGGCGATCGCCACCGACGACGAGCTGCGCTCCTTCCTCACCAGCGCGGGCTGGGCCGCCGACACGGCCCACCGGGAGCTCGACCTCGACGGCACCGGCAGCACCCGGGTCAAGCAGGTGCGGCTGCACACGGCGCTCGCGTGAGCCGTTCGGACTGCCGTTTGGTCACCAACGGCAGAAATTCAGCCCAAAAGCTGCGGTTGGTGACCAAACGACATGAAAGAGGGCCCGTGCCGGTTCCGTCCGGCACGGGCCCTCGTCTGGGAGGAGGCGTCAGCCCACGCTCACGGCGCTCCAGGCGGCGGCGACGGCGTTGTACTGCCCGCTGCCGTTGCCGTAGAGGTCCCGCGCCGCGTTGAGCGTGGCGGTGCGGGCGCCGGCGTAGTTGGTGCTCGAGGTCATGTAGACGTCCAGCGCCCGGAACCAGATCTTGGCGGCGGCGGCCGCACCGATGCCGGTCACGGACGAGCCGTTGCAGGTCGGCGAGTTGTGGGGCTTGTCGCCGATCGTCTTCGCCCCCGAGCCCTCGGCGAGCAGGTAGAAGAAGTGGTTGCCGATGCCCGAGGAGTAGTGCACGTCGACGTTGCCCGCACCCGAGTTCCAGCAGCTCAGCGACGAGCCGTCCAGCGACGGGTTGTCCATCCGGCGGAAGCCCTCGTGGTTCGCGAGGTCGAACTCCTCGCCGATGTAGTAGTCGCCCTTGTCGTTGGGGTTGGCGGCGTAGAACTCGACCATCGTGCCGAAGATGTCGGAGGTCGACTCGTTGAGGCCGCCCGACTCACCGGAGTAGGTGAGGCCGGCGGTGTGCTCGGTGACGCCGTGGCTCATCTCGTGCCCGGCCACGTCGAGCGAGACGAGGGGGCCGAACGCGGTGCCGTCGCCGTCGCCGTACGTCATCTTGGAGCCGTCCCAGAAGGCGTTGACGTAGCCGCTGCCGTAGTGGACCCGGCTGGTCACGCCGCGGCCGTCGCCGAAGATCCCGTTGCGGCCGTGCTGGGTCTTGAAGTAGTCGTACGTCGTGGCCGCGCCGTAGTGCGCGTCCACCGCCGCCGACTCGCGGTTGCTCGTGGCCCCGTTGCCGAACGAGGTGTCGGGGCTGTTGTAGGCGACGCCCTTCACACAGCCGATGCCGAGCAGCTGGCAGAGGACCGAGTCGGTCTTGTTCTGCGCGTCGACGGTGGCGCCGTTGCCGTGCGCGGGGTCGGTGAGGGTGTAGCCGGAGCCGGCAGGGGCGACCTGGATGCTCACGGTGCCGCTGTAGAGGGACTGGCCGGAGCCTTCCGTGGTGTGGATCTGCTCCTCGCGGCGCAGCACCTTGCCCGTGGCGGCGTCCACGTAGCTGAGCAGCCGGCTGGGTGTGCCGTCCTGCTGGCGCCCGGCGGTGGACACCTCCCAGGCGAGCCGGGGCTTGGCGGAGACGGCGTCGACGACCAGCCGCGGAACGCCCACGGAGCGGAGCTTCGAGATCGCCCGGGTCGCGGTCGAGGTCGCCAGCGCGCGGACCTCGGCCGCCGCCTTGTCGAGGGTGGGCCGGACCGACAGGTCCAGCGGGGTGCGCAGCGTCTGGCTGACGCCCTTGCAAGGCGCCACCACTGCCCTGGTGGACCACGATGTCGCCGCCGATCACGGGCAGACCGTGCACGGTGCGGGTCATCCGCACGTGCGAGGCGCCGTCCGCGTCGAGGACAGTGTCGACGACCTGGAACTCCTGCTCCACGGTGTCGCGGGCGACGCCGGGGTGGGCGTCGAGTGCGCGGAGCGCCTGGCTGACGACGTCGCCCCGCTTGTCGCGGTCCGGCGAGGCGCCGGTGGCGCTCGCGGTCTGGCCTCCGAACGAACCGGCGACCAGGGCCGCCGCGGCGAGTCCCACCAAGGTGGGCCCGAGAATCTTCCGCATTGCATCCCTCTCTGCCGGACGCCCCTCAGTCGGGGACGTCGCCGTCTTGCAGGGAAGCCTGACGAGGGTCACGCGGCAGTAACAGGCTTTCCGACCCGCAGGTTGATGCAGTGCACGAACCTGCAGTATCGGCCGCCTCAGCGACGGCCCGGCGTCACCTGCTCCCGCTCGGGCCGCGGCGAGAACGTGTAGCTCCACGAGATGACGCCGTCGATCACCAGCACCAGGGTCCAGAGCTGCGCGGTCTGCAGAAGTCGCTCGGAGCGCTCGGGATCACCCACGAGCAGCCAGGCGAGCAGCATCAGGGAGGAGCCGATCGCCCACGCGAGCGCGTGCCGTGCCCACTGCCGCCGCTCGTGGCGAGCATGCGCCCTGCCGTGCTTCGGCCTCGGCGTGGGCGCCGGACCCGCGCCGAGGCGGTGGGCCAACCGGGCGTCGGCCCACCGGACCATCGAGGACCCGAACGCCACCGAGACCCCGATGTAGATCGCCGCCAGAGCGTGTACGGCGGTCGCCTCGGCACCGCGGCGCAGGTCGACCGTCGTGGCCACCAGGAGGACCACGTCGACCACCGGGGTGAGCACCAGCAGCGCGGCGCCGAGGCCGGGACGCCGCAAGGCGTAGCGGGCCAGCAGCCCGGCCACGAGCAGCAGCCAGAATCCGATCTCGCACGCGACGATCAGGATCAACAGCACGCAGGGTTCCTCTCCGAGTGGGTGACTCAGTCCAGCGTGCGTGCTGACACCGGAGCGGACCATTCGTCGTTGGTCTCGTTCGTGGGTGACTTCGGTCGGAGCAGCACCCCGACCAAGAGCGCCGTGACGAGACACAAGGCGGCGTCGATCCCGATCGCGACACTCAGACCGGTCAGCAGGTGGTCGCTACCGGCGGTCCGGTGCGCCACGGCGGTGACGATCGCGGACATGATCGGGATGCCCATGGTGATGCCGACCTGCTGGCTCATCGTGGCCAGCCCGGTCGCCAGCCCCTGCTCCCGGTCCGGCACACCCGTGGTGACGGTGACCATGAACCCGACGATGGCCACCAGGTTGGCCACCCCGCCGACGAAGGTCGCGACCAGGACCAGGGCCAGGTAGCCCGTGGCCTCGCCCAGGAGAACCAGCGGTGCCGTCGCCGCCGCCTGGACCACCAGGCCACCGACGATGGCGCGGGTGCTCCCCACGGCCGCGATCACCCGGGGACCGGCCAGGCCGCCGACCACGGTGCCCGCTCCCAGTACGGCGAAGGCCAGCCCGGCCTCGAGCGGTGAGAAGCCGAGCACGTTCTGCAGGTAGAGGGTGAGCAGGAACACGAGCGACGTCTCGGTGGCGAACGCCATCACCCCGGCGAGGTTCCCCCAGCCCACCGAACGCCGACGCAGCACGTCGAGGGAGACGAGCGGCTCGGCGACCCGGTGCTCGACCGCCCAGAACACCGCGAGCAGGAAGATCCCCAGCCCGAGCCCGACCAGGGCCCGCGGCTCCGTCCAGGAGTGCTCGCCGGCGACGGTGAGGCCGTAGACGAGCGCCAACAGCCCCGTGGTGACGCTCAGCGCACCGGGCAGGTCCAGCCGCGGGCGCTCGGTGGGCCGGCTCTCGGTGAGCACCGCCGGGCCGACCACCAGGACGGCGAGCGCGACGACGACGTTGACGTAGAACGCCCAGCGCCAGCTCAGCAGGTCGGTGAGTACGCCGCCGAGCACGGCGCCGGTCGTGAAGCCGGCCGCCATCAGGGCGCCGTTCAGCCCGAGCGCTCGCTCCCGGCGCGGCCCCTCGGGGAAGGAGGTCGTCAGCAGCGACAGCGCGGCAGGCGTCACGATCGCGGCCGCGGTGCCCTGCGCCACGCGGGCGACGAGGAGGACCCACGGAGTGTCGGCGAGCCCGCCGACCAGCGAGGAGACGCCGAGCAGGGCGATCCCGGTCAGGAACAGCCGGCGGCGGCCGAACAGGTCCGCGACCCTGCCGAAGAGCAGCGTGAAGCCGGCGGCGCAGAGCGCGAACGAGGTCGCGATCCACTGGAGGTTCTCGAGCGAGAAGCCGACGTCCGCGCCGACATCGGGCAGGGCGACGTTGAGGATGGAGAAGTCGACGGCGAGCGTGAAGCTGGCCGTGAGCAGGACCGACAGGGTGAGGCGTTCGCGCGCCGTCGGTGTGGTGGTTGCGGCTCGCACTGGTGTGCTCCTTCGTGGGTCGACAGAACGGGCAGCACGAGGGTTCGTCATGTGAGGGAGCGCCAGCCAGACACCTGTGATGCGTAGCCGCCCGTTGCCTGGCACTGACAGGGACAGGCAGTTCTAGCGCCCGGTGAGCAACACTGGTGGCGTGACCGGAACGGAGACACGACGTACTCGGGACCTCGGCGAGTTCCTGCGGACCCGGCGCGCACGACTGACACCCGACGACGTCGGTCTGACGTCGTACGGCGCCCGGCGGGTGCCCGGGCTGCGGCGCGAGGAGCTGGCGATGCTGGCGGGGGTCAGCGTCACCTACTACACCCGGCTGGAGCAGGGCCAGAGCGTCAACGCGTCCGACTCGGTGATCGAGGCGCTGGCTCGGGCGCTCGGCCTGGACGACGACGAGCGCGCCCATCTGCGCGACCTGGCGCGGCCCGCACCCCCGAAGCGGTGGCGGACGCCGCCGCCGGTGTCCGTCCGGGCCCGGACCCGCACCCTCATCGACGCGATGGGAGACGTGCCGGCCGTGCTGATGGGGCGGTCCTCGGAGGTGCTGGCCTGGAACCGGCTGGGTCACTCCCTCGTCGCCGGCCACGTCCCGTTCGACGCGCCGTTCGACGAGGCGAACCGGCCCAACCTGACCCGGATGCTGTTCCTCGACCCGCACACGCGAGCGCTCTACACCGACTGGGACGAGGAGGCCGCGCGGGCGGTCGCATCCCTACGGCTGGTCGCTGGCCGCTTCCAGGAGGACCGCGACCTGGCCGAGCTGATCGGCGAGCTCTCCATCGCCAGCGACGACTTCGCGCGGCTGTGGGCCGGGCACCCGGTGGAGAACTGCACCAGCGGCACCAAGCGGATCTCCCACCCCGAGGTGGGCGACCTCGAGGTCGGCTTCGAGGTGCTCCACCTCCCGGACGGCGCCGGCCACCGGCTGCTCACCTACACCGCCGAGCCCGACACGCCCGCTCGGCACACGCTCGACCTGCTCGCCCGCCTCGCTGGGTCCTGACCGAGCGCGGTCCGTGCGATCACGCGGCGTCTCGTCTTCGGCCAGGACGCCGAACATGGTGACGGCGAGGAACGCGTCGCCCCGATCCACGCGTCGTGTGCGTCGCGTTCGAGCTGCCGCACGTCGTCGGCCGTCAGCACCCCTTCCTCCATGGCCTGGGCGAACATCGGTCGCCACACTTGCAGGCCGCGGATCACCTCGTCGGGCATCACGACCGCCGTGGCCGCGATGTCCGGGTCGACGTTCAGGCCCGCGGCGTACAGCTGGCCACGCAGGTGCCGGCCGGCGAACGGGTTGGCCATCAGCCGCCACGAGAACTCGTTGAGGCGCTGGACGAGCTCCGGGTCGCCCACGGTCTGCACGACCGTGCCCCAGTCACTGTCCACGACTACCGCACGTCCCCCGGGCGCCAGCACCCGCGCGAACTCACCGGCGGCTGCGCCCGGGTCGGAGAGGTGCTGGAACACCCGCTCGCAGCGGAGCAGGTCGACCGAACCGTCCGCGAAGGGCAGCGCGGCGGCGTCGCCGTCGACGTACGTCGCGCGCGACGACTCAGTCGCTGCTCTGCGCTCGGCCTCGGCGCGGAGATCCGGGTCGGGCTCGACGCCCACTGCCCGGCCACCCGGACCCACGAGGCCGGCCAGTCGGCGTACCTCCGCCCCGGTCCCGCATCCGACGTCCACGGCTACGTCGCCCGGCCGCGGCGCCAGCACGCCCACAGCCCAGTCACGCAGCCGCTGCACCCCGGGCACCTGCTCCTGCAGGTCGAGCACGAAGAGCCGCCCCGCCAGGTCTGAGTTCGGGTCGCCCGGGAGGTTGCCCTTGCGGAACGACGTCGGACTGAGCCCCAGGTCGGGTGGGAGTTCGGTCGTCACCTCCGCAGTGTGCGCCCGCCCGCGGCGGTCGCGCCACTGTGCCTTTCAGCCCAGGTCGAGGAAGGCCTCGAGCCCGACCGTCAGCCCGGGACGGGAGCCGATCCGGCGGACCCCGGTGAGCACGCCGGGGGTGAACGACGCGCGATCGAGCGAGTCGTGCCGGATGGTGAGGGTCTCCCCCACTCCGCCCAGGATCACCTCCTGGTGCGCGACCAGGCCCCGGACCCGCAGACCGTGCACGCGGATGCCGTCGACGTCGGCGCCGCGCGCCCCTTCGAGGCCGGACGACGTCGCGTCGGGCACCGGCGGGGAGCCGGCCTCGCGGCGCGCCGCCGCGATCAGCTCGGCGGTACGCCGCGCGGTGCCGGAGGGTGCGTCGGCCTTGTCGGGGTGGTGCAGCTCGACCACCTCCACGGACTCGTAGAACGGTGCGGCGACCGCGGCGAACCGCATCATCAGGATCGCGCCGATCGCGAAGTTGGGGGCGATCAGCACACCCGTCTTGGGTGACGCCTCCAGCCAGCCGCGGACGGTGGCGAGTCGCTCGTCGTCGAAACCGGTCGTGCCGACCACGGCATGGATGCCGTGGTCGATGCAGAACTCCAGGTTGTCCATCACCGCGTCGGGGTGGGTGAAGTCCACGACGACCTCGGCACCCGCGGTGACGAGGGCGTCGGGCTCGTCGTCGACGTCGACCACGGCCACCAGCTCGGTGTCGTCGGCCGCCTCGACCGCCCGGCACACCTCGGAACCCACCCTGCCGCGTCCGCCCAGGACGCCCACCTTGATCACCTCGGCCACGGCGACCACGGTAGTGCCTGGCACACGGCGTTCGGTGCGTGCCAGCGGTGGTCGCGGTCTGGCAGGGTGGAGGACATGGCGGTGCAGACGATCCCCGCGCGGATCCGCTGGGCGGTGGACTTCATGGACGTGCAGCCGTCGGACCACATCCTGGAGATCGGTTGCGGACCAGGCGCGGGGGCCGAGCTCATCTGCAGCCGACTCGAGACCGGCCGGCTGTTCGCCATCGACCGCTCCGAGTCGGGTGTCGACCGGACCAAGCGGCGGTGTGCGTCGTACATCAAGGCCGGCCGGCTGACCGTCCGTCAGATCGACCTGGCCACGCTGCGGGTGCCGGTGAAGCGGCTGAACAAGGTGTTCGCGTTCAACGTCAACCTGTTCTGGGTCCGTGAGTGCGCCGACGAGGTCGCCCTCCTGCACGAGCGCGTGCTGCCCGGCGGTGCGGTCTACCTCTTCTACGAGTCGAGCCGGCCCGAGCAGGTGCCGGAGATGATCCGCAAGGCGTCGGCCTCGCTGACCGAGGGCGGGTTCCGGGTGTACGTCGTGGACTCGAAGGAGCCAGCCGTGGTCGGCATCATCGGCCGGCGCTGAGGACGAATCCGCACTTGCCCATGAGCGAGCACGCCCGAGCGGGGAGACAGGCATGACGGCACAGGACTACGGACATCTGGTGATGGCGCTGCTCGCGGTGTCGCTCGTGGCCGCGGCGCCCGGCTGGAGCCGCGCGGGCCGCGTGATCTGGCCGCCGTTCTCGCTGGCGGTCCTCCTCGCCGCGCTCGCGGTCGCCGGCGGCGCGCCCGAGATCGAGATCGAGTCCGGGGCCATGACGGCGCTCGCGGTCGCCCTCGCCGGGGTCCCTGGCGGTGGTCGGCGGCGGCCCGGTCACCGCGTTGCTCTTCCGGCTGGTCGACCGCGAGCGGTTCGACGAGCCCGACTCCGTCGAGGGCGCTGCCGCCGTGCTGCGCGCCGGGCTCGTGGATCGGCCTGCTCGAGCGCGCCGCGGTGTTCGTCTGCCTGGTTGCGGCCTTCCCGGAGGGCATCGCGATCGCGCTGGCGGTGAAGGGCCTCGGCCGCTACCCCCACCTCCGCGCGCCCGGAGCCGCGGAGCGCTTCATCGTCGGCACCTTCGCCAGCGTCCTCTGGGCCAGCGCGTGCGCAGGGGTGATCCTGCTCAGCCGGTGACGCAAGTTGAATCCGGCGTCGTGGACGCGCGAATCGGCGGTCGTGGTTGCTCGAGGCGGGCGTTGTGGCGGTTGTCGCACCACCACAGCACGGACTCGATCCACCACAACCCACGACTCGGCCCGCCACCACCGCACAACCCACGATTCAACAGGTCAGCGCAGCAGGCCCTTGGCGACGTGGGTGACCTGGACCTCGTTGGACCCGGCGTAGATCATCAACGACTTGGCATCGCGGGCCAGCTGCTCGACGCGGTACTCCGCCATGTAGCCGTTGCCGCCGAAGAGCTGGACCGCCTCCATCGCGACCTCGGTGGCGGCGGTCGAGGCGTAGAGCTTGATCGCGGAGGCCTCGGACAGCGACGGGAGCCTGCCCGCGCGGCGCTGCTCGATGGTGCTGAACACCATGTTGCGGACGTTGACCCGGGCGACCTCCATCTGGGCGAGCTTCAGCTGGATCAGCTGGAACTCACCGATCGGCTGGCCCCAGAGCTCGCGCGACTTCGCGTAGTCGACACACAGGCGCTGGCACTCCTCGATCACGCCGAGCGCGAGGCTGGCGATCCCGATCCGCTCGACCACGAAGTTGGCCCGAGCGCTCTCTCTGCCCGCACCGTCGGTCGCCGACCCGAGCAGCCGGTCGTCGCCCAGGCGGACCTCGTCGAAGAACAGCTGACCGGTCGGTGAGGAGTGCATGCCCATCTTGCGCAGTGGCCCGCTCTGGGTGAGTCCCTCCATGCCCGAGTCGAGCACGAAGGTGAGCACGGGCTGGTCGCGCCGCTCCCGGCCGCTTCCGTCGTCGTGCTTGGCGTAGACGACGATCGTGTCGGCGTACGGGCCGTTGGTGATGAACGTCTTCTGCCCGGTCAGCACCCACTCGTCGCCATCGCGGCGCACCGTCGTGCGCATCCCGCCGAAGGCGTCGGAGCCGGCGTCGGGCTCGGTGATCGCCCAGGCGCCCACCTTCGCGAAGGTCATCAGGTCGCGCGCCCAGCGCTTGCGCTGCTCGATGCTGCCGCGCGCGTTGATGGTGCCGCCGGCGAGGCCCACCGAGACGCCGATCGCCGCCGGGATGCCCATGCTGACGCGGCAGAGCTCGCTCGACACGATCACCCCCATGGCCGGGTCGAGGGCGCTCATCGCGTCCTTGCCGGACTGCTCCCCCGACTCGGCACGGGCGATCGCCTTGTCGAAGGCCTCGGCGGCCATCTGCTCCATGCCGAAGGCGGCGTAGAACTTCCGGATCAGGTCGTACGGCGGCAGGTCGCCGTGCTCGAGGTCGTCCTGGAGCGGCCGAACCTCCTTGTCGACGAAGCTGCGCACCGCGTCGCGGATCGCGATCTCGTCGTCCGACCACTCGAACACCGCGGTCAGTCCCGTCCGGTGGTGCGGTCCTCGTAGGCGGCGCGCTCCGCGTGGTCGAACTCGGTGAACACCGTGTCGAGCCCGAGCTTCCCGCGCAGCCACGGCTTCGCCCGGGACGCGGTCAGGCTCCAGTTGGCACCCGAGAACGCGAAGTACGGCGGCACGGTCGCGGTCAGCTTGGGCTTCAGGATGACCTTCAGCACGGCCTTCGCGACCTCCTCGGGCTGCACCGGCTTCATCAGGCCGGTCGCCTCGGTGCCGTCGATCAGCTCGGTGTTGGTGAACGACGGCAACACCGATCCGACCCGGATGCCGTGCTCGGCGAGCTCGGCGTCCAGCGCCTCGCTGAAGGCCAGCACCCCCGCCTTGGTAGCGCTGTAGACCGCGGAGCCGGGCATCGGGATCCGGCCGGCGAGCGAGGCGATGTTGACGATCACGCCGCCCGGTCGCATCCGCGCCGCGGCTTCGTACGAACCGTTGATGACGCCGGTCAGGTTCACGTCGAGCTGGGCGAGCTGGCGCTCCAGGGGGACCTCGCGCACCTTGCCGAGGACCATGAACCCGGCGTTGTTGACCAGGACGTCGAGCCGTCCGTGCTCGCTCACGACGGCGTCGAGGAACCGTGCGAACGACTCCCGGTCGGCCACGTCGAGCGGGAGTGCCAGGCCGTCGTACTCCTCGGCGGCCTTCTTGGCGAGGTCGACGTCGAGGTCGCCGATCACCACCGCGGCACCCTCGGCCGCGAGCGCCCGCGCGGTGGCGGCGCCGATCCCCCGGGCTCCACCGGTGAGGGCGACGACCTTGCCGTTGAGCGTTCCCGTCATCAACTGCTCCTTCTTCTTCGTCGGCCGCGCAGGCGCGCGGCCGCGATCTGGGTCTTCATGGCCGCCCCGCCCGCGGCCAGGAACGCCGCGGGCTTGGCGGGGTACGGCGTGGCGCGGCGCTGGGCCGCGACCGTCTGCGACTCGGTGTAGCGCAGGATCCCGTCGGCGCCGTGCCGGCGACCGAGACCGCTGGCGCCGCATGCCGCCCATCGGCGCGGCGACCGAGCCGATCGCGGAGAGGTAGCCGTCGTTGATGTTGACGCCACCGGCGCGGATCCGACCGGCGAGCCGGCGGGCCGCCTCGAGGTCGGCGGACCAGATGCTGGCGGACAGGCCGTACTCGGTGTCGTTGGCGCGGGTCAGCGCGTCCTCGTCGTCGACGACGGGGTAGACCGAGACCACCGGCCCGAACGTCTCCTCCGCGCACACCCGCATGGTCGGCTCGACCCCGGACAGCACCGTGGGCTCGAAGAACAGCGGCCCGAGGTCCGGCCGGGCCTTGCCGCCGGCGACGAGCTCGGCGCCGTGGTCGATGGCGTCCGCGACGTGCGCCTCGACCGCCTCCAGCTGGTCGGCGGTGGTGAGCGAGCCGATCTCCGCGGAGTAGTCGTAGGCGGCGCCGAGGGTGAGCGCCCGGGTCGCCTCGGCGAAGCCCGCGAGGAACCGGTCGTGCAGCCGCTCGTGGACGTAGATCCGCTCGATCCCGATGCAGATCTGGCCGGCGTTCGAGTAGGCGGCCTGGACCGCGCCCCTGACCGCGGCGTCCACGTCGGCGTCCTCACGCACGATCATCGGGTTCTTGCCGCCGAGCTCCAGCGAGGCACCGATCAGCCGGCGGCCGGCCTCCGCGGCCAGCTCCCGGCCGGTGGCGGTCGAGCCGGTGAAGGCCAGGTGGTCCACCTCGTCGAGCAGCGCCGGCCCGATGACCGACCCGCGCCCGGCGACCACCTGCCACACGTCGTCGGGGAGGCCGGCCTCGCGCGCGATGGCCCGGGCGGCCAGCAGGCTGAGCGGCGCCTGCGAGTCGGCCTTGCTGAGCACCGCGTTGCCGGCCAGCAGCGCCGGGATCACGTCGCCCACTGCGAGGAAGAGCGGGTAGTTCCACGGGGCGATCACCCCGACCAGGCCCTTGGGATGACGGGTCACCCGGGTGCGAACGATGCCGGGCATGCCCGACGGCGCGCGCTTCTCGGCGAGGTACGACGACGCGTGCCGGGCGTAGTGCACGGCGACGGCCGGCAGCCCGAGCAGCTCCACCCCGGCATGCACGCGGGACTTGCCGGTCTCCCACTGGACGACGTCGAGCACCCGCTCCTTGTCCTTGAGCAGCAGAGAGGCGAAGCGGAGCACGACCGCGCTCCGCTCGGCCAGGGGTACGCCGGCCCAGCGCTCCTGCGCGATCCGGGCCCGCCGTGCCGCCCCGGCGACGTCGGCGGCGGTGGACTGCGGGACCGCGGGCAGCGGCTCGCCGGTGAACGGCGCGGTGGCTGCCGACGGGTCGCCGGACGCGGTGACGAGCGGGAGCAGCCCGTCGACGTACTCCTGGGTGACGCGGGGTGGCAGCGTCATCGGCTCGCCTCACGGGCGAAGGCGCGGGCCGCGATGGGGTGCAGCCGCATCCGCGGCGGCAGCCGACGCACGAGCGGGTCGAGTGCTCGCACCAGGCGGGCGAACCGGCGGTAGCGGCGCTCGCGGTCGTCGTCCCAGGGCAGGCCGAGGATCTCGCGGGCCCGCGGCGGCAGGCCACCGATGGTGAGCGACGAGCTGATCGCATCGACCGGGCGCCGGACCAGCCACCACAGCGGACGGGGCACGCGGGCGGGGCGGGGCCAGCCCTTGGTGGCGTAGCCGACGCCGTACGCCGCGGTGCGGTGCCGGACCAGGCGGTGCTCGAGCGCGTCGTCCCAGTACGCCTCGAACGCGGCCCAGGTGGTCGGGATGCCGCGCGCGCTGACGTCGTACCGCTCGAACCAGGTCACCGACTCCGCGATGATCTGGTCCTTCTCCGCCCGGCCGAGCGGGCGGATGAACGTCTCGGTGGCGACGACGAGGTGCTCCACGAAGGTGGCGTGCGCCCAGTAGTAGGTCTCCGGGTTGAGCGCGCTGTAGGGGCGGCCGTCGGGCATCTTGCCCTTGATCGAGGTGTGGAAGTCGCGCACCCGGCGGCCGGTGGCCTCCGGGTCGGGCCCGTAGACCGTGCCGAAGATCGGCGGGATGCTGCGGGCCAGCCGGGCCAGGGTGTCGGCGAACCACACGGAGTGGTCCTCCACGCCCTGGCCGAGCGCCGGGAGCATGTTCTGCAGGACCGCGGCACGTGGACCCAGCAGCGCCATCCGGTGATCGGCGAACAGCTGCCAGGTCAGCGACTCGGGGCCCAGTGGCAGGCCGGGCGCCGACTCGAGCTCGCCCGCTTCACGGGTCGCCAGCGACATGGGCCGATGATACATTGGAACGACTTTGTTTCAACATGTCGGAGGTATCGGGTGACGACCATCGTGGAGACGCTGCGCGAGCCGACCGGCCCCCGGGCCGGGCTGATCCATCTGCTGCGGCTGCGCCGCGATCCGATCGGCCACTCGGCGCGGTTGCGCGAGACCTACGGCCCCGTCTACCGGATGCGGGTCTTCGGCGTGGACATGTACACGCTCACCGGGCCGGACGCCTTCGAGCGGGTCTTCGTCAACAAGGACAAGGCGTTCGCCAGCGGTCCCTCCTGGTCCCACTTCATCGGGCCGTTCTTCAACCGTGGGCTGATGCTGCTCGACTTCGAGGAGCACCTGCACCACCGGCGGATCATGCAGCACGCGTTCGGCGCCGAGGAGCTGCGGCGCTACCACGAGCTGATGGTTCCCCACATCCGACGCTTCCTCGCCGAGTGGGGCGACGTCGAGAAGCCGCGGCTGCAGCGGATGTTCAAGGACCTGACGCTCGACCTCGCCCTCGAGGTGTTCGTCGGCGTCGAGCTCGAGGCCGCGGAGCGTCAGCGGATCAACAAGGCGTTCATCCAGGCGGTCCGGGCCGGTACGTCGATCGTCCGCCGCGACCTGCCGGGCGGCATCGGTCCGTGGTCCAAGGGGCTGCGGTCCCGCCAGATCCTCGAGGAGTTCTTCTACGGCGCCCTGCCCGCCAAGCGGCGCGACGGTGGCGACGACCTGTTCGCCCGGCTGTGCGCGGCCGAGGACGACGACGGCAACCAGTTCACCGACGAGGACGTCGTGAACCACATGATCTTCCTGCTGATGGCCGCGCACGACACGACCACCACGACGCTGACCTCGATGGCCTACCAGGTCGCCAAGCACCCCGAGTGGCAGGAGCGGTGCCGGCGCGAGGCGCTGGCGATCGACGACCCGACGTACGACTCCCTGCAGGCGATGACCGACGTCGACCTGGTGATGAAGGAGTCGATGCGGCTGTGCGCGCCGGTGCCCTCGATCCCGCGGTACGCGCGACGCGAGGTGGAGATCGACGGCTACCGGATCCCCGAGGGCGCGTTCGTGACCAACTCGCCGTACGCCAACCACTTCCTGGAGGAGGTGTGGCCGGACCCCGACCGCTTCGACCCCGAGCGCTTCTCCGCCGAGCGGCACGAGGACAAGGTGCACCGGCTCGCGTTCCAGGCGTTCGGGGCCGGCGTGCACAAGTGCATCGGGATGTACTTCGCCGGCATGCAGGTACGCGCGGTCTTCCACGAGCTGCTGCGCCAGTACCAATGGTCGGTCGCCGCCGACTACGTGATGCCGATCGACCTCGCAGCGCTTCCGTTCCCCCGCGACGGGCTGCCGGTCAGGCTGGAGCGACGACCATGAGCGACGAGATCCTGGACGCTGCACGCGACGTCTTCGAGGAGTACGGCGCCCGCCGCGCCAACGTCGACGACGTGGCCCGCAAGGCAGGCATCAGCCGGAGCACGCTCTACCGCCGGTTCCCCAACAAGGAGTCGCTGCTGGCCGCGGTGATCGACCGGGAGACCAACGCGTTCCTCGACGAGCTGGACCGGGTCGCCCAGGACCTGCCGCCGCAGGAGGCGGTGATCGAGTGCTTCGTGCGCGGCATGGCGATGATGCGCGAGATCCCCGTGCTCGGCCGACTGGCGAAGAGCGAGCCCGAGATGATCAGCGGCATCCCGGGGCGGATCCCGGCGCTGCTCGAGCACAGCGACCGGATCGCCCGCACCCTGCGCCGGTCCGGCGCCCGGATGCCCGACGACGAGCTGCTCGTGGTGGCCGAGCTGCTGCTCCGGCTCGCCACGACGTTCCTGCTCGACCCCGGAGGCCGGCTCGACGTGAACGACCCCCACGCCGTACGCGACTACGCGAAGAGGTACCTGTCGCAGCTGGTCGACTGACCGCCGAGTCGTCGAACCTCCGTCCGCTATCTGCGCGAGTCGGCGATCTTCGCAGCGCCGGCATGAAGATGCGCCGACTCGAGACATTCTCGAGGTGAGGGTGCGCCGGGTACTGCGTCTGCTCAGGACCGACGATCGCGAGGATCTCGGGACCGCCGAAGACGTCGGCCGCCACCTCGCGTACGTCGTCGAGGGTGACCGCGTCGATCCGGGCGAGCACCTCGTCGATGCCGAGCAGCTCGTCGTGGACCAGCTCGGCCTTGCCGAGGCGGGACATCCGGGCCGAGGAGTCCTCGAGGCCGAGCACCAGGCCGCCGCGCAGCTGACCCTGCCCGCGGTGCAGCTCCTCCTCGCTGATGCCGTGCGCCGCGACCCGGGAGAGCTCGATCCGCACCGTCTCGAGAACCTCGTCGAGGCGGGCCGGCAGGCAGCCGACGGAGACCCCGACCAGGCCGGTGTCGGCGTGGTGGCTGGCGAAGGAGAACACCGAGTAGGCCAGGCCGCGGCGCTCGCGGACCTCCTGGAACAGCCGGCTCGAGGTGCCCCCGCCGAGTGCGGTGTTGAGCACGCCGAGGGCGAACCGGCGGTCGTCGGACCGCGAGATGCCCTTCATGCCCAGCACCAGGTTGACCTGCTCCAGCGGCCGGGTCGCCTGGATCGTCCCGGGGTGGACCGGCATCATCCGCCGGCCGTGGCGGGGCGGCACCGGCGGCTCGTCGCGGGCGAGGAAGTCGTTGCGCCCGAAGGCCGCGCGAATCCGGCGTACGACGTCGGTGTGGTCGACGTTGCCCGCCACGGCGACCACGGTGTTGGCAGCGCGGTAGTGCCGCTTGTAGAAGCGGCGCACCTGGGTCCGGGTGAGCGCAGCGATCGACTCGACGGTGCCGGCGATCGGTCGCCCGAGCGGTGAGCCGCTCCCCCACGCCTGCTCGGCGAACAGGTTGTGCACCACGTCGTCGGGATCGTCGTCGTGCATGGCGATCTCGTCGAGGATCACGTCGCGCTCGGCCTCGACGTCTTCGGTGGTGATCACCGAGTTGGTGACCATGTCGCCCAGCACGTCGACCGCGAGCGGCAGGTCACGGTCGAGCACCCGCGCGTGGAAGCAGGTGTACTCCTTGGCGGTGAAGGCGTTGAACTCTCCACCCACGGCGTCCAGCGCGATCGAGATGTCCAGCGCTGACCGCTCCGTCGTGCCCTTGAACAGCAGGTGCTCGAGGAAGTGCGAGCAGCCGTGCAGGGCCGCGGTCTCGTCGCGCGAGCCGACGCCGACCCACACGCCGATGCTGGCCGAGCGGGCGCCGGTCATCTGCTCGGTGACGACCCGCAGGCCGCCCGGCAGGACGGTACGGCGCACCCGTGAGGTCACTCGGCCGTCGTCGTCATGCACGGTCTCGAGCGTGCGGGTGGTGCCGATCTTCTGGGCGGAAGCCGACGACCGGCCAGCGTTGGGCTGGCCGGTCGTCGTCCGGGACTTCGTCACGCGGAGGTCACTCCTCCTCGGCCTCCACGGCCGACTCAGCGTTGTCGGAGCCCTCCGCCTCGGTCGAGTCGTCCTCGACGACCGGGATCAGCGACAGCTTGCCGCGGTCGTCGATCTCGGCGATCTGGACCTGGACCTTCTGGCCCACCGCGACGACGTCGTCGACGTTCTCGACCCGCTTGCCGCCGGCCAGGGCCCGCAGCTTGCTGATGTGCAGCAGGCCGTCCTTGCCCGGGAGCAGCGACACGAACGCGCCGAAGTTGGTCGTCTTCACCACGGTGCCGAGGTAGCGCTCGCCGACCTCGGGCATCGTCGGGTTGGCGATCGCGTTGACCGCGGCGCGCGCGGCCTCTGCCGCCTCGCCGTTGGTCGCACCGATGTAGACCGTGCCGTCGTCCTCGATGGAGAGCGTCGCGCCGGTGTCGTCCTGGATCTGGTTGATCACCTTGCCCTTGGGGCCGATGACCTCGCCGATCTTGTCGACCGGGACCCGGATGCTGATGATGCGCGGCGCGTGCACCGACATCTCCTCGGGCGCGTCGATGGCGTCGGCCATCACGTCGAGGATCGCCAGGCGGGCGTCGCGCGCCTGGGTCAGCGCCGAAGCGAGCACCTCGGCCGGGATGCCGTCGAGCTTGGTGTCGAGCTGCAGCGCGGTGACGAACTCGCGGGTGCCGGCGACCTTGAAGTCCATGTCGCCGAACGCGTCCTCGGCGCCGAGGATGTCGGTCAGCGCGACGTACTGCGTCTCGCCGTCGACCTCACCGGAGATCAGGCCCATCGCGATGCCCGCGACGGCGCGCGCAGCGGCACGCCCGCGTGCAGCAGCGACATCGTGGAGGCGCAGACCGAGCCCATCGAGGTGGAGCCGTTGGAGCCCATCGCCTCGGAGAGCTGCCGGATGGCGTAGGGGAACTCCTCGCGGTTCGGCAGCACCGGCAGCAGCGCCCGGCGGGCCAGCGCACCGTGGCCGACCTCGCGGCGCTTCGGCGAACCGACGCGCCCGGTCTCGCCGGTGGAGAACGGCGGGAAGACGTACTTGTGCATGTAGCGACGCGACTTCTCCGGGGAGAGCGTGTCGAGCTTCTGCTCCATGGTCAGCATGTTCAGCGTGGAGACACCCAGGATCTGGGTCTCGCCGCGCTCGAACAGCGCCGAACCGTGCACCCGCGGGATCACGCCGACCTCGGCGTGCAGCGGCCGGATGTCGGCCAGGCCGCGGCCGTCGATGCGGATCTTGTCGCGGAGCACGCGCTCGCGGACCAGCGACTTGTTCAGCGCGCGGAACGCGGCGCCGATCTCCTTCTCGCGGCCCTCGAAGTCGGCCGCCGATCTTCTCGAGCAGCGACGCCTTGATCTCGTCGAGACGCGTCGTCGCGCTCGTGCTTGCCAGCGATGGTCAGCGCCTCGGCGGTCTCGCTCTTCACCGCGCCCTCGACGGCGGCGTAGACGTCGTCCTCGAAGTCGAGGAAGACCGGGAACTCGGCGACCGGCTTGGCGGCCTCCTTGGCCAGCTCGGCCTGGGCCTCGCACAGCTGCTTGATGAACGGCTTGGCGGCGTCGAGACCGCTGGCGACGATCTCCTCGGTCGGGGCCTGGGCGCCGGACTCGACGAGCTGCCAGGTCTCCTCGGTGGCCTCGGCCTCGACCATCATGATCGCGACGTCGCCGGTCTCGGTGACCCGACCCGCGACGACCATGTCGAACACGGCGTTCTCGAGCTGGCTGTGGGTCGGGAACGCGACCCACTGGCCCTCGATCAGGGCGACCCGGACGCCGCCGACCGGGCCGGAGAACGGCAGGCCGGAGAGCTGGGTGGACAGCGACGCGGCGTTGATCGCCAGCACGTCGTAGGGGTCGTCGGGGTCGAGCGCCATCACGGTGATGACGACCTGGACCTCGTTGCGCAGCCCCTTCTTGAAGGTCGGGCGCAGCGGGCGGTCGATCAGGCGGCAGGTGAGGATCGCGTCCTCGCCGGGGCGACCCTCGCTGCGGAAGAACGAGCCGGGGATCTGGCCCGCGGCGTACATCCGCTCCTCGACGTCGATGGTGAGCGGGAAGAAGTCGAAGTGGTCCTTGGGCTGCTTGCCGGCGGTGGTCGCCGAGAGCAGCATCGTTTCGTCGTCGAGGTAGGCGGTCACCGAACCGGCGGCCTGGCGGGCGAGCAGCCCGGTCTCGAACTTGACGGTGCGGGTGCCGAACGAGCCGTTGTCGATCTTGGTCTCGACGGCGGAGATGACGGGTTCTGTCACGGTGTGCTTTCTTCTCGTGAGTCAACCCGCGAGGCCGCGTATGCCCCTGATGAATCAGTGGGCGTGGCCGGTCTTCGATCGAGACCCGCAGCGTTCGCCCTGCTCAGTTGAGACTGGCGAACCCTGAAGATCACTACCGAGGACCGTGCCGACGGTCGCGGATCGCTCCTGTAGGTGGTCTGTTCAGTTGTGACTAAGGCCGAATATACGTACAAACGCGTCGGGACCCACCCGAAGGCGAGTCCCGGCACGTTCAGCGGCGCAGCTTGAGGCGCTCGACGATCGAGCGGTAGCGCTCGATGTCGGTCTTGCGCAGGTAGTTGAGCAGCCGGCGGCGCTGGCCGACGAGCAGCAGCAGACCACGACGGCTGTGGTGGTCGTGCTTGTGCTCCTTCAGGTGCTCGGTCAGGTGGCTGATCCGGTGGCTGAGCAGCGCGATCTGCACCTCGGGCGAACCGGTGTCGCCCTCGGCCGTGGCGTACTCGGCGATGATCTTCTTCTTGGTCGCAGCGTCAGTTCCGATCGACACGCGGGCTCCTTCTGGTTTGTCCGTTGCGCGGCGCGCCGGGGCCTGTCCACCCGGGCACTATGGTTCCGCGGCCGTTGCACGGCGGTGAGATAACCGCAAAAGGTAACAGCGGGGCCGTGGCAGCCCCAAAACCGCGAGGCGTCGCTCCGCGTCAGCGGTAGTAGTCGGGCGGCGGGCTCGGAGCGCGGACCGTCTCCGGCGGCGTCCCGGGCGTCGGCTCGGCGTCCTGCGGCGGCGGTGGGTACGACGTCGGGCCGGTCGGATCCGGCTCGGACTCGGGTGCCAGGTGGCGCGGCGAAGCGTCCTCGGGCGGCTCGGTGGCGCCCCGCCGGGTGGCGGCGAACGCCAGCATGCCCACCAGGCCCACCAGCAGCCCGGCGAGCGCACCCCAGTAGAGCCCGGTCTCGATGCGGACGACCCGGAACTGGTGCAGGCCGGGGCCGAAGCCGTCGGAGTCGGTCTGCCAGATGAAGACCTGGAAGGCGGCCAGCCCGCCGAGGCCGACGCCGAGGATGGTGCCGAGCCAGGCGCCGAACAGGACGGTGACGGCCGAGCCGGACCGGGCCGCCCGGCCGGCGGCCCAGGTGAACAGGAACACCACCACGAGCACCGGGACCAGCCCACCGCCGAGCTGGGCGATGGAGTCACCGAAGTCGCGCCCGTCACCGATCAGGCCGGGACCGCCCACCGGCGCCATGGGGCCGTAGAGGTAGGTGCCGATCACGCTGTCGGGATCCTGCAGCTCCGAGATGTCTCGGTCGTCCAGGAACTCCCACAGCAGGCCGCAGGCCGCC
This sequence comes from uncultured Actinomycetota bacterium, assembly GCA_963813615.1. GTDB lineage: Bacteria > Actinomycetota > Actinomycetes > Propionibacteriales > Nocardioidaceae > Nocardioides. The sequence continues at coordinate 371,634 of CAWFAE010000013.1, forward strand.
AGGAGGAGCACCACGAACAGCGTGGTCACGAGTCGCGGCGACCCACGCGCGGCCGGTCTTCACCGAGGTCGACATCGGCGCCAGGCTAGCCCAGGGCGGCGGCGAGGTGGCGGAGAAACGCCCCTCGCTGTCACTTGCGGCGCTGGACCACCTGCTGCACGGCCGTGAGCACGATCCAGATCACGCCCACTCCGGTGAGCGTCCAGCCCAGGTTGGTCAGGTCGTGCTCCTCGACCCGATCGCGCACGCCAAGGACCAGCAAGCCCGCGACGAGCATCAGCGCGCCGAGCCCGTAGCCGCCCATGGCCCGGGACCCTAGCCCAGCGCGTCGCAGAGGACGGTGAGGAAACGGTCTCGATCGGCGTCCAGCGCCACCCGCACCGCCGGATGCTCCCGCCCCCGAGCTCGTACGCCGTCCGGCCGTACGTCGGTCCGGGCTCGAGGTCCACCGAGACCGCCGCCGGCTCGGTGCGCACCACCTTCTCGTCGAGGAGCAGCGCGACGGCGAGCGGGTCGTGCAGCGGCGCCGACTCCCCGCCGTACAGGCTGATCCGCTGTCGCTGGAAGCGCCCGGCAGCCTCGCCGGCGGGAGTGCCCAGCGAGGTCAGCCGGTCCGCGTCGGCCGGGTCGAGCGCGGCGGCGAAGGTGGCGTCCATGCCCACGAACGTGAGGTCGTCGAAGCCCGCCGCCACGACGTACGCCGCCGCCTCGGGGTCGCACCAGACGTTCCGCTCGACCAGCGGGCGTACTCCGGGCTCACGGTGGGTGCCGGCGAGGGCGACCACCCGGCGCACCGCGCCGACGATGTCGGGAGCGGCCTCGATCGCCGCCGCGATGTTGGTGAGCGGGCCGGTCGGGACCAGCGTCACCGGCTCCGGCGCCGCGCGCAGCGTCTCGACCAGCCAGCCCACGGCGTCCGTGGACCGGGCCGCGCTCACCGGCGCGGGAAGCTCGAGCGTGCTCGGCAGGTCGTCGCGGCCGCTCGGGAGCGGTGTCTCGCGCGGCCGGAACGGCTCGTTGCGCCCCGCGTGCACCGGCACGTCGCCGCGGCCGATGTGGTCGAGGACCCGCAGGGAGTTGTCGGTCGTGTGCCGCACGTCGTGGTTGCCCCACACGGTCGTCACGCCGAGCAGGGCGAGGTCGGGGTGGAGCGCGGCGACCATGATCGCGACGGCGTCGTCGGTCCCGGTGTCGCAGTCGAGGATCACCGGAGTCGCCACGTCAGAGCCTTGCATGCGGCATATCGTGCTCGACGGACCTCAGCCGAGTACGCCGGCCCCGGGACCCACGGCGCGGCGCCGGGAGTAGGTGCCGAGGTCGACCTCCAGGCCGGTGTGCGCAAGCGTCAGCCGGAGCGGGTCCCGATCGTGGTCGTGTCCGCTCTCGCAGGCTCGGATCAGCTCAGCCAGGAACTCTCCCACCACCGGGGCGTTCTTGAACTGGTTGCCGCTGGTCCCGATCGCCACGTAGAACCCGTCGACGCACGTGCGGTCGTAGATCGGGCTCCAGTCGTCGCTCACGTCGTAGATGCCGCAGATGCCCACCGGCTTGACCGGCACCGTCAGGCCAGGGAGCCGGCGGGCAGCCCGGTAGAGCTGCGCCTCATAGACCTCGCGGGTGACCCGCATGTCGACCGCGTCCGGGTCGTCGACCCACTGCAGCGGGTCGCACTCCGGCTCCGTGCTGCCGACGAGCAGTCGTCCGCTCGGGAGTGCCCCTGAAGTAGGTGCCCAGGTCGGGATCGGCGACGAACGGCCCTGGACCCGCGGGGGCGTAGCCAGGTGGGGCCGGCACCTCGTGCACCTCCTGGCGCAGCGGGCGGGTGTGCACGGCGAAGTCGTCGAGGGCTCCCGCCATCGCGTTGACGATGCTCGAGTGCGGACCGGCCGCGTTCACCACGACCGGGACGCTCACCTGGGTGCCGTCGGCCAGCTCGACCCCCGCCACGCGTCCATCGCCCTTGAGGACGGCGACCACGTCGCTCTTGAAGCGGAACCTCGCGCCGTGGCGGCGGGCGGCGTCCATCAGGTTCTGCGCGGCCAGCCGAGGGTCGTCGACGAAGCCCGCGTCCGGCACCCAGATGCCCGACAGCTCGTCCCCGTCGGGCTCCGCCCAGAAGTCCGGGCTGTCGACCGGCTTGGGGGGATAGTGGCGCTTCGGGTCGAGCCACGGGAGCTCGCGCCTGATCCGGTCGGCACTCCACCGCTCGTACGGGATGCCGATGGCGTCGAAGTGGCGAAGTACCAGCTCGATGTCCTGGACCGGTGCAGGCAGGGTCAGCCCGCCGGTGCGGACGAACGCGGCCAGCGGCTCATCCTGGGGCGCCCCGAGGTAGTCGGACCACGCCCGCCAGCGATGCACGGACTCCCACGATGCGGCGACCGTGGTGATCTGGGAGTAGTTGAACCGGATGATCGCGGACGACGCACCCGTGGATCCGGTGCCGGCGCCGAGGTTGCGCTCGAGAACGAGCACGTCGTAGCCGAGGCGGCTCAGCTCATAGGCGATCGCACAGCCCATCACGCCTGCGCCGATCACCGCCACGTCGGCATCCGAGCGTTCCATGCTGGCCTCTCCTAGGCTCAACCGGGCTCTCTCGAGCGAACCTAGACCGCCGGGAGCGCTCAGGGCTCCCGGCGGTCGTGGGGCTACCTCGTCAGCGCCCGGCCATCTCGTACGCCGGGTCCGTCTCGACCACCCGCTCGCCCCGCGGGCGGTTGCGGCCGGCGCGGCCACCAGGCCCGCTCGCCGAGCAGCGACAGCGCGGCGGGCAGGATCACCAGCCGGACCAGCGTCGCGTCGAGCAGGATCGCCGCCGAGAGGCCGACGCCCATCATCTTCATCTCCAGCATGCTCAGCGTGGCGAAGATGGCGAACACCGAGACCATCACCGCGGCCGCGCTGGTGATCACACCGGCGGTCTCCGAGACGCCGCGCTGTACGGCGAGGCGGGCGGGCAGGCCGCGGTCGAGGTGCTCACGGATCCGGCTCACCACGAAGACGTGGTAGTCCATCGACAGGCCGACCAGGACGACCAGCACGAACAGCGGGATCCAGTCGATGACGAAGCCGGGGCTGGTGAAGTCGAGCAGCGACTCCCCCACGCCGTGCTGGAAGACCAGCGTCATCAGCCCGAAGGCGACCGCGACCGAGGCGAGGTTGAGCACCGTCGAGACCAGCGCGATCGGCACGCTCTTGAACGCGAACACCATCATCAGGAAGGTCAGCAGCAGCACGAACCCGACCACCAGCGGCAGCCGATCGGCCATCTTCTCCTGGGCGTCGAGGGACTCGGCCGGCCCGCCGCCCACTGCGACCTCCGCCCCGGACAGGTCGACCGACGCCGGCACCAGGTCGTCACGGAGCAGCTTCAGGGCGTCGTCGACCTGCTCGTCGGACTCCTCGAACGGCATCGCCAGGTCGAGGATCGACGTACGCCCGTCCTCGGAGACCTCGACCGGCTCGGTCGGCGCTCGGAACATCCCGGTGTCGGCCGCCAACCGGCCCAGGTCGTCGAGACGCGTCCGCCACCTCGGCCTGGTCGGACGCGGGAGCGCGCACCACGACGTCGGCGACCGGCCCCTCGGACGGGAACTCCTCGATGATGGCCTTGGTCGTCTGCACCTCGGCGATGTCACCGGGCAGCGTGTCGAGGTTGCCCGAGTGCGTCTTCATGCCCAGCGCCGGTACGGCGAGGGCGGCCACGATGGCGCCGCCGACCAGGAGCGCGGCGACCGGGTGCCGGAGCACCGGGCCGAGCACGCCGGCGGCTGATCCCGCCCTGGCCGATCCGGCGGTTGAGCCGCCACAGCAGCGGCACCCGCGGGCGGTCCACCCAGCGACCCAGCTTGGCCAGGAGCGCGGGCAGCACGGTGATCGAGCCGAGCACCGCGATCGCGACCACCAGGATCGAACCGACGGCGAGGCTGTTGAACGTCACGTCGGTCATCAGGAACAGGCCGGCCATCGCGGCGATCACGGCGCCACCGGAGACCAGGATGGAGTGGCCGGAGGTCTGCGCGGCGATCTCGACGGCGTCGCGGGTGCTGCGGCCCTTGGCCCGCTCCTCACGCTCGCGCTTGAGGTAGAACAGCGAGTAGTCGACGCCGACGGCCATGCCGATCAGCACGATCATGCTGGTGACGGTCGACTCCGCGGGCACCAGGTGCGACAGCGGCGCGATGATGCCGATGGTGGCGGCGACGCTGGTGGCGGCGAGCAGCACCGGGATGCCCGGCGGCGATCAGGGCGCCGAACGCCAGCAGCATCAGCAGCAGCGTGATCGGCAGGCTGATCACCTCGGCCGAGGAGAGGTCGGCGGCGACGCGGTCGTCGATGGCGGCGTCGAGGGTGAGGTCGCCGGTCTGCCGGATGTCGAGGTCCGGGAAGTCGGCGCGTACGTCGTCGACCGCGGCGACGATCGGGTCGGCGTCGTCGTGGTCCTTGGCGAGCTGGATCGAGATCAGCATCGCCGTGCGGTCCGGGTTCCACTGCGCGCTCGGACACCTCGGTCACTCCCGGGAGCGGACGCACGGCGCGCGACCAGCCGCGCGGCTGCCTCGTCGGCCTGCGCCGGGTCGAGCGTCACCGCCGTCGGCGGTCACCAGGACCTCCTCGGAGTCCGGCGAGTCGAGGCCGGCCTCGTGCACCCAGCGATCGGCGACGCCGGACTCGCCGAGCCGGTAGTCGGCGTCGGTCGCCTCCTCGGTGGAGACGGTGCCGGCCAGGCCGACCGCCACGACGACGAGGGCGAGCCAGCCGACGATGGCCCGCCAGGGATGGGTGGCGCTCCAGCGCGCGGCGCGCATCGACACGGAGGTCAACGGGTTGGGAGACATGAGGATCCTCCTGCTCGAGATCTGTAGGACGGCTCCAGCCTCGTGATCGCGGGCCGCGCCGACAGGAGCGCTGGCACCCCGCCGTGAAGTGGTGCCAGCACCACCGCATCGAGTCCCCGGGTTCGGGGAGGATGGCGGCGTGCGAGACCTACTTGATCCACCCCTCGGCCGGTTCCGGCTGACCGGGTACGCCGCCCTGCAGGTGGCGGCCTTCGTGCCGCTCGTCGTGATGTTCGTGTTCTGGGTCGTCGGCGGTGTGCTGATGGTGGTCTGGGTCGGCGCGCTGTTCCTCGCGGCGGCGATCCCCACCACCCGGTGGCTGGCCAACGCGCACCGGCGGATGGCGAGCAACGTGCTCGGCCGGCCGATGCCGGCGCCGTACGCCCCGCTCGCCGGGCGCTCGCCGCTGCACAAGCTGCGCACGGTGGCCACCGACCCGATGACCTGGCGGGACCTGGGCTGGATCCTGATGTCGATCACGGTCGGGTTCGTGATCTCGCTCACTCGTGGTGATCCTCCTGCTGGCGATCGCCACCTGGTGGATCTGGTACTACGCGGTCGGTCCGCTGATGCGGCTGCGCGCGACTCTCGACCAGTGGCTGCTCTCCCCCGGCGCGACGGAACAGCTGGAGCGCCGCGTCGAGCGGCTGACCGAGACGCGCGCCGACGTCGTCGACCACTCGGCGGCCGAGCTCCGCCGGCTCGAGCGCGACCTGCACGACGGCGCGCAGGCGCGGCTGGTCGCGCTGTCGCTGAGCCTGGGCATGGCCGACTCGACCTTCGAGAAGGACCCGGACGCCGCGCGCAAGCTGGTCAGCGACGCTCGCGAGACCACCGACGCCGCGCTCGGCGAGCTCCGCTCGGTGGTCCGCGGCATCCATCCGCCGGTGCTCGCCGACCGTGGCCTCAGTGGCGCGGTGCAGGCGCTCGCGCTGGACATGGCGGTGCCCGTCCGGGTCGAGGCCGACCTCTCCGGACGCCCGTCCCGCCCCGGTCGAGTCGGCCGTCTACTTCGCGGTCGCGGAGTGCCTGGCCAACGTCGGCAAGCACGCGCAGGCGGAGAACGCGTGGATCCGGCTCGGCCACGCCGACGGCGTGCTGCGGGTCGAGGTCGGTGACGACGGCCGCGGCGGCGCGAACCCGAACGGCGGCACCGGGATGACGGGGGTAATGAGGCGACTCGGGGCGTTCGACGGCACCATGATGGTCTCGAGCCCGGTCGGCGGGCCGACGATCGTCACCCTGGAGGTCCCGTGCGCCTTGTCCTCGCCGAGGACCACGCCCTCCTCCGTGCCGGCCTCATCCAGCTCCTCGAAGGGACACGGATTCACCGTCGCCGCCGCCGTCGACAACGCCGCCGACCTCGACGACGCACTGAAGGACCCCGACGCCGAGGCCGCCGTCCTCGACGTACGGCTCCCGCCGACGCAGACCGACGAGGGGCTGCGCGCCGCGATCGCCGTACGCAAGGAGCGGCCGGGGTTCCCGGTGATGGTGCTGTCGCAGTACGTCGAGCACCTCTACGCCCGAGAGCTGCTGGCCAGCGGCGAGGGCGCCGTCGGCTACCTGCTCAAGAACCGGGTCTCCGACGTCGCGGAGTTCATCGAGGGGCTCCAGCGGGTGATCGCCGGCGGCACCGTGCTCGACCCCGAGGTGGTCGCCACGGTGATGGCCAAGCAGGAGCCGGTCGACCGGCTCAGCGCCCGCGAGCGCGAGGTGATGGCGCTGATGGCGGAGGGCCGGTCCAACGCCGCCATCGCGGCCCGGCTGGTCGTCACCGAGAAGGCCGTCGCCAAGCACATCAACAGCATCTTCACCAAGCTGGACCTGCCGCTCGGCACCGACGACCACCGCCGGGTGCGGGCGGTGCTGACCTGGCTGCGGCTGTAGCCACCGGGCACTCTCACCAGGTGGGACGGCCATCGCCTCATGCCTTGACTTACAACATAAACGGGGATAAAACAACATATTCACAGATCCCTAGGCTTCACCCGAGGATGTGCCCCATGCCCGAACTGATCACGCCCGCCCTGGTACGCCTGGACGCACCACTCGGCTCGGGCAAGGAGGCCGTGATCCGGGCGCTCGCCGAGGTCGTGGACGATGCCGGTCGCGCAAGCGACTCCGATCAGCTGGCCGCCGACGCCCTGGCCCGTGAGGCCACCTCGGCCACCGGGATGCAGGGCGGCATCGCGATCCCGCACTGCCGCACGACCGGCGTCGACGAGGCCACGCTGGTCTTCGCCAGGCTGTCGCCGCCGGTCGACTTCGGCGCCAAGGACGGCCCGGCCGACCTGGCCTTCCTGATCGCCGCCCCCGAGGGCGGGGACCAGACCCACCTGCAGCTGCTGACCCAGCTGGCCAGGGCCCTGGTCAGGTCGGAGTTCACCGACGCGCTGCGCGCGGCGGGCTCGGCCGATGAGGTGGTCGCCCTGGTCGGCGCCCTCTTCGACGATGCGCCGGCCACCGAGCCGGCCACCGCGACCGCCCCGGCACCCACCGCCGGAGCGCGGCGCTCGCTGGTCGCGGTCACCGCCTGCCCCACCGGCATCGCGCACACCTACATGGCTGCGGAATCCCTCGAGTCGGCCGCCGAACGGGCCGGGGTCGACATCGCGGTCGAGACTCAGGGCTCGGCCGGTGCCCGCCCGCTCGCCCCCGAGGTCATCGCCGCCGCGGACGCGGTCATCTTCGCGGTCGACGTCGGCGTGCGCGATCGGGGCCGGTTCGCCGGCAAGCCGGTGGTCTCCTCGGGTGTGAAGCGTCCGATCGACGAGGGCGACGCCATGATCGCCGAGGCGCTGCGGTACGCCGACGACCCCGGCGCGCCTCGGGTCGAAGGATCCGCCGAGACGCACACGGCCGATGCCGGCGCGGGCGAGAGCTGGGGCGGCCGGACCCGCCGCGTGCTGATGACCGGCGTGTCCTACATGATCCCGTTCGTGGCCGCGGGCGGCCTGCTGATCGCGCTGGCGTTCCTGCTCGGAGGCTACGAGATCACCGGCCCGGGTCACGCGATCGTGGTCGACAACTCACTCACCGACCTTCCGGACCCGGAGGCACTGGGACTCGACCACGCGCTGTTCGGCTCGGGGCTGATGGCCTACCTCGGCGCCCTGCTGCTCGTCATCGGGCAGACCGCGTTCGCATTCTTCGTGCCGGCGCTGGCCGGCTACATCGCCTATGCGATCGCGGACCGGCCCGGCATCGCCCCGGGCTTCGTGATGGGCGGGCTGGCCGCCAACGTGCTCGGCGTGCAGGGCGAGGGCGCCTACCCCGCCACCGGCTTCCTCGGCGCGATCGTCGGCGGCGTGCTCGCCGGCGTGCTCGCGCACTGGATCGCGTCCTGGCGGGTTCCCGCGTGGGGCCGGGGCCTGATGCCGGTCCTGGTGATCCCGCTGCTCACCAGCGTGATCGCCGGCTTCCTGATGCTCGTCGTGCTCGGTCCCCCGATCAGCTGGCTGATGGGCCAGCTCGAGGACGGCCTCAACTCGATGAGTGGCGGCAGCGCCATCCTGCTGGGCGTGGTGCTCGGACTGATGATGGCCTTCGACATGGGCGGACCGCTGAACAAGGTGGCGTACAGCTTCGCGGCCGCCGGCGTCGGCGGTGCCGCGCTCGCCACCGACGCGCCGGAGCTGCAGATCATGGCCGCGGTGATGCTGGCCGGCATGGTGCCTCCGATCGCCCTGGCGCTGGCGACGGTGCTTCGACCCGGCCTGTTCACGGTGCCCGAGCGCGAGAACGGCAAGGCCGGGTGGCTGCTCGGCGGATCGTTCATCACCGAGGGTGCGATCCCGTTCGCCGCCGCCGACCCGGTGCGGGTGATCCCCTCGATCATGCTCGGCAGCGCGGTCACCGGCGGCCTGTCGATGGCGTTCGGGGTGTCGGTGCGGGCACCGCACGGAGGCATCTTCGTGCTGTTCGCGGTCGACGGGCTGCTCGGGTACTTCATCGCACTCGCCGCGGGCGTCGTCGTCGCGGCCCTCGCCGTGATCGCCGCTCAAGTCGTACCACCGCTCGCCCGCGGGCGCGCCCGTACCCGCCCCAGCCGGTCGTTGACCTCGCGCGTCATGTCGCCGGGGAGCCGGTCGATGGCAGCATGAGACCCATGGGGCTGATCACCGAAGCGCCGGTGCCGTCTGACTTCACCGGCACCCGGCTGGGCGTCTGCAACCTGTGCGAGGCGTGCTGCGGCGTCGAGCTCACCCTCGAGAAGGGCGAGGTCACCGGGATCCGGGGCAACGCCGACGACCCGCTCTCGCGGGGCTACATCTGTCCCAAGGGCGTGTCGCTGGCCGACGTCTACACCGACCCCGACCGCCTGCGGCGGCCGGTGCGCCGGGTCGGCGACGAGTGGGTGGAGATCGGCTGGGACGAGGCCTTCGACCTGGTCGCCGACGGGCTGGCGAGCGCGATCAACCGGCACGGCCGCGACGCCGTGGGCGTCTACCTCGGCAACCCCAACGTGCACAGCCTCGGCTCGATGACCCACGGACTGGCGATGGTCCGGACGTTCCGCACCCGCAACCGCTACAGCGCGACCTCGGTCGACCAGCTCCCCCACCAGCTGGTGGCGCACCTGATGTACGGCCACCAGCTGTTCCTGCCGGTCCCCGACATCGACCGCACGTCCCACCTGCTGGTGTTCGGCGCCAACCCGATGGCGTCCAACGGCTCGCTGTGGACCGTGCCCGACTTCCCGAACCGGCTGCGCGAGCTGAAGGCGCGCGGCGGCCGGATGGTGGTGCTCGACCCGCGCCGCACCGAGACCGCCAAGGTCGCCACCGAGCACCACTTCGTCCGGCCGGGATCCGACGCCCACGTGCTGCTGGCCATGCTGCACGTGCTGTTCGACGAGGGGCTGACCACGCCGCCGTCGTACGTCGACGGGCTGGACGCGGCCGCCGGCGCGGTCGCCGAGTTCACGCCCGAGGCAGCGGAGGCGGCCAGCGGCATCCCGGCCGACGAGATCCGGCGGCTCGCCCGCGAGTTCGCGGCGGCCGACCGGGCCGCGGTGTACGGCCGGATCGGGGTGTCCACCCAGGGGTTCGGCACGATCTGCCAGTGGGCGATCCAGGTCCTCAACCTGGTCACCGGCAACCTCGACCGCGCGGGCGGCACCATGCTCACCACCCCCGCCATCGATGCCGTCAGCGCCGGCCTGATCGGCCGTGGACACCACGGCGCCTGGAAGAGCCGGGTGCGCGGCTTCCCGGAGTCCGGCGGCGAGCTGCCGGTGTCGGTGCTGCGCGAGGAGATCACGACGCCGGGCGAGGGCCAGATCCGGGCGATGCTCACGCTCTCCGGCAACCCGGTGCTCTCCACCCCCGACGGGGCGCGCCTCGACGAGGCGCTGCACGGGCTGGACTTCATGGCGGCCGTCGACATCTACGTCAACGAGACCACCCGCCACGCCGACGTGATCCTGCCGCCGACCACCGCTCTCGAGCGGGACCACTACGACCTGGTCTTCCACCTGCTCGCGGTGCGCAACACCACCCGGTTCACGCCGGCGGTCTTCGCCAAGCCGAAGGATGCCCGGCACGACTGGGAGATCTACCGCGAGATCGCGCTGCGCACGATGGCCCGACTCGATCGCAAGCCGCCGTTGCGCAAGCGCCTCCAGGCCCGGGCCCGGCTGTCGGTCAGCCCGACGCTGATCATCGCCGGCCTGCTGCGGCGCGGCCGGTCCGGTGTGACCCTGCGTCGCCTGCGCAAGGAGCCGGCCGGCGTCGACCTCGGGCCGCTGCGCCCCGGCCAGCTCCCCGGCCGGCTGCTGACGAAGAACAAGCGGATCGACGCCGCTCCCAGCCTGGTGCTCGACGACCTGGCCCGGCTCCGGGCCGCGCCGGCGGTCGACGACGGCGACCTGGTGCTGATCGGCCGTCGGCACAAGCAGGACTGCAACTCCTGGATGCACAACACCGAGCGGCTCACCCGCGGGAAGCCGCGGCACCAGCTCTTCATGCACCCCGACGACCTGTCGGCCCGCGGCATCGACGACGGCGCCACCGTGGCGGTCACCTCACGGGTGGGCAAGGTGGAGGTCGACGTACTCGCCACCGACGACGTGATGCCCGGCGTGGTCTCCCTCCCCCACGGCTACGGCCACCAGGTCGGCGGCACCCGGATGGCGCATGCGTCGACGGTCACCGGCGTCTCGATCAACGACCTCACCGACCCCGACCGCCTCGACGTGTCCGGCAACGCCGCGCTCAGCGGCGTACCCGTGACCGTGGCGGGGATCTGAGCGGGCGCGCCGGACGTCATACGACCTGGCTGCGGGACGACCGCGGCGCATGACGTCCTGACAGCCGGCGGACTCGAGCGCCTCGATGATCTGGTCGAAGAAGTCGTCGGGGCACGTGCGCAACCCCAGGACGGGGAGCCGGAGTACGACGTCCCCGGTCAGCGCGATCGAGTTGTGCCGCAGCGCGTCGCCGACGAGCTGTTCCGCCCAGGCATGCTGGATCCCGTCGACCTCGAGCGCCACCCGCCACCGCGACCACGGAAGTCCAGGTAGTAGGAGCCGGCCGAGGTCCTGCGAACGGACTGACGATCGGGCTCCGGGATCCCGCGCTCCCGACAGCCGCGGAGCACGTCCAGCTCGTTGAGCGACCGGATGCCACCGGCGAGCTCGAGCGACAACCTCGTTGACCAGCGCTCGGCGACGGTCGCGCCTGATCCGGAGCAGCTCGACACCGATCTCGCCCGGGGTGGCGAGGCCTTGCTGGACGGCCATCGTGAGTCAGCAGCGTGGCTTGTCGGTCCGATCTGGCCCACAGCGCGGCCCGGATGGCCGCGATGGCGTTCCGGGTGCGAGGGACCCCTGGCCCCGGCGCTCGATCGGTGGGCGTCAGTCGTCGAGTCTGCCGGATATTGAGCCGCGACCCCCGGTGGCGAATCCGCGCGCCGCGCGGCACAGAGACCCGGATCTTCGTCGACCGTGAAGCGCTCGAGGCCGGCAAGAACAAGAGACGACTCCCCGTCGACCATGGCGCGGGGGCCGGCCTCGAGGACGGCGACCCAATGTCGTGCCGTCGAGGTCAGCGGCCCGTTGTGAGTACGCCAGACGAGTGCCGGCCGATCGTCTGCCATCGCCGCGCCGCGACCTGGGCACGTACCTCGGCGCGACAGAGGCCCTGCGCATAGATCTGCGTCCGCGAGATCACATCGTCCTGGCTTCGAGCCGCGCGCTCCACCCGCTCCCGATGGAGGCGCCGACGGGTCGTCGCATCGAGGGTGCGAGCTTCCATGCTGGCAACCCTGATGCGATGGGCGGCCGCTCCTGACGAGCGAGCGCCGGACTGTGGACGGGACGCATCTCCGGCCCGGTTGTGGAGGTCTCGTGGCCCGCCTGGCCACCGTGGACCTAATTCGGGCTCCGGTTGCGGCTCGCGCCGGAGAGCCCGGTAGACGACGCGCGCGCCCACGGCCCGGCGGAGCTCGTTCATGATCACCGTGAAGAACTCCTTGCGGTAGAGCTCGTCGGTGATCGCGTAGACGGTGAAGTAGAGGCCGGAGAACGCCGCGAGGAACACCGAGACCTGGAGCAGCTCGCTCGCTGACGAGGTCGAGGTCGAACACGTGGATGACCTGCTCCCCCGTCCAGGACTCGATCACGCCGTCGTCGATCGCCACCGCGCCGAACACGATGAAGAACGCGAACACCGCGATCGCGAGCAGCAGCACCTGGACGGCCTGGGCGATCACCAGGACGAGCACCAGGTTGACCATCTGCAGGCCGGTGACCTGGGCCTCCTCGGGCAGGTCGATGTCGTCGTCGACCAGCCGTTGCGCCGCGCTCTCGAGCGGCGTGCCCTTGCTGGCCGCCATCAGGTCGGCCGCGACGATCGAGTCGTCGAAGGCGTCGAGCTCGTCGGCGAGCCGCGGCACCAGGAACAGCAGGGCCGCGACCCCGAAGAAGAGGACGGTGCCCCACAGGATGCCGCCGTCCAGGGACGAGGAGACCTGCCAGACCTCGGCGTTGATGAACAGGAACGTGATGAACAGCAGCAGCATCGGCAGCGCCCGGGTGAGCAGGGGCATGAGCAGCCCCAGGCTGCGGAACCCGCGGCGGAGCGCCCAGCCGCGCGATCACGTGGGCGCGCAGGGAGACCAACGCGTAGAGCGCCGTCAGCCCGAGCGCCACGCTCGCGGCCGTGGAGATCCCGAAGGACGCCTCGGTCAGGGTGCCCACGACGATCCCGGACGCGGCGCCCACGAGGACCGCCACGGTGAGCACCAGCACGATCCGGGCGCGGCTCAGCCGGGAGAGGACCTGCTCGCGGATGTCGTCGACGAAGTAGGGCAGACCGTGCGCCACGAACCAGCGCTCCACGTCGCGGAGCTCGGCTGCCGTCGCCACGTCAGGCCCCCAGGATCTCGCGGGTCCGAGCCACGTCGTCGTGCATGGTCTCGACCAGGGCGTCCACGCCGTCGAACCGGACCATCCCCCGGAGCCGCTCGGCGAAGGCGATCTCGACCTCCACGCCGTAGAGCTCCAGGTCGGTGCGGTCGAGCACGTAGGCCTCGACGCGGCGCTCCCGTTGTCCGTCGAACGTCGGGTTGGTGCCGACGCTGATCGCCGCGGGGTACGACGTGCCGTCGTCGAGCCGGCGCAGCCAGCCGGCGTACACGCCGTCGGCGGGGACCGCCGCCTGCGGATCCGCCGGCACGTTCGCGGTCGGGAACCCCAGCTCGCGGCCCCGACGGTCGCCCTCGACGACCACGCCGCGCACCGCGAAGAGATGACCGAGCGCCTCGGCGGCGCCCGCGACGTCGCCCGCGGCGAGGCAGGTGCGCACGTAGGTCGACGACCACACCTGGGGCCCGCCCTCGAGCTCCACGCCGACGGCGGTGAACCCGGCCTGCTCGCCGGCCTCCCGCAGCGTCGCCACGTCGCCGGCGGCCCGGTGGCCGAATCGGAAGTTCGCGCCGACGACCACGACCCGGGCGTGCAGCGTCTCCACCAGCACCCGGTCGACGAAGTGCTGTGGCGTCCAGCCGGCCATCTCCATGTCGAACGCCAGGGCGAGCACGTGGTCGGCGCCGGCGTCCTCGAGCAGGTCCGCTCGCCGGTCGAGCGGCGCGATGATCGACGGCGCGTGCTCGGGACGGAGCACCGCCATCGGGTGCGGGTCGAAGCTCACGGCGATGACCGGCAGCCCCTCGCGGTCGGCCTCCTCGCGCGCCTTCTGCAGCACGGTGCGATGGCCGCGGTGCACGCCGTCGAAGTTGCCGATGGTCACCACGGTCGGACCGAGGTCGTCGGGTACCTCGTCGAAGGAGCGCCACAGAGCCACGGCGAGCAGACTACTGACCCGTCGGGATCAGTCCGCGTCGACCAGCCGCTCAGCCACTCGTTCGGTGAGCGACGGACGGAGCCTGTCGAGGTTCCATCCGCCCGCCGCGCTGCGGTAGCGGTTGGTGACCCAGAAGAGGCCGGCTCCGCTCTCCGGCAGCCGGCCGAGCTCGGCGTAGGCCCAACCGTTGCCACCGTTGTGCCAGTTCACCTTGCCGAGCGGCGTGTCCGCCACCACCCACCCGTAGGCGTAGCGGGTGTCTCCGCCCGGCTCCTCCAGCACCCGCGGCCGGAACAGCTCCTCCTTCGCCCGCTCGTCCAGCACGCGATCGCTCTCGAGGGCCAGGAGCCACCGGCCCATGTCGTGGGCGGTGGAGAGCAAGCCGCCGTTGCCGCGGAGGTTCCAGTACGGCCCGTCCGCGGCCCACGGATGGTCGTACGGGCGGCCTTGCGGACGGTCCTGGGCGTCGTACTCGACGGCGACGTCGCGCGGGTCCCAGTCCGGCAGCACGTAGCCGGTCTGCGTCATTCCGGCGGGTGCGAAGAGCTCCTGCGCCAGGTAGTCCTCGTACCCCAGACCGGAGGCCTTCTCGATGATCGCGGCCAGCAGGCTGTAGCCGACGTTCGAGTAGTGGTAGCGGGCGCCCGGCCGGGTCCTCAGCTCGGAAGTCAGCGCCCCGTTGATCATGGCCCGCCGCGTCAATGGCTCGTAGTCGTCGCCGAGCGCGTCCACGAGGCCCGCGGTGTGGGTGAGCAGGTGCCGAACGGTGATCCCGCGCTTGTCCACCGGTACGCCGTCGAAGAAGCGGTCGATCGGTTCGGTCACCCGCAGCCGCCCCTGCATCTGCAGCTTGATGACGGCGGCCGCGGTGAACTGCTTGGTCACCGAACCGATGTCGTAGACGGTCTCGCAGCCGGCCGCGCTGTCGGTCTCGTGATCGGCTTCACCCCAGCCCCGGCAGGTCACCATGCTCGCCGTCGACGGTCGCCACCAGGCTCCCGCTCGACCCGTCGGGTACGTCGGACGCGTGGAACACCTCGGCCTGCTCGGGCTCCTTCTCGGGTGTCGGCTCCTCCGACTCGCACGACGCGAGCAGAAGGGCAACGGCGACGGCCCCGGCCGCCAGCCTCAGTCGCGGACGCATCGCCAGCTGACGGTCTCCGACTCCCGGTCCTCCGTGCAGGTCCAGCCGTCCCGCACCCGGGCGTCGACCTCGGCCTCGGTGTCAGCGCACTCCCCCACGCAGATGAACCGGTCCTCCTCCACGCTGCCGCTCTGAGCGGCAGCCGACCAGGTCAGGAAGGTGAGAGCGACTGCGGTGGCCGCACCGACCGCGAGCGCTGTTCGCCGAGTGCGTGCGCGTCGGACTCGCTCGGCCATCCCGCCACGAAGCAGCCCGAACGCCTCGCGCGCGGTCCCGTGGGAGTCGGCGAGGTCCAGCGCCAGGTCGCGAAGGTGGTCGCTGTCGCGCTCCCGCACCGCCCGCGGATAGGCGAGCAGACAGAGCTCAAGCAGGCGCCGCCTCATGCGAGCCCCGGTGTCCGGCGGGCGGCCGACGCTCGCCCTGCCAGGGCGGCGGCGGTCGAGCGCAGCCGCTCGACCTCGGCCGACAGCTCGGTGTGCCCGGTTGCGGTCAGCCGGTAGTAGCGGCGGCGCCGGCCCTGGACCTGCTGCTCACCCGCCGGCTCGACCAGCCCGTCGGCGGTGAGCCGGTTCAGCGCTCCGTAGAGCGTGCCGGCGGTGAGCCTGACCCGCCCGTCGGACAGCTCCTCGACGTCGCGGGCGATGCCGTAGCCGTGCAGCTCGCCCTGGGCCAGGCTGGCCAGGATGTACATCGCCTGCTCGGTCATGGGCCCGACTATACATCGTCTCACGATATATCAAGGGTCGATGCATGGTCAGACGAAGACCGCCACCGCCCGGGCGACCCCGTCGCGCGGCTCGTAGAGGGCGAGGAACTCCCCGTCGGGAGCGAACACCGCGGTGAGACCGGTGAGCGTCGTCTCGCAGCGCGCGGCCGAAGCGGACGTCGCGCGCCTGTCCTCGTCGAGGTCGACCGACGGGAAGGTGCGGCGCGCCGCCTCCGCGATCGGGGTCATCGCGAAGTCGTCGGCGAGCTGCGTCCAGGGTGTGCGCCTGGTCGAGGCCGAACTCCCCCACCGCCGTGCGCCGCAGCGCGGTCAGGTGACCGCCGACGCCCAGAGCCGCGCCGGCGTCGCGCGCGATCGCCCGGATGTAGGTGCCGCTGGAGCAGCGCACGGAGATCCCGTACGTCGGGCCCAGTGACCTCGAGGACGGTGAGGTCGTGGATCGTCACCCGCCGCGGCTTCAGCTCCACCTGCTCGCCCTCGCGCACCCGCTGGTAGGCGCGCTTGCCGTCGACCTTGACCGCCGACACCGCGGTGGGCACCTGGTCGATCTCGCCGACGAAGCCGGCCAGGACGCGTCGGACCGCAGCCTCGTCGAGGCCATCGGTGTCAGCGGTGGCCAGGACCTCGCCCTCGGCGTCGTCGGTGGTCGTGCTGACCCCGAGCCGGATGGTGGCGTCGTACGACTTCTCGGTGAGCATCAGGTGTCCGAGCAGCCGGGTGGCCCGGTTGACGCCGAGCACCAGCACGCCGGTGGCCATCGGGTCGAGGGTGCCGGCGTGACCCACCTTGCGGGTGCCGGCCAGCCGGCGTACTCGCGCGACGACGTCGTGTGAGGTCATCCCGCCCGGCTTGTCGACCACGACCAGGCCGGACTCGGTGGTCACGACGAGGAGTCGTCCTCGTCGTCGTCGAGCTCGCGCGGCTTCTTGTAGGGGTCGGTCTCGCCGGCGTACGCCGCTCCCTCGCGCGCCGCCGCGACCGCCTCGTCGGACTGCCGCGCCTTGGCCAGCACGTCGTCGAGGTGCCGGGCGTTCTCGGGCAGCGCGTCGTGGACGAAAGTCAACGACGGCACGTGCCGCATGCCGAGCTGCTTGCCGACCTCGGAGCGCAGCAGCCCCTTGGCCGACTCGAGCGCGGCCGCGGTGCTGACCACGTCGCCCTCCTCGCCGAGCACGGTGTAGAAGATCGTCGCCTGCTGGGAGTCGCCGGTGAGCCGGACGTCGGTGACGGTGATGAAGCCGAGCCGCGGGTCCTTGATCCGCCGCTCCAGCATCTCGGCCACGATCACCTGGATCCGGTCCGCGATCTTGCGCACGCGTGGGCTGGTCATGTTCCTAGTCTCTCTCGCGCCTCCACGCTGACCCGTCGCTAAGTTTGCGACGGGTCAGCGTGGGCCGGCGTCAGTTTGCGACGGTCAGGCGCGCGGGATCTCGCGCATCTCGAAGGCCTCCACGACATCGCCTTCCTTGATGTCCTGGAAGTTCCGGAGCACGAGACCGCACTCGAAGCCCTCGCGGACCTCGGACGCGTCGTCCTTCTCCCGCTTCAGCGAAGCGAGGTCGAGGTTGTCGGCCACGACCGCACCGTCGCGGATCACCCGCACCTTGGCGTTGCGGCGGATCACGCCGCTGGTGACCATGCAGCCCGCGATGTTGCCGATCTTGGACGAGCGGAAGATCGCACGGATCTCCGCCTGACCCAGGGTCGACTCCTCGAACTCGGGCTTGAGCATCCCCTTCAGGGCGGCCTCGATCTCGTCGATGGCCTGGTAGATGACCGAGTAGTAGCGGATCTCCACGCCTTCCTTGTCCGCGAGCTCGGTCGCCTTGCCCTGGGGCCGGACGTTGAAGCCGATGATGATCGCGTCGGAGGCGGCAGCCAGGTCGACGTTGGTCTCGGTGATCGCACCGACACCGCGGTCGATGACCCGGATCCCGACCTCGTCGCCGACGTCGAGCTGGGACAGCGCGTCCTCGAGCGCCTCGACCGAACCGGACACATCGCCCTTCAGGATCAGGTTGAGCTCCTGGCTCTCGCCCTTCTCCATGGAGGCCATGAAGTCCTCGAGGGTACGGCGCACCCGACGCTTGGCCTGCATGGCCGCACGCTCCCGGGCCTCGCGCTTCTCGGCGATCTGGCGGGCCATCCGGTCGTCGTCGACGACCAGGAAGTTCTGGCCGGCGCCGGGCACCGCGGTCAGACCGAGCACCATCGCGGGACGCGACGGGTCGGCCTGCTCGATGTTGTCGCCGTGCTCGTCGAGCATCGCCCGGACCCGGCCATAGGCCGGACCCGCCACGATCGAGTCGCCGACGCGCAGCGTGCCGCGCTGGACGAGGACCGTGGCGACCGGGCCGCGGCCGCGGTCGAGGTGGCCCTCGATCACGAGACCCTGGGCGTCCTGGGTCGGGTTGGCCCGAAGGTCCAGGGACGCGTCAGCGGTGAGCACGATCGCCTCGAGCAGCTTGTCGAGGTTGAGCTCCGACTTGGCCGAGACGTCGACGAACATCGAGTCGCCGCCGTACTCCTCGGGCACCAGGCCGTACTCGGTCAGCTGACCGCGCACCTTGGTCGGGTCGGCCTCGGGCTTGTCGATCTTGTTCACCGCGACCACGATCGGGACCTCGGCCGCCTTGGCGTGGTTGAGCGCCTCGATCGTCTGCGGCATCACGCCGTCATCGGCCGCCACCACGAGCACCGCGATGTCCGTGGCCTGCGCACCGCGGGCACGCATGGACGTGAACGCCTCGTGACCCGGGGTGTCGATGAACGTGATCCGGCGATCGTTGCCGTCGACCTCGGTGTGCACCTGGTAGGCACCGATGTGCTGGGTGATGCCACCGGCCTCCTTGTCGACGACGTCCGCCTGGCGGAGCGCGTCGAGGAGCTTGGTCTTTCCGTGGTCGACGTGACCCATGACGGTGACGACCGGCGGCCGGATGACCAGGTCGTCCTCGCTGCCCTCGTCCTCACCGAACTCGAGGTCGAACGACTCGAGCAGCTCGCGGTCCTCGTCCTCGGGCGAGACGACCTCGACGACGTAGTTGAGCTCCTCGCCGAGCAGCTCGAGCGTCGCGTCGTTGACCGACTCGGTAGCCGTGACCATCTCGCCGAGGTGGAACAGCATCTGGACCAGCGAGGCCGCGTCGACGCCGATCTTGTCGGCGAAGTCGGTCAGCGACGCACCGCGGGCCAGGCGCACGGTCTCGCCGTTGCCCTTGCGGACCCGCATGCCGCCGATCGTCGGGGCCTCCATGGCCTCGAACTCCTGGCGACGCGCGCGCTTCGACTTGCGACCGCGACGGGACGGACCACCGGGCCGCCCGAAGGCACCCTGGGTCTGGCCGCGCTGACCGGGACGGTTGCCACCGGGTCGACCGCCGCCGCGGGGCGGGCCGAAGCCGCCACCACCGCCGCCGGGGCCACCGCCCGGGCCGCCACGGCCCGGGGCACCGCCGCGAGCGGGTGCACCGCCGCCGCGACCACCACCGGGGCCACCGCCCGGACCGCCGCGACCGGCGGGCCGGCCGCCGGGGCCACCACCGAAGGCGGCCGGGGACTTGGGCATCATCGCCGGGTTGGGACGGGGCATGCCGGGACGAGCCGGCGGACGCGGCGGACGCTGGTCGTCATCGCCCTCGCGCGTGGGCGGCGCCGTGGGCCGACGACCCATGCCCTGGCTGGACGAGAACGGGTTGTTGCCGGGCCGGGGCGCACCCGCTCGACCCACGGGTCGGGGTGCCGGCGAGGGCGCCTTGGGCGTGGGCGAGGGCGCCTCGGCTGCGGGCGGCTCGGCCGCAGGGGGCTCCTCCGCTGCCGGCGGCTCCTCGACGGGGCTCGGGCTCGGGCTCCGGCTCGGGCTCTGCCTGCTTCGGCGGCGCCTTGGGCGCGGCCTTCTTGGCCGGCTTGGGCTCCGCCTTCTCGGCGGGCGCCTCGGGCTCGGCCTTGGCCGGCGCGGCAGCCTCGGCGGCCGACTTCAGCTGGTCGCCGAACTCCTTCTTGAATCGCATCTCGACGGGGAGCTCGATCGTCGAACTGGCCGACTTGACGAACTCACCCATCTCCTTGAGCTTTTCGAGAACTTCCTTGCTCTCGATGCCGTACTGCTTGGCAAGCTCGTGAACTCGGGTCTTAGCCACGTTTCTCCTTCTGGCCTGAGACCCGGTTCGGGGGTGTCACTCAGACCGCTAGGTGGGGTTGTGCAAACTCATTTCGAGTTACTCATCGAGTGCTCATGAGCTGCTGCTCCAGTTTCTGTCGGTCATTACTGGTTGGTGTGCGAGCCGAGCCACTCTCCCACCGGTGCCGTGGAAAGTCCGCCCTCGTCACCCGGCTGGTGCCGGAGTGCTCGGGCGAATGCCTTCCGCCGCACCGCGAGGTCGTAACACTCGGCGGTGGGGTGCAGGTGTGCTCCCCGGCCGGGCGAGGTGCCGTCGGGATCGGGTACGACGGCCGGTCGGCCGCGCGCATCCGAGCCGGCGGTCACCCGCAACAACTCGCGCTTGCTGGCCCGCTGCCGACATCCGATGCAGGTCCGGACCGGTCCCCCTGAGGAAATACCGTCCGGGCTCGCCCGGTTGATCGGTTCGCGCGCCACCGAGAGTCAACACTACCGCCTGACCCCGGTCCATTCCGAACCGGGCGAGCGCGGCCTAGGCTCACGGCATGGCCGATGCGGTCCTGCTCGACGACCGATTCGTGGGGACAACACTGGACGAGTCGAAATGGTTCCCGCACTACCTGCCCGCCTGGTCGTCGCGTACGGGGGCCCGCGCGTCGTACCGATGTGACGGCGCCGGGCTGGTCCTGGACATCCCCGTCGACCATCCCGCCTGGTGCCCGGACGACCACTCCCCGCCGCTCCGGGTGTCGGGGATCCAGTCGGCCAGCTGGTCGGGTCCGGTGGGCACGACCCGCGGCCAGCAGCGCTACCGGGACGGGCTGCTGGTGCAGGAGGAGCAGCCGCGGTTCGAGGGCTGCCTCGTCGACACCGGACGGGTGACGATCGAGGCCAGGATGCGCCTCTCCCCGCGCTCGATGGCGGCCTTGTGGCTGAGCGGCTTCGAGGACGACCCCGAGCAGCTCCAGTGCGGCGAGCTGTGCGTCTTCGAGGTCTTCGGCAACGCGCTGGGGCCGGCTGACGCTCCCTCTGCCGAGGTTGGAGTCGGCATCAAGGCCTTCCGCGACCCGGCCCTGACCCAGGACTTCGCAGCCCCGCAGGTCGCGATCGACGTCACCGAGCCGCATGCGTACGCCGTGGAGTGGGACGCCGCCGAGGCGGTGTTCTCCGTCGACGGCGCTGAGGTACGCCGCTGCCCGCGCCCGCCGACGTACCCCCTGCAGCTGATGCTCGCGGTCTTCGACTTCCCCGAGTGGTCGCAGGGCGACGACGGCCACCTGGTGCCGGAGCTGGCGGTCGGGCGGGTCACGGTGACCTCGTGAGCACGCTCCAGTGCCCGGCCACCCTGCTCGTCGTGCGTGACGACGCCGACCTGACGGAGGTCTCCGCCGGACGACGGATCTCTCACGTGTGGTCGGCCGACCCGACGGCCGGCGCGCTGGCAGCGGGCAGGCTCGGGGTCGGATGCAGCGTGGTGGAGGCACTGGCCTCGGGCGAGGTCCACGCCCTCCGCGAGGCGCTGGGCGACATCGCCGACAAGACCCCGGGTGAGACCACCGTGGTCCTCGGCCTCGACGACCTGCGCGCTGCGCTGGTCGTCCTGGCCCGCCTCGAAGCGGCCCCCACCGAAGTGGGGGCCGCGGACTCCCTGGAGCTCGTCATCGATGCCGACGACTGGACCTGTCGCTCCGGGAGCCGCGACGGCAGGTGAACCTCGTCCTACCCCGCCTTCCGGGCGGTCAGCAGGAGGTACTCCCACTCCATCACGAACGTCGACTCGCCCACGTCGTACCGACGAGCGAACTCGACGAGCGCCCGGTCGAGCTCGGCAACCCGCTCAGCGTCGTCCGCGATGTTGCGGTACGTCGCGATGGTGGGCCCGTAGGTGCGCTTGAAGAAGTCCCGGAACTCCTCCGGGCTCGCGAAGCAGTCCACCCGCAGCTTCTCCCTGCGGGCGACGACGTCGGTGACTCGGTCTCCGAAGAGCCCGGTCACGTGGTCGGGGCTGCCCCACAGCACCGGGGGCTGGGCCCCCGGGGGCGGCGCCGGCGCGAACGGCTTCATGGTGGCGAACATCTGCCCCAGGAAGCCCTCCGGCGTCCAGCTGATCAGTCCGATCGTGCCGCCGGGGCGAACGACCCGGACCAGCTCGTCGGCGCTGGCCTGGTGGTCCGGCGCGAACATCACGCCGACGCAGGACATCACGACGCTGAACCAGTCGTCGCCGTAGTGCAGTGCCTCGGCGTCCCCCTGCTCCCACACGATGTGAGCGTCGCCGCCGACGGTACGGCGGCCGGCCTCGAGCAGCTCGGGCGTCAGGTCGCTCGCGACGACCGTCGCACCTCGCTTCGCGGCCGGGATGGCAGCGTTGCCGGTGCCGGCGGCCACGTCGAGCACCAGGTCGCCGGCGTCGATCTCGCACGCCTCCACGAGCACCTCGCCGAGGTCGGCGATGACCTCGGTGGCGACGGCGGCGTAGTCCCCCAGCGCCCACAGGGCCCGGTGCTTCTGCTTCAAGGGCGGAAGCGTCACTTCGGTTGTTCCAGTCATTCCAGTTTCCCTCTCTTGTGTTTCCTCGTCGGCCGTTCAGGCCGCGTAGGTCAGTGAGCGGCCCAGCTGTTGGGCCTCCCGGTCCAGCGCCCGAGCGAGCTGCTTCTCCAGCTCCAGGAACCGGTTCGGTTCGGGGAGCTCTCCGATCGCGCGCGTGATCGCGAAGGTCTCGGCGATGGCTTCGGCGCGCTCCTGGGCGTAGCCGGCCATCGCAGCGGCCTCGCCGGAGACGCCGGAGAGCCAGTCGTCGGCCGCCTCGGCGAGCAGCTCCGCGTGCCGGAACGCGTCGGTCATGCCGTGCCCGGTGACGGGGTCGCGGTGGTAGCCGGCATCGCCGACCAGCGCCCAGCCGGGTCCTGCGGCCCGGCGTACCTGGTTGGGGAGCCCCACGTAGCCGCGCATCCCGGCCGTGACCCGGCCGGGGCGGAGCCGCTCGGCCAGCGTTGGGAGGGCTCCTCGGAGCTCCGCCAGCCACATCGCGGTCCGCGCCCGGCCGGCGCCCATCACTCCGGCGAACTCGTCGACCGGACGGATCATGAAGACGGCGGCCTCGCCGTCGTGGGTCGGGAAGACGCCGCCGAAGGCCCGGTCGCCGACGTACAGCTCGAAGCCGTCCCACTCGACTCCGGACACGTAGGTGTAGAGGCACGAACCGCTGGGCGCGTGCGCCTCGACGATCTCGGCTCCGACCGAGGACGCCACCTTGGAGTGGATCCCGTCGGCCCCTATGACCAGGCGCGCGCTGATCTGGCGTACGGCGCCGAGGCGGCCGCGCACGGTCACGCCGGTCGCCCGCCCGTTCGCGTCCCTGGTCACGCCCAGCACCCGCGCGCCGGTGTCCAGCCGAGCACCCGCTGCGACGGCCTCGCGCGCCACCAGGTCGTCGAGGACGTACCTGCGCGGCGCGAGGAGGAAGTCCACCCCGGCCCTGTCGCCGACTTCCTGCCGGATGGTCTCGCCGGGCAGGTGGAAGGAGTAGTTCCGGATCCGGGGCGCCCCGCTTTCGACCACCTTGTCCAGCAGCCCCCACTTGTCCAGCTGCACGACCCCGCCGCGCGACAGCGCGTGGGTCGAGTTGGTGTCCGTGGTCGGCTTCGAGCGGTCGAGGAGGAGCACGTCGTGGCCGGCTCGAGCGAGGAGCATCGCGGTCGCGCCCCCGGCGTTGCGGGCCCCGACGACGATGACGTCGTGGTGCTCGGCGGTCATGACGCCACCTCGATCGAGATCTCGTAGACCTCACCGGCGGGTTCGCCGGCGCGCTCGTGGGCGCGCAGCACCGCCTCCCGGCTCGGGGCCGTGCAGAGGCAGAACGCCGTACCCGACTCCGAGTCGAGCCAGGTCCGCTCGAACCGCACGCCCTCGGAACCTTCGACCGCCAGCCGGTTTTCGTGCGCGTCGCGGAGCTGCTGCTCCGTCGCACCCACGAACCCGCAGTGGATATCGATGTACCTTGCCATGAACTCCTCCTGATGCTGCTTGCCGATGGAAGGAGGGTCCCGGGAACGCACGGCATCGGTCATCGGTCGAATTACCGACAAGGTGGTTCTCTGTGGCGACGGACATCAGTACCAACGCGATTCACGGGAGGGACGAGCTGCTCGCCCACGCCGAGCGGCGGATCGCGGCCGTGCGCGAGGGTCAGGGACACCTGCTGCTGCTGTCCGGCGAGGCCGGCATCGGTAAGACACGTCTGCTGCAGGCCATGCACGGGCTGGCCGACGGGTTCACGCTCTGGGGGGCGGGGGCGTTCCCCCAGGACATCGAGCTGTCGGCGGGGCTGCTGCTCGACCTCGGGTACGCGATGTCACGCTCGGCGGACGCCGACGTGGCCGACCGGGGCCGCGCCCTGGTGAGCGACCTGGCCGGGATCACCGAGCCGGTCGACGACCCGGGCGATGCCCACCGCCGGCGCCGGCTGCTCGTGCTGGAGGCAGCGGAGCGGCTGGCCTCGCTGGCCGCGGACGGGCCCGCGCTGCTGGCGCTCGAGGACCTGCACTGGTGCGACGAGCTGAGCCTGGAGGTCGTGGGGCACCTCGCCCGCCGGCTGCCCTCCCTGCCGCTGCTGGTGGTCGGCACCCTGCGCACCGACGAGCTGCACCAGGAGACACCGGTCCGGGCCTGGCGGTCACGGATGCTGCTGCAGCGCCTCGCGGAGGAGGCCCGGCTGCCCCGCCTGGACCTGGCCGACACCACCCGGATGGTGCAGGAGCTGCTCCCGTCGAGCCATCCCTCGCGCCGCGCTGGTCGGCCCTCGTCCTCGAGCGGTCGGGCGGAGTGCCGCTGCACGTCGAGGAGCTCGTGAACGCCGCCGCGCAGGGGCGCCTCGAGGCCGATCCGCACTACGTGCCCGACAGCCTCGCCGAGGCGATCCTGCAGCGCTTCCGGATGCTCTCCTCGACCGGTCAGGAGTGCGCGGTCGCGGCGGCCGTCGTACGCCGCAGCTTCGACCTCGAGCTCCTCGCGGCGGTGGCCGGTACGCCGGTGGAGGATGCCGCCGGCAGCCTCGACGAGCTGATCGACCGCCACTTCGTGCACGAGGAGTCACCCGGGTGGTTCGGGTACCGCCACGCGCTGATCCGGGACGCCATCGAGGCGAGCGCGCCGCTGGCCAGGCGCCGTGCCCTGCACGCGCGGGTGGCGGAGGAGGCGCGCTCCCGGGTCGAGCTCGGCGGCGACGCCTACCGGTCCGCCCACCACGAGGAGGCCGGTCAGCTCGCCGAGGCCTCCGTCTCGGCGGCGGCGGCCGCCGAGCGCGCCTCGGCGCTGTCCGCGCACCAGGAGGCGCTCGAGCTGCTGCATCGGGCGGTGCGCTGCCTGGGTGACGACCGGGAGCGCCTGCCCGACCTGTTGGCCCGGCGTGCGTGCGAGGCCGCTGCCAACGACCTCAACCCGCTCGCGGCGGAGGACTTCGAGAAGGCGCGGGCCCTGCTCCTCGAGCGCGGCCAGGTCCGGGAGGCGGCGGCCCTGCTGCCCGACATGGTTGCGGCGCGGCATCTCCTGGGAGATCCGCTGCCGGCCCGCATCGCGCTGCTCGACGAGGGCCTGGACGTGGCCGGCAACGGGGAGCTCAGAGGCGTGCTGATGGCCGCCAAGGCCGCGGCGTACCTCGTCGACGACCGCCTCGACGAGGCCATCGAGGCGGGCGAGGAGGCGCTCGCGACCGCCGGGCAGGACGAGCAGACCCGGCTCGACACCGCGGCGACCCTGGGCTCGGTCCTCGTCTACGCCGGCCGGATGGACGAGGGGTGGGAGATGCTCGAGCGGACGACCCTGCGCGCGGCCGAGCTCGAGCTCGAGGCCGAGGCGGCCCGCGGGTACCGGCTGATCGGCTCGACCGCGTCGACTCTGAACGAGTACGAGCGCGCCGAGCAATGGCTCAACAAGGGCATCGAGTACGCCGACCGCACCGAGCAGTGGAACCACCGGCACTACATGGCCGCCCACCTCGCGCACGTCTGGTGGTGCAGGGGGCGGTGGGTCGACGCCGACCGATCCGCGCAGCACGCCCTGAACGAGCGGGAGGGCGGGATCACCACCCGCATCGTCGCCCTGCACGTCGCCGGCTTCGTCGCGCTCGGCCGAGGACACGACGAATCGGCGGTCCGGTTCCTCGAGGAGGCGCGGCGGCTCGGCGACGAGATGGGCGAGCTCCAGCGCTTCTCGCCGGCCATGTGGGGGCTGGCCGAGTGTGCGGTGCTGCGCGGCGACCACGCCGCCGCTGTGGCGCTCACCGAGGCGGGGTTCGAGGCCTCCCACGCGGTGGCCGACGCCGCCAGCCTGTTCCCGTTCCTGGTCACCGGCACCCGCGCGCGGCTCGCGCAGTCGGAGCCGGCCGCCGCCCAGGCGTGGGCGGGGAAGGTGTCCGCCGACCTCCGGGCCCGCGGCATCCCGGGCACCCTCCCGGCCGTCGACCACGCCGCCGGCCTGATCCAGCTCGCCGCCGGCCGGACCGGCAAGGCCCGCGACCTCCTCGGCGCCGCCCGCGCGGGCTGGTCCTCGCGGGACCGATGGTGGGAGGCGCAGTGGTGCGCCGTCGACCTGGCGCGGTGCGCCCTGGCATCGAACCGTCGTACCGATGCGTCGACGCTCCTCGAGGGGGTGCGGGACGCGGCGGCGGCGATCGCCTCCCGCCCTCTTCTGGACGCCGCCCGCGAGCTGGGGTCGCGACTCGACGAGCACGACGCCGCCCAGCCCTGGTCACCGCTCACCCTCCGGGAGCTCGAGGTCGCCCGCCTGGTCGCGCAGGGGATGACCAACCGCGAGATCGCGGGTGAGCTCCGGATCACCGCGCGAACGGCCGGCTCCCACCTGGAGCACATCCGGGCCAAGCTGGGCATGAGCCGTCGCTCGGAGATCGCCGCCTGGGTGGCCTCGATCCAGGACCAGGACGCCTGACGCTCCGCCGATCAGGCGATGGGCGGCTCTGCTTCCTCGTCGCTGTGGATGTCGATCCGCCAGCCGGTGAGGCGGGCGGCCAGGCGGGCGTTCTGGCCCTCCTTGCCGATGGCGAGCGACAGCTGGTAGTCGGGGACCACGACCCGGGCCGACTTGGCGGCCTCGTCGACGATGTCGACGCTGTTGACGCGGGCCGGCGAGAGGGCGTTCGCGACCAGCTCCTGCGGGTCCTCCGACCAGTCGACGATGTCGATCTTCTCGCCGTGCAGCTCGGACATCACGTTGCGCACCCGCTGGCCCATCGGGCCGATGCAGGCACCCTTGGCGTTCACGCCCTGGGCATCGGTCCACACCGCGATCTTGGTGCGGTGACCGGCCTCGCGGGCGATGGCCGAGATCTCGACGGTGCCGTCGGCGATCTCGGGCACCTCCAGGGCGAACAGCTTCTTCACCAGGTTGGGGTGCGAGCGCGACAGGGTGATCTGCGGCCCGCGCATGCCCTTCCGCACCGACACCACGAGGCACTTGATCCGGGTGCCGTGCTGGTAGTCCTCACCGGGCACCCGCTCGCTGACCGGGAGCAGGGCCTCGAGCTTGCCGAGGTCGACCATCACGTCGTCGGGGTTGCGACCCTGCTGGATCACCCCCGAGATGATGTCGCCCTCCTTGCCGGAGAACTCACCGAACTTGATGTCGTCCTCGGCGTCCCTCAGCCGCTGCAGCATGATCTGCTTCGCGGTGGTGGCGGCGATCCGGCCGAAGCCCTCCGGCGTGTCGTCGTACTCCCCCACGACCGCGCCCTCGTCGTCGATCTCGGAGGCGAGCACGGTGACGTGCCCCGACTTGCGGTCGAGCACCACCCGCGCCTGCTCCTGCGCCCCCGGCGTCTTGTGGTACGCCGTCAGCAGGGCCTGCTCGATCGCCTCGACGAGCACCTCGAACGAGATCTCCTTCTCGCGTTCCAGCATCCGCAGGATGCTCAGGTCGATGTCCATCACTCGCCGTCCTTCTGCTTGCGGTTGAACTCGACCTGCACCAGCGCCTTCTTCACCTGCGCGTAGGGAACCTCGCGCTGAGCGCCGGAGACGTCGAGGGATGCGGCGTCGTCGGAGGCCGAGACGATCCGGCCCTGGAGAGTCGCTCCGTCGTCGAGGGTGACCTTGACCAGGCGGTCGAGGTTGCGGCGCCAGTGCCGCGACCGGGTCAGCGGGCGGTCCACGCCGCGGGAGGTGACCTCGAGCGTGTAGGGCTGCTCGCCCATCACGTCGGAGTCATCGAGCACCCGGCTCACCTCGCGGGTCGCCGCTGCCACCTCGTCCAGCGTCACGCCGCCGTCCTTGTCCACCGCCACGCGGAGCACGCGTCGCTTGCCGGCGGGGGTCACCTCGACGGACTCGACGTCGAGGCCCTGGGCCGCAAGGGGGTCGACCAGCTCCGCCTCGATCCGCTCAGCGGTCGTCGTCCGGCTGGCACTCATCGGTGTCGACCTCCTTGTGCTGTTGTGGTGGCGCATCTCCACCATAGCGACTGATCGATGCATCCCGAGGACCCGGAGATAGGGTCGCCGCGTGTCCCAGCCGATCGCCGTCACGAGCCGCCGTACGGCGTTGGGCGGCGCGCTGGCGGGACTGGTCGCGGTCACCGGATGCGACAACGACCCGCGGTGGGGCACGGCACCGCGCGGCGAGCCGTCGGCGCCTCCCGCGGACGCCGACGCCGAGCTCGTCGACCGGGTGGGCGCGCACATCGCGACGGCATGGGCGGCGGTGTCCTCCGCGCGGAGGCAGAGTCCGGAGCTCCGCCGATCCCTGCGCCCGCTGCAGCGCCTGCACGAGGCGCACCTCGCGGTCCTCGACGCCGGCAAGGATCTGGAGAATCGCTCCCAGCAGGTCGCACGCGAGGTCCGGGCCGCCGAGACGACCCTTCAGCGGCAGCTGACCGACGCCGCGGTCCGCGCCGAGAGCGGTGCGCTCGCCAAGGTGCTCGCCTCGATGGCTGCCGCGGTCGCCCAGCAGCTGGCGGTGCTCCCGTGACGTACGCCGAGGCCCTGCAGACCACCCTGGCCGGCGAGCACGCCGCCATCTACGTCTACGGCGCCCTGGGCGCCCAGACCTCGCAGTCCGGCACGCCCGACCTGTACGCCGCGATCACCGACGCCTACGAGGCGCACCGCGCCCGGCGGGACCAGCTGGTCGCGATCGCTGACCGACCTGGGCGAGGAGCCGGTGGCCGCGGAGCCGGTCTACGAGCTGCCGAAGAACCTGGACTCCACCGACGCGGTGACCGCCCGGGCGCTGGAGATCGAGCGGTCCTGCGCCTCGACGTACGCGTTCCTGGTGGCGAGCAGTCCGTCCCCGGAGCGGCGGCTCGCGGTGAACCTGCTGATACAGACAGCGGTCCGCGAACTCGCCTTCCGGGGAACCCCCGAGACGCTCCCCGGAAGCGACGAGTACGCGGACCGCTAGTGGCCTGGGACAGAGGCCTGAGGGAGAAGCGGGGGTGGGATCCCGAGTGCTTCCCCTCGGTGACTAGTCTGCAAGTTCGTCCGGCTGCATGAAATCACTTGCCTGACTCACATACTCGCATTGCACAAACATGCAGATCTCGGACTGGTGACGGTCAGCTCAGCCGCGGTAGGCGGTCCACATCTGGGACATCCGGGAGCTCTGACCGGGCGTGAACTGGTTGTAGCAAGAGTCGTAGCTGTAGTCCATGTAGTTGTGGATCGGGTCCAGCCCCGGCAGCGAGCAGGTGTCGGCGCCGACCGGGCAGCCGCTGCTCGGGCCGCCCTGGGCCGGGGTGTCGCTCACCTCGTCATTGGTGCTCGTGCAGCCGCCCTGGAAGGTGTGGTAGAGCCCGAGCCAGTGGCCGGCCTCGTGGGTGGCGGTCTCCCCCAGGTTGAAGTTGGTGGCGTCACCGCCGGGCAGCGAGGCGTAGTGCACCCGGATGCCGTCGATGCCCGAGCTGCGGCTGTAGTCCCACGGGAACGTGGCGATGCCGAGGTAGTTGAAGTCGACCAGCCAGATGTTCAGCGCGTCGGCGCCGCCCTGCCGGGTCTGCTTGCGGTACTTGCTGCTCGCGCCATCGCGGTGCCAGGTGTCGTTGTAGAACCGATCGGTCCCGGCGAGGGAGAACGAGAAGCCAGTGTTGGCCGCCTCGCCGGACTCAGCGCCGGCGAAGGTCGCATTCAGCACGTCGATCTGGTCGGCGATCTGTGCATCGCTGACGTCACCCTGACCGGACTTCCCGGCCATGACGTGGACGTAGACCGGGACCGTCGCCGATGCGTTCTTTGCCTGGCGCGGGGAGATGCCGCGGCGGTCCAGGATTCGGTCGGTGCGGGCCTCGATGGTCCGCTGCTCCTTGGCGCTGATGCCCCGGTGGTCGAGGGCCCGGCCGCCGCGCGCGCCGGCACCGGCCTCGTCGTCGTGACACTCCTGCTCGACGGTCGTGCCGGTGCTCCAGCCGGCGGTGCCGACCGTCGTCGCGGCGGTCGCCGTGACGGCGCTCAGGGCCAGTGTTGCGGCGCTGACCGTGGTGACGGCCAGAACTCGCAGTCCGATCTTGTGCATCTGGGGAACATCCCTCCGTTCGGGCCACCGTCCGAGTGCGGCGGCAACGCCGCAACTCTTCCCCGCGGTGCCGCCGAGTGGCGCCACGATCTTCCGGTTGCGCGTTCCTGCGATGCACAAATTCGCAGAAAGTGAAACGAGCCGCGCTCAGGCCCAGCCGGCGACGATGTCGCGGATCTCGGACAGGCGGTGCGCCACCGCGTCCGGCTCCCCCTCGGTGTGTCCTACCTGCTCGACCGGGATCCGGCTCAGCGGGATGTGGATGGCGCGCAGCCCGGCGTTGTGGGCGCCCCAGATGTCGTCGAAGAGTCGGTCGCCGACGTACACGCAGCGCGCGGGGTCGTCGACCTCCACGGCCTGCATCGCCGCGGTGAACGCCTTCGGGGACGGCTTGGTCCAGGGGATCTCGGAGGTGTAGACGTCGCCGTCGATCAGGCCGAGCACGCCGTCGCGCTCGAAGATCTGCTCGTGGAAGGCCCGCGGCCAGATCGTGTTCGAGAGCACGCCCACCTTGATCCCGTCCGCCCGGAGCGCCTCCCAGAGCGGACCCACCTCGGGGTCGGTGCCGGTGTGCGGCTCCCAGAACTCGTAGTAGGCACCGAGCAGGTCGGGATCGTGGTCGAGGCCCGCCTCGGAGAACAGGTCGTCGACGGTGGCGCTCTGCTGATGGTCGCGGGAGCGGCTCCAGATCGCGTTGCCCGCCTCGTGGAGCCGCTTCCGGGACACCTCGACGTCGTGGTCGGCGTTGACCACCGCTTGCGCGAGCGCCAGCGACTCCGCGTGGAAGTCGATGTCGTGCCAGCGGGTCAGCGTCCCGCCCCAGTCGAAGATGACGGCGTCCACTCCAGGCATGGCCCGGAGGGTAGCCGTCCGCTCACCCCGCGAACGAGGCGATTTCCGCCGCGAGCCGCTCGGGCTGGTCGAGCGCGACGAACGTGCGCGCGTCCGGGAACCGCACCAGGCGGGCGTCGGGGAAGGTCTCGGCCAGCCGCTCACCGAGCCGGATCTTGAAGAAGCGGTCCTCCGGCGCCCACGCGATCAGCACCGGCCGCTCGAACCGGTGCAGCCGGGTGGCGACGTCGGCGAGATCCTTGGCGACCCAGCCCTTCAGGAACCGGGCGGTGTCGCGGCGTACCCCCTCCGAGGTGAGGGAGGGCCGCAGCCATCGCTGGGTCTCCGCCGACGTCATCGGTCGCTTCGTCAGCGGACCGAAGCCGAGCCGGCCGTTGGCGATCGCGGACCAGCGCATCGGCTGGAGTGCGATCCGGGAGGCCACCGGGTGCCGACCCAGCCGGAAGAGCAGGTTGAACGGGAACGGCGGGAAGATGTCGAACGCGTCGCAGTTGGTGAGCACCAGGCGGCCGATCCGGGAGGCGTCCTCGTCGAGGAGGAACTGGCACACCGCTCCCCCGGTGTCGTTGCCGACCAGGACCACGTCGCGAAGGTCGAGCGCCTCGAGGAAGCTGATGATGATCCGGGCGACGGCCCGCGGGCTGAGCTCGGCGTCCGGCCGCATCGGCGTGACGTGCGACGCGAGCGGCCAGGTCGGCGCGTAGGCGCGGAACCCGGCCGTGCCCAGCCGCTCCGGGACATCGGCCCACAGGGTGTCGTCGACCAGGAACCCGTGCACGAAGACGACGGGCCGGCCGTCCTCGGGACCCGCGACGCGGTAGTGGATGGTGCCGGCCGGCAGGTCGATCGTCGTTCTGGTGGTATCCGTGGTCCTCATGGCGCGACTCCGATAGTGTTGCGTACAGGTTGTACGTAACTTACGGACAGAGTGTATGAAAAGCAAGCGCACCCAGGCCGACCGCTCCGCCGCGACCCGTGCGGCGTTGGTCACAGCCGCCCGCCCGCTCTTCGCCGGCAAGGGGTACGCCGCCGTGGGCACCGACGAGGTGGCCCGGGCGGCCGGGGTCACTCGCGGCGCGCTCTACCACCAGTTCGCCGGCAAGGAGGAGCTGTTCGCGGCGGTGTTCGAGCAGGTCGAGGCGGAGATCTCCGACGGGATCGCGGCCGGACTGCTCGCGGACGGCGGCGATCCGGCCCGGGTCCTCCACGACGGCATCGACGCCTGGCTGGCCGTGTGCGCCGAGCCCGAGGTGCACCGCATCGTGCTGATCGACGCGCCCGCGGCGCTCGGCTGGGAGCGATGGCGCGAGATCGGGCAGCGGTACGGCGTGGGCCTGGTCGAAGCGGCCGTCCAGTCGCTGATGGACGCCGGCGTGCTGGCCGCGCAGCCGGTACGCCCGCTCGCGCACGTGCTGATCGGCGCGCTCGAGGAGGCGGCGCTCTACGCGGCGCGCGCCGAGGACCCGGAGGCAGCCACGGCCGAGGTGCGGGTGGCGTTGGTGGCCCTCGTCGACGGGCTGCTCAGGTCCTGACCAGGCGCACCAGGTGGTCGACCACGTGGTCGGCGTGCACGTCCTCGCGCTCGCCGGTACGCCGGTCCTTGACCTCGATCACTCCGTCCGCGAGGCCCCTGCCGACCACCACGATCGTGGGTACGCCGATCAGCTCGGCGTCCTTGAACTTCACGCCCGGGCTGACCTTGCCGGTCCGGTCGTCGTAGATGACCTCGACGCCGGCCCGGTCGAGCTCGTGGGCGATCCGCTCGGCCGCGGCGAAGATCGCCTCGTCCTTGCCGGCGGCCACGAGGTGGACGTCGGCGGGCGCGACGTGGCGCGGCCAGCACAGGCCGAGGTCGTCGAGCGTGCCCTCGGCGATCGCGGCGACGGCGCGGGAGGGGCCGACGCCGTAGGAGCCCATGGTGACGGTGACCAGCTTGCCCTGCTCGTCGAGCACCTGCAGGCCGAGGGCGTCGGCGTACATGCGGCCGAGCTGGAAGATGTGGCCCATCTCGATCCCGCGGGCCGACTCGAGCGTGCCTTCGTCGCAGTTCGGGCAGGAGTCGCCGTCGCGCACGTCGGCCGCCTCGATGGTGCCGTCAGGGGTGAAGTCGCGGCCGACCACCAGGTCGAGGACGTGGCTGCCGTCGACGTCGGCGCCGGTCACCCAGCGGGTCCCCTCGACGACGCGGGGGTCGACGACGTAGCGGATCCCGGTGGCGTTGTTCTCCCCCAGCACGCCGGGCCCGATGTAGCCCTTGGCCAGCGCGGGGTACTTCCTGAACTCCGCCTCGTCGAAGGGCTCGACCTCGGTCGGCTCCATCTGTCCCTCGAGCCGCTTCTGGTCGACCTCACGGTCGCCGGGTAGGCCGATCGCGATCGGCTCGCGGGTGCCGTCGGGGTGCTTGAGGACGACCAGCACGTTCTTGAGGGTGTCGGCGGCCGCCCAGGGACGATCGTCGCGCGGGAACTTCTCGTTGAGGTGGTCGACGAGCGTCTCGATCGTGGGCGTGTCCGGCGTCTGCTCGGCGTGCGCGGCCGGCGCGTCGTCGTACGGCACCGGGGCGGGGGCGCGCACCTGGACCGCCTCGACGTTGGCGGCGTAGTCGCACTTGGTGCAGCGCACGTAGGTGTCCTCGCCGACATCGGCCTTCGCGAGGAACTCCTCCGACTTCGAGCCGCCCATCGCGCCGGACGTGGCCTTCACGATGACGTACTCGAACCCGAGCCGGTCGAAGATCCGCACGTAGGCGTCGCGGTGCTTCTGGTAGCTGGCGTCGAGGCCGGCGTCGTCGACGTCGAAGGAGTAGGAGTCCTTCATCACGAACTCGCGGCCGCGCAGCAGCCCGGCCCGCGGGCGCGCCTCGTCGCGGTACTTCGTCTGGATCTGGTAGAGCGTCAGCGGCAGGTCCTTGTACGACGAGTACATGTCCTTCACCACGAGCGTGAACATCTCCTCGTGGGTGGGGCCGAGGAGGTAGTCGGCCCCCTTGCGGTCCTGGAGCCGGAAGATGCCGTCGCCGTAGTCGGTCCAGCGGTTGCTCGCCTCGTACGGCTCGTGGGGCAGCAGGGCCGGGAAGGACAGCTCCTGGCCGCCGATGGCGTCCATCTCGTCGCGGATGATCGTCTCGATCTTGCGCAGCACCCGCAGCCCCAGCGGCAGCCAGGTGTAGATGCCGGGCGCGGCCCGCCGGATGTAGCCCGCGCGCACGAGCAGCCGGTGGCTCGGCACCTCGGCGTCCGCGGGGTCCTCACGCAGGGTCCGCACGAACAGGCTCGACATCCGCAGAATCATGGGCGCAAGGCTACGGCCCGCCTGCCGTGGGGCGCGCGGCAGTTCCGCGCGCCGTCCCGTCGTTTGCTTTCGAGCCGCCCGGGGCACCGTGGCGGATGCCGCACCACGACTTCGCCTTCACGCCCGCATACCGGCTCTCCGGCTTGCCCTTCGGGGTCACGCCACGAACCACGGGGATCGACGTGGAGAACGGCGAGTTGCAGGTCCGCTTCGGGCTTGGCGACTGCGCACGGCGGTCGACAACGTCGAGGATGTCGAGGAGTCAGGGGACTACGCGTTCGTCAAGACGGCCGGTCCGGCGCACCTGTCCCTCGCGGACCGCGGGATCACCTTCGCCACCAACGCCGACCAAGGGCTGTGCGTCCGGTTCGTCGACCGGGTCCGGGTCGATCTGCCGCTCGGGCACCTGCGCTGCCCCGCGGCCGACACTGACCGTGGCCGATCCCGCGGCGCTGCGGCGCGGACCTGCTCGACTGATGTCCCCAGCGCAGCAGCCCGCTCCCCAGCAGACCCGGTGTCAGAACATCACGGTCGAGAACCTGGTCGTCTCCCGGAACCCCACTCGCTCGTAGGCCCGGCGGGCCGGCTCGTTCCAGGCGTTGACGTAGAGCGACACGGACGGGGCGATGGTCGCCTGCACCTGCTCGACCACCGCGGCCATGCCGGCCACTGCCAGGCCCTCTCCGCGGCGCTCCGGCGGGACCCACACCCCCTGGACCTGCGCCGCGTCCGGGGTCGCGCAGGCGACCTCGGCCTTGAACACCAGTGCGCCGCGCTCGAAGCGGGCGAACGACCAGCCGCGGCTCATCAGCTGGGTGACCCGGGCCCGGTAGAGGTCGGCGCCGCCGCCGGCCTCCGGGGACACCCCCACCTCCTCGGTGTACATCGCCACGCACGCGGGGTAGAGCACGGACAGGTCCCGGCGCTCGGTACGTCGCACCTGCGGGTCCGGCGCCACCTGCGGGGGTCCGTCGATCACCAGGTGCGGCTGCTCCCACCGGGTCTCCCGCGGGCTGTCCCCACGAGTCGGCCACCTCGTCCCAGAACGGCCGCACCGCCGCGTGCGGGCCGACGATCGTGGAGACGCTGCGGTGCCGGGTCAGGGCGCGCTCGGCGAACGCGCGGGCGTCCTCGGGCTCGGCCTCGACGGGCACCAGGTTGGCGCCGACGTGGCACGCGGCGACCAGCTCGCCGTCGTCGTACCGACCCCAGACCTCGCCGCCCAGCCAGCGCGGCTCCAGGCTGGTGGTCCGGGCCCGGTAGGCCGCGAACACGTTGACGACCGGGTCCTTCGCGGTGAGCGCGAGGAACGCGTCCAGGTCAGCCGTGCCCAGCAGGCGCACGCCGTGGCGAGTGGTCGGCACGCGGGAAGCCTAGGCCGTGCCCTGGCCGTGTCAGAGCAACTTCGGTCAAGCATCTCTCTGAGACAGGATGCGAAACTCGGATTCATGACCGCACCACTCTCGGGACGTGTCGCTCTGGTAGCCGGGGCCACGCGCGGAGCCGGCCGGGCATTCGCCGTCGAGCTGGGCCGCGCCGGCGCCCACGTCTACGCGACCGGACGCAGCAGCCGGGAGCGAGGCCGCTCCGAGATCGGCCGGTCGGAGACCATCGAGGAGACCGGCGACCTGATCCGACGCGGCGGGCGGCTCCGGCACCGCCGTGGTCGTCGACCACGAGTCGCCGGACGCCGTCCGCTCCCTGGTCGAGCGGATCCGCCGCGACCACGGCCGCCTCGACGTGCTCGTCAACGACGTCTTCGGTGGCGACCGCTACGCGGAGTGGGACAAGCCGCTCTGGGAGCACGACCTCGCCGGCGGGCTGCGAATGCTGCGGATGGGCGTCGACACGCATCTGATCACCGCACACTTCGGGATCCCGCTGATGCTCGAGAACGACGGAGGCCTGCTCGTCGAGGTGACCGACGGGACTGCCGAGTTCAACGCCGCGTACCGCGAGCGTGTCGGCTTCTACTACGACCTGGTCAAGGCCAACGTCGGGCGGATCGTGATCGGGCTGACCCACGAGCTCCGCGACCATCCCGTCACCGTCGTCGGTGTGACGCCGGGCTGGCTCCGCTCGGAGAACATGCTGGACAACTTCGGCGTCACCGAGGAGACCTGGCGCGACGCGCTCGACGCGACCCCCGGGTTCGCGATCTCCGAGTCCCCGACGTACGTCGCCCGGGGTCTCGCCGCGCTGGCGGCCGACCCGGCGCCCGATCGGTTCGCCGGCCGGGTGCTCACGTCACGCGATCTCGCCGACGAGTACGACGTCACCGACGTGGACGGGTCCCGGCCCGACTGCTGGGGCTACATCGCCCGCCACGGCATCGACGAGCAGAGCGGGCGGGGCGTCGAGGAGTTCCGCTGACCGTGGGTCAGGAGACGGTGACCTCGGCGGCGGAACCGTCGACGGACTCCATGCCCTCGGCGATCCGCATCGCCTCCTCGATCAGGGTCTCGACGATCTGCGACTCGGGCACGGTCTTGATCACCTCGCCCTTGACGAAGATCTGGCCCTTGCCGTTGCCGCTGGCGACGCCGAGGTCGGCCTCGCGGGCCTCGCCGGGGCCGTTGACGACGCAGCCCATGACCGCCACCCGCAGCGGGACCTCGAGGCCGTCGAGCCCCGCGGTGACCTCGTCGGCGAGCTTGTAGACGTCGACCTGGGCCCGGCCGCAGCTGGGGCAGGACACGATCTCGAGGCGGCGCGGCTTGAGGTTGAGCGACTCCAGGATCTGGATGCCGACCTTGACCTCCTCGACCGGAGGCGCGGAGAGCGAGACCCGGATCGTGTCGCCGATCCCCCGGCTGAGCAGGTGGCCGAACGCCACCGCCGACTTGATGGTGCCCTGGAACGCCGGGCCCGCCTCGGTGACGCCGAGGTGGAGCGGCCAGTCGCCGCGCTCCGCGAGCATCTCGTAGGCGCGCACCATGACCACCGGGTCGTTGTGCTTGACCGAGATCTTGAAGTCGTGGAAGTCGTGCTCCTCGAAGAGGCCCGCCTCCCACACCGCCGACTCCACCAGCGCCTCGGGGGTCGCCTTGCCGTACTTCTCCAGCAGGCGCTTGTCGAGCGAGCCGGCGTTGACGCCGATCCGGATGCTGGTGCCGCGGTCCTTGGCCGCGGCCGCGATCTCCTTGACCTGGTCGTCGAACTTGCGGATGTTGCCGGGGTTGACCCGGACCGCCGCGCAGCCGGCGTCGATGGCCGCGAAGACGTACTTGGGCTGGAAGTGGATGTCGGCGATCACCGGGATCTGCGAGTGCTGCGCGATCTCCGGGAGCGCCTCGGCGTCGTCCTGGCTCGGGCAGGCCACCCGGACGATGTCGCAGCCGGACGCGGTGAGCTCGGCGATCTGCTGCAGCGTCGCGTTGACGTCGGAGGTGAGCGTGGTGGTCATCGACTGCACCGAGATCGGCGACTCGCTGCCGACGCCGACCTTGCCCACCTTGATCTGGCGGGTCGGGCGTCGCGGTGCGAGGACCGGCGGCGGCGCCTCCGGCATGCCGAGGCTGATGGCGGTCATGACGCCCAAGGTTACGGGCCGCGCCGCCCTACCACCGAGTCGGCGCCTACCCCTCGATGTGCAGGGGTACGACGAGGTCGCCGACGATCAGCACGACGCCCATCACCAGCAGGACCGAGGCGACGACGTACGCGACCGGGAGCAGCTTGGCGGCGTCGACGTAGCCGGGGTCCGGCAGGCCGCGCACCCGGGCGAACCCGCGGCGTACGGCCTCCCACAGGGCGCTGGCGATGTGGCCGCCGTCGAGCGGCAGCAGCGGGATGAAGTTGAACATCCCGATGAAGAAGTTGAAGCCCGCGATCAGCATCAGCAGGAAGACGGCCTTCTCCTTGACCGGGAACTCGTCGTGGCTCACGGTCTCGCCCGCGAGCCGGCCGCCACCGACGATGCTGACCGGGCTGTCCTGGGCGCGTTCCTCGACGCCCACGATCGCCTGCCCGACGCCCCAGACCTTCTCCGGCAGGTGCACCAGCGCCTCGGCCGTCTCGACGGTCATCGTGCCCATCTGGTCGAGCGTGTAGATCGGGCCACCGGTCGTCGGTGACCACGTGGGTCTCCGGGGAGACACCCAGGAAGCCGACCTGGCGCAACGACTCGTCGGTGTCGCTGGCGGGTCGGGACTCGACGGTGGTGTTGGTGGTGCCGGTGAGCTCCTGGCCGTCGCGCTCGTAGGTGACCACCGCCTCACCGTCGGCGTTGTCGCGGATCAGCGTCGCGCAGCTGGTCCCAGCCGGTGACCGCGACGCCGTTGAACGAGGTGATCTGGTCACCGGGCAGCAGGCCGGCCTCGGCCGCGGGCGACGGCGGGTCGTCGGCCGTGCAGGCCCGGCCCTCCTCGTTGTAGGGCAGCACGCACTGCGACACCGTCGCCACCACCGGCTGGCCCGGCTCCGGCTCCGTGGTCTTCTGGCCGTAGGTGGCGAACACGCCCCAGAAGATGAAGAACGCGATCAGGATGTTCACCGTGGGGCCGCCGGCCATCACGATGACCTTCTTCCACCACGGGAGCTTGTAGAACAGCCGGTCGTTGTCGTCGGGCCCGACCAGCTCCCACTCCGCCGCCCGGGCGTCGGAGATGAGCTGGGTGAACAGGCCGGTGTTGGACTTGCGGATCCGCTGCACCCGTGCGGCCCTGCTCGTCGATCTCGACGGAGTCGACGAGCTCCTCCGCCTCGGGCGGGAGCATGCCGACGATCTTGACGTAGCCGCCGAGCGGGACCGCCTTGACGCCGTACTCGGTCTCGCCGACCTGCTTGCTCCAGACGGTGGGGCCGAAGCCGATGAAGTACTGCGTGACCTTCCCGCCGAACTTCTTGGCCGGGATCATGTGGCCGAGCTCGTGCAGGCCGATGGAGGCCAGGATCGCCGCGAAGAACAGGACCACGCCCAGCGTGTAGTAGAACGTGGTCATCGGTCGTCTCCGGGGATCAGGCGGTGGGCTTCGTCACGGGCCCAGGCGTCGGCGGCCAGGATGTCGTCGACGGTAAGCGTGTCTGACGAGCGTACGTCGTGGGTGGAGACAACGTACTCAATCGTGGGGACGATCTCGGTGAACGCGAGCCGCTCCTCGCGGAATGCCTCGACACACACCTCGTTGGCCGCGTTGTAGACCGCCGGGGCGGTGCCGCCCCGCGCACCCGCCGTCCGGGCGAGTGCCACGGCCGGGAACGCGTCGTCGTCCAGCGGGAAGAACTCCCAGGTCTCCGCCGAGGTCCAGTCCACCGGAGGCGCGGCGTCGGGCACGCGGTCGGGCCACGCGAGGCCGAGCGCGATGGGGATCTTCATGGTCGGCGGGCTGGCCTGGACCAGCGTGGATCCGTCGACGAACTCGACCATGGAGTGCACCACGCTCGTCGGGTGCACGACGACGTCGATGCGGTCGAACGGGATGCCGAACAACAGGTTGGCCTCGATCACTTCGAGCCCCTTGTTGACAAGAGTCGCGGAGTTGATGGTGATGACCGGGCCCATGTTCCAGGTCGGGTGTTCCAACGCCTCAGCAACTGTGACGTCGCGGAGCTCGTCGCGGCTCCGGCCCCGGAATGGACCACCGCTGGCGGTCAGCACGAGACGGCGTACCTCCTCCGCCGTGCCGCCGCGCAGGCACTGGGCCAGGGCGCTGTGCTCGGAGTCGACCGGCACGATCTGGCCGGGCTTCGCGCGGTCGAGGACCAGCGGCCCGCCCATGATCAGCGACTCCTTGTTGGCCAGGGCGAGGGTGGTGCCGGCGTCGAGCGCGGCCAGCGTCGGACGCAGCCCGACCGCCCCGGTGATGCCGTTGAGCACCACGTCGCACGGCCGCGCGGCCGCCTCCGTCGACGCCTCCTCCCCCAGGCCGTGGTACGCCGGAGCGAACTCCGCCACCTGCCGCTCGAAGAGCTCGGGGTCGGACCCGCCCGCGGTCAGGCCGACGACCCGGAACCGGTCCGGGTTGGCGCGCACCAGCTCGAGGGCCTGGGTGCCGATCGACCCGGTCGAGCCGAGCACCACCACGTCACGGGGAGTCACCGCCCCATTCTCGCAGTGCGCCCCTAGCGGCGCCCTCGGCTCACCGCGGGTGAGGTCGTCCTCGCTCTCCAGGTCGGCCTGGACCCGCGGGTCGTCGGAGTCCGCGTAGTAGTCACCAGGCTGCGGTGGAGTCGGTGCCGTTGGAGACCTTGACCGCGTTGAGCGCCAGCGTCAGCACGACCGCGACCAGGATGTTGAGCGCGAACGCGGTCATCGCGATGTAGCCCATGTCGCCCAGACCGGGGATCTCCGCCAGCGAGCCGCCGAAGTGCTTGCCGGTGAGCGGGTTGATCACGCGGTAGGCGGCGATGGTTCCGTAGACCATGCCGACCGCCCAGCCCGCGAGCAGCGCCCACCGGTGGAACCACCTCGTGTAGAGGCTGAAGACGATCGAGGGGAACGTCTGCAGGATCCAGATCCCGCCGAGCAGCTGGAAGTTGATGGCGTTCTGGTTGTCCAGCGTCAGCACGAACACCAGGGCGACCGCCTTCACCAGCAGCGAAGTGACCTTGGAGACCTTGGCCTCCTGCTCGGGCGTGGCGTCCTTCTTCAGCCACTCCTTGTAGATGTTGCGGGTGAAGGTGTTCGCCGCAGCGATCGACATGATCGCCGCGGGCACCAGCGCACCGATCGCGATGGCTGCGAACGCCACCCCGGCGAACCAGTCGGGGAAGAAGTCCTCGAAGAGCTGCGGGATCACCAGCTGCGGGTTGGGCTCCCCGTCCCCGCCGATCGGCTGGGTGCCGGCCGCGATGGCCACCCACCCGAGCAGCGCGAGCAGCCCCAGCACGAAGGAGTACGCCGGCAGGAGCGCCGCGTTGCGGCGGATCGTGTTGCGGCTGCCCGAGGACAGGCTCGCGGTGACCGAGTGCGGGTACATGAACAGGGCCAGCGCGGAACCCAGCGCCAGGGTGGCGTAGGCCCAGAACTGGCCGTCCCCGGGGATGAAGGCACCCCGTGGGCGCGCCGGTGGCCTCGTTCGTGCTGGCCATCTTGTCCTCGGCCGCGCCGAAGACCGCGTCCCAGCCGCCGACCTCGCCGGGCAGGTAGATGATCGCCACGATGATCACCAGGTAGATCAGCGTGTCCTTGACGAACGCGATCACGGCGGGAGCCCGCAGGCCCGAGGAGTAGGTGAAGGCGGCGAGCACCGCGAACGCGATGAACAGTGGCGCGTCCTTGGCGAGCCAGTTGTCGCCACCACCGATGCCCGCGACCTCCAGCACCGCCTGGATGCCGACCAGCTGCAGCGCGATGTAGGGCATCGTCGCGATGAACCCGGTGACCGCGACCGCCAGGGAGAGTCCGCGGGCGTCGTACCGGCCCCGGACGAAGTCGGCCGTGGTGACGAACCCGTGCCGGTGGCTGACCGACCAGAACCGGGCCATGAAGAAGAAGATGATCGGGTAGAGGATGATCGTGTAGGGGACCGCGAAGAACCCTGCGACCGCGCCGGTCGCGAACATCGCCGCCGGAACCGCCACGAACGTGTACGCCGTGTAGAGGTCGCCGCCGAGCAGGAACCAGGTCACCCACGTCCCGAACTTGCGACCTCCCAGGCCCCACTCGTCGAGGGTGTTGAGGCCGTCTCCCCGGCGGAACCGGGTGGCCATGAAGCCGAGGACCGTGACCAGCAGGAACAGCGCGGTCAGGACGACGAGGGCGACGGTGTTGACGTCGGAGGCCAGCGGCACCAGCTGGGCGGTCATCGCCGGTCCTCGTCACCGTCGTCCCGGTTGCCACGGCGAGCCGACAGGGTGAGCAGGTAGGCCCCCCAGGTCATCGCCGAGCAGAGGAACACCCAGAGGAACTGGTACCAGAAGAAGAACGGGAACCCGAAGAGCTCCGGATCGGTCTTCGAATAGCTCGGCACTGCCATCAAGGCCACGATCGGGATCAGCAGCAATATCCCTGCTGCGATCATCTTCGGCTTGTCCGTGTGCGGCACTCCGCGCGCGCGAGACCGCTCGTCCTTCCCGAGGCTCATGAGGCGGGCGGTACCCACTTTTCGGTGGTCTAGTCCAGTCCGTTCGCCTCGGTTCGCGCGGGAGGCTCATCGGCGCGCAACCACGCCTCGAAGAACTCGTCGAGCTGCTCGCCGCTCACCTGCTCCGCGAGCGTCGTGAAGTCGTCGGTAGTGGCGTTGCCGTTGCGGTGGTCGGCGACCCAGGTGCGCAGCAGCCGGCTGAAGTCCCTGGTGCCGATGACGCTGCGGAGCGCGGCCAGTGCCATCGCTCCGCGCTGGTAGACGGGGAGGCCGAAGATGCGCTGCGGGCCGGGATCGTCGACCGGCACGTTCCAGAAGCTGCGGGAGTCCTGATAGCGGTCGTACTCGTCCGCCAACCAGGCCCGGGTGGTCTTCCGTCCGCGCGACTCCTCGTACCTCGCCTCCATGTACGTCGCGAAGCCCTCGTTGAGCCAGATGTCGCGCCAGCCGTGCACCGACACCGAGTCGCCGAACCACTGGTGGGCCAGCTCGTGCACGACGAGGTAACGGTGGTCGCTGGTCAGCGACGGGTAGGTGGGCCGGGTCTGGTTCTCGAGCGCGAAGCCCGGATCGAGCGACGTGGCCAGGCCACCGGTGGAGCCGAACGGGTAGGCGCCGAGCTCCTTCTGCAGCCACACCGTCACCCGGCCGGACGCCTGGAGCAGCGCGCATCGAGGCGGCTGCGCTCCCCCGGCGGGAGCCGGCGGGACACGGCGACCAACCACGGGATGCCATCGGCCTTGCCGCGCCGGATGTTGAAGTCGCCGGCCGCGAAGTACGCCAGGTAGGTCGCCATCGGCGAACCGGCTGCGCCAGTGCGTGGTCGCCAGCCGGCCCTGGACGCGCCGGCCCACCCTGCGGCCGTTGGAGATCACCTCGCGCTCCGCCCCGGTCGTGATCCGGATGTCGAAGCGCGCCTTGTCGAGTGGGTGGTCGTTGCTGGGGAACCACCACGCGGCCATGTGCGGCTCGTTCATGGTGACCACCTCGTGCCGCGAGGCGAGCCAGTTCCGCTCGCCGTCCCAGCCGACCGCCCCGGGCTTGCCGGCGTACCGCACCGTGACCGTCGAACCGCTGTCCCGCGGGGATCTCGGCCTTCGGCGTGATCTGCAGCTCGTGCTCGTTCGGCCCGGTGAACCCGACCCGGGCGCCGTCGATGCGCACCTCGCGCACCGGCAGCAGGAAGTCGAGGTTGAGGCTGGTCAGCGGCTCGGTCGCCCGGACCGTGAGCGTCGTCCGGCCCGACAACCGCCGGTCGGCGAGGCCGTAGCGGTCGCGCACGTCGTAGTGCAGGACGTCGATGCCGCCGTTGCCGTCCAGCGGGAAGTAGGGGTCGCCGATCCCGGCGGTGCCGTCCAGCGGAGCCGCCGGCAGGGCACTCGAGCCAGGGACCACCGACGCCGCGACGACCAGCGCGAGGGCGGGGACGAGGCGACGCGGGATCGCCCGGAAGAGCTGCACGCTCGCAGCCTGTCACACGCCGCGGTCCCGCCGAACCCTCCAGTTCTGGACGTTCTGTGCTATAACTCTATTGACTTACTACTCTTTGAGAGAGAGGGCTCGCAAACGATGAAGGTCGTGACCATCGATGTCCCGGCGCTGGGCAACCGGTGTCACCTCGTCCACGACGGGCGGGCTGCCGTGGTGGTCGACCCGCCACGCGGCACGCGCGAGATCGAGCGGGCGGCCGAGCGGGAGGAGGTCGAGATCGTCGCGGTCGCCGACACCCACGTGCACAACGACTACGTGAGCGGCGCGCTCGGCCTGGCCCGCCGGCACGGGGCCGACTACCTCCTCGCGGCCGACGAGGCGGTCGAGTTCGAGCGGGTGGGCGTACGCCACGGCGACGTGCTCCGGTACGGCGCGCTGGAGGTCGAGGTGCTGGCCACGCCGGGTCACACCCGCCACCACCAGTCCTTCCTGGTCGACTCCCCCAGCGGTGCGCCCGCGCTGTTCACCGGCGGAAGCCTCCTCCACGGCACCGTCGGTCGCACCGACCTGGTCGACCCCCGGCTGGCCCGCCGGCTCGCCGAGGCCCAGTGGACCAGCGCCCGCCTGCAGGCCGAGCTCGCGCCGGTCACCGTCGTC
The DNA here is from genome assembly GCA_963813615.1 of uncultured Actinomycetota bacterium. Taxonomy (GTDB): domain Bacteria; phylum Actinomycetota; class Actinomycetes; order Propionibacteriales; family Nocardioidaceae; genus Nocardioides. The sequence continues at coordinate 416,546 of CAWFAE010000013.1, forward strand.
CATCCCACCCACGGCTTCGGCAGCTTCTGCGCCGCCGGCACCGCCACCGCCTCCGGCACGGCGCCCTCGATCGGCGAGCTGCTCGCCACTCACCCCGCCCTCACCACCGACAGGGAGACCTACGTGACCGATCTGGTCGAGGGCTTCGGCCCCGTCCCCGCCCACTACGCCCACATGGCCCCGCTCAACCGGAAGGGCGCCGGCAGCGCAGCTGCCCGCCCCGCCCGTCCCGCGACGGCCGAGCAGGTCACCGACGCCGTGCTGGCCGGCGCGTGGGTGGTGGACCTGCGGGACCGCTCCGCGTACGCCAGCGGGCACGTCCCCGGCACGGTGAGCGTGGAGTACGGCAAGCAGTTCGCGACGTACGTCGGCTGGCTGGTGCCGTGGGGCGACGAGATCCTGCTGCTGACGGACTCGCCCACGCTTCTCGAGCCGGCCCTGCAGGACCTGGCCGACATCGGGATCGACGGTGTCACCGCCCGGGTGCTGACCGCCGACGACACGGCGACGGCGAGCTACCGGCGCGCCGACTGGACCGACTTCCTCGCTGCCGAGGACCAGCCGGTCGTCGTCGACGTACGCCACCGCACGAGTGGGAGGGCGGTCACCTGCCCGGTGCCCTGCACGTCCCGGTGCAGGACGTCGACATCGCCGGGCCGACCCTCCCCAGCGGCGAGCTGTGGGTGCACTGCCAGTCCGGCTACCGCGCCGGGATCGCCGCGAGCCTGCTGCACCGGATGGGACGCGACGTCGTGCACATCGACGACTCGTGGGACCGGGTGCGCGAGCTGGCCATCCAGACCACCCAGGAGGCCGCGTGACGGCCCCCGACCCGGCTGACGGGAGGCGCCACCTGGCCCGTTGACGCAGGACACGCACCAGCTCAGACCGAAACATCCACACCTGTGTGGCTCATGGGGCCGCACCTCTCGGGAGGTACGAGACGTTGCACATGCCATCCCTCCGAAGCCCGCGCCGGCCGCGCCTCGTTGCCGCGCTCGCCGCGGCAGCCCTGCTCGTCGGCGAGCCTCGCGGCCGCCCAGACGGGGACCTTCGCCCAGACCGGAGAACCCGAGGACGACGGCCAGCGGGCCGGTCGACACCTCGTCCGGCGCCTTCGACCAGCTCCAGACGCCAGCTCGACGACCTGCTCGGGCGCGACATCCTCGAAAAGACGACCAAGATCCTGTCCGGGGGCAAGAAGTACTCCCTCACCAACAACCTGGACACCTCGCTGATCCCGACCGACCTGCTGCGAGAGCTCGGCCTCGGTGACGCGCTGGTGAAGCTGGGCCTCGGCGGCAAGGACTCGGGCGGCACGGTGCCCGACGACGGCCTGCGCCGGGAGTACCTCGTGGTGTGGGCGGGCGACAACAACGTCCTCGACCGCACCGGCTCCGACCTGACCAGCCTGCCCGCCGAGATCACTCCGGAGCCAGATCGGCCAGAAGGACCTGATCGGCCCCGACTTCTTCGCCGTCGTCGACGCGACCAAGGGCTCCTCGACGTACGGCAAGGTCGTCAACACCGCGACCGTCGGCCCGCTCGTGGAGAACGAGCCGCACCACATGCAGTACGTGTGGCACAAGGGCCACAACATCTTCGCCGGCGGCCTGTTCACCGACGTCACCTACGTCATCGACACCTCCGAGCTGCCCAAGCTGACGCTCAAGGCGATCAACCTGCCCACCGACACGCTGTGCGGCTCGGTCCCGGACGCCTACTGGGTGACCAAGGACGGCAAGCGCCTACGGCACCTACATGGGTGGCCCGGACGTGCCCGGGCCGTGCACAGTACAGCGACGGCGTCGTCCGGCTCGGCAACGGCTTCGCCGGCTCGCCCGGCGAGGTCGTCCGGCTCGACGAGAACGGCAAGACGCTGTGGCGAGGCCCCGGCGACGCCGGCCAAGGGCGAGACCGAGCAGCGGTGCGACAACATCCCGCAGCTCAGCGCAGCCGACCTGCGCCAACCCGCACGGCATCCAGGCCCGCGAGGACCTCGAGACGCTGGTGACCAGCGACTACAACGAGCCGCGCAACATCATCCTCAACCCGGTGCCTCCGCTCGTCGTCGTACCTGCGCCGGCCGACGGTCCGCACCTGGGACATCTCCGACCCGGACAAGCCGAAGCTGAAGGCGGTCTCGTTCCTGCCGGACGGTCCGCGCGACGGGCAAGGTCGCCCACCAGGAGGAGCCGCGGGCCGCGATGGAGACCACGGTCACCAACCTGCCCGAGCACAAGGGTGCGTTCGCGCAGACCATGCAGGGCGGCGCGATCTACTACACCCCCGACATCACCGCCGACAAGCCGGAGTGGCGCGAGGTCTTCGACCTCACCACGTCCAACGCCGTGACGACCCGGACCAGCAACCCGTACGGCGGCGGCAGCAACGGCGGCTGGCTGCAGACCAGCTTCGACGACAGGTACCTCTACCACGCTGTGATGGGACGGCGGCGCCAACGGCAACGACCCCGGCTCCCCGCCGTACATCCTGGTGCTGGACATCCGGAAGCTGCTGGCCTCCGGTGAGGACCCCAGCTGCAACATCGACACGGTCGAGGAGACCACCGACGGCGGGGCCGAGAGCGACTGCCCCGCGGTCATCGACACCCTGCCCGCCCGCGGTGGTCCGCACTGGGGTGCGCTCGACAACCTCGAGCTCGGCGACGACGGGTACTACCACGAGACGACCAAGGCGAAGCGCCTGGCGTACTCGAACTACTTCGTCGCCCGGACCGGGCTGAACGGCGACCACCGGCTGTGCATCGTCGACCAGGCCGACGGACGGGACGCTCACGCTCGACGAGGAGTTCCAGGACGAGTTCACCGGCGAGGCGTGCCTCGACTTCGACCGGGAGACCTGGCCGCACGGCGACTGGGGTCCGGCGAAGCCGCACTCCATGCTCTTCGTCACCGCCGATGAAGACATCCGATAGCGGCGTCCACTCGGAGGCTCTGGGTGGCCGGCGTGCTCGCGCTCCTCCTGATCGGAGGGGCCGGGTACGCCGCGACCCGGACCGCCGACGGCGGGCCACCCGGGCCGACGCTGGCCGAGGATCTCGCCGGGCGCAACGGCGGCCAGCAGGTGCTCGGCGGGGAGCTCCGTCCCGGCGTACCCAGCGTCCAGCGGCTGCGGCACGACGACGTCACGTTCACGGTGACGGTGGCGCCGTCCAGGCCCGGACCGAACCTGGTTCGCCTCGACGTCGCCGGTGATCACCACACCGGCGGCCCTGACGTGAAGCGGTTCTCGGTCGGCACGTCCGACGACGACCGGGCGGGCCGGATGATCCCGGTCCGGCCGCGTCCCGGCGTCGACGGGCTGTGGGCGGTGGTCGACCTCCCCGCCGGGACCGGCACGGTGCTCGTCACGCACGGGCCCCGGCACCGGGTGCCGTTCGCGGTGGAGACCGGGGAGGAGACGCCGGACACGTCGGCATGGACCGGCGCGGACGGCCCGGAGTGCGTCGCGGCCGCCTCCGCAGCCGTGCTGGCCGGGGGCGCCGTTCCGTCGTCGTGCCCCGCCGAGCGGCTCGACGACTCCGACCGCGCGGCGCTCGTGTCAGTGGTGGACACGCTGGCAGGGCGCGGCCTTCGGCAGCTGGCGATCCGGGCGGACGACTCGGCCCGCGGCGCCGCGGCGTACGACGTCGCCGCCGTGGCCGCGGAGGCAGCGGGGCTCGACGTGGTCGACGCCGAGGACCCGCCCGGCCGGCGCAACGCTCTGCTGGTGGTCAGTGGCTGGGAGGAGCGCTGCGACGACGCTCGCTGCCGCCAGCTCACTCCCGCTGCGCCGTCAGCCCATCCGCTCCGACGGCATCTGGCTGGCCCCGTGGCTGCTGTCCCCCGGCGTCGTCGATCGACGTCCGGAGCCGTGCTGCCGCTGAACTTCGACATCCGGGACGCCGCCGCCCGGGAGTTCAGCCAGACCCTGGCGACCTACCTGCCCGGCCAGGCCCCGACTGCCTCCGGGTTACGCGGCCTGGCGGCCGCGCGTGGCGACAGCCCGGACGACGTCCGGCTGTACGCAGCGTCGCGCGCCGCCTATCTGCCCGCCCAGCCCGGCCACGCCGGGCACGAGACCGAGGTCGCCTGGTTCCCCGGCGGCACCGTCACCCCGATCGGCTCCTTCCGCTAGCCCTCCACAGCAATGAAAGGAACACCATGTCCTCAACCATCCGCACTCGCCTGTCCCGGCCGGCACCACCGCCGGCGACGGCACCCCCGCCCCAGGTCAACGTCGTCCTGGTCGGCGCCGGCATCGGGCTGGTCCTCGCCGGCCTGATCTTCGCCCGGTCCGGCCAGACGCCGGGGCTGCTCTACCTGATCGGCCTGTCCCTCGGATTCGTGCTGTTCCACAGCCGGTTCGGCTTCACCTCCGCCTGGCGGCAGCTGGTCGCGGTCCGCCAGGGGAAGGCGCTGCGCGCGCACATGCTGATGCTCGCCGTGGCGTGCACCCTGTTCGCGCCGATCCTGGCCACCCAGGCCTCGTTCGGCGACGTGCCCCGCCGCGCCGACGCTGGCGCCGATCGGGTTCGGACTGTTCGTCGGCTCGTTCCTGTTCGGGGTCGGCATGCAGCTCGGCGGCTCCTGCGCCTCCGGCACCCTGTTCTCGATCGGCTCCGGCCAGACCGCGATCGTGCTGACGCTCGCCGGCTTCATCGTCGGCTCGGTCGTCGGCGCGCTGCACTTCCCCTGGTGGACCGAGGAAGCGCCCAGCCACGATCCGGTCTCCCTGACCGACATCGGCGGCGGCTACCTCGGCGCGTGGCTGATCAGCATCGCCGTGATGGCGGCGATCGTCGGCGTCACCTACCTGCTCGCCCGGCGCGGAACCGTACCGCCCGTGCAGGAGCCTCCGGTCGCCCGCGGCGCGACCCGGACGTTCCGCGGATCCTGGCCGTTGTGGGTCGGGGCGCTGCTGCTGGCCGGCCTGAACGCGCTCACCCTGCTCGTGTCGGGCGGCGCGTGGGGCGTCACCTTCGCGTTCTCGATGTGGGGGTCGAAGATCCTCGATGCGATCGGGGTCGACGTGCTCTCGTGGGGGTTCTGGCAGGACCCGGAGAACCTCGCGAAGTACCAGGCCGGCTTCCTCGCCGAGAAGACCTCGGTGATGGACATCGGCATCATCGTCGGAGCCCTCGATCGCGTCGGCCGCCGCGGGCTCCTGGGCGCTGCACCGCCGAATCCCGCTTCGGCTGGCGATCGGCGCGGTCGTCGGCGGGATCCTGATGGGGTACGGCGCGCGCATCGCCTTCGGCTGCAACATCGGCGCCTACTTCGGGGGCATCGCGTCGTTCAGCCTGCACGGCTGGCTGTGGGGGGTGACGGCCATCGTCGGCACAGTGGGCGGACTGGCGCTGCGGCCGTTGTTCGGGCTGCGGAACCCCAGACCCACCGACTCGGTCTGCTAGCAGGCCGCGCCGGCGGCGCCGTCCGGGTGCACCCCCGGACGGCGCCGTTGTGGTCGTCGTGGTCTCATCGAACCGTGCAGGTCTGGTACGCCGCCTACGGCAGCAACATGTCCGCCGAGCGGCTGGCGTGCTACCTCACCGGCGGCTGCCCGCCCGGTGCCACCAGGACGTATCCCGGCGCCCGGGACCGGACCCTGCCCACCGACGTACGACCGCTGGAGCTCGCCGGCTGCGTCTACTTCGCGTGGCACTCCTCCACCTGGGGCGGTGGGATCGCGTTCTACGACCCGAACGGGCCGGGCTCGTCCGTCGGCATGGCCTACCGCCTCACCCTCGGACAGCTCTCCGACGTGCTCGAGCAGGAGATGCACCGGGAACCCGGGATCGACCACGAGCTCGACGAGCTGCTGGCCGAGGGCGTCACCGTCATTGGTGACGGCAGGTACGAGTCCCTGCACGTCGTCGGCCAGCTGGACGGCGAGCCGGTCGTGACGTTCACCTCCCCGGAGTCGATGCACGCCGCCGACCACAACGAGCCGGCGGCCGCCTACCTCGCCACCATGGGTCGCGGGCTGGTCGACGGCCACGGCTGGGACGCCGAGCGGGCCGCCGCCTACCTGCAGGACCGCCCGGGCATCGGCTCCTGGGACGCCGAAAAGCTCCGCCGGCTGCTGGACCCCCGCTAATTGGGTTGCGGGACCGGGCAAGGCTCCGCCACTCTTGACCCAGCCATCGGGATCGCCGGTGCTCGACGAGAGGGGCGTGACATGACCATGACTGTCGTTGGCCTGTCCGCAGACCACCCCCTCTCATTCTGGAGCACTCACCCCGATGTCTTCTTCACTCGACGGGATTGACCCGTCCTTCGTATTCGAGTTCAACGCGTACGACGACCTCGACGACGGCCAACGCTGGTCGACCTGGCTCGACGTCGAGCCGCTGTCCCGCGGTCCTGAGCCGCGGCCCTCCTGGGTCGTGACGTCCCAGGGCGCCATCGACACCGACCTCGGCATCCTCAAGACCGGCAAGGAGGCCGACGTCTTCCTGCTGGAGCGCAGCGACCCGCTCGCCCCCGACGAGGGTGTCGTGATGGCGGCCAAGCGCTACCGCAGCACCGACCACCGCAACTTCCACCGGTCCGCCGCCTACACCGAGGGCCGCAGCATGAAGCGGTCCCGCGACGAGCGCGCGCTCAAGCGCAAGAGCACCTTCGGCCGGCTGGTCGCGGCGGGCGAGTGGGCGGTGTCCGAGTGGAGCGCGCTCAACCGCCTCTGGTCGATCGGCCTGCCGGTGCCTTACCCCGTGCAGATCGACGGCACCGAGATCCTGATGGAGTGGATCACCGTCGACGGCGAGACGGCGCCGCGGCTGGCCCAGACCCGTCCGGCGCCGGACCTGCTGGCGTCGTACTACGACCAGCTGCGGGAGGCGCTGGCCACGATGGTGCAGCACGGCCTCGTGCACGGCGACCTGTCGGCGTACAACATCCTGGCCGCGGGCGAGCGGCTGGTGGTGATCGACCTCCCGCAGGTCGTCGACCTGGTCGGCAACCCGGCAGGCATGGACTTCCTGATGCGGGACTGCACCAACATCTGCGCCTGGTTCCGGTCCAAGGGGCTGGCCGCCGCCGACGAGCACGAGCTGTTCGGGGACCTGATGGCGCACGCGTTCTGACCGCGCTGGGCTACCGTGCCGTGTGGACCAGAAGGGCTGGTTGGCGGGTGTCTTCGACCGCGCGGCGCCGACCTACGACCGGGTGGGCGTCGCCTACCACGAGCACTTCGCACGGCGGCTGGTCGAGCTGGCCGGCCTCCCAGCGGGCGCCGACCTGCTCGACGTCGGGTGCGGGCATGGGGCCGTCCTGCTCGCCGCAGCCCGCCAGGCAGGCGGGCTGACCGGCGTCGACGTCTCCGCCGGCATGCTCGACAGGGCGCGCGACGCGCTGAGTGCTGCCGGAGTCGACGACGTGCAACTGGAAGTGATGGACGCGGAGGACCTGGCTTTCGAGAGCGGGTCGTTCGACGTGGTGACTGCGGCGTTCCTGCTGTTCTTCCTGCCGGACCCGGAGGGCGCCGCTGCCGAGTTCCACCGCGTGCTGCGAACCGGTGGCCGGATCGCGGTCTCCACCTGGGGAGACGAGGACCCGCGCTGGGCGTGGGCTGACGAGCTCCTGGCCGACCTCCGGGTGGATCGGAAGGCGCTGCAGCGTCCGTTCGACTCGCCGGCCGAGGTCGAGGCGCTGCTCGCCGGGGCCGGGTTCACGGACCTGACGACCCAGAGGGAGGAGCTCGAGATCCGCTTCGCCGACGCCGACCAGTGGTGGGACTGGCAGTGGTCGTTCAGCTTTCGGGGCGTGCTGGAGCAGCTCGACCCGGCGGTGGTGGAATGGATCCGCTCCGAGGCGACGACCCGCCTCGATCGGGTGCGTCCAGGGGGCGCTCACCCGATGTCGCTGGTCGCGTGGGTGGTCTCCGGCCGCCGGCAGGACACGTGAAGCGCACCCGCGGCCAGGTTGTCCACGTCCAGACCTTGGCCGACCTCGATGCCCGGATGGCCGCGGGCGCGAGCTCGCTGCGCGGCTGGCGGGTGCACCGTCTCGACCTCACCGAGCGCAGCGAAGCGCTCACCCAGCGCCGGCTCGGTGGGGCCACCTTCCTCGGCTGCACCTTCGCGCCCGGCGACGCCGCCCGGGTCGAGGACGCCGGTGGCCTGGTGCTGCCCGAGATCGGCGACTCGCCGGTCGACGTCTACCGGTCGCGCCTCTACACCCCGGACGAGCTGTACGACGATCCCGACTACCGCCGCTCGCTCGACGCGCGGGCCTACGCCTGGTCGCAGCGACGCCCCGACCAGGAGGACACCCTCGCGCAGGCTCTGCACGACCACTCCGTCGACCATGCGCTCACCGAGTGGATCCGTGGCCGGCGGCTCGTGGGGGTGATGGGCGCGCACGGTGCCCGACGCGGCGACCCCAGCTACGCCGAGGCCGCGCGGCTCGGCCACGCGCTGGGCGGGCGGTTCGTGGTCGCCACCGGTGGGGGTCCCGGCGCGATGGAGGCGGCCAACCTCGGTGGAGCTCTTTCGGGAAGGCCGACGGCCGACCTGGACGCAGCGATCGAGTCCCTGGCCGCGGTGCCGTCGTTCCGCCCGTCGATCGCGAAGTGGGCGCGCGTGGCTCTCGAGGCCCGCGCGCGGGTCAGCGAGCCAGCAGACAGCCTCGGCATCCCCACCTGGCACTACGGCCACGAGCCGCCGAACGTGTTCGCCACCGCGATCGCGAAGTACTTCGGCAACGCCGCGCGCGAGGCGGTCCTGCTCGAGGTGTGCGACGCGGGCATCGTGTTCCTCGAGGGCGCCGGCGGCACCGTCCAGGAGATCTTCCAGGACGCCTGTGAGAACTACTACGCCGACGAGTCCTCGGTGGCGCCGATGGTGCTGGTCGGCACGACGTACTGGACCGAGACCCTGCCTGCCTGGCCGCTGCTCCAGTCCCTGGCGCGCGGCCGGGTGATGGAGGACTACATCCACCTCGTCGACACTGTCGAGGAGGCAGTCGCGGTGGTCGGCCGATGACCTTCGACGACGCCTGGGCGGACGCCGTGCGGCGCTGGTGCGACCCCGTCTTCGAGGCCGCCGACTGCGGCTTCGAGTGGAACGGGAGCGCGCACTACAAGGCCGACGACGGCCAGAGCACGTCGTTGCTCTGGGAGGCCGTACCGCAACGGTTCGCCGAGCGCTACCCGGACAGCGGGATCGTCGAGCAGTGGGGCGGCGAGGAGCACTGGCCGCCGCCGTGCCTCGACTACTGGATCTACGTCGATCCGGCGGCCGGCACCGCCGAGCTCTCCGTCGAGGGCTGGGATCACTGGCCCAGCCCGATGACGCTGTCGGGCGAGGGCGACGCCGACGGCCGGATGCTCGCCACCAGGTTCGCCGAGATCCTGAAGGTCAGCCCGCCAGCAGGTCCGGGGTCGTGACCTGGGCGATCACCTCGCGGTAGTGCTCGACCAGGGCCGTGTTCACCGCAGGCCACGACCGGTCCCGGACGCTGCGTCGGGCCGCGAGCCCCATCCGGGTGCGCAGCAGGGGGTCAGAGGCGAGCTTGTCGACGTACGCCGCCAGGTCCTCGGCGTCACCCGGCTCGTAGAGGAACCCGGCCACCCCGTCAGCCACCACGTCGACGGGGCCGCCCGAGCGCGGCGCGACGACTGGGACGCCGGAGGCCAGGGCCTCCTGGGCCGACTGGCAGTAGGTCTCGTAGCGCCCGGTGTGCACGAACACGTCGAGCGACGCATAGGCGGCGCCGAGCTCCTCACCGTGGAGCACACCGAGGAAGGACGCCCCCGGGAGCAGCGCCCGTAGCCGCTGCTCCTCGGGGCCGCCACCGACGACCACCAGTGCGTAACGGGGGTCGTCCGCGAGCCGGGCGAGCAGCTCGAGCTCCTTCTCGGGCGCGAGCCGGCCGACGTACCCGACGAGGAGGCGTCCGTCGGGGGCGATCCGCCGGCGCAGCTCGCCGCTGCGGTGCACGGGATGGAACGCCTGCAGGTCGACCCCGCGCGGCCAGAGCGCGGTGTTGCCGACGCCCAGGTCGGCGAGCTGACGCAGGCTTGCCGAGGACGGTGCCAGCGTCCGGTCCACCGCGAAGTGGATCCGCCGGGTCAGCGCGGCCATCGCCCGGACCCCGCCCGGCACGTCGTAGCGGGCCGCGAAGCCGACCAGGTCGGTCTGGTAGACCGCCACCGTGGGGATGCCGAGCTCGGCCGCCGCCCTGGCCGCCTGGTGGCCCAGCGTGGCCGGCGAGGCGATGTGGACGACGTCCGGCCGGAACCGGCGCATCACCGCCCGGAGCCGGCGACGGGTCTCGAACCCGACCCGGAAGTCCGGGTAGAAGGGCAGGTGCGCGCCGCGTGCGTGCGTGACCGGGAACCCGGCGTACGACGGCGGCCCGGTCGGGGCGATCAGCTCCGCCTGGTGACCCTCGGCAGCCAGGTGCTCCAGCACCCGTCGTACCGAGTTCGTCACCCCGTTGACCTGGGGAAGGAAGGACTCCGCCACCACCAGCACCCGCAGCTGCTCGGTCATGTCTCGGACGCTAGGGCGGCTCCGGCAACGAACGCCCGACGAGGCGTGTCAGCCACGTGAACGTTGGCTGTCCGGTCCGGCGTGACAGACCTCACCCCGAGTCGTTGGTGGAGCGTGAAGCTCACCCGACGCAACCTCCTCCGCACCGGCGCCGCAGCAGTGGGTGGCGCCTCCGCCGCCGGGGCGCTCGGCGTCCCCTCCCCGGCCTCCGCCGCCGGTGCCGCGGCGGCTCCGGTCGGGCCAGCCACCCTCGCGGCCACACTGGCCAGGGGCGCCGCCGGAGCCGGTGGCTACCGACCGCTCGTCGCTGCACCCGGCGAGGCGCACCTCGTACGCACCGACCTCGGCGCCCAGGCCGGCGCTGGTCGGTCTGCGGCCCGGACGCCCGTGATCGCATTCGCGCAGCTGAGCGACGTACACATCGTCGATGCGCAGTCCCCGCTGCGGCTGGAGTTCACCGACCGGCTCGACGACCCCTCGCCGCTCCCGCCGACGCTGTTCAGCTCGGCCTACCGGGCCCACGAAATGCTCTCCGGGCAGATCGCCGACGCCATGGTGCGCCAGATCAACGGCATCGGCACCGGCCCGGTTACCGGGGCGCCGCTGGCGCTGGCCATCCAGACCGGCGACAACTCCGACAACTCCCAGTTCAACGAGATCAACTGGAACATCGGGATCCTCAACGGCGGTGCGGTGCGGGTCGACTCCGGCAGCCTGCTGAAGTTCGAGGGCGTCGCCGACGGAACCAGCGCCTACTACGACCCCGGCTACTGGCACCCGCACGGCACCCCGGCGAACAAGGTCGACGACATCTACCGCAAGCAGTACGGCTTCCCCGTGGTACCCGGCCTGCTCGACGCCGCGCGACGCCCGTTCGAGGCCGAGGGCCTGAACATGCCGTGGTACTCCGCGTTCGGCAACCATGACGGCCTCGTGCAGGGCAACTTCCCTCAGCTGCTCCAGCTCAGCCTGGTCTCCACCGGCGCCCTGAAGCTGAACTCGCTGCCCGCGAGCCTCTCCCCCGCCGAGCTGCTGAACAGCCTCCAGTCCGGCGACCTGGCCCGGCTACTCCAGTCGCTGGCCCTGACCCCCGCCGTACGAGCGGTATCCCCCGACGTCAACCGGCGGCTGCTCACCCGCAAGCAGGTCGTAGAGCAGCACTTCGCGGCGGGCGGCGCACCGTTCGGTCACGGTTTCACCGCCGAGAACCGCTCCAAGGGCACGGCGCACTACTTCTTCGACCAAGGCGACTGCCGGTTCATCGTGATGGACACCGTCAACCCCAACGGCTACTCCGACGGTTCCATCGACAACGCCCAGTTCGCGTGGCTCGAGCAGGTGCTGAACCAGTCGGTGGGCAAGATCGTGATGGTCTTCAGCCACCACACGTCCTGGACGATGAAGAACACCCTGATCGGTACCGGCGGCGTCGTGGAGACCCGGGTCAACGGCGCACGGCGTGCTGGAGCGGTTGCTGAGCCACAAGGAGGTCGTGGCCTGGATCAACGGCCACACTCACAAGAACACAGTGCTCGCCCACACCCGCCCCGAGGGCGGCGGGCTCTGGGAGATCAACACCGCCTCCCACATCGACTGGCCGCAGCAGTCGCGACTGATCGAGATCGCCGACAACCAGGACGGCACCCTGTCGATCTTTGCGACGATGGTCGACCACGCCGGCCCAGCGGCGTACGGCGGCAGCACGTCCGACACCGTGCGCCTGGCCTCCCTCGGCCGAGAGCTGGCGGCCAACGACCCGCAGAACCGCACAGACTCCGGCCGCGGTCAGCTGGCCGACCGCAACGTCGAGCTGCTGGTGGCGAAGCCGAGCTGATCGGCAGCACTCAGAGAGGCACCCGGTAGGACCGCTCCTGCCCGTGCACGGCGAAGCCCACGCGGCGCAGGATCGGTCCCGAGGTCTCCACCCGGCCCTTGACCAGCGCCATCGTGGCGCCGTGGCGCACGGCGTACTCGAGGCGGGCGGCGAGCAGGGCGCGGTAGACGCCCCGGCCGCGGTGCTCCCGGAGCACCGAGCCGCTCCACAACCTGCCCACGGCGTCGGTGATGGTGATGCCGCCGGTGCCGACGGGCTCGTCATCCAGGTACGCGACGACCCCGCCACCGCGCCCCGTCCTCGACGTCGCGCCGGACCTGCTCGCTCTCGACCCTCAGCCGCTGGTCGTGCGGGACGTCTCCGCCGAAGACGACCTTCAGCACCTGGTAGGCGTGCCGCAGGGTCTCCTCGTCGGTGGTCCAGCGCAGCGTGGCCGAGTGCTCGCCGAGATCCGGGAGGCCGGGCGCCAGGTCCAGCGCCAGCACGTCCAGGGTCTCGTCGAGGACCCCGCCGCGGGCCTGGACGAGCTCGTCCATGCCTGGCGGCGCGCCCAGCTTCACCCACCACACCAGCTCCGGCTCCTCGAACTCCCGTGCCCGGGCGAGCACGTCGTCGACGACCGTCCCCGGCTCGCGCTCGGGCCGGAAAGCCGCGAGGACCAGGTGGTGCTCGAAGTAGTCGGGGAACCGGACCAACAGGTACTCGCGGGTCTCCGCGCGGATGGCGGTCTCCGGCACCCACACGAAGGCGCTGGCCGCCTCGACGCGCTCCTGCCAGCTCACTGCTGCTATGACTCCACTGCGGCGAGCTGGCCGCAGGCGCCGTCGATCTCGCGGCCCCGGGTGTCGCGGACGGTGGTGGGAACGCCGCGGGCCTCCAGCCGGCGCACGAACTCGCGCTCGTCGGCGGGGTCCGAGGCGGTCCACTTCGAGCCCGGGGTCGGGTTGAGCGGGATCAGGTTCACGTGGACCCAGCCCCAGTCGCCGTACGACGTCAGGACGTCGGCGAGCAGGTCGGCGCGCCAGGCCTGGTCGTTGATGCCGCGCATCATGGCGTACTCGATGGACACCCGCCGCTTGGTCGTGCGCGCGTAGTCCCAGGCGGCCTCGACGGTCTCGCCCACCGAGAACCTGGTGTTGATCGGGACCAGCTCGTTGCGCAGCTCGTCGTCGGGCGCGTGCAGGCTGAGCGCGAGGGTGACCGGGATGCCCTCGTCGGCGAGCTGCCGGATCCGGGGCACCAGCCCGACCGTGGAGACGGTGATCCCGCGAGCGGACATGCCGAGCCCGTCGGGTGCGGGGTCGGTGAGCCGACGGACGGCACCGATGACGGCCTTGTAGTTGGCCATCGGCTCGCCCATGCCCATGAAGACCACGTTCGAGACCCGGCCCGCTCCCCCGGGCACCTCGCCGCGGGCCAGGGCCCGGGCGCCGGCGACCACCTGCTCGACGATCTCGGCGGTGGACATGTTGCGCTGCAGGCCACCCTGTCCGGTGGCGCAGAACGGGCAGGCCATCCCGCAGCCGGCCTGGCTGGAGACGCACATGGTCACCCGGTCGGGATAGCGCATCAGCACCGACTCGACGAGCGCCCCGTCGAACAGCTTCCACAGGGTCTTGCGGGTGGTGCCGCGGTCGGCCTCCAGGGTGCGCAGCGGCGGTCATCAGGGAGGGCAGCAGCTCGGCCACGAGCTGGTCGCGCTGCACCGCTGGGAGGTCGGTCATCTCGGCGGGGTCGTCGGCCAGCCGGGCGAAGTAGTGGGTCGCGAGCTGCTTGGCCCGGAAGCCGGGCAGGCCGAGCTCGACCGCCAGTGCCTTGCGCTCCTCCGGAGCGAGGTCGGCGAGGTGGCGCGGCGGCTTCCGGCGGCCGCGCGGCTCGTCGAACACCAGCGGCAGGGGCTTGCTCTCGGACATCAGGCCGCCAGTCTCCCAGCCGGAGCGTGGCAACCGTTAACCGATAACCGTCAGCCGTCCGTCAGGATCAGGATCCAGACGACCAGCGCGGCGACGCCGATCACGACCGCAGCAGTGGCGAGCATCCCGAGCAGCATGTACTTGCCGAACCTGCGCGTCCTCGGGACGGCGATCAGGACGATCGGCACCGCCAGAATCACCAGGACGAACGGGAACAGGTCCTCTGCCGTGTCGTAGTCGAACAGCGCCCGGAGGATCGCCGCGAAGGCGCCGGGCACGACGATCACGACGACCAGCCCGGTGAAGAAGCCGGTCAGGGCGGTGAACGTCGGGTGGTCGCGGTGCCACCAGCTCGGCTCGGGGCGGCCGTCCCCGTCACCCGCATCGTCCTCGGGGGCCTCCGCGTCGGCGCCGCCGGGCTCCGCGGGCGCACTCTCGTCCCGGTCGCGCAGGCCCTCGTCGGTGTTCATCGCCTCGATCGTAGGTGTGCGGGTCACATGGTGCTCGTAGGCGCGGTCAGAACACGCTGTAGTGCAGCAGCAGCCAGATCGGGGCGATGGTGGCCAGCAGCGAGTCGAGCCGGTCCATCAGCCCGCCGTGGCCCGGCACCACCTGGCTCATGTCCTTGATGCCGAGGTCGCGCTTCATCACCGACTCGCACAGGTCGCCGAGGGTGGCCATCACGGCCGCGATCAGCCCCAGGCAGACGCCGACCCACCAGTCGCCGTCGAGGAGGTAGACGACCAGCGCCCAGCCGGCGACCACCGTGAACACCAGGGAGCCGCCGAAGCCCTCCCAGGACTTCTTCGGCGAGATCACCGGAGCCATCGGGTGCTTGCCGAACAGCACGCCGGCGACGTAGCCGCCGATGTCGGAGGCGATGGTGACCAGGATGAAGGTGAGGATCCCGGCGACCCCGTCGTTGTCGATCCCGCCGCCACCTCGGCCGCCCTCGGCGAGCAGCAGGGCCACGAACGAGCCCAGGAACGGGACGTAGACCAGCGTGAACACCGAGGCGGTGGAGGTTCGCACGTAGCCGTCGATCCCCCGACGCAGGAGCCACAGCATGGTCACCAGCGCGGAGACGGCGGTGGCGGTGACCAGGGCCGGGGCGCCCCAGAGGTACGCGACGACCACCATGATCGCGCCGCCGAGCATCAGCGGCTGCTCCGGGATGTCGATGTCCTTGGCGAGCAGCCCCTGGCGCAGCTCCCAGACCGCGACGACCACGGCGGCCACCACGATGAACATGAACGCGGGCTTCCAGAAGGCCAGCGAGACGGCGATCGCGCCGAGCAGGACGACGGCCGAGGCGACCGCCGCCTTCAGGTCGCGACCGGCACGGCCGTGGTCCTTGTTGGGCGCGGGGGCAGGAGGCGAGGTGTCGGTCATCGGCTGAAGTCGCGGGAGGCGCTCAGACCTCGAGCAGCTCGGATTCCTTGTTCTTCAGCATCTCGTCGATGGCGTCGGTGTGCTTCTTGGTGAGCGAGTCGAGCCGCTTCTCGGCGCCGGTGACGTCGTCCTTGCCGACCTCGCCGTCCTTCTCGAGCTTCTCCAGGTGCTGCTTGGCGGTACGCCGCAGGTTGCGGACCGCGACCCGGCCGTCCTCGGCCTTGGCCTTGGCGACCTTGATGTACTCCTTGCGCCGCTCCTCGGAGAGGTCCGGGAAGACGCAGCGCAGCACCTTGCCGTCGTTGGCCGGGTTGACCCCGAGGTCGGAGTCGCGGATCGCCTTCTCGATGTTGGCCATCGCGCCCATGTCGTAGGGAGACACGATGATGATCCGCGCCTCGGGTGCCGTGAACGACGCCAGCTGCTGCAACGGGGTCGGCGTGCCGTAGTAGTCCACCAGGATCTTGTTGAACATGCTCGGGTGTGCGCGGCCGGCCCGGATCGCGGCGAACTCCTCACGGGTCGCCTCGACCGACTTGTCCATCTTGCCGTCGGCCTCGCGGAGGATGTCGTTGATCATCGCTGTCCTTTGGTTGTCGACCGGTGCGGGTCAGCCCGCGCTGACCAGCGTGCCGATCCTCTCACCCTGCACCGCGCGGAGGATGTTGCCCTCCGGCTCCATGCCGAACACGATCATCGGCATCTTGTTCTCCATGCACAGGGCGAACGCGGTCGCATCGGCCACCCGGAGCCCGTCCTGGAGCGCGTCGGCGAAGGTGACCTCGTCGAGCTTCACGGCGTTCGGGTTGGTCCGCGGGTCGTCGGTGTAGACGCCGTCGACGCCGCTCTTGGCCATCAGCACGGCCTCGCACTTGGTCTCGAGCGCCCGCTGCGCGGCGACCGTGTCGGTGGAGAAGAACGGCATTCCCATGCCGGCGCCGAAGATCACCACGCGGCCCTTCTCCATGTGCCGGATGGCGCGGCGCGGGATGTAGGGCTCGGCGACCTGGCCCATCGTGATCGCGGTCTGCACCCGGGTCTCGACGCCGAGCTTCTCCAGGAAGTCCTGGAGCGCCAGGCAGTTCATCACGATGCCCAGCATGCCCATGTAGTCGGCGCGGACGCGGTCCATGCCGCGCTGCTGCAGCTCGGCGCCGCGGAAGAAGTTGCCGCCGCCGGTGACGACGGCGATCTGGACGCCGGCCTTGGCGACCGCCGCGATCTCCCGGGCGATCGTCTGGACCACGTCGGGGTCGACCCCGACCCTGCCGCCACCGAACACCTCGCCGGACAGCTTGAGCAGGACTCGCTTGTAGCCGGTCACACGGGCTCCCATCGGGCGGGTATGACGAAGGCCGGTCCGATGAGTGCGTGTCGTCTCATCGAACCGGCCTCCTCTGATGTCTGGCTGGCTAGAACCTACTTGGTCAGGCGCCGACCTCGAAACGGGCGAACCGCTTCAGGGTCGTGCCGGCCTCGTCGAGCACCGCCTTCACCGACTTCTTGTTCTCCGTGACCGACGGCTGGTCCAGCAGCACGACGTCCTTGAAGAAGCCGTTGAGCCGGCCCTCGGTGATCTTCGCGATCGCCTGCTCGGGCTTGCCCTCCTCGCGCGAGGTCGCCTCGGCGATCTCGCGCTCCTTGGCGACGATGTCGGCGGGGACGTCGTCACGGGTGAGGTACTGCGGGCGCATCGCGGCGATCTGCATGGCGGCCCCGCGAGCGGCGTCGGCGTCACCGTCGTACTCGACGAGCACGCCGACGGCCGGCGGCAGGTCCGCGGCACGCTTGTGCATGTAGGCGACCACCGAGCCGTCGAAGTGGGCGTACTGGCCCAGCTCGATCTTCTCGCCGATGCTGACGGCCAGGCCGTCGACGACGTCGCCGACGGTCTGGTCATCGAGCGGCACAGCCTTCAGCGCCGCCACGTCGGCGGGCTTGGCCTCCGACGCGGCATCGGCGATCTTCTGCGCCGTGGCGATGAAGTCGGCGTTCTTGGCGACGAAGTCGGTCTCGCTCTTCAGCTCGAGCAGCACGCCGGGGGCGTGCGCGACCAGCCCGGAGGACGCCTCGCGCTCGGCAGCGCGCTCCGCCATCTTCTTGCCGCTCTTGATCCGGAGGATCTCGACGGCCTTGTCGAAGTCGCCGTCAGCCTCATCCAGCGCCTTCTTGCAGTCCATCATTCCGGCGCCGGTCATCTCCCGGAGCTTCTTGACGTCGGCGGCAGTGAATGCCATGGGTCTCTTTCCTCGTATCTCTGGGGTATCGCTGGAGAAGTGGTTCAGGCGTCGGACTTGGCGTCCTCGGCGGGAGCCTCGGCCTCGGGGGCGGTCGCCTCGGGCTCCGCGGCCGGGGTCTCGGCCTCCACGGCCGGGGTCTCCTCAGCACGGGAGCCTCCTCAGCAGGAGCCTCCTCGACGACCGGAGCTTCCTCAGCAGCAGGAGCCTCCTCGACGACCGGGGCTCCTCGAGCGGAGCCTCCTCGACGACCGGGGCCTCCTCAGCAGCAGGAGCCTCCTCGACGACCGGGGCCTCGGCGGCGACGGGGGCCTCGGCGGCCTCCGGTGCGGCAGCGGTCGCCTCGGCGGCGGGGGTGTCCTCGCCACCCAGGAGCTCGCGCTCCCACTCGGCGAGCGGCTCCTCGGCACCCGGCTGGGCGGCCTCGCCCTCGCCGGACTTCGCGCCGGAGCGGGCGATCAGGCCCTCGGCCACGGCGTCGGCCACGACCCGGGTGAGCAGGCCGACGGCGCGGATCGCGTCGTCGTTGCCCGGGATCGGGAAGTCGACCTCGTCGGGGTCGCAGTTGGTGTCGAGGATGCCGATGATCGGGATCCGCAGCTTGCGGGCCTCCTCGACCGCCAGGTGCTCCTTCTTGGTGTCGACCACCCACACCGCGGCGGGGGTACGGGTCATCTCCCGGATGCCGCCCAGGGTCTTGTCCAGCTTGTCGCGCTCCCGCTTCATCTGCAGGAGCTCCTTCTTGGTGCGCCCCGAGCCGGCAACGTTGTCGAAGTCGACCTCGTCGAGCTCCTTGAGGCGGTTGATCCGCTGGTGCACGGTCTGGAAGTTGGTGAGCATGCCGCCCAGCCAACGCTGGTTGACGTAGGGCATGCCGACGCGCGTCGCCTGCTCGGCGATCGCCTCCTGGGCCTGCTTCTTGGTGCCGACGAACATCACGGTGCCGCCCTTGGCGACGGTCTCCTTGATGAACGCGTAGCACCGGTCGATGTAGGCCAGCGACTGCTGCAGGTCGATGATGTAGATGCCGTTGCGCTCGGTCATGATGAAGCGCTTCATCTTCGGGTTCCAGCGACGGGTCTGGTGTCCGAAGTGGACGCCGCTCTCGAGGAGCTGGCGCATGGTCACAACTGCCATGGTGTGTTTCTTCTCCTGTGTGGAGCCGCTGCCGTGCGTGCGCCCTTGCTCCACTGCTCTCGCAGCGAGGACGCACCGGCACCGGGTCCGGTCGTTTTCAGTTCGTTGCGGACGACGGGTTGTCGCCTGCCCTGACGTCTGCGTGCTGGCCGACCCGACTCGCGTCGGGACCGAGGCTCGTCACCCACGGGCGGCCGGGGTCCGAGAAGGCAACCCCGTCGTGGTCTGCAGACGTGCGTATTTCACTCCGAGGAGTGATGGGCCCAGCGTAGTCGAGGGCCGGGGTGCGCCGCTAATTCCCGCAGGCGCAGGCCAGAAACTCTCCACAGCCCGCTCTCCGGGGCGGACTGTCCACAGGGACGGCATGGAGAGCGGCCGGACGTCGGCCGGACGCCTCAGAGTCGGACCATGCGCCATCCCCACCACCCCCTGCTCCGCGGGGCCGTCGCCGTCGTCCTGGGCCTGCTGCTGGCGCTCTCCGCGCCGGCGGCGGGGCTCGACGGCCCCGCGGATTCCACCGACACCGACCCGGTCGGCGTGTGGCCACTCGTCCCGGAGCCGGAGGTGGTCGAGGGATTCGACCCACCGGACTCCCCCTACGGCGCCGGTCACCGGGGCGTGGACCTCGCCGGCGCGCCGGGGCAGCCGGTGCGCACCTCACTGCCGGGCACGGTGACCTACGCCGGGCCGCTCGCCGGGCGTGGCGTCGTGGTGGTGGACCACGGGGAGACCCGGACGACGTACGAGCCGGTCGCAGCTTCGGTCTCGATCGGCGACGTGCTGGCCGCCGGAGACCGGATCGGGGCCCTCCAGGTGCCGGGATCGCACTGCTTCCCGCGTGCCTGCCTGCACTGGGGCTGGATTCGTGGTGAGACCTACCTCGACCCCCTGCGGCTGGTCGGGGTGGGCCCGGTGCGGCTGCTGCCCCTGTGGCGGGACGCCCCGGCCGCGGCCCCGTCCACGGTGAGCGGGCTCCCCTATGCCGGGTGGATCAGGCCCGTGGATGCGCTTGCTGGTACGCCCTCCGCAGCCGTTCGGTGGTGACGTGGGTGTAGCGCTGGGTGGTGGCCAACGACGCGTGGCCCAGCAGCTCCTGCACCGAGCGCAGGTCGGCACCACCCTCTAGAAGGTGGGTGGCCGCCGTGTGCCGCAGGCCGTGCGGGCCCATGTCCGGCGCACCCGGCACGTCCGCCAGCCGCTGGTGCACGAGTCGACGGACCGCGCGCTGGTCGATCCGCCGTCCCCGCACGCCGAGGAACAACGCGGCTCCCGCTCCCTCCACCGCGAGGGCGGGTCGTCCGTGGCGAAGCCAGAAGTCCAGTGCGTGCGCAGCCGGCCGTCCGAACGGCACGGAGCGCTCCTTGCGGCCCTTGCCGAACACCCTCAGCACGTTGCGGTCGCGATCGATGTCGTCGACGTCGAGTCCGACCAGCTCCCCCACCCGGATCCCGGTGGCGTAGAGCACCTCGAGCATCGCGACGTCCCGCAGCCCGACCGGGCTGCCGTCATCGGCGAGCGCGGTGGCGGCGTCGATGAGAGCCCGGGCCTCGTCGGCCCGGAGCACGGCGGGCAGGGTCCGGTGCGGCTTGGGCGAGCCGAGGGAGGCGCCGGCATCCGTGGGGGCGCGACCGGTGCGCGCCAACCAGCCGGTGAACACCCGTGCGGCCGTCGCCCGCCGCGCCAGGGTGGTCCGGGACCGACCCAGGCTCTGCTGCTTGGCCAGCCAGCTCCGCAGCGTGCGCAGGTCGAGGTCGGCGGCCTCGGTGATCCCGAGCCTGACCGCGTGCTCGAAGAGCCCGGCGATGTCGGCCGTGTAGGCAGTGACCGTGTGCGAGGCCAGGTCGCGCTCGGAGCGGAGGTGACGCTCGTACTCCCCCAGCACCCGGGCCAGGCCCTCCGGGAGGGGCTCGCCGGCCACCTCGTCGCTCACGCAGGAAGTCTAGGAAGCGGGCGCCCGCTCATGCGTGAGCCAGCGCGGCGAGCCGCCAGCCACCCTCGTCCTGCTCGACCAGGTTCGCGGCGTGCAGGTGGCCGAGTGCCCTGGTGACCTCGGGAAGTGCCAACCCGGCAACCCGCGCGATCGACGCCTCGGTGGCGCCGGTAGCGACCGGCACCGCATCGAGCACCTGCTGCTGCTTGAGCGAGAGGGCATCGCGAGGCTTGACCGGGCCGCGCGGCTCCTCCAACAGGTGCTCTCCCACCGCGCCCACCAGCTCCAGCACTTCCTGCCCGTTGGTCACCAGCTCGGCCCTGCCGGTGCGGATGAGCTGGTGCACCCCGCCCGAAGGAGCGCTGGTGACCGGTCCCGGCACCCCCATCACCGGCCGGTTCAGCCGATTGGCCCAGTTGGCCGTGTTGAGGGCGCCGCTGCGGACGGCCGCCTCGACGACCACGGTGCCTCCGGTGAGGGCAGCGATCAGTCGATTGCGCGCAAGGAACCTGATCCGCTGGGGTGCGCAGCCGAGTGGCGCCTCAGAGACCACCGCACCGAACTCCGCGAGGTGATCGAGAAGCGACGCGTGGGCCTTGGGATAGGCGCGGTCGACGCCGCAGGCCAGGACCGCGATCGTGGGCCCGCCACCGGCGAGCGCGCCTCGGTGTGCAGCGCGATCGATCCCGAACGCCGCACCCGAGACCACGGGGCGGTCGGCCTCGGCCAGAGTCCGGCCGATGTCCGCCGCCAGCTGGTCGCCGTACGTCGTGGCAGCCCGGGAGCCGACTACCGCCACCGATGCGGAGAGCGCATCCAGCCGGACCGGGCCCTTGGCCCACAGGCCGATCGGGACCCCGGCCCGGTCGTTCAAGGGTTCGGCGCTGGCCAGGTCCTCGAGCTGATGCGGCCACTCCGGATCGCTGGGGGTCACGAATCGGATGCCGAGGCGCGCGGCGTTGGCGAGCTCCCTCTCCGGATCGCAAGCGGCGAGCCGTGCCGCCGCGTCCGCGAACATCCCCGACAGTCCGTCGCCCCGTCGGAGCCGGGCGTGGAGTCCGGTCGCGCCGAACCTGGTGACCATCTCGGTGACCCGCCAGTCACCGGGCTCGAACACCCGACTCAAAGCCGCCCTCGCCAGCCGCTCCTCGACGTGTGTCATCCGGCACGTCGTTCCATGGAGGCGAGCAGGAGAGGTTGCTTGGTCCGCAGCCGCAGAGCGGTGTCCAGCTCGTCAACGCCCGGTGTGACGTCGCTACCGGAGCACACGGACCGCAGGTCGGCGATGGTCCAGGCGAGCCGGTGGACGCGCACCGCACCCCGGCTGCTCAGCCGGCCGGCGTACACGGCTTCCACGAGGTTGCGCTGCGCCGCCGGCCGCAACGGCCAGGAGTCTCGGAGTGCGGCACCCGGAGCCTGGCCATTGAGGCGCCAGCTCTCGTGACGGTATCGCTGGTGTTGCCGATCCCGGATCCGAGCGACTCGGGCGCGGACCTGCGCGGAAGACTCGGGTTCCTCGAGCGGGTCGCGCAACCGACTCAGCGGCTCGACCTGACGGGTGATGTCGATCCGGTCGGCGATCGGGCCGGTGATCCGCGCCTGGTAGTCGCGCAGCCGCTGCGCGTTGCAGCGGCACCGGTTGGTGGCTGCCGAATCGGTGTAGCCACCGCACGGGCAGGGATTGCAGGCCAGGACCAGCAGGCACCGGGCCGGCAGCGTCACCGACTCCTCGCGTCGCGCCACCGTGATCTCCCCGCTCTCCAGCGGCTGACGCAGGGCCTCGATGACATCGCTCCGGAACAGCGGGAACTCGTCGAGGAAGAGCACACCGCAGTGAGCACGGCTGATCTCGCCCGGCCGGACCTGCCCGCTGCCGCCGCCGATCAGGCTCGCCTTGCTGGCGTCGTGATGCGGACCGGAGTACGGCGGAGTCGTGAGCATGCCGTCACCGGGCTCGAGCGCACCTGCCAGGGAGTGGATGGCGGTCAGCTCGAGGGACTCCTCAGGGATCAGCTCGGGCAGGATCGTCGGGACCCGCTCGGCGAGGCTGGTCTTGCCGGCGCCCTTGGGTCCCGTCAACAGCACCGGATGACCCCCGGCAGCAGCGACCTCCACGGCGTACTTGGCGTCGTCCATCCCGAACAGGTCGCGGAAGTCCAGCTCCTCGAGTCGCTCCTGACCGCGCCACGCGAGCAGCCTGCTCCCCGACATCGGCGCGACGGGCGGCGCCTCCGGCACCTCCGCACCGCGAAGCTCGGCCACCACCTGACCGAGCGAGCGCATCCCGAACACGGTCATCCCAGGCACCATCGACGCCTCCCTGGCCTGGGGTTCGGGCACGAACACCCGGGCGATGCCGCGCTGCGCCGCGGCCAGCACCATCGGCAGGACTCCGGGAACCGACCGCAGGCCGCCGGACAGGGTGAGCTCGCCCACGAATGCGGTGCCGGCCAGGGCGTTCGCCGGGGACTCGATCGGCGGCGGCCAGCACGGAAACGGCGATGGCGAGGTCGAAGTGCGTGCCGCTCTTGGTGAGATCGGCCGGGGCGAGCAGGACGGTGACCCGCCGCGTCATCGGCCACTCGAGCCCGCTGTTGATCACGGCCATCCGACAGCGATCACGCGCCTCGTTGAGCGAGACGTCCGGACGGCCGATCAACGTGGTGCCGACCGTGCCGGGCGAGACGTCGGCCTGCACGTCGATCAGGTGCCCGAGCGCCCCGTGCAGGCTCACGGTGTGGGCCGTCGCGAACGGCATCAGCCCACCCCGCGCACGTGGTCGACGATCGCCGGACCCTTGGGTGGCCGCAGCACCGCGACCAGGTCGACCCTGGTCTCTTCCGCGAACACCTCGTGGGCGAGCATCCAGGCCTGGCCCAGCCGGCGGAGCCGGTCGAGCTTGGCGTCCGTGATCGCCTCATGGGGGGTGCCGCACAGCAGGCTGGTGCGGGTCTTCACCTCGCACACCACCAGGACCGGGCCGTCGCGGAGCACCAGGTCGATCTCGCCGTCCGGGCAGCGCCAGTTGCGGTCCAGCAGCACCAGGCCCTTCGCGGCCAGGTGACGGGCGGCGACGTTCTCGCCGTAGGCCCCCAGGGCCTGCCTGCACGCACTCGTCGTCATCGGTTGACCTCCTGCGGACAGGGTGGTCACCGGCGGTGACTACGAGGGGCCCGTGTCGCCCCGGGCTGTGGAGAACCCGTCGCCGAGGGTCGGCTGTGGACGCTAAGTGGTCGGGTCTACTCGATCAGCCGGATGGGGTCGCCCACGATCCGGGCGTTCCAGGTGGTGATGTCGTTCACCGCTGCGCCGGGGAACGACATGGTGACCCGGTACCAGCAGTTGCCGAGCGAGGTGGGGTCGCAGTTGTAGTCGGGCGGGATAGGGATGGTGATCCGCTGCACCTTGCCGTTGTTGGTGGCGGAGGTCACCTTCACCGTGCAGTTCGAGTTGGTGGTGGTGATGCCCGCCGTCCCCGCGAACCCGCCCTCCGAGGTGCACCCGTTGGGGAACCTCGGGCCGGTGTAGGTGACGGTGGCTTCGTTGGGCATCGTGACCTGCACGCTGCCGTTCGTGGTGGCGGGGTTGGTGTCCGCGGCGTCGAAGAACTCGAACTCGATCCGGCGTCCCGCGGCACCGGGGAGCACCCGCAGCAGGTTGAACGAGCTGACGGCGTTGTCGGCGCGTTCGCGAAGATCGGCATGTGCTCGTAGCCGGAGACGGCCACCTGCTTTTCGAGCCCGGCCGCGGTCACCGCGCGGAGCGAGAAGGCGTTCATGCCGGCACCCGGCGTGGTGTTGCCTGGACCGCGCCGGCCGCGGCGTTGCCGGAGAGAGATCCCGGACCTGATCGACGGTTCGCGCGTCCCTCCCGGGCTCACGTTGGTGCGCACCTGCAGGTAGTAGTCACCCGCCCGCGTCGGCGTGAACGTGCAGAACGAGGCCCAGTTGTGGAAGTTCTGGGCGAGCTCGGCGTTGTAGCTCGCTCGTGCTCTTGAACACGCAGCGAGTTGGCGGTGATTCGTGAAATGCCGCCGTACTGCTTGATGCACGGTCCGTCGGTGAATCACTGACCGGCGCCTCCATCGGGTCCTGGCAGTCCACCTGTTGCCGGAGCACGAACGATGTCGTCAGCTTGTTGGTGCCACCGAGGAAGTCGCCCGTGCAGTAGAGCGCCGGTACTGGACGGGTGGTGCTCGTGCGGTGTAGCGGGTGCGGGCGTCGGAGTTGGTGACGTAGGGGTTCATGTTGTTTGACGTGGGTGTTGCTGGACGTCGGCAGGTCGCCGCAGGACTGCCCCGTCTTCACGAACGCGGGTCGTAGATCTGCAGGTCGATGGTGGGTTGACCGCGGCCGGCTCGACCTTGACGACGAAGAAGTAGCCGAACGGGCGTCGTACTCGTCGTTGGCGGTACGGCGTGCCCGGTCCGGCGCTGTTGCACGGCGACATCGCTGGTAGCCGTGCACTCGGTTCTGGTAGCGGTCGCCGTTGACCTTTCCGGTCTGCGGCCCCTCGACCGTCGCCCAGAACTGTGGCTGCGCGGACTGCAGTTGTCGAAGGCGGGTCGCCAGCGGCGCCACGGAGTTCCCGACGGGCTTGGACGAACGGCCCTTGGTCCACTGACGTCCCGGCGGGCGGCTCGTTCCCGAAGGTGTTGCACGGGCTGCCCATCGGCGCGGCGCCCTTGTAGTCGGCGACCGCGGTACGCGTGATGGTCGCGGAGCCGACCCCCATCATCGCCGAACATGTTGTCGATCCCGCTGGAGATGTCCACCCGCAGCTGACTCGGACTTCGCACCCCGCTCGACCGTGACCTCGACGTTGTCGGCGGCGTCGTCGAACCGTTGCGCTTCGCCACCTCCTTGGCCCTGGCCGTGGCGTTGGCAGGTCGTACGGGAGGTATGGGACACCGGCGGTCGCCGCGGCGTCGGCGGCGGTCTGGGCCTGCTGCCGGTCGACGTACCACCTGCGAGACGTCGATCCCGAATGCCGCGGCGCCGAAGAAGACCCGCTGGCAGCAGGGCGCCACGATGACGCGAGGCCACGCCCCGCTCGTCCCGCTGGCCGCCGCTCGCCCGTGCTCCGCCGGACTTGCACATGTCGGCCGGCAGCGGCTCGAAGTCCATGACGGCGTGGTCGCTCAGGGTGAACCCGGCACCGAACAGCCCGGTCACGAGGGGTGACCGGGCTTGCAGATAGACGCCCACGCGGTCCAGCGGCGATCGTGCGCGTGCCCGGGAAGCAGGCGCTGATGGTGCGTGCGTTCCAGGCCCCGCCGGCGTAGCGGAACTGGTTGGCCGGTCTGCGCCAGGTGAAGCGGACGCAGTCGGTGATGCCCGTGCAGGTGGATGGCATGGTCTGTTGCCGTTCGCCCCCGGGTAGCCCTGCGCGTTGGACTTGTAGACCAGGATGTAGTTGATCGTAGTCCTGGCGGCATCGCGGCCCGGAGCGCTGGATGGCGTCGGCCGCCAACTGGGCGAGCGCAGGAGTGCTCTCCGGCGTGCAGGGCGGCTCCGATCCTCAACGGTGCCCGGCTGGCACGTGCCTCGCCCGGCGGCTCGCACCGGCGGACGCGACGCGGACGCCCGATCCGGACGTCGAGGTCAACGACCGTGTGGTCACGGAGCAGCAGGCGAGAACTCGATGATGCCGAACAACATCAGCGCGAGAAGGGGAATCACGAGCGGGCTTCGACGGCCGCGGCGCCGCGCTGGTCACGGCGTGCCGAGGCCCGGCTACTCGCCGACGTGCGTCGGCGGCCGCCCCGTGCGCACGCCCTCGATCAGCGCGCGTGTCGAATTCGATCACGCGATGTCCCCTCGCTCGGGATAGCCCCGAGGCCACCTCTCCCAAACCGCGACTCTAAGCGCGTCGGACCCACAGTGGTCCGGCTCGAAGAAGGAATGCCGGAAGGGCTGCGACGCATGGCCCATTCGGACTAGGTGGCGAGCTCCGATCGGGCCACGGCGCGGAGACTAGGGCTTCGGCGGGTCGATGTCGGACTGCGCGAGCTCCTCGACGTTGACGTCCTTGAACGTCAGCACCTTGACGTTCTTCGCGAACCGGGCCGGGCGGTACATGTCCCACACCCACGCGTCGGTCATCGACACCTCGAAGAACACGTCACCGGCCTCGGTGCGAGCCTTCACGTCGACCTGGTTGCAGAGGTAGAACCGGCGGTCGGTCTCGACGACGTACTTGAAGATGCCGACGACGTCGCGGTACTCGCGGTAGAGGGTGAGCTCCTGCTCGGTCTCGTACTTCTCGAGATCCTCGGCGCTCATCGAACCTCCTCCAAAGCCACGGCGACCTCCTCATTCTGCACGGCCAGTGGTGGCTCGAGGCCCGCGGCCCGCCGTACGTTCACGAACCGCATCCGATGGATGGGGCACGGTCCGTGCTCGGCGAGCGCCGCAGAGTGCTCGTCGGTGATGTAGCCCTTGTGCGTCTTGAAGTCGTACGCCGGGTAGTCGCCGTCGAGCTCGGTCATGATCCGGTCCCTGGTCACCTTCGCCAGGACAGAGGCCGCGGCGATGCAGGCCGCGACCCGGTCGCCCTTCCATACGGCCAGGCCGGGCACCCCCAGCCCGTCGACCGGGAACCCGTCGGTGAGCACGTACGCCGGCGACAGGTCCAGCAGCGCCACGGCCCGGCGCAGCGCCTCGACGTTGGCCACGTGCATGCCGAGACGGTCGCAGTCCTCGTGGCTGATCGACACCACCGACCACGCCACGGCCCGCTTCACGATCTGCGCGTAGCAGCGCTCGCGGGCCTTCTCGGTGAGCAGCTTGGAGTCCGCCAGCCCGGGCACGATCCCGGCCTTGCCCGGCGGCAGGATGGCCGCCCCGGCGACCAGCGGGCCGGCACAGGCGCCGCGGCCGGCCTCGTCGACGCCGGCGATCGGCTCGATGCCGTGGCGGCGCAGGGCCCGTTCGTAGCCGTAGAGGCCGGCGTCGCGGCGGACCGTGAGTCCGCGGGGCAGGTCGGACACGGCGCCCGCCCCTACTCCGGCTCCGGCACGTCGTCGAACGAGTCGGGGTCGCTGAGCCAGTCGAGTCGGTCGCTCGGCCACACCACCGCGAGCACCTTCCCGACGACCAGGTCGACGTCGACGTAGGGGTTCTTCGTGCAGTCGGTCTCGGTCTCGAGGCACAGGTGGTTGGGTGCCGAGGAGTCCGCGGACATGCTGCGGTTGTCGCCCATCACGAAGATGTGGCCCTCCGGGACCGGCCCGGCGGTCCATTCGCAGTTGCCGGTCATCGGACCGTTGCACGTGACGCCCTTGACGTCGGCGACGTAGCCCTCCTCGTCCAACGGCTGTCCGTTGACGGAGATCCGCCCCTGGTCGTCGCAGCAGGTGATGGTGTCGCCGGCGACGCCGATCACCCGCTTCACCAGGTGGCCGCCCTCGGGGTAGAGCCCGATCTTGGCGAGCACCTTGGTGAACGGGTTGGTGGGACCCGACTCCTCGGTGCCGAGCCAGTGGTCGGGGTCCTCGAACACCACGACGTCGCCGCGCTCGGGCGTCCCGCCGAACCAGTACGACACCTTCTGCACCAGGATCCGGTCGTTCTTGATCAGCCCCGGCTCCATCGACTCCGAGGGGATGTAGAACGCCTGGACGAACAGCGCCTTGATCACGATCGCGAGGACCACCGCCACCACGAGCAGCAGCATGGTC
Organism: uncultured Actinomycetota bacterium; assembly: GCA_963813615.1. Taxonomy (GTDB): domain Bacteria; phylum Actinomycetota; class Actinomycetes; order Propionibacteriales; family Nocardioidaceae; genus Nocardioides. The sequence continues at coordinate 445,171 of CAWFAE010000013.1, forward strand.
TCCTGCCACACGGGCAGATGGCGTCGCTTGCGCGGAGCAGCCTCGACGGGCGCGTCCGGGGAGTCGGTGGCTTCCTCGGCAGGAGGCAGCTCGGAGTCCGGGGGACGCTCGTCCGTGGTCACGTTGCGAGTCTATGGAGCGGGTCCGCGGGACCGGCTCAGGCCTCGCGGCGCTCCTTGATCTTGGCGGCCTTGCCGCGCAGGTTGCGCAGGTAGTAGAGCTTCGCCCGGCGCACGTCACCGCGGGTGACGATCTCGATCTGCTCGAAGATCGGGGAGTGCAGCGGGAAGGTGCGCTCGACGCCGACGCCGAAGGAGACCTTGCGGACGGTGAAGGTGCGGCCGATGCCGGCGCCCTGGATGCGGATCACGACGCCCTGGAAGATCTGGATGCGGGAGCGGTTGCCCTCGACGACCTTGACGTGGACCTTGACGGTGTCACCGGCGCGGAACTGGGGGACGTCGTCGCGCTTCTGGGCGTTGCCCAGGTCGGCAATCACGTTGCTCATGTCTCTCCTCGCGAGTGCCACAGGTCAGCCGCGGTATCGGATGTGTTCAGCTGTGGGCCCTGTCGTGTGGCCGGCGGCGTGCGGTACCCCCTGTGGCAGGTGCCCGACGCAGACCCGTTCGAGGTGTACCCGAACACGGTCCTTCGGCCGACGAGGCCAAGGGAAGAGTCTGCCACAAGCGGGATCGTGCCCAATCGGTGTTCGAGACGCGCTGCACGACCTCCTCAATCACGGCGGCGGGGCTTGGTCAGGACCACGACGCCCGGCTCGAGCTCGCCGCGCAGCCGGTAGCCGGCCCGCTTGTACATCCGCTGGTTGCGCAGGCTGCCCGCGCCGGTGAACAGGCTGTACGTCGTGACGTCGTCCGGCGCTGCTCGCTCGATCTCCGCCAGCAGGAACCGGCCCAGGCCCTGGCCCTGGAGATCGGGGACGACCATCAGCCGGCCGATGTCCCAGGCGTCGCCCTCGCGACGGGCCCGCGCCGCCCCGATCAGCCTGCCTTCGCGACGGAGCACCAGCACCGTCCACTCGGGCAGCCAGGCCCGCAGGTCGTCGTACGTCTCGTGCAGCGCCGGGATCTCGACGCCCGGGTTGTCGTGCATCTCCTGAACCCAGCAGGCCAGCTGCAGGGTGTAGAGCTCGCCGGCGTCGGCCGGCACCGCCGCGGTCAGCTCACCACCCCCCGGCACGGCGCTCAGCGGGAGCAGGTCGGGTCGGCGCTCGGCCGTACGGCGTACCGCCTCGGCGCGGCGCCAGGCGGCCACCCGGGCGTGGTCGCCGGAGAGCAGCACCTCGGGGACGTCCAGGCCGCGCCACGAGGCCGGCTTGGTGTAGACGGGGTACTCGAGGAGACCGTCCTCGTGCGACTCCTCGACCAGCGACTCGGCGTTGCCCATGAAGCCGGGCAGCAGGCGCGCGACCGCCTCGGTGATCGCCAGCGCGGCCGCCTCTCCCCCGTTGAGCACGTAGTCGCCCACGGAGATCTCGCGCACCTCGGCCCGGCCCGCCGCGTGGTCGAGCACCCGCTGGTCGATGCCCTCGTAGCGCCCGCACGCGAAGACCAGCCGCTCCCGCCCGGCCAGCTCGCGCGCGACCGCCTGCGTGAACGGCGTCCCGGACGGCGTGGGCACCACCAGGGTGGCGCCGTCGGGCAGCAGCTCGTCGAGCGCCTCGCCCCAGGGCTCGGGCCGCATCACCATGCCCGCGCCGCCGCCGTACGGCGTGTCGTCGACCGTGTGGTGCCGGTCGTGGGTCCACTGCCGCAGGTCGTGGACGTGCAGCTCCAGCAGCCCCTTGTCGCGCGCCTTGCCGGCGAGCGAGAGCTCGAGCGGGCTGAAGTAGTCGGGGAAGATCGTGACGTAGTCGAGGCGCACGGCCGCTCAGTCCTCGAGCGGGGTGACCAGGCCGGGCCGGTCGTCGACCACGACCCGGCGCGCGGCCAGGTCGACCTCGGGCACCAGCGCCTTCACGAACGGCACCAGGGCGTCGCGGCCGTCGGGGGTGCGGATGGTCAGCAGGTCCTGGGCCGCCGTGCACGAGACCGGTCACCTCGCCGAGCGGCTCGCCGTCGAGGTCGAAGGCCGCCAGCCCCACGAGCTGATGGTCGTAGTACTCCTCGGGGTCGTCCGGCGACTCGTCGGCGGGCACCTCGACGCTCAGCACGACGCCCCGCGCCGCCTCCGCGCCGTTGCGGTCGGTGATCTCGGCGAACGTCACCAGCAGCGTCGACCGGTGCCAGCGTGCTGCTCGCCACCGTCAGGGTGGAGACGGCGAACGCCGATCCGCCGGGCGGCTCCGCGCTGAGCGCGGCGCCGTCGGCGAACCGGCGTTCGGGTTCGTCGGTGCGGAGCTCGACGGTGACCTCACCGCGGATGCCGTGGGGCTTGCCGATCCGGCCGACCACGACCTCGACGGTCTCCGTCACGGACGGCTCAGCGGCGATCGACGTCGACGAAGTCGATGCGGGCGCCGCCCTTGCCGGCCAGCGCGCCGATCACGGTGCGGAACGCCGTGGCGGTCCGTCCGCCGCGACCGATCACCTTGCCGAGGTCGTCGGGGTGCACCCGGACCTCCAGCAACGAACCGCGGCGCAGCTGCTTGTCGCGGACGGTGACCTCGTCGGGGTTGTCGACGACGCCGCGCACCAGGTGCTCGAGAGCCTCGGCGAGCATCACGCTCAGCTCTCGCTCTTCCCGGCGTCCTCGGCCGTGACGGTCTCGGTGGCCTCGGCCTCCTCGGCCGCGCCCTCCGGGGTCTCGGCGGCAGGAACCTCGGCCGGAGCGGCCTCGGCGGCCGGCGCCTCGGCCGGGGTCTCCTCGGCCGGAGCGACCTCAGCGGGAGCCTCCTCGGCGGGAGCCTCGGCCTTGGGCTCGGCCTTCTTCGCGGCCTTCTTGGTGACGGCGTCGCCCTTGGGCTCGTTGCCGGCATCCTTCAGCGCCTCGTTGAAGATCTCCAGCTTGTCGCGCTTGGGCTCGGCGACCTTCAGCCGTGCCCTCGGCACCGGCGATGCCCTTGTGCTGCTGCCAGTCACCGGTGATCCGCAGGATCTTGGCCACGGCCTCGGACGGCTGCGCGCCGACCCCGAGCCAGTACTGCGCCCGCTCGGACTCGACCCGGATGTAGCTCGGGTCCTCCTTGGGGTGGTAGAGGCCGATCTCCTCGATCACCTTGCCGTCCCGCTTCTTGCGGGAGTCGACGACGACGATGCGGTACTGCGGCACCCGGACCTTGCCCAGGCGCTTCAAGCGAATCTTGACGGCCACGTTTGTGGTGTCTCCTCGGAACTCGTGTGTGATGAAGGACCGGCGTCCTGCGTGGGGGCACCAGGTCGGGTCCTTCGAGGGGCCTTGTCACGCTCGGTGAGAGGGGCCGGGCGTACAGGACTCAGCCCAGAATTGTGCCAGACCGAGGCGTGGTGTCCGAATCGGAGGGCCCTGGGAATACTGGCAGCGTGAGCTACCCCGGCTACCAGCCCTACGCCGCGCCGCCACCGCCGCCGCGGCGCCGGCGGCCGAGCGCCTGGTGGTTCGTGCTCGCGGTGGGGCTGATGGTGGCGGGCATCGCGGTCGGCGTGACCATCCTGGTGCTGACGATCAAGGGGTTCACCGAGACCGACGCCACAGTCCCTGCGGACGGCCGGCCGCACTCCGTGTCCGTGGAGGCGGACGAGGAGCGGATGGTCTGGATCGACACCTCCAGGCCGCCGGACTGCACGATCGTCGACACCGAGACCGGCGACGAGGTCAGCTACACCGGCACACCCGACGCGTCGTACGAGAAGAGCTCCGGCGGCCAGGACTGGGTGGGCGATCGCACCTTCGATCCCGGCTCCGGCGACCTCGAGGTCACCTGTGAGGAGGCCGGCGGCCCGATCCAGATCGGCCCGGCACCGCAGTTCAAGGAGTTCTTCGGTGGGATCGCGATCGGCATCTTCGTGCCGTTCGTCCTCGGCGGGATCGGGTTCCTGATGCTGATCGTCGTCGTGATCCTGTTCGCGACCGGCCGCCCCCGCAAAGAGGCCTAGACGACGACGCGGCCGCGGAGGACGACGCGCTTGGGCCGGCTGAGCACGGAGAGGTCGTCGCGCGGGTCGCGGTCGTAGACCACGAAGTCGGCGGGCGCCCCCTCGTCGAGGCCGGCGTTCCAGCCGAGCCACTCCCGGGCCCGCCACGAGGCGGCCCCGAGCGCGTACTCCGCGGGCAGGCCCAGGCCAGCCATCGCGACCACCTCGCCGGCGATGTTGCCGTGCCGGCTGATCCCGGCGCCGTCGGAGCCGGCGAACAGGGGTACGCCGGCGTCGTACGCCGCCATGATCGTGTCCCGCTGCCGGGCGTGCAGGTCGGTCATGTGGGCGCCGTAGGCCGGGAACTTCGTCCCGGCCTGCTCGACGTACTCGGGGAACTTGTCGATCTGCATCACCGTCGGGACCAGCGCGATCCGCTTCTCGACCATGGTGTCGATCAGGTCCTGCGACAGCCCGGTGCCGTGCTCGATGCAGTCGATGCCGGCCTCGATCAGGCCCGGCAGCACGGCCTCGCCGAAGCAGTGCGCGGTGACCCGGGCGCCGTGCTCGTGAGCGGTCGCGATCGCAGCGGCGAACGCCTCGGGCGGGAACGACGGCGCCAGGTCACCCTCCTCGCGGGAGATCCAGTCGCCGACGAGCTTGACCCAGCCGTCGCCCCGCTGCGCCTCGCGGGCGACGTACTCGGTCAGCTGGTCGGGCTCGATCTCGTGGGCGTAGTTGCGGATGTACCGCTTCGTGCGGGCGATGTGCCGGCCCGCACGGATCAGGCGGGGCAGGTCATCGCGCTCGTGGATCCAGGCGGTGTCGGCGGCCGAGCCGCAGTCGCGGATCAGCAGTGCGCCCGCGTCGCGATTCTGCAGCGCCTGCGCCTCGGTCTCCTCGTCGGAGATCGCTCCGTCGTCGTCGAGGCCGAGGTGGCAGTGGGCGTCGACCAGGCCGGGGACGATCCAGCCCTCCGCCTCGGTGTCGGCGCCGACGGTCCGCTCGTAGGTGACCCGGCCGTCAACGACGTACAGCGTGCGGGACTCCCCGTCAGGCAGCACCGGGCCCCGGAACCTCAACGCGGTCATGCCGCGTGAGGCTACCGGGGCCCGGGATGCTCGAAAGGGTCAGGGACGCGTGGTGCAGACCCAGGTCAGCTTCTTGCAGCTGCGGCCGCACTTGTGCTGGGCGGCGTTGATGGCCGGGCCCTTGAAGCGGCGCACGGCCCAGCCGTAGCGGCTGACAGAGCCGTTCGAACGGAGCTTCACCGACACTGCCGCGCAGCCGTTGCGGACCCACACGACGGAGTTGCACTGGCCGGGGAAGTTGGAGTGGTTCTTGCAGGCCCTCTGCGCGGCCTTCTGGGCTTTCCTCTTGGTGCGGTAGTCGTAGGAGGCGCCCCAGGCGTGGTCCGCGAAGCCGACGGAGATCGCGCCGTAGTAGTTGCGGGCGCGCTCGGAGCGGTCGGCGTTGGCGGCCGAGGCAGGGGCGTGGCGCCGGCCAGGGCGACGCTCACGCCGAGCGCAACAGCCAGGACGACGAGGAGTCGCCGGGAGCGGTGGATCAGTGCGGTCATCGGTTGTGCCTTTCGGTCGGGTGTCCTCGGGTCTGCTTCCCGCACCTTGCTCCGGCAAACCTCAGGTCCGCAATCCAAATCCAAAGGCGAACAGCGGGTCGTAGTCCGGGTCGCCGACGTTGATCGGCTCCTGGGCCACCCGCCGCGGCCAGCTGACGGGGAGCTTCCCGGTGAACGGCCGACGCCCGAAGAGCACGTCGGCCACGCCACGCACCCTCGCTGCCCGGAAGCCACGACGCGACCAGCGCGTCGATCTGCTGCCAGCAGCTCCGGCGGGATCACCATCGGGCGTCCGGACACCACCAGCACGGTGCAGGTGCGCGGCCCGTGCGCACACCTTGCGGACGGCCGCGCTCGTCGGCGTCGGAGAGCTGCATGGTCTTCGGCGGGCGCGGCACCCCGTTGTCGCCCGGGTCGTAGGCCCACAGCGGGCCGTCGACGTCGCCGAAGCCCTCGGCGTACGGCGTCTCCCCGACCACGACGATGCCGGCGGCGTTGCGCGGGACCGGCGTCGCTGGCCTTCTCGCTGAAGACCACCTGCTCGTCCGCGGCGGCGCGGATGCCGTCGAGGATCGTGTCGCCGGGGATCACGTTGGTCGACCCGCCCTGCCAGGTCAGCGTCCAGCCGCCGGCCTGGTTGCCGATGTTGTCGGCGTTGCTGCCGGCGACGTACACCTTCTGCTTGCTCGGCTTCAGCGGAAGCGTGCCCTGCCGGTTGCGGCAGCAGCACCTGCGACTCCGCGACGGCGCTGGCGGGCGACGTCGCGGTGCGTCTTGCTGCCGATGTCGTCGATGTTCCGGCGGTTCGTCAGCGGGTGCTCGAAGAGCCCCAGCTCGAACTTGGCGGTCAGGATCCGCGACACGGCGTCGTCGATCCGCGCTCATCGGCACGGTGCCTGCGTCGACCAGGTCGAGTGAGCGTGGCGATGAACTGCTGGTAGCCGACCGCCTCCGTGGTGGTGGGCTCCATGAACAGGTCGACGCCCGCGTTGACCGAGGTCGCGACCTGGGCGGGGTAGTCACCCGGGATCTGGTGGATCGCCCGCCAGTCGGAGATCACGATGCCCTCGAAGCCCATGCTCGTCCTTGAGGACGTCGGTGATCAGCTCCTTGCTGGCGTGCATCTTGACCGGGTTGCCGACCTCGTCGTCGGTGAAGTCGACGCTCGAGAACGACGGCATCACCGAGCCCACGTGGTGCTCGTTCGACCGCCTTCGGGTACGGCGACAGCGCGAGCGCCGTCGAACTCGGCTCGCGTGACCGCGGGTGATGCCCTGGTCGACGGTGTAGTCGCCTTCAGCGCGGTGCCGTACGTCGTGAGCCCGTCGCCGGCGTAGTGCTTGGCGGTGGCGAGCACCCGGTCGGGCCGGTCGAGCTGGCCCGGGCGTCCCCTGGAGCCCGTCGATGACCGTCTCGAGCTGCTTCACCAGGCGCGGCGTCTCGCCGAAGCTCTCGTAGGTGCGGCCCCAGCGGTCCTCGCGGGCCACGCAGACGCACGGCGCGAACGACCAGTTGGGGCCGGAGGCCCGGGTCTCCTTGGCGGTGATGTGCCCGATCTGCTGGAGCAGCCGCGGGTCGCGCGTCGCGCCGAGCCCGATGTTGTGCGGGAAGACCGTCGCGCCCAGCAGGTTGCCGTGGCCGTGCACCGAGTCGACGCCGTACAGCAGCGGGATGCCGAGCCTGGTGTCGAGCGCCGCCTCCTGGAACTCGTCGACCATGTCGGCCCAGGCCTCGGGCGTGTTCGACGTCCGGAACGGACCCGCCGCCGGAGAGCACGCTGCCGAGGGCGTACGTGGTGATCAGCGCCGGGGTCGGCGGCGACGTCGATCCGCTCGGCCTGGGTCATCTGGCCGACCTTCTCCTCGAGCGTCATCCGGCCGAGCAGGTCGGCGACCCGCTCGGCCGTCGGGAGGTCCGGGTCCTGGTAGGGGAACACGGGATCGGCCGCCGCCCGGATCGCCGGGGCGGCGCTGCCAGGTGCGGGCAGCAGGGGCGCTGCCAGCGTGGCAGCGACTGCCGCCGCTCCGAGAATGATCCGTCGCTGGTCGCAGAGACATGGTGGAACTCCTTGCCCGAGATCAAGCGTGTTCCGGACCACAAAGTAAGAACCGGGATTCATCAGGGTCAATGCGAAAAGATCGATTGGCGACGCCTAATTGCTCCATCTTCCTGGACGAAACGGCCTACGCGTGCCCCGATGAGCGGACTCTCTCGGAGCGCCTGCGCGCCGCCAACGGCCGGGCGATCACGTCCCTGCTCGCGGCCGAGGGCCCGATGAGCCGGGCCGACCTGGTTCGCGGCACCGGCCTGTCGCGCACCACCGTCTCCAGCCTGATCTCGGGCCTGATCGCCAGCGGACACGTCACCGAGACCTCCGACCGCGGCACCCCGCACAAGGGCGGCAGCGGGCGGCCGCCGCTGCTGGTCGCCCTCAGCGCGCCGGCAGGGCGGGGTGGTCGGGCGTCGACGTCGGCCACGGGCACATCCGGGTCGCGGCCGCGGACCGCACGCGGCACGGTGCTGGCCGAGGAAGTGGCCGCGGTCGACGTCGACGCGCACGGCGTCGAGGCGCTCGACCAGGCGGCCCGGATGACCCGCGCGGTCGCTCCGCCGAGGCGGCCTCTCCCGCGCGACCTCCAGGCGATCGGGATGTGCGTGCCGGCGCCGCTGGACCGACGATCGGCCCGGATCCGCACGGGGATCCTGCCGGGCTGGCAGGACCTGAACCCCGCCGACGGAGATGGAGCGGCGGCTCGGCCGTGCCGGTGTTCGCGGACAACGACGCCAACCTCGGCGCGCTGGCCGAGCTCTACCACGGCGCAGCCCGGGGTGTCTCCGACCTCGTCTACGTGAAGGTCGCCAGCGGGGTCGGTGCCGGCATCGTGCTCGGCGGCCGGCTGCACCGTGGCGCCACCGGGATCGCGGGCGAGATCGGGCACGTCCAGGTCGGCGAGGACGGGCCAGGTCTGCCGGTGCGGCAACCGTGGCTGCCTCGAGACGACCGTGTCGGCACGCCGGATCGCCGAGCTGCTGCGAGCCGGCGTACGACGAGCCGCTCAGCACCGAGCGGGTGCTCGAGCTCGACGCTGCCGAGGACGCCGGCGTACGACGGGTGCTCAGCGACGCCGGCCGGACGGTCGGCCGCGCCCTGGCCGACCTCTGCAACAGCCTGAACCCCGAGGCTGGTCGTCGTGGGCGGGTCGCTCGGGACGTCGGAGTCGCTGCTCGCCGGCGTGCGCGCCTCGATCGATCGCTACGCGCAGCCGGACACCGCGGCCGCGGTCCGGGTGGCCGCCGCCGAGCTCGGCGACCACGCCGAGGTCACCGGCGCGATCGCGCTCGCGGTCGCGCGGGTCGCGGCGGCCTGACGCTCACAGCTGGTCGAGCAGCCACGTGGGGCTGTGGATGCTGGCATAACGCGCGACCCGGGTCTGGAGCACGCGATCCGCGGTGACGACGGCCACGCTGTCGCCACGCTCGGCGGCGGCCCGGGCCTGGGCGACGATGGTGTCGTCCCCGTTGCCCGGCGCGTGCACGGTCCGCACGTGGGCGTCACGACCGGCGACGACGCCGCCCTTGGCGGCGCCCTCGAGGACCAGCACGATCTCGTCGTACGAGATGTCGGCGACCATCAGCGCCTCGTGCAGCCGGCGCGCCGCACCGGCGCGGTCCTTCCACCAGCCGTCGGGACGGCTGCCGACCGTGTTGGCCCCGTCGACGACCAGGGTCGACGTCACTGCTGGGGCAGTGGCTTGTTGCTGTAGTCAGGGGCCGGGTAGGTCGGGTGGTCGTAGTTGTCGATCTTCTTGCGGACCCCGCCGAAGTCGTCGGAGACGTCGTTGTCGGTGTTGTCGAGGTCGGCTGCGACCGCGCGAAGCATCTCCGCGGCCCACTCCATCTCCTTGGCGGTGTCCTCGATCTCCTTCTGCAGCGAGTAGGAGGCGGCGCTGTACTCGCTGTAGCACCCGAAGGTCCCGACCCCGATGGAGGCGTCGTCGCGGATCCACTGCCACGCGGAGTCGCCGTCGTCGAGAGCCTTCGCGGCGGCGTTCATCTCGGGCGCGATGTCCTTGTCGAGGATGCTGGCGGCGTCGCGGACGTTCTTCGAGTTCACGACCACACCCGGATAGATGAAGTCGGAGGTCTCGTCCGCGGAGTAGGTGCCCGATGGACGGTCGAGCCGGAACGACTCCTGGTCCTGGGTGCCGTTCGACCGCGCGGGCGGCGACTCCTCGACGTGCTTCTCGAGGTTCTCGAGGCTCTTCTTGATGTCGCCCTCGACGGTCTGCGAGGTCTCCTTGAGCTTGCCGGCGTGGGTCTTCATCTTGGGCAGGATGTCGGCGAAGTGCCTTGCCCCGAGGTCGTTCGGCGGCGGCTCCTTGCCGCCGAAGGTGTCGACGAGAAGGCCGGTCACCGTCAGCCCCTTGCCCGCCACCTCGGTCGCCGGCTTGAACGCCGGGAACCAGCCCAGGATCGTGTTGATCGACCCGGCCACCTTGAGGGCCGCCTTCAGGTCGCCGGACGTGAAACCCTGCGCCTCGCGGTAGGCGCTCGCGGAGTTCTTGGCGAACTCCACGACGTCGCCGCGCATCCGGGTCCACATCTCCTTCTCCATCAGCAGTGTCATCCGCAGCACCTCGCAGGCCAGCGCCTGATTGCCGACGACCTCCTGGAAGAGGTTGAGATAGGTCGCGAACGAGGTCGCCGCCGCTCCCTGCCAGGTGTTGAGGGTCTGGGCGGCCTGGTCGGCCAGGCCCAGCGTCGTGTTGCCCGGGTAGTCGATGTTCGCCGAGTCGGAGCCGGACGAGCTGGTCCCGGACCCGGCGTTGCCCTCCGTGGACAGCTGCTTGAGCGTCTCGCGGACCTGGTCGGCGAGCGCCTGGAACTCCTCGGGCTTCGGGAAGTTCTCGAACGGCTTGAAGACCGGCGGGATGACCGACTCCCAGTGCTGGTAGACCTGCCCCAGCGTCGCCGGCGCGCCCAGCCCGTTGTCCGTCTGGTCGATGTAGCCACCGTTGGGCGAGACCAGGTCGTCCGGGTAGCCGCCACCCGGGCCCGCAGCGGTGGTCTCGCCCCCGCCACCGAGACCCACGTTGGCGTACCACACGTTGCCGGAGCCGTCGGGGTACCACCCGTAGACCTTCAGCTCGGAGTAGATCGCCTCTTCAACAACCTTGTCGACCAGTGTCGAGAGGTCGTCGTACTCGTCAGCCATGCGGGCTAACTACCCGCGATCGGTGAGCCTCGAAACCTGCGCGTAAGTAAAACGATGACTACTTCAGGAACTTGGAGAAGTCCTTGGGCAGCTGGAGGTCGGCGGCTGCCTTCTCGTAGTCGATGTCCTCGCCGTCGGGGTTGCCGAACGGGTTGGCGCCGGCGGAGGCCGCCTTCTCCTTCTCGGCGGCCGCCTGCGCGGCAGCCTTGGCGGGGTTGCCGGAGACCCGGCGACCCTTGCCCTTGCCCTTCTTGGCCTGCTGCTTTGCCTTGGCCCGCTTGCCGCCGCCGGGCGCCCCGGGCATCCCCGGCATGCCGGGCATCCCGCCGCCGCGGGCCATCTGCATCATCATCTTGCGGGCCTCGAAGAACCGGTCGACGAGGCTGTTGACGTCGGAGACCTGCCGGCCTGAGCCCTTGGCGATCCGGGCCCGGCGGGAGCCGTCGATCAGCTTCGGGTTGGCCCGCTCGGCGGGCGTCATCGACTGGATGACGGCCTGGATCCGGTCGATCTCGCGCTCGTCGAAGTTCTCGAGCTGGTCGCGCATCTGCCCCATGCCGGGCAGCATCCCGAGGATCTTGGACATCGAGCCGAGCTTGCGCACCTGCTGCATCTGCTCGAGGAAGTCGTCGAGCGTGAACTCCCCGCCCTGCCCGCTGAGCTTCTGGGCGGCCGCCATGGCCTGGTCCTGGTCGAAGGCCTTCTCGGCCTGCTCGATCAGGGTCATCATGTCGCCCATGTCGAGGATGCGCGACGCCATCCGGTCGGGGTGGAAGACGTCGAAGTCGGTGAGCTTCTCGCCCGCGGAGGCGAACATCACCGGCCGGCCGGTCACCTGCCGGACCGAGAGCGCGGCGCCGCCGCGGGCGTCGCCGTCGAGCTTGGTGAGCACCACGCCGTCGTAGCCGACACCGTCGAGGAACGCCTGGGCGGTGGAGACGGCGTCCTGGCCGATCATCGCGTCGACGACGAAGAGGACCTCGTCGGGCTGGACGGCGTCGCGGATGTCGGCCGCCTGCTTCATCATCTCCGCGTCGACGCCGAGCCGACCCGCGGTGTCGACGATGATGACGTCGTAGAGCTTGCGCTTGGCCTCCTCGATCGAGGCCCGGGCCACCGCCACGGGGTCGCCCACGCCGTTGCCGGGCTCGGGAGCGAAGACCGGTACGCCGGCGCGCTCACCGTTGACCTGCAGCTGGTTGACCGCGTTGGGGCGCTGCAGGTCGGCGGCGACCAGGACCGGGCTCTTGCCCTGCTCCTTGAGCCAGAGCGCCAGCTTGGCGGCCAGCGTTGTCTTGCCGGCGCCCTGGAGGCCCGCGAGCATCACGACGGTGGGCCCGGACTTGGCGTAGCGCAGCCGACGGGTCTCGCCGCCGAGGATGGTGACGAGCTCCTCGTTGACGATCTTGACGATCTGCTGGGCGGGGTTCAGCGCCTGGCTGACCTCCTCGCCTGCGGCCCGCTCCTTGATCGCGGCGACGAAGTCCTTGACCACGGGCAGCGCGACGTCGGCCTCGAGCAGCGCGATCCGGATCTCCCGCGCGGTCGCGTCGATGTCGGACTCGGAGAGCCGGCCCTTGCCCCGGAGGTTCTTGAAGGTGTCGGCAAGGCGGTCGGAGAGTGTGGCGAACAAGAAGGGTCCTCAAGCAGAGTCGATCGGAGGTCCCAGCCTAACCGGGGCACCCATCCCCGCCGACCCGGCGCAAACCCGCTGAACCCGTCGACCCGTCACAGGTTGGTGACGGGTCAGCGGGTTGGCGACGGGTCAGCTCACGGCGTCGAGCGCGTCGACGACGCCCTCACCGAAGTAGCTGTTGTCCTCCACGGGGCCGACGCACACCGGGCCGGCCGTGGCGGCGCCGCAGGCCTTGTCGTCGGCCTGGGCGCGGAGCTCCTCGAGCATCCTCTTCGGGTGACCAGTTCGGGTGGGCGGAGCGCATCAGCGCCAGTACGCCGGCGACGTGCGGCGAGGCCATCGACGTACCGCTCTTCAGGCCGTAGCCGTTGCCGTTGACGATCGTCGACAGGATGCTCGAGCCGGGGGCGGCGACGTCGATCTCACCCAGGCCGCGGTTCGAGAAGCTCGACAGCCGGCTCTCCGTGCTGCCCGCCGGGAACTGCTGCATCGAGGAGACCGTGACCACACCGTCCAGCTCGGTCGGGATGTCCTCGCAGCCGCTGTTGATCGTGCGGTTGACCGGGGTGCCGTCGTCGGGGCTGGTGTTGTCGGTCGTGTTGTTGGACAGGTCGGTGGCCGCGTTGCCGGCCGCCGCGGCGTGTACGACGCCCTGGCGGGTGGACCACTCGACGGCGCGCCGCACGGCCTCCTTGGCGGCGTACTGGTCGGGCTGGTCCTCGCAGTAGTACATGAACGGGTCGACGTAGTAGCTGTTGTTGGTCACGTCCATGCCGCGCATGCCCGCCCAGACGAATCCGCACACGGCGTACTCGGGGTAGATGAACCCGGCGTCGTTGACGACCTTGACCGCGGCCATCCGCACGTTCGGGGCGACGCCGACGATGCCGACGCCGTTGCGGGCGGCGGCGATGGTGCCGGCCACGTGGGTGCCGTGGTCACTGGTGGTCGGGTACCAGCCGGTCGCGGAGCGTGTCCAGCCGTCCCGCGTCGGTGCAGTTCACCGACTCGTCGGTGTCGATGTTGGGCGCCAGGTCCGGGTGGTCGGGGTCGATCCCACTGTCGAGGACGCCGACCAGCACGTCGCGGCTGCCGTCGGTGATCTCGTGGGCCTGGTCGGCCTTGATCATCCGCATGTCCCACTGCTCGCTCTCGCGCGGGTCGGGGACGACGGCGGTCGTCTCCTCGGTGCCGACCTCCCCCTCGACCTTCTGCTCGCCGTGCCGAGCGCCGGAGCCCTCGACTCCGGGCGTGCCCTCGGACACGGCCACGCTCCTGGTGGCACCGACGGACTCGAGCGCCTTGCCGGCGTACGCGCTCACGTCGGCACGGAACGAGGAGTCATCCGAGTGGGCGACTACGACGCCGATCTGGCGACCACGACTGGATGATGACGCCGTCGGCGCGCTCGACCGCGGCCTCGACCTTCTTCATCTGCCCGTGGTTGGCGTGCTTGGCGTTGAGCACGTAGCTCATCAGCAGCCCGTCGGGGGTGCTGATCGGTACCGGGGTCGACGGGGGCTCGTCCGCCCCGGACGCGGTGGCGCCGGACGCGAACGCCGGGACGAGGGTGACGGCGGCGGCCGCGATGGCGAGCCGGCGCAGCCTGGAACGTGGGGACATGGTGGTCCTTCCCGAGATGTGATGGCGGGCGCCGGTGGGCGCCCGCGCACATCCAACCCCGCTTCCGCCCTCCCGTCAGCCCCCGGGGGCGGAATTTTCTCCGGTGAGCGCGGCGCGCACCGCGTGCGCCGCGTCCGCGGCGCGGGTCTCCGACAGCGCGCCGGCCGACGGCTCCTGGACGTAGAACACGTCCACGGCCTGGGGGCCGAGCGTGTCGACGTGTGCGGAGCGGACGGTGACGTCGAGTGCCGCCAGGGCGGCGCAGACGAGGTGCACCACGCCCGGGCGGTCGGCGGCGCGTACCTCCAGGACCGTCGCCTGCTCGCTGGCCTCGGGATGTACGACGACGGTCGGGGCGAGCACCGAGGCGTCGGCCGGGCGCAGGCGCTCCCCCGGGTCGATGCGTCCGTCGGCGATCCCCTCGAAGCGGGTGCGCAGGATCGCGGGGTCGAGGTACTCGTCGGCGACCTCCCACACCGAGACGGCGTGCCGCCCCTGAGCCCACGCCCGGGCGGCCCGGACCGGCACCCGCTGCAGCGCGAAGACCGCGGCCAGGTCGGCGAGCAGCCCGATCCGGTCCGCCGCGATGGCGGTCACCCGGCACCCGTCGGGGGCCGGCTCGACGGTGATCGCCACGGCGTCGTCGGCGAGGCCGTCGGGCACCGACATCTCCTCGGTGGCCGCTGCGGGCGGCCCGATGCCGGGATCGAGCGCGGCCAGCGCCCGGCGCGACAGCCCGCGGATCAGCCCCGCCCGCCACGACGACCAGGCCTTGGCCGAGGTCGCCTTGGCGTCGGCCTCGGTCAGCGCGGTGAGCAGGGAGAGTGCCGGCGCGGAGCCGATCCGGGAGATGACCAGGTCGACCGTCGCCGGGTCGTCGGGGTCGCGCGTGGTGGCGGTCTCGGCCAGCAGCAGGTGGTGCCGCACCAGGAGGGCGACGAGGTCGGCCGTCGATGCGTCGAAGCCCATCCGGGTCGCGATGTCCCGGGCGAGCGGCTCCCCCGCGACGCTGTGCTCGGTGAGACCGCCCTTGCCGATGTCGTGCAGGAGCGCGGCCACCATCAGCACGTCCGGCCGCGAGACCGAACGGATCAGCTCGGAGGCCTCGATGCAGGTCTCCACCACGTGCCGGTCGACGGTGAACCGGTGGATGACCGAGGCGTGCGGCAGCAGCCGGATCCGCTCCCACTCCGGCAGGATCCCGGCCAGCGCCCCGGTCTCCTCGAGCGTCTCCCAGACCCCGAGCAGGCCGCGCCCGGACGCGAGCATCCGGACCAGCAGCTGACGTGCCTCGGTCGGCCAGGGGTCGGGCAGCGGGGCGGCACTCCCGGGCCAGGCGGGCAGCGGTCGGCGGGGCGAGTACGACGTCGCGCTCGGCGGCCGCGGTGGCCGCGCGCAGCAGCAGCACCGGGTCGTCGGCGGGGCGGGCGCCGCGGTCGAGCACCACCTCGCCACGCGACAGCGCCACGCCGGGAGCGAGCGGCTCGAGGGCGGGCTTGCGCGCCGTGTCGCGGTGACGCCGGCCGCGCCAGCACCGCATCGACCCGGCGCCAGGCGAGCCGCGACAGGTGGGTGATCCGGCGGCCGAGCTCGCGCACGTGCACCTGCGCGGCGCGCTCGTCGTCCAGGTCCAGGCCGACGGCGAGCTCCGCCCAGGCCTCGGGGGCGATCCGGTCGGTGGCCCGGCCGGCGCTCTCGTGCAGCCGGTCGCGCACGTCGAGCAGCGCCAGCCGGCACCGCTCCAGGTCGCTGTGCGGAACGTCGACCAGCCAGGTGGCCACCAGGGCCTTGAGCACGGTCGCGTCGCGCAGGCCGCCCTCGGCCTCCTTCAGGTCCGGCACGGAGAGGTGGGCCAGCTCGCCGATCAGCCGGTGCCGGTCGCGCACCAGCCGATGCAGCTCCGGCAGGCGGTCCCGCGCCGCGCGCCGCCACTGCGCGAGCATCGTGGTGCGCAGCCGGAGGGTGAGGTTGGGGTCGCCGGCGAGGTGCCGAACGTCGAGCAGCCCGGAGGCGACCCGCACGTCCTCGCCCGCGGCCGCCACCATCTCCGGCAGCGTGCGCACGGAGTGGTCGAGCTGCGCCCCGGAGTCCCAGATCGGGTACCACACCTGCTGCCCGACCTCGCCGAGATCGACCTCCTCGTCGTGGACGAGAACCACGTCGAGGTCGGAGTACGGCGCCAGCTCGGCCCGCCCGTAGCCCCCGACCGCGACCAGCGCCGCTCCGACCTCGGGGCCGCCGCTGCCGTCGTACGCCGCCGCACAGAGCTTGTCCGCGTCCGCGGCGCGGGCGGCTCGGTCGGCGGCTGTCACGGCGTCCCGGAGCTCAGATGGCCGCGTCGTCGCGGTCGCCGGTGCGGACCCGCACGATCGACTCGAGCGGGGACACCCAGATCTTGCCGTCGCCGATCCGGCCCGTCTGCGCGGCCTGCTGGATGGCGCCCACGATCGTGTCCACGTCGGCGTCGCTGACCGCGACCTCGAGCCGGACCTTGGGCACCAGGGCGATGTCGTACTCCGCGCCCCGGTAGACCTCGGTGTGGCCCTTCTGCCGGCCGTAGCCGCTGACCTCGCTGACCGTCATCCCGGTCACCCCGACGGCCTCCAGCGCGACCCGGACGTCCTCCCACTTGTGCGGCTTGACGACCGCGGTGATCAGCTTCATTCGGGGTTCTCCTCACGGTGGGTACCGAGCAGGCCGCCGGCCGAGCGGGCACCGGCGGTGGCGTGCAGGTCGTAGGCGGTCTCGGCGTGCACCACGAGGTCGATGCCGCTGACCTCGTGCTCCTCGTCGATGCGGAAGCCCATCGTCTTGTCGACGACGAGTCCGATGATGCCGGACACCACGAACGCGTAGACCAGCACCGCGCCGCCGCCCAGCATCTGCCGCCAGAGCTGGTCGGCTCCCCCGCCGTAGAACAGGCCGTCCACGCCGGTCGGTGCCGCGGCGGTGGCGATCAGGCCGATGCCGAACGTGCCGACCAGGCCACCGACGAGGTGGACGCCGACCACGTCGAGCGAGTCGTCGTACCCGAAGCGGTACTTGAGGCCGACCGCGAGCGCGCAGACCACGCCGGCGACCGCGCCCATCACGATCGAGCCGATCGGGGACAGGGAGCCGCACGACGGGGTGATCGCCACCAGCCCGGAGACCAGGCCGGACGCCGCACCGAGGGTGGTGGCGTGGCCGTCCCGGATCCGCTCGAGCGCGAGCCAGCCCAGCGAGCCGGCGGCGCCGGCCAGCAGCGTCGTGGTGAACACGACCGCCGCGGTCTGGTTGGCGCCGAGCGCGGACCCGGCGTTGAAGCCGAACCAGCCGAACCAGAGCAGGCCGGCGCCGAGCATCACCAGCGTCAGGTTGTGCGGCCGCATCGGGTCCCTGCCGAAGCCGATCCGCCGGCCGAGCACGAGCGCCAGCGCGAGTGCCGAGGCGCCGGAGCAGATCTCGACCGCGGTGCCGCCCGCGAAGTCGATCACCTTCAGCTCGTTGGCCATCCAGCCGCCGACGTGGTCGCCGGCGGAGAAGTCGAAGATCCAGTGCGCGATCGGCGCGTAGACGAGCAGGGTCCAGAGGCTGACGAACACCATCCAGGCGCCGAACCTGGCCCGGTCGGCGATCGCACCGGAGACCAGGGCTCCGGTGATCACGCAGAACAGGCCCTGGAAGACCGCGAACAGGATCAACGGCACCGTCGAGTCGCCGTTCGACGCCGGATCGAGGAGATCGCCGAGGCCGGCGTACTGGGTGGGATCGCCGAGCAGTCCGGCGCCGACGTCGTCGCCGAACGCGAGGGAGAAGCCGACCAGGACCCACAGGATCGCGACGACGGCGAGGGTCCCGAACGTCATCATGATCATGTTGAGCACGCTCTTGGAGCGGACCATGCCGCCGTAGAAGAGCGCCAGGCCGGGCGCCATCAGCAGCACCAGGGCGCTGGCCGCGAGCAGCCAGGCGGTGTCGCCGGTGTCGAGCGATGACGTGACGGCAGAAGGGAGCACGAAGGGAGTCACGACGCTCCAACCAACCCGCGGATTGTTACCTCTCGGCTCGTCCCGTGTTTCAGGCGTGTTAACGACCGTCCACCGGCCGGGCGCAACCCGGCCGGCGGACGGCGTGGCATCGGCGGCCCTAGATCGCGGCCTCGTCCTGGTCGCCGGTCCGGACCCGGACCACGGTCTCGACCGGGCTGACCCAGACCTTGCCGTCCCCGATCCGGCCGGTCTGCGCGGTCTTGACGATGATCCCGACGACGTCGTCGGTGTCACCGTCGTCGACCACGATCTCGATCCGGATCTTGGGCACCAGGGCGATGTCGTACTCCGCCCCGCGGTAGACCTCCGTGTGGCCCTTCTGCCGGCCGTAGCCGCTGACCTCGCTGACCGTCATGCCGGTCACGCCGAAGGTCTCGAGCGCCTCACGGACGTCCTCCCACTTGTGCGGCTTGATCACCGCGGTGATGAGCTTCATGCGTTGGCCCCTTCCTTGGTGCTGGTGGCCGGTGCGGCGGCGGCCGAGCCGGACAGGCTCGACGGGCGACGGGCACCGGTGCCGGTGAGCTCGTACGCCGACTCGCCGTGCTCGATGAAGTCGATGCCCTCGACCTCGTCCTCCTCGTCGATCCGCAGACCGATCGTGTACTTCACGAACAGGCCGACGATCAGGGTGGCCACGCCGGACCAGAGCATCGCGCAGAGCGCGACCAGGACCTGGAGAACCAGCTGCTTGCCGCCCTCGCCGTACAGGAGGCCGGTGCTGGTGCTCAGGAAGCCGACGCCGATGGTGCCGATCGAGACCACCGACCAGGTGGACGCCGACCACGTCGAGCGAGTCGTCGTACCGGAAGCGGTACTTGAGGCCGACCGCCATGGCGCACAGTCCGCCGGCGACGAGGCCGAGGACGATCGAGCCGACCGGCGACAGGGCGCCACAGGCCGGGGTGATCGCGACCAGACCGGCCACGACACCCGAGGCCGCACCCAGCGAGGTGGCCTTGCCGTCCCGGATCTTCTCGATGAACAGCCAGCCCAGCATCGCGGCGCAGGTGGCGACGGTGGTGTTCAGCCAGACCAGGCTGGTCTCGTTGAGGAACTGGCTGGCGTCCGCCTCCGGGCTCTCACCGCTGAAGACGATCGAGCCGACGTTGAAGCCGAACCAGCCGAACCACAGGAGACCGGCGCCGATCATCGTGAGCGTCAGGTTGTGCGGCTTCATCGGCTCCTTGCCGAACCCGAGCCGCCTGCCGAGCAGGATCGCGAGCACCAGGCCGGCCATACCGGCGTTGATGTGGACGACCGTTCCGCCGGCGTAGTCGATCGGGAGCGGGTTGCCGTCGAAGAGCAGCTCGGCGAGGCCGTTGGGGGCGGTCCCGAGGAACCCGCCGCCCCACACCATGTGCGCCAGCGGGAAGTACGACAGGGTGAGCCAGAGCGGCACGAAGAGCATCCAGGCGGAGAACTTCAGCCGGTCGGCCACCGCGCCGCTGATGAGGGCCGCGGTGATCACCGCGAACGTGAGCTGGAAGCCGACGAAGATGTAGCCCTGCCCGGCGATCCCGTCGAGGCCGAAGCTCTCGAACGGGTTGTTGATGATCATGCCGATGTCCTCGGTGCCGAACGACATCGACCAGCCCCACAGCACGTAGACGATGCCGGCGATGCCCAGCGCGCCGTACGACATCATCATCATGTTCAGGACTGACTTGGACCGGCTCATGCCGCCGTAGAAGAGCGCCAGCGCCGGGGTGATCATCATCAGGACGAGGGACGCCGCGACCAGCATCCAGGCGTGGTAGCCGTAGTCCATGGAACCTCCAGGGTCGTACTCGGGAGGGCGGACCGCTCGGCCGACGGCTCTGTCGGCCGCGGGGCCTGCCCCATTGCCGAGAACCATGGCGGTCGGACGTTTCGACGTACGCGCGTCGATGTTGCGGGCAGGAAACGAGTTCCCCCGTTTTGTTTCCGGCACGTAACGGCTCACCCGGTCAAGGCGCCGGAGGCCAGCGCCATAGGGTGTGGGGCGCGAGGAACAGGGGGCAGAGTGAAGCGAGGCAAGCTCTTTCGGTCCGGCCAGGATGGCGCGGCGCCCAGCGAGGGGACGGGCCCCGGCAAGTCGACGGGCAAGGGTCCGGATCGGCTCGTCGAGGCGGGCGTCGTCGACCGCGGGTTCTACGAAGCGCTCACCGATCGGTCCTTCGGATCGGACCGGGCGGCGGCGAAGCACTTCCTCCGCGAGGCCGGCGCCGGTCACTCGCTCCATCCGCTGATCGATCCGACCATGCTGCCGGGTTGGGTGCGAGACGGGCTCGCCCGGGGCGAGGCCGGGGCGCTGCTCCGCTACCTGCGCGGCAAGGGCGCCGACCGCCGTCTCGGGCCGCTGTTCGACAGCGAATCCGTGGGGACCCACGCGGAGCGCACCGAGCACCCCGGAGGTGCGCTCGGCCTCTTCCTGGCGACCGCGGACGACCAGACCCCCCTCCCGGGCCACCCCGACGTGACATGGGGCGCGGCCCGCACCGCGCTGATGGAGCGGGCCCTGCTGATCGGCGAGCAGGAGCGGCACGCCGGCTCGCGGGTGCTCGACGACTGGGACGAGGACGCCGAGGACGTGTGGCGGGCGGAGTGGGCCGTGGCCCCGCTCCCCGAGAGCACCGACGGCGGCCCACTGGTGAGCGTGGTGATCCCGGTCCGGAACCGGCCACGCGTCATCGCATCGGCGCTCCAGTCGGTCAGTGCCCAGACCCTGGAGGACTGGGAGCTGGTCGTCGTGGACGACGGGTCCACCGACGAGACGCCCCAGGTGTTGGAGCAGTGGGCGGCGCGCGACAAGAGGATCCGCGTGGTCACCCAGGACTGGGAGGGCGTCAGCGCCGCTCGCAACCGCGGCCTCAAGGAGGCCCGCGGCCGCTACGTCGCCTTCCTCGACAGCGACAACCGCTGGCGACCGGACTTCCTCCGGCTCGCCGTGGCCGCCATGCACGGCCAGGGCCTCCGCGCGGCGTACGCCGCGATGGCGCTGCACGAGGACGAGCGCACCCGCTACCGCGCCCACCCGTACACCTACGACGACCTCCTGGTGCACAACTTCGTCGACCCGAACGTCCTGGTGGTCGAGCGCGACCTGGCCCGCGACGTGGGCGGCTTCGACGAGGAGCTGCGGCGCTGGGTCGACCACGACTTCGCGCTCCGGCTCGGGCGGCGCGTCGACCTGCGGCTGCTGCCGTTCGTGGCTGTCGACTACGACGCCTCGCTCACCGCCACCGAACGGATCACCACCAGCGAGTCACGGAGCTTCCAGTTCGTCGTGCTCGGCCGGCAGTGGGTCGACTGGGACGCGGTCGCGGGCGCCGTGGCCGACCGGGTGCCGGGGCGGCTTTCGGTGATCGTGCCCGCCCACGACGACGCACGGCTGACCAGGCGGGCGGTGCGCTCGGTGCTCAAGCACACCGCCGGACGTCGACCTCGAGGTGGTCGTCGTCGACAACGGCTCGGCGGCGTCGGTCGGTCTCGCGCTGGCTGCCGAGTTCCTCACGGAGAGCCGGGTGCGATACGAGCGGCTCCCCCGCGACCTGCGGGTCACGGTCGGCTGGAACCTCGGGTTCGCGCGCAGCACCGGAGAGCACGTCGTATTCCTCTCCCCCCGGGCCGCGGTGCGGCCCGGCTGGTGGGAGCCGCTGGCCCGGCGGCTCGCCGAGCCCTGGGTCCTCGGCGCCCAGGCCCTGGTCCTGAACGACGACGACACGATCCGCTCGGCCGGGCTGGTGTTCCCGGTCGGCGACGCGGCACCGTGTTCGTACCTGGAGGGACATCCACCGGAGGACGCCGCGAAGATCGCCGACCTCGGCTTCCACGCGGTCTCCGCGGAGGCGATGGCCATGCGCGCCACCGACCTCGCCGAGCTGCGCGGCTTCGACCCCCTCTTCAGCGACTGGCTCCAGGACGTCGACCTCTGCCTTCGCGCCGCGGCGCTGCGGGAGGGCCGCTTCGTGCTCGAGCCCGGCTCCCGGGTCAACGTCCGGCCCGACGAAGACCTCGATCGGCGCTTCGAGACTCGACAACAGGCGGCACTTCCATGCCCGCTGGGGTGGGCGCCTCCCGGCCGCCGAGAACCACCGATGGGACGAAGCGGGCTTCGCGGTCGCGCACTACGAGAGCGAGGGCCGAGCGCTCCCCGCCCCGCGACCGGTCGTGATGCGCTTGGGGCATCCGCCAGCGCGTCAACGAGGCGCCCGCCCTGCGGTGGGGTATGGTCATCGCGGCGGTCGGCGGCGGCGCCGGCGGCGACGCCTGGGGCGACACCCACTTCGCCGGCTCACTCGCGGCCTCGCTGACCGCCCTTGGGCCAGGACGTCGTCACTCACCGGCGCGGTGCCGCTGAGGGGCCGGCCTCGCGGTTCGACGACGTCGTCCTGGCGCTGCGCGGCCTGAAGGCGATGCACCCCGTCCCCGGCAAGGTCAACGTGCTGTGGGTGATCAGCCACCCCGACGACGTCCCGGCCGAGGAGGTGCAGGGCTTCGACCTGGTGTTCGCCGCGTCGGAGCCCTGGGCGCGCCGGATGAGCGCCATCAGCGGCCGGCCGGTGCAGGCGACTGCTGCAGGCCACCGACGTCCGCCTGCGCGACGTCCGGTCGCCGGTCGCCGCGGACGGGCGCCCGGTCTTCGTGGGCGGCACGAACCCCGAGCGGCCTCGGCAGGTGGTGCTGGACGCGGTGGCCGCGGGTGTCGACCTCGACGTGCACGGCATCGGTTGGGCGGGGACGCCCGCTGAGCCGCACTGGCGCTCGGGGTACGTCGCCAACGAGGAGCTGATGTCCCTCTACCGCTCGCACGGCATCGTCCTCGCCGACCACTGGGGCGACATGGCCCGCGAGGGCTTCCTGGCCAACCGGCTCTTCGACGCGGTCGCCTCGGGCGTCCGGGTGGTCTCCGACCCGGTGCCGGGGCTCGACGTCTTCGAAGGCGCCGTGCAGGCGTACTCCTCTCTGGAGGAGCTCAGGACGCTCTGCGGGCCCGCAGGCCGGGATCGGTTCCCCACCGACGAGGAGATGGCCGTGATCGCCGACCGGGTCGCCACCGAGCACTCCTTCGACCGGCGGGCGGCCGACCTGCTCCGAGCGGTGGCAGCCGTCCGCGAGGAACGCCTCACCTAGGCAGGCACAGGAAGAACGTGCGGGTCGGCAGGTACCACGGCGCGGCGGTCAGCACGTCATAGCCGTGCTCGCCGAGCATCCGGTAGAGCGCGCGCGGGCGCGGCCAGAACGACTCGGTGTTGCCCCAGGACGCCGTCGACCTGGAGAGGTCCTTCTCGTGGAACAGCCGGCCACGGAAGCCCCTCAGCGTCACGGGTTCGGACAGCGTGAACGGGCTCGGCTTCTCGTTGGCGACGTGCGTGTCGAGGATCAGCGGGACACCGCTGCAGCGCTTCAGCAGGTCGAGCTGGTCGTCGACGGTGAGGTGGTAGAAGAGCCCGAGGCACGCCACGACGTCGTACCCACCGAGGTCGGCACTGCCGGACGTCGCCCACCTGCCAGTCGACGCGACCGTCCTCCGGGAACCGGTCGCCGCGGGCGTCGAGGGCGGTCACCCGCCACCCGGCGTCTGCCGCGGCGACGGCGAACATCCCGTGACCCGCACCTAGGTCGATGAGCGAACCCGGTGGGAAGAGGCCGAGCATCCGGTCGAACCACCCCTGCCGCAGCCCCAGGGTGTTCTCGTCCACTCCGCCCCGCTTGGTCGCCATGGCACGTCACCCTAGAGGGGGTGTGGGAGCGCATCGGTCGCAGCGTCACCGCGTAGTCAGCCGAGCAGCGCGTCCACGAACGCGCGGGGCTCGAAGGGCGCCAGGTCATCCGGCCCCTCACCCAGCCCCACGAGCTTGACCGGCACGCCGAGCTCTCGCTGGACCGCGACCACGATCCCGCCCTTGGCCGACCCGTCGAGCTTGGTGAGCACGATGCCGGTGACGTCGACGACCTCGCTGAACACCCGTGCCTGGACGATGCCGTTCTGGCCGGTGGTCGCGTCGAGGACCAGGAGCACCTCGGTGACCGGGGCCTGCTTCTCGATCACCCGCTTGACCTTGCCGAGCTCGTCCATCAGGCCCTGCTTGTTCTGCAGCCTCCCGGCCGTGTCGACGATGACGGTGTCGGTGCCCGCCTCGGCACCCTGCTTCACCGCTTCGAAAGCCACGCTGGCGGGGTCGCCGCCCTCGGGTCCGCGGACCACGTCGACTCCCACCCGGCCGGCCCAGGTCGCGAGCTGGTCGACGGCCGCCGCCCGGAACGTGTCGGCCGCCCCGAGCAGCACCGACCGGTCCTCGGCCACCAGGATCCGAGCGATCTTGCCGACCGTGGTCGTCTTCCCGGTGCCGTTGACCCCGACCACGAGCACCACGCCGGGCGCGTCGTCGGCGCCGCTGACCTGGAGCCGCCGGTCCAGGTCCGGGTCGACGAGCGCCACCAGCTCCTCGCGCAGCACCGTGCGCGGGTCGGGCGCCTCGCTCCCCTCGACCCGCAGCCGGGTCCGCAGCCGCTCGACGAGCTCCTGGGTGGGGGCGACCCCCAGGTCGGCGCGCAACAGCGTGTCCTCGATCGACTCCCAGTCGTCCTCGGCCAGGCGGTCGCGGCTCAGCACGGCGAGCAGGCCCCGACCGAGCACTCCCTTGCGAGCCAGCGAGCCGCTCGCGCAGCCGGATCAGCCGGGACCGCGTGTCCTCGGGCTTCTCGACCGGGGGCGCCTCGACCGAGGGCGCCTCCACCGGCGCCTCGACCGGCGCCTCGGCGGAGGGTGCTTCGACGGGCGGTGCTTCGACGGGCGGCGGAGCCGCGGCTCGCCGCCGGGTCCGGACCGAAACCAGGCCGATGCCGAGCACCAGCGCGACCACGACGATTGCGACGACCAGGAGCAGGACCTCACTCATGGGGCAATCCAACCAGCCGTCCTACCTCGGGACGGCATCAGTGCGGCCTCAATGCCAGCATGGTGTGGTGTGGGCGTCGTCTCCCCGGTGTCGTCGTCGATCACCGGGAACGCATCCGCCGCCCTCGACATCGCATCGCCGAGCCACGGCACCCCGGGAACATCCTCACCTCGGTGTGGGAACGCGGCGTACACCACGACGGCCGTGGCCACCGCGAGGATCACGAGCATGATGATGACGATGGTGAGCACGGCGTGGCGACCTCCGAGTAGGTGATGACGTCCTTTCTCCCACCGTTCCACACTCAGCCCGTCAGACGAAACCGAGCGATGCTCGGCGTGGCCGGCTGCGGCTGGATGAGTTCTCATGGACTCGACAGCCTCGGCGCTGGTGACCCGGCCGATCAGGCCTGAACCCGGAGGAACGTGGATCGTACGTTCTTGCGGTAGCGACTCAACCGACGACCCGAATGCTCCTCGCTCAGCCACTGCCTGAAAATCGCGCGTTCGTGCGGACGGTCAGTGTCGTCCAAGACCACGAGCGCCCCGGGCGCCAGGCGATCGGCGAAGACAGGGAAGGCGGGGTAGCGGGCGTGGTGCGATGTCCCACCCACCGGGCCGTCGACGAACAGCACGTCGATGTCGGACAGCTCCGGGACACCCGAGGTGTCGAACCACAAGCGACTCTCGTCGCCCACGACGACCTCGGTCAGCGGTGCGTCTATGACTGACGCGACGGTGTCGACGCCGTGAACGCGCAACTGCTGACGGGTTTCCTCGGCGTAGTCCGGGTCGCTCTCGAGGGATACGACTCGGCCTCCATCCCCGCGCTCGCGCAACGCCAACGCCAGGAACACCGTTGAGGAGCCGGACCCGCACTCGACGACGGTGACCGGATGGTCAAGGGCGAAGACCTCGTCGAGCATGGTGAGCAGCGTCGCCGGCGTGAGTGCCCAGTCACCGAGCCCTGGAAGGTCGCTGGGCGGCGGTGCCAAGCGCTCTGTCACCCGGTGGAGGCGCAGGATGTCGCTGGGCAGCGTGTCGAGGCTCGTACGAAAGCGGAAGGCGTTCCTCTCCGCGATCCGAGCGCTCCGCTGAGCCAATTCGCACGGTGCGCTTGCTGCGTTGGCGAGCGCCTGCCGCGGCCTTCCGGGCACGGTCCGCGCTGTGTTCCACGGTCTCGAGCCGGTGCAAGATCGCGCGAAGGCTCCAGGCAAGCCCTGCCAGGCCGAGGGCGAGCGCGATCGCAAGCACGCTCAGCCCGGCCTGTACGTCCAGCAGCACTACAACCACGCCCAGTGCGGCGGCAGTGACGCCGAGAAGGGTCAGGACTTCCCAGGGGCGGAGAGACTTTCCCACGGCGAACCCTAACGACGCTCGGCGGGCGGGGCGTTGGTTGCTTCGGCACTGCTGCGGGGGGTCGCCATGGGCCGCACACTATCCATGTCGTATCGGCCCGACGACAAAGGTCCCCCATCGAAACGGGGAGTGCCTACTTCCGGGCCAGCGCCGGAGGCGCCGCAGGAGACGGGGCACGCGCTGAGGCCGTGGACGCGGTTCGGGCAGCCGCCGGCGGAGCCGATCCCTCTCGGCGCGGATCCGCCGCAACCGCGTCCGCAGCCGGTCCTCCCGCGCACGGTGCGCGACCAGCTGCTCGAGCATCGCCTCCCAGATCGACGGCAGCCGAGCGGTGTCCAGCCCGAGGTCGCGGGTCGGCGTCGTGCCGGATGCGCGGGCGATCCAGACCGGCTCGTCGGGTCGGAGCTTCATCCAGGCGCACATGCGTTCGCCCAGGAGCTCCTCGGGGGTGACGCGCGTAGCGACAGCCCCGCGTCCATCAGGCGAGTCTCGAAGTCGTCGCCGTAGTAGCGCACGTGGTCGGCCTGGCCGAACCGGGCCACCCGCTCCTCGACGGGGGCGTCGGGGTCCTCGTCGGTGACGGTGCCCGGCCGCCACGGCACCTGGAGCAGGGCGACGCCTCCCGGGGAGAGGACCCGGGCGATCTCGGCCATCGCCGAGCGGTCGTCCGGGACGTGTTCGAGCACGTGGTAGCAGACCAGCAGGTCGATGGCGTCGTCACGGTGAGGCAGCCCGGTGAGGTCGGCGAGGGCGTCGACGAGCCGGTTGTCGGCGCCGAGGTCGGTGCGCAGGTGGACGCGGGCACCCAGCTCGGCGAGCAATGGCGTGGTCTGCCGCGACGGCGCGACCTCGAGCAACACGTCGATGTCGCCGAGGCTCGGGCGGAGCAGCCCCAGCAGCACGGCGAGGAACCGGTGCCGCTCCAGGCTGCCGCAGCGCGGGCATGCAGCATCGGGACGCCCGCCGGGGCCATTGCGGAAGTCGCGCTTGACCACGTGGTCGCACGCGGCGCAGTAGCGGCGCGGGTAGTCGGCGAGGTCGATGGTGGTCTCGGAGGGATCGGGCGCGGTCATGATCGCGCTCACGCTAGCGGCTCCACCGCCGCCCTGATCACCGCGGGGGATCGCGGTGACCTCCGGTCTGGTGGCCCGAGGCGCGTTGCGTGGAGGACGTGTCGCGTTCACGTACAGTTCACCGGTCCCCTCCCCACGGACGAATGGAGCTCACGTGCACGCCGCTGAACTCGGGCACGAGCAGCCCCCGTCAGGGATCATCTGGATCACCGGCTACTCCGGCGCTGGAAAGACAACCGTCGCGCGCCGGGTCGAGCGCAAGCTCCGGGCTCAGGGCCGGCAGGTGACCTACCTCGACGGGGACGACCTGCGCAGTATTTTCGCCCGGCGCTGGGGATATGGGCGAGAAGATCGGGTCGAGCTGGCCCACGTCTACTTCCGCCTGTGCAGCCACCTTGCCGCCCAGGGGCAGGTGGTCATCATCGCCGCGGTAGCCATGTACGGCGAGGTGCGCGATTGGGTGCGCGCCAACATTCCCCACTCCACGATCGCCTACCTCGACGTGCCTCGTGAGGTTCGCGTCGAGCGAGACGCCCGGACCAAACGTGTCTACTCCTCGAGCGGCACCGATCTCGAGCTGGGCTACGACGAGCCGATCGACGCCGACGTGCGGATCCAGAACCACGACGAGGTCTCTCCCGACGCCGCGGCTCGCTTCATCGTCGACCACTTCGAGCGCCAGCAGGACAAGGACGACGCGGACCGCGGCAAGTCCGAGCACTGGGAGAGGTACTACTCCGCCCGGGACGTCGCCGTAGAGCCACCGTCGCCATTCGCCCACACGGCGGAGGCCCGCTTCCCGCGCCGTGCCGCCGTCCTGGAGATCGGGTGTGGCAACGGTCGCGACAGCGTCCACCTGTCGGCGCAGGGTCACGACGTGACGGCCCTCGACGCATCGCACGCCGCCATCGACCTGTGCCGTAGGACCCACCTGGGTTCCGGCATCGGGTTCGTGCCGGGTGCCCTGACCGATCACGCCCGAGACTGGCCGGCACGGTTCGACGTCCTCTACACACGCTTCGTGCTCCACGCCATGACGGAGGCCGAAGAACGCTCCCTCTGGTCGGAGGCTGCTCGGGTGCTGCGGTCGGGTGCCCTGATGGCCATCGAGTGTCGCTCCATCCTGGACCCGTTGGCGCGCGAGGGAGAGGTGCTCAGCCCCACGGAGCGCATCGCCGGGCACTACCGCAGGTTCATCGTCCTGGAGGACCTGGTCGCGCGTCTCGAGGCTGAGGGGTTCGCCATCGAGGAGATCGTGGAGTCCGCCGGCCTCGCGGTCCACGGCACGGACGACCCGGTCGTGATCCGCGCCTTCGCCCGGCGAGCCTGACATGGGCGTGCAACGCTTGTACCCGGTCCACGTCGAAGGGCTCGACAACCTTCATCGGGCGCGACGCCAGATCGTCTTCCACGGCATCAACAAGAGCGGCACCCTTGCGATGACGCGAGTCTTGAGGAACGCCTACTACCGGGCGGACCGCGCGAACCAGTTCCTGACGACGTACGGAGTCGTGAAGGACGTGGACCGTCTACGCGAGATCATCGGAGCATCGTCTGGGCACGCGTTCTTCATGGCGCACTACCTGTACGGCAGCTACCGCGTCCGTCCGCGCCGGCAGGTGCTGGTCACGCAGTTCCGCAACCCTCTCCCGCGCGCCCGCTCCTGCCACCAGTGGCTCAGGGACCGGCACGGCTTGGACGCAACATTCGAGGAGTGGCTGATCGCAACCCGCGGCCTCGAGATACACCCAGATGCAACAGTTCGCGATCGGATATGGCCCGGACGCTCCCGACTGGCAGGGGATGAGCGGTGAGGAGATGTTCGAGCGCGCGGTGGCGAACATCGAGAGAGACGTCGTGTGGTTCGGGCTCGCCGAGCGATTCGAGGAGTCGATCTTCACCATGGCTGCCCTGTGCGGGCTCGAGAAGGTACCCAGCATGGCGGCGCGACGACCGCAATGCCGAGCGACCCCTGGTCGAGACGTGGGAGCCCGGTGAGGTGGAACTCGCACGCGAGGTTCTCGCCTGGGACCTTCGGCTCTACGAGTGGGCCGTGGCGAAGTTCGAGGAACGGGTCGAGCAGCTCACCTTCGACGCCAGCCTGGGCGACTACCGCGAGGCCTGTCGGGGTGAGTACAAGGACCGCCTCGACCCGAAGGGGGAGTCGGTCCGCTCAGATCTGTCGGTCGCCCTGACGCGACCTACCGACTCTCGCTCATAGCGGGCAGCGAGAAGCCTGACGGCATTCAGGCACGCATCAGTGGCTCCACCACGGCCCGGATCGCATCGGGGATCGGCGTGACCTCGCGGTCGGGTCCGGAGACGTAGACGTGCACGAACCGGCCCTCTGCGGCCGCCTCGTCGGACTCCCCCTGGAACAGACCGATCCGGTAGATCACCGACGAGGTGCCGAGCTTCTCGAGCCGCAGCCCCATCTCGACCGGCTCCGGGTAGCCGATCTCGCGGAAGTAGCGGCAGGACACCTCGGCGACCACGCCGATGGCAGGCAGCGCCCGGATGTCGGTGCCGGTGGCTTCGGCCAGGTGGGCGTTGACGGCGGTATCGAGGAGCTCGAAGTAGCGGGCGTTGTTCATGTGCCCGTAGACGTCGTCGTCGGCCCAGCGCGTGGTGGCGGTGCGCCAGGCGCCGTAGTCCGAACGCGTGGGGATCTCGTCGGGCACGGTCAGGCCGGCTCGGCTTCGCGGAGGCGCTGGCTGATCACCGTGCTCACGCCGTCGCCGCGCATCGACACGCCGTAGAGCGCGTCGCCGACCTCCATGGTGCGCTTCTGGTGGGTGATCACGATCAGCTGCGATGCGGCACGGAGCTCCTCGTAGATCTCCAACAGCCGGCCCAGGTTGGTGTCGTCGAGCGCCGCCTCGACCTCGTCGAGGATGTAGAACGGTGACGGGCGGGCCTTGAACAGCGCGACCAGGAACGCGACCGCAACGAGCGATCGCTCTCCGCCGGAGAGCAGCGAGAGCCGCTTGATCTTCTTGCCCGGCGGCCGGGCCTCGACCTCGACGCCGGTCGTCGAGCATGTCGTTGGGCTCGGTGAGCACCAGCCGGCCCTCACCGCCGGGGAACAGCCGGGCGAAGGTCTCGTCGAACGCCTTGCTGACGTCGGCGTAGGCCTCGGTGAAGACCTCCTCGACCCGCTGGTCGACCTCGCGGACGATGTCGAGCAGGTCCTTGCGGGTGGCCTTGAGGTCCTCGAGCTGCTCGGTGAGGAACTTGTGCCGCTCCTCCATCGCCGAGAACTCCTCGAGCGCCAGCGGGTTGATCCGGCCCAGCTGGGCCAGTGCCCGCTCGGCGGTGCGCAGCCGCTTCTGCTGCTCCTCGCGGACGAACGGCGTCGGCTCGGGCGTCTCCTCGCCCTCGGGGACCTCTCCCGTGAACGCAACGAGCTTGTCGGGTCCGTAGTCGGCGACCAGCCCGGCAGCGTCGAGCCCGAGCTCCTCCATCGCCCGCTCCTCGAGCTGCTCGATCCGCATCCGCTGCTGGGTGCGGGCCATCTCGTCGCGGTGGACGGAGTTGACCAGCTCGTCGTGCTCGCGACCGAGCTCGCGCAGCCGGCCACGCACGGTGAGCAGCTCCTCCTCACGACCGCCGCGCGCCCGCTCGACGGCCTGCCGCTGCTCGGTGGCGAGGTGGATCGACACCTCGAGCCGCTGCAGCACCTGGGCGACCGCGATGCCGACCGCCTCGGCGGCCCGGCCTTCGCGGATCAGCCGCTCGCGGCGCTCGGCGGCGCGGGCCCGGGCCTCGCGCTCGGCCTCCGCGGCCCGGACCAGCTGGTCGACCCGGCCGTGCAGGGCCCGCGCCCGCTCCTCCGAGGTGCGCAGGGCGAGGCGGGCCTCCATCTCGGCCTGCCGGGCGGACCGGGCAGCCTCCGCGACCCGCTCGCTCTCGTCGGTGTCGGGCTCCTCCTCGGGGGCCTCCTCCGCCGAGGCGAGCCGTCGCTCCAGGTCGGCCAGGCCGGCGAGGTCCTGGTCGCGCGCCGCCTCGGCCTGCTCGATCGCCCGGACCAGGCGCTCGGCCTCGCCGCGGGCCGCCCGGGCCTGGGAGCCGAACTGGCCGAGCTCCTCGGCGACCGCCGCAAGGGTGGCGTCGGACTCGTGCAGCTTGGCGAGCGCTACGTCGACGCGCTTCTGCGCCTCCAGCCGCTCGCTCTCGAGACGGGACATGTCGAATCCCAGCCGCTCCGCGGCCGCGACCGCCTCGGCCAGCCGGGCGTCGGCCTCGTCGACCGCGGCCTGGATCTCGATCAGGCTCTGCTGTGCGGAGGAGCCGCCCGCGGCGAAGTGGGCGCCGAGCACGTCACCGTCGCGGGTGACGGCGGTGACGTCGGGGACCGATGCGACCAGCGTGCGGGCGGCGCGCAGGTCGTCGACCACCGCGGTCTTGAACAGCAGCCGGCCCAGCGCGGGACGCAGCGTGTCGGGGCACTCCACGATGTCTCGGGCGTACGTCGCGCCTGCCGGCAACGCCGGCCAGTCGTCGTCGGCCACGGGGCCCGCGCCGAGCAGCAGCCCGGCGCGCCCGAGGTCGTCGTCCTTCAGCCGGCCGATCGCGGCCACGGCGGCGTCGGCGTCGGTCACCGCTACGGCGTCGGCAGCCGAGCCGAGCGCGCTGGCGACGGCCGCTTCGTAGCCGCTGCGCACGGTGAGCAGCGCGGCCACCGAACCGAGCAGCCCGGACACCTGGTCGGAGGCGGCGAGCAACGCGCCGGCGCCGTCCTTGCGGTTGAGGCCCATCTCCAGGGCGTCCTTGCGGGCCGCGAGCGTGGACCGGTCGCGGTCGGCCTGCAGGGCCTCCTCGCGTGCCTTGGCGAGCCGATCCTCGATGTCGTCGAGCGTGGCGACCGCTGCCTCGTGCTCGGCGTCGAGGCCTTCCTCCCCCGCGTCCAGCCCGGCCACCCGGGTCTCCAGGGCGGTGAAGTCGCGCTGGGCTCGCTCGGCCCGGGCGATGACGTCCTCGCGAGCCCGGCCGAGCCGGCCGATCTCGTCGTCCGCGGCGGCCGCGCGGGACCTGAGCGCGTTGACCTGGCCGTGCAGGCGGGCCAGGCCCTCCCGTCGGTCGGCGGCGGCCCGCTGCAGCCCCGCCACCCGGCGTTCGGCCTCGGCGGCCGCGTCCTCCGCCGCCCTGCGGGCGGTGACGGCCTCCTCGAGGGCGCCCCGGTGCGCCTCGACCTGGGTGCCGATCTCCTGCTCCTCGGCCCGGACCCGCGAGGCCTCTGCCTCGAGCTCGTCGGGGTCGCGGCCCTGCTCCAGCGCCGCCTCGGTGGCGCCGGCGGCGTTGCGCATCCGCTCGGCGGCGAGGCTCTGGGTGCCGCGCAGCCGTTCGCGCAGCCCGCCGAGCTGGTAGAGCGTGTCCTGGGCCTTGGTCAGCGCCGGCAGATCCTCGCGCAGCGCCGCCTCGAGGGCCGCCTCACGCTCCCGCGCGGCGGCCATCTGGCCCTCGACCTGCTCCCGGCGCTCGACCAGGATCGTCTCGTCGGCCATCTCCTGCTCGAGCGCCGCCTGGGCGGTGACCAGGTCGTCGGCCATCAGCCGGGCCTTCGCGTCGCGGGCGTCGGCCTGCACGGTGGCGGCCTGGCGGGCGACCTCGGCCTGGCGGCCGAGCGGCTTGAGCTGGCGGCGGATCTCGGTGAGCAGGTCGCCGAGCCGGTGCAGGTTGCCGTCGGTGGAGTCGAGCTTGCGGAGCGCCTTCTCCTTGCGCTTGCGGTGCTTCAGGACGCCGGCGGCCTCCTCGATGAAGCCGCGCCGGTCCTCGGGGGTCGCGTGCAGGATCGTGTCGAGCTGGCCCTGCCCGACGATCACGTGCATCTCGCGGCCGATGCCGGAGTCGCTGAGCAGCTCCTGGACGTCGAGCAGCCGGCAGGTGGTGCCGTTGATGGCGTACTCGGACCCGCCGCTGCGGAACATGGTCCGGCTGATCGTGACCTCGGCGTACTCGATCGGCAGCGCGCCGTCGCTGTTGTCGATCGTGAGGATGACCTCGGCGCGGCCCAGCGGCGGGCGGCCGGAGGTGCCGGCGAAGATGACGTCCTCCATCTTGCCGCCGCGCAGGGACTTGGCGCCCTGCTCGCCCATCACCCAGGCGAGCGCGTCGACGACGTTGGACTTGCCGGAGCCGTTCGGCCCGACGATGCAGGTGATGCCCGGCTCGAGCTGCAGCGTGGTCGACGAGGCGAAGGACTTGAACCCCTTCAGGGTCAGGCTCTTCAGGTACAACGCGTGGCTCCTCACCAGGAACGAAAAGGCACTGAAACGTGGGGAAGCTCAGCGCCTGCGATCCTACCGGGAGGCACCCCCGTTCCTGGGGAGGTGGGGGGCCTAGGAGTCGGACGCGTTGGCGAGCGCGTCGTCGAGCGCAGCCAGCACCAGCAGCGCGTCGGTGCGGGTGGCGTTCGGGCCCATCAGCCCGATCCGCCAGACGGTCGCGGCGTACTCGCCCACGCCGGCGCCGATCTCGATGTCATGCGTCTCCAGCAGATACCGGCGTACGGCGGCGGAGTCGACGCCCGCGGGCACCCGGACCGTGGTCAGCTCGGGCAGCCGCGCACCTTCGGCGGCGAACAGCTCGAGGCCCATCTTCTGCAGGCCCTCCTGCAGCGTCGCTCCGGCCGCCTCGTGCCGCGCCCACACCGCCTCGAGCCCCTCCTCGAGGATCCGGGTGAGCCCGCCGTGCAGGCTGGCGACCATCGCGACCGGCGCGGTGTGGTGGTAGGTGCGGCCGCCGCCCTTGGCCTGGGCCTCGCCGACGTACCCACCGAGCAGGCCGAGGTCGAGGTACCACGACTGCGGGCGGTCGACCCGGCGCTCGAAGGCTCGGTCGTTGATCGTGAACGGCGCCAGGCCGGGGGCCACGCCGAGGCACTTCTGGGTGCCGGCGTAGCCGACGTCGATGCCCCAGTCGTCGGCGCGGAGCTCGATGCCGCCGATGCTGGTGACCGCGTCGGTGACGAGCAGCGCATCACCCTTGGCCGCGCCCAGGGCGGCGATGTCGGAACGGACGCCCGTCGAGGTCTCGGCATGGACCGCTGCGATGATCGCGGGGCTCGGGTGGGCGGCGACCACGCGGTCGACGTCGACCGCTGTTCCCCACTCGTGCTCCACGGCCACCACCTCCGCGCCGCAGCGGGCCGCGACGTCGCACATCCGCTGGCCGAACAGCCCGTTGACGGCGACCACGACCACGTCGCCCGGGTGGACCGTGTTGACGAACGCCGCCTCCATGCCGGCCGAGCCGGTGGCCGAGATCGGCAGGGTCCGCGCGTTGGTGGTGCCCCACGCCTGCCGGAGCATGTCGCAGGTCTCGTCCATCATCGCGAGGAACGCCGGGTCGAGGTGGCCCAGCAGCGGGAGCCCCAGCGCGGCGGTGGCCTCGGGGTAGGCGTTCGTCGGGCCGGGGCCGAACAGGCGGCGATCGAGCAGCATGATCCGACCGTACCGACTCGCCGCCGGGAGGTGGTGGTCAGACCAGCCCCTGCTGGAATGCCCACGCCGCGGCACCGGTGCGCGAGGTGACGTCCAGCTTCGCGAAGATGTTGCTCAGGTGACGGGCCACGGTCTTCTCGCTGAGCACCAATGCGGCCGCGATCTCGGGGTTGCTCCGCCCCTCCGCCACCAGGCACAGCACCTCCGTCTCGCGGGCCGTGAGCCCCCCGGCGGTCGTCGGCTCCAGCAGCTGGGACAGCTCCTCCTCGACCGGCCGGGCGCCCACCTCGCGACAGAGGTCGCGGGCGGCCGTGAGCTCGATCCGGGCCGACTCCTCGTCTCCCAGCAGCCGGCACGCGAGCCCCACCAGCGCCCGGGACCGGGCGACCTCGTAGCGGGCGCCCACACTTCCCCACAGCGAGAGCGCCTGGCGCAGCGGGGGAAGCGCCAGCGCTCCCTCGCCCCCCGCCAGCAGCACGGTCGCATGCGCGTACTCCGCCATCGCCCGCAGTGCGGCGCACCCCACTTCGGACGCGAACCCCGCCAGCTCGTCGACCAGCGGCCCCGCCTCGTCGCGCTGATCCGCCGCGAGCAGGACCTCGACCGCCCCCGGGAGCAGCTGCGCGCGGTGGACGGGGTCGCGCGGCTCAGCGAGCAGCCGACGTACGGCGGCGAGCGCGGCGGAGGTCCGGCCGCGCGCGTGCCACAGCAGGGCCAGGCCGGGCTGCGGCTCGAAGCCGTACTCACCCGCCCGCGCGTACGACGCCTCGGCCGCGTCGAGGTCCCCCGTCAGCCGCTGCACGTCGCCGCGCTCGGCCAGGGCGAGGCCGGCTGCCTGCGGCACTTCGGTGCGCAGGTAGCGCTCGACAGCGCGGTCGAACTCCTCGATCGCGGCCGGCCAGGCTCCCTGCACCCGCATGATCTGGCCACGGTGCACGGCGCACTGCCCCGTGAACAGCACCAGGTCGGGCTGCGACTGGCACCACGCGTGCAGGGCGGCGGTCCACTCGGCCACCCGGCCGTAGTCGGAGACCTCCTGGCAGCCCTCGATCAACGTGCAGTAGACGTGACCGACGACCACCGGCGAGAGCTCCCCGGACGCGACCACGACCATCGACTCGTCCATCAGGCGCAGCCCGTCGGCCACCCGGCCGGAGTACATCGCCAGCCGGCCCTGCGCACACAGGCCGAACGCGGTCAGGTCGTCCGCGCCGTACCGGACGCCGTAATCGACCACCTCTTCCGCCACGGTCCAGGCCGCCTCGAACTCACCCGCCAGGATGTGGCCCAGCAGGCGGGCGCACCCGAGGTGGCCGTGCTCGACCACGTCGTCGGGGACGTCCGTGAGCAGGCGTTCCCCGCGCCGGACCCAGCCACCCGCGACGGAGGACTCCCCGGCGAGCACCAGGGTCAACGCCAGCCAGGAAGCCGACCGGACGGCGCCGAGCACGTCACCGGCGTCGTGGTGCACCCGGAAGGCGCGCTGGAGGGCCTGGACGCAGTCGTTGTGCCGGCCGAGCAGGTCGGCCGTCATGGCCAGGCGCACGAAGTCCTCGCCGTCGAGGGCGGACGGGTCGGCCGCGGACAAGGCGTTGTAGGCCGCCATCCAGTCCCGTCGCTCGTAGGCCTCTCGGGCCTGCGCCAGGTCGTCGACCACGCCCATCGCGGTTCACCTCCCTTGGAGGATAGGGCTGCGCGAGGACCGGTGACAGTGCTCTCTTCAGGCAGCCACGGGGGCCGCGGTCCGGGAGCGCTCGACGATGCGGGCCGCGACGAAGTCGGCGTCCCGGCCCACGCCCATGAACACCATCGACGCGAACGCGAACTGGAAGCTCAGCCCGCAGAAGTAGAGCCCCGGCGCGTCGTCCACGACGCCGCGGTACTCCACCGGCCAGCCGTCGTCCCCGAAGACGGGCAGCTCGATCCACTCGAAGCGCTGCTGGAAGCCGGTGCACCAGACGACGGTCCCGGCGTCGACCACCCGGCCGTCGTCGAGCAGCGGCCTGCCGCCCTTGACCCCGACGACGCGCGAGGTGACCCGCTCGACGCCGCGGCTCTCCAGGTCCTGCCTCTTGATGCGCAGGCTGGGCCCGCCGTGGAACCGCACCTCGGGCATCTCCTTGCGGCCCATCGGCGTACGACGGGTGAGCACGTGCCGGAACATGAACCGGATCACCGGGAGGACGACGTGCGCTCGCCGGGACTCGAGACGCACCGGGATCTGCCCGCAGTCGCGGCCGCACAGGATGGTGTCGTGGGTCTCGGCGGATTCGTACGCGATGTCCATCCCGGAGTGGGAGCCTCCGACGACGAGGACGGTCCCCGGGGCGAGCTGGTCGGGACGGCGGTACTCGCTGGAGTGCAGCTGCCGGATGCCCGGATCGAGGTCGCCGGCGAACGCCGGGACCAACGGGGTGCGCCCGAAGGTGCCGGTCGCCACCACGACGTTGTCGCAGGTGATCGTGTCCGCGCCGATGGTGGCGACGAAGCCGCCGTCGGGACGGGCCTGGAGCCGATCGATCCGGGTGCTCATCCGCACCGGCAGGTCGAAGTGCAGCGCGTACTGCTCGAGGTACGCCGCCACCTCGTCCTTGCCGGGGAAGTGCCACGGGTCGTCGGCCGGGAAGGGGAGGCCGGGCAGGCCGTCGTACTTCGCCGGCGTGTAGAGGCGCAGCGTGTCCCACTGGTGCCGCCAGTTGTCGCCGACCCGGTCGGCGCCGTCCACGATCAGGAAGGGCCGCCCCCGACGCTGCAGGTGGTAGCCGGTGGAGAGGCCGGCCTGGCCGGCCCCGATGATCAGGGTCTCGATGTGCTGGGTGGTCATGACGGGCCCTTCGCTCGGTGGAGTGGTTCGAGCACCACTCCACGCGAGCGCACGCCGGTCCGGCATCGGGAGACCGGCGCATCTTGCTCCGGGTGCGGATGGGTATACCCACCCATCCTGGAGCTACAGGATGGCGCCGGGGTTGAGGATGCCGTCGGGGTCGAGGGCGTCCTTGACCCGTCGGGTCAGCGCCATCACGTCGGGCCCGAGCTGGTCGGGCAGGGCAGCCTTCTTGGCCCGGCCGACGCCGTGCTCGCCGGTGATCGTGCCGCCGAGCCGGATCGCCGCGTGCATCACCTCGTCGAAGGCGGCCCGGGCACGCTGCTCGGCCGCGGGATCGGTGGGGTCGAACACGACGATCGGGTGGGTGTTGCCGTCCCCGGCGTGGGCGACCACCGGGATCTCGATGTCATGGTCCGCCGCGATCGCCGCAATGTCGGCGAGCAGCCGGGGCAGCATCGGGATCGGGGCGCCGACGTCCTCCAGCAGCAGCGATCCCTTGGCCTCGATGGCCGGGAACGCCGCCCGCCGGGCCTCGACGAACATCTCGCCCTCCTCGGGGTCGTCCGTCGCGAAGACCTCGTTGGCACCGGCGGTCTCGAACGCCGTCCGCATCACCCCGACCTCCTCGGCGCGGGCGGCACCGGGTGCGTCGGACTGGGCGATCAGCAACGCACCCGCGCGGCGGTCGAGACCCATCGGCCGGAAGTCCTCGACCGCGTTGATCGAGGCCCGGTCCATCAGCTCCATCATCGAGGGCCGGAGGGTGCGACCCACCTCGACCACCGCGTCGGCGGCCTCGGCCACCGTCGGGAACGACGCCACCACGGTCGAGCGGGCGGCCTGCGCCGGAACCAGCCTCAGGATCGCCCGGGTGACGATGCCGAGGGTGCCCTCGCTGCCGACGAACAGCTTGAGCAGCGAGAGCCCGGCGACGTCCTTGATCCGCTTCCCGCCGAGGGTCACCAGCGTGCCGTCGGCGAGCACCACGTCGAGGCCGAGGACGTAGTCGGTGGTCACGCCGTACTTCACGCAGCAGAGCCCGCCCGCGTTGGTGGCCACGTTGCCGCCGATCGAGCAGATCTCGTACGACGACGGGTCGGGCGGGTACCACAGGCCGTGCTCGGCCGCGGCCGCCTTCACCTCCGCGTTGAACGCACCCGGCTCCACCACCGCGACCCGGCACTCGGTGTCGATCTCGATGGTCCGCATCCGCTCCAGGCTCACCACGATCCCGGCGTCCACGGCCGAGGAGCCGCCGGACAGTCCGCTGCCGGCACCCCGCGGCACGACCGGGACGCGGTGCTCGGCCGCCCAGCGGACCGCGATCTGCACCTGCTCCGCGGTCTCGGCGCGCACCACCGCGACCGGCTTCCCGGCCGTTGCGTCGCGGGACCAGTCGAAGCGGTACTTCTCGATCGCCTCGGGGTCGGTGACCACCACCCCGTCGGGTAGCGCAGCAAGCAGGTCGGTCGGTCCCATGTAGCCCATGGAACCACCTACGTCGGCGCGGACACGTCGTCGTCCGCATGCCTGATGTGGCCCAGCTGTCCCCAGATCAGCACCACGAACACCGCGGAGCCGACGAACGCGAACCAGAACGGCGCGGTCACGCCCCAGTGCTGGGCCAGCACGCCGCCGATGCCGGACCCGATCACCAGGCCGCCGTAGACCCCGACCAGGTTGACGGCGCCCACCCGGCCCTGCAGGGCCGTCGGGACCGCCCGCTGGCGGACCGTGATGGACGTGGTGCCCCAGATGAACGCGTGTGCGCCGAAGACGAAGAAGATCACCAGGGCGACCCACGGGTCGCTGGTGAGGGCGAGCCCGAGGTGGGTGAACGTCTCGACGATCAGCCCGATGCCCATCAGGTTGCCGAGGCTGACGTGCCGGGTGATCCAGCCGTAGGACAGGATGCCCGCGAGCCCTCCGACGGCGCCGACCGTGGTGACCAGCCCGAAGCCCACCGCTCCGAGGCCGAGGTGCTCGGTCGCGTAGAGCACCAGCACCGACCACGCGGCGCCGAAGGTGATGTTGAACGTGAAGATCGTCAGCACCAGCGTGCGTACGGCGGCGTGGTGCCACACCCAGCGGACGCCCTCGGCGATGTCGTGCCGGATCCGCTGCACCGCCTCGGGGTCGCGGCCGTGCTCGGGCAGCACGAGCCGGGTGATCAGGAGTGCGCCCAGCAGCACCAGGACCATCTGGGCGAGGAACGGCCAGGCCATTCCGGCGGCGAACAGGGCGGCGCCGATCGGCGGTCCCGCCATCTGGTTGACGGTGATGAAGCCGGCCTGCATGCGTGCGTTGCCGGTGACCAGGTCCTCGCGGTGCACCAGCATCGGCAGCAGCGTGCTCGCGGTGTTGTCCGCGAACACCTCGGCGGTGCCGAGCAGGAACAGCGCGATCAGCACCAGCGCGATCGAGGCGGAGTCGACCAGGATCGCGGTGGCGAGCAGGGCCAGCACGCAGGCGCGGAGCAGGTCGACCGTGATCACGATCGAGCGTCGGTCGAGCCGGTCGGTCAGCGCGCCGGCGTACAGGCCGAACAGCAGCGGTGGCGCCCACTGGACGAACGCCGCGAGCGCGACCAGGAACGCCTGGTCGGTCTGCGAGGCCACCAGCAGCGGCCCCGCGGCGAGCGCGATCCCGTCGCCGAGGTTGGAGACCCACGAGGAGGCGAGCAGCCATCGGAACCCGCGCCCGAGGCGCGCCGGCGCCACGATCTCGACGAGTCTGCTCACAAGCGGCTGACCCTAGCCAGCCTGGGCCGTGAGAGCACTCTGTTTACGAGCGGGCCGACCTCGTGGTCCGGGGTCGCCGAGAACTACCCGGGGGTTCCGGGCACCTGCGTCGAGGAGAGTCGACGCGTCAGCCTCAGACGGGCTGCATCTCCTGGAGCGGAGCGGTGGTCTCGCTCAGCTCTTCGCGATGCTCGATGTCGGCGGCGCGGGCGGCCACCAGCTTGTCGTTCTCCTCGCTCAGACGGAGGACGAGGGTCTCGAGCTCGGCCACGCGCGCACGCAGTCGAGCGTTCTCGACGGCTTGGCGGGGGTCTCGCAGGTCGCTGCTCCGATATCCGATCAGCGCCTTGGCCATGTAGTGAGCCTTCCGGTGAAAATGGGGGGTCCGGCCCAACGAGGGGGCCGTCTTCAAGAGTCCCACCAAGCGTGCATTTGGTCAATTGCCGAGAGCTGGCTATTCGGCCACCGTAGCGGGTCGTGATCGGCGCCTGCGCGGCACCGTCTGGCACTTCGGGCAGAAGTACGACGAGCGGTTCATGAACGCGACCCGGCGGATCGGCGTCCCGCACCGGTCGCACGGCTCGTCCTGACGGCCGTAGGCGTGCAGGGAGCGGTCGAAGTAGCCCGACTCGCCGTTGACGTTGACGTAGAGCGCGTCGAACGAGGTGCCCCCCTCGCCGAGCGCCTCCAGCATCACGATCCGCGAGTGCTCGAGCAGCTCGCGCACCTGGGCACGGGTGAGCCGGTCACCGGGCCGCTCACCGTGGATGCGGGCCCGCCAGAGCGCCTCGTCGGCGTAGATGTTGCCGACTCCCGAGATCAGGCCCTGGTCGAGCAGCTGGCGCTTGACCCCGGACGAGCGGCGCCGCACCCGGGCGACGAACTCCTCGTCGTCGAACTCGGGGTCGAGCGGGTCGCGAGCGATGTGCGCGATCTCCGGCGGCAGGTCGGCGCCACCGGCGGAGACCGACAGGCCGCCGAACATCCGCTGGTCGGCGAAGCGCAGCTCGACCTCGGGTGTGTCCAGGACGAGCCGGATCCGCAGGTGCCGCTCGGCTGGGGCGTCGGGAGGCTGGACGAGGAACTGTCCGCTCATGCCGAGGTGTCCGAGCAGCGCGTCGCCGTTGTCGAGCGGCAGCCAGAGGTACTTGCCCCGCCGGCGGGCGCCGTCGATCCGGCGGCCGGCCAGCGCGGCGGCGAAGCCCTCCGGCCCGCGCGGGTCGCGGCGCACCGGCCGCGGGTGCAGCACCTCGACGCGGGTGATGGTGCGGCCCACTGCGTGCCGCTCGAGGCCCACGCGCACCACTTCGACCTCGGGCAGCTCGGGCATCAGTCCGCGGCTTCGGCCGCGGCATCGGCAGCCGCGCTCGCAGCCGGGTCGGGGACATCGAGGGTCGGCGCGAGCTCGCCGTACGCCGTCTCCGCCGCGCCCTGCTCGGCCTCCTTCTTGGACCGGCCGACTCCGTTGCCGAAGAGGCGCTCGCCCACGCGCACCTGGGCGGTGAAGGTCTTCATGTGGTCGGGGCCTTCGTCCTCGATGACGTACTCGGGGACGCCGAGACTGTGCTCGGCGGTGAGCTCCTGGAGGGAGGTCTTCCAGTCCAGGCCGGCGCCCATCGCGGACGCGGCCTCGATCAGCGGGTCGAACAGCAGGTGCACGACCTCGGCGGAGGTGGTGATGCCGCCCCCGCTGAGGTGGACGGCGCCCAGCACTGCCTCGACCGTGTCGGAGAGGATCGAGGCCTTGAAGCGGCCTCCGGTCGCCTCCTCGCCGCGGCCGAGCTTGACGTGGTCGCCCAGGCCGATGGTGCGAGCGACGCCGGCGAGTGCGCGGGCGTTGACGACCGCTGCCCGCAGCTTGGCCAGCCGACCCTCCGAGAGGTCGGGGTGCATGAGGTAGAGCGTCTCGGTCACCACGACGCCCAGGACGGAGTCACCGAGGAACTCGAGGCGCTCGTTGGTGGGCAGCCCGCCGTTCTCGTAGGCGTAGGACCGGTGGGTGAGGGCGCGCTCGAGCAGCTCGGGGTCCAGCTCGGGATCCCCCAGCGCGGCGCGCAGCTCGGCGTAGTTGATGCGTGCGGCCCGTCTCAGGTCCGGTTCAGAGAACCTGTCGACGCTCGGAACGGGCGCCGTACTGGCCGCACTCGCCGCACGCGCGGTGCGGGAGGTGCTTGGCACCGCAGGCGGGGTTGGCGCACGTCACCAGGGAGGGCGCGACGGCCTTCCACTGCGAACGGCGATGACGCGTGTTGCTACGCGACATCTTCCGCTTCGGGACAGCCATGGTTTTCTCCTCAGTTGATCTTGCTCAGTCGTCTTGCTGGGGGTCCTGCTGGAGCGTCGCCAGGCTCGCCCACCGCGGGTCGATCGCAGCCTCGTGTGCGTGGTCGGGGTCGTCCGCCAGGCGTGCCCCACACTCGGTGCACAGTCCCGGACAGTCGTCCCGGCACAGCGGCTGGAACGGCAGTGCAAGCACCACCGCGTCCCGCAGCAGCGGCTCCAGGTCGAGCAGGTCGTCCTCGAGCATGCTGACCTCGTCGTCCTCCTCGAAGGGCGCCTGGTCGTCGTCGTAGAGGAACAGCTCCTGGAACCGCACCTCGATGGCGTCGGAGATCGGCTCCAGGCACCGCGCACACTCGCCGCTGAGGTCCGCTCGCGCGGACCCCGTGACCAGGACCCCCTCCAGGACCGCTTCGAGGCGCAGGTCGATCTCGACCGGCTCCCCTTCGGCGACCCGAAGGACATCGATGCCCAGATCTGCCGGGGCCGGCACCGAGAGTGTCACCTCACGCTGGATCCCGGGGCGGCGGCCGAGCTCGCGGGTGTCGAGCACGAGCGGCGCTCTCGGGTCCAGGCTGTTCAGGAGATCACTTCCGGGTCCGGGCACAACAGATCGTCGAGAATGGTAGTCGTCCGGCGTCGCTTGGAGCAAAGCGCGGGGCTCAGTCGCCTGCGGCCGCCCGCTCCGCCAGCCGCTTGGTGAGCGCGCGGTGCACGAAGTCGGGCACCAGCGCCGAGACGTCGCCCCCGAACATGGCGACCTCCTTCACCAGGCTCGAGGCCAGGAAGGAGTACTCCGGGCTGGTGGGCACGAACACGGTCTCGACATCGGTGAGAGAGGCGTTCATCTGGGCCATCTGCAGCTCGTAGTCGAAGTCGCTGACCGCGCGCAGGCCCTTCACGATCGCCTGGATGCCGTTCTGGGCGCAGAAGTCGGTCAGCAGACCGGTGAACCCGTCGACGCTCACGTTGTCGAAGCCGGCGCACGCCTCGCGCAGCATCTCGATCCGCTCCTCGGGCGTGAAGAGGCGGTTCTTCGACTTGTTGACGCCGACCGCGACCACGACCTCGTCGAACAGTGCGGAGGCGCGCTGGACGATGTCGATGTGCCCGTTGGTGACCGGATCGAAGGACCCGGGGCAGACGGCTCGACGCATCACTCGCTCCCCTACTCCTCGGTCACGTTGGCGGCGTGACCGTACCAAAGCACGGTCTCGCCGTAGCGCCGTGAGCGGATCGGCTCGAGACCATCGGGCCACGTGGGGTCGGCGCTGCGGGCGGAGCGCTCCACGACCACGAGGGCGCCCGGCACCAGCCACGCGTTGCCGGCGAGGGCGGCGAGGTCGGCGTCGACCGCGGCGCCGTCGAGGGGGTACGGCGGGTCCAGGAACGCGAGGTCGTACGGCGCGGCCGGCGGGGTGTGCAGGGCGCCGGAGACGGCGGCCACCCGCACGTCGGGCTTGGCGAAGCCCAGCCCCTTCGCGTTCGCGGAGATCAGCGACGCGGTGCGCCGGTCCTGCTCGACCATCGTCACCACCCCGGCTCCCCGGGACCAGGCCTCGAGACCGATGGCCCCGGAGCCGGCGTACAGGTCGAGGAACCGCAGTCCCTGGAGGGATCCGCACCAGGACTCGACTGCGGAGAAGAGAGCCTCACGCACCCGGTCGCTGGTGGGACGGGTCCCCACACCACGTGGGGTGTTGATCCGGCGGCCACCCGCGGACCCCCCGATGATCCGAGTCATGAACACGTGTCCCGAGACGTCACGACTTCCCCATGAACTCAGACTGCCGCGATTGCTCCAGGTCCGCCACCTCTACGGCCAGAAGTGGGGTGTCGAGCAGGTCCGGATCGGCGTCGAGGAGCGACTCCGCCGCGGACCGCGCCTGCAGGATGGTCTCCTCGTCGCGCAGCACCCGCAGGTGGTCGAGCTGGGAGCGACGCCCGGACTGCGAGGCACCGAGCACGTCGCCCTCCCGCCGCTGCTCGAGGTCGACCCGGCTGAGCTCGAAGCCGTCGGTGGTGCGAGCGACCGCGTCGAGCCGGTCCCGGGCATCGCCGGGCTGGCCGGTGCGCGTGTGCGTGACCAGCAGGCAGAGACCGGGATGGCCGCCCCGGCCGATCCGGCCGCGCAGCTGGTGGAGCTGGGAGACGCCGAAGCGGTCGGCGT
Source organism: uncultured Actinomycetota bacterium (assembly GCA_963813615.1). Taxonomy (GTDB): domain Bacteria; phylum Actinomycetota; class Actinomycetes; order Propionibacteriales; family Nocardioidaceae; genus Nocardioides. The sequence goes on from CAWFAE010000013.1 coordinate 490,040, forward strand.
CGAGGAGCACCATCGCGGTGGCGTTGGCGACGTCGACGCCGACCTCGATCACCGTCGTCGCCACTAGTACGTCGACCTCACCGGCCGCGAAGGCGCGCATCGTGGCCTCCTTCTCGTCGGCGGGCAGCCGGCCGTGCAGCCGCGCCACCCGCAGACCGGAGAGCGGTCCATCGGCCAGTTCCTCGACGACCTCGTCGACCGCCGCCAGCCCGCGCGGGGCGTCGGGGTCAGCGGGGATCAGCTGTCCGTCCTCGTCGAAGTCGACCTGGTCCCGCTCGCCCTGCTCGAGCTCGTCGCCCGTGATCCGCGGGCACACGACGTAGGCCTGGTGCCCCTTCTCGACCTCCTCGCGCACCCGCTGCCAGACCCGGTCGATCCAGGTCGGCTGGTCGGCCAGTGGGACGACGGTGGTCTGGATGGTCGCCCGGCCGGCGGGAAGCTCGGTCAGCGTGGACGTCTCGAGGTCGCCGAACACCGTCATCGCGACCGTGCGCGGGATCGGGGTCGCGGTCATCACCAGCACGTGCGGCGGGCTGCCGGCCTTGTCGGTGAGCGCGGCCCGCTGCTCGACGCCGAAGCGGTGCTGCTCGTCGACCACGACCAGGCCGAGGTCGGCGAACACCACGTGCTCCTCCAGCAGGGCGTGCGTGCCGATCACGATGCCGGCCTCGCCAGCTCGCGATCCGCAGCAGGGGTTCCTTGCGCTGGGTCTTGGTCATCGACCCGGTCAGCAGCACCACGTTGGTGCCCTCGGCCGCCCCGCCGAGCATGCCACCCGCGCCGAGGTCGCCCAGCAGCGCGGAGATCGATCGGTAGTGCTGCTGCGCGAGCACCTCGGTGGGCGCCAGCAGCGCTGCCTGCCCGCCGGAGTCGACGGTCCGCAGCATCGCGCGCAGGGCCACGATCGTCTTGCCGGATCCGACCTCGCCCTGGAGCAGCCGGTTCATCGGGTGCGGCTGGGCCAGGTCGTGCTCGATCTCGGCGCCGACCTCGCGCTGGCCCGCGGTGAGCTCGAAGGGCAGCCGCTCGTCGAACGCCGCCAGAAGCGACCCGTCACCGCCGGAGCGCGCCACCGCCCCCATGGCCCGGACCGCGCGCCGGCGTCGGCCCAGGACCAGCTGGGTGACCAGGGCCTCCTCGAAGCGGAAGCGGCGCTGGGCGCGGCGCACCTGCCCGAAGTCGTCGGGCGCGTGGATCCAGTCGTAGGAGGTGCGGAGGTCGAGGACGTCGTACTCCTGGAGGACCGAGTCGGGCAACGTCTCCTGGATGTCGCCGAGGACGGTGCGCGCGAAGGTGACCGCGCGCTGGATGTCCCAGTGCTCGACGCCCTTGGTCAGGGGGTAGAGGGGATACAGGTCGCCGAGGGCCTCGACAGTGGCGACCTCTTCGTCGTCGTCGATGCCGAACAGCGCCATCGAGGGGTTGGTGAGCTGCCACTCGCCGCGGAACTGGTTGGCCTTGCCGATGAACACGCCCTTGCGGCCGACGCTCAGTCGCCGAGCCTGCCACTCGGAGACGCCCTTCTGCTTGGCGAAGAACGTCATCTTCAGGCTCGGACCGTCGGTGCGGAGCACGGTCTCCAGGCGGTACGCCGGTCGGCCGGTCCGCCGGTCGCGGTAGGTCTTGACCTCGCTGCGTGCGATCTCGCCAACAACGGTCAGCATCTGGTCGGCGGTGAGGTCGTCGACCTTGGTGAGCTGACCGGTCTCGAGGTAGCGGCGCGGGAAGTGCCGCATCAGGTCACGGACCGTCTCGATGCCGAGCCCTTCGATGATCTTGCCGCGCTTGCCCTTCTTGTCGCCCAGCACCGAGGCGACGGGTGAGTCGAGAGTGATCACGAAAGGCTCCCGGTCATTCGACGGACATCAGGAGCCGGTACCGCTCCTGCCCCCCGTCGTACACCACGACGTCGACATGCGGGTGCTCGCGGTCGACCCACGCGGCGGCCTCGGCGGCCAGCTCGCCCGCCTCCCGGCCGCTGACCAGGGTGACCAGCTCACCACCGGCGGCCAGGAGCCGGCCGAGCACGGTCGTGGTGACCTCGCCCTGGTCGTCCCCGACGACCGCGAAGTCGCCGTCGATCACGCCCAGCACGTCGCCGGGCTCGCACGGCCCGGCCATCGTCATCGCCTGCCGGGCGGCGATCGTGACGGCGCCGTGCCGGGCATGCCGGGCGGTGGCGGTCATCTCGAGGACGTCCTGGTCGAAGCTGCGGCCGGGCTCGTGGACGGCGATGGCCGCCAGCCCCTGCACCTGCGCCTGGGTGGGGATCACCGCGACCCGGATCCCCTCGTCGCTCTCCGCGGTGCTGGCCGCGATCTGGGCCGCCCGCACGGAGTCGGCGTCGTTGGGCAGCACCACGACCTCGTGGGCACCGCAGGCGGTGATCGCCTCGAAGAGCTGGCCGGTGGAGGGCCGACGACCCGGGCCACCGGTCACGACCACGGCGCCGGCCTCCTCGAACAGCGCCGCCAGGCCGGGCCCGGCAGCGACCGCCACGACCCGGCGTCCGTCGCGCTCGGCGACGGGCTGGCCGCGGCGGGACTCGGCGACCTGCTCGGCGAAGTGGGTGACCCGCACCCGGTGCGGTCGCCCGGCGTCGATGCCGGCCTCGATGGCGGCGCCCACGTCGTCCACGTGGACGTGGACGTTCCACAGCCCCTGCCCGCCCACGACGACGAGCGAGTCGCCGAGGCCTGCGAGTCGCGCCCGCAGCCCCGGGATGGCGTCCTCCTCCGCGTCGAGGAGGTACATCACCTCGTACGCCGGGCCGTCCGGGCTCAGGTCGCCTTCCAGTACGTCGCCGGCGCGCGGGATCGGGATCACGTGATGTCCGAGGGCGGACGGCACCGGCACCGGACGGCGACCGGTGAGTGCGGTCTCGGCGGCGTCGAGGATCACGCAGATGCCCCGGCCGCCGGCGTCCACGACGCCGGCGTCGCGGAGCACCTGGAGCTGCTCGGGCGTGATGGCCAGCGCCTCGCGGGCGGCCCGCGCGGCAGCCGTGAACACGTCGCGGGCCCGCACCGACTCACCGGCCGCGAGGTCCCGAGCCGCCTCCGAGGCGGCGCGGAAGACGGTGAGCATGGTGCCCTCGACGGGTTCGCCGACCGCGGCGTAGGCGGCCTCGGCGGCCAGGTGCAGGGCGTCGGCCATCACCGTGGCGTTGCGTTCCTCGGGCGAGGAGTCGGCGATCCTCCGGACGATCGCCCGCAGCATCTCGCTGAGGATCACGCCCGAGTTGCCGCGGGCACCGAGCAGGGCGCCACGGGCGAACGCGGAGAGCGCCTCGCGCATCGGCGCCTCGGGGTCGCCCCCGGTGGCCTCGCGCACGGCGTCGCGGGCGGCGGACACGGTGAGGTACATGTTGGTGCCGGTGTCGCCGTCGGGGACCGGGTAGACGTTGAGGGCGTCGATCTCCTCGCGGGCGCCCGCGAGGGCGTCGGTGGCGATGTCGACGAACCGGAGCACCACCGAGAGCGAGATGGTGCCGCCACGCGGTGTCTCTTCCATCGCCTGCCTCGGGGTCGGTGCCTGAGTGGCGCTCAGGGTAGTGCTACTCCACGATTTTCCGACGCGTCCGGGTCTCGGATACTCTTGTGCGGTTGCCCGCTTGGAGCGGGCCCCTCGACCGAACCAAGAACTTACTCACTCAGGAGTCAACCGTGGCTGCCGTCTGCGACATCTGCGCCAAGAAGCCGGCCTTCGGCAACAACCGGCCGTGGTCGCGCAAGATCACCAAGCGCCGCTTCAACCCCAACATCCAGCGGGTGCGCGCCACCGTCAACGGCACGCCCAAGCGGCTCAACGTCTGCACCGGCTGCCTGAAGGCCGGCAAGGTCACGCGCTGACCTGAGAGCTTGAAGCGAGGCCGTCACCCGGGAGGGTGGCGGCCTAGTCGCTTTTGCTGGGTGTCCTGTTCGCGGTGACTGCCGATACCTGGCACCACCGGACGCTCAAGACCTGGTTCGTGTTCCGGGCCTTCCAAGGCGCGTGCCTGCGGGTGTTCGTCCCTTCCCGCAGCGGCGGGTCAGTCGACGACGGCGCCCCCGGTGAGGTTGATCTCGGTCGCGGTCATGGTCGCGGCCCAGTCTGACGCGGCGAACACGGCGGCGTTCGCGACATCGTCGTAGCTGGGGCGTCGTGGCAGCAGCAGGGCGTCGGCGTCCGCGTCGGGCTCGCCCGGTTTCGGGGAGCCCGGTGAGAGCAGCCAGGCAACGCGGACACCCTGCGGGCCGAGCTCGGCTGCCAGCTGCCGGCACAGACCGGCGAGCTGCGGCCCAGGCGACGTGGGAGCCACCGAGGTCTGGGATCGCTTCCCGTCCGCCGCCCATGACGAGGATGGCGCCGGTGCCGCGCACGACCATGTGCCGTGCGGCGGCAGTGGCCACGGTGAAGGTCGAGGTGACCGCCTTGGCGACCGGCTGCATCACGTCGCCGACCGGCATGTCGACCAGCGGCGTGCCTTGGACGTCGTCGTTGAAGGTGGCGTTGAAGCACACGTCGATGCCCCCGCTCCGGTCGGCCACCGCCGCGGCATGCAGTTCAACCGCGTCACGGTCCACCGCGTCGAGGACCGCGACGTGCGCGACCCCGCCCCCTCCCCGATGCGGTGGGCGACATCCTCCAGGGGGTCTCGCGTGCGTCCGGTGAGGTGCACCTCAGCGCCTTCTCGCGCGTACGCCTGGGCGACCGCGGAGCCGATGGCGCCGCTGCCCCCGTGGACGATTGCGGTGCGGTTCTTCAACAGCATCTGTTGTCCGCCTCTCGTCTTCTCGCTCACCAACAAGGACCGCACGAGAGACGGGGAATCATCGGTGCCGCCAACAGCGATGGACGGCAGCGCAGCCGACGTGGGGCATCCCCAGTTAGAGCAGCCCGTCCACCAATGCGTCCAGCACCTCGTCGGTCGGCGTCTCCGGGTCGATGGACACCGTGAGCCGGTCGAGCAGCAGTCCGTCGACGGCGTAGTGGAACAGCGCGATCTCGGCGGCACCGCCAGGCAGCCCGGCGGCCTCGTTGTAGGCGACGTCGGCGCGGAAGCCCTCCCGCAGCGTCCTGCCCATCAGGTCAGCGACCTCGGGCCGACGCGCCGCCTCGAGCCGGAGCTCGAACCACGCGAGCGTCACCTCGGGCTCCGACGTCAGCCGTCGGACGATGTCGCGCAGATGGCGGGCGAAGGAGGCCCGGTCCGGCGGATGGCTCCCCAGCTCGGCGACCACCTCGGGGTCGGGCGAGAACCGTTCACCGATCCGCGCGACCAGGCCCTCGAGCAGCGCGGCCCGCGAGCGGAAGTAGTTGGACGTGGTCCCTGCCGGTGACCCGCTCTGGGCGTCGACGGCCCGGTGGGTGAGACCGCGTGCCCCCTCGCGGGCCAGCACCGTGATCGCCGCATCCGCCAGCTCGGCCCGTCGTGCCTGGTTGCGCGCCATGCGTTGAGAGTAGCGCGAACCACTACATCCGTTGTAGTCTCTGAATCACTACATCTGTTGTGATTGGAGAACACTCATGCGCGAGCTCACCTACTTCGTCGCCGTGTCGCTGGACGGGAGGATCGCCGGTCCCGGCGACGACTTCTCCGCGTTCGCGGTCGAGGGCGACCACATCGAGATGATCAAGCGCGACTACTCGGACACCCTGCCCAAGGTCGGTCTCGATGCCCTCGGCCTGACGGCCGACGGGTCGCGGTTCGACACGACCCTGATGGGCTGGAACACCTACGCCGCCGGCCTGTCCCACACCCGGGACCCTTATCCGCACACCGACCAGTACGTCTTCTCGCGGAGCAGGTCCCAGGACGACGTGCCCGAGAGCATCACCCTGACGAGCGAGGACCCGGTCGCTCTCGTGCGCGACCTCAAGGAGGAGGACGGCGCCGGGATCTGGCTGTGCGGCGGGGGCGCGCTCGCGGCCGCGCTGGTCGACGAGATCGACCGGATGGTGCTGAAGATCAACCCGGTCCTGCTGCTCGACGGAACGCCCCTGTTCGCGGGCGGAGGCTACCGACCGCTGCCGTTCCGGCTGGTCGCGAGCACGCCGTACGAGTCGGGGGTGACCGTCAACGAGTACGTCAGAAGTGGGTCCACCCCGTAGGACCGTCGTACGCCGCACCATCCACGGTCACCGAGCCGGGCTCGCCGTCGAGCACCTCGCCGATCACCGTCCAGCCCTCCGGCACCGAGCCCTCGTCCGGGAACGCGGCCAGCAGCGCGTGGTCCTCTCCCCCGCCCAGGATGAAGCTCAGCGGGTCGGCGTTGGTCGCGGCGCCGACGGCGACCAGCGGCTCGGGCACCTCGAACGCGGACCGTCGTACGTCGATGGCGACGCCCGAGTCGGTAGCCAGGTGGCCGGCGTCGGCGAGCAGGCCGTCGGAGACGTCGATCATCGCCGTGGCGCCCGCGTCGGCGGCGGCGGGCCCGGCGTCGTACGGCGGGTCGGGGCGGCGGTAGGCGTCGACCAGGACCCGCGGGGAGCGGAAGCCGCGACCGAGCACCGCGAGCCCGCCCGCTGACCAGCCCTGCCGGCCGGCGAGCGCGAGGACGTCGCCGGCCCGGGCGCCGGACCGGAGCACCGGCGACTGCGTGCACGCGCCGATCACGGTGACGGCGATGACGATCTGGTCGGAGCGGGTCAGGTCGCCTCCGACGACGCTGGCGCCGACCCGGTCGCACTCGGCGGCGAACCCGTCGGCGAACTCGAGCGCCCACTGCGCCGGCAGGTCGCCCGGGGCGGCCAGTCCGATGGTCAGCGAGGCCGCCCGGCCACCCATCGCGTTGATGTCCGAGAGGTTCTGCGCGGCCGCGCGGTGACCGACGTCGGTCGCCGACACCCAGTCGCGGCGGAAGTGGTTGCCCTCGACGAGAAGGTCGGTCGAGACCACCACGTGGCCAGTGCGGACCCGCAGCACGGCGGCGTCGTCGCCCGGCCCGACGAGCACCTGCTCGCCCTGACCGAAGCGGCTGACCAGCTCGGCGATGAGTCCGAACTCGCCGGCGTCGGCGAGGGTGGCGTCGGGTGGGATCGGCATGTGCCCATCCCACCAGAACCCGGTGTTTCCACGAGGCAACGCCTCCCTACCGGCCGCCGGACCCGGCGCGGTAGGTTGGGCGTCGCTGAGCCCCACCCAACCACCGCGAGGGAGTGCACGAATGGTCGTCCAGGCGTACATCCTGATCCAGACCGACGTCGGCAAGGCCGCCGAGGTGGCCAAGGAGATCGCCACGGTCAAGGGCGTGACCCTCGCCGAGGACGTCACCGGCCCCTACGACGTGATCGTGCGCGCCGAGGCCCGCAACGTCGACGAGCTGGGCAAGCTCGTGGTCTCCAAGGTGCAGAACCTCGACGGCATCACCCGCACCCTGACCTGTCCGGTCGTGCACATCTAGGTGCCCGCACCTGCCCGTCTCCGACGCCCCGTGTCCCTTGGGACCCGGGGCGTCGTCGTGTGCGGGTGCCTGCTGCTGGCCGCCTGCTCGGGCCCGGTCGAGGTCGACTCCCCCGACGTGGACGCCGACGACCGCGCCGCGTGTGAGGCGTTCGTCGACGACCTGCCGGCCACGCTCAGCGGCGAGGACCCGGTGGAGACCGAGCCGAAGGATCCGCTCGGTGCCGCCTACGGCGACCCGGCGATCATCGTCGTCTGCGGGGTCGACGTACCGGACGGGTTCAACGAGACCTCGGCGTGCGAGGAGGCCAACAGGGTGGGGTGGTACGCGCCGCCGGAGCAGTACGACGACCAGTCCGCCGACGTCACCATCTTCGCGGTCACGCACCGGCCCGTGGTCGAGCTGCGGATGCCCGTCCGACTACCGGCCCGCCGGGCTCGCGGCGGCCCTCGCCGAGCTGGCGGACGCCGGTGAAGCGGAACCTCGAGAAGGTCCAGGACTGCGTCTGATTCGAGACGGCTCAACGCAGCCCGGTGTCCCGGGCCAGCGCGAGCCGGATCAGACGGTCGACGAGGGTCGGGTAGTCCACGCCGGTGGCGGCCCACATCCGCGGGAACATCGAGAGCGGCGTGAACCCGGGCATCGTGTTGAGCTCGTTGACCACCAGGGACCCGTCGGGCATCACGAAGAAGTCGACCCGGGCGAGGCCCTCGCAGCCCACCGCCTCGAAGGCGCGCACCGCCAGTGACCGCAGCTCGGTCGCGATCTCCTCCGGCAGGTCGGCCGGCACGTCGAGCTCGGTGGCCTCCTCGGGGAGGTACTTCGCCTCGAAGTCGTAGAACTCGTGGTCGCCGGTCACCCGGATCTCGGCCGGCACGCTGGTCTCGGGGGTGCCGTCGGGCGACTGGAGCACCCCGCACTCGACCTCGCGGGCACCCTCCGCGGCGACCTCGACCAGCACCTTGGGGTCGTGCACGAGCGCGCCCTCGATCGCCTTGTCGAGCTCGTCGGCGTCATGCGCCTTGGCGATCCCGATGCTCGAGCCACCGCGCGCCGGCTTCACGAACAGCGGGTAGCCGAGCTCCTCCGCGCGGGCACGCACGGCCGCGGGATCGCGCGCCCAGTCGCGCGCGTGGACTGCCGAAGCTCGGCATCACCGGCAGCCCGGCCGCGGACAGCACGACCTTCATGTAGGCCTTGTCCATGCTCACGGCGGAGGCGAGCACACCCGCTCCGACGTACCGCACGCCGGCCATCTCGAGCATCCCCTGGATGGTGCCGTCCTCGCCGAACGGCCCATGCAGCAACGGGAAGACCACGTCGACCTCGCCGAGGGTCCGGGGCGGCTGGCTGGGCTCGGAGACGACCAGGTCGGTGCCCGCCTCGACCCGCTCCAGGGCGACCGGGGCGCCCTCCGCGTCGACGCTGGGCAGCCGGTCCGGTCCCTCGATCCGCAGCCGCTCGGGGTCGCCGGACTCCAGCACCCAGCGGCCGTCGGTCGCGATCCCGATCGGCACGACCTCGTAGGCGTCCCGATCGATCGCCTCGAGCACGCTGCCGGCGGTGACGCACGAGATCGCGTGTTCGCTGGACCGGCCTCCGAACACGACGGCGACGCGGGGCTTCGCGGGCTGGTTCATCCGCGACGACCCTATCGCGGCCTACTCTCTCGGGGCATGGACGAGGACGCGCCCACGCAGAAGCCGGCCACCATCGCGGTCAAGGCGGGTCGTCCGGCGCCCGAGCCGGACGCGCCGCTGAACGAGCCGATCACGATGGCGTCGACGTACGTCGCCGGTGCCGAGCGTGAGTACGGCCGCTACGCCAACCCGACCTGGACGGCGTTCGAGGACGCGCTCGGCGCACTGGAGGGTGGCCGCGCGCTGTCCTTCGCGTCCGGGATGGCCGCCGTCGGCGCCGTCCTCGACCTGGTCGGCCAGGGCGCGAAGGTCGTCGCGCCCCGGCACGCCTACCACGGCTGCGTCATGGCGATGGCCGACTTCGAGTCCCGCGGCCGGCTGCGCGCCGAGCTGGTCGACATCACCGACACCGACGCGGTGGTCAAGGCGTGCGACGACGCCGCGCTGGTCTGGCTCGAGTCGCCCACGAACCCTGCGCTGGAGATCGCCGACATCCCGACGATCACCGCCGCGGCCCACGACGCGGGCGCCTCCGTGGTCGTCGACAACACCTTCGCCACCCCGCTGCTCCAGCGGCCGCTCGAGGACGGCGCCGACATCGTCCTCCACTCGGCGAGCAAGTACCTCTCCGGCCACGGCGACGTCGTCATGGGCGCGCTGGTCACCCGCGACGAGGAGCTGTACGCCGTCCTGAAGGGTCGCCGCGACCTGCTGGGCGCGATCCCCGGACCGTTCGAGGCCTGGCTCGCGCTGCGCGGCCTGCGCACCCTCCACCTCCGGGTCGAGCGGGCCCAGGCCAACGCCGTGGAGCTGGCCCGCCGGCTGGAGCAGCACCCGGCGATCGCCGAGGTCCGCTACCCGGGCTTCGGCGGCGTCCTCGCCGTCGTACTCGCCGACGGAGCGCCGGCCGCCGACCTGCTCACCCACTCCACCCGGCTCTGGGTGCACGCGACCTCGCTGGGCGGTGTGGAGTCGACGTTCGAGCGGCGGCGCCGCTGGAAGACCGAGGCCGCCACCATCCCGGACGCCCTGGTGCGGATGTCCGTGGGCATCGAGGACGTCGACGACCTCTGGACCGACCTGGAGACAGCGCTGCGCTCGTTGGTCGAGTAGCCCCGGCCGAGCTTGCGAGGCCGGGCGTATCGAGACCATCGAGAGGTCAGTCCGTCTCGGCCTTGGTGTCGCGGGCGATGAAGGCGTCCATCATGTCGGTGGCGGTGAGCCGGCCGGCGACCACCTCGTCGACGTGCTGGGCGATCGGGGCGTCGATCCCGGCGCTCTCCGCGAGGGCTCGGATGGACGAGCACGACTTGGCGCCCTCGGCGACCTGGCGGGTGGTGGCGTAGATCTCCTCGGCGCTCATCCCCTTGCCGAGGTTCTCGCCGAACGTCCGGTTGCGCGACAGCGGCGAGGAGCAGGTGGCGACGAGGTCACCGAGGCCGGCCAGGCCCATCAGCGTGAGCGGGTTCGCGCCCAGGCGGGTCGCCAGCCGCGCGGTCTCGGCGAGGCCCCGGGTGATCACCGACGCGGTGGTGTTGTCGCCGAAGCCCAGCCCGACGGCCATGCCGACCGCCAGGCCCACGACGTTCTTGTAGGCGCCGCCGAGCTCGCACCCGAGCACGTCGACCGACGTGTAGGGACGGAACGCCGGCGAGTGGCAGCGCTCCTGCAGCATCTTCGCGACCTGCGCGTCCGCGCACGCGACCACCGACGCGGCCGGCTCGCGGCGGGCGATCTCCTTGGCCAGGTTGGGGCCGCTGATCACGGCGATCCGGCCGGGGCCGGCGCCGGTGACCTCGGCGATCACCTCGCTCATCCGCTTCAGCGAGCCCAGCTCGACGCCCTTCATCAGCGAGACCATCACCGCGTCGCTGCCGACGTACGGCGCGAAGACCGTGAGGTTCTCTCGAAGCCTCTGGGAGGGCACGGCGAGCACCACCACGTCGGCGTCGTGCAACGCCTTCTCGTGGTCGTGGGTCGCCGACACCGAGGGCGGCACTTGGATGCCGGGGAGGTACTCGACGTTCTCGCGCTGCTCGTTGATCGCCGTGCACAGCTCCTCGCGACGGGCCCACAGGGTCACGTCGTTGCCGCCGTCGGCAAGGACCATGGAGAACGCCGTACCCCACGAACCGGCGCCGAGGACCGCGACCTTGCTCATTCGCGACTCCCGCGGCTTCTTCTTGGGGTTGCCGATCTCGCTGACCCCTTTGCGCCTCGGGTCGAAGCGCTCCTTGGGCGCCTGCTCGCCGCGGATGTCTTCGACCAGCGCGGTGATCGCGGCCATGATCCGGTCGGTCGCCTCCTTCACGACGGCCGCTGTCGGCTCGCGGTCGAGCAGGTCGCTGAGGTCGACCGGGTCGCCGGCCTTCACGATGATCTTCTTGCGCGGGAACAGGTCCGGCTTCTTCGAGTACGGCGCCAGCAGCTCGTGCGCACCCCAGTGGCCGACCGGGATCACCGGACAGCCGGTGGCGAGCGCGATCCGGGCCGCCCCGGACTTGCCGGTCATCGGCCACAGGTCCGGGTCGCGGGTGATGGTTCCCTCCGGGTAGACCACGATGCACTCCCCCGCATTGACCGCCGCGACCGCGGCGTCGAACGCACCCACCGCGTTGCGGCTCAGGCGCTCGACAGGGATCTGACCTCCGTCGCGCAGAAACCTCGAGAGCGCCTTGTTCTTGAAGAGGTCGTTCTTCGCCAGGTAGCGCGGCAGCCGGCCGTGGTCGTAGACGAAGTGAGCGGCGGTGAGCGGGATCGATCTTCGTCACGTGGTTGAGCACGATCACGCACCCGCCGGTCGCGGGGATCTTCTCGCCGTCGCGCCAGTCGGGCTTGGTGGTCAGGAAGAACAGCGGCCTGAGGATGGACTCGCCGACGGTGAAGACCCACCCGCGCTTCTGCTGCAGCTTCCGAACTCTCACGAAGGTGCAGGTTACTCGCTGGTCGCGGGACGTCCCGCCGCGCCGACGCGCCGGGACGCCTGACAGGATCGAGACGTGCTGCAGGAGTTCGCGCTGGTCGTCCCGGTGAAGCCACCGGTGGTCGGCAAGTCGCGGCTGACCGGCATCGACGACGAGCAGCGCCGCGCACTGGCCCAGGCCTTCGCGCTCGACACACTTGCCGTCTGCCTCGACGTCGGAGCCGCCGGCGTGCTGGTGTCGACGGACGACGCGACGTTCTCCGCCCGTTGCTCGGCGCTCGGCTGCGCGACCGTGCCGGACGGCGACACCCACGACCTCAACTCCGCACTGGCGCAGGCCGCGGCCGAGGCGCAGCGTCGCTGGCCGGACGCCGCACCGGTGGCGCTGTGCGCCGATCTTCCGGCGCTGGCGGCGGACGACCTGCGCGAGGCTCTCGGCCTGCTCCCTGCGGGCACGCCGGCGTTCGTCAGCGACGCCGAGGGAACGGGTACGACGCTCTACACCGCGTCGTACGACCGCTTCGAGCCGCGGTTCGGCGTCGGGTCGCGCCAGGCGCACCTGGCCACCGGGGCGACCGAGATCGGCGGGGGGCTGCCGACGCTGCGACGCGACGTCGACGACCTCGACGACCTGCGCGCGGCGATCGCGCTCGGGGTCGGGTCGGAGACCCGTCGCCTCGCCCATCTGGTGGCCGTCGTCTGAAATGGCGACGGGCCGCCTCCCGGAGGAGACGGCCCGTCGGAATGCGTGGTTCAGCGCTTCTTCGCGGCCCTGCTTCACGGCCTTCTTGGCCGGTGCCTTCTTGGCCGCCGCCTTCTTCGCCGCGGACTTCTTGGCTGCGGTCTTCTTGGCGGGTGCCTTCTTGGCCGGCCTTCTTGGCGGTCGACTTCTTGGCCGCTGCCTTCTTCGTCGCCGACTTCTTGGCTGCGGTCTTCTTGGCGGGTGCCTTCTTCGCCGCCTTCTTGGCGGTCGACTTCTTGGCCGCTACCTTCTTCGCCGTCGTCTTCTTCGCCGCCGACTTCTTGGCAGCGGCCTTCTTGGCCGGTGCCTTCTTCGCCGTCTTCTTGGCGGCCTTCTTGGCCGTCTTCTTCGCGGCGGACGCGGCCTTCCTGGCCGGAGCCGTCGCCTTCCTGGCCGTTGGCGACGCAGCCGCAACCGTCAGGCTCGGCAGCTTCTTGGCGCCCGAGACGACGTTCTTGAGCTCGGCACCCGCGGTGAACTTCGGGACCGACTTCTTCTTCGCCTTGATGCGGTCGCCGGTCTGTGGGTTTCGAACCATCCGGGCCTCGCGCACCCGCTTCTCGAAGGAGCCGAAACCGGTGATCGCTACCTTCTCGCCTTTGGCAACCTCGCGCGTGATCGTGTCCAGGACGGACTCGAGCGCATGGGCTGCGGCCTTGCGGTTCCCCTCGAAACGCGCGGCCAGCGCGTCGATGAGCTGAGACTTATTCACTAGCTTCCCTTCCGATGAACCGTTAGTGCCGAGCCGATGCTCGACTTTCTCCAACGCACGCTAGGCATTCGTGGCGGTGGTCACAATCACCACGCCGGAAGTCGCACGACTTTTTCCACAGCGTGATTCACGCGCAAGAAGACGGTTGTCGGAAGCGATCACGACAACGGAAAGTGGAGAATCCTCAACCCTGTAAGGGAAATCTCCCTCATCGAACGTTCGGTCAGAGAGTGGCGGGCTTCCAACTCGGCCGCTTCGACTCGTACGTCGCGATGTCATCGTCGTGACCGAGAGTGATGCCGATGTCGTCGAGACCTTCGAGCAAACGCCAGCGCGTGTAGTCGTCGATGTCGAAGGAGTCCTCGATCGCGTCGGGACCCTCACCGGCTCGCACGGTGCGCGACTCGAGGTCGACCGTGATCGTGGCGCCGGGGTTCTCCTCGAGGTGATCCCAGAGTCGCTGCACGACCTTCTCGTCGACCTGCGCGGCGAGCAGTCCGGCCTTGCCGGCGTTGCCGCGAAAGATGTCGGCGAACCGGGGCGAGATGACAACGCGGAAGCCGTAGTTCTGCAGTGCCCACACCGCATGCTCGCGCGACGAGCCGGTGCCGAAGTCGGGACCCGCGACCAAGACCGAGCCGTCGGCGTACACCTCGTTGTTGAGCACGAACGTCGGGTCGTTGCGCCAGGCCGAGAACAGCCCGTCCTCGAAGCCGTCGCGGGTCACCCGCTTGAGGTAGACCGCGGGGATGATCTGGTCGGTGTCGACGTTGCTGCGGCGCAGCGGGACGCCGACACCGGTGTGGGTGGTGAACTTCTCCATGTCAGGCTCCCTGGGTCTGCGGCTGCTGGAGCGGCGGCAGGTCGGCGGGCGACGACAGCGTGCCGCGGACGGCGGTCGCTGCGGCGACCGGCACCGAGACCAGATGGGTGCGGCCGCCCTTGCCCTGGCGCCCCTCGAAGTTGCGGTTCGACGTCGACGCGCTGCGCTCACCCGGCTGCAAGGTGTCGGGGTTCATGCCCAGGCACATCGAGCATCCGGCGCCGCGCCACTCGGCGCCCGCCTCCTTGAAGATCACGTCCAGACCTTCGTCCTGGGCCTGCATCCGGACCCGCACCGAGCCGGGTACGACGAGCAGTCGGGTGTCGGGATCGACCTGGCGGCCCTTGATGATCTCGGCGGCCAGCCGCAGGTCCTCGATCCGGCCGTTGGTGCACGAGCCCACGAAGACGGTGTCGACCTTGACCTCGCGCATCGGCGTACCGGCCTCCAACGCCATGTACTCCAGCGCCTTCTCCGCGGCGATCCGGTCCTGCGCGTCGTCGAAGTCGTGCGGGAGCCGGCACCGACGCCGCCGAGCGGCACGCCCTGTCCCGGGTTGGTGCCCCAGGTGACGAACGGCGTCATCTCGGAGGCGTCGAGCACGATCTCCTTGTCGAACTCGGCGTCCTCGTCGGTCACCAGGGTCTTCCAGTACGCGACCGCGGTGTCCCAGTCGGCGCCGGCCGGCGCCTCCGGGCGGCCCTTGATGTAGTCGAACGTCGTCTGGTCGGGCGCGATCAGGCCGGCCTTGGCGCCCCACTCGATGCTCATGTTGCAGATGGTCATCCGGCCCTCCATCGAGAGCTCCTCGATGGCCTGGCCGCGGTACTCGACGATGTAGCCCTGTCCGCCGCCGGTGCCGGTGTGGTTGATCAGCGTGAGCACCAGGTCCTTGGCGGTGACGCCGGCCGGCAGGCTGCCGTTGACGGTGACCGCCATCGTCTTGGGCTTCGCCTGCATCAGGGTCTGGGTGGCGAGCACGTGCTCGACCTCGGAGGTGCCGATGCCGAACGCGATCGCGCCGAACGCGCCGTGCGTGCTGGTGTGGGAGTCGCCGCAGACGATCGTCATGCCGGGCTGGGTGAGGCCGAGCTGCGGGCCGACCACGTGCACGATGCCCTGCTCGACGTCGCCGAGCGGGTGCAGGCGGACGCCGAACTCCTCGGCGTTGCGACGCAGGGTCTCGACCTGGGTCCGGGAGACCGGGTCGGCGATCGGCTTGTCCCAGTCGAGGGTGGGGACGTTGTGGTCCTCGGTGGCGAGCGTGAGGTCGGGACGGCGTACGGTGCGGCCGGCGAGGCGCAGGCCGTCGAAGGCCTGGGGGCTGGTCACCTCGTGGATGAGGTGGAGGTCGATGTAGAGCAGGTCGGGTTCACCCTCGGTGGCTCGGACGACATGCTCGTCCCAGACCTTCTCCGACAGGGTCCTGCCCATTTGCTCACTCCTTCGTGTGCATCGGCGGCCGCCCTCCGCGACCACGATTACGTCACACAGGCTAACTCTTGCATCCCATGGAGTGAGACGGCAGTATTGCCATATGGACAACTCAAGCGGCGTGGGCGTGCTGGACAAGGCCGCCCTCGTACTCACCGCTCTCGAGTCCGGACCGGCCACGCTCGCCGGCCTCGGTGGCCGGCACCGGCCTGGCCCGGCCCACCGCGCACCGGCTCGCGGTCGCCCTCGAGCACCACCGGCTGGTCGCCCGCGACATGCAGGGCCGGTTCGTGCTCGGCCCCCGCCTCGCCGAGCTCTCCGCCGCGGCCGGCGAGGACCGCCTGCTCGCCACCGCCGGACCCGTGCTGGCCCGCCTGCGCGACATCACCGGCGAGTCCGCCCAGCTCTGGCGCCGCCAGGGCGACCACCGCGTCTGCGTCGCCGCCGCCGAGCGGCCCTCCGGCCTGCGCGACACGATCCCGGTCGGCTCGCAGCTCACCATGCGCGCGGGCTCGGCCGCGCAGGTCCTGCTCGCCTGGGAGGACCCGGAGCGGATGCACCGCGGTCTCCAGAACGCCGCCTTCTCCGCCGCCGCGCTCTCCGGCATCCGCCGCCGCGGCTGGGCGCAGTCCGTCGGCGAGCGCGAGCAGGGCGTCGCCTCGGTGTCCGCGCCCGTCCGCTCCCCCGGCGGCAAGATCATCGCCGCCGTGTCCGTCTCCGGCCCGCTCGAGCGGCTCTCCCGCCAGCCCGGCCGGATGCACGCTCCCGCCGTACTCGCCGCCGCCGAGCGGCTGTCCGAGTCGCTGCGGCGGGCCGCGGCCGAGTAGCACCAGCCCCACGAATCCCTGGCTACGCCAGGCGCAACGTGCACTTCCTGGGTCGTTGCAACGCCCAGGAAGTGCAGGAATCCCTGGGTAGCCAGGGATTCCTGCGCTCGAGCCTCGCGCGCTCAGAACAGCGCGTCCTGCTCCAGGGTGAGCAGCGACTGCTTGCGCTCGATGCCGCCGGCGTAGCCGGTGAGGGTGCCGTTGGCGCCGATCACGCGGTGGCAGGGGATCACGATCGGGATCGGGTTGCGGCCGTTGGCGAGGCCGACGGCGCGGGAGGCGGCGTTGGTCATGCCGAGCCGCGCGGCGATCTCGCCGTACGACGCGGTCTCGCCGTACCCGATGCCGCGCAGCTGCTCCCAGACCCGCTGCTGGAAGTCGCTGCCCACCGGCGCGAGCGGGAGGTCGAACTCCTTCAGGTCGCGCTCGAAGTACGCCGCCAGCTGACGGCACGCCTCGACCAGCACCGGGTGCTGGTCGTCGCGGTCGCCCTTCGGACGGCCGTCGGCGTCACGGAACGGCGAGAACTCGATCTGGCTGATCGCGCCGTCGTGCTCGACGATGCGCAGCTCGCCTACGGGTGAGCTCATCAGGGTCCACATGTCAGGTCTCCTCGGGGGTGGGGGTCAGGGTCTGCCAGAGATGCATCTGCGCGTAGGAGCGCCAGGGTCGCCATCGCTCGGCCAGCTCGGCGGCGCTCGCCGGGTCGTGTCCGAGCGCGGCGAGCGCGTGCCGGGTGCCGAGGTCGGTGGGGAGGAAGACGTCGGGGTGGCCGAGCGCGCGGAACGCGATGTAGTCGGCGGTCCACGGCCCGATGCCGGGGATGTCGAGCAGCCGGGCGCGTACGTCGTCGCGGTCCGGGCCGCGGTCGAGGGCGAGGTCGCCGTCGGCCAGTGCGGCGCACAGCGCGATCAGCGCCCGCCCGCGGGACCGCGGCATCGGCAGGTCCTCCGGGTCGAGCGCGGCGAGCGTCGCCGCGTCGGGGAACAGATGGGTGAGGCCCTCGGCGGGCTGGGCCACCGGGCGGCCGAACCGCTCGGTGAGCCGGGCGGCCGCGGTGCGCGCGCCGGCGACGCTGACCTGCTGGCCGAGCACCGCGCGGACCGCGAGCTCGTTGCCGTCGACGTGGCCGGGCACCCGCAGGCCGGGGTGGCGCCGGACCAGCGGGCCCACCACCGGATCGCCGGCGAACACGCCGGCCACGGCAAGCGGGTCGCAGTCGGCATCGACGAGCCGCCGCGCACGCTCGGTCGCGGCGGTCGTGTCCCGCAGGTCCTCGAGGGTCAACGTGGCCCTGACGAACGCCGTCTGCCCCGCCTCGAGCACATCCGGTACGTCGAGCCGCACCATGCCCGACCCGTGCGGGAGCGCGAGGGTGCGTGCGTACCAGCCGGGCCCGGCGGTCTCGACGCCCGGCACGGCCCGGGTGGCCAGGAAGTCGAGCAGCGGCGTGCCGGCGAACGGCGTGCGCACGGCGAGCCGCACGGTCACCACGCCCCGCCCGGCCTGGCCGCCGCGGCGGCCGCGCAGCTCCGTGGGCGTGGCGGCGTAGACCTCGCGCACCGTCTCGTTGAACTGCCGGACGCTGGAGAAGCCGGCCGCGAACGCCACGTCGGCGTAGGAGAGGTCGGTGGTCTCGATCAGCACCCGCGCGGTCTGCGCCCGCTTCGCGCGGGCCAGCGCCAGCGGGCCGGCGCCGAGCTCGGCGGTGAGCATCCGGGAGAGGTGGCGCGGCGTGTAGCCCACCCGGCGGGCCAGCCCTTCGACGCCCTCGCGGTCGACGACGCCGTCGGAGATCAGCCGCATGGCGCGGCCGGCGGCGGTCGCCGCGACGTCCCAGTCGGGGCTGCCCGGGGTGGCGTCGGGCAGGCAGCGCTTGCAGGCGCGGTAGCCGGCGGCCTGTGCCGACGCCGGGCTGGCGTGGAAGGTGACGTTGTGGAACCCGGGGGTCCGGGCCGGACAGGACGGCCGGCAGTAGATGCCGGTGGTGCGGACCGCGCAGTAGAACACGCCGTCGAAGCGGCGGTCGCGGGACTTCACCGCCCGGTAGCAGGTCTCGGGGTCCAGGGTCTGCATGCGTCCATCATGACCGACGCCACCGACATGATCTCGCGGGAATCGGACACGACCATGACAGCGCTCAGGGTGCTCACAGACGGATGGGACATGATGCTCGAATGCCGGACGAGACGGTGCCGATGGAACGGCACCACCGCCACACGGTCCTCAAGGTCATCCTGATCAGTCAGGTGTGCCTGGCCGTGGTGACCGCCGCGGGCGTGGTGTTCGCCTACGAGCGGCTCAACGGCAACATCGCCAACGGCGAGGCGATCACGCACACCGCGGAGAAGCCCGAGTACGAGGGCGAGCGCGGCCCGCTCAACATCCTGGTCATGGGGTCGGACTCGCGTGAGGGCGAGAGCAACGACCTCGAGTCCGAGGGCGCGACCGACGAGCGCTCCGACACGACGATCCTGATCCACGTGTCGGCCGACCGGAAGGACGCATACGGCGTCAGCCTGCCGCGCGACGCGGTCATCGACCGGCCCGACTGCCGGGTGAAGGGCGAGACGGTGCCGGGCGAGCAGGCGGCGATGTTCAACACCGCGTTCACCGTCGGCGGGGCGCAGTGCACGATCCAGACCGTCGAGGAGCTCACCGGCATCTACATCGACCACTTCGTCACCGTGGACTTCAACGGGTTCAAGGACATGGTCGACGCGGTGGGCGGCGTCGAGGTGTGCATCCCGAAGGACGTCGACGACGACGAGGTCGACATCCACCTGGACGCGGGCACCCAGGAGCTCACCGGCCAGGACGCGCTCAACTACGTCCGTGAGCGGCACGTCCTCTCGCTCACCGGCGACATCGGCCGGATGAAGCGGCAGCAGGCGTTCATCGCCTCGATGGTCAACAAGGTGATGTCCGCCGGCACGCTGTCCCGGCCCGACCAGGTCTACTCCTTCCTCGACGCCGCGACCGACTCGATCGCGGTCGACGAGGACCTCGACTCGCTCGGCGCGTTGTTCGACCTGGTCACCCAGTTCAAGGACACCGGGCTGGCGCGCATCAAGTTCGTGACGGTCCCGTTCGCGGAGTACGCACCCGACCCCAACCGGCTGGTCTGGGCCCCCGAGGCCAAGGACCTGTGGAAGCGGATCCGCGCGGACGAGCGGCTCGGCGAGGACTTCGCCGAGGAAAGCCTCAGCGCCGACGACCCGGTCGGTACGCCGGAGGGCTCCTCGTCCGGCAACGGCGGCTCCGGCGGGGACGGCGCCGACGACGAGGAGCGGCTGGCCGCAGGCCTCTGCGCCTAGAGAGCCGCGGTAGCGACGCTCGGGCCGGCCGCCGCCGTACTGCAGGCGGACCGTCGCGCGCCCGGTCTCGACGAAGTGCTCGAGGTAGCGGCGGGCGGAGACCCGCGAGATCCCCACCCGCTCGGCGCACTCGCTCGCGGACACCTCGGCCCCGGAGCCGAGCACCTCGAGCACGGAGTCGGCGGTCGGGACGCTGAGCCCCTTCGGCAGCGACTTCGGCGGTCCGGCGGTCACCGGCGTGAACACCGCGTCGATCTCGTCCTGGGCGGGGTTCTCGGCGGTCAGCGCGTCATGGGCGTCCCGCCAGGCCTCCAGCCGCAACCGCAGGTCGTCGAACTCGAACGGCTTCACGACGTAGTGCGCCGCTCCCCCGGCGGCGGCCGCCCGCACCGTGTCGGCCTCGCGCGCGGCGGTCACCATCACCACGCCGACCTGGTTGCCCGCCGCCCGGAGCCGGCGCAGCACCTCGATGCCGGTGATGTCGGGCAGGTGTACGTCGAGCAGCACCAGGTCGGGGTGAAGCCGCTCGATCTCGTCGAGGGCCGCCCCGCCGGTGGCGGCGGTCCCCACGACCGCGAACCCGGGGATCCGCTCCACGAACCGGATGTGGATGGAGGCGACCATGAAGTCGTCGTCGACCACCAGCACCGTGCGATCGGTCATCGCGCTCCTCCACCCTGCACGGGCAGCACGGCGGTGAAGACCGCGCCGGCGTCATTGTGCACCGACACGCGGCCGCCCCGCCGCTCGCAGACCACCTGCACCAGCGCCAGCCCGACACCACGACCACCGGCAGTCTCCGGCTTGGTGGTGAACCCGCGGTGGAACACCTCGCGCGCGGCATCCTCCGGTACTCCCGCCCCCGTGTCGGCCACCCGCACCTCGACGGCGTCGCGCTCCAGCACGACGCGTACGTCGATGCGCTCGCCGCCGGCGGCCACGGTCGCGTCGACGGCGTTGTCGACGAGGTTGCCGAGCACGGTGCCGACGTCGGCGGACAACTCAGGATCCAGGCGCGGCAGCGGGTCGGCCACCTCGAGCAGGATCTCCACACCGCGCTCCGCGGCGAGGCTCACCTTCGCGATCAGCAGCGCGGCCACCGCCGGGTCCTGCACCTGCTTGGTCACCGCCTCGTTGATCTCCGCCCGACGCCGGGTGAGGGCGCCGATCACCCGGGACACCTCGTCGTACTCCTCGAGCTGGACCAGGCCGGAGATCGTGTGCAGCTGGTTGTTGAACTCATGGGTCTGGGCCCGCAGCGTCTCGGTGATGCTCTCGCGCGCGGTCAGCTCGCTCTGCATCGCCATCAGCTCGGTGCGGTCGCGCAGGGTCGTCACCGTGCCTACCTGGCGGCCGCCGTTGACCACCCGGTTGCGGTTGAGCACCACCACCCGCTCCCCGAGCACCAGCACCCGGTCGTGCACCTCGTCGTCGCCGACCAGGGCCTCGCGCAGCCCCGGTTCGAGGTCGAGCTCGTCGAGCCGGCGGCCCAGGGCCGTCTCCGGCAGGCCGACGAGCTCGCGCGCGCTGTCGCTGAGGACCGTGACCGTGCCGTCGGTGGCCACCGCGACGACGCCCTCGCGGATCGAGTGCAGCAGCGCCTCGCGCTGGTCGGCGAGCGCCGCGATCTCGGCGGGCTCCAGTCCGCGGGTTCGTCGCTTGATCAGCCGGGCCAGCAGCCAGGCGCCCAGCAGTCCGAGGCCGAGCCCGATGCCGAGGAACGTGACCAGGTCGGGCAGCAGCTCCTCCGCCCGGTCGGCGACCGACGGATAGACATCGGTGACCATGACGATGCCGACCTGCCGGGGCGGCTCCCCGTCCTCGTCCGGAGCGTAGAGCGGCACCTGAACGGCGATCGAGTGCTCGCCGTCGACGTCGAGGTCGCCGGTCCAGGTCGTCACCCGGTCTGCGGGCTCCGTGTGCAGCGGCATCCGCTGACCGGCGTCGTCGGGCGACGAGCCGAACAGCACCTCGCCGTCGAGATCGGCCACCTGCACGGACGTGGCGTCGACCCGGTCCTGGAACTGCTGCGCGTACGCAGACATCGACGCCGGCACCTGTGCGCTGGCGGCCTGCTGGCGGACGACGTCCAGGTTGGCCATGTCCTGCGCGGCCGCCCGCAGCGGCGCTCCGCGCTCGTCGCGGAAGTCGGCCTCACCCTGGCGGAGCGCCACGACGCTGGCCACCGCGAGCGCGACCAGCAGCACCGTCACCTGGAGGGCCAGGAACTGCCCGGCGAGGGTCGGCCTGGCGCGGAGACCGCGGGACCACAAGTTCCACAACCTCCTTTGGTTCCTCAACGGTGACGAGGACCACACCCATCCAACACCCTCGGTTCGTCGCAGTTCCCGACCAACGAGGAGATCTCATGTCACCCGGATGGACGAGAGGGCTGGCCGCGGCCACCGCGGGTGCGCTCGTCACCGTCCTGACATCCGCGTGCGGCGTCACGAGCGGAGCGGAGAGCAAGGACATCACCATGCTGATCCCCAACAGCCCGGGCGGCGGCTACGACCAGACCGGCCGCGCGGCCGTCGCGGTGATGGAGGACGACGACGTCACCGGCGGCAAGTTCGAGGTGCAGAACATCGTCGGCGCCGGCGGCTCGGTCGCCATGACCCAGCTGATGAACACCGAGGGCGACGAGCACACGATGATGACCGCCGGCCTGGGAGTCGTGGGCTCGCTCTACTCGTTCGGGGTCGACACCAAGATGGTGGACGCAACGCCGCTGGCCCTGCTGATCGAGGACCTCGAGGGCGTGCTGGTGCCGGCCGACTCGCCGTTCAAGACCATCGACGACTTCGTCGAGGCGTGGAAGAAGGACCCCGACTCCGTGACCGTCGGCGGCGGGTCGTCGCCGGGCGGCCCCGACCACCTGTTCCCGATGCAGCTGGCCAGCACGGTCGGCGTCGACCCCAAGGACGTCCGGTTCGTGACGTACGACGGCGGCGGGCCGCTGACCAGCGCCCTCCTCGGCAACAAGATCGAGGTCGGGTTCTCCGGGGTCGGCGAGTTCGAGGGTCAGATCGAGGCGGGTGAGCTGCGAGTGCTCGCCGTGTCCGGCGAGGAGCGGCTCGACACCGAGGCGGTGCGCGACGTACCGACCCTCCAGGAGTCCGGCATCGACCTGGTCTTCAAGAACTGGCGCGGGGTGTTCGCACCCCCCGACATCTCCGAGGAGCGCCGCGAGGAGCTGATCGGCTACCTGGAGGAGATGCACGACAGCGCCGGCTGGCAGCAGGCGCTCGAGGACAACGGATGGATCGACGCATTCACGACCGGTGACGAGTTCACGGCGTACCTGGAGGAACAGGACGCCCGGGTCGAGGACACCCTGAAGGAGCTGGACCTGCTATGACGGAGACGACCACCCAGGTCGACAAGGCGCAGTACGGCGTCGCCGCCCTGCTCGCCGCGATCGGTGCCTACACGGTCTACGACGCCACCACCCTCAACGTCGGGTTCGGCGACCCGGTCGGCCCTCGCGCGTTCCCCTACGTCATCGGCACGGCGCTCGTGGTGCTGGCCGTGCTGCTGGCCCTGGCGACCGCCCGCGGCGACGTCCCGGAGGCGGAGGCCGGCGAGGACGTGGACCTCACCCAGCGGGCCGACTGGACGACGGTGCTCAAGCTGGTCGGCGCCCTGGTCTTCACGATCGCCACCGTGGGCTGGCTCGGCTGGGCGATCAGCGGCGCGGTGCTCTTCGTCGGGTCCGCGTGGGCCCTGGGCAGCCGCACACTGCTCCGTGACGTGCTCGTCGGGGCGGTGCTGTCCGTGGGCAGCTGGTACCTCTTCTACGTCGGGCTCGACATCCCACTCACTCCGGGCGTCCTGGACGGAGTGCTCTGATGGGCGACCTCTCGCTGCTCTGGGACGGCTTCTCGGCCGCGGCTACGCCCGAGAACCTGCTCTACGCGCTGATCGGCGTCATGCTCGGCACGTTCATCGGGGTGCTGCCCGGCATCGGGCCCGCGATGACGGTCGCGCTGCTGCTGCCGGTCACCTACACCCTCGAGCCGGTGCCCGCGTTCATCATGTTCGCCGGCATCTACTACGGCGGCATGTACGGCGGCTCCACGACCTCGATCCTGCTCAACACACCCGGCGAGTCCGCGTCGGTGATGACCGCCATCGAGGGCAACAAGATGGCCAAGCGCGGGCGGGCCGCCCAGGCGCTCGCCACCGCGGCCATCGGGTCCTTCATCGCCGGCACGATCGGCACGCTCCTGGTGGCACTCCTCGCGCCGGCCCTGGCCGACGTCGCCGTCGACATCGGCGCTCCGTCGTACTTCGCGATCATGGTGCTCTCGTTGGTGCTGGTGACCAGCGTGCTCGGCGCTTCGAAGCTGCGCGGCTTCATCTCGCTCTTCCTCGGCCTGACGATCGGCCTGGTCGGCATGGACCTGAACACCGGGCAGCCCCGCCTCAGCTTCGAGCAGGCGCTGCTGGCAGACCGACTGGACATCGTGGTCGTCGCGGTGGGCATCTTCGCGATCGGCGAGGCGCTCTGGGTGGCCGCGCACCTGCGGCGTACCCCGCTCGAGGTGATCCCCGTCGGCCAGCCCTGGATGGGGCGCGACGACTGGGGCCGCTCCTGGCGGCCGTGGCTGCGAGGCACCGCGATCGGCTTCCCGTTCGGCGCCGTACCGGCCGGCGGCGCCGAGACCCCGACGTTCCTGTCCTACCTCACTGAGCGTCGACTGGCGCGCAAGCGCGGCGAGTTCGGCAAGGGCGCGATCGAGGGCGTGGCCGGTCCGGAGGCGGCCAACAACGCCTCGGCCGCCGGCAGCTTCGTGCCACTGCTCGCGCTCGGCCTGCCGGTGACGGCGACCGCGGCGATCATGCTGGCCGCCCTGCAGTCGTTCGGGATCCAGCCCGGGCCGCAGCTGATGACCGAACAGGCCGACCTGGTGTGGACGCTGCTCGCCGCCCTGCTGATCGGCAACGCGATGCTGCTGGTGCTCAACCTGCCGCTGGCGCCGCTGTGGGCGAAGCTGCTCCGGATCCCGCGCCCGCAGCTCTACGCCGGCATCCTGTTCTTCGCCGCGCTCGGTGCCTACGCCACCAACCAGCAGCCGTTCGACGTCTTCCTGCTGCTGGTCTTCGGGCTGCTGGGCTTCATGATGCGTCGGTTCGCGTTCCCGGTGCTGCCGCTGATCCTCGGCGTCATCCTCGGTCCGCTGATGGAGACCAAGCTCCGTGAGGCGCTGGCGATCTCCGGTGGCGACGTGTCCGGGCTCTTCAACGAGCCGTTGGCCGTCTTCGTCTACGCGATCACCGCACTCGTCATCGTCGGGCCGCTGCTGATGCGCCGGATCCGGCCGACGACCCCGGACGAACCGGCGAAGACCGAGGAGATGAGCGTCCGTTGAGCACGATCGTGGTGGCCTGGACCCCCAACGAGTACGGCGACGCGGCGCTCGACCGCGGCATCGCCGAGGCCCGGCTCCGCGACCGGCGGCTGCTGGTCGTCAACGCGACCCGGGGCGACGCGTACGTCGACGAGCGCTACGCGAGCGCGAGCCGGATCGAGGCGCTCCGGGCCGAGCTCGCCGACCTCGACGTCGAGGCCGAGGTACGGCAGGGCATGGGCGCCGACATCGCCGACCAGGTGATCGCCGCGGCGGAGGACGCCGACGCCGAGATGGTCGTGATCGGCGTCCGGCACCGGTCCGCGGTGGGCAAGCTGCTGATGGGCAGCGTGGCGCAGCGGGTCATCCTCGAGGCGAGCTGTCCCGTGCTGTCGGTGAAGCCGAAGTGAACTCGGGAGCACGTCACCCCCTTCGGGTGATGCCCGCAAGCCCCGCCGCGGCGTTCTCTTCTCGTCAGGAGGAAAGCCTTCGATGACTGATCAGAACCTGCCGGCCGCACCCCCGCCGGAAGTGCACTCGCACCGTCGGACCATGCTGTGGGTGGCCCGAGCCCTGACCTACTTCGTATACGCCTACGTGGTGCTCACGGAGATCGTGCTGCTCCTGGGGTTCGTGCTGCTGCTGTTCGGCGCGAATCCCGACCCAGCGTTCGTCCAATGGGCCTATCGGGCCCTCGATCGCGCGATGGAGCCGTTCCGCGGCATCTTCACCCCGATCGAGCTGGGTGAGACGAGCGGCAATGTCGAGGCGGTCCTCGACACCTCCATCCTGTTCGCGATGCTGATCTACGGCCTGGTCGGCTGGGGACTGCGTGAGCTGATCGACTGGCTCACCTCCCGGTCCAAGCGCCTGGAGCAGGCCGAGTGGGACGCCCAGTACCGAGACTCCGGCCCGACGACGCCGTACCCCGGTCCGACGACGCCGTACGGCGGGCCGACCGTCGCCGTACACCTGAGTAGTCGCGTCCGGCCACTAGCGGCTCAGTCGCGGGCCAACGCGGCGTGGGCCTCCCGCTCGAGGTCGAGGTACTGGTCGTCGCCGACCGCGATCTCCACCACCTGGATCGTGCCGCCGGTGAAGGCGAACGGGGAGTCGTACTCCTTCGAGACCGGGTCGCTGGAGTCCCGGCCGACGGTCAGGCCCTCACCGCACAGCGCGAAGTGGCCGGACTGGGTCTTGAACTCCCCCTTGGCGACGGCGAGGTCGTCGACGTACAGGGTCACCGTCCCGAGGCCCTCGCCGTGGTCCCCGTGGCCCTCCTTCGCGAACTCCATGCCGAGCACGTGCTGCCCGACGCCGATCTCGTCGGGCGACGAGAGCTGTTGCTCGGGCGGGATGCCGAGGAAGTTGTAGGCGTACCAGAGCCGCCGGTCCTTCAGGAACAGCGAGTGGCCGCCGAACCTGGCGCCGTTGGCCAGGAGCACGCCCGACGCGTCGGCGTCGGTGATGTCGACCGTCGCCAGGATCTTGAACGAGCGTCCCCGGATCTCCGCCGCGTTGAACTCGGGGACGGGCGAGGTGCCGGGGTAGTAGCGGTACATGCCGCCCTCGGGGATGGCCATCACCGGCATCTCCTTCAACAGCTCCACGATGGACCTGTTGTCGAGCGGGAGCACGTCGTACTTCCCGGCCTCGACGTACCAGAGGTTGACCAGCTCCTTCACCTTGTCGGGGTGCTCGGCGGCCAGGTCGTGGACCTCGGAGCGGTCCTCCTCGGAGTGGTAGAGCTCCCAGATGTCGTTGCCGTAGTCGGCCGCGTTGGCGCCCTGCTGCGGCGCCCGCTGGGCCACGACGTGCCAGCCCTCGTGCCACAGGGCGCGCGTGCCCATCATCTCGTAGTACTGCACCTTCTTCTCGGTCGGACCGTCGGCGCCGAAGGAGTACCGCATCGACACGCCGGGCAGCGGCGACTGGGCGTAGCCCTGCACCTGGTCGGGCATCTCCAGGCCGACGCACTCCAGGATCGTCGGCACGATGTCGACCGCGTGGTGGTACTGGTTGCGCACCTCGCCGCGGGCCTCGATGCCGCCCAGCCAGGAGACCACCAACGGGTCCGCGACGCCCCCTTGGTAGGTGTAGCGCTTGAACATCTTGAACGGAGTGGAGAAGGCGGTGGCCCAGCCCGTCGGGTAGTGGTTGTAGGTGTTGGGCGATCCGAGGTCGTCGAGGTGCGACAGGTTGTCCTCGAGGTCGTCGGGGTAGGAGTTGAAGAACTTGTTCTCGTTCACCGAGCCGTTGGGGCTGCCCTCACCCGAGGCGCCGTTGTCGGCGCAGTACATGATCAACGTGTTCTCGAGCTGGCCGGTCTCCTCGAGGTAGTCGACGATCCGGCCGACCTGGGCGTCCGTGTACTCCGAGAAGCCGGCGTAGACCTCCGCCATCTTGGCGAACAGCCGCTTCTCCTCGTCGTTGAGCTCTGCCCACGGGCGCACGTGGTCGAGCGGCTGGGCGGCCTCGCCCGGGAGCGGGTTGATGTCCGTGAGCGCGGTCCCCTCGGGGAGGATGCCGCGCTCGACCATCCGCGGCAGCACCCACTCGCGGTAGGCCTCGTAGCCGTCGTCGAACTGTCCGGCGTACTTGGCGATGTACTCCTCCGGCGCGTGGTGCGGAGCGTGGTTGGCGCCGGGGCAGAACCACAGGTACCAGGGCTTGGCGGGCGCCGTGGTCTTGCTGTCGGCGATGAAGCTGATCGCCTTGTCCGCCAGGTCCTTGGACAGGTGGTAGCCGTCCTCGGGGAGGTAGGGCTGGTCGACGTAGTGGTTGTCCTCGGCCAGCGACGGGTACCAGTTGTTGGTCTCGCCGCCGAGGAAGCCGTAGAAGCGGTCGAAGCCGCGCGCGAGCGGCCAGTTGCGCTTGGTGGCGCCCATCGCCCACTCGTCCAGCGGGACGTTGTGGTTCTTGCCGACCCAGAACGTGTTGTACCCGTTCTCGCGCAGGACCTCGCCGATGGTCGCGTTCTCCATCGGGATGTGGCCGGTGTGTCCAGGGAACCCCTGGGCCCCCTCGGCGATCTGGGCGAACCCGTTCTGGTGGTGGTTGCGACCGGTCAGCAGACAGGACCTGGTGGGCGAGCACAGCGCGGTGGTGTGCCACTGGGTGTAGGTGAGCCCGTTGTCGGCGAGCCGCTGCATCGTCGGCATGTTGATCCGCCCGCCGTACGGCGACCAAGCGGCCATGCCGGTGTCGTCGTACAGCACCAGCAGCACGTTCGGAGCACCTTCGGGGGCCGGTGCTTCTCGGAACGGCGTCCAGTCGGGCACGGAGTCCCGCACGTCGACGTTGACAACGCCCTCGAACTTCTTGGCCACGACAGGCTCCCTCCCCAGGCTCGGCGCCGCCGAGGCCGCCGAGGATCGGCGACGACCCCAGCCTTCGGACGAGCGCCGCGCGAAGCATCACCCGAGACGGGTGACCACACCGCCCGACCCTGGACGGGTGAGGAGAATATGGGGATCAAGTGGCGCAGGCCGGGCGACACCGGCCCTTGAGTAGCGGGAGCTGATCGTGAGCAGGGTGCTGGTGACGGGTGCGACGGGGAATGTCGGCGGTGCGACGGCACGGGCTCTGCTCGATCGCGGCCACGCAGTACGAGCCGTGGTCCGGGATGGGGCTGCAGCTCTCCCCGCGGGGGTCGATGCCCTCGTGGGCGACCTGGACGATGCCGGGACGCTCGGTCCCGGGTTGCAGGGCGTCGATGCACTGTTCCTGCTCGCCGGCTTCGGCGGCGAGGGTGCGCTGCTGGATGCGGCCGCCACCGCCGGCGTTCGCAAGGTGGTGTTGCTCTCAGGAGGCGGGGCTGCCTCGAAGGACCTCGACAACGCCATCTCGCGTTTCCAGGTTGCGGCGGAGGCGAACGTCCGGGCGTCCCGGCTGGAGTGGACGATCCTGCGGCCACACGCTTACTTCACCAATGTGTTCCGCTGGCCCGCGGTCCCCGGTGGCGGCCTCGTTCGCGCGCCGTTCGCTGACGTTCTGACCAGCGCCATCGACCCGGAAGACATCGGCGCGGTGGCTGCGATCGCGCTCACCGAGGACGGTCACGGTGGCGTGATCTACGAGCTCACCGGTCCCGAGCCCCTCCGTCCCGCCGACCAGGTCGAGACGATCGCGCGCGTTGCGGGGCTCGACCTCAGGTTCGAGGCGCAGCCCGACGACGAGGCACGAGCGGAGATGACCGCCGCAATGCCGATCGAGTACGTCGAGGCGACGTTCAGCTTCTACGCCGACGGCAACCTCGACGAGTCACAGGTCCTGCCGACCGTCGAGCGCGTCACCGGTCGGCCGCCGAGGTCGTTCGCGGCGTGGGCCGCGGCCAATGCCGACCGCCTCCGAGGAACCTGAGCTGCGACTAGCCCCACTGGCCGGGCTCGTAGTCACCGGCGGGCTGGCGGGTGATGACGTTGAGGCGGTTCCAGGTGTTGATCTCTGCGATCAGAGACACCAGGGCGCCGAGCTGCTCGTCGTCGTAGTGCTTCGCCGCGTTCTCCCACGCCTCTTGAGGCGGGCGTCCATGGTCGTCACCCTAGGCCGCGACGAAGCCGAGATGCCTCATCTGGGAGAGCACGTCGACGACACCGCGGATCTCGGCGATCCGGCCGTCCACGCAGCGAGAAGATGAAGATCTCGTCGTACGTCACGACCCTGCCGGTGGGCGCATGGCCCATGTACTCGCCGTCGTTGGTCCCGGTCACGACGTTCCTGGCGACGACCTTGTCGTCGTGCGCGATCAGCTCCTCGTTCGTGACGACGAGGTCGGGGAAGGCGCGGAACAGCGTCGCCCAGACCTGCCTGAGCGCCTCGGCCGCCGGCGCGTCATCGAGCAACGGCGTGCTGATCCGCGCATCCGGCGCGACCACCTCGTCGATCACCTTCGCGATGAGGTCCAGGTCGCGGGTGTTCGCCGCGTCGTGGAACGGCGGTACGTCGCCTGGTTGGCGGCTTCTTCGGCAGTGGGCATCGTCTCCTCCTTCTCGGTTGCTCCTACTCGACGCGACGAAGCAGGACCCGGAAAGGTGACAGGAAGCCGGGTCAGTCCCCCAGTGGTGCGAGCAAGGACACCTTGTTCTCGAACGCGAAGACCAGCAGGTCGGTCATCCGGAACCGGTCTGCCACGGGCCCGTGCTTCGGCCGCCAGTCGGGGTTGCGCACGATCGAGTTCGTGCTGCCCTCCATCGCCCGGTGGAAGGTCTCGGCAACCAACCGGCCGCCGACGCCGGTCAGCCGGCCGTTGTTGAGCTCGGCCTCCCGCAGCACGTAGAACCAGAGCGGGCGTGTCCGCGAGGAAGGCGTTCAGCTGGGTCGGCGTGAGGCCGGACAGGTCGGCGCCGTTCACGCCCATCGCGGAGCTGTGCCTTGGTGAGCTTGGTGAGCGCGCACACCGCGCGCCTTCATGAAGGTCGGCCATCTGCTGGCCGCTGGCCAGCTTGAGCATCCCGGCCCGGGTGAGGTTGCGGAACGCGAGATTCGCCCGCAGCGTCCCGGCGTCTGCGGCGCCCCCGCCGAACGAGCCGAGCGGCAGGTCGGCGAGCGGGTCGACCAGCGCGGTGTCGATGCGGCGGGCGTTGTTGGACTCGCCCTGCGGCGGATCGAGGTCCGGGCGGTCGATCTGGCGGAAGCGGTAGAGCCGGCGCCAGTCGGCGATCCAGTTGCTCGGGAGCGTCGGGAAACCGCCCAGGGTGCCGCTGGTGCGGGAGAAGTCGAACAGGAAGAACAGCGCCCCGCCGCCGTTCGGGGAACTCGGCATTCCAGTCGTATGCCTCGCGCACCATCGAGTGCCCGAGCCGGAAGGCGCCAACGGAGAACTCCACCGGCATGGTGGGCATCGAGAACGGGTCGGCGCCGACCTCGAACACCTTCCGGCCGTTGGCGAACACGTCGGTGACGATCGCGGGGTCGACGATCCGCGTCAGGTAGTCCGTCTTCAGCATCCATTGGTAGTGCAGGACCACGAGTCGACGCGCCGTTGCGGAACCTGTCGGCGGCCGGGACCGACGCGGGCAACCGGTCCACGACTCGGTTGTGGAACCTGATGAACGCGGCGTGGTGCTGGGCGACGGCGAGGTTCTCGTCGTTGCGCCGATCGGGGATGTTCGCGCGCCGGGGCCGGTTGCCCGTCCCGACCCGTGGTACGTCGAACCCCTCCCGGGCGCGGAGGTTGCCGGCTCCCTGGTGGTGGTGCCGACCTTGAGGTGCGTCCGGTCGGCCTCGTAGAACTTCTGTGGACACCTCGTCGTCGGGACCGAAGCCGTACAGGCTGTCGAGGTCGAGCGTCGGCGACCGGCCCTGGAGCAGGTCGGCCGGCGTGATGTTCTCCCCGAACGCCACCGTGGTCGCGTCGAAGGTGAGGTCGTGGTCGACGAACTGGCCGAGATAGGTGAAGCCCGCCGGGATCCGTCCGTCCCGCTGGGGCCCCGCGGTCATCGCCCGCGCCACTTTGCCCCGGATGCTCGCGTCGAGCCGCTTCCCCCGCGGCCCGACCCTCGAGAAGCGGAAAGGCGGCGCCTCGTCCGCCGCCGCTCCTCGCGCGCCGGCGGTCGCGAAGCTTCCTTCCCCTTCGATGAAGTACTGCTCTCGCCCGTGCTTGCCGTGCTCGCTCGCGGCTGCTGCCTCGTCCGGCATGCCTGCTCCTCCCGATACGGATGTCCAGTACCAGGTAGACGCGCGCGGCCCCCGCGAGGTTGCCGCCGGTGCCGAACGGTCGTCGACCCCGAGCTCCTCCGAGTGAACGTTTGGCGGGTGAGTCGTGCCAGCCCATTCGGCAGGTGCGCCATGGATGTCCCGCCGACGTCCTCTTCGCGGTGCGACTCAGAGCGCCGCTCGGGAAATTCGCATTCCAACGACAAGTCGTTGTTTCCGCGCGCACACTACGAGCAAGCGACGTAGACCATATTGGGGAAAACATGCCGAGCTTTGAACAAGCCCTGGGCGAGACCGCCACGCCGACGCCGGTCGGAGATCGGAACGCTCCGGTCGACGACGTGGGTCTCGAGGAGCACGCGCCGATCACGGCCGAGGAGACCCCGACAAGCGCCGCCGCGCGGATGCTCGAGGTGGCTGCCGTGACCGCCGACCGACTCGTCTCCGACGCGGAGATGGAGGCCGAGTCGGTGGTGACCACGGCACAGGCCAGGGCTGATGCGATCGTGGAGGCTAGTCGCGACGAGGCGGACCAGGTCGCGGCCGAACTGGCCCGCAGCAAGGAGGAGCAGGCCGCCGAGCTCAACCGCGAGCGCGTCACGGCGATGACCGCCCTGAGCGAGGAGAAGGCAGCCATCGAGGCGCAGATCGCCATGCTCCATCAGATGGAGAGCGACCACCGCAGCCAGATGCGACACCACTTCACGGAGCAACTCGCATTGCTCGACGCGCCCCTGCCGGAGCCGCCTGCTCCCGTCGCCGACTGAAGCGGAGGGCCGCCCGCCGCGGGGAAGATCTCGGTCCGCGCCTGGGCCCGACCCGCATCGAGTCGGCCACCAGCCAGGTTCGTACCCCGACACAATGATTCTTCGCCAGGATCACCACGGTCCCCGCTGTATCCAGAAGTGCCATCCCCCTTCCCCCTCCGACCTGCGGTGATGTGCGACAAATCCGGCGGAAGATCCGGGAACCCTTCGGCCCACCGGTGCGACAGTCAAAGTATGGAGCCAGGTGAGGTCCCGGACGCGGAGCTGTCAGCAGCTCTGCCGAGCGTGACTTCGCGGCGCTGCGCCAGCTCTACGACCGGCACGCCCCGTGGCTGTCGGTCCGGCTGAGCCGCCGGTGCAGCGACCCCGACGTAGTCGCGGACGCCCTTCAGGACTGCTTCGTCGCGGTCTGGAAGGAGTCCGGCCGGTGGCGCGGCGACGGCGACGTGGCGGCCTGGCTCTGGGGCATCGCCCGTACGCCGCCTCATCTCGCGCCTGCGGGCCGGCGACCGCACCATGGCTCGGCTCACCGTCCGGATCCCGCTCGTCGCCGAGCCCAACGGCGCCGCGCCAGCCGGCCGAGCCGAGCGCCGAGGAGCTGGTGCTGCTCGGCATCGAGTACGGCGGGCTCGGCGCCGCCCTGGAGCGGCTCAGCCCCGAGATGCGCGCGGTCGTCGAGGCGACCGTGCTCGACGGACTCACCAGCAAGGAGGCCGGGCGGCTGCTCGGCATCCCACAGAACACTGTCAAGACCGGCTGCACCGGGCCAAGGCCAAGCTGCGCCAGGACCTGGCAGGAGGCATCTCATGAGTACCGACACCGACCTGCGACTGGCACGCGGACGACGACCTGCTCGCGGCGTACGTCGCGGGCCGGACCCGCCCGCCCGTGACCGCGTCCGTCGAGATGCACGTGCTGCGACTGCGGCCACTGCCGCGGCGTGCTGACCGCCGCTCGTCGAGCCGGCCCCGCTGCGTGGGGTCTGGGACCGGCGTCGCGGAGCGAGCTCCAGGCGCCGCGCTCGCACCTGGACCGAGCGGGTCGCGGCCCGGCTCGGTCTCTCCGACCGCGACGCCCTGCTGGTCGCGGCGGCACCGGCGCTGCGCGGGTCCTGGCTGCTCGGCACTGCTGCTCTGCCTGCTCTTCTCCGTGTCGCGGTGAGCTCAGGGAGAGGCCCGCGCCGGGCTGGCCTTCTTGTGCATCGCGCCGCTGCTGCCGGTGGCGGGCGGTCGCATTCGCCTACGGGCAGGAGGCCGACCCGATCTGGGAGGTCACGCTGGCCGCGCCGTACCTGTCGCTGCGCCTGCTGCTCCTCCGAGCCCTCTCGGTGCTCCTGGTGGCCCTCCCGCTCGCCCTGGTCGCCGCACCGGTCCTCCCCGGACCCCGTGGGTGGCGGGCGCCTGGCTGCTTCCGGCCTGCGCCTGCGCCGCCCTCACGCCTTGCCCTCTCCACCTGGATCCCGGTCCAGCACGCCGCCGGCGCCATTTCGCCGTGGTGTGGGTCGGCGCGGTCGTCGGTTGTCGCTAGGACCCGGCCGGGTCATGCGGTGCTGGTGCTCTCGGCAGCGGTCCTGCCCCTCTACCTCGCCATCGCCTTGGTCGCTTCCGTCACCTTCTGGGTGCGCAGCGACCGGCTCTCATTCCTCGGGAGGACCTCGTGAACACCACTATCAGCCTTGACCGACGTCACCCGTCGCTACGGCTCCACGACCGTGCCTGGACGGTCTCGACCTCGACCTCTCGCCCGGCATCACCGGCCTGCTCGGCCCGAACGGCGCCGGCAAGACCACGCTGCTGCGGATCCTGGCCACCGTGCTGGCACCGAGCTCCGGCAGCTGCCGGATCCTGGGCCTGGACCCCGAGGTGCCCGAGCGAACGCACCGGCATCCGTCGCCGGCTCGGCTACCTGCCCCAGGAGAGCGGCTACCCGCGCGGCTTCACGGCGTTCCGCTTCGTCGACTACGTGGCGGCGCTCAAGGAGTGGACCGAGCGCGACGCCCGGCACGAGGAGGTACGCCGGGTGCTCGGCCTGGTCGGGCTCTCCGACCTGGCCGGCAAGCGGATGCGCACCCTCTCCGGGGGCCAGCGCCGCCGTGCTGCGCTCGCCCAGGCCCTGATCGGGTCGCCGGACCTGCTGGTCCTCGACGAGCCGACCACCGGCCTCGACCCCGAGCAGCGGGCGTCGCTGCGCGGCGTGCTCTCCGGCGCCGGGCACCGGTCCACGATGCTGCTGGCCACGCACCAGACCGAGGACGTCGCGGCCCTGTGCGAGCGGGTGATCGTGCTCGACGGAGGCCGGGTGCTGTGGGACGGACCGGTCACCGACCTGGTCGCGACCGCCACCGGCAAGGTGTGGCTGGCGGGCGAGGAGGAGCCCGGCCGCGCTGTCGTCGTGGCGGACCGGCACCGGCCGCTACCGCCATGTCGCCCTCGACCCGCCGGTCGACGTCGAGACCGACCGAGCCGAACCTCGAGGACGCCTACCTGTTGCTGCGGGCGAGGGCCGGGAGCGACCAGCGGGAGGTGTCGGCATGACTGCGGTGGCTGTCGCCCCGGCACCGGAGCCGACGACCGTCGAGCGCCGGGCGCTCTGGGCGGTCGCCCGCTACGAGTCACTGCGCCTGGTCCGGCACCCGGTCTTCTTTCTCGCGGTGCTGATCTACCTGTACGCCGCGGCGACAACGCCGTTCATCGACTACGCCAACGCGGGCTACCCCGCCCCAGAGCACGGCACCGAGTCGAACCTCGACTGGCCGCTGATGCCGGCCTTCCTGCTCGGCCTGGGCGGGCTGATCGCGATGAATCGGATCACCAGCAGCTCAGGCCGGTCGGGGGAGGTGCTCGGCGCGCGCCGATGTCGGAGCCGCGGCGCACGCTCGCTCTCTGCCTGGCCTGCCTGGTGCCGGCCGACCCTCGCCCTGCTGGGCGCCGGCTACGTCTTCGTGTTCTGGATGGTCGACCCGCCGGTGCACACAGAGAACTAGGGAGAGTTCAGCAACGCCGAGCTGGCCGCGATGATGGCCTGCGGAGTGCTCGCCGTCCTCGGGGGCTCGCTCCTCGGCGTGGTGACCGCTCGCTGGTGGCGCTGGCCGATGTCCGCCGCAATCACCGCGGTGCTGCTGATCATGTGGACCTTCGTCGGGCTCATCAACGGCACATCACCGCTGTTGACCCTCAACCACCTGGCCGCGCCGTTCACGCTGGTCTCGTCGAATGCAGACGAGTGGTCGTGGCACCTGGGCGGCAGATGGCTGTGGCGGGTTGCTTACCTGGTTGGGCTGTGCAGATTGGCAGCCATCGCAGCGTGCGCGCACGGGAGCGACGGGCAACCTGCGCCGTCGGCAGGTCCACTGGGCGGTCGGGCGTCGGAGTCGTCACCCTGGCCGTGCTGCTGAGCGGAGCGTGCACCGGACCGAAGGGCTACGACAGCTGGGACGACCGGGGACCTCGACCATCCGCGCGGAACTACGCGCGGTGCACTGGAGCCCGGTCGTCGGCCGACTCGCCGCGGCCGCTGGGCTCGCGGTGCTCGACCTGACGTTGTGGCCGGGTGGCCCGGGCTCGCAGCTGCTGTGGCTGGTCGCGGCCTCTCGGCGCGTCGGCGGCCGTCGCCCTCGACGACCCGCCGCCGCCGTCACCGGCGCGGTACCGATGCGGCGCTGGTGGCGGACGGTGATCCGACTGCTGGTCGCGGTCGGCGCGCTGGTCGCGTGGAGTGTGTACGTGGCGCGGGTGCCGAGCGCCCTCGGTGCACGGAGAGGCAGTGTCTGGCTCGCCCTGTTCCTCATCGACACTGCTCTCGTGCTCGCTGCCGCGGGCCCGGCGGCAGCACTCGGACGATCATGGGCCGGGAGAGCCTGGCTCGGTCGTGGCCTCGATGGCGGTGGTGTCAGGTGCACGGCCTGTTGATCCTGCCCTTGCCCCGTGACCTCGCGGCGACGAAGTTCTCGCCACCGACGCCGCGCATGAACATGTCGAATGCGTTCTGGACGTCACCGCTCTGGGCAGCTGTCGAGCGTCGGAGCGAACGTACACAGACCCGGCGTTCGCCGCTCTGATCGGGCCTGACGGCTTGTCCCAGTTGTCCTCGTCGGCCTCCGCGCTGATCGCCGACGTCTGGTCCGAACAGGGAGTCTGGGCAGCAGGCCCGGGACGCGCGCGGCGTAGGCGTCG
This sequence comes from uncultured Actinomycetota bacterium, assembly GCA_963813615.1. Taxonomy (GTDB): domain Bacteria; phylum Actinomycetota; class Actinomycetes; order Propionibacteriales; family Nocardioidaceae; genus Nocardioides. The sequence goes on from CAWFAE010000013.1 coordinate 526,793, forward strand.
TACGCGGCGCCGAACGTGCGCCGTAGGTCGCGCTCCTCGAACCTGATTCCGATGGCGATGTACCCGGTCCCGGCGACAGCGAAGAGTACGTGCGAAGCACCCATCTGCGGGGTTGCCCAGAAGGCCAGGAGCAGTCCGGTCATCAGTGGGTGTCGAACAATGGCGTGCAGTCCTCCGACCTCGAGCTCGTTGCTCCTGGGGGCCTCTCGAGGCGCCGCCCACCCAGCTTGACGAAGCCCGGTGAGCTCGAGGTGGTCGACCGCGAACGTCGCCGTGATCGCCAGCAGCCAGCCGGCCGCGCAGAGCGACCAGAGGACAAGGCTGGCCGTCCCCTGGACGTGCCACACCTGGCCGCCCCAGGGTTGCCACAGCACCAGTAGCAGGACGAGGCAGATGTCGGTGGCGAGGACGTACGACGTGCGCTCGAGCGCCGCCGGGATCCGGCGGCGCAGCCATGCCTTGACCTGGGGGCGCGCCATCGCCGAGTGCTGTACGGCGAACACGAGCAGGAGTGCCAGGTCGACCGTGATCGCGGCCGCGGCGTTCGTGCGCGGCGGCCCGTCCACGGTCCGGGGGACGACGCCGCCAGCGAGGAAGAGCACGGTCCACAGCGTGACGGCGATGAACCCCGCCCAGGCGACAGCGGACAGGAACAGGTAGTAGGGGTTGTCGGGACACGCCCCCATGCTCCGGCGACCGATAGGCCCGACGCAGCCGTGGAACTACCTCACTTGCGCGGCTCCCGCGCGACATACCAGGCCGCTACCTGGGAGCGCGACCGGAACCCGAGGCGCAGCCGGATTCGCTCCACGTGCGACTCGGCCGACCGCTCGGTGATTCCGAGGCGCTCTGCCAGCTCGCGGTTCGTGAGGCCGTCGGCCACCAACGCCGCGACCTCGGTCTGGCGAGGGGTGAGACCGGTCGGCACAGCCCGCCGCAGCCGGGGCAGGCCCAGAAAGCGCCGCACCTGGTCGACCACCGCGCCCGTATCGCCCAAGGCCGGGAGGTGCGACCGGCCGTCGAGCTCCACGAGCTCCGCGCCCGGGATCGCTTCAGCGAGCGTCCTGCTCTGCGCGGCCGGAGCCGCACGGTCTCCCCGTCGGTGCAGCACCAGCGTCGGCGCGGAGATCCCCGCAAGTGCAGGGAGCACGTCCAGGTCGTAGGCGAGGCCGAGGAGGGCGACCGCCGTGTCGGCCGAGGAGGCCGCCCGCTGGTACTGGGCCAGTGCACGTCGGGTCCCGGCATCCGCCTCAGGCGCAAAGAGGTCGGTGAGCAGGTCGGAGCCCAGCCCCCAGTGGGTTGCGAGCAGCCCGAGCATGTGCCGCTTGCTGTCGTCGTCTCCGATGGCGGCGCCTGTGGCCCAGCCGCCGTAGAGGACGAGCCTCGAGACCGTCTCGGGTCGTTCCGAGGCCCACTGCGCCGCCACCGGCGCTCCCAGCGACCAGCCGAACACATCGAAGCGGGTCGCGCCGAGGGCCACGGTCACCGAACGGATCGTGGCCAGCTCCAGCGCCATCGTCCGAGGTCCCTCGTAGGGATCGGAGAGGCCGCAGCCCGGGCGGTCGTAGCGCACCAGTGTCCGGCCCGATGACAGCGCCTCGTGGAACATGCGCTCTGCCGGGATCGACCAGCCGAGCTCGAGGTGACTGAGCCAACCCGGCACCACCAACAGGAGCGGGCCGCTGCCGGTCAGCGCATAGGCCACCTTTCCGCCATCCTCCAGGTGCGCCGTCCCCCAGCGCTGCTCACGCAAAGCCACGACACCAGTGAACAGCAGGACCGCCACTGACCTGGTCTGTGCGTTGAGGTAGACGCGTCTGGCGGGGGTGGCAGCATCACGGCGCTTCGATCACAGCCATCGTGCATCGTGAGATGCACACGAGCTTGTCGTTGTCGTCGACGATGCGGACTTCCCAGACCTGGCTGCGACGGCCCAACGAGATCGGCCGAGCAGTGCCGGTGACCCAGCCGGACGTGACCGGTCGCAGGTGGTTGGCGTTGATCTCCATGCCGACACACAACTTGCCAGGTGCGGCGACGAACGTGGCCGCACAGCTGACCAACGTCTCGGCGAGCAGCACCGAGGCGCCGCCGTGCAGGATCCCGAACGGCTGGCGCGTACGGCCGTCGACGGGCATCCGACCGATCAGGTGGTTCGCGCCGAGCTCGGTGAACTCGATGCCGAGGTGGCCGATCGCACTGCCTGCGCTCATCTCGTTGGCGTGGTCCAGGTCGGGACTGCCGTGCCAGATCTCAGGGCTCGTCAGCCGTGCACCTGAAGGCAGGCTTTGGACTGCCGGTGGCGCGTAGCCGACGTGGTCGTCGTCCAGGCGTTTGACCGGGGGGCGAGGTATTTCAGGGGTTCGGGGCATGCTCTCCATGCTTCCGACTCGACGGCATCGAGACAGCCGTGGAACTACCTCACTTGGAAGGACGACAGCCAGACCAGTCGGGTGAGCGTCTCGAGCAGGGGCGCGCAGCTTCACCCAACCCTTCAGGCGTACCTGCTCGGCCGGTCGTCCGCGCTGCGCGCGATGACGAACCAGATCGCGGTGCACGGCTGGTCGGAGTCGTTGCTCAACCGGTGCGGCGTCGTCGAGTCGAAATGGATCGAGTCCCCCGGGCCGACCGAGTAGGTCTCGAACCCGATCTGCACCTCCAGCCGGCCGCTGAGCACGTGGCCGTACTCCCGGCCGCCGTGCCGCATCAGCTCCTCGGGCTCACACGACGCGCTGCCGGGCGCATATTCGACGTACAGGAAGTCGACGTATGGGTCGTGGTCGTGGGTGAGCCTCTCCCAGAGCACGCCGCTCATCTGCAGCCGCTTGCGGCCGGTGCTCTTCTGCAGCGGCACCCCGACCGGCGGCCACGCCCCGGCAGACTGCTCGAGGACGGGTTGCGGCACGGCGCCGGGCGTGCCGTTCGGGCTCACGTCGCCGATCAGGTCGTCGAGTGAGGTGCCGAGCACTCCGACGAGGGAGTAGAGCGTGCCGACGGACGGGTTGGCCTTCCCGGTCTCCACCTGGCTCACGAAACTGGGCGAGACCCCGATCCTGCGGGCCACCTCACGCAAGGACAGCCCGCGGTCCTCCCGGACGGCCCGGATCGCCGCGCCGAGCTGGACGGTGAGCCCCCCGTCACCACCCCCACGGGGGGCATCAAGGGTGGGGTCCGTCGTCGGTTCCTCGGCCACGCTCACCTCGCTCCCTGTGCAGCGGGACTGCACATAGTACGACGATCCCTCCGTCGTGGACCGACTGCAGTGGAAAGTCTGTTCATGCAGGCTTGACACTCTTTGTGAAGCAGCACTTTACTCATTGAATGGCGATCCGCACCTTCGGGCCCAACGCCGTCGACTGGGAGCAGAGGGTCGACCTCGACCGCCTCCGCAGGGAGCGGCTGGCCCGCCTCAACGCGACGCTCGAGGCGTCCTCGCTCGGCTCCTTGCTGACCTTCGACTTCTCCAACATCCGCTACATGACAGCCACCCACATCGGCACCTGGGCCATGGACAAGCTGATCCGGTTCGCCGTGCTCCCGCGCGGCGGTGAGCCGGTGCTGTGGGACTTCGGCTCGGCAGCCAAGCATCACCAGCTGTTCAACCCGTGGCTCGACGGCACCGAGCGGGCCCGGGCGGGCATCTCCACCCTGCGCGGAGCGTTCCATCCCGAGGCCGGGATCGCCGAGGAGGTCGCTCGCAAGGTCGCGACAGTCCTGCGCGAGCACGGCCTCGAGAACGAGCCGCTCGGCGTCGACCTGGTCGAGATGCCGATCCTCACCGCGCTCCACGCCGAGGGTCTCGACGTCGTGGACGGACAGCAGGTGTTCCTCGAGGCCCGGCGGATCAAGACGCCCGACGAGATCAGTCTGCTCACCCAGGCCTGCTCGATGGTGGACGCGGCGTACGAGGAGCTGTACTCCTTCCTGCGCCCCGGCGTGCGAGAGAACGAGTGCGTCGGAGTGGTCAGCAAGGCGTTGTACGACCTCGGCAGCGAGTACGTCGAGGGCGTGAACGCCATCTCCGGCGAGCGCTGCTCCCCTCACCCGCACGTCTACAGCGACCGCGTCGTCCGGCCCGGCGACCCGGCGTTCTTCGACATCCTGCACAGCCACCTCGGCTACCGCACCTGCTACTACCGCTGCTTCGCTGTCGGCTCCGCCTCGCCGTCCATGCGTGACGCGTACACCCGGTGTCGGGAGTACATGGACGCCGCGATTGCGATCGTGAGGCCCGGCACCACCACCGCCGACGTCGTCGAGCTGTGGCCGACCGCGCAGGAGTTCGGGTTCCCCGACGAGGAGGCTGCCTTCGCGTTGCAGTACGGCCACGGCGTGGGCCTTTCGATCTGGGAGAAGCCGATCTTCAGCCGCCTGGTCTCGCTCGACCACCCGGAGGTGCTCGAGGAGGGCATGGTCTTCGCGCTCGAGACCTACTGGCCCGCCGGAGACGGTTGGTCCGCCGCCCGGATCGAGGAGGAGCTCGTGGTCACCGCAGACGGGTGCGAGGTGATCACCAAGTTCCCCGCCGAGGACCTCCTGGTCGCCGGCCAGCGCTACTGGACCGTCGACGGCTCACTGCCGACGGTGCGCGACTCGCAGTCCCACCTCAACACCGCCGCGGGCCGGGGTGAGAGGTGACCACCGACGCCGGCAGCACGGTCCAGGCGGTCGCCACCGCCACGCTCCTGGACTGGTACGAACAGATGGCGGTGATCCGTGGCACCGAGAAGGCCGCGCACGACCTGTTCATGCGCGGGCTGGTGAAGGGCACGACCCACCTCGCCGCCGGGCAGGAAGCGGTGGCGGTCGGCGCGAGCGCGGCGCTGCGCCCCGACGACTACGTGTTCGCGACGTACCGGGGCCACCATCACGCGATCGCGCGCGGTGCCACGCCGGAGGGCTGCCTGGCAGAGCTGATGCAGAAGGCCACCGGCGTCTGCCGCGCCAAGGGCGGATCCATGCACCTGACCCGCGCCGACCACGGGATGCTCGGGTCCTATGCGATCGTCGGCGCCCACTTGCCGATGGCCAACGGCGCCGCGTGGTCCGCCAGGCTCCGCGGTACGACGCAGGTCGCGGTCGCGTTCTTCGGCGACGGCGCGACCAACATCGGCGCGTTCCACGAGGCGCTCAACCTGGCCGCGGTGTGGAAGCTGCCCGTGGTGTTCGTCTGCGAGAACAACCGCTACATGGAGTACACACCGATCGAGGCGGTGACCTCGGTTCCCAACCCGGCCGCCGACCGGGCCGCCGCCAACGGCATGCCAGGCGTGATCGTGGACGGCAACGACGTGGTCGCCGTGCAGCGGGCGATGGCGCAGGCGGTCGACCGTGCCCGGAGCGGCGACGGCCCCACCGTCATCGAGGCGCTCACCTACCGGCACTACGGGCACAGCCGCACCGACCCGGCGACGTACCGCCCGGCCGAAGAGGTCGAGGAGTGGCTCGCCCGCGACCCGCTGATCGTGACCCGCCGGCAGCTGCTGGAGTTCGGCGCCGACGAGGCCGACGTGGCCGCCGCCGACGCCCGCGCCGACGAGATCGTGGCCGCCGCATCCCGGGCCGCTCAGGACGCGCCCGCGGCCGATCCCGACCACGCGCTCGATGACGTGTGGGCCGACGGGGGTGCGGCATGGCGGACCTGACGACCTACCGCGACGCGGTCGCCGACGGGATCGCGCGCGAGCTGCGCCGGGACCCCACCGTGGTCTGCCTCGGGGAGGACATCGGCGCCGCGGGCGGAGTGTTCAAGACGACGGCCGGGTTGTTCGAGGAGTTCGGGGCGGAGCGGATCTGGGACACCCCGATCTCGGAGCAGGCGATCATGGGGGCGGCCATGGGGGCGGCCATGACCGGGATCCGGCCGGTCGCGGAGATCATGTTCAGCGACTTCTTCGCCTGCTGCTGGGACTACCTCGCCAACGAGATCCCCAAGGCCCGCTACATGACCGGCGGCCAGGTGACCGTGCCGTTGGTGGTGCGGACCGCGAACGGCGGTGGGCTCGGCTTCGGCGCCCAGCACTCGCAGTCGGTGGAGAACTGGGTGCTGACCGTGCCCGGCCTCAAGATCGCCGCGCCGTCCACACCGGCGGACGTCGTCGGGCTGATGGCGTCCGCGATCCGCAGTGACGACCCGGTCGTGTTCTTCGAGCACAAGGGGCTGTTCGCCTCGAAGGGCGAGGCCGCTCCGCCGGAGCACGTCGTGCCGCTCGGCGAGGCTCGGATCGCGCGCCAGGGCGGTGACGTCACGGTAGTGGCGCTGGCCGCGACGGTGCCGCTCGCGCTGGCGGCGGCCGAGGACCTCGCGGCCGAGGGGATCGAGCTCGAGGTCGTCGACCTGCGCTGCCTGATCCCGCTCGACATGGCCACCGTCTTCGGGTCGCTGGAGAAGACCAGCCGGTTGGTCGTGGTCGAGGAGAACCCCTACCAGGGCGGTTGGGGCGCCACCGTCGCGTCGATCGTCGCCGACGAGGGCTTCGAGATGCTCGACGCGCCGGTACGCCGCCTGGCCGGCGAGAACGTGCCCCTGCCCTTCGCCGACGCGCTGGAGCAGCGCGTCATCCCCACCGCAGCCAAGCTCGTCGAGACGGTCCGCCGCCTCGCGTCGTACTAGGAACGAGAACAGGAAGAAGCGACCGTCCGGACCGTCCGGTCGATCAGAAAGGGAGCACCATGGGCAAGATCCTCCTCAAGGGCGGCACCGTCCTCACGGTGGACCCGGACATCGGGGACCTGACCACCGGCGACGTGCTGATCGAGGACGACAAGATCGCGGCCGTCGACGCCAGCATCGAGGCCGACGCCGAGGTCGTCGACTGCACCGGCAAGATCGTCATGCCTGGCTTCGTCGACACCCACCGGCACACGTGGGAGACCGCGATCCGCAACAGCGCGCCCAACGCCACGCTGGATGACTACTTCGTCGAGATCCTCGACACGTTCGCCCCGCTGTACCGCCCCGAGGACGTCTACAGCAGCAACCTGGCCGGGTCGTTGGAGTGCCTCAACGCCGGCATCACGACGCTCGTCGACTGGTCGCACATCAACAACACCCCAGAACACGCCGACGCCGCGATCCAGGGGCTCAAGGAGAGCGGGATCCGCGCCCAGTACGCCTACGGCAGCGCCAACACGTCGCTGGAGAAGTACTGGTTCTTCAGCTCCGAGGTGATCCCGGGCGACGACGTCCGTCGGGTGCGCTCGACGTACGTCCCCGGTGACGACGGGCTGATCACCATGGGGCTGGCGACCCGCGGCCCGGGCTTCACCCAGGACCAGGTCGTGACGGCGGAGTGGGAGCTCGCGCGCGAGCTCGGCATCCCGATCACCGTGCACGTCAACATGGGCCGACTGGCCGGTCGGTACGGCATGGTCGAGCAGCTCGACCGGCTCGGGCTGCTGGGCGCCGGACACGACGTACGTCCACTGCTGCTACTTCAGCGACCACGAGTGGCAGCGGGTCGCGGACACCGGCGGCACGATCTCGATCGCCGCCCAGGTGGAGACCCAGATGGGCCACGGCTGGCCGCCGATCAACAAGGCCCGCAAGTTCGGCCTCCGTCCGAGCCTGTCCATCGACGTGGTCACGACGGTGCCGGGCGACATGTTCACCCAGATCCGCGCCGGCTTCGGGGCCGAGCGGGCCCGGGTCAACGCCGTCTGCTGGGACCAGGACACGCCGATCCCGGAGACGATGCTGACCGCCAAGGACATGCTGCGGATCGCCACCCTCGACGGCGCGCACGTGGCCGGGCTCGAGGACCGCACCGGCTCGCTCACCCCGGGCAAGCAGGCCGACGTCGTGGTCATCGACGCCACCGCGATCAACGTCGGGCCGATCCACGACCCGGTCGCCGCGGTGACCCTGTCCGCCGACGTCTCGAACGTCGAGCACGTGCTCGTCGCCGGCGGCTTCGTCAAGCGCGACTTCAAGCTCGCAGCCGATGTGGCGCGGGCGATGGGGCTGGTGCAGGAGTCCCGTGACCACCTCGTGACCGCTGCCGCCCAGGCCGCAGCCGAGAAGCAGGAGATGGCGCCCGCGTGATCGACCGATGACCGACCACCTCGTCGCGCGGGCGACCGATCTCGCCTGGGCGCCACCGGCGGGTCCGCTGGCCGGCTCGGGCGGGCTGGAGGGCTGGTCGGTGCTCGACGCGAGCACCGCGGCCGTGCACACCGGCTTCGGGCTGAGCCGGCTCGCGCCGGGCGGCTCGGTGCCGTCGCACGTGCACTCCTACGAGGAGAGTCTCTACGTCCTGGCCGGCGAGGTGGTCGTGCAGACGCCGGGCGAGGCGGCCCGGCTCGGACCGGGTGACTACGGGCTGATCCCGGTCGCGGTGTCGCACTCGCTACGCAACGACGGCACCACCGAGGCGCGGTTCGCACGACTGTCGGTGCCGCTGCCGCGGCCGGCCTACGACCTGGACACCCAGCTCGTGCCGGAGGTGCCGGAGACCGAGCCACTGCCGGCCGACGTGCGCGACCCGCGGACCCGGAGGTATGGCCACATCGAGCCGGAGAACATGGACCCGGCGATGCAGACGCAGGAGAAGCTCGCGATGTCGGCGAGCATGCGCACCGCGCTGCTGGTCTACAGCGGGATCAGCGTGAAGATGATGGTCGACTCCGACCTCGGTGCGGTGCTGTCGACGATGTTCATGGTCCAGTACGAGCCGAACGGCGTGGCCGGAGCGCACGACCACCCGTTCGAGGAGACCTACCTGATCCTCGAGGGCACCGTCGAGGCCACGCTCGACGGGACGCCGTACGTGCTCGAGCCGGGCGACGTCGCGTGGGCCGGTGCGGGCGCCGTACACGGCTTCCGGAACGTCGGCGACGGACCGGTGCGCTGGCTGGAGACCCAGGCACCGCAGCCGCCGGGCCGGCACTCGTACCGCTTCGCGCGGGACTGGGACTACCTGCAACAACGACTCGGAGGAGGCAGCTGATGCGGACCGTGGTGATCGGCGGGACGTCCGGGATCGGGCTCGAGGTCGTCCGTGCCCGCGCGGCACGCGGCGACGACGTGACGCTCACCGGGCGCGACGCGGAACGGGCAGCGTCGGTGGCCGAGACCGTCGACGGGTCGGTGTCCGGGCTGGCGCTCGACCTCAACGACACACACGGCGTGGCCGATGCGCTGGCCGGCGTCGAGAAGGTGGACCGGCTCGTGGTGTCCGCGATCGAGCGCGACCAGAACTCCGTGGCCGACTACGACGTCGACCGCGCAACGCGGCTCGCCGTGCTGAAGCTGGTCGGCTACACCGAGGTGGTGCACGCGCTACTGCCGCGGATGGACGAAGAGTCGTCGGTGGTGCTGTTCGGCGGCCGCGCCAAGGACCGGCCCTACCCGGGCTCGGTCACCGTCTCCACGGTCAACGGCGGCATGGTCGGGCTGATCAACGCGCTCGCGTTGGAGATGGCTCCGATCCGGGTGAACGCGCTGCACCCCGGGATCGTCGGCGACAGCCCGTTCTGGTCGGGGAAGCCAGCCGGCGTCCTCGACGGGTACGTCTCCCGAACTCCCATCCGTCGGCTGGCGACGATGCAGGACATCGTGGAGGCGGTCGACTTCCTGCTCGAGAACCGCGGCGTGAACGCGACCAACCTGAACATCGACGGCGGCTGGCTGGTGACGTGAGCGAGTCGCTGCGGGTCTCGGTCGTCGGCACCGGTCGGATGGGGGCGGCCATGGCCGCGCGCGTGGCCGGCGCCGGGCACCGGTTGACGGTCTGGAACCGGACCCGCGCCAAGGCGGAGGAGGTCGCCGCCGAGGCCGAGGCAGCCGTGGTCGTGGCCGCCACCGCCCGCGAGGCGGCGGCGGACGCCGACGTCGTGATCGTGTCGCTCGCCGACGACGCGGCCGTGCGCGCGGCGTACGGCGGCGAGGACGGGCTGCTCGCCGGGCTCGGAGCGGGCCAGGTGGTGGCCGACACCAGCACCGTCGCGCCCGAGACCGTTCGCGCGATGGCGGCCGACGTCGCTCGCACCGGAGCGGCTCTGGTCGACACACCCGTGTCCGGCAGCGTCTCGAGCGTCCGGGGCGGAACGATCCTGGTCATGGCCGGCGGCGACAGCGACGCAGTGGAGCGCGCGCGACCGGCCTTGGAGTCGTTCGCGCAGCGGATCATCCTGCTCGGGCCGGTCGGGGCCGGGGCCACCATGAAGCTGGCGGTCAACGCGATGGTGTTCGGTCTGAACCAGACCCTTGCCGAGGGACTGGTGCTTGCCGAGAAGGCCGGAGTCGCACGCGATCTCGCCTACGAGGTGATCGCGAACAGCGCCGTCGCGGCGCCGTTCGTGCAGTACAAGCGCGACGCCTTCGAGCAGCCGAGCTCCGCGCCGGTCGCGTTCGCCCTGGAGCTGGTGGCGAAGGACCTCGACCTGGCCACCGCGCTCGCGGACCAGGTGGGCGCCGCCGTCCCGCAGGCTGCGACGAACCGCCGGATCGTGGGTGACGCGATCACGGCCGGACGCGGCGGCGAGGACCTCAGCGCTCTGGCCGAGCACCTCCGCGGAGGCGAATGAGGACGCGGAGCGTTGTTGACGCGGCCGCGAGCCGGACCCGGCAGGATGACGGCATGGAGCTGACCGCCGCGGCCGTCCTCGCCCGGCTCACCGAGCACGCGGACGAGGCCGAGGCGGCGAAGATCCGGACGCGCGTGGCCGAGGGCGAGCAGGTCATCGGGGTGCGGATGGGCACGCTCTTCGACCTCGCCCGGCAGGCGACCGCCCTGCCCGACGCCGAGCTCGAGCGGCTCTTCGTCGAGCCGGCCTACGAGCCGCGGATGGCCGCGTTCTGCGTCCTCGACTTCCGCGCGCGGAAGCGGCCCGGTGACCCCGGCCTCTGCGCGACGTACCTCCGTCACCACGACCGGATCACCGCCTGGGACATGGTCGACCGGGCCGCTCCGCGGGTGGTCGGGTCGGCGGTCGCCGGAGGACCCTACGACGTGCTGCACGACCTGGCCGGGGTCGCTGACCCGCTGCGACGGCGGACCGCGATGACCGCGCCGCTGTGGTTCGTGAAGAGCGGAGACGACGCCGACCTGGCAGCCGGGTACGCGATTGCGGCCGGGCTGTGCGCCGATCCCGATCCCGTGGTGCACAACGCGGTCGGGATCTTCCTGGCCCACGCCGACGCCCGCGACCCGGCCCGGCTCGAGGCCTTCCTCGCCGAGCACGGCGACACGATGCCGCGACCGGCGTACCGGTTGGCCACCCGCAAGCGCCGCTGATCGGCCCGCTAGCCGACCCGCAGCGCGGGCGTCGCGGCCGTGGCCTCCTCGCCCAGCACCTGGCTGGTCAGCTGGTTGAGCGCTCCGTCCAGCAGCTCGGCGTCCTCGCTCGAACCACCGGCCTCGGCGAGCTGCTCGACCAGCCACCGCTTCAGCTCGGTCGCGAACACGTCCCACTGCTCGCGGGCGACCTTCGTGGTGCTCCATCCCGCCGGGTCCCCGGTCAGGTAGCCGGACCGGGCGGTCTGGTCGAACGCGGGCAGGAGGACGCTGGCCGGGACCCGGCCGACGGCGGCGGTGATCGTGTCCAGGTCGGTGGGCACGCCGTGCCGTTCGCGCAGCAGCACCTGGGCCACGCACCAGGCCGCGGCCCCGTCCAGCTCGGTGCCGGACGCGATGCGGATCTGCGGCAGGTTGCGGCTGCCTTCCCGGTGCATCAGGCGTCCGACGACCCTCTCCAGCGCACGATCGGGGTCGCTGCCCTCGGCCATCGCGAACCCGTCGCCCATGTCGCCGGCTCCGGCCCGGGCGGCGTCCCGCAGCGGCACCTGGGGCAGCATCAGGCTGAGCAGGAACGCGACGATGCCGACGGGTGCGGCGTACAGGAAGACCGACTGCAGCACGTCGGCGTACGCGTCCACGACGGGGGCGATGACCTCGGCGGGGTGGCTGTGCAGCAGCGCCGGTGTGGCGGCGTCCTCGGGCGCAAGGCCCGGTGACTGCGCGAATGCGGCCGGCAGGGCGTCCTCGAGCTTGTCGGAGTAGACGGCTCCGAACGCCGCCGCGCCGAACGAGCTCCCGAGCGTGCGGAAGAACGTGACCCCCGAGGTGGCGACGCCGAGGTCGCGGTAGTCACTGGTGTTCTGCACGATGATCACCAGCACCTGCATGCACAGCCCGATGCCGACCCCGAGCACGAGCATGAACAGCGAGATCGTGACGAAGCCGGTCTCGGCGTCCATCGTCGACATCAGGAACAGGCCGAGCGGTCAGCAGCAGCGACCCCACGATCGGGAACGTCTTGTAGTGACCGGTGCGGCCGACGACGACGCCGGCGGCGATCGAGGCGCCCAGCAGCCCGAGGACCATGGGGAGCATCCGCAGCCCCGAAGAGGTCGCCGAGACGCCGTGGACGTACTGCAGGTACGTCGGCAGGAACGTCATCGCTCCGAGCATCGCGAAGCCGACCACGAAGCTGACCACGGAGGCGACCGAGAAGACCTTGCTGGAGAAGAGCCGCAGCGGGAGCATCGGCTCCTTGGCACGAGGCTCGATGTAGATGAAGGCGACGATCCCGAGGAGCGAGGCGACGACCAGGCCGACGATCGTGGGAGACAGCCAGTCGAACTCGGCTGCCACCGAGGCTGGTGGCAAGGGTCAGACCACCGGCCGCAACGCGAGATGGCGGCGATGCCCGCGTAGTCGATCGTCGGCCGCCGCAGCGTCTTCACCGACGGCATGGTCTTCGCGGCGACGCCGATCACCAGGATGCCGAGCGGCACGTTCACCAGGAAGCACCAGTGCCACGAGAGATGGTCGGTGAACAGGCCGCCGAGCAGCGGCCCGATGACGGTGGTGACCCCGAAGACCGCTCCCAGCGCACCTTGGTACTTGCCTCGTTCGCGCAGCGGAACGACGTCGGCGATCAGCGCCGTCGCCGTGACCATGAGACCGCCGGCGCCGATGCCCTGCACCGCGCGCCACGCGACGAGCCACGACATGGAGCCCGCGGCGGCACACATGAGGGACGCGACGACGAAGATCGCCGCGCTGACCTGGAAGACGAGCTTGCGGCCGAACAGGTCACCGAACTTGCCGGCGAGCACGACCGCGATGGTGTCGGTGATCAGGTAGGAAGTGACGACCCAGGAGACGTGGCCTCCGCCGCCCAGGTCGCCGACGATGGTCGGCAGCGCCGTGGACACGATCGTCTGGTCGAGCGCGGCCAGCAGCATGCCGAGCATGACCGTGCCGAAGACCAGGTTGATCTGGCGTCGGGTCAGGGCGGGTGGGTGGGGAGCCTGCACGGCCGCGGACTGAGCCATGCGCCCTCCCCTCACGCCAGGCTTCCGAATGGCCTGCGCCGCGGTTCAGCGTCCCGCACGTCGTTTCCTACCGCCAGTGCTCGCCGCCCGCGAGTCCGCGTCACGGGACGACCGATGACCCCTCGGGCAGCGACCGCCGGCCGGTGAGCGCGAGCACCACGTCGGCGCCGAGGCCCTGTTCGAGGGCGCTGTCGGCGGCGACGAGCAGGGTCTCGGCAAGAGCGTCGCGCGGCGGCTCGAAGGTCGTCCCGAGTGCCGCGGCGATGTCCAGCGAATGCACGGTCAGCTCGAAGGTCCGAGTCGGCAGGTAGTCGCTGACCCGCATCCCGCCGCCCGCCGTCTCGACGACCGGGTCGTCGTCGCCGAGCCGGTCGAGGGCCTCCTCGGCGGCGGCCCGGGATTCGCGGAGCGCGTCCAGCGGGTGGTCGCCGAGCGCCACCCCGGCGGCCACACCGCGCTCGCGGATCGCTCCGGAGGTGTCGGCGGCCGCGATCCGGGACACCAGCGTGAAGTACTCCCCGGCCGACCGGGCCGCGACGCGCTCGGCGCGGGTGGCCAGGTAGGTCGTCACGGTGACGAACGAGCGGCCCGTGTGACCGACGAGCGCACGCAGGTCCCAGTCGCCGAGCCCGGGTCCGGCGTACCGGTCCAGGGAGACCGGCGCGACCAGGTCGAGGAATGCGTCGGCGGCTGAAGCGTACGTCGCGCGCGCTGCGGCCAGGGCGTCGGAGGGACTGGTCGCCATGGCTCCATGGTGGACCAGGGAGGCGGATCGGCGCCACGCGCCGGTCACCTTCCCGCCTATGAGGCCACCGAGCATTCCTTCGGAATACTTGCGCAGTCAAGTTGTTGAACTGCATGCGCGGTCATGCAACCTGCAGCCGCGGCCGAGAGGAGCAGCACCATGCAGTTCGGCATCTTCAGCGTCGGCGACATCGCGCCCGAACCGGGGACCGGCTACACCCAGAGCGAGGCCGAGCGGATCCGGAACATGATCCGGGTGGCGAGCGCGCCGACGAGGTCGGCCTGGACGTCTACGCCCTCGGCGAGCACCACAACCCGCCGTTCATCCCGTCCTCCCCCACGACGCTGCTGGCCTACATCGCGGCGCTCACCAACGGCATCATCCTGAGCACCTCGGTCACGTTGATGACCACCAACGACCCGGTCAAGGTCGCCGAGGACTACGCGATGCTCCAGCACGTCGCCGACGGCCGGCTGGACCTGATGGTCGGACGCGGCAACACCGTCCCGGTCTACCCGTGGTTCGGCAAGGACATCCGGCAGGGCGTGGCGCTCGCGCTGGAGAACTACAACCTGCTGCACCGGCTCTGGCGCGAGGACGTGGTCGACTGGGAGGGCAAGTTCCGTACCCCGCTGCAGGGCTTCACCTCGACGCCCCGGCCACTGGACGACGTGCCTCCGTTCGTCTGGCACGGATCGATCCGGACCCCGGAGATCGCCGAGCAGGCCGCCTTCTACGGCAACGGCTTCTTCGCCAACCACATCCTGGCGCCGAACTTCCACTTCAAGCCCCTGGTGGACCTGTACCGGCGGCGGTTCGAGCACTACGGCCACGGAACCGCCGAGCAGGCGATCGTCGGCCTCGGCGGGATGTCCTTCATCGCGAAGAACTCCCAGGACGCGGTGGCGCGGTTCAAGCCGTACTTCGAGAACTACCCGGTGTTCCGCGGGTCGCGGCTGGAGGACCACATGGCCGCCACGCCGATCACGGTCGGCAGCCCGCAACAGGTCATCGACAAGGTGATGACCTTCCAGGAGGGCTTCGGCGACTACCAGCGCCAGCTGTTCGCGGTCGACGGCCTCTCCCTGCCCGTCGAGGTCGCGCTGGAGCAGGTCGAGCTGCTCGGCACCGAGGTGGTGCCGGTGCTGCGCAAGGAGATGGCGGCGCGACGCGACCCCGACGTTCCGGACGCTCCGACGCACGAAACCCTGGTCACCGCCAAGTACGGCGACGCGGCACCGCGCCAGCCGCGGCCGAACCCCAACCGGGGCGACAACCTCTCCGGCACCTCGCCGTACCAGGACAGCGACCCCGACATCGAGGCCCGCTTCCCGCAGGTCATCTGATGAGCCGCGAATCAAGCTCGCCAACGAGGCCTGGGAAGCGATGTTCCGGGCCCAGGCGACCCTCGCCCTGGAGTTCGAGCGCGAGGGCGACTGGGGCGACCTGCTCCCCCGCGAGTACGGCGTGCTGTACGCACTCGCCGGCGCCCCGAACGGACTCCGGATGACCGAGCTGTGCGACGACGTGCTGCTCACCCAGGCCGGCATCTCCCGGCTGGTGAGCCGCCTCGAGAAACGCGGGCTGGTCCAGCGCAGCGGCGACCCCGCCGACGCCCGCGCCTACCGGATCCGACTCACCCCCGAGGGAGTCGAGGTCCAGCGCGCCCTCGGCAGGACCCACGGCCGCCAGGTGGCCGAGGCGATGACCCGCGCGCTCGACGACGAGCAGCTCCGGACGCTCCGCGAACTCAGCCTGGCACTCTCACCGCCACGCGCCGCAGAGAAGGAACCGACGATGAACGACATCCACCCCGGTCCACCACCTGGCCGTGGTCAGCGCCGGGGTCAGCGACCCATCCTCGACCCGGCTGCTCGCCGACCGGATCGCCCAGAAGACCGTGGACACCCTCCGCGCCACCGGCACACCCGCGACCGTGAGCATCATCGACCTCGGCCCGATCGCGGTCGACATCGCCGTTCACTGGTCTCCGGCTTCCCGAACGAGGCGGTCCAGGAGGCGATCGACCGACTCGCCAAGGCGGACGCGATCATCGCCGCCACCCCGGTCTACAAGGCCGGCATCAGCGGGCTGTTCAAGTCGTTCGCCGACCTGCTCGACAACGACCTGCTCATCGCCAAGCCGGTGATCCTCGCCGCCACCGGCGGCAGCGCCCGGCACGCGATGGTGGTCGACGACCAGCTGCGCCCGCTGTTCGCGTTCCTACGCGCGATCCCGACGCCGACCTCGCTGTACGCCGCCCCCGAGGACTGGGCATCCAGCGACCTCGGCCATCGCCTCGCGCGGGCCGCGACCGAGCTCGCCCTGCTGGTGCGCAGCGGCGCTCCCGCGAGATCGCCGACGACAACTGGTCCGGCTACTCGCACCAGTTCGCCGGCAACGCGACCCGGGCGGAGCGCTCGGTCGGCGACGTCGACTTCGACAGCGACCTGATGCGGCTGGCCGCCGGCGGGAGCTCAGAGGTGCACCAACGACCGGCGGCGGTCGTCACGGCGAGCAGAAGCCGATGGTCGTCCGCCCCTGTCGCCTGGCCGTGCGCGGTCACGATGTTGCTGACGTGCCTCTCCACGGCGCGCTCAGTCACAGAGCGGGCCAGACGTGACATCGCTCGCCGAGCCGCGCCACTGTGCGAACAGGGCTCGGGTGGACCGTACGGTTCGCTAGCGCGAGGTCACTGTGGCAGCGACCGAGACCAGGTCCTGACACGCGCACGACCCAAGGAGTCACCCGCCGCCGGCGTGGCGACGCCGGCAGCGGGTGCGTCTGGTTACGTGTCGATCTACGTCACTTGTCGATCGGCAGCGCGATGTCTCGCACGTGGTGGGACCTCGGGAACGAGCCCACCGGGGTGACCTGGCCGGTCAGCAGCTGCACCTTGTAGAAGGCGGCTCTCCCACCGGTGGTGATCGTCGCGAACGCGGTGTTCCTGGTGGTGGTGCCACCGTCGACCTGGCTGACGATGTCGAACCCGACGTCGCGCCTCCCGTCGACCCCCAGCTTGCCCGTCGGGGACAGGGTTCCGTTGTTGGCGGGCGCCTGAATGGCAACCTGGTCCATCAGCGTGTCGATGTCGAACAACGTCGTCGCGGTCGCGGGATCGAGGTCGTTGTTGGTGTACGCCGAGCCGTTGATCCCGGTGGCCGGAGGCGCCGCGGGCGGGTAGGAGAGCGTCCCGTCGGCGACGGTCACGCCGCCGGGGTTGACGTCGTGCCGCAGGTTCTGGCCGGTGTCGCTGGTGACGCGCAACCGATCCGCCGCGGGGTTGAAGTCGACGCCGAACGTGGTGCCATCCAAGGCGACGGTCAGCTGGCTCACCCGAGTCGCCCTCGCCGTACGGGGGTTGATCGTGTAGACGCCGCCGGCGTCGCCGACGCCGTACAGCTTCGAGTCCTGGACCCGGTAGTCGATGCCGACCAGTGCGGTGTCTCCGTCGAGGCCGCGCACCTTGCCGAGGGCGCGGGTCTTCTGGGGCCGGTCCACGTCGAACGACACCAGCGTGGTGTCGCCGACCAGCCCGATGGCCCGGAGTGCACGTCCGTCCCGGTCGTCGGCGTTGGCCGGGCCACTCAGCACACTTGCAGCCAGCGCCAGCCCGGCCACCCCCACAGCCGCCATCGTCGTGTTCCTCTGCCTCATGCCTGTCTCCCCTTCAGCTCAATGCGCGGGGTCGATCCCCGCGTGCTTGGAGGAGTGTTCGGACACGGCATCGCCTTCGGATGGGTGAGCGCTACGGATCGGGTGGCCCGGTCTCGACGTCGGCCCGGGGACCGAGGCGGCAGAGTCAGTCGACCAGCACCCGGTATATCCCGTCCGCACCGACCACCATCCCGTCACGCGGTGAACTGGGCGCCCAGCCGACGCCTCGGTTCGAGTGGTGGCACGCCATCAAATGTCTGCGTCGAGTTCCGGACCTGGTGGGCCGCCGGCCACAACGTGCGGCTGCACCGCAGCTCCACCAAACAGATGCACCACCCCGTCGTCGGCGACCTCGAGCTCACCGGAGAGGCCCTCGACCTGCCCGGCGACACCGGAATCACGATCATCACCTACACCGTCGAACCGCACACACCGTCCGAGCAGGCGCTGAGCTTTCCTCGCCAGCTGGGCCAGCGAACAGACCGCAACGACGCCCGCCGAGGAGACAAACTGAGCATCGAGCAGAGACGCCTCGCCAGTCGCCGCACAGGCAAGATTCACGGCTCGACCCTCGTGGCAGACGCGGTAGCCGCATATCCCTCGAACAGGTCCGCCAGCTCCTTGGGGCGGCTGAGGGCGACGCAGTGGCCGCTGGCGATCTCGTCGGGTTCGACGCCGAGGCGTTCGGTGACCAGTCGGCGGAAGAAGTCCGGCGGGAAGAAGCGGTCTTGGCTGCACAGCACGAACTTCGTCGGTACGTTCGGCCAGGCGTCCAGTGGCCACGGAGCGACCATCGAGGCCTGCGACGGGTGTGCCCGCTCCTTGCTGATCGCCTCCTCGGCCAGCTCGCGCGGTACGTCGTGGTAGAAGCTCACATACGGGTCAGGGCTACCCGTGCGGCCGCCGTCGCGCCCGGCCTGCTCTCGTACGGCGTCGCTGTGGCCGGTGTTGTGCCACCAGTCGTTCGGCGACTCACCCGGGGCCGGGATCATGCCGGCGACCAGGACCAGCACGTCCGTGGGGAGCCGGTCGGCGACCAGTGGTGCAGTGAAGGCTCCGTACGACTGGCCGGCGACGATCAGACCGTCCCGGTCGCCGACGGCGTCGACCACCACGTCGGCGTAGTCGGCGAGGGTCGCCGACTCGTCGTCGGCGGGGAGGTCGGGGGCGACCACCTCGTGGCCGCGGCCACGGAGCTCGGCGGCCACCAGGTGCCAGTACCAGCCGACGTCTCCGGCGCCATGTATCAACGCGAAGGTCGTCATGTCGTGCTCCTCGAGGATTCGTCGGTCTCGTACTCGTCGTGCCGGCGCCACCACCAGCCGCTGGCAGGCAGCCAACTGCGTCCGGACGGTTCCTCCCACGGCTCTTGGCGACCGAGCGCGGTCAGGTCGAGATAGTTGAACGTGCCGTTGAGCACGTCGGTCCCCCGGGCATAGGTGGAATAGGTGTGGAAGACGTCTGTTTCGTCGCGGAGGAAGGTGCTGACCCCGGGGCCCTCGCCGTCGGAGGCGTCGTCGCCCGCGCGCAAGAGCTCGGCCTTGTCGCGGTAGTTGTACTCCACGGGCGCAACGGACTCGTCAAGGGTGACGTGGAAGTCGTAGTTGAAGTCGCTGCCGTACGAGGAGTACCACGGCACCGTCCAACCCATCCGCCTCTGGAACGCGAGCAGCTTGGGCAACGGTGCGCGGGACACCAGGACCAGGGACGTGTCGCGGGCGTGTAGGTGCGCGGGGTGGCCGATGTTGTCGACCAGCAGCGAGCAGCCCTCGCAGCCCGCGTCCCAGCTCGGATCGAACATGAAGTGGTAGACGATGAGCTGGCGACGCCCGTCGAAGAGCTCCAGCAGAGTCGACTTGCCGTCCGGACCGTCGAAGACGTACTCCTTGTCAACACGGACCATCGGTAGCCGGCGCCGGTCGGCGTTCAGCCGGTCGCGGGCATGGGTGAACTCCTTCTCCTCAGTGAGCAGCCGCTTGCGCGCGGCCAGCCATTCCTCACGTGACACGATCTCCGGCAGGTTCATCCGTTTCTCCCTTCGTGCTTGTAGGCGCCCGACCTCGGCTGGGGAGCCGCGCGGACGAGCGTCGGTTTGGTGTCGGGGAGCGAGTTCGGAGCGCGCGACGTCGGCGACTGCTGAGGTTCGGCGCCGGAGCACCGGACCGAGCGCCTGCATGCCGGCGAAGAGAGCTATCCCCGTGACGACACACGTTGCCCCCAGCGCGGTTCGTCCGGCATGGTCGAGCAGCAGAGTGCCGACCACCGGGCCGAGCACGGCACCGACGCTCCACGTGGTGGCGGCAACGCCCATGTACCTCCCACGCAGGTCGGCCGGCGCGAGGTCGGCAAAGGTGGCGCCGAACATGACGGCGATGCCGATCTCGCCGAGGCTCCAAGCCAGGACCGATCCGGCAAAGCCGGCAGTGCTGTGGACGATGGTGCCCAGACCGACGCCAACACCAACCAGGAGCATCGAGACGGCCAGCACCGTGGTGGGGTCGCGATCCTCGAGCAGCCGGACCGCTATTGGTTGAACGAGAACAATGACGATGCCGTTCAGCGCCAGCACCGCGCCGTACGTCGCGGTGCCGTGGCCGTCGGCCGTCATCACCAGCGGTAGCGTCGCGAACGTCTGCAGGAACAGTGTGAAATAGGCGACGTAGATCACGACCATGGCGATCATCAGTCGGTCGCGCAGGAGCACCGGCAGCAGTGCTTGCCGAGCCTGTTCTGACGCCGGCGGACGGGTCTCAGGCACCCGGCGCCAGACGATGAGTGCTGCGACGATCGAGGTCGTGGCGTTGATCCAGAACAAGAGCCCATACCCGTAGTGGGCGAGGATTCCGGCGGTGACCGTCGCGAACGAGAAGCCGAGACTGGTCGCCCAGAACAGCAGTCCGAAGGCCCGTACTCGCTGTCGCTGAGGGAGGTCTGCCACCGCGGCCGATCCGGCCGTGTGGAACAGCTCCGCCATCAGTCCGACTCCGACGGCCGCCGCCCAGATTGCCGGCACCGTATCCGCCGAGCCGAGAGCGACGAGCGCCACGGCGGTCCCCAGAAATCCCACCAGCATGGTGCGCCGGCGACCGATCCGATCAGCCAGCCAGCCACCGAGTAGGTGCGACCCGATGTACCCGACCCCCACGGCGGCTACCACCGCACCCGCCGCCGAGGGCGAGAGCCGCTGCTCCTGCGTCAGATAGAGAACAAGGAACGACTGCACGAGACCGCCGGCTCGACTCACGAAATGAGTCGCCGCCAAGGCCCAGACCAGACGTG
The DNA here is from genome assembly GCA_963813615.1 of uncultured Actinomycetota bacterium. GTDB lineage: Bacteria > Actinomycetota > Actinomycetes > Propionibacteriales > Nocardioidaceae > Nocardioides. The sequence goes on from CAWFAE010000013.1 coordinate 547,756, forward strand.
GCAGCTCCGAACGCCGACGGGTCGGTCGGTTTCGGGTCGGCGCCGCGGGAGTCGGCGTGCTGTAGGTCGTCATGTCAACGACGCTAGGTTCGATCGCACATTGAGAAAAGCGATCGTTTCCGATCAGGTCAATCGCCTATGGCTATGCTATGTCTCATGGCTGACGTCGAGCTGCGCCACCTGGCGACCCTGGCCGCTATCGCCGAGGAAGGAACGTTCGGGCGAGCGGCGGCCCGGCTCGGCTACACCCAATCGTCGGTGAGCCAACAGATCGCCGCGCTGGAACGGGCCCTCGGAGGCGCGGTCTTCGACCGGCCCGGAGGTCCTAAGCCGGTACGCGTCACCCCCCTTGGCGAGGTGGTCCTGACCCATGGACGCGATCTGCTGAGGAGGGCGGAGGCGCTGACCGACGCCGTCGATCGATTCAGAGCGGGCGAGGGCCGGATCGACATCGGCACCTTCCAGAGCGTGACCAACCTGATCCTGCCGGCCGTCGTACGCCGGCTCCTGGACGAGCACCCCGGCTGCGACATCAGGCTCTCCGAGGTGGAACCGGAGGATCCGCAGCTCGGAGATCTCGACCTGTTGTTCCACGACGGCCGGATCGCAGACGACGTCGAGTCCGTCAAGCTGCTCGACGAGCCGTACCTCCTAGTGGCCGGCACCGGCGCATTCCCCGATGGTCCAGTACGGGTGAGGCTGCTCGACGATGCTCCGATGGTTGCCTGGCCTCCCACCTATCACCAAACGTGGTTGGAGGGGACGCTCGCCAAGACCGGCGCGCGGCCACGGATCGTGTTTCGAACCACCGGCCACGAGACCATCTTGTCGATGGTCCGCGCGGGCATCGGCTCGGCGGTGCTGCCATGGCTGGCCCTCCACGCATCCGATGCCTGGTCCGACGACCGGCTCAGCATCCACCAACTGCGTCCATCGCCCGCGCGCGAGATGTACCTGCACTGGCCGGCCGGACGCACCCAGTCGCCGCTTGCGGTACGAGCCATCGAGATCGCCGTCGAGGCCGCCAACGAGCTGGCCAACCAGATGTGATCCAGACGAGTTCAGACCGCCGCACGAGACGCGGGGGATCGCCGTCGCGCGAGGGAGAGCGGCAGCCCGTCACTGGTGGACGATGGCCGCGCGCTCGCGCCCTGCACCGGACCCGGGGTCGACGAGGTCGTCCAGGTCGAACCGGACCCGGTGGATGAGCCCCTGGAAGCGGTTGCGGACCGGCAGGTAGTCGTCGACCACTGGCGTGCCGCGGTCGACCCCGACATTGAACGTTTCGTCGAAAGAGAAGTAATAGGCAGTCGTGACCGGGATCCGCCCGGAGCCGACCGAGACGCCGTCGACCTCTAGGGTCGCGGTGGCTCCGCTGCCGGGCGGACCTCCGTCGTACCCGAAGCGGACGACCAGGTCGTGCCGGCCCGGCGTCATCGGCTCTTGGCCGCGGATCACGGTCAGGTCGCGGCCCACGTAGTTGTAGGCGTAGTGCGGGACGCCGCCGACGAAGTACAGCGACCACCCCCCGAACCGCCCTCCCTGGGCAACGACGACGCCGTCGGTGCCGGTGACCACCTCGAGGTCGGCAGTGATCACGTGCGAGCGGTTCTTGACGTTGGGCGCAGCCTCCTCGGTGAGCCGGCCGACCCGGGAACCGAAGCTCAGGCTGGTCCGTCCGCCGTGCAGGTCAAGCCGGCCGGCCACTTCCGGGTTCTCGCGCTCGGTGACACGGTCGTCGAGCGGGAGCACGTGGTGCTTCTCGGCCTCACGGTCGAAAACCTGCTGGAGGTCGCGGAGCCGCTCGGGGTGCTGCTGGGCGAGGTCGCGCGCCTGGCTCCAGTCGGCGGCGTGGTCGTAGAGCTCCCAGACGTCCTCGTCGAACGGGCGCTCGGGCGTCTCCACCATCTCCCAGGGCGTGCCGTGGCGGGTCACGGCCGTCCAGCCATCGTGGTAGATCGCCCGGTTGCCGATCATCTCGAAGTACTGCGTGGTCCGCCGGTCCTGCGCGTCCGGGTCGTCGAAGGTGTAGCGGAAGCTGGTGCCCTCGACGGGCTGCTGCGCGACGCCGCCGAACGTTTCGGGCACCGGCAGCCCGGCAGCCTCGAGGATCGTCGGCAGGACGTCGATGACGTGGTGCCACTGGTGTCGGACCTCGCCCCGCGCAGCGATGCCGTTCCCCCAGCGCACGATCATCCCGTCGCGGGTGCCGCCAAGGTGCGCGAGCTGCTTGGTCCACGGGTACGGCGTGTTCATCGCCAGCGCCCAGCCGACCGGGTAGATGGCGTACGTCGTCGGGTCGCCCAAGGTGTCAAGCCGCGCGGCCATGTCGGCCGTGTCGTCCTGGATCCCGTGGCCGACCAGGTGCTCGCGGAACGTTCCCCGCGGCCCGCCCTCGCCCGAGGCACCGTTGTCGCCGAGCAGATAGAGGAAAAGGGTGTCGTCGAGCACGCCGAGCTCGTCGAGGGCATCGACGAGCCGCCCGATCTGTACGTCCGCGTGCTCCGCGAAGCCGGCGTAGGTCTCCATGAACCGGGCCGCCACCCGGCGCTCGGTCTCGTCGAGCTCGTCCCAGTGCGGCACGCCTTCGGCCCACGGCGCCAGCTCGGTCGTCGCCGGCACGATGCCGAGCTCCTTCTGCCGGGCCAAGGTGGCCTCGCGCTGGGCGTCCCAGCCGGCGTCGAAACGGCCGGCGTACTTGTCGCGCCACTCGGCCGCGACGTGGAAGGGGGCATGTGTCGCGCCCAGCGCGACATAGGCGAAGAACGGCCGCTCGGGCGTGATCGCCTGCTGGTTCTCGACCCAGGCGATCGCGTTGTCGACCAGGTCCTCCGAGAGGTGGTAGCCGTCCTCGGGCAGGCGGTCGGGCTCGACCGGGTAGCGACCCTGGTAGAGCTGCGGGTACCAGTGGTTCATCTCCGCGCCCATGAAGCCGTAGAAGTAGTCGAACCCCTCCCCCATCGGCCACCGGTGGAAAGGACCGGAGGGGCTCACCTCGACCGGCGGGGTCTGGTGCCACTTGCCGAACGCGGCGGTCGAGTAGCCGTTGCCCCCCAGGATCTGGGCGATGGTGGCGGCACTGGCCGGTCGGTAGCCGTGGTAGCCCGGCTCCGGCGTCGACATCTCCGACGTCACGCCCATCCCGACCGAGTGGTGGTTGCGCCCGGTCATCAGCGCCTGCCGGGTCGGCGAGCACAGGGGCGTGACGTGGAACCGGCTGTAGCGCAGCCCCTCGTCGGCCATCCGCTGCGCCGTGGGCAGCTCGCACGGCCCGCCGTACGCCGTCGAGGCACCGAAACCCATGTCGTCGATGAGCACGACCACGACGTTGGGAGACCCTGGCTCGGTTCGTACCGGATGGATCGGCCGGGTGTCGGTGTCGACGTCGAGGGGGAGGCGGGTTCGGTCGTGGCCGGTCATAGGGCGGCGTTCCTCCTGGAGCTCAGGGTGCGGGTCAGGGCGTGGGTCAGGGATGGGCCGGATCCGGCCGCTGGCGTCTCGGGGGGTGTGGTGCAGGCGGCCCGGACCGGGTGACGATGTGGTCGGGGAAGGGTGACGAGCTGCGTCCGGTCACGTGCACGCCGAGCACCTCTTCGGTGGCGCGCAGCCGGCCGTCGACCGAGAGTTCGTGCCAGATCCAGAGCAGCTTGGCGGTGACGCCGATGATCGACGAGCGGACCTCCAGGTCGCTGCCCGCCGGGACCTCCTCGAGGTAGCGGAGGTGGGCCTCGACGGTGTAGAGCGAGGCGTTGTTGGCGTCGCGGTAGGCGGGCCGAGCCCGACGGCGTCCATCACGGCGTCGGTGGCATGTCCGAAGACCAGCACGTAGTAGGCCTCGGAGAGGTGGCCGTTGTAGTCGATCCAGGCGTCCTGGACCGGCTCCCGCCATCGACCGGCCCGGCCAGGCCCTCATGCGCGGCCGATCATGCGCGGCCGGTCATGTGCGGCCCAGCGCGCGCAGGATCGCGATCACGCCGCGGTCCCGCTCGGCCACCAGGTCGTCGATGCTCCGGCCGTCGGCCTCCCGCTGGCAGCCGTCGACCACGGCGTCGCGCAGCTCGGGGGTGAGCTCGGCGGCCACCAGCCGGGTCCACGGGGACTGCAGCGAGGGTCCGAAGTGGTCGAGCATGTGCGCCATCCCGCCCTGGCCGCCGGCCAGGTGGAAGGTGAGCATCGGGCCGTGGATCGGCCAGCGCAGGCCGGGGCCGTCGGTGATGGACAGGTCGATCTGCTCGACGGTGGCCTCGCCGGCGGCGACCATGTGCAGCGCCTCGCGCCACAGCGCCTCCTGGAGCCGGTTGGCGATGAACCCGGGCACCTCGCGGTCCATGGTGATCACCGACTTGCCGGCGTGCCGGAAGAACGTCGGCGGTCCAGGCGACCACGTCGGGGGCGGTCGCCAGGCCGCCGACCACCTCGACCAGCGGGATCAGGTACGGCGGGTTGAACGGGTGCCCGACCACGGTGCGCTCGGGGTGGGCGCACTTGTCCTGCATCTGGCTCATCGCCGATAGCCCGAGGTCGAGGACGAGATCACCACGTCCTCCGGGGTGGCCGCGTCGATGTCGGCCAGCAGGGTGCGCTTGAGCTCGAGGTCCTCCGGGGCGCTCTCCTGGACGAAGTCCGCACCGCGCGCAGGCCGTGGCCAGGTCGTCCTCCACGACCAGGTTGTCCAGGCTGGCCCCCTCGGCCAGCCCCAGCTCGGTCAGCGCCGGCCACGCCGGCCGACCAGGTGCCGCAGCCGGGTCTCGGCGTCCTCGGCCGGGTCCCAGGCCACCACCCGGTAGCCGCGGGCCAGGAAGTAGGCCACCCAGCCGCCGCCGATCACGCCGGCGCCGACGCAGGTGACCGTCTCGACCTCCTCCGGCGCCAGCCGGGAAACCGGGTCACCACCGGGCCATCGCGGTCATCGCGGCTTCAGCGCGAGGATCTCGCGCCCCTCGTCGGGGGTGGCCACCTTGGCGCCCATGCCCTCCACGATCATCCTCGCCCGCTCGACCAGCTGGGCGTTGGTCGCCTTCACCCCCCGGCTCAGGTACAGGTTGTCCTCCAGCCCGACCCGCACGTGCCCGCCCAGCAGCACCGACTGGGCCACCCACGGCATCTGCATCGGACCGAGCGCGAACGACGCCCACACCGCGCCCTCGGGGAGCTGGTGGACCATCGCGGCCAGCGTCAGCGGGTCGGCCGGCGCGCCGTAGGGGATGCCCATGCACAGCTGGTACATCGCCGGCGCGTCGATCAGCCCCTCCTCGACCAGCGTCTTGGCGAACCACAGGTGGCCGGTGTCGAAGATCTCCATCTCACACCGGACGCCGAGCTCCTGGATCTTCTTCGCCCCCTCGCGGAGCATGTCCGGCGTGCTGACGTAGACCAGGCTGCCCTCGCCGAAGTTGAGGCTGCCGCAGTCCAGCGTGCAGATGTCGGGCAGCAGCTCCTCCACATGCGGCAGCCGGTCGACACCGCTGACCAGGTCGGTGCCCTCGACGAACGTCGTGGGGTCGTGCGGATCGAGCACCAGGTCGCCGCCCATCCCGGCGGTGGTGTTGATGATGACGTCGACGTCCGAGGCCCGGATCCGCTCGACGACCTCGCGGTACAGCGCCACCTCCCGCGACCCCTTCCCGGTCTCGGGGTCCCGCACGTGGACGTGCACGATCGTGGCCCCCGCACGCGCCGCGGCGATGCCCGACTCGGCGATCTGCTCAGGGGTCACCGGCACATGCTCGGAGCGACCGACGGTGTCGCCGGCTCCGGTCAGGGCGCAGGTGATCATGACGTTGCGGTTCACGGGGAGGACTCCTTCTGTCGGGCAGTGCGTCGAGCAGGGCGTGCAGGCCGAGATAGCTGAGGTCGCGGGCCTGTCGGTCGACGAGGAAGTCGTCGTAGGGCCACTGCGAGGTCTTGACCACGACGGCGCCGGTGCGCCGGTCGGCGCACGCGAACTGGCCTCGGCTCCCGTCGGCGGTCAGCCGCCGACCGTCGGCGTCCATCGGCCACCAGTGGTAGCCGAAGCCGGCGTGCGTGGTGATGCTGCTGGGCAACCGGCCGGGCGCCAGGAAGGGGTACGCCGGACGCGCGGCGGCCTCGACCCAGTCCGGATCCAACAGCCCGCCGCCGTCCACGGCGAGCAGCGCCACGCGCGCCCAGTCCCGGGCGGTGGCGGCCAGCCCGCCCCCGGCCATCGCCACTCCGGTGCCGTCCACCGCGACGGCCGCATCGCGGCTGCAGCCGAGGTCCTGCCACAACCGCGCGACGTCCTCGGGGTACGCGCGGCCGGTGGCGCGCTCGCGCACCCAGTCGAGCACCTGGGAGTCGGCGGTGCAGTAGCTGAACCGGATGCCGGGAGCCACGCCGGCCCGGACCTCGCGGAGCAGGGCGCGGGAGTCGCCGCTGGTGGCGAAGCAGGCCAGGAGACGGGAGGCGAGGCTGTCGGGGTCGCGGTGGTCCTCGACCCACTCGACGCCGGTGGTCATGGTGAGGACGTCCAGCACGCAGGTCCCGTCGTACCCGGTGCCGGAGAGCTCAGGCACGAGGTTGATCACCTCGTCGGTCAGCGCCAGCGCACCCTCGCGGACCGCGCGGCCCACGAGGTGGGCCAGCACCGACTTGGTCATCGACGCACCCAGGAAGAGCGTGTCGGGCCCCAGCCCCTCGGCGTACCACTCGTGGACGATGGTTCCTCCGTCCAGCACCAGCAGCGAGGTCGTCGAGGTCTCCTCAACCCACTCCGCGAGCCCGCGGGACCGGCCGGCGCCGACCACCTCCACCGCCAGGTCTCGCGCTTCCGACGGCAGCGCGCGGCCGTCGCCGGCCGGCACCGGGACGTGGCGCCACCCCGGTTCGTGCTGCGGGTCGGTGAACGTGAGCCCGGCAAGCCGGGACCCAGCGGTGGACATGGGCACTGGCGTCAGTCGATCCTCGGGCTCTTGGAGAGGAGCTGGCGGGTGTACTCCTCCCGCGGGGTCTCCATCACCGTCACGACCGAGCCGGCCTCGACGACGCGGCCCGCCTGCAGGATCTCCACGCGCGCCGCGATCGAGCGGACCAGGGCGAGGTTGTGGGTCACGAACAGCATGCTGATGCCGCGCTGCTGCCGGAGTCCCTCCAGCAGGGAGACGATCGAGCCCTGCACCGACACGTCGAGGGCCGAGGTGATCTCGTCGCAGATCAGCACGTCCGGCTCGGCGGCCAGGGCCCGGGCGATCGCCACGCGTTGGCGCTCGCCGCCGGAGAGCCGGCTGGCCTCGTACTTCAGCATCCTTGGCCCCAGCGCGACCTGGTCGAGCAAATCGACCACGCGCTCGTTGGCCTCCTTGCCCGAGGCGATCCCGAAGAGCTCCATCGGCCGCTTGACGATCTGCTCGACGGTCAGGCGCGGGTTCAGCGAGAGGTAGGGGTTCTGGAAGATGTACTGCAGGCGCTTGCGGTTGTCCGCACTGCGCTGGCGGGCACTCTTGGCCAGCGCGTCGCCCTCGAAGGAGATCGTGCCGGTCCATTCCTTGTGCAGGCCGCCGATCGAGCGGGAGATGGTGGTCTTGCCGCTGCCCGACTCGCCCACCAGGGCCACGACCTCCGCCGTCGCAAGGTCGAAGCTCACGTCGTAGACGACCTGCTTGCGGCCGTAGAAGACGTTGAGCCCCTCGACCGAGAGGATGACCTCGCGCTGCTTGTCGGGGTCCGCGTCCGGCACCGTGCCGCGGGACATGTCCCAGGTGCCGATCTCCTCGGCGCGGATGCAGCGCACGTCGTGGTCCGTCGCGAACGGACGCAGCTCTGGCACGGACTCCTTGCAGGCGTCGACGACGAACGAGCATCGATCGTGGAAGCGGCAACCGTCGGGCCGGGCGCCCGGCGCCGGGGTGCGGCCCGGGATGCCGGTGAGGGCTCGCGCCTGGCTCAGATGCGGGATCGAGTCGAGAAGAGCCCGCGTGTAGGGGTGCGCCGGCTGTCTGAACATCGACTCCTTGGGGCCGAGCTCGACGATCTCACCGGCGTACATCACCGCGACCCGGTCGGCAATGTTGGCGACCACCGCGAGGTCGTGGGTGACGTAGAGGGCACTGACCCCGTGGGTCCGGCACAGCTGGGCCATCGTCTCGAGCACCATCGCCTGGGTGGTCACGTCGAGACCCGTCGTCGGCTCGTCGAGCACCAGCACCTTGGGCTTCGGCAGGAACGCCATGGCCAACGCGACGCGCTGCACCTGGCCTCCCGAGAGCTGGTGGGGGTAGCGCCTCAGGAACTCGTCGTCGTTGGGCAGGCCCACCTCGGCCAGGCCGTCGCGCGCGCCCTGCAGGCGCGACTCGGTGGAACCGATGCCGCGCAGGGCCAGCAGCTCGACGATCTGCTTGCCGATCCGGATGGCCGGGTTGAGCGCGGACGCCGGGTCCTGAGGGACGTAGGCGATCTCCTCGCCGCGGACCTCGCGGACCTCCTTCCACGGCATCTTGAGCACGTCGCGACCCTCGATCAGCACCTTGCCAGAGGAGATGAGAGCGCCCGCGCGCGCGTAGCCGAGCAGCGAGGTGCCGACCGTGGTCTTACCGGAGCCGGACTCGCCGACCAGGCCCACGACCTCGCCGGGTTTCAGCACGAGGTCGATGTCGTCAACGACGTCGACATCGCGGCCGGTGAGCGTGACGCCGAGGTCCTCCACGACCAGACCGCCGGTGGGCATCTTTTCCGCGGCAGCGTCCTGGCGTGGTGGCGGTCATCAGTCCTCTCCCCGTTGGGCTACTTGGGCGATGCCGTCGGCCATCAGGTTGGTGCCGATGCAGAAGATCGCGATCATCAGCACGGGCGCGAGGACCGCCCACGGCTGGGTCGACAGGCCCAGGCGGTTCTCCTGGATCATCTGGCCCCAGTTGGCCGCACCCAGGTCGGTCGAGAACCCCAGGAAGCCGAGGGAGCCGACCAGCCCGATCGAGAAGGTGAGCCGCAGGCCGCCCTCGGCGAGCAAGGGGGCGTTCATGTTCGGCAGTACCTCGGCCAGGATCACCCGGCTTCGCTTCTCGCCGAGCGCCTCCGCCGCGATGACGAAGTCGCGGGACACGATGCCCAGGGCGACGCCGCGCGCGAGCCGCGCGACGCGCGGGGCGTGCGAGACGCCGACGAGCAGGATCAGGATCCACGCCGACGGTTGCTCGATGGCGGTGAGCACGAGCAGCGCGAGCAGGATCTGCGGGAACGCCAGGACCACGTCGTTGAAGCGCATGATCACCTCGTCCCACCAGCCGCCGCCGTACGCCGCGACCACACCGATCGCGGTCCCCAGCGCCATGCCGAGGATCGTGCCGAACACGGCGATGATCAGAATCTCCCTGCCGCCGTACATGACCCGGGTGAGCACGTCGTGGCCGAGGTAGTCGGTGCCGAGGAAGCCGTCCTTGCTGTAGGGAGGACCGGTCACCTCGTTCTCACCGTAGGGCGCGAAGTACGGCGCGAAGATGACGAACGCCACCAGCAGCAGGGTGATCGCCAGGCCGACCGTGAAGCGCTTCTGCCGCAGCGCCTTGCGGAAGGTCGAGGGCTCCGCCGGAGCAATGGCCGGCGTTGCGCTTTCGGTGCTCATGACGAGATCGCCGTCCTTGCGCGCGGGGTCAACAGGATGCTCAGCAGGTCCGCGATGAGGTTCACCACGACGTACACGCTGGCGATGATCATGCTGAGCGCCTGCACCATCGGGACGTCGTGGTTGCGCACCGAGTCGACGAGTAGGAGGCCGACGCCCGGATAGGCGAAGAGCGTCTCCACGATCACGACACCGCCCGCCAGGAAGGCCAGCTGGAGCGCGATGACCTGGATGCCCGGGACGATCGCGTTGAGCAGCGCGTGCTTGCGCATCACGACCTTCTCGGGGATGCCCTTGAGCCGGGCGAGCTCCACATAGTCGCTGTCGATGACCTCGAGCAGCGAGGCGCGGACGATGCGGGAGACGTACGGCGCCACCCACAGCACCAGGGTGAGCGTCGGCAACACCATGGCCTCCGGGTTGTCCCACGGATGCCCGGTGGGCGAGCTGATCGTCACCGCAGGGAAGACGTGGAACACCGTCGTCGCGAACAGCGCGATCAGCAGCACGCCGATGACGAACTCGGGCAGGCCGGCCATGGCGAGCAGGATCGTCTGGATCACCGTGTCGGGGCGCCGACGCCGGTAGTGCACCGAGATCATCGCCACGATGAACGCGAGCGGGATCATCACCGCGGCCGAGAGCAGCACCAGCACCGCCGAGTTGAGCACGCTGCCGGAGATCAGCTCGGACACCGGCTGCTGGTTGGCCAGCGACGTTCCCAGATCCCCGGTGAACAGGCCACCCAGCCAGTCGAAGTAGCGCTGGACCACGCCTGCGTCGGCGTTCAGCTGTTCCTCGAGCTGGGCGACGCGCCCCGGGTTGGAGTTGTAGTCGCGACCGAGGATCGCACGGACGGGGTCTCCCAGAGCCGCCGTCGCCAGGAACACCAGGATCGAGACCAGCCAGAGCGTCAGCACGGCCAGGCCCAGCCGCCGTGCCAGCCACACGACCCACGCCACAGCGCCGTGCCGGCCCCGCGGCGGTGCGACCTCCTCGAGTGGATCCGGGACGAGTGTCGCCATGTCGGTCATGTCAGACCGAGACCTTGTTGAACTTGTAGGACCCCAGCGGGAGGTACTTGCTGGGTTCGAGGCCCTGGACGTTCGCGCCATAGCCGTCGACCTGTTGACGGAAGCCCCAGATGATCAGGCCACCCTCGTCGTACTCGATCTCCTGCGCTTGGTGGAGCAGGTCGGCCCGCTTGGCCTCGTCGAGCTCCTGGGCCGCCTGGTTGACGAGGTTCCGGTGCTCCTCGTTGTCCCAGTGCGTCTCGTTGTAGGTGCCGCCCTCGGTCCGGCGGGAACGTGCCGACCACGGCCTGCGGGATGTAGTTGCGCGTGTTCCAGAAGTCCTGGGCGAAGGGGTAGGACAGGTAGGTGTCGTCGTAGAACGGCGTCTTCTTGGTGACCTTCACGTCGACGCCGGCCTCCTTGGCCTGCTCGACGAACAGGTTGGCGGCCGCCGGGGCGACCGAACCGATGTCGTCGCCGGTGAAGAGCTCGACCTGGAGGCCCTCCTGGCCGGCCTGGCTGAGCAGCGACTTGGCCTGGTCGATGTCCTGCTCGCGCTGGGGCAGGTCGCTGGCGTACGCCGGGTCGAACGGCGCGTAGAGGTCGTTTCCCAGAGAGCCGTAGCCGCTCAACGTCTGGTCGATCATCTGCTGGCGGTCGACGATCAGGCGCATCGCCTGGCGGACGCGGACGTCGGAGAACGGTGCGACGTCGACCCTCATGGTGAACGGAATCCAGGCGCCGGTCTCGGAGACCAGCGCACCGCCGCCGGCGCCCTTGATCGTGTCGATGAGGTTGTAGGGCAGGTTGTCGACCGTCTGGATCTGGCCGGCCTGGAGCGCGTTGACCTTGGCGCTGTCGTCGGCGAAGTCCTGGATCTGCAGCTCGTCGACGAACGCCGCGTCGCCCCAGTAGTCGGCGTACTTGGTGAAGGTGCTGGTCTTGCCGGGGTCGAACGACTTGTAGGCGAAGGCGCCGGTGCCCACGGGGTTCGCGACGTCGAAGTCGGTCGGGATGATGCCGACGGTGTACTCCGCCAGCAGCCCGTCGAGGATCGCGTAAGGCACCTTCAGCACCAGCTCGAGCGTGGTCGCATCGACCACCTTCGTGGACTCGAAGTCGAGGATCTGGGAGAGCTGACCGCCCCCGGAGAGCGGCGCCTTCGGGTCGGCGACGCGCTGGATGCTGAACCACGCGTCCTCGGCGGTGACGTCCTTGCCGTTGTGGAAGGTCACGCCCTGGCGCATCTTGACAGTCCACTTCTTGCCGTCAGGGGACGACTCGACGGACTCGGCGAGCGCCGGCTCGAGCTCGTAGTTGCTGTTCCAGAACAGCAGTGGCTCGAACAGGTTGCTCACCCGCGCGATGTCGGGGTTGGTGACCGGCGCGTGCGGGTCGATGGTGTCCTTGGCGCCACCGCCGGTGGCGCCGTGGATCAGGATGCCGCCGGTCTGCTGCGGCCCGCCGCCGCCCCCGTCATCACCTCCGCAGGCGGTCAGGAAGCTGCTGCCGGCGACGGCAGCGGCGCCGAGGCCCGAGTACTTGAGCAGCTGGCGGCGAGAAAACTCCGAGGTTGCGGCGCGGGATCTGGTTCACTTGGTGACTCCCTGGTGCACTATGCGAACAGCCGAGTGTGATCTAGGCAACATAACGGCGGTGGATGCGCTGGTCAATGAGCCAACGGGAATGGAGACGGGAATGTCACAGACCTCAGAACGCCAGCCGGGGTCGACCCGGGTGCAGTCGGTCGAGCGGGCCGCCGCTCTTCTCCGAGCCGTGGCGGCCGCCACCGGTCCGGCCGGCTCTGCCACCGCACTGGCCGAGGCAGTCGGGCTCAACCGCACGACGACGTGGCGCATCCTCACCACCCTCGAGCAGGAGCGACTGGTCACCCACGACAAGGAGACCGGCACGTACTCGTTGGGATTCGGACTGATCGACCTTGCCGGCCAGGCCGACGGCGACGCCATGGTCCGCTCGGCACGTGTGGTGCTGCAGCGCCTTGCCGGCCAGGCGCAGGGAGACCGCCGCCCTGGCCGTCGTGCGCGGCGGCGTGCTGACCTACGTCGCCGAGGCGACGGCCGACACCGTGGTGGCGGCAGGATGGCAGGGCCGACAGGTCGCGGTGCACGCCACGTCGACGGGCAAGGTCCTCCTCGCCTACTCGCACCCCGCCGAACTCCGCGTGCTCCTGAGACTGCCACGCGGAGGGCGTCTGCCTCGATACACCCCGTCGACGATCACCTCGCTCGCCACCCTCGAGAAGGAGCTCGCACTCACCCGCGATCGCGGGTACGCCGTTTGTCGAGGTGAGTTCGAGAGCACGGCCTGGGGTGTTTCGGCCCCGGTGCTCGACCTTGCCGAGCGTCCGGTCGCGGTCGTCAGCGTGTGGGGACCCAGCGAGCGGCTCACTGAGAGCCGATTCGAGGCTCTCGGCGCCCTGGCCATCGCGAGCGCGTCCGAGATCGCCGGGCGGCAGGCATCGGCGTGACTACCTGGTCGGCCACACGAACCGACGCTGCGAGGACCACTTGAACGCAGCGTGGACAGGTCGATCACATGGCACTGGCGACGGCAATGAAGACGATGAGAACAACCAACGCCACGAACGACACCGCCAAGAAGTAGACGCCGTGAATACGAAGACCGATGCCTTGGCTGTGGCCGCGGGTCACGTTTTCAGCGTTGGTGCTTGCATGGGCCGCAATCGCCTCCGGTGAGATCAGGTGCTTCCGCTTTGCGGAGGGCCCGGTTTCGTTCTTTCCCATGGCGATCAGTCCTGCATTCTTGGGATGAGCTCAACGGATCTGGAGGTGGTGGTTGGGCGTCGGTTGACGGCACTGAGCGTCCATAGCGAGGGTGCGGCGCAATCCACCGTCGACCGTTTGCGGGTCAATGTCGAGGTACACGCAATTGATTCGGCGCGGACTGCCGCGTAGATCGGCGTCGGCTCACTTGCTTCGCGCCGAGTGACGGGCCACCCGGGTCGGAATGCACACGATCCCGTGATGTTCTCGCCGACGCAGTAGCACTCCCATTTCCGCCGTCGACCACGCGCCAGTCCAGCAGCGAACCCGGCACCCGGTCTGAGGCGAGCAGGTCGCCGTCGACCCAGACGCGCTTCGGCGCGATGTGCCCGCGCTGCCCGGTCCCGGGCGGCCTGCGTGCGGCCGACGGTGGGATCGGCCGCCGACAATCTGCTCCGGATCGCCACGGTGGGCGACACGCATAATCGGTATCGTGATCGTGTCCCATCAAGGCCAGCTGATCTTCCTGAAGACCGTCAAGACCGCCGGACCAGCGTCGAGATCGCACTGTCGCGCGTCTGCGGTCCCGATGACACGATCACGCCGATCTCTCCCGAGGACGAGAAGCTGCGCATCTCCCTGGGCGGCCGCGGCCCGCAGCTCTACGCGTCTCCGCCGCTGCGAGCCAAAGCCTTCAACCACATGCCCGCCCGCAGGGTGCGTCGAGCCGTCGGCCTCGAGGTCCTGGAACAGCTACTTCAAGTTCGCGATCGAGCGGAACCCCTGGGACCTCGTGGTCTCCCTTCACTTCGGGCGGTTCTGCAACGGCGTGGAGGCGCCGATGCGGTTCGACGAGTACG
>CAWFAE010000014.1:0-75636 GCA_963813615.1 uncultured Actinomycetota bacterium
TGTGAGACCGTCCCAATCCTTCTTAAAGACGGCCTGAACCGCGCGATAAAAGTCGCTCATGAATTGGAAGCACTTTTCGTCTCCATCCGGCGCCTGGGCCAAAATCCGCAAAGCGCCATGCGAACGCGATGCCATAATGACGCGTTGGATGGCGTTGTTGGCAACTCTTGCCTTCAGGATTGGTATGCAGATGGATCTGTCGATAAAGAGAAGAACTACGATCGAAATTCAGGCGCTGTGTGAGCGCAGATGCCATTGAGCGTGATGACATTCGCTCGGGAAGATTTTCAAGGCCAGGCAGGAGTTCGTAAATGAGTTCCTTCGGCAGAGGGCCGGGTATTGTTGATGAGGATAAATTGCCGACGCAACTCCTCTTCGTTTTGGCAGACGATTCCTGAAACAAACACCTCGAACGATTTGTTCGTGAGAGGCGCTAGTGCGCTTAGGCGTTGCTGGCCGTCGACGATCAGGCCGGGAGGGCCATCCGCAACATCGATCTCAATCGTCACAACATTTCCCTTAACGGGCTGGACCGTGACCCGATCGGTGAAGGCAAGGACAATCGAATTGGGCAGCACCGCATCTTCGCGTTCCAAGTAGTCGCGGATTTCGTGAATGTGCGCCGCAATCTGCGGCCTTTGAAATCCGCTCAGAATTCCAGCGTCGCTTCGCCCGGCGCGCTCGATGCGAGCCGATCTCGAAGACCTGCGCTGCCGAAGCGGCAAACGAAAACACCGCATGCCGCGGGCTTTGGTCTGCCTTAATGGCAGAAAAGGTTAGTTTGTGGCTCAAGTTGTCACCGACCCTTCGCTCGCCTTGATGTGATGGTGGTAGACGTGAAGATTGTGAATGCCGCGACGCTTGTTGCGATTGCTGGCCCGAAAGATTGCCACTTCCACGGAAATCTTTGAGCAGATTGCGCAATTGCATTCCTTCCACGGTCGATCTTCGAGTGTTGCTCGGTAACGCCGGCGTAGGTCCGCGAGCTTTCGTTCCGGTACAGGACCGGCGTCCGGATCCGGATCGGTAAGCAAGACCTCTGCGTATTTCGTCGTTGCATCGAGCGTTTGCTCGAGGCCGACTTGATCCCGATCGTATGCGCGAACGCTGTCGAGTGCGTTCCGTTCGAGTTGGATCAAGTTTTTCCTGCGTCATGCGCCCAGATTTGACCAGTCGCTTCAGCGTATTGTTTTCGAGTGCCTGGGGGATTCTGATTGCCATGTAATAGCGGAGAGCGCCGTTCGATCCCGGCAGGTAGTAGTTGACCTTCGAGTCCTTGAAGGCGCGCAGCAGCGGCGAAGTGGTGTCGAAACTCGTGATGTTGTGTCGGGCAAATTCGTGAATTTGGTCAGCTTTGGCAAAGCCAAGAATGTGAAGCCCCATATCGGGGCGAATCTTGTCGCGGATCGCGTCAAGGCAGGCGTGAATTTGCAGGGCTCTTGAGAGGAACCATGCCGCCGGCGGCAAGATACTTGTAGCCCATGGCCTGCAACTTCTCGGCAGCGACGGCCATCGAATCGGGAGACCAACCTTGAATTACGCCAACCGGAGTAAATCGGTTGCCGAGTGGCTTTGCCGCATCCATCGAGGAGCTGGACACCCTCCTGGCTGAGGGGAGTCACGACCCGCGACTGAACGCTGGTGGGGTCCTCGGGCAGCCACGTCTGCTCCGGCAGGTCGGACTGCACCAGGCCGAGCTCGACCAGAATGTCGAAGCCCTCACGCTGAAGGGGAGTCCTCGGCGATCCGCGGGTCGCCGACCTTGATGCCGCCGTCGGCGACGATCTCGTCGTACAGGGGGGCCGCCTGTGCCTCGAACAAATCTTGGCGTTCCGGCTCGTGCGGCGTCACATGTGCCTCCCTGCGCAGTATCCCCGCCCGAGCACGGCGCCATGATCCCACACAAGGCATCGAGGGCCCGCTCCGGCCAGCGGAGCGAGCCCTCGATCGGGGCGCCTTGTCACTCGCCCAGGCGCGCCTTCAGGCCGTCGAGCTCGGTCCAGAGCACCGTCGGCAGCTTGTCGCCGAACTTGTCGAACCACTCCTTGATCTGCGGGATCTCGGCGCGCCACTCCTCGGCGTCGACCGCGAGCGCCGGCCTCGATCGTCCTCGGCGTCATGTCGAGGCCGTCGATGTCGAGCGAGTCCGGCGTCGGCACGTGGCCGATCGGGGTCTCGACGGCCGCGGCCTGGCCGTCGATCCGCTCGACGACCCACTTCAGGACCCGGCTGTTCTCGCCGAAGCCCGGGCCAGAGGAAGCCGCCCTCGTCGTCGCGGCGGAACCAGTTGACGTAGAAGATCTTCGGCAGCTTGGCGGCGTCGTGTTCCTTGCCGACGGTGATCCAGTGGTTGAAGTAGTCGCCGGCGTTGTAGCCGATGAACGGCAGCATCGCCATCGGGTCGCGGCGCACGACGCCGACCGCGCCGGCCGCGGCGGCGGTGGTCTCCGAGGAGAGCGTCGCGCCCATGAACGTGCCGTGCGTCCAGTCGCGGGCCTCGGTCACCAGCGGGACCGTGGTCTTGCGGCGGCCGCCGAACAGGATCGCGTCGATCGGGACGCCGCGCGGGTCGTCGTACTCGGCGCGAGGATCGGGCACTGCTTGATCGGCGTGCAGAAGCGGCTGTTCGGGTGGCTGGACAGCTCGTCGCTGTCGGGCGTCCAGGGCTCGCCCTTCCAGTAGGTGGCTGGCCGGCGGGTTCTCCAGGCCCTCCCACCAGATGTCGCCGTCGTCGGTGAGGGCGACGTTGGTGAAGACCGAGTTGCCCTTGGCGATGGTGCGCATCGCGTTGGGGTTGGTGTGCTCGCCGGTGCCGGGCGCGACGCCGAAGAGGCCGAACTCGGGGTTGACCGCGTACAGCCGGCCGTCCTCGCCGAACCGCATCCAGGCGATGTCGTCGCCGAGCGTCTCGACCTTCCAGCCGGGGATGGTCGGCTCGAGCATGGCGAGGTTGGTCTTGCCGCAGGCACTGGGGAACGCCGCCGCGATGTACTTCACGACGCCGTCGGGGGAGGTGAGCTTGAGGATCAGCATGTGCTCGGCGAGCCAGCCCTCGTCGCGGGCCATCACGCTGGCGATGCGCAGCGCGTAGCACTTCTTGCCGAGCAGCGCGTTGCCGCCGTAGCCGGAGCCGTAGGACCAGATCATCCGCTCCTCGGGGAACTGGACGATGTACTTCGTGTCGTTGCACGGCCAGGCGACGTCTTCCTGGCCGGGCTCGAGCGGCATGCCGACCGAGTGCAGGGCCGGGACGAAGTCGGCGTTCAGCTCCTCCATCCGCGTCGAGCACGTCGGCGCCCATCCGGGCCATCACCCGCATCGAGACCGTGACGTACGCCGAGTCGGTGATCTCGACGCCGAACATCGGCTGCTCGGCGTCGAGGTGGCCCATCACGAACGGGATGACGTACATGGTCCGGCCGCGCATGCACCCGTCGTAGAGGTCGGTCATGAGCGCCTTCATCTCGGCCGGGTCCATCCAGTTGTTGGTGGGGCCCGCGTCGCGCTCGTCGACCGAGCAGATGAAGGTGCGGTCCTCGACCCGCGCGACGTCGGTCGGGTCGGAGGCGGCGTGGAAGGAGTTGGGCTTCTTCGCGGGGTTCAGCCGGGTGAACGTGCCGGTGGCTACCAGGGCGTCGGTGAGCTCGGTCCACTCCTCGTCGGAGCCGGTGCACCAGTGGATCCGGTCGGGCTGGGTGAGCGCGGCGATCTCGTCGACGAAGTCGAGGATGCCCTGGTGGGTCGTGGCGGTGGGTGGTGGCTGCCTGCGTGTCGGCGGTCATGCGTGTGGTGTTCCCTCTCGCGCATTCGCGGTGGATCGCCCGGCGTCGTTGTCGGCGACTTGGTCAGCCACCGAGGCCGCGCCGCACAGGTCCGGCCTCGGGTTGCGCCGAGGGTAGCTGCCGCGTTCGCGCGGGTGGATATTGGATCGTTCAACGGTCCGTGGCCTGGGTCACATCCCTTGTTTCGAGCGTGAAACCCGTTGTTGACCGATCTTCCGGGCCGTTGCAGCGGTCAGCGTAGATGGCGCGGACGGCGTGTTACAAGCGGTACGCCGGCTCAGCGATTTCGCTGCCCCGGAGTCCGGTCGGCTATCCTCGTCCAGTCGCTCGGCGAGTCGGGGTGACGGGCGCCCGTAGCTCAACGGATAGAGCATCTGACTACGGATCAGAAGGTTTGGGGTTCGAATCCCTACAGGCGCGCAGCGCGGCGATCTAGGTGTTCGAGGATCGGCTCTTCGAGAGCGCCAGGACGGACTGGGCGCCGAACACGATGCTCACGGCCAGGACGATCCAGTTGAGGATGGTCCAGCCATCGTTGATGCCCTCGATGATCGTGAGGATCCCGATGACGCCGAACGCGAGGAGGAACAACCCTGCCCTGGTTCGATCGGGGTTGCGTGTGAGTGGCTTGTCTGTCGGCATGACTGCCTCCGATCCCCCGAGCCAGTTCGGACTGTACGCGTGCGCATGCCGCCCGAACAGAGCGGTCAAGTCCGGGTTGGCCTCGACCGGAGCACTGACGCGCCGAAAGTCGCCAAGCGTGCCCGATATGCGCCCGACTCTGTGGCAGGATGCGGCTCGTGCCTTTGGGCCACCGCTTGCGGCTTCCCCTGGTCCTGGCCATCGCTGCAACCTTGTTGGTCAGCGTGGCCAGTCTCGGCACGCCTCGGGCCGCCGCGCAGGTGGCTCCGGTGCCCAACCCGGAGATCGAGGAGAAGTGCGGGGTCGACCTGACGCTGGTGCTCGACGCGTCGGGCTCGGTGCAGCAGTCCAACGCGGTCAACCAGGTACGTGACGCGGCCGAGGCGTTCCTGGATGCGCTCTCGAACACCGGCGTCGACCGCCCGCGTCACCCAGTTCGCGCACGGTGGCCCAGCAGCTCGCGCCCAGCACCGTCGTCGACGACGGGTCGCTCGGGCCGGGCGGCGGCCTGCGCGGGGCGATCGGTGGCTACTACAACCCACGGCCACCGCGGCCGGCCGGCGTCAACTTCATGGAGACACACCGGCAACTTCAGCCAAGAACAACAGCGAGAGCAACAACCAGTACACCAACTGGGACGGGTCGCTGGGCCAGGCCGCGGAGACCACCCCGAACCTCGTCGTCTACGTCACCGACGGCGACCCGACGGCCTACGACCTGGACAAGGCCGGTGACGTGGGGACGCCGGGCCGCCTCCCGACATCCGTTACGGCACCAGCAGCACGGACAGCCAGACGGTGGACCGGGCGATCGAGGAGGCCAACCGGGTCAAGACCAACGGACAGCCGGATGCTGGCGGTCGGGGTCGGCAACGCGCTGAGCAACTCCTCGAGCCAGCCGCGGCTGCGCCAGATCTCCGGTCCCCAGGTGGTCCGCGACGCCGGGCTCGCCCTCATCGACAGTCTCAACGACGTCGACGTCGCGCTGGTCACCGACTTCGACGACCTGGCCGCAGTTCCTGCGCGTCGGTGGTGCTGCAGCTGTGCTCGCCGTCGCTGACCATCCAGAAGCTGGCGCAGACCCCGGGCAGTGCGGCGTACGCACCGGCGCAGGGATGGGACATGACCGTCACCCCGCGGGTGCCGACC
The DNA here is from genome assembly GCA_963813615.1 of uncultured Actinomycetota bacterium. Taxonomy (GTDB): domain Bacteria; phylum Actinomycetota; class Actinomycetes; order Propionibacteriales; family Nocardioidaceae; genus Nocardioides. The sequence goes on from CAWFAE010000014.1 coordinate 5,573, forward strand.
GGCACCGGGTTCACCTGGATCCTTCCCGAGGACGGCGCCGGTGCGTCGGAGACGGTGGGCACGAACGCCAACGGGTTCGCCCAGTTCCAGTGGGAACCGATACCACCGGAGGCCGACTCGGCTGCCAGGGTCTCGGAGGCGCTGCGAGCCGGGCTACATCGCGGGGAGACCGGGGCCGGACAACGACTGGTCGTGCGCCTTCAAGGACGAGGCGGGAGAGGTCCGTGCCGTCACTGGCGAGCTCGACCTGAGCGACCCGGACAACCCGTCCTTCGACCTCGACCCGATCGGGCAGGAGATCGGCACCTGCAAGGTCTACAACTCCTACGACTACCCCCGGACATCGCGCTCAGCAAGGTGAACGCGCCCACCGTCAGCTGCGCGGAGACCTCGATCCGCCGGCGACGGTCACGTCCGACTTCGAGGTCACCAACCCCGGCAACACCCCGCTGGCGAACGTCTCGGTGACCGACGACATGTGCGGGGCGGCCGAACCGGTGCCCGCCACCGGTGACAACGCGGGCGACACCGACGGCGACGGGCTCCTCGACTCGGCGAGACCTGGCAGTTCACCTGCACACGCGAGGTGAGCACCCCCGACTCGACGAATCCCGCCGGTCAGAACATCGTCAACACGGCCACCGCCAGCGGCATCGCCGCCGGCCGGTGACCCGGTCACCGACACCGCCACCGACGACGTCGATGCGTTCAACCCGGCGATCACCCTCACCAAGCTCGTCAACGGGCAGCAGGCGGTGACGATCGGCAGTCGGCGACCGAGGCGTAGTACACCTACGAGGTGGCCAACCCGGGCAACACCCCACTGGGCAGCGTGGTGCTCGGCGACGACACCCCGCCGTGCGAGTCACCCACGAGGGGAGCGGATGACCCCGGCAACGGTGACAACACCCTCGGCGTCGGGGAGACCTGGACCTACAGCTGCACCTCGCAGCCGACCCAGGACGTGCACAACGTCGCCGACGTCACGGCGACTCCGCTGAACCCCGCGCAGGGCAACGCTCCCTTCACGGGAGCAATCCGCCGGTGACGGCCATCGATGACGCCGACGTCGTCGTGGTCAACCCCGCCATCCAATTGAGCAAGGTGGCCGAACCGTCGGCCGTGCTCTTCGGCGAGGACCAGACCGAGCAGGCCGGTCACCTACAGGTTCACCGCCACCAACCCCGGCGAGGAACCGCTGAACCGGCCCGGCGCCGGGGCGGCGGCCCCGGCACCAAGGACCCGGGCTGGGTCGAGGACGTCGCGCCGGACCCGACCGGGAGCTGGGCCGCTGCGACTCGCCGCCGACCTACGATGAGCGGCGACGCCAACGACAACGAGATGCTCGACCCCGGCGAGGAGTGGGAGTTCACCTGCCCCGGCACCGTCACGGGGAGACGACGGTCAACATCGCGCAGATCGTCGGTCAGCCCTCGTACCCGGACGGCGGCCCCATTCCCGGCGTCGACCCGGTCGAGGACCTGGCGGCCGCCGTCGTCCGCTCGCGAGCGGCCGGGGATCACCATCACCAAGACCGCGCTGCGTGACCCGGTGCTCGACCCGGACGCGACCGCGGTCAGCGGACCCGACGTGCCCGACCCCCGACCGGCGGAGTACACCTACGAGGTCACCAACACCGGCACCGTGCCGCTAGCCCTGAACCCGACCCGCCGGTCGACGACAAGTGCGGCCCGCTCGTGCCTGCCGCCGGCGGTCGGGCGACACCAACGGCGACGGGCTGCTCGACACCGGGCGAGGTCTGGCACTACATCTGCACGACCACCCTGGAGCGACAGCAGGCGAACACCCCGCCCGTGACCGGCGCCGAGTCGGGACTCGTCACGAACACGGTGACCGTCGAGCGGCGTGCCCTTCTTCGACGGCGAGCCCCGGCCCGGACAAGGTGGTGAGCGACACCGACACCGCCCAGGTCCTGGTGATCGAGCCGGGCATCAGCATCACCAAGACTGCCTCACCGGCAGCGGTCCTGGCCGGCCGCAACGTGACCTACACGTTCGAGGTGACCAACACCGGTGACGTCGGCCTCACCGGCGTGGTCCCGGTCGACGACAAGTGCGCCCCGTTGGTGCGGACCGGCGGCGACGACGGCAACGACATCCTCGACGGAGCCAACTCGGGCGAGCCCGAGACCTGGACCTACACCTGCACCCGGGCCGGTCGGGCTGCCCGAGCCGCCGGAGACCACCGACGTCAACACGGTCGACCGTCAGCGGGGTGGACCCGCTGGGCAACACCTATGAGGACGAGGCGACCCGCCGAGGTCGCGGTGATCGCCCCGGCCATCAACCTGGAGAAGTCCGTCAGTGACGACCTCGTGCTCTCCGGCTCGACGTCGTGGACTACGCCTTCGAGGTGACCAACATCGGGCAGAGCCCGGTCGCGGCCGACGACATCCTGGACACGGTGGACGCTGGGCGACGTCACCTTCCCAGCCAACCCGGCGTGTCGGCTGCCGACTGCTTGTCGCCAAGGAGGGCGGCAACCAGGACGACTTCCTCGACCGGGAGCCCGGCCGAGACCTGGGGCTACACCTGCCAGGGCACCATCACCCGGAAGACTGTCGACCTGGCCGCGGTGCGGGCACTGGGCGGCAGCACCATCGACGAGCGGGTCCCGGTGTTCGACTTCGCCACCGCCCAGGTGACTGCGTTCCATCCCGGCATCGAGGTCGTCAAGTCGGCGAGCCCCGACCAACTGGTCGGCCCTGGCGGCGAGGTGACCTACACCTACCGGGTGCGCAACACGGGAGACGTCCCGCTGGGCGGCGTGGCGGACCGGATCACCGACGACACCTGCTCCCCGGTGAGCTACGTCTCCGGCGACCGCGACAGGCGACGGCTTGCTCGACTGCCGAACAGCCTCTTCGAGGACAGCCTGGACGAGACCTGGATGTTCACCTGCACCACCTTCGTCGACGAGGACACGACGAACACGGTCGTCGTCGGGGGCACGGCCGTCGGACCGGACGGCGAGCCGCTGTGCGACGAAGCTCCGGCGCCCGGACGCGCCGCTGCAGCACCCACCTGCGAGCCCACGGACCGCGACCGCGCCCACGTCATCGTCACGCCCGAGAACGTCGGCCCAGAGGTGACACAGCCTGGACCGGGTTCGGGTCCCGACGCAGGCGACCTTCCCGACACCGGCGCCCCGCCCTGGCTGCGCACCCTGCTCGTACTCGGCTTCCTGCTGATCCTCTCCGGAACCGCCATGGTGGCCTGGTCCCGGCGCCACCGACCGGGCGAGATCGCCTAGAAGCACCTGGGACGGGTCCTGCAACTGGCCCGGTCAGTAGCCGGTGCCCATCTTGATCTGCTCACGTTCGACGTGTGAGGCCGCGCCCTTCTGGTCGAGCGTCGCGCAGGCGTCGGCAATGTCCTGGGTCAGCCGTTCGACCTGTTCGCGACTCATCGTCTCCTTGACCAGCGCGCGCATGATCTTCACCTTCTCGGCGTTCGGCGGGAGGGTGTACGCCGGGACCATCCAGCCGCGCTCCGCCGAGAGCTGCCACGCGACGTCCGACTCGTCGAAGGCGGTGTGGCCGCCCGCCAGCCGGAACGCCACCAGCGGCAGCTGCTCCAGGTTCTCGCCGATCACCTCGAACCGGCCGGCGTCGCGCAGGTTGGCGGCCAGGGCATGGGCGTTCTGCTGCATCTGCTTCATGACGTAGGTGTAGCCGTCGCGACCCAGGCGGACGAAGTTGTAGTACTGCGCCAGGACCATCGACGCTCCCGTGGAGAAGTTCAGGGTGAACGTCGCGTCGGTCTTGCCGAGGTAGTTCTCGTAGAAGACCAGGTCCTGGGCCAGGTCGGACGACTCCCGGAACACCAGCCAGCCGATGCCCGGGTAGACGAGCCCGTACTTGTGGCCCGAGACGTTGATCGATCGGACCTGCTCGAGCCGGAAGTCCCACTTGGAGTCGGGGTAGAGGAACGGCCAGACGAAGCCGCCGCTGGCGCCGTCGACGTGGAGCGGGATGTCGAGGTCGCGCTTGTTCTTGACGTCGAGCAGCAGCTCGTTGATGCCGACGATGTCGTCCATGTGTCCGGTGAACGTCGTGCCGAGGACGGCCGCGACGCCGATCGTGTTCTCGTCCAGGTGCGGCTCCACGTCGTCGGGCCCGATGATGTACTTGTCCTCCGCGAGCGGGACGATCCGCGGCTCCACGTCGAAGTAGCGGCAGAACTTCTCCCACACCACGTGGACGTCTCCTCCGAACACCAGGTTCGGCCGGTCCGTCGAGCGGTTCGCTGCCTCCTGACGCTCCTTCCACTTCCACTTCAGGGAGAGGGCGCCGAGCATGATCGCCTCGGACGAGCCCTGGGTCCGGCAGCCCGTCGCCTCGCCCGCCGGCGCGTTGAACAGGTCGGCGAGCATCCGCACGCAGCGCTGCTCGATCTCGGCGGAGATCGGGTACTCCGCGTGGTCGATGAAGTTGCGGTGGAGGTTCTCGGCGATGATCCGCTGCGCCTCGGGTTCCATCCAGGTCGTCACGAACGTCGCCAGGTTGCGCTGAGGGTCGCCTTCCATGGCGAGGTCCTCGTCCACCAGTCGCATGGCATCGACGGGGCGCATTCCGTTCTCGGGGAAGGACTGCGAGGGTGCCGCCTCGGTCAGGAACCGGTTGCCGAACAGCGCTACCGCTTCGGCCTCACTGAGCTTCGTCATGGTTGGGTCGACCACCGTTCTGTGTTGGGTGAGGGCTGTCGAATTCCTGCAGGATCCCGCCGATCGCGAAGCACACCGCACCCGCGAAGGTCCCCCAGTTGACCAGTGCGGCGTCCAGGTCAGTGGACGTCGCCGGACGCGTGAACGCCGCCATCCCTGCGAGGAAGAAGAGGACGGAGCCGAACTGGTTGACAGCCACGATCCACCAGCCCAGCAGGCGTGCCCGCACCCTGATCCGCCCGTCACCCACGTCGAGCATCGCGAGGTGCCCCGACACGAGGAAGCACACGCACCCGAGGATGTCGGGCAGCCAGATCCATCCGTTGGACTGCCGCGGGGTCAGTCCGTTGGCGAATGCCGCGATCAGGCTGACCGCGAACAGCAGCGTCCCGACGAACAGGACGACCGCACTCCGCCAACCGAGCCGGTCGTCGGTGCTCCTGACGAGGAGGATCGACACGTAGCCGCCGAGGCTGAAGAAGCAGCCCCCCACCAGGTACGTGATGTTGACGGTCGGGAGACTGCCGATGTCGAGCTGGGCGAAAGCCGCCCCGAGAGCAAACAGGGAGCCGCCCAGGAAGAAGGCGGTCGCGGCAACGACATTGAGCCGGACCAGCCGGCGCGCCGCCGTCAGTCTCACCAAGCCGGCCACTTCCTGCTGCATAGCGCCTACTCCTCCGGGGGTGACGCCTGTCGGATGTCGCTTCACCCTGCCGGGGCCAGCCGGCCCCGGCCTCATCCGAAGCGGGTGAGTGGGAGGTTCGTCAATCGCTCACCGGCGCTGGGCTCGGGCTCGGCCTCGGGCTCGGGCTCGGACTCCTCTATCGGTCCCTCGAGCTTCAGGTCGGGGATGATCCGGTCCAGCCAGCGAGGCAGCCACCACGCGTGCGGCCCGAGGATCGACATCAGCGCGGGCACGAGGATCATCCGGACGATGCTCGCGTCGATCAGCACCGCGACCGCCATGCCGACCGCGAGCATCTTGATCGTCGGGTCGGTGTCGAGGACGAAGCTGGAGAAGACCGCGACCATGATCGCCGCGGCGGTCGTGATCACGCGTGCGGTGCTGCCGATGCCGATGGCCACCGCGCGGTGCGCGTCGCCGGTCCGGTGCCAGGCCTCTCGGACCCGCGACAGCAGGAACACCTCGTAGTCCATGGAGAGGCCGAACACGATCGCGAACATCAGCATCGGCACGAACGCGGGGATCGGTAGGTCCTGGTCGATGCCGAGGAGCTGGGAGCCCCAGCCCCACTGGAACACCGCGACCACCACGCCGTACGCCGCCCCCACCGAGAGGAGGTTGAGCACCGCGGCCTTGAACGAGATCACCAGGGACCGGAAGGCGACGGTGAGCAGTATCAGGGCGAGCAGGACGACGGCCAGGATCAGCCAGATCATCCGCTGGCCGACCTTCTCGGTGAAGTCGACGTAGCCCGCCGTCGTACCGACCAGGTAGGTGTCGGTCGCCCCGAGTCCCGGGAGCACGTCGTCGCGGAGGTGGTCGACGAGGTCCGAGGTTGCCTCGTCGTCGGGCGCGGTGGTCGGTACGACGTTGAGCACCGCGACCGTGCCGTCGGAGTTGACCGAGGGCGCGGCGACGGCGGCGACGCCGTCGGTGTCCGTCAGCGTCTTCTGGGCCGAGGTGAGGAGGCTCTGGGTGTCCGACTGGGACTCCTTCGGCAGCGTCAGGACCACGGTGAGCGGTCCGTTGGCGCCGTCGCCGAAGCCCTCCGCGATCAGGTCGTACGCCCGCCGGTCCGACTGGGACGTGGGATCGCTGCCGGCGTCGAGCTGGCCGAGCCGCAGGCTCAGCACGGGTATGGCGAGGACCAGCAGCACGACCAGGCTGCCCACCGCCCACGGCCAGGGCTTGTCGCTGACCATCCGGCCCCATCGGGCGAACGCGCTGTTCTCGTGCGAGTGGTCGGGGTGGCCTCCGGCGGCCTGCTCGCGCCGCTCGGACCGCGCCCGGACCCGGTTGCGAGAGATCGCCAGGAACGCCGGCACGAGGGTCAGCGCCGACAGCATCGTGGCCGCGACCACGATGGCGGAGGCGAGGCCGAGCGCGCCCACGAACGGGACCGACGGAGACGTAGAGCCCGAGGATCGCGATGACGACCGTGCTGCCGGCGACGACCACCGACGCACCGGAGGTGGCCGTCGTCTTGCCGATCGACTCGTCCATGTCCATGCCGTGGTCGAGCTGCTCGCGATGCCGGGCCACCAGGAACAGCCCGTAGTCGACGGCCACGCCGAGACCGAGCAGCGTCGCCACCGTGGGGGCGGTGGTCGGCAGGTGGATGGCCGCGGCCACCAGACCGACCAGCGACAGGCCGATGCCGACGCTGAAGATCGCACCGACCAGGGGGATCAGTGCGGCGACCAGCGACCCGAACATGATGAGCAGGAGCACCAGGGCCGCGCCGAGCCCGATCACCTCGGAGAGCGCGTCGTCCGGTGCCTGACCGATCTGGCCGGCGCCGCCGCCGTACTCCACGGTGATGCCGGCGTCGCGCGCCGGCTTGACTGCGTCGTCCAGGTCGTCGAGGTAGGACTCGTCGAGCGAGGCCGGTACGACGTCCCACGACACGCTGCTGTAGGCGATGGTGCCGTCCTTCGACACCTCGGGCGTGCCCTGCTGGCTCAGCGGGTCGGTCGCGCTTGATGACGTGGTCGAGGTTGCGGATGTTGCCGATCGCCTTCTTGACCGCCGACTGTTGGCTGCTCACCTTCTTGCCGTCTCCGGCGTGGAAGACGATCTGGCCGCTGTAGCCGCTGGCTCCGGAGAAGTCGCTGTCGAGCACGTCGAGACCGTCGGCGGACTCGCTGCCCGGCACGGTGTAGTCGTTGACGAAGTCGCCCCCGGCGGCCCGGTTGGCGCCAATTGCGCCGAGCAGCATCAGCACCCACACGCCGAGCACCCACCAACGGTGCCGGCTCACGAACAGGCCGAGACGTTCGAGCAGTGCGTTCACGACGGAGCCTTCCCTCCCGTGGGCCCCGAGCATCCCGGGCGTCGACGAGCGGGTCGCTCGCGCGGCACCCTGCAGCCAGTCTCACTCACTCCGGCGGATCACGCACAGAGATGCGCCATCCTCGCGGGCCGTGATGCCAGGTGTCGCCGCCCGAATTGGGTACGCCGTCCGGTCAGGACCAGCGGCCTACAGCTCCCGCCGCATACAGACTCGAGGCCACTCGTCCAGGCCGTGCTCCGCCTCCCGGGTCCGGATCGCGCGAAGTCCCGGCGTCCAGGCCGGCTCGGGAAGCTCACGGAACCCGAGGCGCTCGTAGTACGGGGCGTTCCAGGGAACGTCGCGGTAGGTGGTGAGGGTGAGGGCGCGGACCCCGGCCGCGGCCGCGATGTCGGCAACCCGCTCGACGAGCTGCCTGCCCAGGCCATGACCGGCGTGCTCCGGGTCGACCGAGACCTGCTCGATGTGCCACTGGCCGTCGACGGGCTCGTAGGTCAGGTACCCCACCGGCTCGTCATCCGCCGACGGCGACCCACGCCCGATCGGAGTCGACGTAGCGCATCAGCTCAGTCTGCGCTGGGTGGGTCGTCGTTGGCGACCAGATCCATCCCCAGCGTCAGAAAGCGCTCCCCGGCCGCCACTTCGATGCGCCGCATGTCGGCGATGTCCTGGGTCCGGGCGAGCCGCAGGGTGTACGGATTCACGCGACGCGACCTTATGCCGATCTCGTGACTCCATCCAGGATCAGGTCGAGCCCCCACTCGAACTCATCGCCGAAGTCGTATCCGGGGCGGAAGTAGTAGTCGGTCGCCATCTCCACCATGTGGGGGTACTCGCCGGTGGAGAACCGCTCCATGATCGGCTCCGCGACGTCGGCGACGGTGTCCGGTCCCTCGAACGGCAGGCCGACCTCTTGGAGGGCGAAGCCGTAGATGTAGCTGTCGAGCAGGGCGTAGGAGTGGGCGGTCAGCTCGTGCGAGAAGCCCGCAGCCAGCAGCGTCGCGAGAACCGCATCGTGGTGGCGCAGGGTCGCGGGGCCGGGGCTGGTCCGTGACTCCATCAGACCGATCGCCCAGGGATGTGTCCGCAGCACCCGGCGTGCCGAGTGGGCACGGCGGCGAATCTCCGTGCGCCAGTCACCGTCGGCAGCCGGCAGCTCGATCTCGCTGAACACCAGGTCGACGATGCCGTCGAGGATCTCGTCCTTGTTGGCGACGTAGTAGTAGACCGACATCGGCTTCACGCCCAGGCTCTGCGCGAGGGATCGGATCGTGAGCGCATCGATGCCGCCCGCGTCGGCGACCGCCATCGCGCCTCGGAGGACGCGGTCCCGGCTGAGCCGTGGACGTCCCTCGCTGGCGATGGTTTCCTCGGTCATCTGCACCCTCCGTCGGCGTCCAATACGCACGTTCGTACTTTGTACTGTAGCGGCGACGCCTTCCGCCGACATTCTTGGAGAGGCGTGTCGATCCTGGGCGCGCCGTTCGACCTGTGGCTGAGAACCACTTCATCGAACACCGAGAGGAACCACCATCATGGGCACGATCCAAGCGAACTTCTTCATCTCCCTGGACGGCGTCGTCGAGGCGCCGGAGACCTGGCACATGTCGTACTTCAACGACGAGATGGGCGAGATCGTCGGCGCCGGTCTGGAGGTCAACAAGGGCTTCCTGATGGGCCGCAAGGGGTACGACGGCAGCGCGGCGTACTGGCCCAACGAGACCGGCGAGTTCGCCGACTACTTCAACAACATCCCCAAGTACGTGATCTCGTCGTCGCTGCAGGACCCGGCCTGGAACAACACCAGTGTCGTCGCGGGTGATGTCGCGTCCGTGCAGGCGATGAAGGACGGGGTCGACGGCACCCTGTTCATGTCCGGCAGCGCGATCACGGTCCGGTGGCTGTTGGAGAACGGGCTGCTCGACGAGCTCCAGCTGCTGCTGCACCCGGTTGTCGTCGGGAAGGGGCAGCGGCTCTTCGAGGGCGAGTTCGAGACGCACGGCCTCGAGCTGGTCGAGAGCAAGACCCTGTCGACCGGCGTCGTCCACCTGCTCTACAAGACGGCGGCCTGAGGGACTACCGGCCGGAGACGATGTCGGCGAGGCGACCGATGCGGCTGGTCCGCGCGAGTCGCTTCGCCGACTCTCGCCGGTCTGCCGTTCGGTAGAGGCCGTACATCGCCCGGACGCCCAGCCATCGCAACGGCTCGGGCTCCCACTTGCGCATCGGACGATCCGTCCAGGCGAGCCGGCGCAGCTCGGTGTCGCGGTCGAGGACCAGGTCGCGCAGGGTGCGGCCGGCGAGGTTGGTGGCGGTCAGGCCGCTGCCCACGTAGCCGCCGGCCCAGCCGATGCCGGTGCCGCGGTCGAGACCGACGCTGGCGCACCAGTCGCGGGGTACGCCGAGCACGCCGCACCAGGCCTGCGCCAGCGGTACGTCGGCCACCGGCGGGAACAGGTCGGTCAAGGTCGCCCGCAGCGACTCGATCGTCCACTCCTGCGTCCGGCCGTCGACGTCGGTGCGCGAGCCGAACCGGTAGGGGATTCCCCGCCCACCGAGGGCGATCCGGCCGTCCGCCGTACGTTGCGCGTAGCAGTAGGCGTGCGCCAGGTCGCCGAGCAGCTCGCTGCCGCGCCAGCCGATCCGGTCCCACTGCTCGGGGGTCAGCGGCTCGGTCACGACGATGGCCGAGTTCATCGGCAGCAGTGCGCGACGCTGCCCCGCCAGCCCGGCCGTGAAGCCCTCCAGGCAGCGGAGCACGTGCGCCGCCCGCACGGTGCCGCGCGGGGTGACGGCCCGGCCACGCTCGATCTCGGTCACCCGGGTCTGCTCGTGGATGGTGACCCCCAGCCGGCGTACGACGCCCGCGAGGCCCTGCACGAGCCGCGCGGGCTGCACGCGCGCGCAGTCGGGGTCGACGTACCCGCCGAGGGCGCCGGCGATGTCGATCCGCTCGGTCATCTCGGGGCCGGTCAGCAGCCGGGCGGGTGCCTCGGGCGGGCTCTCCCGCATCCGGGCGAGCTGGGCGGGCGACCTCGCGACGTGCACGACGCCGCTCCGGAGGATGTCGGCCTCGATGCCCTCCTCCTCGCAGATCGCGATCACCTCGTCGACCGTGCCCCGCAGCGCCGCGGCGAGCCGGTCGACCCCGGCGGAGCCGTGTGGACCGCGGGCGAAGGTGCGGCGGTTGCCGGGCAGCTCCGCGGACAGCCAGCCGCCGTTGCGGCCCGAGGCGCCGAAGCCGACGAACTCCGCCTCGAGGACCACGATCCGCAGCGCCGGGTCGGCCATCGCCAGGTAGTACGCGGTCCACAGCCCGGTCAGCCCACCGCCGACGATGCAGACGTCGCACTCGAGGTCGCCGGGCAGCGGCGGCCCGGGCTCTGGCAGACCGATCTGGGAGTACCAGAACGACACACCGCCGTTGGGTACGCCGGCGGTGTCGTCGAGTGCCACGAGCATCATCTTCCAACCTCCCGCCTCGAGCTCGGTCCCCGCGGCGTGATCTTGACTGGTTCCAGAAAAGTGGCAGACTCCGAGACGTGACGGCGACCTCGGACCTCGAGCAGATGCTCCGCGGTGCCGACCTGCGCGTCACTCGACCCCGGATCGCGGTGCTGACCGCGGTGCACGCGCACTCCCACGCCGACACGGACACCCTGATCGGTGCCGTACGCCGGGACCTCCCGAGCGTCTCGCACCAAGCCGTCTACGACGTGCTCCGCGCCCTCACCACGGCCGGCCTGGTGCGCCGCATCCAGCCGTCCGGCTCGGTCGCGCGCTACGAGTCGCGGGTCGGCGACAACCACCACCACGTCGTGTGCCGCTCCTGCGGCGACATCGCCGACGTCGACTGCGCCGTCGGGGAGGCGCCCTGCCTGCACGCTTCGGAGGACAGCGGCTTCGTGATCGACGAGGCCGAGGTCATCTACTGGGGCCTGTGCCCCGCCTGTTCCGCCATCACGTCCTGACCACACCGCCACCATTGAGAGGTTGCAAATGAGCGAGAGCGAGAACCCGGCCATCGACGCCCCGGAGGCGAAGGGACACCGGCCGCGCACCAACCAGGATTGGTGGCCGGACCAGCTCGACCTGACCGTCCTGGCGAAGCACAGCAAGCGGTCCAACCCGATGGACCCGGACTTCGACTATGCGGAGGAGTTCAAGAAGCTCGACGTCGACGCCCTGAAGGCCGACATCGTCCAGGTGCTGCGCACCTCTCAGGACTGGTGGCCGGCCGACTTCGGCCACTACGGCGGCCTGATGATCCGGTTGAGCTGGCACGCGGCCGGCACCTACCGGATCGAGGACGGCCGGGGCGGTGCCGGTGAGGGTCATCAGCGGTTCGCGCCGCTCAACAGCTGGCCCGACAACGCCAACCTCGACAAGGCCCGCCGACTGCTGTGGCCGGTGAAGCAGAAGTACGGCCGCAAGATCTCGTGGGCCGACCTGCTCGTCCTGGCCGGCAACGTCGCCCTGGAGGACATGGGCTTCGAGACGTTCGGCTTCGGGTTCGGCCGCGAAGATGTCTGGGAGCCCGAGGAGATCTTCTGGGGATCGGAGGACACCTGGCTCGGCGACGAGCGCTACAGCGGGGAGCGCGAGCTCTCCGGCCCGCTGGGCGCCGTACAGATGGGGCTGATCTACGTGAACCCGGAGGGCCCCAACGGCAACCCCGACCCGGTCGCCGCGGCCCACGACATCCGCGAGACGTTCAGCCGGATGGCGATGAACGACGAGGAGACCTTCGCGTTGATCGCCGGCGGTCACTCCTTCGGGAAGACCCACGGCGCCGGCGACGCCGACCTCGTCGGGCCGGAGCCCGAGGGCTGCCCGGTCATCTCGCAGGGGCTGGGCTGGCACAGCAGCTACGGCACCGGGAAGGCCGCGGACGCGATCACCAGTGGCCTCGAGGTCACCTGGACCACCACGCCGACCCAGTGGGGCAACGACTTCCTCGAGATCCTGTTCGGCTACGAGTGGGAGCTGACCGAGAGCCCGGCCGGTGCGAAGCAGTGGGTGGCCAAGGACGCCGAGGCGATCATCCCCGACGCCCACGGCGGCCCCAACAAGCTGCCGACCATGCTCACCACCGATCTGTCCCTGCGCTTCGACCCGGAGTACGAGAAGATCGGCCGCCGTTTCCTGGAGAACCCCGACGAGTTCCGCCTCGCCTTCGCCAAGGCCTGGTACAAGCTGCTGCACCGCGACATGGGCCCGGTCGACCGCTACCTCGGCCCGTGGGTCGCCGAGCCGCAGCTGTGGCAGGACCCTGTCCCGGCTGTCGACCACGAGCTGGTCGACGACGCCGACGTCGCCGCGCTGAAGCAGCAGCTGCTCGGGTCGGGTCTGTCCGTCTCGCAGCTGGCCGGTACGGCGTGGGCCGCCGCGGTCACGTTCCGCCACACCGACATGCGCGGCGGCGCCAACGGTGCCCGGATCCGCCTCGAGCCGCAGCGCGGCTGGGCGGTCAACGCCGATGCCGTCGCGTCGCTGGAGACGCTCGAGCGGGTACAGCAGGAGTTCAACGCGCAGGGCGGCAAGCAGATCTCGCTGGCCGACCTGATCGTGCTCGGTGGCTGCGCGGCCGTCGAGCAGGCCGCGCGGAACGCCGGTGTCGAGGTCACGGTGCCGTTCCGGCCGGGCCGCACCGACGCCACGCAGGAGCAGACCGACGTCGACTCGTTCGCAGTGCTCGAGCCGCGGGCGGACGGGTTCCGCAACTACCTGCGTGCCGGCGAGAAGCTGCAGCCGGAGACGTTGCTGCTCGACCGTGCGTACATGCTGAGCCTCACAGCGCCGGAGATGACCGTGCTGGTGGGCGGCATGCGGGCACTCGGCACCAATGTCGGGGGCGCGCCGCACGGCGTACTCACCGACCGCAGCGAGTCGCTGACGAACGACTTCTTCGTCAACCTGCTCGCCCCCGGCACGGAGTGGAAGACCTCGGAGTCCACCGAGAACGTCTTCGAGATCCGCGACCTCGCCAGCGGCGAGGTCAAGTGGACCGCGACCGCCGTCGACCTGGTGTTCGGGTCGAACTCGGTGCTCCGGTCGCTGGCCGAGGTCTACGCCGCCGACGACGCGCAGGAGAAGTTCGTCAAGGACTTCGTTGCCGCCTGGGTCAAGGTCATGGAGCTCGACCGGTTCGACCTCGGCTGACCGCCAGATCAACGATGCCCCGCGGCCGCCCGGCCGCGGGGCATCGGTCACTTCGGCTGGAGCGACACCCTCAGGAAGCGCGGACGGTAGATCCTCGGGTCGTCCTCGACGGCCTGGAAGTCGGTGTTGTTCTGGCTGTAGCTGACCACGACGGTCCCGGGCTGGGGGAGCAGCTCCGGATGGGCGAGCGGCAGGTAGCGGAGGGTGCCGGTGGCGGCGTCGGACGGGATCTGGGCCGCGACCTCGAGGATCTCGAACGGTCCGGTGGGCGATGGCGCCCGCCACAGCGTCAGGTCGGTGCCGAGCACCTCGTCGCGCTTGCTGACGGCGTACCAGTGCTTGCCCTGGTGGAAGACGCTGAGCGTCTGGGACACCCCGCCCTGCGGCGGGATCAGTACGGCGGCCGCCGAGGCCTTCCGCTGCCACGAGCGTCCGTCCCAGTACCGCCAGGCCCCGGTGTCCAGGACGTCGTCCGGCCGGACCCGCGCGGCGCGGAGCGAGAAGCCGCCGGTGGTCGCGTCGCGCGGGCGCGCGGTGCCGTAGACGTAGACCCAGGGCGTCCTCGTACGCCGTGGCCGCGCCCCACATCGGGCGGGACGGGTCCGCCACGTCGCGACCGATGTCGACCTGGTCGAGCAGCTGAGGGGTCTGGCCCCTCTTCACCACGAAGGTGGCCAGCGACGGGCCGAGGATCTCGAACGCGAACACACCCGCGCTCTGGTCATCGGTGGAGCGAACCCGCTGCGCCGAGATGCCGACCAGGTCGAACGTCGGGAACTCGATCCTGACTACCGACATCGGCCAGTAGCCGACGCCGTCCTCGCGGTTCGGAATGATCGCGCCGCGGTCCTCTGGCAGCACCACCTGCGCACAGCTCTTCGAGACGACCAGCATGGAGTTGCGGACGAACTTGTCGCCGTCGAAGCCCTCGCCGCGCAGCGTGTCGCCGAAGACGAAGAGCTGCCGGCCGTCCTGCAGCCGCGTGCTGGCCCCGACGTCCCCACCCGCGAACTCGGGGGATCCTCGAACCGTCCGGGCGAACTTGTCCAGCTCCTGAACCGTGTCGACCTCGCCCCCCATCGGCATGCACTCGAGGGAGGCCTCGGCTTCGCTCGCGGGCTCGGCGGGTGAGTCGCCGGCGGTCTTCCACAGGACGACGCCAAGTGCGGCTGCAGCGAGCACGACCAGAACCAGCCCGAGCACCCGCGAGCGTCGCGCTGCCATGAGGCATTGTGCACCCAGACGCGCGATGCCCCGCGACCCGAGGGCCGCGGGGCACCCGCCCTTCCCGAGAAGAAGCCGTCAGGCGGCCTCGGACGCGAGCTCCGGCTCCGGCTCCACAATCGGCTCCGGCTCGTCGGCCGTACGGCGCCGTGGCCTCAGCGCGAGGAGCGCGACCAGCGCGCCGGCGATCGAGACCGCGGCTCCGAACACCAGCCCGGGCCGGAAGCCGTCGAGCACGTCCGCGGGCGTGGCGGCGCCCTCGGTGCCCGACGTGATGATCGCGGTGGTGACGGCCAGCACGATCGCGGCACCGACCTGCATCGAGGTCTGCAGCACGCCGGCCGCCAGGCCCTGCTCGTCGTCGTCGACGCCGGCGGTCGCCTGGATGTTGATCGCCGGGAACCCGATCCAGCCGACGCCGATCAGCAGCAGCGCCGGCAGCAGCATCGTGAGGTACGACGGCGAGGTGTCGAGGCGGAGGAACAGCAGGTAGCCCACCGCCATCACCGCCATCGTGACCCCGATGATCCGGGTGGTGCCGAACCGGTTGACCAGCTTGTCGGAGAACACCGACGACGCGGCGACCATCAGGCCGACCGGCAGCAGCGCGAGCGCCAGCTTCAGCGGCGACCAGCCCAGCGTGTCCTGGAGGTACAGGGTCACGATGAACTGCCAGCTGAAGTAGGAGCCGGCCACCGCGACGATGGCCAGGCTGGCCCGCACCAGCGACGGCTTGCGCAGGATGCCCAGCCGGATCAGCGGGTGCTTGACCCGGCTCTCCGCGAAGACGAATCCCGCGACCAGCGCGGCCACCAGGACGAACGAGCCGACGGTACGGGCCGAGGTCCAGCCCACGTCCGGCGCGGTGACGACCGTGTAGACGAGCAGCAGCATCGCGCCGGTGGAGAGTGCCGCGCCCGCGAGGTCGTGGCCGCCCTCCTCGGCGGGCTTGTCCTTGGGCAGCAGCACGAAGGCGGCGGCCAGCGCGGCCAGTGCGATCGGCACCGGCAGCAGGAACGTCCAGCGCCAGCCGACGCCGGTCATCAGGCCACCGAAGAGCAGGCCGGACGAGTAGCCACCCGCACCGAACACGGTGTAGATCGACAGCGCCCGGTTGCGGGCCGGGCCCTCGGCGAAGTTCGTCGTGATGATCGAGAGTCCGGTGGGTGCGGTGAACGCCGCCGCCAGGCCCTTGATGAAGCGGGTGGCGATCAGCAGCGGTCCGCTGCTGACCAGTCCGCCGGCGAGCGAGGCGATGGCGAAGACGGCCAGCGCGATCAGGAAGACCTTGCGGCGGCCGAAGAGGTCGGCGGTGCGGCCGCCGAGCAGCAGCAGGCCGCCGTACCCGAGGACGTAGCCGCTGACCAGCCACTGCAGGGAGGACGTGGTGAGGTCGAGCTCGGCGCCGATCGAGGGCAGGGCCACACCGATCATCGAGACGTCGAGGCCGTCGAGGAAGAGCACGATGCAGAGGGTGATCAGCATCGCCCAGATGCGGGGGCTCCAGCTCGTGGAGCTCGTGGTGGAGGGAGAACCGTGAGTGGTTGGTGAAGTCACTCGCCGTACACTTCCATGCACATGCATTGAATGCAAGCGCAATTAATGTGTTTGCATTCACGTCGTTCGAGAGCTATTGTGCGGCCATGGGTCGAGCCGGTCTGATCGAGGAGTGGCGCGACGCTGCTCGACCGCCACGCCGTCGTCACCGGCGCCCTCGAGAAGGCGCTCCAGGACCAGCACCAGATCGGGCTCAGCGAGTTCGAGACCCTCGACCGCCTGGTCGACGCCCAGTGCGACAACTACCGGATGAACGACCTCTCCGGTGACATCCACCTCAGCCAGAGCGCGCTGTCCCGGGCGGTGGCCCGCCTGGAGCGCGACGGGCTGGTCAAGCGGAGCATGTGCTCCGACGACCGCCGCGGCGTCTTCGTCTGCCTGACCGCGAAGGGCAAGCGGGTCTACGAGCAGGCGGCGCCGACGCATCGCGCGGTGCTCAACGATGCGTGGAGCACCGACGTCTGAGCGACGCCCGCCGGCCGGAATCTCGCTCTGTTCAAACGGTCCGGCGCGGGAGTAGCCTGTTCCGCTGTCGGCGCGTATCACGAAACTAGGTAGCACGATGCGCAACAAGGACCGCGAGGCGATACGGCGCCTCCTTCGGCACGCCCGCTACGAGGTGCTGCCCACCGCGACCGTCGAGGCGAAGATCGTCGAGTCCGTCCCCACGGACATCCCGGTCACCATCACCGCCTCCCCGTCCATGGGCCTGGATCGCACCGTCGAGCTGGCCGAGAGCCTCACCGCGCAGGGGTACGACGTGGTGCCGCACCTGGCCGCGCGGATGGTGAGCGGCCGGTCCGAGCTGACCGAGCTGGTCGAGCGGCTGACCGCGGCCGGGGTGACCAACGTGTTCGTCCCGGGCGGCGACGCGCAGACGGTCGGCGACTATCCCGACGCGCTGAGCATGCTCGAGGACCTGACCGCGATGGGCAGTCCCTTCAAGGACGTGGGCGTGCCCGGCTACCCCGAGAGCCACCCGACGATCAACGACGACCTGACCATCCAGTCGATGTGGGACAAGCGCAAGCACGCGACGTACGTCGTCAGCAACCTGACGTTCGACCCCGGCGTCATCAAGGACTGGGTGCACCGGATGCGGCTGCGCGGCATCACGCTGCCGCTGCTGCTCGGGCTTCCCGGACCGGTCGACCGGAGCAAGCTGCTCGGCATGGCCACCAAGATCGGCGTCGGCGACTCGACCCGCTTCCTCTCCAAGCAGAAGGGCCTGATGACCCGCCTGGTCGCGCCGGGCGGGTTCACCGGCGAGAGCTTCCTGACCAAGTGCGCGCCCTCGGTCGGCGAACCCGAGGCCAAGGTCGACGGGCTGCACGTCTACACGTTCAACCAGGTCGCGGAGACCGAGGCGTGGCGCCAGGACTGGTTGCGCCGGCTCGAGCACTAAGGAGTGCTCTGAGTGTGTGCCGGTCGGCACGGGGCACCGGCAGCCATGCTGTTCATCTTGTGGCTCATCGCTGTCGTGCTCGTCATCGCCGGCATCTTCCAGCTCTTCAAGGGCCAGATGCTCTGGGGCATCGTGCTGATCGTCGTGGGCCTCCTGGTCGGACCAGGCGGCTACAGCGTCTTCAGCTAGCGCACCAGGTCGGCGAGGGCGCGCTCGAGGCCGTCGTTCCCGGTCTCGACGACGGTCAGCGGCAGGCCGAGCGGTCGCCGCGGCCTCGTCGGCGAGCCGGCGCAGCTCGGGGTCGGGCTGCTGGGCCAGCCAGACGACGCGGGTGTAGGAGCCGAAGTAGTCGTCGCGCAGCTCGGGGTAGCGGTCCAGGCCGAGCTCCCGCACCACGGTCCGGGAGAACGAGCGCACCAGGAAGTCGGTGAGCACGTAGGTGCCGGGCTGCTCCTCGAAGAACTGGGCCAGCCGGTCGGGGCCTGCGAACACGTCGTAGCAGTGCAGCCCCGGGAGCCGCTCGAGACCGAGGTCGCGGCACACCTCGTCGAGGGCGCCGTAGGTGCCGCAGTCGGCGTAGCCGATGACGACCCGGCTGCCGGAGACCAGCAGGCTGGTGGCCAGGGTGCGGACCTCGTCGGCGATCAGGTGCGGCTGGTTGTGCAGCAGCGGCGGCAGTGGGTGTACGTCGACCGGCCAGCCGTGCGCGGCGACCAGGTCGGCAGCCGGCTGCGAGAGCGCGCCGCAGGCGATCAGCGCGATGCGGCCGTCACCGTTGAAGGCGAGCTGCTCGACGAAACGGTCGTTGAAGTCCGGGCGATCGCTGAGCTCGACATACTCCACCTCCTCCAGCAGCGCGTTGGCGCCGGCGCGCTCGCGCACCGACAGCAGGGCCATCTTCGCCCCCTCGCCGGCGACGTTGCCGGCAGAGACGATGCGCAGCACCGGCAGCTGCGGCACCAGCCCGATCCGGACCGCGGCGGCGGGGGAGAGGTAGGAGCCGAACGACCCGGCCAGCAGCACCTGCTGTACGTCGTCGTGCTGGAGGCCGAGCTGCTCGAGCAGCAGCGTCCAGCCCGTGGAGATCGCGGCCTTCGCGAACTGCAGCTCGCGGACGTCGCGCTGCGACAGGTAGACGGTCTCCGAGGGATCGGCCTCCGGGTGGGGCGAGTGCAGCACGAACACCCGCTCCTCGCCGATCCGGGTCAGCCTGCCGGAGAGCGCGGGCACCTTCTCGGCGGCCACGTGGTCCGGCACGAACCGGCCCGAGGAGTCGAGCAGCCCGAGCCGCACCAGCTCGGCGACCACGTCGACCAGCCCCGACCCGCAGAGGCCGCGCGGCTCGACGTCGCCGATCACGCCCAGCTCGACGGGGTTGTCGGAGTCGCCCAGCTTCACGACCTCGATGGCGCCGTCGGCGGCGCGCATTCCGCACCGGATCGCGCCGCCCTCGAACGCCGGCCCGGCCGGCGCCGCGGTCGCGAGCACGGTGTCGCCGTCGGACAGCACGATCTCGCAGTTGGTGCCGACGTCGACGAAGAGGCGGGTGCGCTTGTCCCGGTCCATGCCGGTGGCGAGCATCCCGGCGACGATGTCGCCGCCGACGTACGCACCGAGCGAGGGGAAGATCGCGGCCCGCGCCCGAGGGTGTACGGCGAGCCCGAGCTCCGACGCCAGCACCGTCGGCGGCGTCGCGGTCGACATCACGAACGGCGCCACCCCGAGCGGCTCGGGGTCGATGCCGAGCGCGAGCGCGGTCATCGTGGCGTTGCCCGCGAGCGCCACCTCGTAGACGTGCGCCGGGTCGACGTCGGCCTCCTGGCACACCTGCTCGGTGAGCTCGCGCAGGGTGGCCGCGGCCGCCTCCTGCAGCCGGCCGAGGGTGTCGGGGTCGATCATGGTGGCGCTGATCCGGGTGATCACGTCGCCGCCGTAGGGCTGCTGCTTGTTGAGCATCGACGCGACCGCGACAGGGGTGCCGGTCTCCACGTCGAGGAGCGTGGCGACGACGGTGGTGGTGCCGAGGTCGAACGCCACGGCGTACCGCACCGTCGAGGTGTCGCCGGGCTCGATGTCGATCAGGTCCTCGTCGACGACCACGGCGGTGACCTTGAAGTCCGCCTCGCGCAGCACCTTCGGCAGCCGGCGGAGTACGGCGAGGTCGCAGGTGGGCTCGAGGTCGTCGATCGCGTCGAGCAGCCGGGCCAGGTCGGTGCGCTGGTCGGCCAGGGTCGGCTCGTCGAGCTCGACGTACCGCTTCTGCACGGCCGGACGCAGGATCACCTGCCGCCCGACGCCCACGGTGGCCGCCTTGGGCCGGGTGGTCAGCGGAGGTACGTCGACCGCGAGGTTGCTCGTGGCCTGGGCCAGGCAGGCCAGCCGCCAGCCCGCCTCCAGCTGGGCCGGCGTGAACGTGCGCTCGTCGTGCCGGCTGACCGGGCCGGCCGGGGCGACCCGCACCTTGCACTTGTGACAGGTGCCGTGGCCGCCGCACGTGGAGTCGATCGCGATGCCGTTCCAGGACGCCGAGTCGAAGACGGTGACGCCGGGCGGCACCCGGACAGACCGGGTGGTGGGCGGCGCGTCCTTGGCCTCGACGGTGAACGCCAGGTCGACCCGGCCGGTGCCGTCGTGGGTCTGCTCCGTGCTGCCTGACGGCGCGAGCAGTCCCTCCCGAGCCAGCTCCGGGAAGTCGGAGGTCACGGAGTGCTCACGTGGCTTGCTTCGCCCGGTGGGCCGCGATCCAGGCCATCCCCCACTCGTCGTTGCCGAGCAGCAGGTCGGCGGCGCGCACCGACTCGACGATCTGCGGGGTGCGGGCGTCCATGATCGCGCTGGTCAGCCCGGAGGTCATCGCCATCGGCAGGAACGCGGCGCCCAGCCCGTGCCGGTCCGGCATCCCGAAGGAGACGTTGGAGGCGCCGCAGGTCATGTTCAGGTCGAACTCGTCGCGGATCCGGCGCATCGTCTCCATCGTGGCGACGGCGTTCGTCGTGTCGGCGCCGATCGGCATCGCCAGCGGGTCGATCACGATGTCCTCCATCGCGATGCCGTACTCCGTGGTCGCGACGTTGACGATCTTCTTCACCAGGTCGAGCCGTTTGTCCGGCTCCATCGGGATCTCGTCCTCGTCGTTGGGCAGCGCGATGACGGCAGCGTCGTACTTCTTGACCAGCGGCAGGATCTGCTCCATCCGCTCGTCCTCGGCGGTGATCGAGTTGACCAGCGCCCGCCCCTGGTAGACCGAGAGCCCGGCCTCGAGCGCCTCGACGACCGAGGAGTCGATGCAGATCGGCAGGTCGGTGAGGCCCTGGATCATGGTGATCGCCTTGGCCAGCAGCTCGGCCTCGTCGACGAGCGGCACGCCCATGTTGACGTCGAGCACGTCGGCGCCGCCCTCGACCTGGGCCTTCACGTCGCGCTCGATCGCGGACATGTCGCCGGCCTTGAGCTGGTCCTGGAAGATCCGCCGGCCGGTGGGGTTGATCCGCTCGCCGATGACGCAGAACGGCTTGTCGCGGCCGATCGTGACCTCGCGGCTGGCCGAGCGGATGACCGTGTGCCTCATGCGGGAACCTTGGCCCGGCGCTCGTTGAGCAGCGACTTGGCCCGCTTGACGCACGCGGAGGCGTCCGCGGCATAGCCGTCGGCGCCGACCGCGTCGGCGTACTCCTGGGTGACCGGTGCGCCGCCGACCATCACGATCACCGAGTCGCGGAGGCCGGCCTTCTGCAGGGCGTTCATGTTGGCCTTGAACATCGGCATCGTGGTGGTGAGGAACGCCGAGAACCCGACGATGTCGGGCTGGTGCTCGTTGATCGCGTCCACGAACTTCTCCGGCGCCACCTGGACGCCGAGGTCGATGACCTCGAACCCGGCACCCTCGAGCATGATGTTGACGAGGTTCTTGCCGATGTCGTGGACGTCGCCCTTGACCGTGCCCATCAGGAACTTGCCGACGGTCTCGACGCCGGTCTCGGCGAGCAGCGGTCGCAGCACCTCCATCGCGCCGGCCATCGCGCGCCCGGCGATCAGCATCTCCGGCACGAAGAAGTCGCCGCGCTCGAAGCGGGCGCCCACCTCCTCCAGCGACGGGATCAGCGCGTCGAAGAGCAGGGACTGGGGTTCCATGCTCATGCCCAGCGCCTCATGGGTGAGCTCGAGGACGCGGGGGGCGTTGCCGACCAGCGTCTCGTCGTAGAGCCCCTGCAGGATCTCCTCGGGTGTCATGCCACGCCCTCATTTCTCGTTCGCCGGCGCAGCAGCCGGGACAGCTGCTCCGCTCGGTCGTTCAACAGTCGGCCGACCTCGTCGCGCCGGTCCACCAGTCGCGGGCTGGGACCCGAGATGCCCAGTGCCGCAACGACTTCTCCACCGCTCCCGCGCAGCGGCGCGGCCACACCGGTGAGCCCGATCTCGAGCTCGTCGATGGTGCTGGAGTACCCCCGCCGTCGGTCCTGCTCGAGCTGGCGCCGCAGCTCGTGGCGGTCGGTGACCGTGGCGGGCGTGAGCGGCTCCAGCTCCCCGATCGGCAGGTCGAGCACGCCGTAGGCGAGCAGCACCTTGCCGAGCGCCGAGCAGTGCGCCGGCACGTCGACCTCGGTCCAGTCGCGGGTGCCGAGGAGGTACGTCGAGTCGACCTGCGCGACCTGGACCACCCGGTCGCCGCGGGCCACCGACAGGTTCACGGTCTCGCCGGTGTCGGCGCCGATCTTCTCGAGCGTCGGTGTGGCAAGCCGGACCAGCTCGTCCCACGGGTCGTGGCGGGTCGCGTACAGCCAGAACAGCGGGCCTGCGACGTAGGTGCCGGCGCCGTTGCGCTCCAGCAGCTCGGTGCGCTCGAGGGCCGTGAGCAGGCGCGAGGTCGTCGACTTCGGCAGCCCGCACTCGTCCTGCAGCTCGCCGAAGGAGAGCGGCTCGTCGGCGCGCACGACCGTGGCGACCAGCAGGGCGGCGCGGTCGATCGCCTGGGTGCCGGTGTTCGCGCTGGCCATGGCGTTCCCCTCCGATCGGACCGACTGTTCCATGATGTGGAACCGCTGTCCCACAACATGAGGCTAGGATGCCGAAGAGTAGACGTCAAGGAGGCGCGATGTTCCACAACCGGATGCCCCGCTACGAGATCCTGTCCGAGGACGCGATGGCGACCCTGGACCGCGGCTGGCGGCGGCTGATGACCGAGATCGGCGTGGAGTTCATGGACCAGCGCGCGCTGGACCTGTTCGCGCAGGCCGGGCAGAAGGTCGAGGACAACACGGTCTTCCTCGACCCCGACTTCGTGCTCGAGCAGGTGGCCAAGGCGCCCGCCGAGTTCGACGTCCAGGCCCGCAACCCGGAGCACTCGATCCACATCGGCGGCGACGCGATGGCGTTCGGCGCGGTCTACGGTCCGCCGTTCGTGCGCCAGGGCGAGGTGCGCCGCGACGCGACCATGGACGACTTCCGCAACTTCACCAAGCTCGCCCAGTCGTTCCCGGTGCTCGACTCGGCGGGCGGGGTGATCTGCGAGCCCAACGACACCCCGCTCGACAGCCGGCACCTCGACATGACCTACGCGCTGCAGACGCTGACCGACAAGATCTACATGGGCAACGTGGTCTCCGGCGTCAATGCCGCTGACACCATCGCGATGGGCTCCATCCTGTTCGGCGGGCGGGAGAAGATCGAGGAGACCCCGGCGTCGATCTCGCTGATCAACTGCAACTCGCCGCTGCGCTGGGACGACCGGATGCTCGAGGCGCAGTTCGAGTACTCCTCGGCCGGCGCAGCCCGTCGTGCTGACGCCGTTCATCCTGATGGGCGCGATGTCGCCGGTGACGATCCCGGCCGCGCTGGTGCAGCAGATCACCGAGGCCTTGTCCGGCATCGCGCTGTCGCAGCTGATCCGGCCTGGCGCTCCGGTGATCTTCGGGTCGTTCCTCTCCAACATCGACATGCAGTCGGGCTCGCCGACCTTCGGCACCCCCGAGTCCGGGATCGGGCTGCTGTGCACCGGCCAGATCGCCCGGCACTTCGGCCTGCCGTTCCGTACCGGTGGTGGCCTCACCTCCTCGCAGGTCCCGGACGCGCAGGCGGGCTACGAGGCGCTGATGACGATGCTGCCGACGTTCCTGGCCGGCGCCAACTGGGTGATGCACTCCGCCGGCTGGCTCGAGGGCGGCCTGGTCGCCGGCTACGAGAAGTTCATCGTCGACGTCGAGATCCTGCAGATGCTGCAGGCCGAGTTCACCCCGCTGGAGATCGACGAGGAGTCGATGGCGTTCGGTGCCCACGAGGAGGTCGGGCACGGCGGCCACTTCCTCGGCGCGATGCACACCATGGAGCGGTTCCGCACCTGCTTCTACCGGCCGATGCTGTCGTCCTCGGAGAACTACGAGCGCTGGATGCGCAACGGCGGCGCCGACGCCACTGCGCGCGCCGAGACGATCTACCGCGAGAAGCTCGAGGCCTACGAGCCGCCGCCGCTCGACGACGGCGTACGCCAGGAGCTCGAGGAGTACGTCGTCCGCCGCCGCGCCGAGCTGGGGGACTGACCTGACATGTCGCTCGCCCCGTTCGAGGAGACGCCCCGCGCCACCGCGCCGTCGGGCGACTACGTCCTGGTCCTCACCTGCCCCGACCGGCCGGGCGTCGTGCACGCGGTCTCCGGCTTCCTGGTCGGCCACGGCGGCAACATCGTCGAGAGCCAGCAGTTCGGCGACCGGCTCACCGGCCGGTTCTTCATGCGCATCGACTTCGTGGTGCCCGGCACCGGCGCCGACATGGTCAGCGCCGAGGAGCTCCGCCGCAGCTTCGCCGACGTCGCCGCGAAGTTCGACATGACCTTCGAGCTGTGGGACGCGCGGGCGCCGTACCGCACCCTGATCATGGTCTCCAAGCACCTGCACTGCCTCAACGACCTGCTGTTCCGCTACAGCACCGGCTCGCTGCAGATCGAGATCCCGGCCGTGGTCTCCAACCACCTCGACGCCGAGCCGCTGGCGCGGGCCCACGGCCTCGACTTCGTGCACATCCCGGTGACCCCGGAGACCAAGCCGCAGGCCGAGGACCAGCTCCGCGAGCTGGTCGAGAAGCACGGCATCCACCTGGTGGTGCTGGCCCGCTACATGCAGGTGCTCTCCGACGACCTGTGCGCCGAGCTGTCCGGTCGGGCGATCAACATCCACCACTCGTTCCTGCCGAGCTTCAAGGGCGCGAAGCCCTACCACCAGGCCTTCGACCGCGGCGTGAAGCTGGTGGGTGCCACCGCGCACTACGTCACCGGCGAGCTCGACGAGGGCCCGATCATCGAGCAGGACGTCGTTCGCGTCGACCACTCGTTCAACCAGGACCAGCTGGTCACCGCCGGCCGCGACGTCGAGGCCCGGGTGCTCTCCCACGCCGTGCGCTGGCACGCCGAGTCGCGGGTCTTCCTCAACGGCCACCGCACCGTCGTCTTCCGCTGAGGGACTATCCAGACCGCCTCTCAATACGCTCTACTGTTGCGTCATGAGCAACCAGAATGGCTCGAGCGTGCAGTCGGTGGACCGCGCGCTGACCATCCTGGAGACGCTGGCCCGGTCCGGGGAGGCCGGGGTCACCGACCTCGCCGCCGCGCTCGAGGTGCACAAGTCGACCGCGTTCCGGCTGGTGGCGACGCTGGAGTCGCACGGACTGGTCGAGCAGATCGACGGCCGCGGGAAGTACCGCCTCGGCATCGGGCTGCTGCGACTGGCCGGCGCGACCACGGCCCGCCTCGACGTGGTGCAGGAGGCCCGCCCGATCTCGCGCAAGCTCGCAGCCGACACCGGGGAGACCGTCAATGTCTCGGTGCTGGCGGACCGCTCGGCGCTCTACCTCGACCAGGTCGCCGGCTCCTCGGCGCTGCAGTCGCACAACTGGGTGGGCCAGCACATCCCGCTGCACGCCACGGCCAACGGCAAGGTGCTGCTGATCGGCCTGGACGACGACCAGCTGGGCGAGATGCTCGGCCGGCTGCAGGCCTACACCGACACCACGATCACGACGCGAGACAAGCTCCGCAAGGAGCTGGCCCAGGTGCGCGAGCAGGGGTACGCCGTTGCCGTCGACGAGCTCGAGGTCGGGCTCGCGGCGATCGCTGCCCCCATCCACAACGCGCACGGCGACGTGATTGCATCGATGAGTGTGTCCGGCCCGACGTTCCGTCTCACCGAGGAGCGGATCGACGAGATCATCCCGCCGCTGGTCGAGGCTGCTGCCGAGGTCTCGCACCGGCTCGGTTGGGGGCAGCGCTGACCACGACAGGACCGGGCGGCCCTTGACTGTGTGACCGCGATCACACAGCATCGGTGCTGATGTGTTGTGAGTGAAGCACCACGGCAGCGTCATACGCAACGCCCATTCCGGCCCGGCCACATCGGGCGGCCCTCTCCAGAAACGGAGCAACCGGATGACCGACATCAAGGAACCTCAGGCAGAGCCAGAGACGCCTTCGGGTGAGAACGTGCCGATCGACAAGGTCGTGTTCGGCGTCGCCGCCGCGCTTGCCGCAGCCTTCGTCATCATCGGGGCGGTCTGGCCGGAGCAGATGGGCGAGGAGACCACCGAGGCGCTGACCTGGGTGACCGGCAACTTCGGCTGGCTGTTCGTGCTGACCAGCGCCGGCTTCGTGCTGTTCTCTGCCTACCTGGCCATCTCCCGCTACGGCAACCTCAAGCTGGGTCCCGACGACAGCGAGCCCGAGTTCTCGACGTTCTCGTGGGTCTCGATGATGTTCGCGACCGGCATGGGCATCGGCCTGATGTTCTGGGGCGTCGCCGAGCCACTCACTCACCTCAACGCCCCGCCATTGGGAGAAGGAGAGGCGGGCAGCGCCGAGGCGGCCGAGAAGGCGATGCAGTACACCTACTTCCACTGGGGCTTCCACCCCTGGGCGATGTACGCCGTGATCGGGCTGGCGATCGGCTACTTCGCCTACCGCAAGGGCTACGGCAACACCATCTCCGCGACGTTCCGACCGCTTCTCGGTCGCCGTTCGTCCGAAGGCCCCGGCAAGGCGATCGACGTGATCGCGATCTTCGCCACGCTGTTCGGCTCGGCCACTTCGCTCGGCCTGGGCGCGCTGCAGATCACCGGTGGCATCGACGACGTGTTCGGTGAGGGTGGCGGCGACAAGACCCTGGCCGTGGCCGTGATCGCGGTGCTTACCACTTGCTTCGTGCTCTCCGCCGTCTCGGGTGTCGAGCGCGGCATCAAGTACCTCTCCAACGCGAACGCCATTGCCGCGGCCCTCCTGGTGTTCTTCCTGTTCGTGGTCGGACCGACCGTGTTCATCCTGGGCACGTTCACCACGACCATGGGCGACTACCTGACCCAGCTGCCCTCGATGTCGTTCAACACGGGTGTCTACGACGCCGAGGCGAGCACCTGGCTCAGCGGCTGGACGATCTTCTACTGGGCCTGGTGGATCTCCTGGACGCCCTTCGTCGGGATGTTCATCGCCCGGATCTCGAAGGGCCGGACGATCCGCCAGTTCGTGATCTACGTGATCGTGGTTCCGAGCCTCGTCTCGTTCATCTGGTTCGCGATCCTGGGCGGCTCGGCGATCGACCTCCAGCTCAACGAGGGCTGGTCGCCCCCGCTGAACGATGACGGGGGCATTGCCCTCGAGGCGTCGCTCTTCGACACGTTGCGCGAGTTCCCGCTCGGCGCCATCACGGTGGCACTGGCGGTGTTCCTGATCGCGATCTTCTTCGTGACCGGGGCCGACGCCGCCTCGATCGTGATGGGCATGCTCAGCCAGCACGGCACGGAGGATCCGAAGCGGCACCTCATCATCTTCTGGGGCGTCGCCACCGGCGCCGTGGCCGCGGTCCTCCTCTGGGCGGGTGAGGGCGGACTGCAGGCGCTACAAACCCTGGTGATCCTGGTGGCCGCACCGTTCATGCTGGTGCTGATCGGCATGTGCGTCTCGCTGATGAAGGCGCTGCGCGAGGAGTCCTTCGACTCCACGCTGCCGAGTCGGGTGCGACGGGCGGTCGAGCATGCACAGCGCTATCCGGACGGGCCGTGAGCCTGAGTCACGGCTCGGTGACAGATCCGGACCCTCCTTGACGCGGAGCCCCGGTCACATCATTCTCAAATCACACGACCGGTTGCGCGTCGAGCGATTGGTTGCGACATACGCAACATCGGGGTTGTGGAGACAGGGAACCGCCGATGGCTGAGCTCTACCTGGACGGCACGTGGGTGGGCGCGTCCACAAAGGCCCGCCGGGAGATCCGCTGCCCGGCCGACGGGACCCTGGTCGCCGAGGTCGACGAGGGCGGCCCGGAGGACACCGAGCGCGCCGTCGCGGCCGCGCACCGGGCCTTCCACGAGGGCCCCTGGCCGACCACGCCCTCGCACGAGCGCGGCGCGCTGCTGCTCAAGGTCGCCGACCTGCTGGAGCGGGACACCGAGGACATCGCCCGGATGGAGTCGCTCGACACCGGCAAGCGGCTCGTCGAGGGCGAGTACGACGTCGCCGACGTCGTCTCGGTGTTCCGGCACTTCGGCAGGGTGGCCGCCGAGGACGCCGGTCGCGTGGTCGACACCGGCAATCCCGACGTGGTCAGCCGGATCGTGCACGAGCCGGTCGGCGTCTGTGGCCTGATCACCCCGTGGAACTACCCGCTCCTCCAGGTCTCGTGGAAGGTCGCCCCGTGCCTGGCCGCGGGCAACACGTTCGTCCTGAAGCCGAGCGAGCTCACCCCGCACTCCGCGATCCACCTGATGCGGCTGCTCGAGGAGGCCGGGCTTCCGGCCGGGGTCGGCAACCTGGTGCTCGGCACCGGCGCCGAGGCGGGCGCGCCGCTGTCCACCGACCCGCGCGTCGACCTGGTCTCGTTCACCGGTGGCCTCGAGACCGGCAAGCGGATCATGGCCGCGGCGTCGGACACCGTGAAACGGATCGCGCTCGAGCTGGGTGGCAAGAACCCCAACGTCGTCTTCGCCGACGCCGACCTCGAGGTCGCGCTCGACTTCGCCCTCACCGCCGTCTTCCTGCACTCCGGCCAGGTGTGCTCGGCCGGCGCGCGGCTGATCGTCGAGGAGTCGGTCCACGACCGGTTCGTCGACGCGCTCGTCGAGCGGGCCGGGCGGATCCGGATCGGTGGGCCGTTCGACGAGAAGGCCGAGACGGGTCCGCTGACCAGCGCCGCGCACCGCGACAAGGTCGAGGGGTACGTCGCGGCCGGGATCGCCGAGGGCGCCGTACTCCGGACGGGTGGCCGGCGCCCCGACGACCCGGCGCTCGCCGACGGCTTCTACTACCTGCCCACCGTGCTCGACCGATGCACCTCGACGATGTCGGTGACCCAGGACGAGTCGTTCGGTCCGGTGCTCACCGTCGAGACGTTCGGTTCCGAGGACGAGGCGGTCGCGATCGCCAACGACAGCATCTACGGGCTGGCGGGGGCGGTATGGACCCAGGACGCCGGCAAGGCGCAGCGGGTGGCCGGCCGGCTGCGGATGGGCACGGTCTGGATCAACGACTACCACCCGTACGTGCCGCAGGCGGAGTGGGGCGGCTACAAGCAGTCCGGCATCGGTCGCGAGCTGGGCGCCGCGGGACTTGACGAGTACCGCGAGACCAAGCACGTGTGGCACAACATCCGTCCCGCCGAGCAGCGCTGGTTCCGGGGATAGGGCGGCGGCCATGGCCAAGGCGAGGAGATACGACTACGTGATCGTGGGCGGTGGCTCGGCCGGATGCGCCATCGCCAACCGGCTCTCCGCCGATCCCAGCACCACGGTCCTGGTCCTCGAGGCCGGCCGCTCCGACTGGCGGATCGACCCGTTCATCCACATGCCGGCGGCGCTGCCGTTCCCGATCGGCAGCCGGCTCTACGACTGGCGCTACGAGACGGACCCGGAGCCGGAGCTCAACGACCGCAGGGTGTTCCACGCGCGGGGCAAGCTGCTCGGCGGGTCGAGCAGCATCAACGGGATGATCTTCCAGCGCGGCAACCCGATGGACTACGAGCGCTGGGCGGCCGAGCCGGGGATGAAGGAGTGGGACTACCTCCACTGCCTGCCCTACTTCAAGAAGATGGAGAACTGCCTGGCCGGCGCCGACGAGTGGCGGGGCGGCGACGGGCCGCTCAAGCTCGAGCGCGGGCCCGCCACGAACCCGCTGTTCGCGGCGTTCTTCGAGGCCGCTCAGCAGGCCGGCTACCCGCTCACCGACGACGTCAACGGCTACCGGCAGGAGGGCTTCGCGCGCTTCGACCGCAACGTCTACCGCGGTCGCCGGCTGTCCGCGGCCCGCGCCTACCTGCACCCGGTCCGGGACCGGAAGAACCTGACGATCGAGACGCTCGCGATGGTCACCGGCATCCGGTTCGACGGCACCCGGGCCGTTGGCGTCGACTATCGGCACGGCGGCCGGCTGCGCCGTACCGCCGAGCGCCGGCGAGGTCGTCCTCTGCGGCGGCGCGATCAACACCCCGCAGCTGATGCAGCTGTCCGGGGTCGGCGACCAGGGGCTGCTCTCCCAGCACGGCGTCCCGGTGGTGCACCACCTCCCCGGCGTCGGCGAGAACCTGCAGGACCACCTCGAGGTCTACATCCAGTACGCCTCCAAGCTGCCGGTGTCGATCGCGCCCGGCCTGAAGTGGCACCGCCGTCCGGGCATCGGCTACCAGTGGCTCGTCCACCGCCGCGGGCTGGGCGCGACCAACCACTTCGAGGGTGGCGGGTTCGCTCGCAGCAACGACGACGTCGACTACCCGAACCTGATGTTCCACTTCCTCCCGGTCGCCATCCGGTACGACGGCTCGGCGCCCACCGAGGGCCACGGCTACCAGGTGCACATCGGCCCGATGTACGCCGATACCCGCGGCTACGTGCGGATCAAGTCGCGCGACCCGAAGCAGCACCCGTCGATGCGGTTCAACTACCTGACCACCGCCAACGACCGCCGCGAATGGGTGGAGGCGGTCCGGGTAGCGCGCGACATCCTCAACCAGCCCGCGTTCGCGCCGTACAACGACGGCGAGCTCTCGCCCGGCGACGCGGTCGAGACCGACGAGCAGATCCTCGACTGGGTGCGCGCCGACGCGGAGACCGCGCTGCACCCCTCGTGCACCGCCAAGATGGGCGTCGACGAGATGGCCGTCGTCGATCCCGACACGATGAAGGTCCACGGCGTCGACGGTCTCCGCGTCGTCGATGCCTCCGTCTTCCCCTTCGTCACCAACGGCAACATCTATGCCCCGGTGATGATGGTCGCCGAGAAGGCGGCCGACCTGATTGCCGGCAACACACCCCTGCCCGCCGCCAGCGTGCCCTTCTATCGCTTCCGCGCGGGAGATCCTCTCTACCCACCCGGCGACAGCCGCAACAGCAAGGAATCGGGATGACTACGACCGAAGAGCCTGTGACGACGGATCGGAGCACGGAGTCGCCAGCGGTGCACGTCGAGGGTCTCTGGAAGATCTTCGGGCCGCGGGCCGACAAGATCATGCAGACCGACGAGGCCCAGCTCTCGCGCAAGGAGCTGCAGGAGAAGACCGGCCACGTCGTCGGCATCCGCGACGTCGGGTTCGACGTCGCGCCCGGTGAGGTGTTCGTGGTGATGGGCCTGTCCGGCTCGGGCAAGTCGACCCTGGTCCGCCTGCTCACCCGGCTGATCGAGCCCACCGCCGGCACCGTGCAGCTGTACGGCGAGGACATCACCGCGATGTCGGACAAGGCGCTGCTCGACACCCGGACGGCGCAGGGTCTCCATGGTCTTCCAGCACTTCGGCCTGCTGCCGCACCGGAAGGTCATCGACAACGTCGGCTTCGGGCTCGAGGTCCGCGGCGAGAACAAGGGCGATCGACGCAACCGGGCGCAGGAGATGGTCGACCTCGTGGGGCTCTCGGGTTACGAGAACAACTTCCCCGACCAGCTCTCGGGCGGCATGCAGCAGCGGGTCGGGCTGGCTCGGGCGCTGGCCGCGGACCCGGACATCATGATGTTCGACGAGCCGTTCTCCGCGCTGGACCCGCTGATCCGCCGCGACATGCAGAACGAGGTCATCCGGCTCCACCAGGAGGTCGGCAAGACCATGGTCTTCATCACCCACGACCTCGCCGAGGCGCTGAAGCTCGGTGACCGGATCCTGATCATGCGCGACGGCGAGATCGTCCAGGTCGGCACGCCCGACGAGGTCGTTGCCGCACCCGCCGACGACTACGTGCGCGACTTCGTCAGCGACGTACCGCGCTCGCACGTGCTGACCCTGAAGTGGGTGATGCGCGATCCCGAGGGCGCCTCCCAGATGGAGGGGCCGGTGCTGCAGTCCAGCCAGATCGTGCGCGACGCCGCCCGCGTCGTGCTCGACAACCATGGCCCGTGCCGGGTGGCCGATGGCGACAAAATCGTCGGGGTCGTCGACGACGAGGACATTCTCCGGGTCGTGGTCGCGGAGGAGGACGCCACATGACCACGACCACCCTCCCTCCGTCGGGGCAACCCGGTCCACCGGACAAGGCGGTGCCGAAGGAGGAGCAGCCGTACGTCGAGCTCGGGAAGAAGCGCCACACCGGACTGAAGCTCCTGGGGATCCTGGTGTTCTGGCTGATCGGCTTCTTCGCCCTCCAGGGCAAGAACACCAAGGCCCTGCCCCTGCAGGACACCACCGAGCTGCAACGAAAGTTCAACGAGGCCCGAGACTGGGTGCAGCTCGAGGGTCAGGACAACTGGTTCTTCGGCGGCGTCCTGGGCACGATCGGCGACTTCCTGAACTGGGCCTTCGAGAAGCTGCAAGGACTGATCAGCGTCGGGATCTTCCCGCGACCGGTCCCTGAGATCGGCTGGATCGGCGTCGTGGCCATCGCCGCCTGGCTGACCTACGTCTTCGCGGGGCTGCGGTACACGATCCTGGTCACCTGCTGCATGTTGCTCTTCGGGATCTTCGACCTGTGGTCGTTCGCCATGGACACCCTGATCATCACCGGGGTCTCCGTGGGCTTCTGCATGCTGATCGGCATCCCGATCGGCATCTGGATGGCGCGCAAGAAGTCCGTCTCCACCGTGGTGACGCCCGTCCTCGACGTGATGCAGACCTTCCCGCCGTTCTGCTACCTCGCGCCGATGGCGCTGTTCTTCGGCATCGGCCCCGCCACGGCGATCGTGCTGACGCTCATCTACTCCCTGCCGCCGCTGGTCCGGATCACCGAGCACGGCATCCGCACGGTCTCCCCGACCACGGTCGAGGCGGCCCGGTCGATGGGCCTGACCCGCGGCCAGATGCTGCGGCAGGTGCAGCTGCCGATGGCGCGGCGGACCATCGTCGTGGGCATCAACCAGTGCATGATGGCCGCCCTGTCGATGGCGACGATCGCGGCTCTCGTGAACGGACCCGGCCTCGGCAAGCCGGTCGTGTCCGCCCTGCAGATCC
The DNA here is from genome assembly GCA_963813615.1 of uncultured Actinomycetota bacterium. Lineage (GTDB taxonomy): Bacteria > Actinomycetota > Actinomycetes > Propionibacteriales > Nocardioidaceae > Nocardioides. The sequence continues at coordinate 38,971 of CAWFAE010000014.1, forward strand.
AGAACGTCGGCGCCGCATCGGTGGCCGGCCTGGCCATCGTGGCGATGGCGATCATGCTCGACCGCACCACCACTGCGGCCAGCGAGCGGTCCGCCGGCCGCACGGACGTCGCATCGGTGAGCGGCCCGGGAGTGATGTTCACAGGGGTCATGCTGGAGCGGCTGCCCCGATGGGCGACCGAGGACGCCGGCAAGGGTCAGCGCCTGCCGCGCCTGACCAAGGCCGGTCGTTGGCTGCTCATGGGGCTGTTGCTCGTGCCCGTGCTCTTCTTCGTCTGGTTGTCCCGGTTCAAGCTGAGCTTCGCGGAGTTCCCGGACGTCAGCGAGACGCCGGTCCTCAAGTACATCAGCGGCATCGAGCTGACCCGCTACATCAACGAGTTCACCGACTGGTTCGTGAGCTGGGCGGACACCTACACCATCTGGCTCAAGGACAACATCACCGAGTGGTTCATCAACCCGCTCCAGGACCTGATGGGCGACTCGCCCTGGTGGGTGATGGCGCTCGTGCTGCTCGCCGTGGCCTACGTCCTCGGCGGTTGGCGCCCGGCCGTGATCACGCTGGTCTGCGAGGCGATCATCTTCTGGACCGGCCTGTGGAACGACACCATGATCACCCTCGCGATGACGCTCATCGCGACCGTTCTGGTGATGCTGATCGCCGTCGTCCTCGGAGTGGCCATGGGCCGCAACCGAAAGGCCGACCTGGCGATCAGGCCGTTCCTCGACGCGTTCCAGACGATCCCGCCGTTCGTCTACCTGGTCCCGGCGCTGGCGCTCTTCACGGCCAGCCGGTTCACCGCCATCGCGGCCGCCGTCGCGTACGCCGTCCCGATCGCCACCAAGCTGGTCGCCGACGGGATCCGGGGCGTCTCTCCCACGACCGTCGAGGCGGCGCGGGCCAGCGGCAGCACCACCTGGCAGATGATCTCCAAGGTCCAGCTGCCGATGTCCCGCGAGGCGCTGGTGCTGGCCACCAACCAGGGGTTGCTGTACGTGCTGTCGATGGTGGTCATCGGCGGCATGGTCGGCGGCGGCAGCCTGGGCTACATCGTGGTCTCCGGGTTCTCCCAGGACCAGCTGTTCGGGAAGGGACTCGCGGCCGGCATCGCCATCGCCGCGCTCGGGGTCATGCTCGACCGGATCGCGCGGTACGCCGCCGCCCGGTACGGGCGGTGACGCAATGAGGAAGAAACAGACTCTCCGTGACGGACGCGGAGCGAGGAAAGGAAGAAGCATGGCACGAGGACGACGCCGCACCGCGTACGTCGCCATCGCAGCGGTCGTGGGGCTCGGCCTCACTGCCTGCGGCGACGGCGACATCGAAGAAGCGGACTCGAGTGGCAGCGACTGTGGAGAGCTCACCATCGCGATCAACCCGTGGACGGGCTACGTCTCGAACGCCTACGTCATCGGGGCCGTCGCGGAGCAGGAGTACGGGTGCAAGGTGGAATACCCGGAGGTGAAGGAGGAGGTCGGCTGGCAGGGCATGGCCGACGGCTCGATCGACACCATCGTGGAGAACTGGGGCCACCCCGACCTGATCGCGAAGTACATCGACGAGCAGGGATCGGTCCAGGACGCCGGGCTCACCGGCAACGACGGGATCATCGGCTGGTACGTCCCGCCGTGGATGGTCGAGGAGTACCCGGACATCACGAACTGGGAGAACCTGAACAAGTACGCCGACATGTTCGAGACGTCCGAGTCCGACGGCCAGGGCCAGCTGCTCGACGGCGACCCGTCGTACGTCACCAACGACGAGGCGCTGGTGAAGAACCTCGACCTCGACTACAAGGTCGTCGTCGGTGGTAGCGAGGCGGCGCTGATCCAGGGCTTCAAGTCGGCCGAGGAGAACAAGACGCCGCTGCTGGCCTACTTCTACGAGCCGCAGTGGTTCTTCAACGAGATGGACCTCCAACGTGTCGAGCTGCCGCCCTACGAAGAGGGCTGCGACGCGGATGCGGCAAAGGTCGACTGCGACTACCCGCCGTACGCGCTGAACAAGCTGATCTCGACGGAGTTCGCGGAGTCCGGATCGCCGGCCGTGGACCTGATCAAGAACTTCAACTGGACCAACGAGGACCAGAACACGGTCTCGACCTACATCGCCCAGGACGGCATGACGCCCGAGGACGCCGCCGCCAAGTGGGTCGAAGAGAACCAGGACAAGGTCGACGCCTGGCTGAAGTGACGGCCTAGCCACACCGTTCTGCACGCTCGGCCCCCGGCAGGGATTGACACCTGCTGGGGGCGGAGCGATCCTAGTTGCTGTTCTGTATTACGAAATGCGTTGCATAATACGCAACATTGTTTGAGCTTCGGAGGGCCCCAATGGCCACTGTCCCCGCCACCGCACGCGTCGTCGTCATCGGCGCCGGCATCGTCGGCAACAGCCTCGTGCACCACCTCGCCCGGCTCGGCTGGCGCGACATCGTGCAGATCGACAAGGGGCCGCTGCCGAACCCGGGTGGGTCGACCGGCCACGCCTCCAACTTCATCTTCCCCGTGGACCACTCCCGGGAGATCACCGACCTGACGCTCGACTCCGTCGAGCAGTACCGGGAGATGGGCGTCCTGCTCGAGCCCGGCGGCTTCGAGGTGGCCCGCACCGAGGAGCGGATGGAGGAGCTGCGTCGCCGGATGTCCAGCGCGAAGGCGTGGGGGATCGAGGCGGAGCTGGTCACGCCGGAGCAGGTCAAGGAGAAGGTCCCGTTCATCGAGACCGACCAGATCGTCGGTGCGTTCTGGACGCCGTCCGTCGGCGTCGTCGACTCGCTACGGGCCGGCACGATCATGCGCGAGCGGGCGATGGAGCTCGGCGCGCTGACCGTCGTACCCAACATCGAGGTCGAGGGGATGGACGTCGAGGACGGCCGGATCGCCCGGGTCCGCACCTCCGGTGGCGACATCGAGACCGAGACCGTCGTGATCGCCTGCGGCGTGTGGAGCCCGCGGATCGCGAAGATGGCCGGGGCGCACATCCCGCTGACGCCCGCGGTGCACCAGATGATCTCGGTCGGCCCGTGCCCCCAGCTGAGCGGCCTCGAGGGCGAGATCACCATCCCGATCGTGCGCGACATGGACACGTTCTGCTACGAGCGGCAGCACGGAGCCGACATGGAGGTCGGGTCCTACGCCCACCGGCCGATCCTGATGGACGCCGACGAGATCCCCTCGATCGACGCGGCCAAGCTGTCGCCGACCGAGCTCCCGTTCACCGAGGACGACTTCGACCCGCAGCTGGAGCAGGCCTTCGAGCTGATGCCCGACCTGCTGGGCGCGGAGGGCGCCGAGATCCGCTACGCGATCAACGGCCTGCTCTCGCTCACCCCCGACGGCTCGCCGGTCCTCGGCGAGACGCCCGAGGTGCGCGGTCTCTGGTCCGCCGCGGCGGTCTGGATCAAGGAGGGTCCGGGCGTCGGTCGGGCGGTGGCCGAGTGGATGACCCACGGTCACAGCGAGATCGACGTCTCCCACTCCGACATCGCGCGGTTCTACCCGCACCAGCGCACCAAGGCACACATCCAGGCCCGTACGGGGGAGGCGTTCAACAAGACCTACGGGATCGTGCACCCGTCCGAGCAGTACCTCACCGACCGCCCGCAGCGGCTGGCCCCGATGCACGCCGCGCAGCAGGAGCTGGGCGCGGTGTTCTTCGAGGCCGCCGGGTGGGAGCGCCCGATGTGGTACGAGTCGAACGCCCCGCTGCTGGAGGAGTACGGCGACCGGGTGATGCCGCGCGAGCACGAGTGGGACGCCCGCTGGTGGTCGCCGATCATCAACGCCGAGCACCTGCGGATGCGCGACGCCGCCGGCATCGTCGACCTGTCGGCGTTCGCGGTCTTCGACGTCGTCGGGCCCGGCGCGCTCGACACCGTGCAGCGCTCGTGCGTCGCGCAGTGCAACGTCGCGAACGGCAAGGTCGTCTACACCCCGATGCTCGACGCCAAGGGCGGCTTCGTCTCCGACCTCACCGTGATGCGGCTGGGCCACGACCACTTCCGGGTGGTCACCGGCGGCGCGCACGGGATGGTCGACAGGAAGCGGTTCGCCGACCTCGCCCACGAGAACGGCGCGGCCGCGGTCGTCGACCTGACCTCGTCGTACACCACGATCGGGGTGTGGGGCCCGCGCGCCCGCGACATCCTGTCCTCGCTCACCGCCGACGACGTGAGCCACGAGGCCTTCGGGTTCGGCACCTGCCGCGAGATCGAGGTCGACTCGCTGAGCGTGCTCGCCTCCCGGATCTCGTACGTCGGCGAGCTCGGCTGGGAGCTCTACGTGCCGATCGAGCAGGGCGCCCGGCTGTGGTCGATGCTGCTGGAGGCCGGCCGCGAGCACGGCGCCGTACCGGTCGGGATCGGCGTCTACGGCACCACCGGCCGGATCGAGAAGGGCTACCGCGCGTTCGGGTTCGAGCTCGACGCCGAGCGCACCATCGTCGAGGCGAGCATGCAGCGGCCCAAGGTGAAGGCCGCCGACTTCGTCGGGCGGGAGGCCTACCTCAAGCAGCGCGAGGAGGAGCCGGCCACGGTGCTCTGCACGCTGACCGTCGACGACCACACGTCGGCGAGCGGGATGAAGCGGTACATGCTCGGCGGCGAGCCGATCCTGACCCGCGACGGCGAGGTCCTGACCGACGGTCACGGCCTGCACCCCTACGTCACCACGGCCGGCTCGGCGCCCTCGCTGGGCAAGCACGTGCTGCTCGCCTACCTGCCGCCCGACCAGTCGACCATCGGCAACCAGCTCGCCGTGTCCTACATGGAGGAGCTCTACCCGGTGACCGTCGCCTCCGCCGACGCGACCTCGGTGTTCGACCCCGACAACGAGCGGATCCGCTCATGACGAACGTGCTGGTGTGCGTGAAGCGGGTGCCCGACGTGTCGGGCGAGGTGGCGCTGACCGCTGACGGCCAGGGCCTCGACACCGGGCAGCTCGGGTTCACGATCAGCGACCACGAGGCCTGCGCGGTCGAGCTCGCCGTACGCATCGCGACCGACACCGGCGGCACCGCCACGGTGGCGACCGTCGGGACGGCCGAGGCGGTCGAGCAGCTCCGCAACGCGCTGGCGATCGGCTGCACGGCGGCGACCCACGTGGTCGCCGACCCGACGACGCTCGGAGCGGCCGACGTGGCCAGGGAGCTGGCCGCGGTGGCGGGCGACCACGACCTGGTGCTGCTCGGCAACGACGCCGCCGACAGCGGCGACTTCCAGGTGGGCATCCGGCTCGCGTACGAGCTGGGCCGACCGGTCGTCAACGGCGTCAACACCGTCGAGGTCGAGGACGGCGCGGCCGTCGCGCGCGGCGAGGGGCCCGACGGGCACGAGACGTTCCGGGTCCCGCTGCCGGCGGTGGTGACGATCCTGGAGGGCGGCGTCGAGCCGCGCTACCCGAGCGTGCCCGGCCGGATGAAGGCCAAGAAGGTCGTGATCGACGAGCGCGAGCCGACCGCCGAGCCGACCGGCCCCAGCCGGGTCCGGTTCACGCTCCCGCCGCCGGTGAGCAGTGATGTGCAGGTGCTCGGTGAGGGAGCCGCGGCCGCCGTCGCGGTGGTCGACCTGTTCGAGCGGATCGGAGTGGTGTCGCGATGATCATCGTCTACGTCGAGACCGACGCGTCCGGCGCCGCCGAGATGTCGCGCGAGGCGATCACGTTCGCGCGCGAGCTGTCCGCCGCCGGGGGCGGCGTGCCGATCGACGCCTTCGTGGCCGGCGAGGTGCCGGACGGTCTGACCGACCAGCTCGGCGCGTACGGCGTCCGCAACGTCCACCATGCCGTCGGCGACGCGGTCTCCGCCTACGGCGGCGCCGTCTGGGCGGCCGCGCTGCAGGAGGCGCGGGCCGCCGCCGGCTCCGTCGTCGTGATGGCGTCCGGCACGCCCCGCGGCAACGAGGTGCTGGCCCACGTGGCCGCCCGCCTCGGCGTACCCATGGCCGCCAACGCGATCTCGTTCGGCGGGCTCTCGCCGTTCGTGGTCACCCGACAGGTCGTCGGCGGGTCGGTGCTCGAGGAGATGCGCCTGGACCAGCGCCCCGCGGTGTTCACCGTGGCCGGGCACGCGGTCGAGGCGGCTCGCGCCGAGCAGCCGACCACGCCGACCGTCACCGAGTTCAAGCCCGAGGTCGCCGAGGCCGACCTGGTGGCCCGGGTGGTCTCGCGCGAGGCGCCCCCGCCGGACCTGTCCGGAGCGCTGAAGTCGGCCAAGGTCGTGGTCGGTGCCGGGCGCGGGGCGGGCGGCCCGAGCGGCTTCGACGGCGTCACCGAGCTCGCCGAGCTGCTCGGCGGCACCGTCGGTGTCTCCCGGGTCGTCACCGGCGCCGGCTGGCGCCCGCACCACGAGCAGATCGGCCAGACCGGGTAGCCGGATCTCACCCGAGCTGTACGTCGCCTGCGGCATCTCCGGGGCGATCCAGCACTGGGCCGGCTGCGCGAGCGCGAAGACGATCCTGGCGATCAACACCGACGCCGAGGCGCCGATGGTGACCAAGGCCCACTACGCCGTCATCGGCGACATGCACGAGATCGTCCCCGCGATCAACGAGGAGCTGCGCCGCCGACGGGCTTGACCAGCGAGGAGTGCCGAGCCTGCTCGAGATCTGACGTGGTCCCGTTCCGCACGGAAGCGGACCGAGGACGTAGCATTCGAACGTGGAAGAGCGGCCCCTCACCTTCTCGGTGGATCCGGACACCAGGACGCTCCATGTGAGCGGCGAGGTCGACGAGCTCTCGGCGGTCGCGCTGCGCGAGGCGCTGGAGAAACACTCGAACGGGTTCGCCGACGACCTGGTCGTGGACCTCAGCGAGGTCGACTTCCTGCCCGAGCATGGGGGTCGGGGTCCTGGCGGTCGCCTCCCGGACCGCAGCTGAGCGCGGGTCCACGATCGAGCTGGTGGCCGTGAAGGGCACGATCGCGCAGCAGGTGCTCAACATCTGCGGGTTGCCGCACCGGGTGGCCTGAGCCCGCACCGCTAGGCGCAGACCCGGGCCACCAGGATCGCCACGTCGTCCTCCGGCCCCTGGGGCAGCCGAGTCTTCACAAGGGCGTCGGGCACGTCCCGCAGCGGTACATCGAGCGCCGCCACCGCGCGCCGCAGCGACTCGATCCCCGCCTCGATTTCCTGGCCCCGGCACTCGACCAGGCCGTCGGTGTACAGCACGACGCCGGCTCCGGGCGTCAGGTCGACCCGGTGGAGCTCCTCGAAGGGTTGCCCCACGCCGAGGGGTGGGTGCGTCGCGAAGGTCATCCGTGTGCACGTGCCGTCGGGGTGGATCAGGAGTGGAGGCACGTGTCCCGCGTTGAGGTAGCGCAGCGAGAGGTCGACGGGATCGAAGACGGCGTAGAGACAGGTCACGACCTGCTGTGGGAAGCGCTGCACCACGAGGTGGTCGAGCGACCCCATCAGCTCGAGCGGAGGTACGCGCATCAGGGTGCAGGCCCGCACGACACGGCGTAGCTGGCTCATCACCAGGGCGGCCCGGGCGCCGCGCCCCATCACGTCGCCGACGACCAGCACGGTGCGGCCGTCGGGCAGCCCGAGGACGTCGTACCAGTCACCGCCGACCTGGGCTCCCTGCCCGCCGTAGCGGAAGTACGCCGCCACCTGGATGCGCTGGAGTTCGAACGTTTCGTGCACGGCCTGCATCCCGTCGTCGGCGTCACCGCACGGGTGCGCTCCGCAGGCCTGCTTCTCGACCGTCGCGGCGAGTGTAGGCGACCACTCCTCGCCGTCGCATCACTTGGTGCGCACTGGGGTACCTACGCGGGCGGATGGGGCCGCTTACGAGAGGACGCGCGTGGAAAGCGCTAGGTTCCCGTCATGAGGGCGGTCCCGACGATCGTCGTGGTCGACGATGCGGTGGAGGTGCGCACCTTGGTGCGCACCCGCCTCACGCTCTCCAGGGAGTTCGAGGTCGTGGGTGAGGGTGCCTCCGGTCTCGAGGCGATCGAGCTGGCCGAGCGGATGCAGCCGGACGTGCTCCTGCTCGACGTCTCGATGCCCGGCATGGACGGGCTGGAGGCGTTGCCGCGGGTGCGAGCCGTCTCGCCGAGCACCCAGGTCGTGATGTACAGCGGTTTCGCCGAGGAGGGCCTGTCGGACCGTTGCCGGGCGTTGGGGGCGACCGCCTTCGTCGAGAAGTCAAACTCGCTCGGCACCCTGGCCGCGGATCTCCTGGCCGTGCTCGGCGCCGAACGCGACGATGAGGCGCCGGGCGGTCCGGTGACCGCCGACCCCGCCGATCCCTCCGCGGACGAGGACGAGACCGTGCTCCACGAACACCTGGAGCGCTTCCAGGAGGTCTTCGAGGAGGCGGCCATCGGCATGGCCACGATAACGCTGACCGGCCGAATGGTCCGGGGCAACCGGAGCCTGGCCCGGATCGTCGGGCATCCCGTGGCCGAAATGGTGGGCGCGTCGTACGCCGACCTGGCCGGCCCGGACGCCGAGCGAGTGCGTGCCGCGCTGCGTCAGGTGGTCGAGGACGGAGACGACCTGGTCCGGCTCGAGCACGGCGTGGTCGGCAGCGGCCCGGAGCGCCGGGTGCTGACGATGCTCTCGCCGGTCCGGGACGTGTCCGGACGGCCGCTGTACCTCTTCCTCCAGGTGCAGGACGTCACCGGGCAGCGGGAGAGACGGGAGGTCCTGCGACTGCTGGTCGACGCGGTGCAGGACTACGCGATCTTCATGCTCGATGCCGACGGGCACGTCACCAGCTGGAACCGCGGAGCCGAGCGGAGCAAGGGCTGGACGGCCGAGGAGATCATCGGCCAGCACTTCCGCGTCTTCTACCCACCGGAGAAGCAGGCCGAGCGGCACCCCGAGCACGAGCTCGAGGTCGCGCTGCGCGAAGGCCGCTACGAGGAGGAGGGGTGGCGGATCCGCAAGGACGGATCGCGGTTCTGGGCGCACGTGACGATCACGGCGGTCCGGGACCGGGACGGCCGGCTGGTCGGATTCGGGAAGGTGACCCGGGACAACACGGAGCGCCGTGAGGCCAGCGCGCGGCTCGAGGAGGCCAACACCCGGTTGCTCCAGGCCGCCGACGACCAGTCGCACTTCCTGGGCATGACGGCGCACGAGCTGCGCTCGCCGGTGGGCGTGCTCGGCGGCACGGCACAGCTGCTGCGCGCCCACTGGGCCGAGCTCGAGGACGACGAGAGAACCGAGCTGCTGGACGGCATGGCGAGCAGCGCGAGCCGCCTCGCGCGGCTGCTCGCCGACCTGCTCACCGCGTCCCGCATCCAGGGCACCGCGCTCGACCTCAAGATCCGCGACCTCGACCTCGCCGACCAGCTCGACGAGATCGTGCGCACCGCTTCGCGCTCCGCCGAGCCGGGGGCCGTGCGCCTCGGGCCGGTCGAACCGCTGCACGTCCAGGCAGACGCCGACCGGCTCGCCCAGATGGTCGAGAACCTGATCACGAACGCCCTCCGGTACGGCGCCACGCCGGTGGAGATCACCGCCGAGAGCGACGGCCCGAACGTGGCGATCGTGGTCCGTGACGCCGGGCCGGGGATACCGGAGGAGATGCGCGCCAGGCTCTTCGAGCGCTTCGCGACGAGCAGTCAGGGCGGGACCGGTCTCGGGCTCTACATCGTGCGGGAGCTGGCGCATGCGCAGGGCGGCGAGGCGTCGTACCGTGCCGAGGACGCCGCGTTCGTGATCACATTGCCGACAGGTCCGATCGATACGGACGCGGACGGGGGGTAGCCGATGGAGGCCGACGTACCCGTCCGGGTGCTGCTCGTCGACGACGCCCCCGAGGCGCGTCGGCTGGTCCGGACCGCGCTGAGGTTCAGCGGCGGGTTCGAGGTCGTCGGCGAGGCCGCGACCGGCGTGGCCGCGATCACCATGGTCGACCAGCTCGAGCCGGACCTCGTGGTGCTCGACCTCGGGCTGCCGGACATCACCGGTCGCGACGTGCTGAGCCAGGTCCGGGAACAGCGTCCCAGCGTCAAGGTGGTGATCTTCTCGGGCGCGGAGCCCGAGGACAGGGCGTGGTACGACGCCAACGCCGAGGGCTACGTCCTCAAGGACTCCGACATCGACTACCTCGTGGCGCTGCTGGAGTCGGTCTCCCAGCCCGCCGAGCACCCTGACGCCGTGCTCGACCTCCCCCAGGACCTCGCGAGCGTGCGCACGGCCCGGCGCTTCGTCCGGAAGATCCTCACCGAGTGGGGCCTGGCGCCGCTGCTCGACGACGCGCAGCTGGTGGTCAGCGAGCTCGCCGCCAACGCGATCACCCACGCCGCCTCCGACTACCGCGTGCGCCTGTCCTCGTCCTCCCACTCGCTGCGGATCGAGGTGCGCGACGGTGGCTCGGGGACACCCGAGCCGCAGCCGCAGAGCACGACCAACGAGCACGGCCGCGGGTTGCTGATGGTGGCGTCGATCGCCGCGTCGTGGGGGATCGAGCGGTCGGAGGGCCGCCGCAAGCTGGTGTGGGCCGAGCTCACTCTTCGGTGAGCGGCGTCGGCTCCTCCTCGTAGGGCAGCCGCACCAGCTCCAGCACGTGCTGGGCCACGGAGCCGGAGGGTGCCCGCAGGTGGAGCGGGGCGCCGTCCAGCGCGTGGATCTCGTGCAGGACCTGGACGCCCGCGCTGCCCAGGTGGGTGACCCCGGCGAGGTCGACGGTGAGATCGGCGGTGCCGCCTCGGCTGAACCGTCGCAGCGAGGCTCGGAAGTTGTCGGCCGACGTCAGGTCGACCGGTCCGCGCACCTTCATCATGTCGCCCTCGACCTCGGTGCCGAACGGCACCTGCTCGGCCGCCGAGGACTCGGGCCCGGCACTACCGGCGGTGCCGGTGAGCAGCTGGGCGGAGCGGGTGAGGCGCTTGCGGAACCGTGCCGTCGAGCCCGTGTCCGAGCGGTCGATGGTCAGCTGGTCCACCAGGCCGCTGACCATGCCCAGCCCGCGCCCGCGGTCCGGATGCGGCGGCTGGTCGTTCCACCGGCCGTGATCGATGACCGAGAGATCGAGGACGCCGCTCGGCTCGAGTGCGGCCTCCAGCTCGATCGCGACGTTTGGCGTCTGCCCCTGCGGATAGGCGTGCTCGACCGCGTTGGTGATCAGCTCGCCGGCTGCATGGAGCACCGCAAACTCGTCGAGCATGGCGACCTGCAGCGACGCCAGCCACTCGTCCAGCTCCTCGCGTGCCTCTCGGACCGCGTCCGGGCTGCGGTCGAGGCTGATCCGGAACGGGCCGAACGTCGGCGTCCGGTGCGCGGCGAGCAGCGTGATGTCGTCGTTGTAGCCCGCGTTCCGGATCAGCACCTCCAGGGTCCGCTCGCACACCCGCGTCGACCGTCGCTCGGCGGGAACAGTGCTCTCCACTCCGCTGACCGCCGCCAGCGTCGCGGCCCGGGCGACGTCGGCCGTGCTCTGCGCCGGGGACACTCCGGGCCGCTCGGTCAGGCCGTCGGTGAAGAGCAGCACGACGTCGTCGGTGCCGAGCGTGTCGTGACTCGTGGGGTAGTCCGACTCGGTCGTCAGCGGGCCCGCCCCACTTCCCTCCAGGTAGCGACTCGTGCCGTCCGCCGCGACGACCAGGGGTGCAGGGTGCCCGGCCGTGCAGTACTCGATGGCGCCGGACGCCGGGTCGACCAGCACGACGCACACCGTCGCCGCGTGCGACTCGGGGTGCAGGCGTGCGTAGCGGTCGAGCGACTGCAGCGCGTCCGGGATCGAGTCGTCGGTCAACAGCCGCTCGTGGAGTACGGCGCGAAGCTGGCCCATCACGGCCGAGGCCTTGATCCCCTGGCCGACGGTGTCGCCCACGACCAGGGCGACCGTCCCGTCGGAGCGCACGATCGCGTCGAACCAGTCGCCTCCCGCGCGCGCATCGTCGGCCGCCAGCAGGTACGTCGCCGAGACGTCCAGGGCAGGAGCCACCGGGAGGTCAGCGGGCAGCAGGGCGTCCTGCAGGTCCGTCATCAGCTCGAGCGTTGCCGAGTACCGCGTCTCGGCTGCCTCCCGCGTCGGCGCAAAGGCGGCGACGTCGGTCCCGCGGCCGATGCATCCCGCGACCAGCCCGGCCTCGTCACGCCATGGCGCGATGACGAGGTCGGCGTGGATCCACTCGTTCGGCCGGCCCGTGTGCACCCGCCAGCCGTCGAGGTGGTGCGTGTCGGCGGAGCGGAACACCTCCTCGAAGAGCTCGATCACCGGCTCCCCCAGGACCCTGGTCAGGGCGTCGGACAGCTTTTCACCGGCGGGATCGCGGCCCCCCAGCAGGCGTCGTACGCCCGCGTTGGCCGCCAGCACGCGGAGCTCGGGGCCGGCCGTGACCAGCTGCAGGTCGGGACTCTGCTCGAACCCGATGGACTCGGCCTGGGCTCGGTCGGGGACTGTCACTGCCCTTCTCCCCCGATCCGACATCTCGATACATTCTTCCCGCCCCGACGCAGTGGTACCCCGAGCCAGCCCTAGCAATCCTGGCACCGCCCGGGCGGTCGACGTTGGCGCGTCCTGGTGACGGGTCGTAGAGCTACCCGCCGAGTTGCGGCGGTCCTGTGCCACGCCCCACGGGGGATGAGAGCATTCCTTCACCATGACCAACCGGCGACATCTCGGCCTACTGCCGGCGACCTTACTGCCCTGTGCTCATCGGCGCCTGTCCGTTTCCGATCCTCTGCCCCTGACCCGCCGGTGACCAGCGACCGGACCGGCACGTTCAGCGCAGCGGAGATCACCGAGGCGTACGCCGCGATGCACGCCCGCGTGCAGGAGTACGCCGCCAGCGGCGAGTGGGAGGACTTCGCCGACCACTTCACCGAGGACGCGGAGTACGTCGAGCACGCGTTCGGCACCTTCCGCGGCCGCGACCAGATCCGGGAGTGGTCGGTGCGGACCATGACGTCGTACCCGGGCGGCGAGATGACCGGCTTCCCGCTGGCCTGGCAGGTCGTGGACGAGCCGACGTCGCGGCTGATCTGCGAGGTGCGCAACCTGATGCCCGACCCGGGCGACGGCTCGCACCACGAGGAGTCCAACCTGACGATCATGACCTACGCGGGCGACGGGCTGTTCTCGCGTGAGGAGGACGTCTACAACCCGCTGCGGTTCCTCAAGATGTCGGTGCGCTGGGCCCGGATCGCCGAGGAGCACGGCCGGCTGAGCGACGACGGGCCGGGCGTACCTCGAGCAATTCGGGGGCTGATCGGGGGCTTCCCGGGTTCGCGGCTTGCCCCGGTCTGGGAGGCTCCTTCCATGAAGGAGGCCCGGTGAAGGCGGCGGCGAAGCGAGTCGCGCTCGAGATCGTGGGCTGGGTGCTGGTGGTCGGCGGCCTCGCCGCGCTGGTGCTGCCCGGCCCTGGGCTGCTGATGCTGTTCGGCGGGCTCGCGATCCTTTCGCAGCAGTACGAATGGGCCGAGCGCCGCCTGAACCCGATCAAGTACCGCGCCCTGAAGGGCGCCGCCGAGAGCGTCGAGACCTGGCCGCGGATCGTGTTGTCCGTGACCGGCGTCGCCGTGCTGGTCATGGCCGGCGTGCTGTGGATCTGGAGCCCGCCGGCGCCCGAGTGGTGGCCGATCGACGAGCGGTGGTGGCTCCCCGGCGGGCTGGCCACCGCGATCACCCAGATCGCCTCGGCGCTGATCGCCCTCGCGCTGATCGTCTACAGCTACCGCCGGTTCCACGGCGACCCCGACGCGGTCGCCGAGCTCGAGGAGGAGATCGTCGAGGCCGACGAAGAGGCGCACTGGCGGCGCGACGACTGACGGTGCCACTCAGCCGGGGCACCATGGGGTCATGAGCCGCAGGGCCGTCGACGTGGTGATCACCGGCCGGGTGCAGGGCGTGTTCTTCCGGGCCCGCACCCAGGAGCAGGCCGCGCGCCTCGGCGTCGCCGGCTGGGTGGCCAACGAGCCGGACGGATCGGTCGCGGGGCACTTCGAGGGGGCGGCCGCCGACGTCGATGCGCTGCTCGACTGGTGCCGCAGCGGTCCGGAGTATGCGCAGGTGGACGACGTACGCGTGACCGAGGCGGAGCCCGGTGGGACCCGCGGGTTCGACGTACGCGGCTGAGCTTGTCCGCCCGCGCGACTAGCCTCGCCATCGATGCCCCTCCATCTCCACCGCGCACCGCGCACCGACCAGCTCGCCGACGCGCTCGGCGAGCTGGTGGCCACGCCCCTCGACGATCCGTTCGCCGAGGAGGTCGTGGTGGTGCCGGCGAAGGGCGTGGAGCGCTGGCTGACCCAGCGGCTCAGCCATCGGCTGGGCGTCGGGTCGCGCGGCGGCGACGGGGTGTGCGCCGGCGTCCGGTTCCTCAGCCCGCACTCGCTGGTCTCGATGCTGCTCGACCGCGACCGCGACGACCCCTGGGACCCCGACCACCTGGTCTGGCCGCTGCTCGCCACGATCGACGACAGCCTCGGCGAGCCCTGGTGCGCCACCCTGGCCGCCCACCTCGGCCACGGCCTCGACGGCGACGAGGCAGAGCTCCGTCGCAACCGCCGCTACTCCGTTGCCCGGCGGCTCGCCGGCCTGTTCGTGTCGTACGCCGTGCAGCGGCCGACCCTGGTCGCCGACTGGCGCGAGGGCCGCGACACCGACGGTGCCGGTGAACCGCTCGACGACGACCTGAGCTGGCAGGCCGAGCTGTGGCGCCGGCTGCTCCAGCGGGTCGACGACGACCCGCCCGACGTCCGCCATGCGCGGGTCCTGGAGCGGCTCCGCGCCGGCGGTGACGGGCTCGCACTCCCGGACCGGCTCTCGCTGTTCGGGCACACCCGGCTGCCGGTCACCGAGATCGCCCTGCTCCAGGCCCTCGGCGAGCACCGCGACGTCCACCTCTGGCTGCCGCAGCCGTCGGCCTCGCTGTGGGACGACCTCGCCGACCTCGGCGGCGTGGTCCCGCGCGACGACGACCACTCGGCCGACCTGGTCGGCCATCCGCTGCTGGCCTCGCTCGGCCGCGACACCCGCGAGCTGCGCCGCCTGCTCGCCGACGTCCCCTCGTCCTCCACCGCCGTCGACGTCGCCGAGCCCGACTCCCTGCTCGGCTGGTTGCAGCACGACCTGCGCGCCAACCACGCCCCCACCGTCGAGGAGCGCGCCGGACGTCGGGTCCGCGACGACGACCGGAGCCTGCAGGTGCACGCGTGCCACAGCGCGGCCCGCCAGGTCGACGTCCTGCGCGAGGTGCTGGTCGGCCTCCTCGACGACGACCCCACTCTCGAGCCCCGCGACATCCTCGTGATGTGTCCCGACATCGAGACGTTCGCGCCGCTGATCTCCGCGGGCTTCGGGCTCGCCGACGTCGTCGAGGACGCCGACGGCGGCGGTCACCCCGCCCACCGGCTGCGGGTCCGGCTCGCCGACCGCGCCCTGTCCAGCACCAACCCGCTGCTCGCCGTGGCGGCCACCCTGGTCGAGCTCGCCGGCGGCCGGGTCACCGCTTCCGACGTCCTCGACCTGGCGACCCAGGAGGCCTGCCGGCTGAGGTTCGGGTTCTCCGACGACGACCTCGCGCGGGTGACCCGCTGGGTGGCGCAGGCCGGCATCCGCTGGGGGATCGACGGCCCGTCGCGCGCGCCGTTCGCGATGGCCAACTTCGACCACAACACCTGGCGGTCCGGGCTCGACCGGATCCTGCTCGGCGTGGCGATGAGCGGCGACGACCACCACCACCTCGGCCGCGGCCTCCCCGTCGACGACGTCGCGAGCTCCGACATCGACCTGGTGGGTCGCCTGGCCGAATACACCGCCCGGCTCGCCGACTGTCTGGCCGCGATGACCGCAGCCGGCACCGTCCAGGAGTGGGTGGACGCGCTGGGGGAGGGGGTCCGGTCGCTGACCGAGGTCCCGGCGGACGACGCCTGGCAGCTGACCCAGTTCGAGCGCGAGCTCGCCCGGGCCGGGGTGTCCTCGGCGAGCGACCCCGGCGTACCCCTCCGGCTGGCCGACGTCCGGGCGCTGCTCCAGTCGCGGCTGGGCGGCCGGCCGACCCGCGCC
Organism: uncultured Actinomycetota bacterium; assembly: GCA_963813615.1. Taxonomy (GTDB): domain Bacteria; phylum Actinomycetota; class Actinomycetes; order Propionibacteriales; family Nocardioidaceae; genus Nocardioides. The sequence continues at coordinate 54,936 of CAWFAE010000014.1, forward strand.
AACTTCCGCACCGGCACGCTCACCGTCTGCACGATGGTGCCGATGCGTTCGGTCCCGCACCGGGTCGTCTGCCTGGTCGGCCTCGACGACGGGGTGTTCCCGCGCACCACCTCGGTCGACGGCGACGACGTGCTCGCCCGGCGTCCGTTGACCGGCGAGCGCGACGCGCGCAGCGAGGACCGCCAGCTGCTGCTCGACGCGCTGCTGGCCGCGGTCGACACGGTCGTGATCACCTACACCGGCGCCAACGAGCACACCGGTGCGGAGCGGCCACCCGCCGTACCCCTCGGGGAGATCCTCGACGCCACCGACCGCACCACCGCCACCGCGGTGCGCGACCGGGTGCTGGTCCGGCACCCGCTGCAGCCCTACGACGTCCGCAACCTCGAGCCGGGCCGCCTGCTGGGCGAGCGGCCGTTCAGCTTCGACCGGGCCGCGCTCGCCGGCGCGGTCGCCGCCGCCGGGCCGCGGACCCCTCCACCTCCGCTGCTCGACGGAGCGCTCCCGCCGCGACCTCCAGGAGGACGTCTCGCTGGCCGACCTGAAGGCGTTCCTCACCCACCCCGTGCGGGCGTTCCTGCGCGGCCGGCTCGACGTCAGCACGCCGTTCGAGCCCGACGAGCTGAGCGACGCCATCCCGGTCGGGCTGGACGCCCTGGAGGTGTGGCAGGTCGGCGACCGGTTGCTGCGCGAGGTGCTGGCCGGCCAGGACCCGGTCGCGGTGATGACGGCCGAGCAGCTGCGCGGCACCCTCCCTCCCGGGCGTCCTCGGACGCCGAGCCCTGGCCGGGGTGACCGAGGAGTGCCAGAAGCTGTTCACCCGCACCGCCGAGCTGCGGGCGGGAGAGCCGCGGTCGATCGACGTCGACGTCGACCTCGGCGACGGCCGCCGACTCACCGGCACCGTCGCGCGGGTGCACGGCACCAAGGTCGTCAGCCTCGGCTACTCCCGGCTCAAGCCGCGCCAGCGGCTGCTGGCCTGGCTCGACCTGCTCGCGCTCTCCGCCGGGCTCCCCGACGAGAGCTGGACCTCCCACGCCGTCGGCCGGGAGCGGGCCGGTCCGCGGCGGGCACTGGCCGGTCCGCTCGACCATCGCGCGGCTCGAGTGGCTCCGCGACCTGGTCGCACTGCGCGACGAGGGGCTCGACCGGCCGCTGCCGGTGCCGCTGGCCACCGCCGCGGCCTGGGCCGAGGCGCACGCCCGCGAGCTGCAGGGCGAGGACCGCGACCCGATCGGCGTCGCCCGCCGGGCGTGGGTGACCGACCCGCACAACGACTACGGGATCCTCGGCGAGGACGCCGACGCCTACCACCAGCGGATCTACGGCGACGCCGCTCCGGTCGAGCGGCTCTGTCGACGACGGGCTGCCGGCGTACGCCTGGCGGATCTGGGAGCCGCTGCTCACCGGCGCCGAGCGAGTGGGGCCCCTGTGAGACAGGGATGGACGCCTTCGACGTCTGCGGCCCGCTGCCCGACCGGCACCACGCTGCTCGAGGCGAGCGCCGGCACCGGCAAGACCTGGACCATCGGCGCGCTGGTCACCCGCTACGTCGCCGAGGGTGAGGCCCGGCTGGAGCAGATGCTGGTGGTGACGTTCGGCCGGGCGGCCAGCCAGGAGCTGCGCGAGCGGGTCCGGGCCCAGCTGGTGGAGGCCGAGCGCGCTCTCGGCGACGACCCCACCCTCGCCGGCGAGGTGCGCGACTCCGACCTGATCCGCCTGCTGCTCGCCTGCGACGCCGAGGAGCGCCGGGTGCGGCACCGGCGGGTGCTCGAGGCGCTGGCGGGGTTCGACGCGGCGACCATCGCGACCACCCACCAGTTCTGCTCGATGGTGCTCGGCTCGCTCGGCGTCGCCGGCGACACCGACTCCCGGGCCCGACTGGTCGAGGACCTCGACGACCTGATCGGCGAGGTGGTCGACGACCTCTACCTCCGCGCGTTCGCCTACGGCGAGGACGAACCGGTCTTCGACCACCAGGAGGCGATGGCGATCGCCCGCGACGCGATCGGCGACCCCCAGGCCCACCTCGAGCCGGCCGACGAGGACCGCTCCACCCCGGCCGGACGACGGGTGAGGTTCGCCGACGCCGTACGCACCGAGATGGACCGCCGCAAGCGGCGGCTCGGCATCCTCTCCTACGACGACCTGCTCAGCCAGCTCGCCGAGGCACTGGTCGACGACGACGCCCCGGCGCGGGCGCGGATGCGGCAGCGCTGGCAGATCGTGCTGGTCGACGAGTTCCAGGACACCGACCCGGTGCAGTGGCAGGTGCTCGACCGTGCGTTCACCGGCCACGCGACGATGGTGCTGATCGGCGACCCGAAGCAGGCGATCTACGCGTTCCGGGGCGGCGACGTCACGACGTACCTCGACAGCCGCGAAGAGCGCGACCACCCGGCAGACCCTCGCGGTCAACTGGCGCAGCGACGCGCCGCTGCTCTCGGCGTTCCAGGAGCTGATGGCGGGCGCCGAGCTCGGCGACGAGCAGATCGTCGTGCACGACGTCGGGGCCCACCACGGGGAGCGGCGGATGTCCGGTGCGCCCAAGGAGGCCTCGCTGCGGGTCCGCGTGGTGCGCCGCGAGCAGTTCGGACGGCGCGGCAACGCCGCGCTGACGGTGGGACAGGTGCGGCCGCACATCGCCGACGACCTGGCCCTCGACGTCAGGGCGCTGCTGGCCTCGGGTGCGACGTTCGAAGGACGGCCGATCGCGCCGGCCGACGTGGCGGTGATCTGCTACAAGCACGCCGACCTGGCCGCGGCCCGCGCCGCGCTCGCGAAGCGTGGGGGTGCCGGCGGTGATCGCCGGGGGCGGCAGCGTCTTCGCCACCCCGGCCGCCGTGGAGTGGCTGACCCTGCTCGAGGCGCTCGAGCAGCCGCACCGCAGCGCCCGGGTCCGGGCCGCCGCACTGACCTGCTTCTTCGGTCACTCGGCCGCCGAGCTCGACCGGCGGGGTGACGACCTCACCGACGAGGTGGCCGACCGGCTGCGGTCCTGGGCCGAGGTCCTCGGCCGGCGCGGGATCGCCGCGGTGCTCGAGGCGGCGAACGCCGGCGGTCTGCCCGGCCGGGTGCTGGCCGAGGTCGGCGGCGAACGCCGGCTCACCGACCTGCGCCACATCGGCGAGGCACTCCACGAGGTGACCCAGCGCGACCGCCTCGGCGTGGTGTCGCTGCTGGCCTGGCTGCGCGAGCAGGTGGCCGAGGGCCGCGCCGGGCGGGGTGCCGAGCGGACCCGACGGCTCGACTCCGACGCCGCCGCGGTCCAGCTGGTGACCATCCACGCCAGCAAGGGGCTCGAGTACCCCGTCGTCTACCTCCCCGCGATCGCCGACCGGCACGTCCCGAAGCCGATCCGACCGCTGTTCCACGACGACGAGGGGCGGCGCTGCCTCAACGTCGGCGGCGGTGGGGCCGACTGGGCCGACCACTGCCGCCGTTGGGCCGACGAGGAGGCCGGCGAGTGGCTGCGCCTGCTGTACGTCGCCATCACCCGCGCCCAGTCCCAGGTCGTCTGCTGGTGGGCGCCGACCAAGAACGCCGTCGCGTCGCCGCTGCACCGGATGCTGATGCGCGACCCGGCGAGCAGCATCGTCCCGGAGGCGCCGCCGGTGCCGGACGACGACGAGGTCGTCGAGCTGTTCGCCCGGTGGCGGGACCGGGGTGGTCCCTCGCCCGAGCCCGCCCTGCCCGCCCCGGTGGGCGACGACCCGCCTCGTGAGCCGGTGCCGCCGCTCGACGTGCGCAGCTTCGGCCGCGAGGTCGACGCCACCTGGCGGCGTACCTCCTACTCCGCGCTGAGCCACGCCGCCGAGGCCGCCCCGGCTCGCCGGCGTGGCGAGCGAGCCCGAGGTGCAGGCCAAGGACGACGAGGGGTTCGAGGGACCCGTGACGCCGCGAGGTCGCCGAGCCGGCGCCGGACGACTCGCCCGCCTCGCCGATGGCCGGGCTGCCGGTCGGCGCGACGTTCGGCTCCCTCGTGCACGCCGTGCTCGAGCACACCGACCCCGAGGCCGCCGACCTGCGCGCGGAGATCCTGCGGCACCTCGACGACCAGCTCGGGTGGTGGCCGGTCGACCTCGACCGCGACGAGCTCGCCGACGCCCTGGTCGCGGTCTGCGACTCGCCGCTCGGGCCGCTCGCCGACGGCACCACGCTGCGCGCGATCCCGCTGCGCGACCGGCTCCGCGAGCTCGACTTCGAGCTGCCGCTCTCCGGTGGTGACCTGTCGCGGGGCGGCGACTCCACCACCCTCGGCGACCTGGCGCCGCTGCTGCGCGCCCACCTCCCCGAGGGCGACCCGGTCCGCGGCTACGCCGACGCGCTCGACCAGCCCGCGCTCGGCGGGCAGAGCCTGCGCGGCTACCTCACCGGCTCCGTCGACGTGGTGCTCCGGCTCCCCGGGCCGCGCTACCTGGTCGTCGACTACAAGACCAACTGGCTCGGTCCCCGCGACGTCCCGCTCACCGCCCACGCCTACCGCCCCGAGGCGCTGGCCGGAGCCATGCAGCACTCCGACTACCCCCTGCAGGCGCTCCTGTACGCCGCGGTGCTGCACCGGTTCCTCCGCTGGCGACAGCCCGGCTACCGCCCCGAGGAGCACCTCGGCGGCGTGCTCTACCTCTACCTGCGCGGGATGTGCGGGCCGGAGACGCCGCTGGTCGACGGGGAGCCGTGCGGGGTGTTCTCCTGGCGGCCGCCGGTGGCCCTGGTCGAGGCGCTGTCCGACCTGCTCGACGGGTGGTGACGGCATGACCGAGCTGTTCGAGCCGGTCGGCGAGCACGACCGGCGGCTGACCCGCCAGGCCACCGGGCTGCTGGCGACGTACAACACGGCCGGGCTGCTGGAGGCCGCCGACGTCCACGTCGCCCAGCGCGTCGGCGACCTCGGCGGGGAGGACGACGAGCGGGTGCTGCTGGCGGTCGCCCTCGCGGTGCGTGCGGTGCGGCACGGCTCGGTCTGCGTCGACCTCGCCACCGTCCCCGCGCTCGCCCCCGACCTCCCGTGGCCCGACACGTCCGAGTGGTGGGCGGCGGTGCGCGAGTCCCCGCTCACCGAGGCCGGCGTGGTGCGCGAGGAGCACGACCTGCTCTACCTCGACCGCTACCACCGGCTGGAGGCGCAGGTGTGCGCAGACCTGGTGTCGCGCGACGCACCAGCCGCCGCCGGAGATCGACGAGACCTCGTTGGACGCCGCGCTGGACCGGGTGCGCGGCGAGCACTTCAGCGCCGAGCAGGAGGCTGCCGCCGTGGGTGCGGCGCGGCGCTGGACCACCGTGCTCACCGGCGGTCCCGGCACCGGCAAGACGACCGCGGTGGCGCGGCTGCTGGTGCTGCTCGCCGACCAGGCATCGGCACAGGACCGGCGGCCGGCGATCGCGCTCGCCGCCCCCACCGGCAAGGCCGCGACCCGGCTGCAGGAGGCGGTGCTCGGCGAGCTCGCCAAGCTGCCGGAGGAGGACCGCGCCCGGGTCGGCCGCCCGGACGCGATGACCCTGCACCGGCTGCTCGGCTGGCGGCCCGACAACACGACCCGGTTCGTCCACGACCGCGGCAACCGGCTCAAGTACGACGTGGTGGTCGTCGACGAGTGCTCGATGGTCGAGCTGACCATGATGGGCCGGCTGCTCGAGGCGGTCCGGCCGCAGGCCCGGCTGGTGCTGGTCGGCGACCCGCGCCAGCTGACCTCGGTCGGCGCCGGGGCGGTGCTGTCCGACCTGGTGGCGCGGCTACGAGGGCGACGACTCCCCGGTCGTCGCGCTCACCGAGAACTTCCGCTCCACCGAGCACATCAAGGCGCTCGCCGAGTCGCTCCGGGTGGGCGACGCCGACGCCGTGCTCGACGCGCTGCGGGACGGCTCGGGCGAGGTCGAGTTCGTCGAGACCGACGACGCCGGCGCCGAGCTGCGCGCCGACGCCCTCGGTTCGGCGCTGGCCGTCCGCCGGGCCGCCGAGGACGGCGACCACGCAGCGGCCGTGGCCGCGCTCGACGACCACCGTCTGCTGTGCGCCCACCGCGAGGGGCCGCACGGCGTACGCCACTGGAACCGGCAGGTCGAGCAGTGGCTCGCCGACGAGCTCGAGCTGCCGTTCCAGCCCGAGTGGTACGTCGGCCGCCCGCTGCTGGTGACCAGCAACGACTACGCGCTGCAGATCTACAACGGCGAGACCGGTGCGGCGGTGCGGGCGCCCGACGGTCGGCTGCGGGCCTGGATCTCGGGCTCGGAGGGCCTGCGCGACTACGCGCCCGGACGCCTGGACGCCGTGGAGACGATGCACGCGATGACGATCCACAAGAGCCAGGGCAGCCAGGCCCGGCGGGTCACCGTGCTGCTGCCGGACGCCGAGTCCCGGCTGCTCACCCGTGAGCTCTTCTACACCGCTGTCACCCGGGCCCAGGAGCGACTCCGGGTCGTGGGGTCCGAGGCGGCGGTGCGGGCCGCGGTCGCGACCAGGGCCCAGCGCGCGACCGGCCTCCGGCAGCGGCTGGCCGCCGCGCGGGTCCGGGCCTGAGCACTGGATTTCGAGACGGGTCGCTCAGCTCCTCACTGCGTTCGGATCGGAGCCGACCCTCCTCAATCTCCCGCCCTGATCGCGGCCTTCGCAAGCTCAGTCCGCGGGGCGTGAAATCTGCCGGCAACGCGACAGGGTTAGGGTCGAGGAATGCCCTTCCTGCTGCGCGTGGAGCTGCCCGACGTCCCCGGTTCGCTGGGTCGCCTGGCCACGGCGATCGGCGAGGCCGGAGGTGACATCGAGGCGATCGAGATCGTCGAGAAGCGCCACGACAGCACCGCGCTCGACGACGTACTGCTGGAGACGGAGTCGATGCCCGACTCGATCGTCTCCGCGTGCAACGCGCTCGAGGGGGTCCAGGTCGTCTGGATCAGCCGGTACGCCGCCGGCGGCAACCTGGTCATGGACCTGGAGGCCGTGGAGGAGATCACCGCGAAGCCGCACGAAGCGGTCGAGCGGCTGGTCGACATGCTGCCGGACGTGTTCCGGGTCGACTGGGGCGCGCGGGTCCACCGGGCCAAGGGGGTGGTGCACGGCACCACCGCGGTGCCCGCCGACCTGACGTTCACCGAGATCGAGGGCCCGACCCGGATCGAGGGCGACGACGACGTCACGCTCTACGCCGCGGCCCGCCTGGACGGCAACGAGATCATCGTGGTCGGCCGCCGCGGTGGCCCGGACTTCGTCGACTCCGAGATCGCCCGGCTCGGCCACCTCGCCGGCCTCGCCGTCTCGATCGCCGAGGGCTGACGCGGGAGAACCCGTTCACCGGAGCGAACGGGGCCGTGGCGCCGGCGTGCTCGGGATGTGCCAGCGCCACGGCGTCGGTGGTTCGCTCCCCGAGAAGCGTCACGTACGCGTCTTCCCTCCGGTTCCGATGCTACGCCGACCCGTCCTTCATGGGGCCTGTCCGACCGTGCGCTAGCACCCGACTTCGGTGACGTCGAGGTCTCGGCGTACCCCCGTCGCGTCGCGGAATGCGTAGGCCGAGCAGTAGTAGAAGCTCAGCAGCGGGTCGCGACGCAGAGTGGTCGGCTTCCACCTCCCGTGGCCGGCCGGCTCGAGGTAGCGGAACGACCGGTTCAGCAGGGGCGCGGCGGCGCGGTGCTTGAGGTAGCGGTCCAGCCAGCCGCTGCACGTAGACACTGGTGAGCGCCTGGCCGTAGCGGCTCGCCGGCAGGACCAGCGGGATGTCGGTGAACTCCAGGTGGGTCGAGGCCCGCGGCACGACCAGCATCGAGTCGACGCCCGGCGGCGCGCCAGGCGTCGAAGCCGGTCGCCCGTTCCCGCATCGGGTCAGGACCCCTCGGGCGACGGCGGCCGGGATGAGCGAGCTTCCGCCGCTGAGGAACCACGGGTTGACCGTGAAGCCGTACTCCGCCTGGACCGCCAGCGCCGGTACAACCGGCCGGTTGCCGCTGCCGTCCAGAGGGCCTTCCGCGGCCGGGCCGGTGAGCTTGTCGAACGCCACCACGGCCGCGACCCGCCGGTCGGTGCCCTGCACCTTCGAGACCGCCGCGGCACCGATCGAGTGGCCGACGATCGCGATCCGGGTGGTCCGGCCGGGCGTCGACGGTACGCCGATCGGGCGAGCGGTCGAACAGCCGCCAGTAGCGGGTTGTACGGCGTGACCTTGGCCCCCGCCGCCCGCGGGTTGCGGGTACGGGTTGTCGCGGCGTCGAGGTGAAGAAGTCGAGCGCGTCCTGCGGGTGCCGACCACGAAGTTCGACAGCTGCTGCGACGGGCACCCCCGGGCAGCCGAACTGCTCTCCGTCCCGCGGCTTCGCGAACGGGTTGCAGAACGGCAGCGCGTTCGGCGGTCGTCCTGGTGCGGCAGCGTCTCGGAGGTGCCCTGGCCCTGCACGTCGTAGGTGAGCACGACGTAGCCGCGCTCGGCGAGATCCTGGGCCAGCCACTCGTACATCCCCTCGGAGCCCTGCACCGACCCCTCCGTGAGCACCACGCCCGGGTACGGGCGGCCGCAGCGCGCGTCCGGTGTAGGGGTCGCGGGCGCCGGGTCAGCGGCGCGGTAGACGGTGCCGCGCAACAGGGCGCCGTACCGGTTCGTGAACGCGACCTTGCGCGGCCGGCCGCGGGTGCCGCTCCCAGCCGGCGCGGAGCGGGTTGCCGACGTTCCAGCCGGGGACGACGTTGCCGGCCGTGAGCGCCAGCCGGGTCGGGGTCGGCGATCTGGGTCAGCAGCTGTCGGACGCCGGTCTGCGGTGCCCTGCTGCAGCAGCGCCGGCAGGTACGCAGGGTTGTGGAGCTGTCCGCCCGGCGCCGTGGATGCGGCCGTAGGCGGCGGTGATGTTGGCCAGGTACGCGCGTCGTGTACGCCGGGTCGTCCGGATCCGGGTCGGCGACGGCGGGTGCAGCGCCCAGCGACCAGTGGTGCGAGCGCCAGCAGGACGACGAACTTCGGACCGACGCGCGCATGCCCGGTCCAACGAGGAGGCGGCGCCTAGGACACCCGCTCGAGCAGGAAGACCGGGATCTCCCGCTCGGTCCGCTCCTGGTACTCCGCGTACGGCGCGTACTGCTCCACCGACCGCTTCCACCAGATCGCGCGCTCCTCACCCTTGGCGATCCGGGCCCGGTAGAGGTGCGGCTCCGGGCCGTCCTGCAGCTCGACCTCGGGGTGCGCCACGAAGTTGTGGTACCAGACCGGGTGCTCGGGCGATCCGCCGTACGACGCGATCGCGGCGTAGACACCGTCGTGCTCGACCCGCATCACGGGGTTCTTGCGCAGCTTGCCGGACTTCGCGCCCCGAGAGGTGATCACCACGATCGGCCACTCGTCGTGACCGCGCAGGGTGTTCGCCTCGCGGCCGCCGGTCGCTTCGTACTTCTCGACCTGGTCGCGCACCCACTGCTGCTTGCTGGGTTCGTACTCCCCTTGTAGTGCCATGACACGCACAACACCGCTCCGCCGCTGAGGATTCCAGGGCTCAGAGCTTCACGTCGTAGGTGCGCTCGAGGTCCTCGATCCACTCGTCGTTGATCGTCAGCCCGTACTTGCCGGCCAGGGCGTAGTAGGTCTCGGGCGGGTCGTGCCGCTCCAGCACCGGGGCCAGCTCCTCGAAGTACTTCTCGGCGCCGGCCGGGGACAGGATCTCCACGACCGTCGCGGGCTCGTCGCCGGCGTTCCACATCGCATGAGGGATGTCGCGCGGCTTCACCAGGTAGGAGCCGGGCGCCCCCTCGAGGATCTCGTCGCCGATCCGGACGCCGACGGTGCCCTCGTGGACGATCGTGTACTCGTCCTCGCGGGTGTGCGTGTGCGGCTTCACCAGGGTGTGCGGCGGGATCACCACCTCGAGGACGGCCAGGTTGCCGCCCGACGCGGCGTGGTCGACCTTGTAGCGGAACCGGACGCCGAACAGCTGGACCTTCTTGCCCTCGCCGGGAGGTACGGCGAGCGGGGACGGGGGAGTGCTCATGCGCGGACTCCTGTCGTGGTCAGGCGGACGCCGACCCGGGTCACGGTCAGCGTCCAGGGCCAGGCGGGGGACGCGATGACGTCGGACACGTCCAGGGTGATCCGGGCGAGATCGTGCCGACGGGCGGCGAATGCGGCCGGCGAGGTCCGCCGGGCCTCGGCCAGGGCCGCGACGTTGCTCCAGACGTCGGCGCGGGCGGCGCGCAGCCGTCGGGCGGTCACCCCGGGCGGCCGGCGTGGCCCGGATGCCGACGCGCCGCAGCTCTGGTGCCACCCGCTGGGCGAGGACCCGGTCGATGGCGTCGTGGTCGCGCCGGCGCCGCTTGCGGGCCTGCGGGTCGTCGAGCTCGTCGTCCGCCATGACGTCGAGCAGTGCGAGCGGAAGGTCGTGGCTGATGTGCGTGTGCATCCCGAGCAGCACCCGCTGGCGGGCGCTGAGCGGGCCGTCGCGGAACGCCGACCGCCACACGTCCGCCGGTACCGGACCCAGGGCGTCGAGGTAGTAGCGCGCGAACTCCACGGCCCACCGCTCGACCCAGTCCGGGTCGACGAACCGTCCCGCCGACAGGCCGCCGCGCACCGCCATGGTGGTGCGCAGGTACGTGCCGTGGAAGTGGCGACGCGGATCACCGCCGAGGTGCATCGCTGCGTCGTGCTCCTGCATGCGGTTCACCACCTCGTCGATCGACGTGGCGGTGACGACCGGCATTGCGGCTCCTCCCGAGAGAAATACCCCTGGGGCAAGTTACAGATGAGGAGGGGCCGGGTCGAGGGTTTCGACGGGTGTCCTGTGGATGCGGCTAGCGTTTCGCTCCATGAGCGCGATCGACGGGGTGTCCGAGACGTTCGACCCGGACGCCTGGGAGGCCGTCCCCGGCTTCGAGGACCTGACCGACCTGACCTACCACCGGGCCAGAGCGCACGGCACCGTGCGGATCGCCTTCGACCGGCCCGACGTCCTCAACGCCTTCCGTCCGCACACGGTCGACGAGCTGCTCCGGGCCCTCGAGCACGCGCGTACGTCGTCCGACGTCGGCTGCGTGCTGCTCACCGGCAACGGCCCGAGCGCCGCGAACGGCAAGTGGGCGTTCTGCACCGGCGGCGACCAGCGGATCCGGGGCCGCACGGGATACCAGTACGCGGAGGGCGAGACCGCGGAGACCGTGGACAAGGCCCAGCTCGGCCGGTTGCACATCCTCGAGTGCCAGCGGCTGATCCGGTTCATGCCCAAGGTCGTGATCTGCGTGGTGCCCGGCTGGACCGCCGGCGGTGGGCACAGCCTGCACGTGGTGTGCGACCTGACCCTGGCCAGCGCCGAGGAGGCGAGGTTCAAGCAGACCGACGCCGACGTCGGGTCGTTCGACGGCGGCTTCGGGTCGGCGTACCTCGCGCGCCAGGTGGGCCAGAAGTTCGCGCGCGAGATCTTCTTCCTCGGCCAGGAGTACTCCGCCGAGGACGGCATGCGGATGGGCACCGTCAACCGCGCGGTGCCGCACGCCGAGCTCGAGGCGACCGCGCTGGAGTGGGGCCGCCTCATCAACGGCAAGTCCCCGACCGCGCAGCGGATGCTGAAGTACTCCTTCAACCTGATCGACGACGGGCTGGTCGGCCAGCAGCTGTTCGCGGGCGAGACCACCCGGCTCGCCTACATGACCGACGAGGCCCAGGAGGGCCGCGACCAGTTCCTGGAGAAGCGGGACCCCGACTGGTCGCCGTTCCCTTGGTACTACTGATTCGGCGCGGTTCGCCGAGTCACTTCATGGCTGCCGTCCACCAGCGTGCTGACGTCATCGCGCACCGAAAGCTTGTGTAGCAGGGCCAGCCGGGCGGCCTCCTCGGCGTCATGACGGCGTAGCGCTGCGACGATCCCCCGGTGCTCGCGCTGCGAGGTCGCGAGCCGGCCAGGAACCTCGCGGAAGACCCGTTGGAACCCCGAGTGCCGATGCCAGATGTCCATCGCGAGGTCACGCAGCATGTCGTTGCCGCAGCAACCGATGATCGTGCGATGGAAGGTCTGGTTCAGGTCCGAGAAGGCCGGACCGTCCTGGGCCGCGACGGCGTCGTCCATCCTGAGCATCAGGGTGTCGATCTCGGCGAGCTCGGCGTCGGCGATGCGCTCGGCCGCCAGCCCGGTGGCGATGCTCTCGAGGTGGGAGCGGATGAAGTAGGTCTCCTCGATCTCCTTGGTCGACAGGCTGGTCACGCGGGCGCCGGCGTACGGCACCGTCTCCACCAGGCCGTCGCGCTCGAGCATCTTCAGTGCCTCGCGGACCGGGATGTCGCTGGTGTCGTACTGGTGGCCGACGTCGCGGATGACGAGCCGCGTGCCAGGCGCGATGTCGTTGGCGAGGATCCGTTCGCGAAGCGCGCGGTAGATCGACTGAGACTTGAGGTCCGCCATCCGCGTCATCCTCCTCCATGAGCAGGCCTCGTCCGATAATATCTGATCTGATACGGTTGTGTCGGTCATCACACAACGGACTCTCGGGATGGACCAGATGTGTCGGGTAAGCGATGTTCGATCCGCCATGAAGCGCTGCCTCGATGAAGCCGACGGTTCCACGGCCACGGCCACGGCCCTCGCTCTCCTGCTTCCGCGTGCGGCGACGACGGTGCCGGGAGACGGCGACCGGATCCGGGTCGCCCTCGGCGACATCGAGTCGGTGGAGACGCTGGCGCTCTTCGTCGCCCTCGAGCGGGTCCGCGAGGAGGGCGATCGAGGTCGAGCTCACCGAGCTGGCCGACGAGGACCTCGCCAACCAGGCGGTGGTCGGTGGCCAGGCGGACGTCGGGCTGGGCGCGCCGTACGCCCTCATCGAGGGCTCCGACGCGCCACTGCGGATCTTCTGCCAGCTCACCGCGGCGCGGTTCTTCCCGGTGGTCGACCAGGCGACGTACCCCGACTGGCAGTCCCTGGACGGCGAGACGTTCACGGTGCACTCGCGTGGCTCGACCACGGAGGCCTTGGCCAACATCGTCGAGGAGGAGGAGGAGATCGAGTTCGGCGAGATCAGCTACGTCTCCGGCGCCGAGGTGCGCGCCACCGCGCTGCTGCGTGGCAACGTCAAGGCCACGGTGCTCGACATCCCCAACACCAACTACGTGATGGAGCAGTCTCCCGGCACCTTCCACGTCCTCGCGACTCCCGAGATCGACGCGAGCGACGAGGTCATGTTCGCCAACTCCGACTGGCTGGAGGCCAACCCGGACAACGTGCAGGTCCTGCTGGAGCAACTCCTCACGGTGTGGCGGGAGATCGCCGCGGACCCGCAGTTCGTGATCGAGGAGCGGGAGCGGCTCGGGCTCCTTGAAGACCTCCCGGAGGACCTCGGAGGCCGAGCTCCTCCCCTACTACGAGCAGGGCGTCGAGGAGGAGCTGTTCACCCAGGACTGCGGCGGCGAGACCGCCGCGGAGGCCGACTTCGAGTTCTACGCCGCGGCCGGGCAGCTCGAGGGCGATCCGGCGTCACTCGAGGTGGAGGACTTCTGGACCCTCGAGCCCGCGGATGCCGCGCTCGAGGCGCTCAGGAACTGACCGCGTGTCGATCGCGGCCACGTCCGCCAGGACCGCCTCGGGGCGAACTGTCTCTCGCGGGTACGGCGCCGTCCTGACCAGCCAGTGGTTCCTGCGTGTCGCTCTCGATCGCGCTCGTGCTCGGGCTGTGGGAGTGGGCCGGAAGGGTGCCGGTCAGCATCGCCTTCCCGACGTTCACCGACACGATGGCGGCCTTCGTCGACATGCTCGCGGACGGCACGTTCGCTGCGGCCTACGCCGAGACCCTCGGCCCGCTGCTCGTGGGGGTGGGGTTGACCGCTGTCGGCGGCGTCCTGGCCGGCGTCGTGATGGGCCTGTCCCCGCGGGCGGAGTGGCTCGCGCTGCCGGTGTTCATCGTGCTGCAGGCCGCGCCCTCGGCGGCGATCATCCCGCTGATCACGTTCGTCTATGGCATCGGCTTCGCCGCCAAGGTGTTCGCGGTGGTGCTGCTCAGCGCCCCGGTGATCGTGCTCAACTCCTACCGCGGCATCGCCAACGCGCCCCGCTCCCTGATCGAGATGGGGGACGCCTTCCAGGCGAGCACTCGCAAGCGGGTCTGGAAGATCGTGATCCCCGCCGCCAGCGGCATGATCTTCGCCGGGCTGCGGTTGGGGCTCGCGCAGGGCTTCACCGGCGCGATCCTCGCCGAGCTGCTGATCACGCCGACCGGGGTGGGAGACCTGATCACCTACTACCGCTCGGTCGCCGACTACCCGCGGATGTTCGCGGCGATCCTCTCGATCGTCATCTTCGCCAGCGTCACCCTCACGTTGCTCCAGCGCCTCGAAGCTACGGTTGTTCCGACCCGAGATGAGGCCTTCATGAAAGAACCCGCGACCATGACCTGGACACCGCCGTCGGTCCGGACGCGGCATCGCCTGCGGTCCGGGTGGTCGACCTGGTCAAGGACTTCGGAGCGACGTGCCAAGCGATCGACGGGCGTCGACGTTCGACATCCCTCGCGGCGAGCTGACGCCATCATCGGCCCGAGCGGGTGCGGGAAGACGACGACCCTGAAGATCATCGCCGGCCTGGTCCGAGCCCGACGGCCGGGCCATGTCGAGGTGGGCGGACGTCCCGGTGACCGCGCCCGGCCCCGACCGGGCGCATGGTGTTCCAGGATTTCGCCCTGCTGCCGTGGGCGACGGTCCTGCGCAACGCCGCGTTCGGCCTCGAGCTGAGGGGCGTCCGGCGCCGCAGAACGTGAGGCCGATCGGCGCGCGAGTACGTCGCCAAGGTCGGCCTCGCCGGTCGCGAGGACGCCTATCCCCACCAACTGTCCGGCGGCATGCGCCAGCGGGTCGGGCTGGCGCGGGCGCTCGCGGTCGACGCCGACATCCTGCTGATGGACGAGCCGTTCGCCTCGGTCGACGAGCAGATCCGGCGCAAGTTCCAGGAGGACCTGCTGCGGCTGCTCGAGCGATGAGGACAAGACGGTCATCTTCGTGACCCACTCCATCGAGGAGGCGGTCTACATCTCCGACCAGGTCGTCGTCCTCAGCCGCGGTCCGTCCCAGGTCTCGGCGGTGGTCCGTCCTGGCCTCGACCACGCCGCCGGCTCGGAGTCCGTACGCCGGAGCACCACCTACCTCGACTGGGTGGAGCGGCTCTGGCAAGAGCTCGCGAGCTACCTGGAGGAATGACGTGACAGATACGCGGTCACCGGGTGCCGATGGTGTTCTCCCTGCTCGTCTGGCTCGTCGTCTGGGAGATCGTCGGCCGGGCGGGCTGGATCTCGCTGATACCGCCGCTCACGGACGTCTTCTCCGTCCTCGACGAGGTCATGTCCTCTCGAACCGTTCGTGGAGGCCGCCCGCATCACGTCCAGGCGTTCGGGATCGGGATGGCGTTGTCCCTCGTCATCGGCATCGTCCTCGGGATCCTGATGGGCACCTTCCGCCCCTTCGGCTCCCTGATGGGGATGTGGGTCAACATCTTCGAGAGCTCTCCACTGACGGCCGTCGTACCCGCCCTGATGGCGCTGCTCGGGTTCGGCCTCGAGACGATGGTCACCACCGTGGTCCTGTTCTCCGTGTGGGTGATCGCGCTGGACGCCCAGGTCGGCATCGAGCGCATCAACCCGTCGCTGGTCGAGATGGGCCGCTCGTTCGGCGCCGGGCGCCGCAAGATGTTCAGCACGATCCTGCTGCGCGCCGCCCTGCCCGAGCTGCTGGCAGGCATCCGGCTCGGGCATTCTGCGCGGCGTCAAGGGCGTGGTGATCGGCCAGCTCCTGATCGCGGTGGTCGGTGTCGGGTACCTCTTCGAGCTGTACTCCCGCAGCTTCCTGATGCCCGAGTTCTGGTCCCTGCTCATCCTGCTGTTCACTCTCGCGTTCGCCCTGTCCGAGGTGGTCGGCTACTTCGAACGAAAGGTCGCCTTCTATGCCTCCAGCCGCTGAGCCAGGCACCGACGCCCGCCATGTGATCGCGCTCGCCCCACCGCCGACCCTGCCGGTGATCGGGCCGACGAGGTGTTCCCGGTCGGCAGGATCCTGTGCATCGGACGCAACTACGCCGAGCATGCTGCCGAGATGGGCCACGACCCCGACGCGCGAGCCGCCGTTCTTCTTCGCCAAGCCCGCCCATGCGCTGGTCCCCGACGGCAGCACCCTCGACTTCCCGGTCGCCACGTCCGACCTGCACCATGAGATCGAGCTCGTGGTCGCTCTCGGGTCGGGCGGTCGCGACGTACCTGTCGATCGGGCGCTCGACCTCGTGTTCGGGTACGCCGTCGGCCTCGACATGACCCGGCGCGACCTGCAGGCCGAGGCCAAGCAGGCACGCCGTCCCTGGGACATGGCCAAGGGCTTCGACGAGTCCGCACCCTGCAGCTCGCTCCGGCCGGTGGCCGACGTCGGCCATCCGGACACCGGCGAGATCCGGCTCGAGATCAACGGCGACACGCGCCAGCGGGGCGACCTCGGCCAGCAGATCTGGTCGGTCCCCGAGGCGCTCGCCTACCTCAGCACGCTCGTCGAGCTGCGTCCCGGCGACTTGCTGATGACCGGAACCCCGGCGGGGGTAGGCCAGGTCCGACCGGGCGATCGGCTGAAGGGGCACGTCGACGGAGTGGGCGACGTTGCCGTGAGCTACCGGCCCTGAGTAGCAGGCCACGGCGTCCAGCCCGTCCGGGGCGCCGTCGTACGAGTCAGCGCCGATCCTCGCGTTGATGGCGGACCAAGCACGTCCGGGGAAACCCTGGTAGGCATAGGCCGAGCAACCGAGACCGAGGAGTCCCGATGAAGAAGTACCTGTTGATGCTCGCCGCCGCGGCGCCGCTGCTGGTCGCCTGCGGCGCGGGATCCGTCTCGGAGTCCGATGTCGAGTCCAAGACCAAGGATCAGCTCGAGCAGTCGCTGGGCAAGGTCGACAAGGTCGATTGCCCCGAGGACCTGGAGGCCGAGAAGGACGCGACCATGTCGTGCACCGCCACCGTCGAGGGCACCGAGATCGGCATCAAGCTGACGGTGACCAAGGTCGACGACGGCACCGCCGAGTGGAAGATCGACCTCGACGACGAGTAGTTCCGCGAGCAATGCCACGGATCGTCGTCCTCACCGGAGCCGGGATCTCCGCCGAGAGCGGGATCCCGACGTTCCGGGACGCCGACGGGCTGTGGGAGGGGCACCGCGTCGAGGACGTGGCGACGCCCGAGGGGTTCGACCGCGAGCCGACCCTGGTGCACCGCTTCTACGACGCGCGCCGGGCCGCACTGCCCGGGGTGAGCCCAACGCCGCGCACCACGCGCTGGCCGACCTCGAGCGGGCGCTCGGCGACGAGGTCCTGGTGGTCACCCAGAACATCGACGACCTGCATGAGCGGGCGGGGTCGACGCGGGTGCTGCACATGCACGGCGAGCTGCTCTCCGCGCTGTGCCGCGGCTGCGGTCGGCGTACCCCCTGGACGGACGACCTGGTCGACTTCCCGCCCTGCCCGCACTGCGGGGTGACCGAGCTGCGCCCCGACGTCGTCTGGTTCGGCGAGATCCCCTACCAGATGGACCGGATCCAGGACGCGCTCGAGCGGGCCGACCTGTTCGTCTCGGTCGGTACGTCGGGCGCGGTCTACCCCGCCGCCGGCTTCGTCCAGTACGCCGCAGGCTGCGGCGCCCGCACGCTCGAGCTCAACCTGGTGCCGAGTGCCGGGACCGCGATGTTCGACGAGGCCCGGCACGGCGCGGCCGGCGGTCGCTGGTCCCCGAGTGGGTGGCGGAGCTAACCGCGCAGGTGTGAGGCGATCAGCGCCTCGAGGCGTTCGGCGTCGTCGGCCAGCCCGAGCTGCGGCAGCCAGTCGCGCATCATCGAGGTGAACACCGCGCCGCTCTCGATGATCCGCGGGTCCATGTGCCCGAACACCTCGAGCGTGACCACGCCGTAGAGCGCCGCCCAGGCCCGGCATGAACACCCAGAGCATGCCGCGGTGGCCGTCGGGGACCTTCTCGATGTCGGTCGGGATCAGCGGGTCCTCGAGCGCCTCGCGCGACCTGCGGGTCGAGCTCGGACAGCTCGGGGTGCGGGAACGGGTTCTGGTCCCAGATCTGCGAGCAGCAGGTCGGTGAAGTAGTGGCCGGACGTGGCGGCGGTGAGCAGCTCGCGGCGCACGCACGCGGTGTCGGCGATCGGGTTGGCGAAGACCAGCGCGAACTCGCGCGGGCTGCTCGTGCGCCCAGCGACGGAACGTCGCCGCGGAGACCACCAGCCGGCCCGCGGGGTCGTCGGCGGGGATCACCGAGGCGGCCTCGGCCATCCGCTCGGTCGCCGCCTTGTCGATCTCGAACGCGACCAGGTCGACCAGCTCCTGGTAGCTCGCGACGTAGCGGTAGAGCGCCGGCGCGGTCAGCCCCATCCGCCCGGCGACCGCCCGCAGCGACAGCTCGGCGCCCTCGGCCAGCAGCTCCCGGGAGGCCGCGCACGATCTCGTGTAGGTCTGCTTCGCGCTGGCGTTCCCTGCGCGTCGGCGCCCGCATCGCGTGGCCCACGCGAAACCTCCTCGTTGAACGGTTGACGCCGAAGTTTACACCATTTACGGTTTACGGCGTTCACGAAAACTGTAGCCGTTCACAGAGGAGTCGTCATGCTGGAGCGCTGGGGTGGGTTCGTGGCCCGGAGGGCCCTCGTCGTTCTGCTCGTGGGGCTCGGCGTGGCCATCGCTGCCGGCGCTTACGGGTTCGGGGTCTTCGACTCGCTGTCCACCGGCGGCTTCGACGACCCGGACTCCGAGGCGTCCGTCGAGCTGAGGCCGAGCAGGACACGTTCGGCAACCGCTCGGTCGACGTGGCGGCGATCTACTCCGATGACGAGCTCACCGCCGACTCCCCGGAGTTCCGGGCTGCGGTGGCGGCCGTCGTCGCCGACCTCCCCGGCGACGCGGTCACCGCCGTCGTGCCCTACTACGACGCACCGGCCGAGCAGGGTCTGGTCAGCTCCGACGGGCACTCCGCGCAGGTCCTGATCTCGCTGGAGGGCGAGACGCAGGACGACGTGATGGACAACTTCGACGAGGTCGAGCCCGGCCTGCACGCCGAGGATCTCGAGACCGACCTGGCCGGCCCGTTCGCGGTCTACAACGACGTCAACGAGATCACCTCCGAGGACCTCGAGCGGGCCGAGCTGATCTCGATGCCGCTGTGATCCTGCTCGCGCTGCTGATCTTCGGCAGCGTGGTCGCGGCGTCGATGCCGGCGCTGGTCGGCCTGGTCGCGATGGTCGGGGCGCTGGCGGTCGTGCGGGTGATCGCCCAGTTCACCGAGGTGTCGATCTTCTCGGTCAACATGATCTCGCTGCTCGGCATCGGCCTCGCGATCGACTACGCGCTGTTCGTGGTCAGCCGGTTCCGGGAGGAGCTCGCGCTGCTGCCCGACGACGACCCGACGCGTCGGCGACCGCCATCCAGCGACCATGGCCACCGCCGGCCGCACCGTGCTCTTCTCCGGGCTGACCGTCGCGGCCGCGCTGTCCAGCCTGCTGGTCTTCCCGCAGGCCTTCCTCAAGCATGGGGTACGGCGGCGTCGCGGCCGTCCTGATCGCGATGCTGGCCGCGCTGACCGTGCTCCCGGCCGCGCTCCGCCTGCTCGGCGCACGGTCGACGGCGGCCGGCTGCCCTGGCGCCGCCACCGCGCCGTGGCCGTCGGACGACGAGCACGGCGCGTGGGCCCGGCTGGCTCGCGGGGTGATGCGTCGCCCGGTCGTGGTGATCGTCGGTGTCGTCGTCGTCCTGCTGGCCATCGCGTCGCCGTTCCTCGGCGTGAAGTGGGGGAGCGTCGACTACCGGGTGCTGCCCGCCGGACGCACCGGCGCACGTGGCCGCGACAAGCTCGCCACCGAGTTCGGCCCCGAGCGTCGACCGCCAACGTGCTTCTCCGGGGGGCCGCCGAGGCCGACGTGGCGGCGTACACCGCCGAGCGTCGAGGCGGTCGACGGCGTCGTCGACGTCCGCCCGGTCGCCACCGAGGGCGACACCACGCTGCTGCGGGCGTCCTGGGAGGGCAACAGCCAGACCGAGCGGTCCCAGGACATGGTCCGCGACCTGCGCGAGGTCGAGCCGGACGAGCGGCACGGCGCTGGTCGGTGGCCTGACCGCCGACACGGTCGACCTGATCGACTCGGTCGGCGACCACCTGCCGTGGATGGGGCTGATCGTCGTCGGTCGTGATGCTGGTGCTGCTGTTCGTGGCGTTCGGCTCGGTGGTGCTGCCGCTCAAGGCGGTGGTGATGAACTTGTTCTCGATCACCGCGTCCTTCGGCGTGGTCACCTGGATCTTCAGCGACGGGCACCTTTCCGAGCAGCTCGGCTTCGACCGCGCAGGGCTTCCTCGACGCGACCAACCCGATCCTGATGCTGGCCATCCTGTTCGGCCTGTCCATGGACTACGAGGTCTTCCTGCTGTCGCGGGTCCGCGAGCAGTGGGACGGGACCGACGACAACGACCTGGCGGTCGCGACCGGCGTGCAGAAGACCGGCCGGATCATCACCAGCGCCGCGGTCCTGCTGGCCGTCGTGATCGGCGCGTTCAGCCTGAGCGGCATCGTGTTCATGAAGATGCTCGGCATCGGCATGCTCGTCGCGCTGCTCATCGACGCGACCGTCGTCCGCGCCCTGCTGGTGCCGGCGACCATGAAGCTGCTCGGCCGGTGGAACTGGTGGGCCCCCGGCCCGCTGCGCCGCTGGTGGGAGCGCTACGGCTTCCGCGAGCACGGCGACGCCGGTGACC
>CAWFAE010000015.1:0-629085 GCA_963813615.1 uncultured Actinomycetota bacterium
GTCGATGCCCGCGTCGGCCAGCACGTCGGCCACCGGCCGGGTGTCGGCGAACAGGCTCGCGGTGTACTCCACGGTCTCCCGGACGGTGAGGTCCTTGAGCAACCCTCCGGACTGCATGACCGCCGAGACCAGACCGCGGGCGACGGCCTGCCGCGGCCGCAGGCCCAGTACGTCGACCGATCCGGCTGTCGGCCGGGACAGGCCGAGGAGCATGTCGATGGTGGTCGACTTGCCGGCTCCGTTGGGCCCGAGGAACGCGACGATCTCGCCCTGGTCGACCCGGAGGTCGATGTCGTCGACAGCGGTGACGGAACCGAAGGACTTTGCGACTCCGTCGAGACGGATGGCCGGCTGGTGCTGGGCGACCGCGACGTTCGGCGGGGACGAGGAGGTGAGGGTGTCGATGCTCATGTGTCGAGCCTGCGTCCGGACGCGTCCACGTGCCCGGCCGGTTCGTCACCGTCTGCCCGTGACACCTGTCATGGATCGTGGCACCTGCGTAGCCCAGGCTGTCCTTGCTTGCCCGGTCGGCCCGGGATTGAGGACGATCGAGTCATGACCTCCGACGTCTCCGGCGCGGGTCTCGATCTCGGCCCGCACGAGGACGAGCCGCACGCAGGTGGGCTCAACGACCGGCTGAACTGGCTGCGGGCCGGTGTCCTGGGTGCGAACGACGGGATCGTCTCGACCGCGGGCGTCGTCGTCGGCGTGGCCGGCGCCACGACCGACCGGGCAGCGATCCTGATCGCCGGGGTGGCGGCCATGGTGGCCGGCGCGTTGAGCATGGCGGCCGGCGAGTACGTCTCGGTGAGCACCCAGCGCGACTCCGAGCTCGCACTGCTCGACAAGGAGCGCCGCGAGCTCCGCGAGGACCCCGCGGACGAGCTCGCCGAGCTCGCCGGGCTGTACGTCGACAAGGGCCTCGACGAGCAGCTCGCGCTGCAGGTGGCCAGGCAGCTCACGGCCCACGACGCCCTGGGCGCGCACGCGGAGGCCGAGCTCGGCATCGACCCCGACGACCTCACCAGCCCGTGGAACGCGGCGCTCGCGTCGATGGTGGCGTTCACGGTCGGCGCGGTGCTGCCGCTCCTCACCATCACCCTGGTGGCCGAGTCGGCCCGGGTCTGGGTGACGGTCGCGGCGGTGGCGGTCGCGCTCGCCCTGACCGGCTTCACCAGCGCGCGGCTCGGCTACGGCCCGCCCGGCCGAGCGGTGCTGCGCAACGTGGTCGGCGGACTGCTCGCGATGCTGATCACCTACCTCGTCGGGACGCTCATCGGCCCGCACGTCTGATGCCGCGGAAGGACCCGCCCGGGCAGCGGATGTTCGTGGCGGTGGTGCCGCCGGACGCCGTGATCGAGGACCTCGACGAGTTCCTGCGGCCACGGCGCGAGGCGGCGGCGTTCCGCTGGACGCTCGCGGAGCACTTCCACGTCACGCTGGCGTTCCTGCCGGCCGTGCCGGACCGCAAGCTCGACGACCTGGTCGAGCGGCTCGGGCGCGGCGCGGCTCGCCGTACCGGGTTCGCGACGCGGGTCACCGGCGGTGGTGCGTTCCCGAACGCCGCCCGCTCCAAGCTGCTGTACGCCGGCCTCGACCTCACCGAGACCGCCCGCACCGAGCTGGACCGGGCGGCGACCGGCGCCCGCGCGGCGGCGACCAGGGCCGGGGTGGAGGTCGACGGGCAGCGGTTCCGCCCGCACGTCACGGTCGCCAGGATCAACCGACCGACCGACACCACCAACTGGGTGCGCCTGCTGGACTCCTACGCCGGCCCGTCGTTCACGGTGGACCGGATCGCCCTGGTCGCGTCGTACCTCGGCGAGGGTCCTCGTGGCCGGCCGCGCTACGAGGTGGTCGAGGAGTTCCCGATCTCCTAGCGCGGCACCTCGGCCAGCATCGCGAACATGTCGCCGACCGGTCCGAGATGGCCCAGCTTGTCCGGGTTGATCTGGTTGCGGAACGCGACGACCCGCCCGTCGACGACCTCCAGCGTGAGCACGCCGAGGACGGCGCCTTCACGGTCGGCGAGGCGTACGGCGGGCTGTCCGTTGGCGACGACCGGCTCCAGCCGGACGCCCATCGGCAGCCCTCGGCGTACCAGCCCGAGCAGGAACCTGGCGACCGGGGTGGCGCCGTGCAGCGGGTGCTGGATCGCCGGGGCCTTGCCTCCGCCGTCGGCGTAGAACACGACGTCGTCGGCCAGCATCCGCTCCAGTCCGGCCAGGTCGCCGTCGGTGACGGCAGCGAGGAACTCCTCGGTCAGCTCCCGGTGCCGCTCGGGCGAGGGCTCGAACCGGGGTCGCTCCGCCTCGATGCGCTTGCGGGCACGAGCGAGCACCTGGCGACAGTTGGCCTCGCTCTTGTCGACGATCTCGGCGATGTCGGCGTAGTCGTAGCCGAACGCCTCGCGCAGCAGGAAGACCGCACGCTCCAGCGGGCTGAGCCGCTCCAGCAGCACCAGGAACGCCGTCGAGATGGTCTCCCGCATCTCGACGCGATCGGCGGGGTCCGGGTCGCCGGACGCGAGCAGCGGCTCCGGCAGCCAGGTGCCGACGTACCGCTCGCGGCGGTGCCGGGCCGAGCGCAGCGCATCGATGGCGAGCCGGCTCGTGACCGTCGTGGCGAACGCGTCCGGCGACTCCACGTGCGTGCCCTTGCGGATCGAGTCGTGCATGCGCAGGAACGCGTCCTGCACCACGTCCTCGGCCTCCGCGACGCTGCCGAGCATGCGGTAGGCCAGCGAGAACATCAGCGGCCGCAGCGAGTCGTGGGCGAGGGCCAGATCCTCCACGCTTCCATCGAACCACGCCGCGGTTGTCACAGGACCGGGGCTCTGTCTCGTCGGAGGGGGCGACTGAAAGGACGGAGATCATGAGAGTGCTGCTAGCCGGTGCCACCGGCGCCCTGGGCAGGGCGCTGACCCCGATGCTGATCGAGGCCGGCCACCAGGTGGTCGGCACCACCCGGACCCGCGCGTCCTTCGCGGCCCTGGCAGACGGCCGGCGCCGAGCCGGTGCTGCTCGACGGGCTCGACGCGGAGTCGGTGCGGAAGGCGGTGACGACGGCCGAGCCGGACGTGGTGATCCACCAGCTCACCGCCCTCAAGAACCTGGGCAACCTGAAGAAGTTCGACGAGGAGTTCGCCGAGACCAACCGGCTCCGGACCGAGGGCACCGACCACCTGCTGAAGGCGGCCCTCGACGTCGGGGCGAAGAGGTTCATCGCGCAGAGCTTCAGCGGCTGGAACAACCCGCGGGCCGGCAGTGGACTGGCGACCGAGGCCGACGGCCTCGATCCGGATCCCAAGCCGGAGGCGCGCCGCACCCTGGAGGCGATGGGCTACCTGGAACGGGTGGTGACCGAGACCGACGGGCTGACCGGGATCGCGTTGCGGTACGGCGGCTTCTACGGACCGGGCACCGGGCTCGGCCGCGACGGCGACATGCTCGACCTGGTCCGCGGCCGCAAGCTCCCCATCGTGGGAGCCGGCCAGGGCGTCTGGTCCTTCATCCACATCCACGATGCCGCCCGCGCCACCGCCCTGGCCGTCGACCACGGCTCGGCGGGCGTCTACAACATCGTCGACGACGGGCCGTCGCCCGTCGCCGAGTGGCTCCCCGCGCTGGCGGAGGTGATCGGGGCCAAGGGCCCGCGCCGGGTCCCCGCCTGGCTCGCCCGGCCGATGATCGGCCGCCACGGCGTGATGATGATGACCGAGATGCGCGGGTCGTCGAACGCGAAGGCGAAGCGCGAGCTGGGCTGGCAGCCGACGTACCCCACCTGGCGCGAAGGGTTCCAGCACCTGGGCTGAGCGAAATCTCAGGGCCCAATCCCTGAGCCCCCTGGGAGCGGTACGGGCCCGGTGGCCTAGGTTGCCTCGGGTGAAGATCGCAGTAGCAAGGGAGACCCGTGAGGGTGAGACCCGGGTGGCGCTGGTCCCGGAGCTGGTCGAGAAGCTGACCGGGCTCGGGGTCGAGATCCTGGTCGAGCCCGAGGCCGGCAACGGTGCGCAGATCTCCGACGACGAGTTCACCGAGGCCGGTGCCAAGGTCGACGCGGATGCGCTGGGTGAGGCCGACGTCGTGGTGTCGGTGCGCCCGCTGGCCCCGGACGCCGTACGCCGGCTGCGCCGCGGGACCGCCACCTTCTCGTTCCTGCCGGTCAACCAGGAGCAGGACCTCGTGGTCACGCTGCGGGACGCCGGCATCACCAGCTTCTCGATGGAGCTGGTGCCCCGGATCTCGCGCGCGCAGTCGATGGACGCGCTGTCCTCGCAGGCGCTGGTGTCCGGCTACCGCTGCGCGATCGTCGCGGCCGGCATGCTCCGGCGCTTCTTCCCCCTGAACATGACCGCCGCCGGCACGGTCCACCCCGCCGAGGTGGTCGTCCTCGGAGCCGGTGTCGCGGGCCTGCAGGCGATCGCCACCGCCAAGCGGCTCGGTGCCGTGGTCCGGGCGTACGACGTGCGCGCGGCCGCCGCCGAGGAGATCCGGTCGATGGGCGCGAAGGCGATCGAGCTCGACCTGGAGACCCTCGAGGGCGCCGGCGGCTACGCCCGGGAGATGACCGAGGACCGGGCCGCCCGGCAGCGGGAGCTGCTGGCGCCGTTCATCGCCGACGCGGACGCGCTGATCACCACCGCCGCGGTCCCCGGCCGGGAGGCGCCGATGCTGGTCACCCGCGACATGGTCGAGCAGATGAAGCCCGGCTCGGTCGTGGTGGACCTGGCCGCCGAGAGCGGCGGCAACGTCGAGGGCGCCGAGGCCGGCGAGGTCGTCCGGATCGGCAACGCCCAGGTGTGGGGCGGCCTGAACGTCCCGGCCCAGATGCCGGGCCCGTCCTCCAAGCTCTACGCGCAGAACATCGTCAACATCGTCACCCTGATGACCGTGAAAGCCGAAGAGGACGGCGGGGCCGCCAGCTTCGTCCCCGACTTCGACGACGAGATCGTCGCCGGTGCGTGCGTCACCCACGACGGCACCATTCGGCACGAGCCGACCCGCGAGGCGATCGAGGGCCCCGCGCCGGAGCCGCCACCGGAGCCCGATCCGGATCCTGATCCGGAGGCCGCTGCCGCGGACCAGCCCTACGACCAGGAGGAGGACCAGTGAGCAACGACATCATCTGGCTCACGTTCTTCGTGCTCAGCGTGTTCGTCGGCATCGAGGTGATCTCGAAGGTGTCCTCGACCCTGCACACGCCGCTGATGTCGGGCGCGAACGCGATCCACGGGGTCATCCTGCTCGGCGCGATCCTGGTCGCGGGCGAGGCCGACGGTGGCATCGCACTCACCGTGGCCCTGATCGCGGTGGTGCTCGCCGCGGTCAACATGGTCGGTGGCTTCATGGTCACCGACCGGATGCTGCAGATGTTCGTGCAGAAGAAGAAGCCGGCTGCGGACGCCTCGGGCAAGGAGGCGGGCAGCTGATGCCGACCTGGGCCCAGTTCGTCTACCTGCTCTGCGCGATCTGCTTCATCCTCGCGCTCAAGGGCCTCTCCGGCCCCAAGACCGCCCGCAACGGCAACCTGATCGGCGCCGCCGGCGCCGTGGTGGCCTGCGCGCTCCCGTTCTTCTACGTCGACGACATGGAGAACGTCGCCCTGATCCTGGTCGCGGTCGCGATCGGTACGGCGGGCGGCGCGATCGGCGCGCAGAAGGTCCAGATGACCCAGATGCCGCAGATGGTCGCGCTGTTCAACGGCGTGGGTGGCGGTGCCGCCGCGCTGGTCGCGCTGCTCGAGCTCGAGCACTTCGTCGACAACGACATCCGGGCCGTCTACCTGATCGCGACCGCCTTCACGATCCTGGTCGGCTCGGTCTCGTTCGCCGGCTCCATCATCACCTTCGCCAAGCTCCAGGAGCTGATGACGTCGCGGCCGGTGATCTTCCCCGGGCTCCCGGTGGTGTTCGGCGGCGCCCTGGTCGCCGCGCTGGTGCTCTCCGGTGTCACCGTCGCCGAGCCGGTGATGTGGGCCGGGATCGTGCTGGGTCTCGTCGGGCTCGCCGTGGGCGTGCTGCTGGTGCTCCCGGTCGGCGGCGCCGACGTACCGATCGTGATCTCGCTGCTCAACGCGTTCACCGGTCTCACCGTGGCCGCGGGCGGCTACGTGCTGCAGAACACCGTGCTCCTGGTCGCGGGCACCCTGGTCGGGGCCAGCGGTACCTTCCTCACCCTGCTGATGGCCCGGGCGATGGGCCGCTCGGTGGCCAACATCCTGTTCGGCGCCCTGAAGGGCGGCTCGACCCTCGGCGCCGGCGAGGCCTCGGACCGCCCGGTCCGCTCGGCCACCGCCGAGGACGCCGCGATCATGCTCAACTACGCCGACCGGGTGATCATCGTGCCCGGCTACGGGCTCGCGGTCGCCCAGGCGCAGCACTCGCTGCGCGAGCTGGTCGACGTGCTCAACGAGCGTGGCGGTGAGGTCGACTACGCCATCCACCCGGTCGCCGGCCGGATGCCCGGTCACATGAACGTGCTGCTCGCCGAGGCGCAGGTGCCCTACGAGCAGCTGCACGAGATGGACGACATCAACGGCGAGTTCAAGGACACCGACGTGGTGCTGATCGTCGGCGCCAACGATGTCGTCAACCCGGCAGCGAAGACCACGCCGGGCGCCCCGATCTACGGCATGCCGATCCTGAACGCCGATGAGGCCCGGCAGATCATCTTCATGAAGCGGTCGATGCGCCCCGGGTTCGCCGGCATCGAGAACGAGCTGCTCTTCGACGAGAAGACGTCCCTGCTGTTCGGCGACGCCAAGGACTCGATGAGCAAGCTGCTGAACGCCGTCAAGGCGCTCTGAGCCAGGACGATGGCCGGCTCCGGGCCCGAGTTCTCGGCCTACCACCAGGACCTGACGTGGATGACGCCGCTCTCCGAGGCGCGCGCCGACCGGCTGGTCCGGTTCCTCGCCGACCCCGCGCCGGCGACGGTGCTCGACGTGGGGTGCGGCTGGGCGGAGCTCCTCCTGCGGGTGCTGGCGGCGTCGCCGTCCTCGCAGGGACGGGGCGCTGACCTGGACCGGGTCGCGATCGAGCACGCCCGGTCGGAGGCGGAGCGGCGCGGTCTCGCATCGAGGGTCGAGCTGACCGAGACCGACGCTCGCGGGCTTGCTGGCCCGCGTGACGCGGTCCTCTGCATCGGCTCCAGCCAGGTGTGGGGACCGCCCGTCGAGGATGCGCAGCCGTTGGACTACGCCGCCGCGCTGGCGGCCCTGCGTGCGCTGGTGCCCGGGGCGGCCGGGTCGTCTACGGCGAGCGGGATCTGGTCGCGACCGCCGACTCCTGCCGCGGTCGCTCCACTCGCCGGTCGGGACGACGAGTTCGTGCGGCTCTCGGAGCTGCTCGGGCTGGTGGCCGACGCCGGCTTCATGCCGGTGCAGGTGCACGAGGCGAGCGTGGACGAGTGGGACGAGTTCGAGTCCGGCTACGCAGCCCGCTACGCGCGGTGGCTGGCCGACCACGGGCCCGAGCACCCGGATGCCGACGAGGTGAGGGCACGAGCGGCCCGGCAGCGGGCGGCGTACTTCGACGGCTACCGGGGGTGCTCGGCATGGCCTACCTCTGCCTGGTCGCCGTCTGAGCCGGCTGACGTAACGCCGTCGGCCGGGGGCGTTGACTCGTCGCCGCGCCCGTCGCCTTCCTGCTCGCGATGGGCGCGGCGCCGTCGCAGGCGGACCCCGCTCAGCCGGCGACGATGCCGTAGAGCCGGTCGCCGGCGTCGCCCAGGCCCGGCACGATGTAGCCCTTGTCGTTGAGCTTCTCGTCCATCGCCGCCGTGACCACGGTGACCGGCACGTCGAGCCCCTCGAGCTCGCGCTCCAGGCGCTGGCAGCCCTCCGGCGCCGCGAGCAGGCAGATGGCGGTGATGTCGTCGGCGCCGCGGTCGGTGAGGAACTAGATCGCGGCGGCGAGGGTGCCGCCGGTCGCGAGCATCGGGTCGAGCACGTAGCACTGGCGGTCGGACAGGTCGTCGGGAAGCCGCTCGGCGTACGTCGAGGCCTCGCAGCGTCTCCTCGTTGCGCACCATGCCGAGGAACCCGACCTCCGCAGTGGGCAGCAGCCGCATCATCCCGTCGAGCATCCCCAGCCCGGCGCGCAGGATCGGCACCACCAGCGGCTTCGGCGCCGCCAGCTTGACGCCAGTCGTCGGCGCGACCGGGGTGACGATCTCGTGCGGCTCGACGCGCACGTCGCGGGTGGCCTCGTAGGCGAGCAGGGTGACCAGCTCGTCGGCGAGGCTGCGGAACGTCGGGGAGTCGGTGCGTTCGTCCCGCAGCAGGGTGAGCTTGTGGGCGACGAGCGGGTGGTCCACGACTTGGGTGCGCATGCGCGTGACCCTATCCCCGTGGTCGCGCTGCGGCGAATGGGCTTGGCCGGTCCCCGCCCCGCGTGCCACTCTGGTGACGTCCCAACGCGACCGCGTGGACGGAGGTGCGAGATGCCCGATCAGGTCGATGGGGTCGACTTCGCCCTGGCCGCCTACCGCGAGGAGGGCGTCTGGCAGGTCCAGGAGCTCGCGCACGACGTACTCACCGACGTCGAGAATCTCGCCCACGCGCTGCGCCGGTTTCCCGGAGACCACGGTGCGGTCGGGATGGTCGCGATCGACGAGGACTTCTTCCTGGTCGCCCGGGTGGCAGGCGCCCAGACCAGGGTGCTGCTCTCCGACGTGACCGCCGCCGAGGAGTGGGAGCTCGCCGGGTCCGCGATCGAGTTCCTCGGCCTGCCGCCGTGGGAGGACGACGACGAGCAGGTGCCGGCGGGCGACCTCGACCTGCTCTCGGACCTCGGCATGAACGCCATGGACATGGGCGTGCTGCTCGACGACCTCGACCTCTACCCCGACGAGGCGCTGTCCGAGGTGGCCCGCCGGCTCGGCTTCGGCAGCCAGTTCGACGACGCCGTCGGCCTGACCTCCGCCTGACGTTGGCCGACGTGACCTGGCGGGAGCCGATGCTCGCCGCCCTCGACGAGGCGCGTGCGGCCCTGTCCACGGGCGACGTACCGATCGGCGCGGTGGTCGTCGACCCCGCCGGCGAGCGTGATCGCCCGCGGCCGCAACGTCCGCGAGGCCGACGCCGACCCCACCGGCCACGCCGAGGTCGTCGCCCTTCGCGCGGCCGCCGCCGCCCGCGGCGAGTGGCGGCTCACCGGCTGCACCCTGGTGGTGACTCTCGAGCCGTGCACGATGTGCGCCGGCGCCGCGGTCCTGGCCCGGATCGAGCGCCTGGTCTTCGGTGCGTACGACGACAAGGCCGGCGCCGTCGGCAGCCTCTGGGACGTCGTCCGCGACCGCCGCCTCAACCACCGCCCGGAGGTGGTCCCCGGCGTCCTCGCCGCCGAGACTCCACCGCCCTCCTCGACGACTTCTTCCGCACCCACCGGGAGGCCTGACGCCGGTCTTGCCGGTGGTCGAGCAGCGAGCGTCGTGTCCGGTGGTCGAGCTCCGCTCACGCCGATGAGCAGGATGGTCATTGCCCCGGAGCGGCTTGGCACGAGACGATCGCGTGGAGGTGCGGCGATGAAGGTGCGACCTGGAGCGGTGATCCGGGGAGCCGGTGTTGGCCTGGCCTGCCTGGCACCGGACCCGTCCATGCGTTCGCCCATCTTGCTCGCGGGGTTCGCAGGGGGCTGGTTCCTGAACAGGCCAGGACTCCAGATTTTCACGATCATCCCCATGCGGATGAGCCGTGGAAGCGCGCCACGGTGCCCTTCGCGACCTCGGTGGCGCCGTGGTCGACTGTGATGCTGGCGGCCACGACCGCTGTGCGTCGAACAAGGCTGCCTGGCCCGATCGCTGCGGTCGTGCTCGGAGGCGGCCTCGTTGTGATCGACTCCCTTCTCGCCGATCAGGGCGAGGCGCGCGACGCGGCCAAGGCGGCGGAGGCCGATGCATCGGAACCCGCCGGGCATTGACGAGACTGCTCGTTCATGCGCGTTGCGAACGTCTCGCGACCAGCGACCTGCCTCCGCGATCCTCTCGTGCCAGCGACCGTTACAACCCGAGCGGCCAGCCAGATGCACGAGTGCGCTGGACGCCGATCGGTTCCTGACCCGCCGCGCTAGTCCTTCGTGCTCTCGACGTGCAGGGTCAGCTTCTTCATCAGGCGGTTGAGGGTCGCGAGCTCCTTGCGGGTGAGTGCGGTGGCGAGGTCGTCCTCGGCGCTCCCGCGCAGCGCCATCGCCCGGCGCCAGATCGCAGCGCCCTCCTTGGTCACCTCGATGTCGACCCGGCGGCGGTCGTCGGCGGCGGGGGTGCGCTTGAGGAAACCGCGGCGTTCGAGCCCGTCGAGGCGGCCGGTGATGCCCGCACCGGAGACCTCGAGGTCGCGGGCCAGGTCGCCGGGGGAGGCGCGGCCCGGGGTGTCCCGGATCATCAGCCGGTGCAGGGTGTCGTACTCGAAGTCCTGCAGACCGACGTCGGTCAGCGCCGCCTGCTTGGCCCGCGTGAAGAAGCGGTCCAGCGTGCCGATCCGCACCGTCATGGCCTCGACCTCGTCGTCGAAGGTGATGTCGATCCAGTGGTCCCGCCACCGTTCGACGTGGAGGTCGGCATGGTCCTTCGGCACGCGGCCAAGCCTACCAACGGTTATTTCGTTGACGAATAGTTCGCTAGCGAATTAATATCGTTGCATGACGACCTCTCGGACCGCCGACCACGTGTTCCGGTACCCGGCCTACCGCGCGTTGCTCGTCGGGCACACGGTCAACTACCTCGGCAACGGCATCGCTCCGGTCGCGTTGGCCTTCGCGGTGCTGGACCTGGGCGGCGACGCCACCGACCTGGGCCTGGTCGTCGGTCTCTACGCGCTCGCCGATGTCGCAGCGGTGCTGTTCGGCGGCGTGCTCGGCGACCGCGTCTCCAGGCGAGTGATGATGCAGGGCTGCAGCGCCGCGGCCGCGGTGGTGCAGGGAGTGGCGGCGGTGGCCCTGATCGGCGGGTGGTCGAGCCTGCCGTTCCTGGCGGCCACCGGCATGCTGATCGGCGCCCTCGGAGCGCTGGGCAACCCGAGCTCGTCGGCGATCACCCAGCAGACGGTCCCGCCGGAGCTGTTGCAACAGGCGATCAGCTGGCGGCGACTCGGTCAGAACGCCGCGTGGATGTGCGGCGCCGGCCTGGCCGGGTTGGTCGTGGTCGCCTCCGGCAGTGGCTGGGCGCTGGCCGTCGATGCCGGCACCTTCGCGGTGGCCGCGGTGGCCTTCTCCGGGATCCGGGTGCCGGCGCTGCCCGCCCCCGAGAGCGAAGGCATGCTCGCCGATGTCGGCGCCGGCTTCCGTGAGGTGCTCCGGCACACCTGGCTCTGGCTGCTGATCCTGCAGGCGCTGCTCTACCACCTGTTCTACGGCGGTGCCCAGGGCGTGCTCGGGCCGATCGTGGTCGGCGACGAGCTCGGGCGCGCGGCCTGGGGGTGGTCGCTGTCGATGATGATGGCCGGCTTCGTGATCGGCGGGCTGGTCACCCTGCGCTGGCGGCCGCAACGCCCGCTCCTGGTCGGCACCTGGCTGCTGGGCCTCACCGCCGCCTTCCCGGCCGCGATGGCGTGGTCCGACTCGCTCACCGTGGTGCTGCTGGGCGCCTTCCTGCACGGCTTCGGCCTCGAGATCTTCAGCGTCGGCTGGGACCTCTCGATCCAGCAGAACGTCGCACCCGACAAGCTGGCCCGGGTCTACTCCTTCGACATGGTCGGGTCGTTCATCGCCCGTCCGATCGGACTCGCCCTGACCGGTCCGATCGCGACCGCCGTGGGCCTGCGCGCCTGGCTCGGAGTGATCGCCGCGGTGATCGTGGGCAGCGTCGCGCTGGCTCTCGCCGCGCCCGACGTACGACGTCTCGAGCGGCGCGCGGAACCCGAGCCGACGATGCCCGCGCCGGCCCCCGGCCAGGCCGCACCGATGAATTGAGGGGTCGGAGCGGGTCTATCCCTGCATGGAGCTCATCGATTTCGGCCCCGCCACGGCGACCATGCGCCGCCTGGTGCTGGGCACCCGCGACGACCAACTCGACGACCCGACCCCGTGCCCCGACTACACGGTGGGTGATCTCGTGCAGCACATCGGCGGGCTGACGCTCGCGTTCACCGGTGCCGCCCACAAGGAGCCGGTGCCGGGAGCGGAGCAGGGTGGCACCGGCGACGCGTCCCAGCTCGAGACCGGCTGGCGGCTGTTGATCGCGCGTGACCTCGAGGTGCTGACCGAGTCCTGGCGCAACCCGGCCGCCTACGAGGGCACCACGATGGCCGGGCCGGTGGAGCTGCCCGGCGCCGAGGCGGCCGCGGTCGCGCTCAACGAGCTGGTCGTGCACGGCTGGGACCTGGCCGTGGCAACCGGTCAGAGGTACGCCGCGGACCCGGCCTCACTGGACCTCTGCATCGACGTTCGCGCGGCCCTTCTCGACACCGGAGACTGCGGACCAGCGCGGGGACGCCTTCGGCACCGTCATCGAGGTGCCGGAGGACGCGCCGGCGCTCACTCGCCTGCTCGGCATGATGGGCCGACGCGCCGACTGGCGCGCCCCTCACGCAGTGTCGTAGGACTCTGCCGCCTCAGTCTGCGGCGCCACGCAGAACTGGTTGCCCTGCGGGTCGGCGAGGGTGACCCAGTGGAAGTTCTCGTCACCTCGGCGGCCGACCAGGCTCGCGCCCGCGGCGACCAGCCGGTCGACCTCGGCGTCGAGGTCGGGGGCGGTGAAGTCGACGTGGATGCGGTTCTTGCCCGGGGTCGCGTCGGGCACCTTCTGGAAGGCCATCAGCAGCTGCAGCGCGCCGCCCGCGACGACGATGAACTCGCCGCCGTGGTTCTGCGCGATCGAGGCGCCGGTCTGCTCGGCCCACCAGGTGGCGAGCGGCTCCGGGTCGCCGGAATCGGTGGTGATCATGCCTGGGGTCAACGTCATGGCCGGAGCCTATGCGCGAGTGCCGACGAGCGCCCGGCAGGATTTCACCGGCCCTGACCCGCTCCGGTAACCTTCCCGGCGGTGGCGTGTCCGAGCGGCCTAAGGAGAACGCCTCGAAAGCGTTTGTGGGTGCAAGCCCACCGAGGGTTCAAATCCCTCCGCCACCGCCAGCCTTCTGCCGGTCGTGCACCTCGGTGCGCGACCGGCGCTAGTTTTCGGGCATGAGCGTGCGCGTCGACAGGACCGGCCCGATCACCACCGTCGTCATCGACCGGCCGGAGGCCCGCAACGCGGTCGACGGCCCGACCGCGCGGCGCTCGCCGACGCGTTCCGCGAGTTCGACGCGGACGAGTCGCAGAGCGTCGCGGTGCTGTACGGCGACCGGGGGACGTTCTGCGCGGGCGCCGACCTGAAGGCGATCGGCACCGAGCGCGGCAACCAGGTGACGCCGGACGGCGACGGACCGATGGGGCCCAGCCGGATGCGGCTGAGCAAGCCGGTGATCGCCGCCGTCGAGGGCCACGCGGTCGCCGGGGGGCTGGAGCTGGCGATCTGGTGCGACCTGCGGGTCGTCGCCGCGGACGCGATCTTCGGCGTCTACTGCCGGCGCTGGGGCGTCCCGCTGATCGACGGCGGCACCATCAGGCTGCCCCGCCTGATCGGGGAGGGACGCGCGCTCGACCTGATTCTCACCGGCCGTTCGGTGGCCGCCGACGAGGCACTCCGGATCGGGCTCGCGGACCGGGTCGTCCAGCCCGGCACCACCAGGGCCCGAGCCGAAGAGCTCGCCGAGCAGCTGGCCGAGCTGCCCCAAGCGTGCCTGCGCAACGACCGGCTCTCGGTGCTCGACCAGCACGGCCTCGACGAGCAGGAGGCACTCCGGGTGGAGCTGGAGCACGGCATGCGCTCACTGCAGGCCGACGCGCTCGAGGGCGCGGCGAGGTTCGCCGGCGGCGCGGGCCGCCACGGCAGCAGCGCCTAACGCCGGCAGACCGCCATCAGCGTGCCGGGCTCGTCGCCGGTGAAGACCGCCCAGCCCTTGTCGAACGAGACCCGCTTCATCCGACCGTCGACGTGGATCAGCGCGCTGTTCGGGATGACCTCGGATCCGAAGCCGGTCTCGGAGCACTCGTAGCGGTCCATGAACCGGTCGACCCGCGATGACGAGACGTCGGCGCTGGGCGCGGAGCTCTGGTCGGCACGGTCGGTGACGGAGCGCGCCAAGACCCAGCGCGAGCACCAGCGCGAGGCCGATCAATGCCGACTTCGTGAGGCTCAGTCCGAGCAATACCCCGGGGGGAACGTCGTGTCGCACGGGTCCCCTTTCGGTGGCGCGATCAAGACGCTTCTTCAACGATCGTTGGGGATTCGGGTCACGCGAGGCCGGTCGGAAAGTGACGCGGGAAACCGCGTCGGGCAGGATGAGGCAATGACCTGGTTCAGCGCTCCCGCCGACGCCGGTGCCCGCCTCCACGAGGTCGGCTACCTCGCCGATTCGACCACCGCCACGACGGCGTACCTCGCAGGCGCGTTGGAGAAGCCGCTGCTGGTCGAGGGCCCGGCCGGCGTCGGGAAGACCGAGCTGGCCAAGGCGGTGTCGCGAGCGACCGGCGCGGAGCTGGTCCGGCTGCAGTGCTACGAGGGTCTCGACGAGGCGCGCGCGCTCTACGAGTGGAACTACAAGAAGCAGCTGCTGCGCATCCAGGCGTCGTCCTCGGACCAGGCCTGGTCGGAGACCCACGACGACATCTTCACCGAGGAGTTCCTGCTCACCCGGCCGCTGCTGACCGCGATCCGGCGCGACCAGCCGACCGTGCTGCTCGTCGACGAGGTCGACAAGACCGACGTCGAGGTCGAGGGGCTCCTGCTCGAGGTGCTGTCGGACTTCCAGGTCACCATCCCGGAGCTCGGCACGGTCGTGGCCACCCGGCGGCCGTACGTCGTCCTCACCTCCAACGCCAGCCGCGAGCTCTCCGAGGCGGTCAAGCGACGCTGCCTCTACCTCCACCTCGACTACCCCGACGCCGAGCGGGAGCGGGAGATCGTCGCCTCCCAGGTCGACGGTCTCGACGACCGGGTCACCGAGCAGCTGGTCGCCACCGTCGGCCGGCTGCGCGAGCTGGAGCTCAAGAAGGCGCCGTCGATCGCGGAGTCCGTCGACTGGGCGCGCACCCTGATCGCCCTGGAGATCCGCGACCTCGACGAGAAGGCGATCGCCGACACGCTCGGGCGTGATCCTCAAGCACTCCTCCGACCACGAGCGCGCGGTCAAGGAGCTCGCGACCTGCGATGACCGACGGTGCGCAGCGGGCTGGTCGACCGCCACATTGCGTTCCTCGAGGCGCTGCGGGCGGCCGGCCTACCCGTGTCCCTGGCCGAGGACCTCGACGCCATCTCCGCCCTCCAGGCTCTGGACTGGTCCGACCGGGGCACCATCCGCGACGGGTACGCCGCGACGCTGGTCAAGCGGCAGTCGCAGCGGCCGACGTTCGAGGCGCTGTTCGACATCTACTTCCCGCGGATGGTCGGGGACGGTGCCGAAGCGGCCACCGACGACGACGGCGGCCGACGAACCCGGCGTGCGTGACAACGCGCGGGCGCTCCAGGACTTCCGGGCCGAGCTGCTCGAGGCGCTCGGCTCCGACGACCCGCAGGCGCTGGCCCGCCTGGCCGCCGAGATGGTGGCCCGGTTCGGCGCGATGCCCGGTCGCGGCCCCGGCCTGTCCTCGTGGTCGGCGTACACCGCCCTGCAGCGGGTGGCGCCGTCGGAGCTCGTCGACCAGATCGTGCAGGGCCTGCTCGCCGAGGGGCGGACGGAGGAGGAGGCGCAGCGGGTGGCAGGTCGCCGCATCGGCTCCTTCACCCGGAGGGTCGAGGACGACGCCCGCCGCCGGATCGCGGAGGAGAAGGGGCCCGACCACGTCGCCAACGTGGCGATCCGCCCGACGATCGACCGGCTCGACTTCACCTCCGCTCGCAAGGCGGACCTGGAGGAGATGCGCCGCGAGATCTACCCGCTGGCCCGGCGGCTGGCCACCCGGCTCACCCAGGAGCACCACGCGAAGCGTCGCGGCCCGCTGGACTTCCGGCGTACCGTCCGCGCCTCGATGTCCACCGGCGGCGTCCCGATGACCACCCATCACCGGCCGAAGCGGCCGCACCGCACCGAGCTGGTGGTGCTCTGCGACGTCAGCGGGTCGGTCGCGAACTTCGCGCAGTTCACCCTGCTGCTGGTGTTCGCGCTGCGCGACCAGTTCCAGAAGGTGCGGGCGTTCACGTTCATCGACCACATCCACGAGGTCACCCACCACTTCCGGCCGGGGGCCGACGTGGTCGACGTGATGAGCGACCTCGCGGCCAGCACCGCCCACGCCGCACTGTGGGGCCGCACCAACTACGGCCGGGCCTTCACCAAGTTCGCCGAGGAGTACGGCGACGCGCTCGGCCCGAAGTCGTCGCTGCTGGTCCTCGGCGACGCGCGCTCCAACTACAGCGACCTGGCAGAGGGCACCCTCAAGGAGCTCGCCGGCGCGGCCCGGCACAGCTGGTGGCTCAACCCGGAGCATCGGCGGCACTGGGGCACCGGCGACTCGGCTGCTCCGACGTACAGCGAGATCGTGCCGATGGTCGAGTGCCGCAACCTGACCCAGCTGGGTGACTTCGTGCACGACCTCGCCGGATAGGCCGGACTGCGCGACCATCGAGGCATGCTCGCCGAACTGGTGCCGATGCGCTTCCAGAGCTTCACGGGCCAGCACTTCGGCCTGATGGCGTTCTTCGTGGTGGTGTTCGTCGCACTCGTCGTCTACGGCCGGCGGCACGGCGACGACGAGCGGTTCCGCCGCGGGTTCGCGGTGCTGATGCTCTGCGTCTGCATCCCGCTGCAGACCCTGCAGCTGCTGCCGTCCGACTTCACCCTCGGCACGTCGTTGCCGCTGCAGTACTGCGACCTGACCTGGATGGTGGCGGTCGTCGCCCTCTGGACCCGCACCTGGTGGGCGGTCTCGCTGACCTTCTACTGGGGGCTGACCCTCACCGTGCAGGCGATCGTGACGCCGTCGCTCGGCCAGGAGTTCCCGGACCCGAGGTTCTTCATGTACTGGGGCATGCACTTCCTCAGCGTCTGGGCCGCCGGCTGGCTGGCCGCGTCCGGCAGCGGTCCGACCTGGCGCGGCTACCGGCTCGCGGTCGTGGTCACCGCGGTCTGGGCGGGGGTGGTGATGGTGTTCAACGAGGCCACCGGCACCAACTACGGCTACCTCAACCGCAAGCCCCCGGGCGCCTCACTGCTCGACCTGATGCCCGACTGGCCGTTCTACGTGCTGATCGAGATCGTCCTGGTCACCGGCATCTGGGCGCTGCTGACCTGGCCGTTCGACCATGCCCGAGAGCCCGCCGAGGCTCAGCCCGCGAGGTAGCCGAGCTCCTGGATCCGGCTGATCTCTGCGCGCAGCTCCGGGTGGGCGGCGTTGTCCGCGGCGCGGCCGCCGGCGACGTAGACGCCGACCCCGTGCTCGCGATCGCCGTCGAACACCACCGTGATCCGGTTGGTCGAGCCGGCGTTGATCAGCGAGCCGAGCAGCGCCACCGGGTCGGAGCGGTCCTCCAACGACAGCACCCGCGTGGTGTCGGGGATCCGCGGCACGTGCGCGGACGGAGCGCCCGCGGTGATCACCTGGTCGACCACGAAGGCGGAGGAGTCCACGGACGCCGCGACCTCGGCCGCGGTGACCCCGCCCTGCGCCGCGCCGACGAGCATCACGTGCGCGTCGGCGTCGCCGTCGACGGCTCGCTCGATCGCGCGGACGACCTGGTCGGCGTACGCCGTGTGGTCACCGCCCACCAGCCGCAGCCGGCCGCGGGTCGCGCCGTTCGGGCCCGGGAGGTAGGCGATGTAGCGGCCCGGCGTGACCCGCTCCACCGCGACGCCATGGCGGGTGCTCGTCAGCCGCTCCATCAGGTCGGCGACGCTGCCCGGAGCCTGGCCCTCCTCCGCGCCGGAGGGCTCGGCGGCCTCGGACTCGTCCTGCAGCCCGCCGGCGACGTCACGCAGCGCCGCGTCGAACGCGGCGGCGAGCGGCTGCACACCGACCGCACGCAGCCCGCCATGCCCGGCGGAACGGCCGCGCTCGTCGGCGAGCACACCCGCGGTGAGCAGGGCGCGCATCTGCAACCCGTCGAGCAGTCCACCTCCGCCGGAGGTGACGTGCTCCATCAGCTCGGGGTTGCTGTCCGCGAGCTCGTTCAGGTAGGCGGCGACGCCCTCGCGGTCGAGTGCGTCGGTCTCGATCAGGCCCGCCGAGACGATCGCGCCGCCCAGCGCCACCTCCGGCGCGAGGTAGCCGATCGCCCGGCCGGCGATCGAGCCCAGCGTCTTGTAGGCGGCGCTCTGCAGCTCGTCGATCCAGCGGTAGGTGAGCACCGTCGCCCGGAGCACCAGCGCGTCGGCGTCGAGCTCGATGGAGCGGCTGAGCAGGCCGCTCTTGCCGGTCGTGGCGGCCTGGATGTCGTCCTCGGCCTGGTCGTAGGTCGCCTTGGACAGCTCGGCCGACTCGGCGAAGGCGGGGTCCGCGATGACGTCGGCGCCGAGGGCGGCGCGGTTGCGCATCTCCTCACCGGCGTCGTCGAACCGGTCGGCCAGCCGGGTCATCCGGTCGTAGCGGTCGGCCAGGTCGGCTGCCTCCACGGCAGCTGGTGGGCGCGGCACGGTCCTCTGCGGCCGCGGCGGTCACGATGTCGTCGGCGCTGCGTCGTCGGGTTCGTCATCGGGTCACCTCCGCGAGCACCGGGGCGAGGTCGGCGGCCAGGTCGTCCGGCTCGACCTTGCGTACGGCGACCCGCGCGCTGCCGCCGGCGCGGTGCGGGGTCAGCGCCCGCCAGCCGTCGGCCAGCAGCACCCACGAGACGACGCCGACCACGGCGGTCTCCTCGCCGGACACGTCGGCGGCCAGCACTCGCAGCCGGCCGCGAGCCTCGGCGGCGATCGCGGCCAGCAGCCGGCCGGTCTCGACCTCGGTGAGCGGGGTGCCCTCGGCGTCGTGGACCTCGCCGGAGTGGCGAGCCGCGAGCACGGTGACCAGGTCGTCGCGCGAGCTGCGCAGCGCCTCGGCGGCCGCGTCGGCCAGCTCGTAAGGGAGGTCCGCCGTGGCGGGCACCGAGGACTCGCGCAGGGTGAGGTCCTCCGGGATCACCGCGACCCGGCTCAGCTCGGCCGGCCACGAGGCCGTCGGGAACCACGCCAGCTCGAACACGATGCCGTCGACCGTGGACAGCGTCGCGACCGCCTCTCCGGCATGCCGGTGCCAGGCCTTGCCCTGGACGTGGTCGGCGACGATGTCGACGTCGAGCGCGAGCCGCGGGGTGGCGAGCAGGCCGACGGCGCCGAGCAGGCCCTCGTCGACCGCTCCGTCGACGAGCAGACCGCGGCGCTCCAGCGAGGCGCTCGGGTCGTGCAGGGAGTCGAGCACCTCCAGGTAGGCCTGGTCCTCGACGGTGCCGCGGCTCTGCCCGAGCCGGTCCTCGAGGGCACCCGACTCGCTTCCCCCACCGGGCTCGGCCACGTCGAACGGCAGCGGCGCGCCGCCGGCGGCCTCGGCCACAAAGCGCAGCTCGGGGAGGGTCAGGGCGGCCCGGCGGGGCAGCCCGTCGAGCGTGCCGTCCGGTGCGGGCGGCGGCGTGCTCAGGTCGATGGTGGGCAACGGTGCTCCTGTCACAGTCCGGGCAGGGAGACGGCCAGCCAGTCCTTGTGACCGCTGGGGGGTGGCGTGAAGTCGGCGAGGGTCCGGTCGTCCGCATCGGGCTCCCGGCGGACGTCGGGCTCGGCCTCGTTGGCGGCGTCGATCCGGGCGACCCGGGTGCGGGCGTCGGCGACCAGCGTCGTGGCCTTGCGCTCGGTATCGGTGATCGCGTCCTTGAGCGTGGCGACCTCCTGGACATGGCGGTCGAGCGAGTCGGCGGCCGTGTCGTGCAGGGCCGCGGCGTCGCGCAGGTGGCTGGCCCGGTCCCGGACCCGCTCGCGCATCGAGTCGGCCGCCCGGCCGGTCCAGCCGATGCCCTCGGTCTGCGCGACCAGCTGGTCGGCGAGGGACCGCAGGTCGAGGGCCTGCTCCCGCAGCTGGTCGGCGCGTCTGCGCATCACGTCGGAGTCGCCGTACATGGTCACTTCCTCGCGGCTGCCTGGGGGTCCGGTGGTGTCGTCGAGCGCCTACCCATCTCCAGTTACCCCGAAACCCCGTAACGCACCGGTTGTCACGGGCGTTGATCCCGGCGAAGGAGTGAGATGGTGCGGATCCTGATCAAGAGAGCCCTTTACGGCGTGATCGGCGCCACCCTCGGTATCAGCGGCGTCGGCGCCATCGGGTCGCCGGCGAGTGCGGCCGAGGAGCCGGGCGAGCCCGGCCCCGGCACGCGACGGGTCGTCTTCGTCGGCAACAACTGGGACGGGACGGCCGACCTGCTCGCGCCGCGGACGTTCAAGCGGCTGGCGCGGGTGAACGTGATCCCCGACTACCGGGCCCGGATGGCCGAGATCGCGGCCAACCCCTACCGGCTGGCCTACTTCCTGGCGATCCGCACCCTGATCGGCGAGGGGCACGACCAGTACGTCGACGACATGTACTCCTCCAACGACGGCAAGCTGGTCGTGATCTCGCGGCCGTCGTTCGCCGACGTCGTCGGGATCAGCCTCGAGACCGGCAAGATCAAGTGGCGGTTCCCCGTCGCCGGTGTGCGCTCGGACCACA
Source organism: uncultured Actinomycetota bacterium (assembly GCA_963813615.1). GTDB lineage: Bacteria > Actinomycetota > Actinomycetes > Propionibacteriales > Nocardioidaceae > Nocardioides. The sequence goes on from CAWFAE010000015.1 coordinate 20,642, forward strand.
TGGCGGTCTCGCCGGACGGGCGCCGGGTCGTCGTCAGCGCCTCGACCGGCAACGTCGTCCACGTGCTGCGGATGCGCGACGGCAAGGAGGTCGGGAAGTTCCGCTCCGGCGGATCGCCGCACGAGAGCGTCTACATCGACGGCGGGAAGCGGATCCTGCACGCCTCCATCGGCACGGTCTACAGCCCGCTTGACGAGCCCGGCCTGCCGGACCCGCTCGAGGGGGAGCGGGTGCTGCAGATCGTGGACGCCAAGACGTTCAAGATCCTGCGCCGCTACAACGTGCGCAAGGCGCTGGACGCCCGCGGGATGAAGGACACCAGCATCGCGGTCCGTCCGATGACGCTGTCGCCGGACGAGAAGAAGCTCTACTTCCAGCTCTCCTTCCTCCACGGCTTCGTGGAGATGGACCGGCGTACCGGGAAGATCACTCGCGTGATGCGGCTGCCCAACCTGATCCCGAACCTGCCGCGGGTCGCCTACCTGCTCGACTCCGCGCACCACGGCATCGCGATGAACCCGAAGGGCACCCGGATCTGCGTCGCCGGGACGATGTCGGACTACGCCACGCTGGTCAACGTCCGCAGCTGGACTCACACCAGGCTGCTGAAGGGCGGCAAGAAGCCCTACTGGGTGACCCCGAGCTGGGACGGCAAGCACTGCTACATCTCGTGGAGCGGCTCCGACACCGTCGCCAAGATCTCCTACCGCACGGCGCGGATCGTGAAGACCCAGAAGGTGGGCGACCACCCGCAGCGGGTGCGCAACGGGTTCATCCGCACGTCGTACCTGCAGGGCCTCGGCTTCACCGAGGCGTCCAAGCCGCCGCGCACCGACGGCCCCACCGCCTGGGAGCGCTGAGCTAGCCGACGTCGCGGAGGATCGCGAGCAGCGCCTCGTGCGTCGGCCGGTCGGCCGCGATGATCAGGCCGTTCGGGCCGTCGCCGACGGGCCGCCGTCGAGGCCGGTGATCACGCAGCCGGCGGCGCGGCACACCGCGATCGGCGCCGCGAAGTGGACGCTGTCGCGCACGTCGCCGTGCTGGAGGTACGCCGCCCGGCGCCCGCTCGCCACCCAGGTGGCGGCCAGGCTGGTCGAGAGCCCGCGGATGCCGAACCGAGGCGTGAAGCCCGGCGAGCCGGCGACGGCCGCGGCCCAGCCGGGGTTGCCGTCGAAGTCGAGTCGACCAGGCGGGTCACGGCCGAGGGTGCCGGCTCGTGCTCGCCGGCAGCCGGTCCGCAGCCGGGCGACGGTGCCGTCGCTCCAGTAGGTCTCGCCCGCGAACGGGTCGATGACGGCCGCGGCGACCACGTCGTCGCCATGCCGCAGGGCCACGTTCACCGCCACCAGCGGCGTCGTCGCGGCGAAGTTGAGGGTGCCGCACAGCGGGTCGACCAGCCAGGTGCGAGTGGCGTCCGGCGGCCCGTCGAGGCCGCCCTCCTCGCCCAGGAACGCGTCGTCCGGGAACGCCTCGCGCACCGTCGCCTTGATCGCGCGCTCCGCCTCGAGGTCGGTCTCGGTGGCGAAGTCGGTGGCCGACTTCGCGTAGCGGGTGACCGGGCCGCCGTACGTCGCGCGGATGACCGCCGCACCCGCCTCCGCCGCAGCGATCGCGACCTCGACGTCGGGGGTCACAGCGCGCCCCCCAGCCGGCTGAGGCCCTCCTCGATGTCCGCGCGCGGGCCGGCGAAGCTGAACCGGATGAACCGGCGGCCCGCCTCGGTGTCGAAGTCGATGCCGGTCGCGACGGCGACGCCGGTGCGCGCCAGCAGGTCGTGGGCGAAGGCCATCGAGTCGTCGGTGAGGTGCCCGACGTCGGCGTAGACGTAGAACGCGCCGTCGGCCGGCGCGAGCTCGGTGATGCCGAGCCGCGGCAGCTCCTCGAGCAGCAGCCTGCCGGTTCTCGGCGTACCGCCGGACGTGCCCGTCGAGCTCGGCGTACGTCGCGTCGGCGAACGCCTGCAGGCAGGCGCGCTGGGCGAGAACGGGCGGGCAGATCGTGAAGTTGCCGGTGAGCACGTCGACGGCACGGCGCAGCCGGTCGGGCACCAGCATCCAGCCGATCCGCCAGCCGGTCATCGAGAAGTACTTCGAGAAGCTCGCGAACACGACCGCCTCGCGGCTGGTCTCCCAGGCGCTGCGGGCCAGGGGTGCGTGGCCGTCGATCGGGGCGTACTCGATGCCGTGGTAGATCTCGTCGGAGATCAGCTGGACGGCGTTCTGCTCGCACCAGGTGGCCAGCGCCGCGAGCTCGTCGGGGAGCAGCATGGTGCCGGTCGGGTTGGCGGGGGAGGCGACGACCAGGCCGCGGATCGGTGCCGTCCGGTGGAGCTGGTCGACCTGCTCGACCGTCGGCTGGAACCTGGTCTCCGGCCCGGTCGGGATCTCGACCACCTCGCAGCCGAGGGCGGCCAGCACGTTGCGGTAGCAGGGGTAGCCGGGCCGCGCGATCGCCACCCGGTCGCCGTTCTCGAACGCCGCCAGGAACGCGAGCAGGAAGCCGCCACTGGAGCCGGTCGTCACCACCACCTCGTCGGCGGACACCTCGATGCCGTAGGTGCGCCGGTGGTGGCCGGCGATCGCCTCGCGCAGCTCGAGGATCCCCGCGGCCGGCGTGTAGCCGAGGGGATCGCCGGAGCTGAGCAGCCGGATCGCCTCGGCGTTGACCGGCTCGGGCGCGCCGGTGCTCGGCTGTCCGGCCAGCAGGTTGACCAGGTCGCCGTGGGTCCGCTGCCGCTCCGCCGACGCCGCCAGCAGGTCCATCACGTGGAACGGCGGCACGTTGGCGCGGCTGGCCACCTGCCAACGCTCGGCTGTCGTCACCCGGCCGATGCTAGGTGGTGGCGCCGGCGGCGTGACGACCCGCCCGGCGCCCGAAGAACGACCCCTCGCCGAGCTGGGTGCCGGAGCAGTAGCCCGGCGCCGTCCTGGGCGAGGTTGGAGGCGCACGCGCCGGCGGCGTACAGGCCGGGGATCACCGAGCCGTCGGGGCGCTGCGCCTCGCCGTCGACGCTCACCCGGATGCCGCCGAGGGTGAAGCCGGCGTACAGCGCGTTGCCGAGGCGCAGGTCGAACACCGCCCACGGCGCCTGGTCCTGAGCGGCGAGCCAGTCGGCGCTCTTGTGGAAGTCGGGGTCGTCGTCCGTCCGCGGCGTGCTCGTTGTAGCGGTCGAGCGTCTCCTGCAGCGTCGACTCCTCGCACGCCCAGCGCAGCCGCCATCTCCGCGACCGTCTCGAACCCGTCGAGCAGCGGCACCAGCGGCATCTTGGGGTACTCCACGTGCGCGCTGTCCACGATCAGGTACGCCGCGGAGCCGGGCTGCTGCATCACGGCGTGCGAGGTGCGGGCGTGGTAGCTGTCCTCGGCGACGAACCGCTTGCCCGTCCGCGTTCACGATCAGGCCGGTGACCAGGACCGACGGAGGATAGAACGGCGCGGTGATGAACGGCTCGTCCATGTGCTTGAGCTCGGCGCCGACCGAGGCACCGAGCCGGATGCCGAGCCCGTCGTCGTACGTCGACCCCAGCGTGAACAGCTTCGACCCGAGGGCGGGGGTGTGCTCGGCCACCATGTCGGGGTTCATCACGAAGCCGCCGGCCGCGACGATCACCGACGACGCCGCGATCACCCCGGTCCGGTCGAAGGAGCGCCAGGCCACGCCGACCACCGCGCCGGCGTCGTCGGTGACCAGGTGGGTCACGCCGGTCTCGTAGCGCACCTCGACGCCGGCCTCGTCGACCCGCTCCCGCAGCAGGTCCATCACGATCTTGGTGCCCTCGGTGTCGCCGGGCACCGGCACCTTGTGGCCGCGCGGCGCCGGCACCGCCTGCTCGACGTACGGCCACACCTTCTCGTTGCCGGTGAACATCAGGCCCTCGGTGCCGGGCTGGATCACCGCCTTGCCCGGGAAGTAGGACCGCTCGAACTCGAAGCCGAGCGACTCGAGCCAGTCGAAGTGCTCGACCGATCCCTCGCAGTACGCCCGGATCTTGTCGTGCTCCGGCTCCTTGGAGACCGCGACGAGGTACTTGTACATCTCCTCGGCCGAGTCGTCGTGGCCGGTCGCCTTCTGCACCGCCGTGCCGCCGCCGAGGTAGAAGTGCCCGCCGGACATGCTCGACGTGCCGCCGTGCACGGCGGCCCGCTCCAGCAGCAGCACCCGGGCTCCGGCACGCGCGGCCTCGAGCGCGGCGCAGCCGCCGGCGATGCCGAAGCCGGCGACCACCACGTCGTACGTCTCGGCGTCCGCGGGCAGGTCGGACGCTGGCAGCACGTCGGGGAGCGCGGTCCCCTTCTGCTCCTCGGCCACCTAGGAAATGTAGAACAAGTTTCAGTTTCGTGCGATTCTGTCCGCGTGATCCTGATCGACGTCGACGGTCGTGAGCACGATCTCCGCGAGGACGACGGGTACGTCGCTGCCGCCGACCTCACCGCCGCCACCGGGTGGGAGCTGAAGCCCTCGGGCCTGTGCCGGGGCGAGGTGTGCGTCCCGCTCCTCGGCCGCGACATCACCGCACCCGGTGACGCCACCCGCATCGACCTCCCCGGATGGGCCGCGGCCCTCGGCCTGCTCACCGCGCGCGACGAGGACGCGGGGGTCGTCGCCCTCGCGCCCGCGGCCGCGACCCACGCCCGCGAGACCGCGGACGGCAAGGCGCCGCCGCTGCCGCTGAACGACGTCGACGGCAACCCGGTCGCCTTCGAGGACCTGTCCGGCCACAAGCGCGTGCTCGTCACCTGGGCGTCATGGTGCGGGTGCCGGCACGAGCTCGGCGGCTGGCAGCGGCTGCAGGACGAGCTCGCCGACGCCGGCCTCCGGCTGTTCTCGGTGGCCCTGGACGCCGACCCCGAGGACGCCCGGCCCTGGATCGAGGCCGCCGCGCCGACGTACCCGGTCGCGGTGGACCCGGCGCACGTCACCGCCGAGCGTTACGGCATCACCAACGTGCCGAGCGTGGTCTGGGTCGACGAGGACGACCGGATCGTGAAGCCGCCGACGATCGCGCCCGGCGACGACCAGTTCCGTCGAGTACACCTTGATCGACAGCGAGCAGCACCACGACCTGCTGCGCCAGTGGGTCCGCGAGGGGCGGCTGCCGGAGAGCGCCGGCACCGAGCAGCCGCAGCGCACCGACGCCGAGCAGCAGGCGCTCGCCGAGCGCCGGGTGGCCGCCCACCTGCAGCGCCACGGCCGCACCGACGCCGCATCCGCCCATCTGGCCCGGGCGCAGGAGCTCGCGCCGTGGGACTGGACCGTACGCCGCGGCGGCATCGCGATGACCGGTGGCGACCCGTTCCTCGGCGAGGAGTTCCTCGCGTTCTGGGAGGAGTGGGACGCCCAGGGGCGCCCCGGGTACACCGCGACGACGTAGGTAAAGCCGCGCCGGACCGCACCGATAGACTGCGGTCCCGCCGCCCCCTGCCGCCGAGGTGCCGCATGAGCTTCGACGTCCACCAGCTGGATCAATTTCTGCTGGTGGGCTCGGCCGTCACTCTGCTGGCGATCCTCGCGGTGCGGGTCTCCTCGCGCGCCGGCATGCCGAGCCTGCTGATCTACCTGCTGATGGGCGTCGCCCTGGGTGAGGCCGGCTTCGGGATCCAGTTCGAGGACGCCGAGCTGGCGCACTGCCCTCGGCTTCGCGGCCTTGGTGCGTCATCCTCGCCGAGGGCGGCTGACGACCAACTGGAGCGAGATCCGAGGGTCGATGCGGATGGGCGTTGCGCTGGCGACGTTCGGGGTCGCGATCTCGGTGACCGTCGTCGCTCTGGTCGCGCACTTCGTGTTCGGCCTGCCGTGGGAGATCGCGGTGCTGCTGGGCGCGTGCATCTCGGCGACCGACGCGGCCGCGGTGTTCTCGGTTCTCCGTGTCGTGCCGCTGCCCCGGCGGCTCACCGGCACGCTGGAGGCGGAGTCGGGTCTCAACGACGCGCCGGTCGTCGTCCTCGTGACGCTGGTCTCGACCGGCGCGGTGCCGAGGACGGCCCGCTGGTGGTGGCCGGCATCATCGTGCTTCGAGCTGGTCGCCGGCGTCCTGATCGGTCTCGGTGTCGGGTTCGGCGGCGCCTGGGTGATGCGCCGGGCCGCACTGCCGGCATCGGGTCTCTACCCGATCGCGGTGATCTGCCTGACCCTGCTCGCGTACGCCGGCGGTGCGGTCGCGCACGCGTCCGGGTTCGCGGCCGTCTATGTCGCGGCGCTGGTGCTCGGCAACTCCGAGCTGCCGCACCGTCAGGCGACGCGGTCGTTCGCGGAGGGGATCGCCTGGCTGGCCCAGATCGGGCTCTTCGTCATGCTCGGTCTGCTGCTCTCACCGAGCCGGATCACGCTGGAGATCGTCGGCCTGGCGCTCGCGCGCGGGCCTCGTGCTGACCCTCATTGCGCGTCCGCTGTCCGTGCTGGCGTGCGCACTGGTGCAGCGGTACCCCCCGCGCGAGCTGGCGTTCCTGTCCTGGGCCGGGCTGCGTGGCGCCGTGCCGATCGTCTTCACCACGATTCCCTTGGCCGAGGGGATCGACGACGCCGAGCGGCTCTTCGACATCGTGTTCGTGATGGTCGTCATCTACACCGTGCTGACCGGCCCGACGCTGCCGATGGTCGCCCGGGTGCTCAAGGTGGCCCGTCGGTCCGAGCCGCGGGACCTCGATCTCGAGGTCGCCCCGCTCGACCGGATCGCGGCCGACCTGCTGCAGATCAGGATCAGCCCGGTCTCCAAGCTGCACGGCGTCGAGGTCGGTGAGCTGCGGCTGCCCCGCGGAGCGTCGGTGTCGATGGTGATCCGCGAGGGCGAGACGCTGGTGCCCGAACGCCGTACGGTCCTGCGTCACGGCGACGACCTGCTCGTCGTCACCCCACGAAAGCAGCGGGAGCGGACCGAGAAGCGGCTGCGGCAGGTCAGCGAGCGAGGTCGCCTCGCCCAGTGGCTTGACGAGTAGGCGCCTACAGATCCTCGGTCGGCGGGCTGCAGATGGTGACGTCCTCCTTGGCGGCGACCGACGCCCGACCCTCCGCCACGCCGGGGAACTTCTCGCCCACGACGACGTTGACCCCCGGCAGGGGCGGCTCGCGGCGGACCAGCTTCGCGTCCTTCCCGAGGAAGCTTTCGACGAGCTTCACCGCAGGGTTCTTCAGGTCCTCCGTCCAGATCTCCACCCCTGAGACCTTGGTGTCGTCGGGTGCGTTGCCGAGCTCGCCCTTGTCCAGGCCGGCGTCGACCAGGTCCGACATGGTCCGGTTGGCCAGCCCCTCGCGGCTGCCGGCGTTGAGCACGCTGACGGTGACCTGGTCGGGGTAGACCTTCTCGCCCTCGGCCACCCGGGTAGAGCTGCAGGTGGCCGCGTCCTCACGCTCCGGGAACGGCTCGGTCACCGCCGACCAGGCCCAGACCACCCCCAGGAGCACGAGTACGGCGAGGACGGCCATCGTGGCCGCCGACCGGAGCTTGGCCTGGGCGCTGCTCACGATGCCTCCACGACGTGCACGCGCGCATGCAGCACGTTGCGCTGCTGCAGGGCGGCGCGCAGCGCCCGGTGCAGGCCGTCCTCGAGGTAGTACTCGCCCTGCCACCACACGACGTGCGCGAACAGGTCGCCGAAGAACGTCGAGTCCTCGTCGAGCACGGCGGACAGCTGCAGGGTGTCCTTGGTGGTGACCAGCTCGTCGAGCCGGACCTGACGGGGCGGCACCTCCGCCCACGCCGCGCGAGGTCAGGCCATGGTCGGGGTACGGCCGACCGTCGCCTACTCGCTTGAAGATCACGCGGCGACTGTAATCGAGAACGCGCGTGAGTCCTCACTCTAGAGTTCCGCTCATGAGCGAGGCAGTCGCGGACGCGGACCACCCCATCGTCAGCGCGGTCGCGGGCGGCTACGACTTCGAGGGCCCCGCGCTCGAGCTGGGCGGGCTGATGCTGGATGCCAGCAACCTCTCCGACACCCACATCCGGATCCCGCTCGGGATGCTCAACCGGCACGGCCTGGTCGCCGGCGCCACCGGGACCGGCAAGACCAAGACCCTGCAGCTGCTGGCCGAGCAGCTGAGCGCCCACGGCGTACCCGTCTTCGCCGCCGACATCAAGGGCGACCTGTCCGGTCTCGCGACCGCCGGGCGAGCCCAGCGACAAGATCACCGAGCGCACCGCCTCCGTGGGCCAGGAGTGGAAGGCCACCGGCTTCCCGGTCGAGTACTACGCGCTCGGCGGCGAGGGCATCGGCATCCCGCTCCGGGTCACCATGTCGGCGTTCGGGCCGACCCTGCTCAGCAAGGTGCTCGGGCTCAACGACACCCAGGAGTCCAGCCTCGGCCTGGTCTTCCACTACGCCGACAGGGCCGGCCTCCCGCTGCTCGACCTCGCCGACCTGCGCGCGGTGGTCGGCTACCTCACCAGCGACGAGGGCAAGCCCGACCTCAAGGAGCTGGGCGGGCTCTCCTCCGCCACCGCCGGCGTGATCCTGCGCGAGCTGATCGCGTTCCAGGACCAGGGCGCCGAGGCGTTCTTCGGCGAACCCGAGTTCGAGTCGGCCGACCTGCTCCAGCAGGCTCCGGACGGCCGCGGCCTGATCAACCTCGTCGAGCTGCCCAACCTGCAGGACCGTCCGGCGGTGTTCTCGACGTTCCTGATGTGGCTGCTCGCCGACCTGTTCCACGACCTGCCCGAGGTCGGCGACGTCGACAAGCCCAAGCTGGTGTTCTTCTTCGACGAGGCGCACCTGCTGTTCGCCGATGCCTCGAAGGCGTTCCTCGAGCAGATCGCGCAGACCGTGCGGTTGATCCGCTCCAAGGGGGTCGGCGTCTTCTTCGTGACCCAGAGCCCGACCGACGTGCCCGACGACGTCCTCGCGCAGCTCGGCTCACGGGTCCAGCATCAGCTCCGCGCCCACACCCCGAACGACGCCAAGGCGCTCAAGGCCACCGTCAACACCTATCCGAAGAGCGCCTACCCCGACCTCGGCGAGGTGATCACCAGCCTCGGGATCGGCGAGGCCGTGATCACCGTGATGAACGAGCGCGGCGCCCCGACCCCGGTGGCCTGGACCCGGCTCCGCGCGCCGGAGTCGCTGATGGCCCCCAGCGACCCCGCCGCCATGCAGGCGACCGTCGACGCGAGCCCGCGGCGCGCCAAGTACGCCGAGTCGATCGACCGCGAGTCGGCCCACGAGAAGCTGGCCGCCCGGCTCGAGGAGGGTGCCCGCAAGCAGGCCGAGGAGGACGCCGCCGCCGAGGCTGCGCAAGGACAAGCCGGCGAGCAAGCGGGCGCCGAGCCGGCGTACCGAGAAGAAGGACGACGGCGGCCTGATCAGCGACGTGGTCGGCTCCGGCGCCTTCAAGGACTTCATGCGCACCGCGGCCCGGGAGATCGCCCGCGGCATGTTCAAGACCGGCCGCCGCTGAACCGAGCGATCAGGCGGTCCAGCGCACGGAGTCCTCGACGAGGTCGGCGAGCGCGTGTACGCCGCGCAGGTCGTCGCGGGTCGCCATCAGCCGGCTCAGCTGCTGGGCGTGGCGCAGCCGGAGGGCGTCGCGCTGCGCCGGCGTGACGCTCGAGGTCGTCGTCGTGGCCGCGCGGCGGTGGTGGCGGCGTGGGTCGCTGGGGGTGTCCATGGCGCCCAGCGTGCGTCCGATGAAGTTCTCCGAGCAGATTGACGGCGAGGTTAAGGGTTCGTCACGTCGCTCAGAGCGCGAGGTCGACCCAGGCCATCTGGACGACCTCGCGGCCGCGGTCGCGGGTGATCAGCTGGCCGCGGCCGGCCTGGGACAGCGAGGGCCGCACGTTGCCGATCAGCGGTCCCTCGTCGCGGCTGCCGGAGAGCAGCAGCCCGGGCATCGCGAGGTCGCGCATCGACTGGATCACCGGCTCGTACAGCGCACGCGAGGCGCCGCCGGAGCGGCGGGCGACGACGACGTGCAGGCCGACGTCGCGGGCCTGGGCGAGCAGCGGCTGGAGCAGGGCGACCGGGGAGCTCTGCTGGGTGGCGACCAGGTCGTAGTCGTCGACGACCACGAACACCTCGGCGCCGGTCCACCACGACCGGTTGCGCAGCTGGTCCGGGCTGACGTCGGGGCCGGGGATCCGGCTCTCGAGGTAGCCGGCCAGGTCCTTGAGCGCGGGCTGCGCCTGGGCGGCGGAGGTGAGGTAGTTGAGGAGGTACTCCTCGGGCACCTCGCCCAGCAGCGACCGGCGGTAGTCGACCACCACGATCTGGGCCTCCTTGGCCGTGCGGGTGCGCATCACCTCGCGGACGTAGGTGCGCAGCACCGCGCTCTTGCCCGACTGGCCGTCGCCGAAGATCAGCAGGTGCGGCTCGGTGTCGGGGTCGAGGGCGACCGGGGCGAGCTCCTTCTCGTTGATGCCGAGCAGCAGCCGTCGGTTCTCGGTCTCGCCCGGCGCGGCGTCGGCGGACACCCCGGCCATCTCGCGGATCCGGTCCAGGTCGATCCGGTCCGGCAGCAGCCGCAGCTTCGGCCCGGCCGGTCCGGTCCAGGCGGACGAGACCCGCTTGATCAGGTTCTCGACGCCGTCGCCGAGGGTGTCGGCGCCGGGCTCGCCGTCGATCCGCGGCAGCGCGGCGAGGAAGTGCAGCTTGCCCTGCACGAGACCGCGGCCCGGGCGTCCGGAGGGCACCAGTGCCGCGACCTTGCGGTCGATCTCGGAGTCCATCGGGTCGCCGAGCCGCAGCTCCAGCCGGGTGCCGAACAGGTCGCGCATCGAGGCCCGGAAGTCGGCCCAGCGGGCCGCGCCGGTGACGATGTGCAGCCCGAACGTGAGGCCTCGCGAGGCCAGCTGCTGGACCTCCATCTCCAGGTCGTCGAAGTCCGAGCGGAGCGTGCTCCAGCCGTCGATGACCAGGAAGACGTCGCCGTACCCGTCGTCGGCCCGGCCCTGCGCCCGACGGCTGCGGTAGGTCTCGATCGAGTCGATGCCGTTGCTCCGGAAGTAGGCCTCGCGGCGGTCGACGATCCCGGCCACCTCGGCCAGGATCCGGCGGACGACCTCCGGCTCGGAGCGGGTGCCGACGCCGGCGACGTGCGGGAGGTCGGTGAGCGGCGCGAAGGTGCCGCCTCCGAAGTCGAGCACGAAGAACTGCGACTCCAGCGGGGTGGTCGTCAGCGACATGCTCGTGACGATGGTGCGCAGCATCGTGCTCTTGCCGCTGCGCGGCCCGCCGACGACCGCCACGTGCCCGGCGGCCCCGCTGAGGTTGACGGTGAGGGTGTCGCGGCGCTGCTCGCGCGGCCGGTCGACGGTGCCGAGCGGGACCACGAGGCCGCCCAGGGACCGCCAGCCCGGCGGAGACCAGGCCGAGCGAGGGGTCCTCGGTGAGGTCGTTCATCAGCTGGTCGAGGGTGTCGGGTACGTCGAGCGGCGGCAGCCACACCTGGTGGGCGGCGGGGCCCTCCCCGACCATCCGCTCGACCGCGATGTCCAGCAGCGTCTCCTGCGACTCCGCCGGCTCGGGCTCCGGGTCGGGCTCGGGGCCCAGGTCGGGTGCGGCGAGCGCCTGCACCTCGGAGATCGTGAACGGCAGGATGCCCTGCAGGTGACCGCCCTCGTCGCGGCGGACCCGCACCCGGCCGGACGGCGGGCCCGAGACGTACGCCGCCTTGAACCGGGTCATCGAGGTCGGGTCGGGCTTGAGGTAGCCGAGGCCGGGCACCGCCGGCAGCTCGTAGGCGTCCGGGACGCCGAGCACCGCGCGGGACTCCTGGGCGCTGAACGTGCGCAGTCCGATCCGGTAGGACAGGTGCGACTCGAGGCCGCGCAGCCGGCCCTCCTCCAGCCGCTGCGAGGCGAGCAGCAGGTGCAGGCCGAGCGAGCGGCCCAGGCGGCCGATGGCCACGAACAGGTCGATGAACTCCGGCTTGGCCGAGAGCATCTCGGAGAACTCGTCGACGACGATGAACAGCGACGGCATCGGCGCGAGGTCCTCGCCGGCGGCCCGGGCCTTCTCGTAGTCGCGGATCGAGGCGAAGTTGCCGGCCTCGCGCAGCAGCTCCTGGCGGCGCACCATCTCGCCGGACAGCGCGTCCTGCATGCGGTCGACGAGCGTCAGCTCCTGGGCCAGGTTGGTGATGACCGCCGACACGTGCGGCATCTCGGACATGCCGGCGAACGTGGCACCGCCCTTGAAGTCGACCAGCACCATGTTGAGCTGCTCGGGGGAGTGGGTCATCGTCAACCCGAGGACCAGCGTGCGCAGGAACTCCGACTTGCCGGATCCGGTGGCGCCGATGACCAGGCCGTGCGGGCCCATGCCCTGCTGGGCGGACTCCTTGATGTCCAGGTGCACCATCGCGCCGCCCTCGCCGAGGCCGATCGGCACCCGGAGCCGGTCGCGGGCGGGGCGGGGGCGCCAGGCGGCGCCCGGCTCGAACCGGCGTACGTCGCCGAGGCCGAGCAGGTCCATGAAGTCCGTCGGACCGGAGATCTCGCCGGTCGCGGCCTGCTCCGCCGGACCGGTCGACGCGGTGTGCAGCGGGGTGAGCCGGCGCGCGAACGCCTCGGCCGTCGCCTGGTCGCACTGGTCGCCCTTGGCCCGGATCGGCTGCTCCCGCACCCGCAGCGCGAGCAGCGGCACCCGGCCCTGCTCGTCGGCCGGGCCGTCCTCGAGCTGCAGCCGCAGCCGGCTGGAGTCCTCGAGCTCGCCCCAGCGGGTGGGGAGGTCGACCAGGGTGACGCCGTGCAGGCCGTCGGGCGGGATCACGTGGTTGCCGGGCGGCAGCTCGGCGCCGTCGGTGACCAGGATGATGTGCGGGGTCGCCGGGCGCTCGTCGGCGCCGAACCGGGGCCGGTCGCTGAGGTCGGGCGGCAGCAGCGCCGCGAGGTCGGCGAGCGAGGTGGTGACCATCCGCATCGGCCCCACCGCGTCGCTCTGCTGGAGGCTCTGCACGTGGGGGAGCCACTTGACCCAGTCCCAGTTGGCGAGCGTCTCGTCGGTCGCGAGTACGGCGATGATCACGCTCTCCGGCGACTGGAACGCGGCCGCCGAGCAGATCATCGACCGGGCCAGGGACCGGGCCCGCTCCTCGTCGCCGCACACCTCGACCCGGTCGAAGGCCCGCAGGTCGATCGAGGCGGGCAGGTCGGGCTGCAGCCGGTGCACGACCAGGAGCCGGTGCAGCGCGGAGGCGGCCGCGGGGTCGACGTCGTCGATGGGCGCCGCCTCGGGCGGCACCAGCTCGAGGGCGAGCGGCTGGGCGCAGAGCCCGTAGCGCACGTGCAGGAAGTGCGGGTCGGTCGGACTGTGCTCCCACACGCGCGTCCGGTCCTCCGCCAGCGCGGGCAGCGCCGTCGGCGACGGGGTGGTGCCAGGTCAGGGCGCGACGCTGCTGGTCGGCGGCGTCCCGGGCCACCTTGCGCACGGTGGAGAGATAGCGGAGGTACTCCGTCCGCGACCCGCTCACCTGCTGCTGGCGCTGCTTACGCTGCCGGTCGATCTGCACGAAGATGAAGCCCAGCGTGGCGAAGAGGAACATGCCGGCCGCGATGAAGCGGGTGCTGCTGCTGATGCCCGAGCCGCCGCCGGTGCTGCCGAGCGTGGCGACCAGCACGATGGAGCCGAGGCTGCCGAGCATCGGGATGGCGTTCATCGCCACACCGGCCGCGCCCTCGTTGGGCTGGATCTGCGGCGGCGGCTGCAGCACCAGCTGGCCGCTGGGCATCTCCGGCTCGTCGACCCGTCCACCACGCAGCGTGGTGCTCACCTGGCTGGTGCTCACGTGTGCTCAGACCTCACCGTCGACCGAAGTGCTCCCGAAACCGCCCTTCGCGGTTCCCCGACTATAGGCAGCCATACCCACTGCGGCGACCGACTAGTCTCTGTGTGCGGTCCAACTCTCGGGGAGGCGACGCGACGTGAACGGATCGATGGCCGGTTCCACCGGCACGGCCGACATCGTCGCGCTGAGCGTCCACGGTCCGGCCGGGGTGCTCGACCTGGTCGTGCCGACCGCCGCGTCGGCCGCCGACGTCGCCGTCGAGTACGCCCGCCAGTCCGGGCTCGGCGTCAGCCCGGCGCTGTTCTCCCGCCTCGGCCGGCCGCTGCCCCCCGACGTCACGCTCGCCGACGCCGGCATCGCGTCCGGAGCGGTGCTGGTCGCGGCCACCCAGTCCGCACCCCCGCAGGCCCGAGCGCGACGGCGTACCGACGTCGGCCCTGCCTCGTCGTCCTCGGGACCGGGTGCCCTCTCGGTGCTCTGGTTCTGCACCGCGGCCGGCCGCGGCCGTGCTGGCCGGCTGGTTCGCCGCACACGAGGAGGAGTCCGACCTCCGCACGGTGACGATCGGGCTGCTGATCGGCGCGGCGCTGCTCGGGTGCGTGCCCGTCGGCCGGTTCGCCGCGCACCGGGTGCTCGCCGCACCCGCCTTCGCCGGTGCCGCGGCCTTCGCGATCGCCTGGGACCCCGAACCCGCCATGCTCCCCACGATCATCGGCGTCGCGGGGCTCGCCGCTGCGGTCGCCGCGGCCGTCGGACGCGCCCTCGACGAGTACTCCGAGGAGGCGCTGCGGGTCTGGATGGTCGTCGGTACGGCGGTCTTCCTGGTCACCGGCGGCGCCGCCCTCGCCGACGTACAGCCCCAGGTCGTCTGGGCGCTGCTGCTCCTGGTCGCGATGCTCGCCGCCCGCTTCGTCCCGATGCTCGCCGTCGAGGTGCCGGACCAGTTCCTCATCGACCTCGAGCGGCTGGCCGTGACCGCGTGGTCGGCGCGCGAGCGACCGAAGGGCCGGCGCGGCCGCACGCTCGTGCCCCGGCGCGCGGTCGCGATGGTCGCCGCGAGAGGCACCCGGATGGTCACCGCCGCCTCCGCCGCCGTCCTCGCGGTGGTGGCCGTCTCGGCCCCGCTGCTGCTGGCCGAGGCCACGCTGCCGATGGACCGGATCGGCGCGCGCTGCATGGTCGGCTTCGCGGGCGCCGCGCTGCTGCTCGCCGCGCGCAGCTATCGACACGTTGCCGCTCGGGCGCTGCTCCGCACCGCCGGCCTGTTGTGCTGGGCGGTCCTGATGGTCGTGGTGTTCGACGCCGCCGGACCGCGTGCCGAGGGCTTCATCGCGGGCGCGGCCGTCTTCCTCGCGTTCCTGGTGCTGATGGTGGCCGTGGCCCTCGGTCGTGGCTGGCGCTCCGCGTGGTGGTCGCGACGAGCCGAGATCGCCGAGGCGGTCTGCGGTGCCTTCGCCGTGGGCTCGGTGGTCGTCGCCGTCGGACTCTTCCGGCACCTGTGGGAATTGACGAGCTGATGTTTAGGGCCTCAGGCCCCGGGTAACACCCTGCATGTCCGGCTAGGACAACGCAGCCGGACCCAGAACGACCACAGCAAGACAGCACCACCTCCAACAGGAACCCATCCACCAGCGCGGCGACATGCCGCCGGAAACGAGGAGTAGGCACATGTCGAACGCCCCTGAGTTCGGACAAGGCGAAGGCACACTTTCCCGGGCAGCCGGGTTGGTGACGGACGCACGAGCGGACTTCAACAAGATCGCCGACAAGCTGAGCGGCCAGATCGCCGGCGTCCAGGGCAAGTGGGGAGGCCAGGGCGCGGCCGCGTTCTTCACCCTGCACACCGCCTGGAACGAGAAGCAGAAGGTGATCGTCGACGCGCTCGACGAGTTCTCCGCGTCGCTCCACTCGACCGAGAAGGACAACGTCAGCACCGACGACGCGCAGAACGCGTCCTACACCAAGCTCAGCGGCCGCCTCGGCTGACCCGGACCACAGGACAAGGAGACAGACTCATGAACCTCGACGGAATCCGCGTCAACCACGCGGCACTCGACCAGGCCGCGCAGGACATGTACCAGACGGTCAAGGACATCGACGACCGGATGAACCGGCTCGAGTCCGAGCTCGCCCCGCTGAAGAGCGACTGGCACGGTAACGCCCAGAAGGCCTACACCACGGCGAAGGCCAAGTGGGACTGGGCCATCCAGGAGATGCGCGACCTGCTCGACGAGAGCCACCAGACGGTCTACCAGTCGAACGCCGAGTACCAGGCCGCCGACAAGCGTGGCGCCGCTGCGTTCGAGATCTGAGCACCGCATCGCCGCACCACCGAGGGGACCGACGCACCTGCGTCGGTCCCTTCGCCCGTTCCACGGCCCGCGGGCTCGCGAATGCTGAGAGGTAGCATGCAAGCCGTTGACGACGGCCAATCGATCACAGGCATCTCGGGGGAAAAACGATGAGTCAGGCACCCGTCGGTACGTCCGGTCTGGTGCGCGTGACCGTGACCTCCGGGACCCGCCGCGTCGACCTGGTGCTGCCGGGCGCGGTGCCGGTGGCCGAGCTGGTCCCCGAGCTCGCCCGCAGCGTCGGCCTGCTCGACGCCGCGACCGTCTACGGCGGCTACCGCGTCGTCACCGCCGAGGGCCGCGCGCTGGCCAACGACTCCGGCCTGACCCTGCAGGGGGTTGAGGACGGCGGTGTGATCACCGTGACCGCGGGCATCGACGACGAGTCGCCGCGGGTCTACGACGACGTCGTCGAGGCGATGACCGACGTCGTGGAGCACGACCTCAAGCCCTGGGAGCCGGCGTCCTCGCGGCGTACCGCACTCGGGGCCGCGGGCCTGCTGATGACGCTCGGCGCCATCGCCCTCTACATCCAGGCCGGCTCGACCCTGGCCGCCACCGCCGCAGCCACCATCGCCGCCGCCCTGGTGGTCGGCGCGATCGTGCTCTCGCACGCGCAGCACGAGGCCGAGGCAGCGGTGGCCGTTGCCTGGATCGGAGCGGGTACGCCGCGGTCGCCGGCCTGATGTTCGCCCACGACGAGGGCGCGTTCTTCGGCTACCCGGTGGCCGCCGCCGGTGGCGCCGCGATGGCGGCCGGTCTGATCTGCCTGATCGGCCTCGGTGAGGGCCGCACGCTGGTGCTGCCGCCGATCGTGGTCGGCGCCGTCTTCCTCACCATCGGGCTGCTGCTCACCGGTGCCGACTTCGACGAGGACGCCGTGCTCACGGTCGCGCTGTCGCTGGTCGTGATGGCGGGGAGCGTGTTCCCGTGGCTGGCCCTGGGCGTCACCGGCACGTCGGTGGACCAGCTCTACTCCCCGGCCGACATCACCGCCGACCCCGACGAGATCAACCCGCGCCGGGTCGCCACCGACGCCCGGGTCGCGCACGAGATCCTGGTCGCGATCTCGGCGACCGTCGGGCTGATGCTGGTGCTGATCGCGCCGCTGGCCGTGCGCCTCGGCATCTACGGCACCATCCTGGCGGTGGTCTGCTGCCTGATCGTGATGCTCCGCACCCGGCAGTACCGCACCGGCGCCGAGGTGAGGGTCGGCCTCGGGTCCGGCATCCTCGGGCTGGCCTCGGTGGCCATCTCGCTGCTGGTCTTCCACGAGGACTGGCGGCCCACGACCGCCGTCGTACTGGCCGCGACCGGAGCCGTGCTGCTCGCGGTCACCCTGCTGCCGTCGACCCCGTCCGTGCGGCGAGGCCGGCTGGGCGATGTCGCGGAGACCGTCGCCCTGCTCTCGATCCTGCCGCTGCTGGTGATGGCCACGGGCGTCTTCGGCGCCAGCAGCGGCCTCACGAGCTGAGCCGCGATGGCAACCAAGAAGGACCTCGTCGAGGCGTACTCGTTCAGCCGGCGTCGACTGGTCACCGCGTTCGTCTCCGGGGCGCCCGGCGGCCGCGAGGTGGAGCCCGCGCGGCCCGGCCGCACCATCGTGGGCGGCGTCGCCCTGGCGGTGCTGCTGATGGCGGGCGCCGCGATCGCCGGCGTCTTCGACCCGAAGACCAGCATCGACTTCGACGAGCCGGCGTTCATCATCGCCAAGGACAAGGGCTCGATCTACGTCATCGTCGACCGCCAGCCCGGTGACACCGAACCCGCACTGCGGCCGATCACCAACGTCACGTCGGCGCAGCTCATCCTGGGATCCGACGTCGAGCCCGTGAGCGTGCCGCTGGACGAGATCCAGGACCACAAGACCGGTCCGACCATCGGGATCCTGGACGCTCCGGCGACCGTGCCCGAGGAGTCCGACCTGATCCAGAGCGGCTGGACGAGCTGCACCGGCACCGGCCTCGGGATCAAGACCCAGGTCACCGAGAGCCCGCAGGTGAGCCTGACGCCGCAAGCCGGTTTCGTGGTCAAGCGCAAGGACGAGTTCTTCCTGATCGCCGAGGAGCCCGAGACCGCGACCCGCCCCGCCCGCGCCTACCGCTACTCGCTGCCCGAGAACGACAGCCTCAACCGCGCCCTCGGGGTCGCCCTGAGCGACGAGGCGGTCGAGGTGCCTGAGCAGTGGCTGCTGCTCTTCGACACGGGCGGCTCGCTCGACGCCGACGGGCTGGCCCTCGAGGGTGCCGGCGAGAGGCCGAACTTCGACGGTAGCGATGAGCTGCCCGGCCAGGCCCGCATCGGCGACTACTTCCGCGACGTCAACGACGAGCCCGCGGTGATCACCCAGGACGGCGTGGCGACGTTCAGCGAGTTCGCGCTCCGGGTGCTCATCAACACCCACTTCGGGACGTTCCGGCCACAGGAGTTCGACATCCCGTCGGACGCCGAGCTGAAGTCGGTCTCGCCGCCGTACGAAGATCCCGACGCGCACTGGCCGAGGACGACGTTGAGCCCGGCCGACGGCGAGCTGTGCGCGCAGCTCCACGCCGCGCAGGACACCCAGCCTCAGGTCCTGCTCGCCCAGGCCCCGACAGGCGAGGCCTCGGCGGAGGATGTGGACGACCCGGGCGCCGAGGAGTCGTCGGTCGACTCGGGGCACGGCGCGTACGTGATGTCCGGGGGCTTCGGGCGCCAGCGCCGACGGAGCGGAGCCGGTGCTGGTCGACGAGCGCGGCCGCGCCTACCCGCTGGTGGGCCCGGAGACCCCCGGCCAGCTGGGCTACGAGGACGAGGACTGGGTGCTGGTGCCGGACACGTGGGTCGATCTGTTCGGCGAGGGCGTCGAGCTGTCCGAGGACGCCGCGCTGTGCCCGCCGACCACCGAGAAGGGCCAGGAGTCGTGTCAGTAGGCCGTCGGGTCGCGGGGCTCGCGGCCGCGACCCTGGTCGGCGCCGGGCTGACGCTGCCGGTCGCGCCCGCGGCGTACGCCGAGGAGGGTGCCTGCAGCGAGATCCAGGACGACACCACGGACGCAGACGACATCAAGGCGCCGAGCGTCCCACTGGAGGAGCTGCGCATCGAGGAGGCCACCGAGCTGCTCGAGCGCCGCGGCACGGAGCCGGGTGCAGGGGTCGGGGTCGCGGTCGTCGACTCCGGGATCTCGGACGACGCCCCGATCACGCAGGTGGGTGGGTTCCAGGCGCCGACCTCGAAGACGACCGCCGACACCTACTACCACGGCACCGCGGTGGCCGGCCTGATCGCGGGAGATGACCGCCCCGAGGGAGGACCGCCGGTGGGCATCGCACCGGCGGCGTCCCTGTTCGACGTGCGGGTCTACGACGCTCCCGAGGACTCCGACGACGGCGAGCTCGGCGGGCTGACCGACGCCGGCGTGATCGCCGGCCTGAACTGGGTGGCCGACAACGTGAACACCGGGACGGTGCGGATCCGGATCGTCAACGTCTCGGTCGCACTGCAGCCCAGCCCCCGGCTCGAGGACGTGGTCGACCGGCTGGCGAAGAAGGGGGTCGTGGTGGTGGCGGCCTCCGGCAACCGGCCGACGAGCGAGGACGACCCGGTGCTCGGCGACTTCTTCGGAGAACCGCTGCCGGGCGAGGATGCCGCCCGGGTGGTCTTCCCCGCCGGCTACGACTCGGTCGTCGCGGCGACCACATCGGTGCCGCGGGGTGTGGATGCGCGCGACTTCATCGTCCAGAACTCCGCCACCGACATCGCCGCTCCCACCAGCGAGGGCGTCTCGTACTCCCTCACCGGTGTCAGCTGCCTGCTCCCGCCGGAGGCCGCGACGTCGTGGGCCGCCGCCGAGATCAGCGGGGTGCTGGCGCTGCTGATGTCGGCGTACGACGACGAGCCCGCCGACCGCACCGTCGCCCGGCTCTACCGCACCGCCTCCGGCGCGGGCGATGTGACCACCCGGCTCACCGGGCACGGCGTGGCGCAGCCCGTCGAGGCCTTGAAGCGCCCGCTGACGTTCGACGACAGCGGCGCGCCGGAGACCAGCGAGACCTACAACACCGTCCTGAAGGCGCAGGCCCCACGTCCCGAGGCGGACGTCCTCGCCGACACCCGCCACGACGCGGTGTGGTGGGGCCTGGCCGGCGGCGGCGCGCTCGTCGTCGCGATGCTGCTGCGTCCGGTGCTCGCCAGGCGGCGTGCCGACGAGAAGTGAACCCGGTCTCCCGTCACCCCGTGGCCGGCGCGGCCGACAGGCCCAGGACCCGGTCGGCGAAGGCCTTCTCGGCGTCGACCTCGTAGCACGTGTTGACGCTGGCATCACCGAGGGTGGTGTCGGCGTACCTCTGGACGTCCTCGACCGAGGCGCTCTCCCAGAGGCAGGTCACCGCGGACCCGTCGACGCGGGGGTAGAACTGCAGGACGCGCGTGCCGTCGGGTGCGCCGATCCCGTCGATCAGCGCCTGGCCGCGCGGGAAGGCGACCTCGGGGTTCCGGATGTCGTGCTGGACGATGACGTACATGGCGCTCTCCTGGGATGAGTACTGCGGGATGGGTCGACGGCGACGCTAGGCGCGTCGCCACCGGTGCCACATCGCGTGAACCCACCAACCGCAGCCGGACAGCGTGGTCAATCCTGACCAGCGTCAGGCGAGGTGATGCTCGAACGCGTAGGCGCTCGCCGCCGTCCGTGAGCCCACGCCGAGCTTGGCGAATATGTTCTGGAGGTGCCGGGCCACCGTGTGCTCGCTGATCACCAGGGCGGCCGCGATCTCCCGGTTGGTGGCGCCGCGGGCCAGCTGGCGCAGCACCTCGAGCTCGCGGGGCGACAGGCCGTGGGCTCCGGATCGCACGCCGGTCAGCCCATCGACGCTTGCCACGTCGGGCGCGGCACCTAGATCCAGGAACACTGTGCGCGCCGCCTCGAGCTCCATCTGCCCCGACTCCTCGTCACCCAGGGCTCGCAGCGACCGCGCCACCAGGACCCTGGCCCGGGCCGCGTCGTACGGCGCGGTGAGTGCCCGCCACTCCTGCCCCGCCCGACGGGCCGCGGCAAGTGCGCCGTCGTGGTCGCCCTCGGCAAGCAGGACAGCGGCCGCCGTCTCGGCGGCCAAGGCGCCGAGCAGGTCGCTCGCCTGGCGGTCCGCGATCTCCTGGAGCTGTCGCGCGGCAGCGGAGGCGGTGTCGGGATCGCCGATCGCCAGCATGACGGTGACGTACGCCGGGAGCAGAGCCGCGCGCTCGAGCTCGCGCGGGTGCTCGGCCACGGCACGACGCAGCATCGAGGCAGCGACGTCGGTCCGCCCCTCCGCGAGGCGCACCAGCGCCAGCCCGGGCTGGGGCTCGTAGCCGTGGTCGTTGGCGTCGCGGAACAGTCGCTCCGCCTCTTCGGAACGGCCCTGCAGGCGGTGGATCTCTCCCTGGCGGTAGAGCGCCTGGCCGGTCGCGATCTGGTTCAGCATCCCGTCGGGGAAGCGGTCCTTCGCCTCACGCGCCTCCCCGAGCGCGCCGGCCCAGTCGCCGGCGTACTGCATCACCTCCGCCCTATGGACGCGGCACAGTCCGTTGTGCGCCACCATCTGCGGCAGGCGCTCGCACCATGTGGTCAACGCGTCCGTCCACTCGCGCGCGTGCTGGAGCTCGAAGACGTCGCGGCAGAACGCGATGGAGTTGCAATAGACGATCCCCCGTACGACGGCGGAGAGAGCGCCCGACTCGACGACGACGAGCGCCTCGTCGAGCAGCCGCCGCCCCTCGTCGCAGCGGCCGAGGTGGAGGAGCGCGCGGGCCTGGTCGTCGCGCGCGAGCCAGAGGAGGTCGGCATCCGCGAACCGTTCGCCGATCTCCGCCGCCCGGGTCGCCGCGGCCAGGCCGGTCTCCCAGTCCCCGGATCCCATCTGTTGCAACCACTCCGGGATCAGGAGATAGCCGGCCTCCACGCAGTCGTGTCCTTCGAGCAGCCGGTGTCCGACGGAGAACCAACCCTGGGCCCGGGCCCCGCGGCCACGGAAGAGCAGGCTGTGGCCGATCCAGAACGCGCACCGGGCCGCGTGAGGCGCCTCACCCATGCGCACCCACTGCTCGTGGGCGCGCTCGAGGGCATCGACGTACTCGTCGTCGCGGCCGAGGAGATACGACGCGCGCCCCAGCAGCTCGAGGTCCCCGGCCGCCAGTCCGGCCGCGCGGTCTGCCGCGCCCAGGTGCTCGAAGGCCTCCTGCCACCGGCCCTCGGCGTAGCACCCGCGACCGCGCTCGACGTCCGCGGCATCGGACATGAGGTGAGTATCGCGGAACCCTGAGGCTCCCGCAGGCTCTCGCTCCGTCAGGCGAGGATCGGGGAGGTGCCTGGCTCGAGCGGGAGCCGCAGCGCCCTGACGGCGAACGAGATCGCGTGGTACCAGCCGCAGAGCAGCGTGAGCTCGAGCGCTGCCTCCTCGCCGATGGTGTCCACCAGCGCCGACCACGCGTCGTCCGGGAGGTCGTGGGTCTCATGGAGGAGGTCGACCGCGTTCACGACGGCCCGATCGGCGGCGTCGGTCCAGCAGGGATCGGCCGCATCGCCCTCGGCGAGCGATCGGACCTGGTCGGGGGTCAGCCCGGCCTTCTCGGCGAAGACGGCGACGTGGACGCCCCATTCGTAGTCGGCACCGCACCGGGCGGTGGTCCGGTCGATGACGATCTCCCGGTGGCGGAGCGTGAGCGCCGACCTGCGCGACAGGTAGTAGTGACCCCAGCCCGCGATGCCGCGGGCGAGGTCGGGACGGCGGGCGAAGACCCGGAACAGCTGGATCGGGGGTCCGAGCAGCTCAAGAGCCTCGGTCGCCGCGTCGTCGTACGGCGGCTCGAGCGGCGCGATGCGAGGGTGCTTCGATTTCCGAGGCATGCTGTTGACGCTAGCATGGGATGCTTCGGAAAGGAAAGCGCATGCCTCGTTCGACACCGCTGCCGGGTCGCCCGGTCCGGGGTTCGGCCACCGGCCGGCCGATCATGGCCCTGCTCGACCTGCTCGGGCGCAGGTGGGCACTGCGCGTGATCTGGGAGCTCCGGGACGAGTCGGCCCCGACGTTCCGCGAGCTCCAGGCGCGCTGCGACCGCGCCTCGTCGAGCGTCCTCGCGGATCGGCTCCGGGAGCTCACCGAGGCGGGCCTGGTCGCGCACGACGGCGCCGGCTACGCCCTCACCGGACAGGGCCGCAGTCTGCTCGAGCGGCTGGCTCCGTTGGACGAGTGGGCAGCGACCTGGGAGGGGGAGTCGCGGTGAACGTCGCCGACGCGCAGGGCATGTGGGACGCCGAGCCGGGATGGCTGAACACCGCCTCCTACGGGCTCCCGCCACGGGTCGCGTGGAGCGCGCTCCAGGACGCCTTGGGTGAGTGGCGGTCGGGTCGGGGGGTCTGGGAGGAGTGGCAGCGGTCGACGGAGACCGCTCGTGCGTCGTTCGCCCGGCTGGTGGGCGTCGAGGCCGCGGACGTCTTCTCCGGCTCGACCGTGTCCGCGGCGCTGTCGCTGATCGCGGCCGCGATCCCGAGCGGGTCGACGGTCCTGGTGTCGGACATCGAGTTCGCGTCGAACGTCTTCCCCTGGGCCGCGCAGGCCGACCGCGGCGTCCAGGTGGTGGGGGCGCCCGTGGAGGGTCTCGTGGAACGGATCGACGACGACGTCGACGTCGTGGCGGTCGGGCTCGTCCAGTCAGCGACCGGGCAGGTGTCGGACCTGGCTGCGGTCAGCGTCGCCGCGCGGGCCGCCGGCGCTCTCGTGATCATCGACGCCACCCAGGCGGCGGGCTGGCTGCCGCTGGATGCGCGGCTGACCGACGCCTGTGTCGCGGACACGTACAAATGGCTGATGACACCGCGCGGCGCCACGTTCGGGTACCTGTCACCGCAGCTGCAAGAGCTCGTGCGCCCGTTGCAGTCCGGGTGGAGCGCGGCGGTCGACGACCGGTACTACGGTCTGCAGGCGCGGCTGTTCGAGGACGCCCGGCGCTACGACCAGGCGCCGACGTGGTTCACCCAGGTGGCCGCGGCGCCCACCCTCGAGCTGGTCGAGGCGATCGGGGTCGAGGCGATCCATCGTCACGACGTAGCGCTCGCGAACGCGTTCCGCGCCGGCCTGGGGATGGCGCCGGGCGACTCCGCGATCGTCTCCGCCGACATCCCGGGAGCCGAGGAGCGCTTCGCCGCCGCCGACGTACGAGCGTCGGTGCGTGGTGGTCGGATCCGGGCGTCGTTCCACGTGTACTCGACCCAGGCCGACGTGGACCGGGCGCTCAACGCGCTGGACGGGCTGAGCCCGAACGCGCCGTGACGTGGCGGAGGATAGGGGATTCGAACCCCTGAGGGCTTGCACCCAACCCGCTTTCCAAGCGAGCGCCATAGGCCACTAGGCGAATCCTCCGCGGAGGAGGTTACCGGGAGGGGTCGGGGCGGATGAAATCGGCTGTGGCCGCCTCCTTTAGACTCGGGGCAACCCCCCGTGCGGCGGCATCTCACCCAACTCCCCCAGGGCCGGAAGGCAGCAAGGGTAAGTGGGCTCTGCTGGGTGCACGGGGGGCCTTTTCGTCGCCCGGCCGACGGCGCCCTGCCGGTTGTCGGCACCGGTGGTTAGGGTTCAGGAGTGGAGTCACCCCTCGCCCTCTATCGGCGCTACCGGCCGGAGACCTTCGCCGAGGTCATCGGCCAGGAGCACGTCACCGAGCCGCTGCGCGCGGCGCTCGCGGGCAACCGGGTCAACCACGCCTATCTGTTCTCGGGTCCGCGCGGTTGCGGCAAGACGACCTCGGCCCGGATCCTGGCCCGGGCACTGAACTGCGACCAGGCGCCGGTGGCCGATCCGTGCGGCGAGTGCGACAGCTGCCGTGACCTGGCCCGCAACGGCCCGGGCTCGATCGACGTGATCGAGATCGACGCGGCCTCGCACGGCGGTGTCGACGATGCGCGCGACCTGCGGGAGAAGGCCTTCTTCGCGCCGGTGCGCAGCCGCTACAAGGTCTACATCATCGACGAGGCCCACATGGTCACCACGCAGGGCTTCAACGCCCTGCTCAAGCTGGTCGAGGAGCCGCCGCCGCACCTGCGGTTCATCTTCGCCACGACCGAGCCCGACAAGGTGATCCCGACGATCCGGTCGCGCACCCACCACTACCCGTTCCGGCTGATCCCGCCGCGGCTGCTCTCGTCCTACCTGTCCGAGCTGTGCGAGAAGGAGGGCGTGGCGATCGAGCCGGCCGCGCTGCCGCTCCTGGTCCGCGCCGGCGCGGGCTCCGCGCGCGACACCCTGTCGGTGCTCGACCAGCTGATCGGCGGCGCCGGCCCCGACGGGGTCACCCACGCCCTGGCCAGCGGGCTCCTCGGCTACACGCCCGACTCGCTGCTCGACGAGGTGGTCGACGCGTTCGCGGCGGGCGACGGCGCCGCGGTCTTCGGGGTGGTCGACAAGGTGATCGAGACCGGGCAGGACCCGCGCCGCTTCACCGAGGACCTGCTGCGGCGGCTGCGCGACCTGGTGATCGTGGCCGCGGTGCCCGACGCTCCGGCGACCGGGCTGATCGACGTGTCCCAGGACCAGGGTGAGCGGCTGGTCGCGCAGGCGGCGCGGTTCGGCAAGGCCGAGCTGAGCCGGGCGGCCGACCTGGTCGCCACCGGACTGACCGAGATGCGCGGCGCCACCGCCCCGCGGCTGCTGCTGGAGCTGATCTGCGCGCGGGTGCTGCTGCCCGGTGCCGACCACACGACCCTGGGCGTCCAGGCCCGGCTCGACCGGCTCGAGAAGCGGGCCGCGATCAGCGGTACGCCCTCGGCCGAGGCCCGGCCGGAGCCGACACCCGCCGCGCCGCCGCCGGCGGCCCCGACGCCCGAGCCGCAGCGCCCCGCACCCGTGGCCGAGGCTGCGCCAGAGCCCGCAGCCCGAGCCCGAGCCCGAGCCGGCGCCGGTTGCCGAAGCCGAGCCGGCGACCGAGCCCGAGCCGGCCGCCCCGGCGGCGGCCGCCGGGTCACAGCTCAGCCTGGTCGACGTACGCCGGCTGTGGCCCGACATCGTCGACGCCACCAAGCAGCGCCGCCGGGTCACCTGGATCCACCTGACCCAGAACGCCCAGGTGGTCGCCGTCGACGCGACGACGCTGACCCTCGGCTTCGCCAACGTCGGCGCGCGGGAGTCGTTCGAGGCCGGCGGCAGTGCCGAGATCGTCCGCCAGGCCGCGATCGACGTGGTCGGCGCCGACTGGCAGATCGAGACCATCGTCGACCCGGGGGCGGACGCCGCGGCGACGCCTCCCCCGGCCGCGGCGCCGGAGCCCGAGCCGGCCCCCGCACCGCCGCCGGCCGACCCGGCCGTCGAGCGCCGCCCGCGAGGCGGTGCGCGAGACCCGGACCGCCGACACGGCCCCGGAGCCCGACCGCGAGCTCGCCGACGCCGACGCGAACGCCCACCCCGACGACCTCGACGCCGACTCCGACGAGGCCGGCGGCGCCGACCTGCTCCAGCGCGAGCTGGGAGCCGAGATGATCGAGGAGATCCCGCACTCATGACAGAGAACCCCTTCGGTGAGGGTGGCTTCGACATGAACGCCCTCATGCAGCAGGCGCAGCAGATGCAGGAGCAGCTGCAGCAGGCCCAGGCCCGGCTCACCGAGGCCCGGGTGGAGGGCACCGTCGCCGGTGGCGCCGTCACGGTGACCGTGAGCGGCGTCGGTGAGCTGGTGGGCGTGGAGATCAAGTCCGGGCAGTTCGACGGCGGCGACGCCGACGACCTCTCCGACCTCGGCGACATGATCGTGGCCGCCTACCGCGACGCCAAGGCGCAGGCCGACGCCCTGGCGACCGAGGCACTCGGGCCGATGGCCGGCGGCGGGCTGGGTGAGCTGCCCGGGGCGTCGCCCGGCGGCGGCAGTCCCCTCGGGTTCTGAGGTCGCCGCGTGTACGAAGGCGTGGTCCAGGACCTGATCGACGAGCTCGGCCGGCTGCCGGGCGTCGGTCCCAAGGGTGCGCAGCGGATCGCGTTCCATCTGCTCCAGGCCGACCCCGCCGACGTACGCCGGCTGGCCGACGTGCTGGTCGAGGTGAAGGCGAAGGTGCAGTTCTGCCGCACCTGCTTCAACGTCTCCGAGGCCGAGGAGTGCCGGATCTGCAGCGACCCGCGGCGGGACCCGTCGGTCATCTGTGTGGTGGAGGAGTACAAGGACGTCGTCGCGATCGAGCGCACTCGTGAGTTCAAGGGCCGCTACCACGTGCTCGGCGGGGCGATCTCGCCGATCGACGGCATCGGTCCCGAGCAGCTCCGGATCCGCGAGCTGCTCACCCGGCTCGCCGACGACCGGGTGACCGAGGTGATCCTGGCCACCGATCCCAACCTCGAGGGCGAGGCGACTGCGACCTTCCTCATCCGTCAGCTGAAGCCGCTGGGGTTGCGGCTCACCCGTCTGGCGAGTGGACTACCAGTGGGAGGGGACCTCGAGTACGCCGACGAGGTCACCCTCGGACGAGCATTCGTAGGAAGGCTGGCCGCCGAATGACCGACAACATCGTGGAGCCCCGCGTCGACGACGAGACCGCTGAGTTCGCCCAGCAGATCGCCGACTCGGTGGAGAGCTTCCTGCTGGCGCTGCGCGCGATCGCCCGCGAGGCGAGCGGCGGCCAGGCGATCTCGCTGCTGCTCCTGGAGATCAGCCAGGTGCTGCTCGCCGGCGCCCGGATGGGTGCCCAGCGCGACTTCACCCCGAGCTCCGAGTACCAGCCCGACGTCGGTCCGGAGGCCGACCTCGACGGGCTCCGGCTGCGGCTGGCCGGGATGCTCGGCAACGTCGACACCTACAGCTTCGTGTTCGACCCCTACGTGCCCGAGGTGGTGGAGAGCCAGCTCTCCGACGACCTGACCAGCATCGCCAGCGATCTCGAGAACGGCCTGCGCCACTACCGCTCCGGCGACATCGACGAGGCGCTGTGGTGGTGGCAGTTCTCCTACGTCTCCTCGTGGGGCAACCTCGCCGGCGCGGCCCTCAATGCGCTGCTGTCGGTGGTCTCCCACGACCGGCTCGACGTCGACAACGAGGAAGAGATCGAGCAGATCGAGGTCGCCGAGGAGATCCTGGACGCCGACCCGGCCTGACCCACCCCGCTCGGTAGAATCGTCACTTCGCGCAATCCCCCTTCAACGGATCGAGTGCAGGAGTGAGCCCGGTGGGCATCGTGGTCCAGAAGTACGGCGGCTCGTCGGTCGCCGACGCCACCGGGATCAAGCGCGTCGCGCAGCGGATCGTGAACACCCGCAGGGCCGGCCACGACGTGGTCGTGGTCGTCTCCGCCATGGGCGACACCACCGACGAGCTGCGCGACCTGGCCGAGCAGGTGACCCCGCTGCCGCCGCCGCGCGAGCTCGACATGCTGCTGACCGCGGGCGAGCGGATCTCGATGGCGCTGCTGGCGATGGCGATCGCCCAGCTCGGTCACAAGGCGCGGTCGTTCACCGGTTCGCAGGCCGGCGTGATCACCGACTCCGCGCACGGCAGGGCCAAGATCATCGACATCACCCCGGGCCGGATCGAGGACGCCGTCAACGACGGCTCGATCGCGATCGTGGCCGGGTTCCAGGGCGTCTCGCAGGACACCAAGGACATCACCACGCTCGGGCGCGGCGCGTCCGACACCACCGCGGTGGCGCTGGCGGCGGCCCTCGGCGCCGAGGTCTGCGAGATCTACAGCGACGTCGACGGCGTCTTCACCGCCGACCCCCGGATCGTCCCGACCGCCCGCAAGCTCGACCGGGTCTCCACCGAGGAGATGCTCGAGATGGCCGCCTCGGGCGCGAAGATCCTGCACCTGCGGTGCGTCGAGTACGCCCGCCGCTACGACATGCCGATCCACGTCCGCTCCTCCTTCTCCCAGAAGGAGGGGACCTGGATCATCCCCGAGCACACAGGAGAGAACCCCATGGAGCAGGCGATCATCTCCGGCGTCGCCCACGACCGCAGCGAGGCCAAGGTCACCGTCGTCGGCGTACCCGACAAGGTCGGCGAGGCGGCCCGGATCTTCGAGGCGCTCGCGGCCAGCGAGGTCAACATCGACATGGTGGTGCAGAACATCTCGGCCGCCGCGACCGGCCTCACCGACATCTCCTTCACGCTGCCCCGTGCCGACGGCCAGACCGCGATGGGCGCGCTGGCCCGGATCCAGGACGAGGTCGGCTACGAGAAGCTGCTCTACGACGACCAGGTCGGCAAGGTCTCGCTGATCGGCGCCGGGATGCGCTCGCACCCCGGCATCACCGCGAAGTTCTTCGCCGCACTGGCCTCCGCGGGGGTGAACATCGAGATGATCTCCACCTCGGAGATCCGGATCTCGGTGATCGTCGACGAGGGCCAGGTCGACGAGGCCGTCCGCGCGACCCACTCGGCGTTCGACCTGGACGCCGACGAGGTCGAGGCCGTGGTCTACGGCGGTACCGGCCGATGACCCCCCGACTCGGCGTCGTCGGTGCCACCGGCCAGGTCGGCGTCGCGATGCGCCAGATCCTGGAGGAGCGCGGCTTCCCCGCCCAGGAGGTGCGCTTCTTCGCCTCCCCGCGCTCGGCCGGATCGGTGCTGCCGTTCCGCGGCCGGGAGATCACCGTCGAGGACGCCTCCACCGCCGACCCCAGCGGGCTCGACATCGCGGTGTTCTCCGCGGGTGCCACCACGTCGCGCGCGCTGGCACCCAAGTTCGCCGAGGCCGGCGTGACCGTGGTCGACAACAGCTCGGCGTTCCGGATGGACCCCGACGTGCCGCTCGTCGTCTCCGAGGTCAACCCGCAGGCGATCCACGACGCGCGCAAGGGCATCATCGCCAACCCCAACTGCACGACGATGGCCGCGATGCCGGTGCTGAAGCCGCTGCACGACGAGGCCGGCCTGGTCCGGCTGATCGCGTCCACCTACCAGGCGGTGTCCGGCTCCGGCGTGGCCGGCGTCGAGGAGCTCGCCTCCCAGGTGGCGGCGGCCGGCGACAAGGCCCGCGAGCTCGCCTACGACGGCGAGGCGGTCGCGTTCCCCGACCCGGTGAAGTACGCCCGCACCATCGCCTACAACGTGCTGCCGCTGGCCGGCAGCATCGTCGACGACGGGCTGGAGGAGACCGACGAGGAGCAGAAGCTCCGCAACGAGTCCCGCAAGATCCTCGGCATCCCCGACCTCCTGGTCTCGGGCATCTGCGTGCGGGTGCCTGTCTTCACCGGCCACTCGCTGGCGATCAACGCCGAGTTCGAGCGGTCGCTGCCGGTGGCCCGGGCCCGCGAGCTGCTGTCGTCGGCCCCTGGTGTGGAGCTGACCGACGTCCCGACCCCGCTGCTGGCCGCAGGCAAGGACCCGTCGTACGTCGGCCGGCTGCGGCAGGACCCGGGCGTCGCCGACGACCGCGGCCTCGCGCTGTTCGTCTCCGGCGACAACCTGCGCAAGGGCGCCGCGCTCAACACCATCCAGATCGCCGAGCTGGTGGCCGCCTCGCGCTGACCCCCTCCCGCTGGGGAGGTTTCTTTACTATCCTCCCCCGGGTCTTTACTTTCTCGGGGAGTTCACATGGGGGCAACGACCTCGTAGGGCTCGGCTCTCGCCATGATGCTGGTGGGGAGCAGGCTGTGCTGATCGTGCGCCGTCGCCGAGCCGACGCAGCCTGACTCCTGACTCAGCGGTCGGCGGGCTCGACGAACGCCGTGGTGACCCAGTGCGAGAGCAGGTAGGCGGCCACGCCGACCAGCGGGATCACGATGATCATCTGCCAGTCGAGGATCACATCGATCAGGAAGAGCAGGGCGACCACCGCGATCAGGCCGACGGCGAGGAAGCTGGTGCTGCCGGGGTCGGCGACCTGGAACGCCTTGAGCAGTGCCTGACCGACCAGCACCAGCACCACCAGGATGACGACCAGGAGCAGCAGGCCGGGGCCGCCGCAGGTCGACGTACCTCGAATCGCCTCGCAGCCACGTAGCACGGCGGCCGTGAGGCCCACCATCAGCGCACCGACGATCAGGCCGGTCACGGCCGAGGCGGGGTACCCGGTGAGCAGCGGCCCGCTCGGCACCCGAGGCGACCGGGCCCGACGGGCCGGTTCCGGCTCCTGGTCATCCTCGACGTCCTCGATCGGGGGTCGCCTCGTCCACGAACAGCGGGGCACCGGTCACCAGGGTCCGGGCCTCCGGCAGCTCCTCCGCCGCGGGCCCGACGTCGTCGGGCAGCGGAGCGGGGCTCGGCTCGGGCTCGGGGGCCGGCTCGGGCTCGGGGATCGGCTCGGGCTCGGGTAAGGGCTCCGGCTGCGGGACCGGTGTCGGCTCCGGCTCGGGCACGGGGATGGCAGCGGTGGGCTCCTCGTCGCGCTCCGGCTCGACGTTCGAACGCGCCTTCTTCTTGCGCCCGAACAACCTCGGCGGCTCGAGGCTCGGCCGCTGGTCCTCGTCTGGCATGGACGGCAGTGTGACACGCGCGACGAGGCGTGACTCGGGGGTGGCCGCGATGCGGAGTCCGCGGTCCAGCGCGGTGGGTTTGCGACCGTGGTAGGAGTCGCTGACCGCCCGCGGACGGATGGATGCCGGGAGGGCTGCCCCTACCCTGATCGCATGTCCGCGATCGTGGCGCTGGGCGCGCACTTCCGCGACCGCTTCGAGGAGAGGGGGCGTGACCAGCCGCGAGCTCGAGGTGCTCCGCGCGATCGGGCGCGGCCTGTCCAACGGCGAGATCGCGGAGACCCTGCACATCTCCGAGCTGACCGTGAAGAGCCACATCGGCCGGATCTTCACCAAGCTCGGCCTCCGCGACCGCGCCGCCGCCGTGGTCTACGCCTTCGACTCCGGCCTGGTCGTGCCCGGCCAAAGAGACCAGGCGTCCACGGGAGGTCCCGGCACCTAGGCTTCCCGCATGACGATCACCCCCTCCGCTGCCCGGGACGCCATCGCCGCGCTCCAGGGGCACGAGGCGTGGGCGATCATCCGGCGGTCGACGCGCGCGGGTGACCGCGACACGGTGGGCGTGCTCGGCGGTCGCCGTACGGAGGTGGCGTCGATCCTGGACATCCCACTGGAGTCCGGGCCGGCGCCGGAGGGCCGGCAGTGCGACCGGCTGGTCGCCGTACCGTTCCGACAGGTGGCCGAGCGCGGCTTCGAGGCGCACGACGACGGCACCCCGCTGGTGGTCGTCGAGGTCGACTCCGAGCGGGAGTTCTCGGTGGCCGACGTGATCGACGCGATCGACGACGTGCCCGTGGACTTCGTCGACCGGGGCGGGTTCGAGACCGACGACGACGCCTACGCCAAGGTGGTCGAGGCGATCATCGAGGACGAGATCGGCCAGGGGGAGGGCGCCAACCTGGTGATCGGCCGGCACTACCGCGCCACCGTGGCCGACTGGGGCCCGGACAAGGCGCTGGCCGTCTTCCGCCGGCTGCTCGAGCGGGAGCGCGGCGCCTACTGGACCTACTGCTTCTTCACCGGCGACCGCTACCTCGTCGGCGCCAGCCCCGAGCGGCACGTCAGCGTGCACGGCGGCGACGTGCGGATGAACCCGATCTCGGGCACCTTCCGGGTCCGCCCGCCCGCCGGCGACGACCGGCCTCTGGAGGCGCGGCTGCGCGACTTCCTGCGCGACGAGAAGGAGATCTACGAGCTCTTCATGGTCGTCGACGAGGAGCTCAAGATGATGTGCGACATCTGCCACGAGGGCGGCCAGGTGCTCGGGCCGTTCCTCAAGCCGATGACCCACCTCATCCACACCGAGTACCTCCTCGCCGGCCGCACCGACCGCGACGTGCGGGAGGTGCTCCGCGACACGATGTACGCCGCCACGGTCACCGGCAGCCCGGTGGAGAACGCCTGCCGGCTGATCAAGCGCTACGAGGCCGAGGGCCGCGGATACTACGGCGCGGCGCTGGCGCTGTTCGGCCGGGACCGTGACGGCGAGCCGGTGATCGACAGCCCGATCGTGATCCGGACGGCCGACGTCGACCTCGACGGCCGGCTCAAGGTCACCGCGGGCGCGACGCTGGTGCGCGACTCCGACCCGGCGTACGAGGTGGCGGAGACGCACGCGAAGGCGGGCGGCATCCTGTCGGCCTTCGGGCTGGTGCCGCCGGCGCCGGCGCCCGACGTCGACCTCGCCGAGGTGGCCGCCGACGAGGACGTGCTGATCGAGCTCAACTCCCGCAACCGGCGGCTGAGCAGCTTCTGGCTCGACGACCAGGCGGGTGCGCCGCCCGACCCCCGGCTCGCGGGCAAGCGCGTGGTGATCCTCGACGGCGAGGACGACTTCGTGAACATGCTGCGCCACGTGCTGGGCCGGATGGGCATGACCAGCGACGTGGTGCGGCACGAGGACTACCGGCCGGGCAGCCTCGACGGGTACGACCTGGTGATCGTCGGGCCCGGCCCGGGCGACCCCCGCGAGGGCGACCACCCGAAGATCGCCCGGATCCGGCAGGCGGTCGAGGCCCTGCTCGCCGAGGAGCGGCCGTTCCTGGCGGTCTGCCTCGGCCACCAGACGCTCTGCCACCTGCTCGGGATCCCGCTCGCCTACAAGGACATCGTCTTCCAGGGCACCCAGTCGCCGGTGTCGCTGGGCGGGCGCACCGAGCGGGTCGGCTTCTACAACACGTTCGTCGGGCGGGTGGCCGGCGATGGCGCGGCCGTGCCGGCCGGCGTCAGCGTCGACACCGATCCGGACACCGGTGACGTCAACGCGCTGGCCGGTCCGCACTACCGCGGCCTGCAGTTCCACGCCGAGTCGATCCTCACCCAGCGCGGCTACGACCTGGTGCACGACCTGGTCTGCGATCTGCTCTTTGACTAGGAACTGCTCCTCACCAAGCAACCAAACGCCTGCGCAGAGCGTCTTCATGATTGACCATTGGGGTCAACGTGGGGGGCGGGATGCGACGGTCACGAGAGGCGCTCGCGACAGTTGCGGCTGTTGTGGCCATGGTGGCGCTTGTCGCCTGCCAGGGGCAGCCGTCGCCCGCGCCAGGGGCGGTCACGGAGGCCAAGCCGCTCCCGCCCGCGCCCCGGGTCGCGCCCGCGAGGCTCGACCCGCACGACCCGAACATCGTCCTGGTGCTGATGGACGACTTCAGCCTCGACCTGCTGCAGACCATGCGCAACGCGGAGCGGATGCGCGAGACCGGGGCGTCGTACCCGCAGTCGTACGTCGTGGACTCGCTGTGCTGCGTCTCCCGGGCCAGCATCTTCACCGGCCAGTACCCGCACCAGACCGGCGTGCTGACCAACACCGCCAACACCCCCAACCCGGTCGGGCCGATCGGCGGTTGGGAGGCGTTCGAGACCCACGGCAACACCGAGCGGTCGGTCAACGTCCGGCTGCAGAAGGCCGGCTACACGACCGGGTTCATCGGGAAGTACCTCAACGAGTACTCCTACGTCCCCGGCGGGGAGGTGCCGGACCCGCCACCGGGCTGGTCGGAGTGGGAGGTCATCTTCGGGTCGGCCTACGACGGCTGGGAGTTCGAGAGCACGTACGTCGAGGACGGTCTCGTGCACGTGCGGGAGCACCCGGCGCCGCCCGCTTCCGCGAGTGACCGCGCCAAGGACAACGCGTACGCCGGCAAGGTCACCGACGAGCTCGCGCTGGAGTTCATCCGCGAGCACCGGGACGACCGGGCGCCGTACTTCCTCGAGGTGGCGTCGTACGCCCCGCACTCCCGCGTCGGACCCCGGCCGCACTACCGGGGCGACCCCGGCTTCCCGCCGGCGTTCAAGGACCGCGCCGGCGCCGGCAACTGCGGGCTGGTGGCGTGCGCCTCGCTGGACGTCGACGACCTGCGCGGCTTCGGCGACCCGGTCGCCGACAACGCTCCGCGCCGGGCGGACGGCTCGCCGGCCCCGACCTGGCGCACCAACACGCCCAGCCTGACTCCGGAGAAGGCCGAGGCCGACCTGCGCTCCCGGGCGCAGATGGTGCAGTCGATCGACCGGATGCTGGGCCGGATCCTGGACGCCGTCGACGACAACACGTTCGTGGTGCTCACCTCGGACAACGGCTTCCACCTCGGACAGCACGGGCTGGACGCCGGCAAGGGCACGCCGTACGACTCCGACGCGCATGTGCCGCTGCTCGTCGTCGGCCCGGGCGTCGAGCCGGGGGAGCGGGCGGCGCTGACGACGAACCTCGACCTCGCGCCGACGTTCGAGGACCTCGCCGGGCTGCGGCCCGCGGCGTACCGCTCCGGGAGGTCACTGCTGCCGAGCCTGGCGGACCAGGCGGGCTCGACCCGCGACTACGTCTTCTTCGAGCACACCTATGCGCCCTCGCTCGGCGCCGACCCCGACAAGCAGTACGCGGGCGGCACCATGGACCTGATCCCGTCGTACGTCGCCGTGCGCAGCCGCGACGCCCTGCTGGTGCGGCTGGACCTCGACCCGTCGTGGGACGGCGTCGACGAGGCATGGGAGTTCTACGACTACTCCGAGATCGGCTGGGAGCGGACGAACGAGTACGCCGACCCGGCGCACGCGCGCACGATCGCCCGGATGACCCGGGCGCTGGAGGCGTTCGACCGGTGCGCGACGTTCGTCGCCGACGACCCGCTCCCGCCTCGCTGCCGCGGGATCGACAGGAAGGCCGGGCAGTAGCGGCACTAGGTTGTGCTCGTGGAGGTTCCGGACGTGGTCGTGGTCGACCACCACGACTCCTACACCTGGAACCTCGTCCACCTGGTCGCCGCCGTCACCGGCGAGCTGCCGAAGGTGGTGCAGCACGACGAGGTGGACGCGGCCGCCGTGCTCCGGCACTCGCACGTGCTGCTCTCGCCCGGGCCGGGGCATCCGGCCGACCAGGCGGACTTCTCGGTCGGTCGCGAGGTGCTGAGTGCCGGCACGCGTCCCGGTGCTGGGCGTGTGCCTCGGCATGCAGGGGCTGGTGCTCGCCTACGGCGGCAGGGTCGAGCGGGTGCCGCCCGCTCACGGCGAGGTGGCGGAGGTGACGCACGACGGGCGCGGCGTCTTCGCGGGGGTGCCGCAGGGGTTCGCGGCGGTGCGCTACCACTCGCTCGCGGCGGTCGACGTACCCGACGAGCTGGAGGTGACCGCCACCGCGGGCTCGGTGGTGATGGGGGTCCGGCACCGGACCCTGCCGCTCGAGGGCGTGCAGTTCCACCCCGAGTCGATCCTCTCCGAGCACGGCCGCGCGCATGGTCGCGAACTGGCTGGGCGCGGCATGACCGAGGCCGAGGACCCGGCCGCGTTCTTCGCCGACGTCGCGGGCCGGCACCGCCGGTGCTTCTGGCTGGACGGCGGCGGCGCCCGTGAGTGGTCCGGGCGTCGCTCGATCATCGGCTGGCTGGACGAGTCCGACGTGTCGCTGACGTACGACGCGCGGCTCGGCGTGGTGACCCGGCACTCCGCCGGGAGCTCGGTGCAGGTCGGCAGCGACGTGTTCGCCGTGCTCGAGGACGAGCTCGCCGCCGGGTCGGAGTCGGACCAGTGGTTCGGCTACTTCGGCTACGCGTCACGCCCCGACCTGCCCGCGGCGGTGGGCTCGGCGATGCCCGACGCGATCTGGATGCGGGCCCGGAACGTGCGGTTGTTCGACCACGAGGCGCCCGGCCCCACGATGGTCGCGGAAGGCGCATCAGCGCCTGCCTCGACGCTCCCGCCAAGGGCGTACGCCGCCGCGTTCAGCCGCGTGCAGGACCACCTGCACGCCGGCAACTCCTACGAGGTCAACCTGACCTACCGCGTCGAGCAGCCGAGCCGGCTCAGCCCGGTCGAGGCCTACCTGCGGCTGCGCGAGCTCAACCCGGCGCCGTACGCCGGCTTCCTGCAGCACGACCTGCCGGGCGCCCGCGGCTGGCTGCTGAGCTCGTCGCCGGAGCGGTACGCGCTGGTCACCGAGGACCGGATGCTCGAGACCAAGCCGATCAAGGGCACCACCCCGCGCGCCGACGACCCGGCCGAGGACGAGCGGCAGCGGCAGGAGCTCGCCACCCACCCGAAGTTCCGGGCCGAGAACCTGATGATCGTCGACCTGCTCCGCAACGACCTCTCGATGGTCTGCGAGGCGGGCACGGTCGAGGTGCCGGTGCTGATGGAGGTCGAGTCCTACCCCGCGGTGCACCAGCTGGTCTCGACGGTGCGCGGTCGGCTCCGAGACGACGTCTCCACGCCCGCGGCGCTGCGTGCCCTGTTCCCCGCCGGCTCGATGACCGGCGCGCCCAAGCTGCGCACGATGGAGATCATCGAGG
This sequence comes from uncultured Actinomycetota bacterium, assembly GCA_963813615.1. GTDB lineage: Bacteria > Actinomycetota > Actinomycetes > Propionibacteriales > Nocardioidaceae > Nocardioides. The sequence continues at coordinate 57,891 of CAWFAE010000015.1, forward strand.
AGGTCGAGGAGGGACCGCGCGGCCCGTACTCCGGCGCGTTCGGCTGGGTGTCCGGCAACGGCTGCGCCGACCTCGGCGTCGTGATCCGCTCGCTGATGACCACCGGCGACGGCAGCTACACGCTCGGCACCGGCGGCGGCATCACCGTGCAGTCCGATGCGACCGAGGAGTACGCCGAGTCGCGCTGGAAGGCCGAGCGCCTGCTCCGGGCCATCGACGTTTCAGCTGACGCCCGACTCCTGCGCGTGGTCGGAGAGCTCGCCGAGCGCCCAGGTCACCGCGTCGACGACCTGGCGGCGGTCGAACGGCTTCGGGTCGACCGCGTCGACGGTCTGGATCAGGTCGCCGTTCTGAACGAACCCGCTGACGTAGAGCTGCTGCGCGTCGGAGTCGACGACCAGCCGGGTGTCGTCGGCCCCGCGCACGTTCGGAGTGGTGACGGTGGCGGTCTCGGAGCGGCCCATGGTCTCCCAGGCCGCGTCCAGGCCCTCGGGGAACAGCAGGTAGTTGGCGTCCACCACCGGGTCGCCGTCGGCCTTCGGCCGGAACGAGCACGACGGCGACGTGGCCGTGCCGCCGTCCTCGGCCGCCGAGGTGCCGAACGCCCGGCTGACGCCCTTCTCGTCCAGGGCGTCGCAGGGGTTCCACAACGCCTCCGTCGGCGATGGCGCGGCCGGTGGTGGTCCGCCGTCGTCGCCGCAGCCGGCAGCCACGAGCGGCAGCGCGAGCGCGAGGACCCACACGGCCGTACGACGGTCACGCATCCGGCGACTCCCGCCCCGGCAGCGTGAGGGTCAGCCGGGCGCCGCCGGCGGGCGACGTATCGATCTCCACCGTGCCGGCGTGCCGCTCGGCCACCTGGGCGACGATCGACAGGCCGAGGCCGGAGCCGGGCATGGTGCGGGACTCCTCGGCCCGCCAGAAGCGCTCGAACACGTGCGGGCGGTCCTCCTCCTTGATGCCCGGGCCCTCGTCGTCGAGGGTCAGCACGCCGCCCGCCAGCCGGGCGGTGACGGTGCCGTCGGGCGGGCTCCACTTGGCGGCGTTGTCGAGCAGGTTGGTGATCGCGCGCTCGAGCCCGTTGGCCTCGCCGACCAGCCACCACGGCTCGGCCTGGATGTCGAAGGTGACGCCCGGCGCTCGGCGGCGTACGCGTGCCACAGCGTGCTCCAGCACCTCGCTCAGCTCGACCAGCTCGACCACCGTGGCGGGCGGCGCCTCGCGGGACAGCTCGGTGAGGTCGCCGATCAGGGTGGTCAGCTCCTCGATCTGGCCGCGGATGTCGTCGAGCAGCTCGGCCCGGGCCTCGGGCTCGAGGGCCGGTCCGTCGGCCGCGGCGTCGGCCTGGGTGAGCAGGTCGACGTTGGTGCGCAGCGAGGTCAGTGGGGTGCGCAGCTCGTGGCCGGCGTCGGCCACCAGGCGTCGCTGCCGCTCTCGGGACGCGTCGAGGGCGATCAGCATCTGGTTGAACGCGGCGCTCAGCCGGGCCACCTCGTCGTCGCCCTCGATCGGCATCGGCCGGAGCTCCTCGGTGCGGGCGATGTCCTCGACGGCGGTGGTCAGGTTGCGGACCGGGCGCAACCCGTTGCGGGCGACCGCCCAGCCCGCGATCCCGGCCACCAGCACCCCCAGCCCGCCGAAGGCCAGGGTCACGAAGCCGAGCCGGGACAGCAGCCGGTCGCGCTCGTCCAGCGACTGCACCATCACCAGGGCGGTGCCTTCCCCGCCGACCGTTGGTACGGCGACCACCCGGTACTTCTCACCGCCGAAGGTGGCCGTCCGCAGGCTCTGCGAGGCGTTGCCGCGCGCGACCGCGAGCTCCGGGCGCACCCAGCCTCAGATCGGACTGCGGCTGCTCGTCGAGGGCGACGCCGAACATGTCGGCGCGCAGCAGCACGATCCGGACGTCGGCCGCACCCAGCGCCTCCGCCGGGATGTCGATGTCGGCGGCCTGCTCCAGGAAGTCGTACCGCGCGGCCGAGCGGGCACGGTCGATCAGCTGGCGGTCCAGGCTGTCCTGCAGCTGCTTGCGCACCGTGACGTAGGCGCCGATCGACACGAGCAGGACGGCGAGCCCGACCGCGATGGTCGTGAGCAGGATGACCCGGCTCGCCAGCGAGCGCCGGTAGTGCCAGCCGCTCCGGTCGATCTCGGTCTCGGTCTCGGCCTCGTCGGCGACGGCCGTGTTCATGACTCCTTGAGCACGTAGCCGACGCCGCGCACCGTGTGGATCAGCCGCGACTCCTCCGCGGCCTCGGTCTTGCGGCGCAGGTAGCCGACGTAGACCTCCAGCGAGTTGGCCGTGGTCGGGAAGTCGTAGCCCCAGACCTCCTCGAGGATGAACGCGCGGTCCAGCACCCGGCGCGGCCGGCGCAGGAACATCTCGAGCAGCGTGAACTCGGTGCGCGTGCAGCTCGATCGCCCGGCCCGTCGCGGGTCACGTCGCGGGTGGCGAGGTTCATGGTGAGGCCACCGAAGGAGAGGACCTCCTCCTCGTCCTCGGCGAGCGGCACCGCGCGGCGCAGCAGCGCGCGCAGCCGGGCCAGCAGCTCCTGCAGCGCGAACGGCTTGGTGAGGTAGTCGTCGGCTCCGGCGTCCAGCCCGTCGACCCGGTCGCCGACGGCGTCGCGGGCGGTCAGCACGATGATGGGCACGTCGTTGCCGGCCGAGCGCAGCGCGCGGGTGGTCTCCAGCCCGTCGAGGCGCGGCATCATCACGTCCATCACCACGACGTCGGGGCCCGCCCCTGACCAGAGGGTGTTGAGACCGGCGAGCGCCTCGGCGCCGTCGACGGCCATGTGGACGTCGTACCCGTTGAACTCCAGCGAGCGCCGCAGCGAATCGCGGACCGCTCGGTCGTCGTCGACGACGAGCACGCGCGGTTTGGGGAGGGTGGTCGACACGGCCCTACTCTGCCAGCCCCGCCTGAGTCGGCGCTGAGAACCGCGCGGTGCGCGCTAGACGTACTTGGCAGCAGTGGTGGCGGCGCGGGCGCCGTACCCGCCGCCGAACAGGCAGGCGTGCACGAGCAGCGGGAACAGCTGGTGCAGCCCGACCCGCTCCTCCCAGCCGTCGGCGAGCGGCGCGGCCTCGCAGTAGGCGTCGATCACCCGCGGCAGGTGCGGCAGCCCGAACATCGAGAGCATCGCCAGGTCGACCTCACGGTGCCCGGCGTACGCCGCCGGGTCGATCACCGACACCCGCGCGACCGCCGGGGTGCCGGCGGTGGGGTCCTGGCCCCAGAGCACGTTGCCGTTCCAGAGGTCGCCGTGCAGCCGGGACGGCGGCTCCTCGGGCACCAGGTCGGCCAGCCGCGGGACCACCGACTCGACGGTCGCGGCCTCGTCCTCGTCGATCGCGCCGCGGTCGCGGGCCAGCTTGAGGTAGGGGAGGATCCGCCGGGTCGCGTAGAACTCGGCCCAGGTGGGGGCGGTGCGGTTGGGCATCGGCAGCTTGCCGATGAAGCCGTCCTGGTCGAGCCCGTACGACGGCGCGCCGGCCGCGTGCGTGGTCGGCGAGCGCGCGGCCGAAGCCGGCGGCCGCGTCGACGCCGTTCTTGCCGGGCTCGACCCAGGCGATCACCAGGCACTCCTGATCGACGCCCAGGACCTCCGGAACGTGCACCCCGCCCTCGACCTCGGCGAGCCAGCGCAGCCCGGCGGCCTCGCGCTCGAAGAAGCCCTCCGGGGCGTGCGGCAGTGTCTTCATCAGCGCGGTGGTGCCGTTGCTGAGCCGCAGCTTGGTGGCGGTCGCGATGTCACCACCCGCCAGCGGAGCGGTGGCGATCACCGATGCGTCGAGCAGCTCCTCCGCCTTGCGGGCGACCAGCGGCTGTCGGGTCACGGCCCGCCGGCCTCGTCGCCGAGCCGTCGGCGCAGCGCCTCGACGATCTCCGCGCTCGTGCGCTCGACCATCGCCAGCACCTCCTCGAAGCCGCTGTCCCCACCGTAGTACGGGTCGGGCACGTCGCTCCCGGGTTCGACAGGATCGAAGTCCCGGAACATCAGCACCCGGTCGCGTGCCGGCCGAGGCCACGTCGTCGCGGTTCTGCGCGTCCATCGCCAGCAGTACGTCGTACTCCTCGAGCCAGGAGTCGGCGAACTGCTGGGCCCGGTGCCTGCTGGGGTCGTAGCCGGCAGCGGCGAGGGTGGCCGCTGCCCGGCGGTCCATCGGATGGCCGATGTGCCAGTCGCCGGTGCCGCAGCTGGCCACCTCGACCCGGTCGTCGAGCCCGGCCTCGGCCACCCGCTCGGTCAGCACCACCTCGGCCGTCGGCGACCGGCAGATGTTGCCCAGGCAGACGACGCCGATCCGGTACCGGCCCGCCTCGCGCGCGGGCGGCAGCTCCGTCACCGCTCGTCCCGGGGCGCCAGGATGGCGTCGAGGATCCAGGTCACCACCGTGATCACGATCGCGCCGCCCACCGCCGGCCAGAAGCCGGTGACGGTGAAGCCGATGTCCAGCACGTCGGCCAGCCAGCTGGTGAGCAGCAGCATCCCGGCGTTGATCACCAGCAGGAACAGGCCGAGCGTCACGATGATGAACGGGATCGACAGGATCGTGAGCACCGGCCGCACGAACGAGTTGATCAGGCTGAGGATCAGCGCGACCAGCAGCAGCGGGAGGATCTTCTCCTGGACCTCGTCCATGCCGTGGCTCGGTCCGTCGAAGTAGATCCCGTCGATCAGCCAGGCGGCGACGGCGAGCGCGGCCGCGGTGACGAGGACGCGAAGGAGGAAGCGCATGGCGTCATAGTTGCAGGGCCTCGATGATCGAGGTCTCGGCGTCGGCCAGATGCCGGTCCAGGAACACCGACGCGCCGTCGATGTCGCCGTCCTCGAGCAGTCGCACGAGTGCGGCGTGGGAGTCGGCCTGGTCGTGCGCGTTGCGCCGGATCCGCTCCACCTGTGCCAGCGCCAGCCGCAGCTCGACCGCCAGGGTCTCCGCCATCGCCACCAGCCGCTCGCTGCCGGTCAGCCCCACCAGCGAGCCGTGGAAGGCGAGGTGCCGCTCGTTGAGCTCTTGGTACGACGCGTCCGCGTGCACCGCGCCGATGTAGGCGTCCAGGGTCGACCGCACCAGGCCGCGCTGCTCGTCGGTCGCGTCCGGCCAGCGGCGTACGCCGGCGCCCTCGAGCACCCGCCGGGCCCGGCAGACGTCGCGCACCGAGCCCGCCTCGGGCTCCACGATGCTCACCCCGCGGTTGGGCTCGCGGGTCGCGAGGCCCTCGGCGACCAGCATCGTGAGCGCTTCGCGCACCGTGGGCCGGGAGACGCCCAGCGACTCGGTCAGCGCCATCTCGCGGAGCGGCGTACCGCTCTCCAGCTCGCCGTCGAAGACCGCGCGCCGCAGCTCGTCGGCCACCCGTTCGACGGTGGAGTGCGGCTCCTCCAAGTGGAGGGTCCCGAAACGGCCCGCACGCTCTGGCATGCGGCCCATTGTGCCCCGGCTTGTCAGACAACCTCTCACCCTGCACACTGGGCTTTGTCAGATTGTCAGACAATCGGGAGGTGAACGGGATGACCCAGCTCAACTGGGGCCGCCACTACGTCATGGTCGAGCCGACCCATTTCCGCGTCGAGTACGCGATCAACCCGTTCATGGATCCCGCGGTCCAGCCCGATCCGGCCCGGGCGCTGGACCAGTGGCACGGCCTGGTGGCCACGCTGCGCGAGCTGGGTGCGCGGGTCGACGTGATCGAGCAGCGTCCGGACGCCCCCGACATGGTCTACGCGATGAACCTCGGTCTCGGACTGGTCGGCCCGGCCGGTCCGCACCTGGTGCTCTCACACATGCGCTACCCGCAGCGGCGGATGGAGACACCCACCGCCGACGCGTGGTTCGCCGCGCGCGGCTGGTCCACGTCGTACGTCGGTCGCGACGGCGTCGGCGCCCACCTCGAGGCCGGCGACGCGTTCGCGTTCGGTGGCGACCTGGTCGTCGGCTTCGGCCCGCGCACCGAGGAGCTCGCTCTCAAGCACCTCGCCGCCGACCTGGGCGTCCGGGTCCGCGGCCTGCGGATCGCGCACGCCGGGATGTACCACCTCGACCTGGCCTTCTGCCCGCTCGACGACCGCCGCGCGCTGGTCTGCCCCGACGCGCTGGACGCGCCGTCCGCCGCCGCGCTGCTCGACCTGGTGCCCGAGCCGCTGGTGCTCACCGAGGAGGAGGCGCTGACGACGTTCTGCGCCAACTCGGTGGTCGTCGGCTCGACCGTGGTGATGCCCGGCTGCCCCGACCGGGTTCGAGCCCGGCTGGAGCAGTGGGGCTTCGACGTCGTCGTGGTCGACGTGTCCGAGTTCCACCTCGGCGGCGGCTCGGTCCGCTGCCTGACCAACCCCGTCGACGTCACCCTCGGCCGCGACCTCGCCGCGCGGTCTCACGGGGAGGTACTCCTCGCGCCCTCATGATCTCAGGCGGGCTCGCGCAGGGGCTCGTAGTTGCCCAGGAAGATGCGCCGCCCGAACCGCGCGAGCACCTTGTTGCGTACCAACGGCGGCAGCGCGCGGGCCCGGTCGCGGCGGTGCGTCTGTTCACGGACCCAAGCCGTGCGGGACCGGCGCCGTTCCTGGAAGACCGTGATGCCCTCGGCGAGGTCCGGTGCAGCGACCAGGCTCTCGGCCAGCACGACCGCGTCCTCGAGGGCCATCGCCGCGCCTTCGGCCATGTTGGGGGAGGTGGCGTGCGCCGCGTCGCCGATGAGCACGACGGAGCCGCGTGACCAGGTCTCGAGGGCGACCTCCTCGATGGCGCCCTCCTGCACGGCGATGCCGCCCGCTGCTTCGTCGAGCCGGTCGAGCAGTCCGGGCACCGGCTCGGCGTACCCGTCCAGCAGCTCGCGCAGCGGGAGGCGTGCGGAGTCGGGCGGACCGTCGCAGTAGCAGTAGAGGCGACCGCCTCCGATCGGAATCGTCAGGAACGACGTACCCCGGCCCAGCAGCACCGACCAGGTCAGGCTCGGGCTCCGCAGCGTCGGCGAGGACGAAGCGGCGGGCGTGCTGGCCCACGGGGCGCGGGTCCGACATCGCCGAACGCGAGCTGCCGCACGCTCGAGCGCACGCCGTCCGCGCCGACGACGAGGTCGTAGTGGTCGGCCGAACCGTCGTCGAGCTCGGCCGCGACCCCGTCCCCGTCGGTCGTCAGCGAGACCGGACGCGCTCCCCAGGTGATCGGCACGTCGTCGGCGCCGGCCAGCAGCACGTCGTGCAGATCCGCGCGCGGTAGGGCCAGGCACGCCCCGACGCCGCTCCAGACCTCGTCCACGCGGACCTCGAACAGCAGGCGTGCCCGGTGGTCGGAGAAGGTCTGTCGCTCGATCCGGTGAGCCCGGTCGGTGACGTCGGTCTCCAGGCCGAGCTGTCGCAGCGCGCGTACGGCGTTGCCGGGCAGGTAGATGCCCGTGCCCTCACGCGTCGGCGCCGCGGACCGTTCGACCAGCCGCACCGTGGCACCGGCGCGGTGCAGGGTCCGGGCGGCCGCCAGGCCGGCCAGGCCGGCACCGACGACGAGCACCCGGACACCCTCGAGCTGCATCGGCGGCGCCCGTCAGCTGCCGTCCGACCGGTCGCCCGGGTCGATGTTCTGGTTGATCCGGAACAGGTTGTGGGGGTCGTAGCGTCGCTTGACCTCGACGAGCCGCGCGTAGTTCCCGCGGTACGCCGCCCGCACTCGCTCCTGCCCCTCGTCCATCATCATGTTCACGTAGCCGCCGCCCACCGAGGACGGGTGCAGCTCCTCCCAATAGCGCCGTGCCCAGTCGGTGATGGTGGCCAGGTTCGCCGGGTCGGGGTCGATGCCGCGCGATCACGCCGTTCCACCCACCGCCACGGAACGCGAAGGCCGTGGCGTCCTCGGGCACCCGGGCCGCGGCGCCGCTGATCGGGTAGAGGTGCATGGTCGACAGCGGCGTCGGGATGCTCTCGCCGTACCGGCGGTGCACGGCGATGGCGTCGTCCGTGATCTCCTCGAAGATGTCGGCCTTCCAGTACCACTGCAGGCCGGTCGGCAGCAGCCCGTCGAAGGCGCTCTGGAGGACGGCGAACGGCATCGGCTGGAGGCCCACCAGCAGCGGTGCGCCGAACTCCCGCACGGGCGCCAGCACCTCGTCGGCGCCCGTCGTGCGCGCCGGAGTAGCACCACACGATCCCGCAGGCCTTGCGGCCCCACAGCTCCTCGGGGAACGGCGCCGCCGACGGGATCTCCAGCACACCGATCCAGCCGTTGAGCTCGTCCGGCAGGTTCGGGACCAGGTCCCGGTACCACCGGAACACCTCCTCGGTGTCGGCGATGTCGTAGAGCACCGGGCCGCCGATGACGATGCCTTCCTCGCCGACGGCGTGGCAGCGGAACGTGAACGACGTGGCGACGCCGAAGTTGCCACCCCCACCGCGCAGCCCCCAGAACAGGTCCGGGTGGCTGTCCGCGCTGGCGGTGACGAAGCTCCCGTCCGCCAGCACGAGGTCGACCGAGAGCAGGTTGTCCACGGTGAGGCCGAAGTGCCTGGACAGGTAGCCGCTGCCGCCCCCGAGGGTCAGGCCCGCGACACCGGTCGAAGACACGAACCCGGACGGGGTGGCCAGTCCGAAGGCGCCGGTCGCGTGGTCGACATCGCCCCAGGTGCACCCGGCATCGGCTCGGACCGTGCCGGCCACGCGGGTCGACGGTGGTCGACCGCAGCTCCGCGAAGTCGATCACCAGGGCGTCGTCCCAGACACCGAACCCGGCGCCGTGATGGCCGCCTCCTCGTACGGCGAGCGGGATCTGGTGGTCACGCGCGAAGTTCACGCAAGCGATCACGTCGGCGACGTCGGCAACCCGTACGACGGCCACCGGGTGGCGGTCGACCGCGCCGTTGTAGACCTGCCTCGCGTCGTCGTACTCCTCGTCGGTCCGGTCGACGATCCGGCCGCGCACCAGCCCGCGCAGCCCCTCGACGTCGGTCCCGCGCTCGGTGTCGATGGCGGTCATGTCTTCTCCTTCTGCGGGGACCCCGCCCTGTGCGAGGATTCGACGTTGACGCTAGGGAGCGCGCGGCGCGGGCCGGAACGCCCTGACGACCGGACGTCTTGCCCGTTCGTCCGCGGGGAGGCCAGATCCTGGCCGTGCGTCCGGACGCGTTGCCCGAGAGTCCGGAGGTTGCCGTGGATGTGCTGTCCGACCTGCTGCTCGCCGTGCGCCTCACCGGGGCGGTCTTCTACGACATCGAGGCGCGCGCGCCGTTCGTCGCGCAGAGCCCGCCGACCGACGTGATCGCGGCCAAGGTCGCCGCGGACGCAGAGCACCTCATCGCGTTCCATGTCCTGACGTCCGGCTCGTGCTGGGTGGAAACCGTCGACGAGCCCGAGCCGGCGGTGCTGATGCAGGCCGGGGACATGGTGATCTTTCCCGGCGGAGAGGCCAACATCCTCGCCTCCGCACCCGGGATGCGGGGACAGCCGGACCTGCCGCGCTACTACCGGCCGGTCGACGAGACCCTGCCGTTCGTCATCGACATCAACGGAGACAGCGAAGCCGACGGGTGCCGGATCGTGTGCGGCTACCTCGCCTGCGACAAGCGTCCGTTCAACCCGTTGCTGGAGTCGTTGCCTCGGATGGTGCACGCCCCCGTGTCCGCCCGCAGCTGGGGATGGATGACCGGACTGCTGGACGCCGCCATCGAGGCGAGCGACGAGCGCGGACGCAGGGCAGGAGGCGATGCTCGCCAAGCTGTCGGAGCTGATGTTCGTCGAGGCGCTCCGCGCCCACATCGACGAGCTGCCCCCGGAGGCGCGCAGCTGGGTGGCCGGACTGCGCGACCCCGAGATCGGTACGGCGCTGCGGCTCGTCCACGGGCGCTTCGCCGAGGCGTGGACCCTCGAGCGGCTGGCCCGCGAGGTGGGGATGTCACGCTCGTCCTTCGCCGACCGGTTCACCGCCTACGTGGGCCTGCCCCCGATGACGTACCTGGCCCAGTGGCGACTCCAAGCCGCCGCCCGGATGCTGCAGAACGGCACGATGAGCGTGGCGCAGGTGGCGACCGCCGTCGGCTACCAGTCCGAGTCCGCGTTCAACCGGGCGTTCAAGCGACACGTCGGCCGGACGCCCGGCACCTGGCGGCGCACCGAGCCCACCGTCGTGAAGGGGTAGTCCGCCACGCCAGGCACCCCATCTGCGCGAAATGGGGTGCCCAGCGTGCCGGACTATCCCGCCGGTAGCGTCGCGGGGGTGTTTCCGGTCGGCGGCGTGGAGGTCATGCTCGCGGGCGCCGTCGTCTCGGCGGGCCTGTGCCTGCTGCTGGCGACCCTGCTCCAGCGCCGCCTCGGCTGGGTCACCGCGTGGTCGGTGGCGGGCCTGGTCTGGTCGGTGATCGTGATCGGCCTGATCACCCTGATCCCGGCCAACGGCGCGCCCGGGATCGTCCCGGCCGAGGGTCGGCTGGAGACCTGCTCCTATGACATCGGCGGCCCGGCGCCGGAGGGGTTCTGGATCTTCTCCGGCGGGCAGCGGCTGCTCAACACCGTGGTCTTCATCCCCAGCGGCGTGCTGCTCGTGCTCGTCGCCGCCCGCTGGCGCTCGGCCTGGCTGACGGTGCCGCTCGGCCTGGCCCTGCTGGCGGCGTACTCCGCCGCGATCGAGAAGACCCAGCTCGAGCTGGCCCGGATCGACCGGGCGTGCGACGTCACCGACATCATCGACAACGTGACGGGCGCGGTGGTCGGGGTCGGCATCGGCATCGTCCTGGCGCTGGTGCTCCGTCCCTGGAGGCGATGAGTTACGCCGGCTGGCCGGGTCGGCATCCCCATGCGCACTCTCGCGATCACCCAGAACATCACGCTCGACGGCTCGATCGAGATGCTCGGCGACTGGTTCGACCCGTCCGACCAGGACCCGGATCTGATCGAGGAGACGCGGCTGCAGTCGGAGAAGGAGGACGCGCTGCTGCTCGGCCGGCAGACGTTCGAGGACTTCCGCGGCTACTGGCCCGAGCAGACCGACGACCAGACCGGGATCACCGACGAGCTCAACCAGGTCCAGAAGTACGTCGTCTCCTCGACCATGACCGATCCCGGAGTGGCAGAACTCGACCGTCCTGTCCGGCGACTGGGCCGCGCAGGTGCGGGAGCTGAAGGAGCGCGAGGGCGGAGAGATCGGCGTCACCGGCAGCATCACTCTCAGCCACGCGCTGATCGAGGCCGGCCTCGTCGACGAGTTCCGGCTGTTCGTCTACCCGGTCGTCCAGGGACGGGGGAGGCGGCTGTTCCCCGACGGCCACGAGGTGCCCCGGCTCGAGCTCCTGGAGGCCAAGCGGTTCGGCAACGGCGTCGGCTACCTGCGCTACGCCATGTGAGGCGGCCGGGGGCTAGCCTGCGCGCATGGCCCACCCTCAGCCACGCGCCCACGTCACCGAGATCCCCGCCTACGTCCCCGGCCGGCCGCCCACGCCGCGGCCGGGCATGACGACGTACAAGCTCTCCTCGAACGAGAACCCCTACCCGCCGCTGCCCGGCGTCGTCGAGGCCGCCAATGCCGCGGTCGCGGTGATGAACCGCTACCCCGACATGGGCAACACCGCGCTGTACGACGCGTTGTCGGCGCGGCTGGGAGTGCCGACCAGCCAGCTCGCGGCGGCGACCGGCTCGGTCGCGCTGATCTACCAGCTGCTGACCGCGTTCTGCGACCCCGGCGACGAGGTCGTCTACGCCTGGCGGTCCTTCGAGGCGTACCCGATCGCGGTCACCACGGCCGGGGCCACCTCGGTCCAGGTGCCCGTCGACGCAGACGGCCGTCACGACATCCCGGCCATGCTCGCGGCGGTCACGGACCGGACCCGCGTGCTGATCGTGTGCACGCCCAACAACCCGACCGGGCCCGCCGTCACCCGCAGCCGAGCTCGACGCCCTGCTCGCGGAGGTACCGCCGCACGTGGTGGTGGTCGTGGACGAGGCGTACGTCGAGTTCGTCCGGATGGACGACGCCGTCGACGGGCTGGAGGTGCAGCGGGCGCACCCCAACGTGGTGCTGTTCCGCACCTTCTCCAAGGCCTACGGGCTGGCCGGCTTCCGGGTGGGGTACGCCGTCGCGGTTCCCGAGATCGCCGCCGCGCTGCGGGCGGTGTCGCTGCCGTTCGGGATCTCGGCGGTGGCCCAGGCCGCCGCGGTCGCGTCGCTGGCCGCCGAGCCGGCGCTGCTCGAGCGGGTGGACGCGCTGGTCGAGGAGCGCCGCCGCGTGGTCGCCGGGCTCCGTGAGGTGGGCTGGCAGGTCCCGGAGCCGCAGGGCAACTTCGTCTGGTTCGGGCTCGGCGAGCGCACCGCCGAGTTCGCCGCGGCCGCCGAGGAGGCCGGCATCGTGGTCCGCCCGTTCGCGGGCGACGGTGCCCGGGTGTCCATCGGCGAGCCCGAGGCCAACGACCGGATCATCCAGGTGGCCGCGGCGTTTGCCGACCCCGCGAACGTGGCATGATGCCCACTCGATCGAGCGAGGAGATCCGATGACCCAGAGCACCCCTCCCGGCTGGTACCCCGACGGCCAGGGCGGCCAGCGGTGGTGGGACGGGAACCAGTGGACCGAGCACACGCTGCCGCCGGACACGTCCGACCGCCCCGCGGCCTCCGAGCAGCCGGCCCAGCCCGGCCCCTCCGACGTGACCCAGGTCCGCCCCGGGGGCCCGACCGGCCAGGAGCCCGGCGGTGACCGCCCGGCCGGTGCGGACTCCGGCCAGCCGCCGGCGGCGATGCCGACCCAGGTGGTGGGCAGCGGCGGTCCCGCCCAGCCTGGTGCCGAGCCCGGTGGTCAGCCCAGGTGCTCAGCCCGGCTACCCGGGTGCTCCGCCAGCAGGGCGGCTACGGACAGCAGCCCGGCTACCCCGGCGCCCCGCAGCAGGGCGGCTACCCGGGTCAGCCCGGTCAGCCGGGTCAGCCCGCGTGGCAGGGCCAGCAGTACGCCGGCGGCTCGGGCGGCGGCGGCCTCAACGCCAAGCTGCTCGGGATCATCGGCGGCGGTGTCGCCCTGGTCATCGTGCTGGTCATCGTGCTGTTCGTGGTGCTCGGTGGCAGCGGCGGCCCGAAGGGCGTGGTCGAGGACTTCATCGACGCCGACTCGTGCTCCGACGCCGAGGACCTGGTCACCGATGAGTTCCGGGAGTCGTTCGGCGAGTGCACCGACGAGCAGCTCGAGAGCTTCGAGGGCGGCGACGAGGGCGACTTCGACGTCGAGGTCAAGGACGAGAAGGTCGACGGCGACAAGGCCACGGTCGACGTGCGAGACCTCCGGCAGCTTCGGCGGCGAGGACTTCTCGGAGACGACGACGTTCAACCTGGTCAAGGAAGACGGCGACTGGAAGATCGACAGCATCGGCTGATCGAGCCGGTTGGCCGCCTGACCGCCCCTACCCTGAGCCGCATGGGCGCACGGTCATGGGCACGCCGCCGGGAGGGCGGCCGACCGCGCCCGCCTGCGCTGGGTCCTCGCGATCACCGGCAGCGTGCTGGTGGTCGAGCTCGTCGGCGCGTGGCTGAGCGGCTCGCTGGCGCTGCTCGCGGACGCCGGCCACATGGCCACCGACGCGGGTGCCGTGGTGCTCGCGCTCGGGGCGTCGTACGTCGCGGGGCTCCGGGGTGGCCCGCGCTCGACGTTCGGCTACCACCGGGCCGAGGTCCTCGCGGCGCTGGTCAACGCGCTGGTGCTGCTCGGCGTCTGCGGCTACCTGGCGTACGCCGGGATCTCGCGGCTGGCCGACCCGACCGCACGTCGACGCCGCAGAGCTGGTGCGTGTTCGCGTCGTTCGGCCTGGTCGCCAACGCGGTGTCGATGGCGATCCTGCACCGCTCCGACACCGGCTCGCTCAACCTGCGCGGCGCCGCCAACGAGGTGTTCGCCGACCTGCTCGGCTCGGTGCTCGCGGTCGCGGCCGGCGTGGTGATCTGGGTCTGGGACTGGCAGCGCGCCGACCCGGTGGCCTCGCTCGTGATCGCGGTGATGATCCTGCCGCGCGCGGTGCTGCTGATGAAGGACGCCGCCGTGGTGCTGCTCGAGATCGCCCCCGCGGGCCTCGACCTCGACGACATCCAGCGGCACCTCTGCGGGGTGCCCGGCGTCGTCGACGTACACGACCTGCACGCGTGGACGATCACGTCCGGGATCCCCAGCCTGTCGGCGCACGTGACCGTCACCGACGAGGCGCTGGCCGAGCGCGGCGTGGGCCCGATCCTCGACGACCTGGGCGAGTGCGTGTCCGACGCACTTCGAGGTGCGGCACGCGACGTTCCAGGTCGAGCCGCTGTCGCACGAGGCCCACGAGGACCTCGGCGAGATGCATTGACTCCCGACTATCGGACGTCCTTGCTGAATTGGCACCCCTCCCCGAGACCGGGCTACGGTGTCCGCCGCTACGATTGTGGCCCCGCTCACACGGCCGCACCACCCCCGCGGTCCGTGGTCGGGAACCGGCCACCTGGGCGGCGGAGACCCCGCGGCTCGGCGACACGAAGGAGTGCTCGTGACCCAACAAGACTCTGGCTTCGGGCCCGACCTCGTGCGAGGTCTTCGGGCCCACGCAGGAAGACGGCGGCCCCGAGCTGATCCAGCTCCTGACGCCCGAGGGCGAGCGGGTCCACCACCCGGAGTTCGACCAGGAGTTCACCGAGGAAGAGCTGCGCGGCTTCTACCGCGACATGGTGCTCACCCGGCGGATCGACACCGAGGCCACCGCCCTGCAGCGGCACGGCGAGCTCGGCATCTGGGCCCAGCTGCTCGGCCAGGAGGCCGCCCAGATCGGCGCCGGCCGCGCCCTGCGCCCGCAGGACTACGTCTTCCCGACCTACCGCGAGCACGGCGTCGCCTGGTGCCGCGGCGTCGACCCGCTCCGGCTGCTCGGCCTGTTCCGCGGCGTCGACCAGGGTGGCTGGGACCCGCGGGAGAACAACTTCGGGCTCTACACGATCGTGATCGGCGCCCAGACCCTGCACGCCACCGGCTACGCCATGGGCATGCAGCGCGACGGCGACGTCGGCACCGGCGACCCGGAGCGCGACGCCGCCGTGCTCGCCCACTTCGGCGACGGCGCGAGCAGCCAGGGCGACGTCAACGAGGCCTTCATCTTCGCCGCGTCCTACAACGCCCCGGTGGTGTTCTTCTGCCAGAACAACCAGTGGGCGATCTCCGAGCCGATCGAGCGGCAGAGCCGGATCCCGCTCTACCAGCGGGCGCTCGGCTTCGGCTTCCCCGGTGTCCGGGTCGACGGCAACGACGTGCTGGCGACGTACGTCGTCGCCAAGGCCGCGCTGCAGCGGGCCCGCGACGGCCAGGGCCCCTCGTTCGTGGAGGCCTACACCTACCGGATGGGCGCGCACACCACGACCGACGACCCGACCCGCTACCGGCTGTCCGGCGACGTCGAGAACTGGAAGCTCAAGGACCCGATCGCCCGGATCGAGGTCTACCTCCGCCGCAACGGCTACGCCGACGACGCGTTCTTCGCCGACGTCGCCGACGAGGCCGAGCGGCTCGGTTCGGACCTGCGCGAGGGATGCAAGGCGATGCCGGATCCCCAGCCGTTGAGCCTGTTCGACCACGTCTACTCCGAGACCACCGACGAGGTGCAGGCCCAGCGCGACGGCTACGCGGCCTACCTCGAGACGTTCGAGGGGGCGCACTGATGAGCAAGATCACGCTGGCCAAGGGCCTCAACATGGGGCTGCGCAAGGCCATGGAGGACGACCCCAAGGTCCTGATCATGGGCGAGGACGTCGGCAAGCTCGGCGGCGTCTTCCGGATCACCGACGGGCTGCAGAAGGACTTCGGCGAGGACCGGGTCATCGACTCGCCGCTGGCCGAGTCCGGCATCGTCGGCACCGCGGTCGGGCTGGCGCTGCGCGGCTACCGACCGGTGGTGGAGATCCAGTTCGACGGGTTCGTCTACCCGGCCTACGACCAGATCGTCTGCCAGGTCGCGAAGATCCACTTCCGCAGCCAGGGCAAGCTGAAGATGCCGATCGTCATCCGGATCCCGTTCGGTGGCGGCATCGGCGCCGTGGAGCACCACAGCGAGTCGCCGGAGGCGCAGTTCGCGCACACGCCCGGCCTGAAGGTCGTCGCCTGCTCCAACCCGGTCGACGGCTACTGGATGATCCAGCAGGCGATCGCCCACGACGACCCGGTGATCTTCCTGGAGCCGAAGCGGCAGTACCACGCCGACAAGGCCGACCTCGACGAGGACGCCACGCCCGACCCGCTGTTCAGCTCCCGGGTCGTACGCCGCGGCAGCGACGCCACGCTGCTCGCCTACGGTCCCACGGTGAAGACCGCGATGAAGGCCGCCGAGGCCGCGGCCGGCGAGGGCCGGTCGCTCGAGGTGATCGACCTGCGCACGCTGTCGCCGCTCGACATGGCGCCGGTGTTCGATTCCGTACGCCGCACCGGCCGCGCGGTCATCACGCACGAGGCGCACGTCAACCTGGGCATGGGCGCCGAGGTCGCGGCCCGGGTCACCGAGGAGTGCTTCTACTCCCTGGAGGCGCCGGTGCTCCGGGTCGGCGGCTTCGACACGCCGTACCCGCCGGCGCGGATCGAGGAGGACTTCCTCCCCGACCTCGACCGGGTCCTGGACGCCGTCGACCGCACGCTCGCGTACTGACCATCCGATAGGGAGTGAGCTGAACCGTGCCCGAGTACCTGCTTCCCGACGTCGGCGAGGGCCTCACCGAGGCCGAGATCGTCACCTGGAAGGTCAAGGTCGGCGACGTGGTCGCCGTCAACGACATCGTGGTGGAGATCGAGACCGCCAAGTCCCTGGTCGAGCTGCCCTCGCCGTACGCCGGCGAGGTGACCGCGCTGATGGTCAACGAGGGCGAGACGGTGCCGGTCGGCACCCCGATCATCGCGATCGGCGAGCCGGCCGCCGGTGACGGCGCTCCCGCCGAGGAGCCTCCCGCAGAGATCGACCTGTCCAACCCGGCCGCGAGCGGTGGCGGCGAGGGCGAGTCCCTGGTCGGCCGGATGAAGGCCGAGCGCGGCGCCACCCGGCGACCGCGCCGCAAGCCCATGGACGAGGCGGCGGGCGAGTTCACCGCGCGCGCCGACGTCCACGACACGTTCAACCAGAACGTCACCCAGCAGCACGAGACCGTGTCGCAGATCGTCTCGGCGGTCGTCACCGACTCGGAGCGACAGGGCGCCGCCGTGGGCGCGCCCGAGGCGCGGTCGACCACGGTGCCGGCCACCTCCCCGAGCCAGGAGCCGAACGGCGGCGACGTGCGCGTGCTGGCCAAGCCGCCGGTCCGCAAGCTGGCCAAGGACCTCGGCGTCGACCTGACGACGCTCACCCCGACCGGGCCCGAGGGCACCGTGACCCGGCAGGACGTCGAGTCGGCCGCGGGCGCGGCGCCCGGTGACGACGCTGCGATCGGCATCGCGCCGGTGCGGCCGGTCCCGACGGGCGAGCGGGAGTACCGCGAGCCGATCAAGGGCGTGCGCAAGATGATGGCCGGCGCGATGGTGCAGTCGGCGTTCACCGCGCCGCACGTCACCGAGTGGGTGACCGTCGACGCGACCGCCACGATGGAGTTCGTCGAGCGGCTCCGGAAGCGGCGCGAGTTCAAGGACGTCAAGGTCTCCCCGCTGCTGGTGCTGGCCCGGGCGTCGATGCTGGCGATGCGGCGCACCCCCGAGATCAACTCGTTCTGGGACGAGCCCGCCCAGGAGGTCGCCTACAAGAACTACGTCAACCTCGGCATCGCGGCGGCCACCCCGCGCGGCCTCGTCGTACCCAACGTCAAGGACGCCCAGGACCTGTCGCTCCTCGACCTGGCCCGGGAGCTCAACCAGCTCACGGCCACGGCCCGCGACGGGAAGACGCAGCCGGCGGAGATGAGCGGCGGCACCTTCACGATCACGAACGTCGGCGTGTTCGGCGTCGACGCCGGCACGCCCATCATCAACCCGGGCGAGTCCGCGATCCTCTGCTTCGGCGCGGTGCGCAAGCAGCCGTGGGTCGTCCCCGGGGTTGATGGAGACGAGATCGCCGTCAGATCCATCACCACGCTGGCGCTGGCCTTCGACCACCGGCACATCGACGGCGAGAAGGGGTCGCGCTTCCTGTCCGACGTGGCCGGGATCGTCGAGGACCCGGCGTCGGCGCTCCTGTTCTGACCCCGCATGGGGTAACCGAGCCCCGCGCGGGGTAGAAACGTGCCGTGACCACTCATGGGGCCTACCCGGAGCCGGGGGAGCTGATCGGGCCCTACCGGGTGGGCCAGCGACTCGGGATGGGCGGGATGGGCATCGTCTTCGAGGCCCTGGACACCCAGCTCAACCGGCAGGTCGCGCTGAAGATCATCTCGCCGCACCTCGCCGACGACGAGGCCTTCCGGGCCCGGTTCACCCGGGAGGCGCAGGCCCAGGCCTCCCTGGACTCGCCCAACGTCGTGCACGTCTACGCGCACGGCGAGGTCGACGGCCGGCTCTACATCGCCACCCAGCTGGTGCCCGACGGCGACCTCGGGCAGATGATCCAGACCCGCGGGGCTCCGTCGCTGGGCATCGCGGTCGACGTGATCGCCCAGATCGCCTCCGGGCTCGCGGACGCGCACGCGGCCGGGCTGGTGCACCGCGACATCAAGCCCGCCAACGTGCTGCTGCGGATCCGCACCGACAGCGTGCGCGCCTACCTCGCCGACTTCGGCATCGCCCGCCAGGTCAACGTCGACAGCAACCTGACCACGGCCGGCGTCACCGTGGGGACGCCCACCTACATGGCCCCCGAGCTGCACACCGGCGGGCAGTCCGGCCCGGCCAGCGACGTCTACTCGCTGGGCTGCCTGCTCTGGGCGGCGGTGAGCGGCCACGCGCCGTACTCCGGCACGTCGGACTACGAGATCGTCAACGCCCACTTCTCCTCCCCGATCCCGCAGCTGCCGGAGACCAGCCAGATGGCCGCGGCGGTCAACCGGGTGCTGCGGATCTCGATGGCCAAGCAGGCCAGCGACCGCTACCCCGAGGCCGGCGCCATGCGCGACGACCTCTGGGCCGCGCTGCGGATGCCCGAGGGTGCCGCGGAGACCCGGCCCGGGCCGCCGGTGACCTTCGCGGGCCCCGCGCCCACGTCGAGCGGGCGGCGTACCGGCCTGATCGTCGCGCTGGTCGCGCTCGTGGTTCTGGCGGTGGCCGGGGCCGGCGTCGCGTACGCCGTCACCCGCGACGACGACGGCGAACCGTCGTCCGACCCGTCGAGCGAGTCGAGCACCAGCGAGTCGCCGACCGAGACCGAGACCGGCACCGAGTCGCCGACCACCGAGCCTCCCGACACCGAGGCCTACACGCCGCAGCCGGGCGACGAGGACAAGGCGGTCGTCGTGCTCACCGAGGCGCTCCAGGGCCAGGAGGGGGTCGACCCGGGCACCGCCGGCTGCGTGGCGGACAAGCTGGTCCAGGACCTCGGGGTGCCGCGGATGGTCGAGGCGGGCATGCTCACCGCCGACCTGGAGATCAACAACAACCCGATGTCCGGCGGGCTGCCCAGTGACGTGCAGACCGCGGTGTTCTCGGCCGCGTTCGACTGCGCGCTGTCGACCGTCACGCCGTAGCGGCGGGCTCAGCCCATCATCTCGGGCGGGTCGGGTGCACCATCGCGTCGGTGCCGCCGTCGACGAACAGCACCGAACCCACGATCAGGCTCGCGGCGTCCGAGAGCAGGAAGCCGATGGTGGCGGCCACCTCCTCCGGGCGGCCGGGCCGGCCGAGCGCGGTGGGGTAGGCGTCGGCGAACACCCCGAGCTCGGGGTCCTCCCGCAGCCGGTCGGTCATCGGGGTGGCGATCAGGCCGGGCGCCACCGCGTTCAGTCGGATGCCGGCCCCGGCCCACTCCTCGGTCACGCCCTCGCGGCGGGCCCACCAGGCCAGCGCCGCCTTGCTCGCCGGGTAGACGTGCACTGCCTCCACCTCGGCCGCGGCCTCCCTGGCCTCGGCCTCGTCCTCGCGCAGGCAGGCCTCCGCCACCGGCCGGTGCCAGCCGGGCTGGCAGGTGATCGAGTTCGAGGCGAGCAGCACCACGCTCGCGTCGCCGGCCGCGGCCATCGCGTCGCGCAGTCCACGGACCAGTGCGATCGAGCCGAAGAAGTTCACCGACACCACCAGCTGCGGGTCGACGCCGGTCAGCCCGGCGATGCCGGCGCAGGGCACCAGGCCGTGGACGACGTCGGTGCGGGCCCGCACCTCACGGACGGCCGCCTCCCGGCCCTCGGGCGTGGCCAGGTCGGCCACCACATCGGCGTCACGCAGGTCGACGCCGATGACGTGGTGCCCGTGGTCGCGCAACAGGTGCGCGGTCGCCCGACCGATACCGCTGGCGGCGCCCGAGACGACGTACGTCCTGGTCATGGGTGATCGGTGACCCGCACCAGCCCTGCGATGGTGGCGACGTACGCCGCGCCGTCGGGCCCGAGGTAGATCGCGGCGTAGTGGTTGTTGTAGGGGATGCCGAACCCGGTGAGCCGGCTCCAGACGGTCTCGCCGGTGCGGATGTCGATGGCGGTGAAGTACCACGCGTCGACCAGGTCCTTGCGGGCCGGCTTCGTGTAGGCGTAGAGCAGGCCGTTGCCGAGCGACGCCTTGGCGACCGAGGTCGGGGCGATCTCGTTGCTCTCCCAGGCGACGTGGCAGCCGTCGTCCTCGACCATCACCCGGGCCAGGCCGGGAGTGGTGGACTTGCCGAGGTTGGTGGTGAGCGGGCCCTGGTAGCCGTAGTTGTTCTCGATGATGAACGAGTTGCCCGCGGCCACCAGGCTGTTGTCGGTGGTGCCGGCGTTGGCGCGCGAGCACGGGCACGGCGCAGTGCAGGCGGTCAGACACGCCGGTGCGTCGGTCGTAGACCAGCACCTGGGTCTTCGGGTCGGCGTTGTCGTTGATCGCGACCCAGCGGTCGCCGAGCAGGGTCGGGGTGGTGCCCGAGCCCTGGGAGAGGTTGCCCGGCTTGGTGCGGCTGCCGCGGTCGTAGACCTCGCGCCAGGTGACCTGCGGGACGCCGTCGGCGTCCGCGTCCAGGCGGTAGAGCGCGTGGGTGGAGACGACGTACATCCCGCCGGTCTCGTCGGTCGACACGGAGTTGGTCACCGCCTCACCGGCGGGGAGGTGGGCGGTCCTGACCGCTCCCGTCGCCCGGTCGAGCGTGCCGACGACGCCCTGCTGGGTGAAGAACCAGACCCGGCCGTCCCAGTCCGGCATGGTCGCGATCAGGCAGTCGTCCTCGGGCATGTGGGCGGCGAGGCTCCAGACCTTCTCCTTGGCCATCGTGCCGTCCGCGCGCACCTGGACCTGCCAGACCGCCTTGTCGACGGTCGTCGGGTAGGCCCGGTCCTGGCCGTCGAGGAAGAAGTAGGTGCCGCCGCAGATGTCGGTGAACGGGTTGGCGCCCGAGGTGAGGTCGCGGGTCGAGGTCTTCAGCTGGGAGATCGGCCGCAGCGTCTGCGGGTCGATCACCATCATCCGGAAGCCCTCGAGGCCACCGCAGAGCCCGACGATCCGGCCGCGGGAGTCGAACGCCATGGTGGCGCACTCGCGCAGGCCGTACGTCGTGGACTTCACCTGCGGGTCGATCCCGAGCGGGCCGCTCACCTGGTAGGCGTCCGACGCGTAGGCGTCGTTGTGCATGGAGTTGGTGCCGTCGGGCGAGAGGTAGGGGTGCTGCGGGATCGGCGGGTGCGCGATCGGGTTCGGCGTCGCGGGGGCGCCGACGTACTTCGGCACCTCGAGCGGCAGCACCTTCGAGGCGTCGGAAGAAGCGGCGGGGCTCCCGGCGGCCGCGACCGCCAGCAGGAGCCCCGCCACCATCCCCCCGAGGGTCCGTGGTGTCCGGCGGGTCACGAGGCACGAGTGTAACCGATTGGTTACACTCGGTCGAGTGAACGACCGGACCGGGTCTTCCGCGCGTCCTCGGGGCCGCGACCAGGTGCGCGCCGCGGTGCTCGTCGCGGCCCGCGACCTGGTGGCCGAGCGCGGCCCCGACGGGTTCTCGGTCCGCGACATCGCCGCCCGGGCAGAGGTCAACCACGCGCTGGTGCACCGACACTTCGGGACCAAGGCCGACGTGCTCGAGCAGGTGCTCGCCGAGGAGGCCGACGCGCTGGTGACCGCCGTCGCCGAGTCCGGGCTGCCGACGAGCGGCCAGGTGCCAGGCGAGGTGGTCGCCCGGCTGCTCGACGTCCTCGCCGCCCGGCCGACGTACTGGCGCGCGCTGGTGCACGCGGTGCTGGACGCGCCGGAGGCGGCCACCCCCGGCACCGCCTCCACGACCGAGCTGTTCTCGGGTCTGTGGAGCGGCGGCGAGGCCGGCAG
This sequence comes from uncultured Actinomycetota bacterium, assembly GCA_963813615.1. Classification (GTDB taxonomy): domain Bacteria; phylum Actinomycetota; class Actinomycetes; order Propionibacteriales; family Nocardioidaceae; genus Nocardioides. Next base: position 80,193 of record CAWFAE010000015.1, read on the forward strand.
CGCGGACGCCACCGCGGTGGCCGCGTCGACGGTGCTGGGCTGGCTGCTGTTCGGCGAGTTCCTGGCCGAGACCACCGGTGCCGACGCGGACGCCGTACGCCGCCGGGTCGCCGACCAGGTCTCGGCGCTGTTCAGCTCGTGATCAGTGCGCGCCCGCCGCGTGCGCGAACAGCTCGTCCGGCGGGCTGACCCCGGCGCAGACCCGGGCGAACAGGTCCATGCCGGCGCGATCGCCCACCAGGGAGCCGAGCATCTGCTCCATCTCCGGGGTGGGCGGCTCGAGCGTCGCGAGCTCGCAGGTGAGGTCGTAGATGCCGCTGACCGCCGCGTCGCGGACGGTCTGGTAGTCGGCCATCGCGTCCTCGAACGGTCGGCGCCCCTCCAGGGCGTCGGCGATGCCGGTCGCGCACAGCTCCGCGTCGCGGAACGCGTCCTGCATGCCCTGGCCGGTGATGAAGTCCCTGAGGTAGCCCGCGTCACCGACCAGCGCCCAGCCCGGGCCGAACGGCTTGCGGAAGAAGTTCGGTACGGCGGCGCCGACGACCCGGCTCTCGAGCCGGGCGCCCGCGATCCGCTCCGCGAGCTCCGGCACCAGGTCGAAGGTGGCGCGGTAGTGGCGCTCGGCGTCGGTCCGGTTCCGGGCGAACTCGGCGTACGGCCAGCCGACGATCACCACCGTGAGCCCGTCGCTGGTCGGCCACACCGCGCAGCCCCGCTCCGGGCGCACGTAGGTGTCGAACCGGCCGTCCATCGGCAGGCCGCTCCAGTAGCCGTAGTAGCCCGCCAGCAGCTTCGGCTTCTCGCGGTACTGCTCCGGACGCACCGCCTCGGCGACGACCGAGTGGATGCCGTCGGCGCCGATCACGACCCGCGCGCGTTCGGTGACCGTCATGCCCCCGGCGTCGCGGCCCCTGATCCCGACGACCTGGCCGTCCTCGACCAGGACCTCGCTCACCGTGAAGCCCTGCCGGACCTCGGCGCCGGCCTCCACCGCGCCCTCGACCAGTACCTCGTCGAGGTGCGTGCGCCGAGGCGCGTAGGCGACCGGTGAGTCGGGCGTGCCGGGCGCGCCACTCAGCTGGATCGGGCCGAAGTCGGCGAAGTAGGTGTCGATGGGCGGACATCCGCTGAGGCCGCGACTCAGGCCCCAGCGCTGCAGGGCGGTGACGCCCGGTGGATGCACGATGTGGGTCGAGACGGTGTCGCTGGGGAACCGCGCCCGGTCCACGACCAGCACCCGCAGCCCGCGCCGGGCCAGCAGCATCGCGGTCGGGGAGCCCGCGCAGCGGGCGCCCACCACGATGACGTCGTACGCCGTCATGACCGGCTCCTGGCGTCGAGGGCGCGGTGCAGCGTCTCGAGGAACTCGCGCGGACGGTCCAGCGGCGGGTCGTCGCCGGCGCCGTCGACGACCAGCAACGGCCAGCCGTAGCGCACCGAAGCCTCTTCGGCGACGCCGAGAGCGATCGCGGCGTCCTGCCGCCCCCAGATGAGGGTGGTCGGCACGGTGATCGACGCCAGCGTCTCGTGGGGCAGCGCCTGCGCGCCGTACAGACCGATCATGGCGCCGGTGGCCGCCTGCACCCGCGGGTCGCGCGCCAGCTCGACGGCGTAGCCGGAGTAGGGCACCCACCGGTCGCCGAGCTGGTCGCGGGCGGTGTCGAGGTCGAAGGCGCAGAAGTCCATGAGCCGCTCGTACGAGCCCTGGTTCGGGTCGCCCAGGAACCGGTGCAGCGCCAGCCCGAACCGCGGGTCCGGGTCGAAGGGCGCCAGCCCCATCGTGTCCACGAGGACCAGCTGGGTGATGCGGTCGGAGTGCCGCGCGGCGAACTCGGCCGCGATCGCACCGCCCACGCCGCGGCCCACCAGCACCGGCGGGGTCGGGCACGTGGCGTCGATCAGGTCGCCCAGCCAGGCGGCCAGGAAGGCGACGTCGATCCCGGCGTCCGGAGCATCGGAGGCTCCGTGCCCGGGCAGGTCGGGTGCGATCACCCGGTGGGTCCGGGTCAGGTCGTCGAGCACCGGCAGCCAGGTCCCGCCGAACTCGCCGGGTCCGTGCAGCAGCACCATCGGCGGGCCGTCTCCTGCCCACAGCACTCCTGTGGTCACGCCCGCGACGGTGATCGTCGTGTCGGTCGCCGACGACCGGGCCAGCAGCTGCCGTCTCTGGGGGGCGATGGTCCCCGTCGTTCCACTCATCGTCTGCTCCTCTGCTCGGGCGCTCAGGGTGCGGCCGACGCTAGGCGCGGCCGGGCCCTGTCCGCGTCGACAGAACCCACCAGCCGCGGAAATGGGTGGTTATGCCCATGCACGGCCTGCCCACCACGGGCCCGGTGGTGGAACAGTGGCCGTGGAGGTTTCGGGGATGGCCGACGAGCGGTGCGAGCGGGGGCGGGAGGCGTTCCGCGCGCGGGTCTGGTCGGACGCCTACGCCGAGCTGGCCGAGGCCGACCGGGTCGCGCCGCTCGCGTCCGCCGACCTGGACCTGCTGGCCAGCGCGGCGTACCTCGTGGGCCGGGACGACGAGGCAGACGATGTCAGCGCCCGCGCCTATCGGTCGTGGCTGGCCGCCGACCAGCCTCGCCAGGCGGCGCGTCGTGCCGCCTGGATGGGGATCGTGGTGCTGCTGCGTGGAGAGGACGTGCGCTCTCGTGCGTGGTTCGCCCGGGCGGCCGAGCTGCTCGACGGGATCGAGGGCGGACCGGACCCGGAGCGGGGCATGGTGCTGGTGGCCGACGCGTTCGTGCGGCTGGGGGCCGGCGAGGTCGAGGCGGCGCTGGCGCTCTCCACCGAGGTCGCCGCGATCGGGCGTCGGTACGGCGACCGGGACCTCACCGCACTCGGCGCGCTGGGCTGCGGGGAGGCGCTGATCGAGCGGGGCGAGGTCCCCGCCGGGATGCGATCGCTCGACGAGGCGATGGTGGCCGTGACCGCGGGCGAGGTCTCGGCCGAGGTGAGCGGCATCCTCTACTGCGCGGTGATCCAGGCCTGCCAGCTGGTCTTCGACCTGCCCCGGGCCCGGGAGTGGACGTCGGCGCTGGACCGGTGGTGCCTCAAGCAGCCGGGGCTCACGCCGTACCGCGGGCAGTGCCTGGTGCACCGCGCCGAGATCATGGCGATCCAGGGCTCGTGGCCCGAAGCCGTGGACGAGGCGGAGCGCGCGTGCCGGACCCTCGGCGAGCACCCCGCGGCCGGCGGTGCCTATTACCAGCTGGCCGAGCTGCACCGGCTCCGCGGGCAGGAGGAGCAGGCGTTCCGCTGCTTCCAGGAGGCGAGTCGGTGGCTCGCGACGCCCGAGCCGGGCCTGGCCCTGTTGCGGTTGTCCCAGGGCCGCACCGGGGAGGCGGCTTCCGGGATCCGGCAGGCGCTGGACGGCTCGAGCGGCCTGCGCCGGGCCCGGCTGCTCGGGGCGTGCGTGAGCATCCTGCTGGCTACCGGCGAGCTCCGGGAGGCCGAGCAGGCAGCCGCCGAGCTGGCGGCGATCGGCCGCGGGCTGGACGCTCCGCTGCTGCACGCCATGGCGGCCCAGGCGGAGGGCGAGTGCGCGGTGGCCCGGGGTGACGACGAACGGGCGCTACCGGTGTTGCGGGAGGCGTGGACGGCGTGGCGCGAGGTGGGGGCGCCCTACGAGTCGGCGCTGGTGCGGGTGCTGATGGCTCAGGTTCATCGCGCTCGGGGCGACCAGGACGGGGCGGAGATGGAGCTGGAGGCGGCCGAGTGGGTCTTCGACCAGCTCGGCGCGGTGCCGGACGCGCAGCGGGCCAGGGCGTTGTCGTCGCGCGCGCCGGAACCGACCGGCGGACCGCTGACGCGCCGGGAGGTGGAGGTGCTCCGGCTGGTCGCCACCGGCATGACGAACCGGGCGGTCGCCGCCGAGCTGTTCCTCAGCGAGAAGACCATCGCCCGGCACCTGAGCAACATCTTCGCCAAGGTCGGCGTGACGTCGCGTGCCGCCGCCACGGCGTACGCGTTCAAGAACGGCGTGGTCGGTTCGGACCAGACGGGTCAGCCGGAGGCGAGGTAGCGCCGGGCGCGTTCGGCGGGCGTGCCGGCACCGCGGCGGAGCAGGGCGGCGAGCTCGTGCTCGAGCATCGCCCCGACCCGGCGGCAGAACTCCTCGGGCTCCTCTGCGGCGTCGGGGTGCTCCGCCACGATCCGGTCGACGATGCCGCGCTGGTGCAGGTCGATCGCCCGCACCTGCTGGGCGCGCGCCATCTCCGGGGCGTGGTCGAGGTCGCGGTGCACGATCGCGCTGGCACCCTCGGGAGGGAGCGGGTGAGAGCCAGGCGTGCTGGGCGGCGATCACCCGGTCGGCGGGCAGCAGTGCGAGCGCGCCACCGCCGTTGCCCTCGCCGAGCATCAGGCACAGGGTCGGAGCGGGGAGCGAGACGAGCTCGGCCAGGCAGCGGGCGATCTCGCCGGCCAGTCCGCCGTTCTCGGCATCGGGGGAGAGGGCGGCGCCCTGGGTGTCGATCACGGTGACCAGCGGGAGCCCGAGCTCGGAGGCCAGCCGGAAGCCGCGCCGGGCCTCGCGCAGCGCCCCCGGACCCATCGGGTGGTCGGGCGTCTGGCCGCGCCGGTCCTGGCCGAGGAACACGCACGGCGCCTGCCCGAAGCGGGCCAGCGCCACCAGCAGCCCGGGGTCCTGCTCGCCCTCGCTGGTGCCGCTGAGAGGGACGATGTCGGCGGCGGCGTACCGGAGCAGTCGGCGTACGCCGGGGCGGTCGGGGCGGCGGGACCGGGTGATCGCGTCCCACGTGTCCACGTCCGGGATCGGCTCGTCCTGAGGAGCGGCTGACTCCGGGCGCACGTAGCGAGGGGCGCTGAGCACGCTGAGCGCGCGGTGCAGCACCTCGCCGATGTCGTCGGTGCCGACGACCGCGTCGATGACGCCGCGGGCGGCGAGGTTCTCGGACGTCTGGACGCCCTCGGGGAACTCCCTGCCGTAGAGAGCGGAGTAGACGCGGGGGCCGAGGAAGCCGACCAGGGCCTGGGGCTCGGCTGCGGTGACCTGGCCCAGCGAGCCCCAGCTCGCCATCACCCCGCCGGTGGTGGGGTGCCGCAGGTAGACCAGGTAGGGCAGACCCGCGGCCTTGTGCGCGGCGACCGCCTGGGAGATCCGGATCATCTGCACGAACGCCGGGGTGCCCTCCTGCATCCGGGTGCCGCCGCTCACCGGCCCGGAGACCAGGGGGAGCCGCTCGATCGTGGCCCGCTCGATCGCGGCGACCAGCCGGTCGGCGGCGGCCCGCCCGATGGAGCCGGCCAGGAACCCGAACTCGCCCAGCATCACCGCGACCCGGCGCCCGCGCAGCAGGGCCTCGCCGGTGATCACCGACTCGTCGACGCCGCTCTTCTCGGCTGCCGCAGCGAGCTCGGCGGCGTAGTCCTCGTCGAGGTGGTCGGGGCGGACCGGCGGGGTGTCCCAGCTGACCCACGACGCGTCGTCGAAGACCAGCTCGATCAGGTCGCGGGCGCTCGGGCGGGCCATGGAGGAAGGGTAAGGGCCGGTCCGGGGTTGCAGAGGCATGTCCGAGCTGATGCCGATCCTGCGGGACCGCCGCAGCATCCGCGCCTTCGACCCTGCTCACGAGCTCTCGTCGGCCACGTTGGACGTGCTGCTCGAGGCGGCGCGGTGGGCACCGTCGGCGGGGAACTCGCAGCCCTGGGCGTTCCTGGTCGCGCGTCGGTCCGAGCCCGCGCACGCGACGTTCGTGCCGCTGCTGGCGGCGAGCGTGCGCCGCTGGGCACCCGACGCGTCGGCGCTGATGTTCACGCTGCACCGCACCGCGTCCGGACCCGAGGCGGATGCCCTCGCCTACTCCGACTACGCGCTCTACGACCTCGGACAGGCCGTCGCGCACCTCACCGTTCAGGCGGCCGCGCTGGACCTCGCGACGCATCAGTTCGCGGCGTTCGACCACGCGGGCCTGGCTGCGGCGGCCGAGGTGCCGCCGCACTGGCAGGTCACCACCGGCATCGCCATCGGCCGCGGCATCGAGAGCGAGGTGCGGATACGAGAGCGGCGGCCGCTGGAGGAGTTCGTGTACGGCGTGAGGTTCGGCGAGCCACGCGCGAGGTGATACTGGGCGCGTGGGGGAGTGCTGCGACGGTCACGGGTACCAGGAGACGTTCGGCGAGGGGTTCGCGCGCCGCGCGTCGCGGCGCTACCGCAAGCGCGGGCTGAGCCGGACCCAGCAACGCCTGGTCGACTTCCTCGCCGAGCGCGGGATCGAGGGCGCGACCGTCCTCGAGATCGGCGGCGGGATCGGAGAGATCCAGGTCGAGCTGCTGCGCCGCGGAGCAGCCCGGGCCACGAACCTCGAGATCTCGGAGAACTACGAGGCCGAGGCGGCGGACCTGCTCCGCAAGACGGGCCTCGCAGGCCGGGTCAGTCGTCGCTTCCACGACATCGCCACCGAACCCGACGAGGTGGAGCGCGCCGACATCGTCGTGCTCCACCGCGTCGTCTGCTGCTACCCCGACTACGAGAAGCTGCTGGGCGCCGCCGCCGGCCATGCCCGGCGGATGCTGGTGTTCTCGCACCCGCCGCGCAACCTGGTGAGCAGCGCCCTGATCGGCCTGGAAAACCAGCTGCGCCGGCTCCGCGGCAACGACTTCCGCGCCTTCGTGCACCCACCCTCCGCGATGGTCGACGTCGTCAGCGCGCAGGGCCTGACGCTCCAGTACCGCCACCGCGGCTTCGCATGGAACGTGGTCGGCTTCGCCCGCTGACTGCCGCTGGTCGAGCAGCGAGCGCCAGCGAGCGTCGTCGAGATCCCGCCGCCGACCGTGCACTCCCTGACAACCGCTGTGCGCGCGCTGACAACGACAGGCCGGAGGTCACGCGCCGATGGTGGGCTGCATGACGATCACGAGTGCTCGACTCGCGCCGGGCGACCTCGACGACCTTGCCCGTGCGGTCCACGGCAGGGTCACCGGCCCGGGCCAACCCGACTGGGAGCAGATCCGGCGTGGCTGGAACCTCTCCGTCGATGTCCAGCCTGCTGTGGTGATCGACGTCGCGCACGAGGCTGATGTCGCGGCGGCGCTCCGCTTCGCCGCGGCGTACGGCGTGCCCGTCAGCGCCCAGGGGAGCGGCCACGGCGTCACCAGGGCTCTCGACGGCGCCGTCGTGCTGCGTACCCACGCGCTGAAGTCGCTGGAGATCGACGTCAACCGACGGGTCGCCCGCGTCGGCGCGGGCGTGAAGTGGCAGCGACTCAACGAGGCGCTGACGGGCACCGGGCTGACGGGGCTCCCAGGCAGCACCGGAGACATCTCGGTCGCCGGGTACCACCTCGGCGGCGGGCTGAGCTGGTTCGTTCGCCGGCACGGTCTCGCGGCGCACGCCGTACGAGCCGTCGACCTCGTGGACGCGCGCGGCGAGCCGACGAGGATCACCGGAGACGACGACCCCGACCTGTGGTGGGCGCTGCGCGGCGCCGGCGGCGACCTGGGCATCGCTACCGCGGTGGAGATCGACCTGCTCCCGCTCGATGGTCTCTACGGCGGCCGGGTGCTGTGGGCGGGGGAGCACGCCGCCAGGTGTTCGCACGGTTCGTCGAGGCGACCCAGGACCCGCCGGAGGAGCTCACCCTGTGGGCATGGCTGCTGAACTTCCCCGATCTCCCGGACGTCCCGGAGCCGATGCGCGGGCGGTGGTCGGTGGCGCTCGACTGCACCTACCTGGGCAGTCCGGACGAGGGCCGGGTAATGGTCGACGCTGCGCTCGCCGGACTCCCCCGGCCGCTGCTCGACTCGCGCCGCGAGCTGAGGCTGGCCGAGCTCGCCGGCATCGCGGCCGAACCGACCGAGCCGACGCCCATCCACGAAGACCTGATGATGGTGGACCGGTTCGGGGCCGAGGAGGCCGCCGCGCTGCTCGAGACGGTCGGGGTCGGGGAACCGTCGGCGCTCACGGTGCTCGAGGTGCGGCATCTCGGCGGGGCGGTACGCCGGCAGCAGCCGGGGCAGGGCGTCGCGGGCACTGTCCCGCAGCCGTACGCGGTCGTGCTCGGCGGGATCGTGCCGACCCCGAGGCGGCGGAGGAGGCCAGGGCGGTCGGCACCACAGTGCGGGCCGCGCTCGCGGACGTCGACTCGGGAATGATGCCGCCGAACTTCGGGCCACTGGAGCGGCGCAACCTCACCGATGCCGACCTCGCCCGGCTACAGGCGGTGAAGGCGAGCCACGACCCGCGGGGGACCATTCGCAGCGCCCGTCCGATCCCGCTGCCGCATCGCCGGGCTGAGGTCGACCACCTTGCTGAGCGGCAGCACAGTTCGCGTCAGTGCACGGCCTCGACCATCGCCTCCAGGTCGCGGATGACCTCGGCGGGTGCGGGGTGCGCGGGCCGGCGAACACGTCGAGCAGGCTGTCGACGGAGGCGGCGACCGTGAACCGGGTGGAAGCGCGCGCTCGGAGCTCCCGGACATCGGCCGGCGCTGATCGCCGCGCGCAGCCCAGCGCGAGGGCTCGGCGTTGTCGGGGTCGACCAGGATCACGCCGCCGCAGTCGGTCTCGGGATCCCGCCGTCGTCGGAGGCGACCACGCGGCAGCCGGTGTGCTGAGCCTCGATGGAGACGATGCCGAACGTCTCGTGCCAGTACTGGCTGGTGGACGGCATCACGACGATGTCGTGGTCGGCCATCAGGGTGGCCATCGCGGCGGGGGTCTGGCGCGCCGGGACCACGCGACACGCCGGGGTGGGCATGCACCAGGGCCTTGATGATCCTGCCCTGCGGCTTGTCGGAGCCGGCTGTGGTCACCGTGAAGGAGAGGCTCGGGTCGTCGTCGATGAGGTCGACGTGCAGCATCTCGAGCAGGGTGTAGATGCCCTTCTCGGGACTGAGCCGGCCGGCGTACAGGATCGCGGGTCGTCGACGGATCGCGGTCGACCCGTGGCTGGGCGGCGAAGATGCGCTCGGCGAACGGGTACACCACGCGCGATGGTGGCGACGTCGACGTCGAGGAAGCCGGCCCAGAGCGCCGCGGCGTAGCGGCTCGTGGCGATCAGCGAGCGGTCCCGCGTTGCCCGCGATGAGGGACTTGTGATGGCGGGCCCGGATCGGTGGCGGGACGTGCAGGATCTGGTACGACGGGTTCTTCGTCGCCACCACCGGGCGTCGCTGACGAAGACCACGGTGCCGTCGAGGCGGCGAGATCCGGCACCGAGGGCACGCGAGGAACGGGATGTCCGGGAACTCCTCCCGCCCGTCCGCGGCGCCGAGCCCGATCGTGACGACCTGTGCGGGGACGCCGCGACGGTTCAGCTCACGCACCTGGCCGACGGTGTAGTTCTCGGAACCGCCGGTGCCGGCGGGCAGGCGCTTACCTGGTGACCAGACGAATGAGATCACCGCGGCTGGTGGCGTGCGGAATGGGGAGAGTGACAATCGGTCTGCGAGATACCTCGCCACCGCCTTGGATAGCTGCTGGTGTCAGTGTCGGCATGGACCTGCCACTTGCAGTCGTGACTGGAGAGTAGCCGAGGGATGGTCGGCGGCTCTCATCGCCGAATTAGTCCCGCGGCGGCGTCTGCTCGCCGAGCAGCCAGGCGTCGAAGAACTCCGACAGCTCCTCGCCGGTGTGCTTCTCGAAGAACTGGTAGAGCGTCTCGCGGTTGGAGGAGCGGTTCTCCTGCGACTCGGGCCAGGCGCGGATGACGTCGAAGAACCTCTCGTCGCCGATCCGTTGGCGCAGCTCGTGCCACATCAGGGCGGGGCCGTAGTAGATGTTGCCGCTGCCCCACTTGTCGACGTCGTAGTCGGCGGGCGGGCCCGCGAACTCGCGCTCGCTGTCCTCGAACTCCGCCCATTTGTCCATCTGCTGGTCGATGGTGATGCCGGCGCGCTCGGCCTCCCACATGCCCTGGAGGTACATGGCCATGCCTTCGTTCATCCAGACGTCGCGCCAGTCGTCGGGGGTGACGGTGTCGCCGTACCACTGGTGGGCGAGCTCGTGCACCACGACCGGCACGGACAGCGTGTAGTCGCTGTTGCCGAGCGTCACCATGGTCTGGGTCTCCATGCCGCTCTGGGAGTCGACGACCAGGATGCCGAACGTGTCGAACGGGTAGGGCCCGACGTACTGCTCGAGCCACTCCATCGCCTCCGGCGCGGTCGACGGACCCTCGACGGCCTCCGGCATGTCGCGCGGTGTGAAGATCCGGATCGGGATGTCGCGCGGGCCGGTGAGCTCGGTCTGCTCGTAGTCGCCGAACGCCAGCGTCGAGAGGTACGACGCGGCCGGCTCGGCCAGATGCCACCGGGTGACCGTGAGCCCGTCCTGCTCCTCGGTCGAGACGAGGTCGCCGTTCGCGATCCCCATCCACGGGGACGGGACGGAGAGCGTGAAGTCGTAGAGCGCCTTGTCGGAGGGGTGGTCGTTGACGGCGTACCACGAGTAGGCGCCCCACGGCTCCTGCATCGTCCACACCTCGTGGTCGTCGGTGATCGTGAAGCCGGTCTCGCCGAAGTCCGACCGCTGCGTGGGTACGTCGACGGGCTCGGGCGTCCCGGAGTAGTCGATGACCACCTCGTAGCGCTGGTCCTCGCGCACCGGCGCCTGGATCACCAGGTCCTTGCCTTGCTGCTCGAACCCGACGTCGGCACCGTCGACGGTGAGGCTCTCGATCTCGAGCACCTCGCTGAAGTCGAGCTGGAACGACTCGTCGGTCTCGGTCGACCGGAAGGTCAGCGTCTCGGTGGCGTCGAGCGTGTCGGTGTCGGGCGACCAGCCGAGTGCCAGGTCGTAGTGCAGCGCGTCGACGCCGGGGTCGCCGACCTCGGGGTAGAGGGAGTCCTCGTGCGGCTCGTTCTCCGCGATCGCGAGATCCGCGGGCGGCGGGTCCGGGGGGTCCACCGGCTCAGCGGTCGCGGACGGCTCCGACGGGGCCGGATCGTCGGCGGACCCCATGCTCCCGCTGCGGATCGGGTCGTCGTCGGAGCAGCCGGCCAGCACCAGGGCCGCCGCGGCGACGGCGGTCAGGGAGCGCTTCATGTGGAGCCTCTCAGCATGGGGCGGACCAGCTTGCGTCCGTGGTGGATCTGGGCCTTGACCGTGCCGAGCGGCGCCCCGACCTGCTCCGCGATCTCGTCGTAGGCCATGCCGTAGACGTCACGAAGCAGCAACGGCTCGACGTACTGCGGGTGGTCGCGTTCCAGTGTCTCCATCGCCTCCAAGAGATCGAGGCGGGTGCCGGCGATCACGCTGGTGGTGCGCGGGTCCGCATTGTCGTTCGCGAGCACGTCGCTGGCGACTGCCTGGTTCTTCATCCGGCGGTACGTCGTCCGCGCGGAGTTCACCGCGATCACGTGCGTCCAGGTGGTGAACCGGCCGCGGCCGCCCCACGAGCCGATCTTGGTCGCGATGTTGAGCATCGCTTCCTGGCAGGCGTCCTCGGCGTCCGGGGTGTACGGCAGCACTCCGCGGCAGATGTTGAGGGTGCGAGAGCGGATCGCGCCCAGCACCTGCTCCAGCGCGTCCCGGTCACCGGCCTGGGCGCGGCGCGCCAGGTCGTCGATCTCGTCGGGCGTCGCGGCGCTCCACGATGGCCCTTCCGACGACCCCCTCGATGACTCCGTCATGCCGACGATCCTTCCCCACCCAGGTCACGGATAATGCACGGGTGTCCGCCCTGCCCGACCGTCTTGGCCGCTATGCGGTCAGACGTCGCATCGGCGCCGGCGGTTTCGCCACCGTCTGGCTGGCGTACGACGAGCACCTCGACTCGCCCGTCGCGGTGAAGGTGCTGGCGGACAACTGGACCGAGGACCACCACGTCCGGACCCGCTTCGTCGAGGAGGGTCGCTACCTGCGCCGCGTGGAGTCGCCGCACGTGGTCACGGTCTACGACGCCGGCGAGCTCGACGACGGCCGCCCCTACCTGGTGATGACGTACGCCGACCAGGGCACCCTCGCCGACCGGCTCGAGACCCGCGGGCTGGAGGTGGCCGAGGCGACCGAGGTGATCCGCCAGGTCGCCGCCGGGCTGCAGGCGCTGCACGACCGCGACATCCTGCACCGCGACGTGAAGCCCGCCAACGTGCTGTTCCGCAGTGTCGGCAACGGCGCCGCCGAGCCCGGTGTCCGCGCGATGCTCGGCGACCTCGGCCTGGGCAAGGCGCTCGACGTCTCCTCCCGGCTGACCATGATCGCCGGCAGCCCGTCGTTCGTGGCCCCGGAGCAGGCGCAGGGCGAGACCCCGGGCGCAGGCGCCGACCAGTACTCCCTCGCCGTGATCACCCACCTCCTGCTGGGCGGCCGGATGCCGTGGCGGCACGCCGACCTCACCGCGGCCGCCAGTCCCTCACCGCCGCCGCCCCTCGCGAGCGTCGACCGGCCGTTCCCCGACGAGGTCGACGACGTCGTCCGCCGAGCGCTGTCTCCCGACCCGGCGGACCGCTGGCCGAGCGTCACGGCGTACGTCGACGCGCTCACCACCGCCCTCGGCGACTGGGCCGTCCCCGCGGGGCAGGGGCTGCAGCCGTGGCAGGCCGTCGACCCCGAGCTCACCCAGCCCGGCGCCCGGCCGTCGCCGATGCCGGTGTCCGGCGAGCTCGGCGACCCGGTGCTGCCGAATCGACGACGCCGGCTCGTCGCGATGGCCGCCGTCACGTTGCTCGCGCTGGGGATGGGCGCCGTCGCGGGCTGGTTCGGGTTCCGGGCGCTGGACCGAGACGTGACGATCACCGACTCACGGGACGAGCTGACCGTGACCGTCCCCGACGACTGGGACGCCTCGGTCGCCGGCGATCCATGGACCCCGCCCGGTGAGAAGCGAGACGTACGCCGCCCTCTCGGTCGGCACCTCGGCCGGCTGGGCCCACCTGCAGGACGGCGAGGGCGTCTTCGCGGGCATCATGCCCGGCGACGACATCCCGGACCAGCTGCCCGGCCATCCCGTCTGCGAGACCGCGGAGGACCCGATCGACGACACCATCGACGGGGACTTGGCCCGCACCATCGTGTACACCGGCTGCCGGGGAGAGGGGGTCACCGTCGAGCGAGTCGTGCAGGTCGCGACCAACCGGCTGCTGTGGGTGCAGGTGCGCAGCGCCGATCGGGCGACGGCCAACGACGTCCTCGAGTCGGTCGCCACCACCGGCTTGTGACCCGTCAGTCGTCCACCGGCTGCGCCCGTTCGGCGAACTGCTCGAAGAGCGCGTGCATGCCCTCCTCGTCCACCTGCGCGGCCGGCGAGCGACATCTCCAGCGTGGCCACGTCGGAGCCCGGCACCTCGAACCAGCGGAAGAAGTTGTAGCGGAGGCGGTCCTCCTCCTCGGTCCGGAAGGTGAAGAGGACAGTGCTGTCGGTCTGCTCCAGGATCTCGACGTCGTCGTAGAGCCGGTCGAAGTCGCTGATCTTGAGCGACACCTCGTCCTCGGCGGGCCGGTGATCGTTGATCGACTTGACCCGCAGGCTGTAGCCCGCCGACCGGCGGTTCGCCCTCGGGCCTGAACCGGACCTCGATGTAGTCGTCCACGACGTCCGTTGTGATCGCCCGGTCGCCGTTCGGAGTGACGGCGTCCGCGACCCAACCCGCCGGGACGGCGTACTCCCACGTCTGCAGCTGAGGGGCGCCACCGATCTGGTAGGTGTCGAACGCCGTGATCTCGCCCAGTGGCGGGTAGTCGATGTCGGCCGCGTAGGGGTCGTCCGTCGGCACGCTCGGCCGCGCTGCAGGTACCGGGGACGGCGTTCCGGAGGCGTCCGGCTCAGGCCGGGTGGCGTACGCGGCGCCGAGCCCGAGCGACGCGCCGACCAGCAGCGCGAGCAGCGCCCAGCCGAGTCTGCGTGCCGTCACGGCGCCCACGGTAACCGCCCATAGGCATGTGACACCTCGTGTGCCAGAGTGTCGTAGAAGTGTCACAACCCCACTCGAGAGCCCGCGGAGCCATTGATGAACGACGTCCTCCTCGACAAGCACCGCCACCGCCTGGACGCCGCGGTGGCCGCCATCGCGTCCCGCGGCTACTACTCGGCGTTCGACGAGTCACCCTCGCCCCGGGTGTACGGCGCTGATGCGGCCGCCGAAGGGAAGGCCGCGTTCGAGGCGCTGCTGGATCGCCCGTTCGCGCTCGATACACCCGGGGCCGAGGGAACCGTGGCGACCGAGCGGTCGCCGTACGGGTTCGACCTGGGCGTGGAGTACCCGCGGGTCACGGATGTCGATGCACTCCTGACGGCGGCAGCCGCCGGGATGCGCCGCTGGCGCGACGCCGGGCCCAACGCGCGCGCCGGGGTCTGCATCGAGATCCTGGACCGGCTGCACGGCCGGATCTTCGAGCTGGCCAACGCCGTGCAGCACACCAGCGGGCAGGCGTTCGTGATGGCGTTCCAGGCCGGCGGCGCGCACGCGCTCGACCGCGCGCTCGAGGCGATCGCCTACGCCTGGACCGAGATGACGCGCACCCCGGCCACCGCCGTCTGGGAGAAGCCCGGCCCGAAGCCCGACAGCCCGCCGCTGCGCATGGAGAAGAGCTTCACCGCGGTGCCGCGCGGGGTCGCGATGGTGGTCGGCTGCAACACCTTCCCGACCTGGAACGGCTGGCCCGGGCTGTTCGCCTCGCTGGTCACCGGCAACCCGGTGGTGGTCAAGCCGCACCCCGGTGCGGTGCTGCCGCTGGCGATCACCGTGCAGGTGTGCCAGGAGGTGCTCGCGGAGGCCGGCCACGACCCGCACCTGGTCACCCTGGCCGCCGAGGACCCGGCCGACAAGCTGGCCGCCGCCCTCGCGGTACGACCCGAGGTGCGCCTGATCGACTACACCGGCGGCAACGCGTTCGGCGAGTGGCTCGAGGACAACGCCCGGCAGGCCGTGGTGTTCACCGAGAAGGCCGGCGTCAACACCGTGGTCGTCGACTCCACCGACGACTTCGCGGGGATGTGCCGCAACCTTGCCTTCTCGTTCTCCCTGTACGCCGGCCAGATGTGCACCGCCCCCCAGAACGTCTATCTCCCGGCCGCCGGCGTCGAGACCGACCAGGGCACCAAGTCCCCGGCCGAGGTGGCGGCGGGCATCGGGGCGGCGCTGGACAAGCTGCTCGGCGACGACGCGCGGGCGGTGGAGCTGCTCGGCGGCGTCGTGAACCCGGGTGTGGTCGAGCGACTCGAGGCGGCTCCCGGGAAGGGAGAGGTGCTGGTCGCGTCCCGCGCGGTCACCCACCCGGCGTACCCCGACGCCACGGTGCGCACGCCCACCCTTGTCGGCGTCACCGCGGCCGACACCGACGTCTACGAGGCCGAGTGCTTCGGGCCGGTGGCGTTCGTGATCTCCACGTCCGGCACCGACCAGTCCGTCGACCTGTTCCGCGACACCGTGACCCGCAAGGGCGCGATGACGGCGGCCGTCTACTCCAGTTCCGAAGCGGTGGTCGACGAGATGCGCGACGCGGCCCTGGACGCCGGCGTGGCGCTCTCGGAGAACCTGCTGGGCGGGGTGTTCGTCAACCAGACCGCGGCCTACTCCGACTTCCACGGCACCGGCGCCAACCCCGCCGCGAACGCGTCGTACACCGACGCTGCGTTCGTGGCGCCGCGGTTCCGGATGATCCAGTCCCGCCGTCACCTGAGGTAGCAGCGTGCCGGACCGGACCTCGGTGGTCGTGTTCGACGTCAACGAGACGCTCTCGGACATGGCGCCGCTCGGCCAGCGCTTCGCCGAGGTGGGCGCGGAGCCGCAGCTGGCCGCCACGTGGTTCGCGGGTCTGCTCCGCGACGGGTTCGCGCTGACCGTCACCGACAGCCACCCCGTGTTCGGGGAGCTCGCCCAGGAGTCGCTGCGGGTGGCGTTGTCCGGGGTGCTGCCGGCGGCCGAGATCGACGCCGCGGCCCGGTTCGTGTTCGAGGGGATCGGCGAGCTCGACGTGCACCCCGACGTGGTGCCGGCCATCCGGGGGCTCGCCGAGCGCGGGCTCCGGCTGGTCACCCTGAGCGTCGGCGGGACCGAGGTGGCCGACCGGCTGCTGGAGCGGGCCGGGATCCGCGACCTGTTCGAGGCCACCCTGTCCGCCGTCGAGGCCGGCCGCTGGAAGCCGCACGAGACGCCGTACCGCTATGCCCTCGACAGGTGCGGCGTGCCGGCGGCGGAGGCGCTCCTCGTGGCGGTGCACCCGTGGGACATCGACGGCGCGCATCGCGCCGGGCTGCGCACCGCCTGGGTCGACCGCGACGGGACCCGCTACCCGGCGTACTTCTCCGCTCCCGACCTGGTCGTCGACTCCCTCGAGGGCATCGCCGAGCGCCTCTGAGGCGGCGGAACCGGGCAAATTCGGTCGTGCCGACCGATGATTCAAAGAATTTCACTGGGTCTGTCGTATTAGACCGTTCGCGTTCGTGGTGTTGGTGAAAGCACCTCGACACCACCCAGGAGAAATTCCAATGCCCGACATCAAGAGCCGCTGGCTCGCTCTCTACGTCCTCTGCCTGGGCGACCTGATGATCGTGCTCGACTCGAGCATCGTGAACGTCGCCCTGCCGTCCATCCAGACCGACCTCGGCTTCTCGCAGGCGGCGCTGGCCTGGGTGGTCAACGCCTACCTGCTGACCTTCGGCGGGTTCCTGCTCCTGTCCGGACGCCTCGGCGACCTGCTCGGCAACAAGCGGGTCTTCCTCGGCGGCGTCGTGTCCTTCACCGTCGCCTCGATCGCCTGCGGGTTCGCACCGTCGGCGGAGCTGCTGGTCGTCGGCCGGGCCGTCCAGGGCCTCGGCGGCGCCGCGGTCTCGGCGGTGGCGCTGGCCCTGATCATGGGCCTGTTCACCGACCCCGGGGAGCGGGCCAAGGCGATGGGCGTCTTCGGCTTCGTGATGTCCGGCGGCGGCGCCGTCGGCGTCCTCCTCGGCGGGGTCCTGACCGGCCTCTTCTCGTGGAACTGGATCTTCCTGGTGAACGTGCCGATCGGCGTCGGCGTCTGGCTCGCGGCCCGCCGCGTGCTGCCCGCCGACGGGGTCGTGCCGCAGAAGTCCCGCCTCGACGTGATCGGCGCGGTGATGGTGACCGCGGCCCTGATGCTCAGCGTCTACGCGATCGTCGGCGGCAACGAGGCCGGCTGGACCTCCTCGCGGACCCTGCTGCTCCTCGGCGGCGGAATCGCCCTGCTGGCCGCGTTCGTGGCCCGCGAGGCCAAGGTCGCCAACCCGCTGGTGCCGCTGCGCCTCTTCGCGCTCCGCAACGTCTCGGTCTCGCAGTTCGTCGGCGCTCTCTGGGCCGCCGCGATGTTCGCCTGGTTCTTCCTGGCCGCGATCTACCTGCAGAAGGTGCTGGGGTACTCCGCGCTCGAGGTCGGCCTGGCGTTCATCCCGACCAGCGTGGTGATGGCGTTCTGCTCGCTGCGGGTCTCCGACAAGCTGGTGATGCGCTTCGGCATCCGCCCGCCGCTGACCGTGGGCCTGCTGCTGGCCGCCGTGAGCCTGGGCCTGTTCTCGCAGGCGCCGGTGGGTGGCAACTTCGTGGTCGACGTGCTGCCCTCGATGATCCTGCTGGGCGCCGGTGCCGGCATCGCGTTCAACCCGGTGCTGCTGGCCGCGATGGGCGACGTGGAGCCGCACGAGGCCGGCCTCGCCTCCGGGCGTCGTCAACACGTCGTTCATGATGGGCGGCGCGCTGGGCCTGGCCGTGCTGGTCAGCATCTCCACGGCGCGCACCGACAACCTGCTGGCCGACGGAACCGCGCCGGTCGAGGCGCTCAACGGCGGGCTGCAGGCCGCCTTCGCCGCAGGCGCGGTCTTCGCCCTGCTGGCCGCGGTCGTGGGCGGGGTCTTCCTCCGGCCGAAGCCGATGGCCGTCCCGGACGAGTCCGGGGCCGAGCTCGCGGAGGAGCCCGTCGCGGCCTGACCGGGCGCGGTGGTTAGCGTTGCCCGGGTGAGCGACCTGCTGATCCGCGGCGCGCGGCTGGTCCCGGTGCACGTGGGTGAGACGCCACCGGACTCGCCGGTCGACGTGCTCGTGCAAGACGGCCGGGTCACCGAGGTAGCCGCCTCGGTGGCCCGGCCGGCGGGCGTTCCGGAGATCGACGCGGAGGGCCGCTGGCTGATCCCGGGCCTGTGGGACCAGCACGTCCACCTCGGCCAGTGGACCCTCGCCTCGCAGCGGGTCGACGCGAGCCTGGTGCGATCGCCCGAGGAGGCGATCGCACTGGTGGCCGACCGGGTCACCGCCCGCCCCGGCCGCCCGGTCATCACCTGGGGTCACCGCCCCGGCGTCTGGACCCGGGAGGGAACCGTCGCCGAGCTCGACGAGGTCTCCGGGGTCACCCCGGTGGTGCTGATCGCGGGCGACGGTCATCACGGCTGGCTCAACAGCGCGGCGCTCGCCGCTCTCGGGCTCGGCGAGCGCGACGACGTGGTCAGGGAGAACGAGTGGTTCGCGGCCTACGAGCTGCTCACCCAGCTCGTCGGTGACGACGGCCACGCCCCCGCCGCCTACCGGCAGACCCTCGACTCCGCGGCCGTCGCAGGGCGTGGTCGGCCTGGTCGACTTCGAGTTCATGGGTGGCGTCGACGACTGGCGTCGAGCGGTGGGACGCCGGCTGCGACCGGCTCCGGGTCAGGGTGGCGACGTACGCCGACGGGCTCGAAGAGGTGATCGAGGCACGCCTGCGCACCGGCGACCCGCTCCCCGGCACCGACGGCCGGCTCACCATGGGACCGCTGAAGATCATCAGCGACGGGTCGCTCAACACCCGCACCGCGTGGTGCTGCGAGCCGTACGCCGACGGTGCGCGGCTCGACCAGCCGGCCGGCGCGGCGAACCTCTCCGAGGCCGAGCTCACCGCGCTGCTCGCCCGCGCGCACATGTCCGGTCTCGAGGTGGCGACCCACGCGATCGGGGACGCCGCAGTCGCCGCCGCGCTGGATGCGTACGCCGCCACCGGCGCCCGAGGCTCCATCGAGCACGCCCAGCTGATCGGCCGCGACGACGTACGCCGGATCGCCGAGCTGGACCTGCGGGCCAGCGTGCAGCCGGGCCACCTGCTCGACGACCGCGACCTCACCGAGCTGATCTGGCCGGACCGCGGCGATCGGTCGTTCGCGTTCCGCTGGATGCTCGACGACGGGGTGCGGCTCTGCTTCGGCTCGGACGCGCCCGTCTCACCCCTGGACCCCTGGCTGGCGATGGCGGCCGCGGTGCACCGCAGCGCCGACGACCGGCCGGCCTGGCATCCCGAGCAGGCCCTGACCGTGCGCGAGGCGCTGGCCGCGTCGGTGGACGGCCAGCCGATGGTGGGCGTCGGCTCCCCCGGCGACCTGGTGCTGCTCGACCGCGACCCGTTGAGCCCGCACGCCGATCCTGCGGGCGCCGCCAAGGCGCTGCGCGAGACCGCGGTGGCACTGACCGTGGTCGCCGGCCTCGTGGTGCACTCGGCGCTCTAGGGCCTCGGCGGCGAAACCGGTCGCGACGAGTCCGCGGGTTCTGCCCGTGCACGCGCGCTCCTGCGCCTACATTGTCCCATCAGTCCCACCAGCATCATTTCGGGAGAGGCTCGTGCCCCTTCGCCACCCCGCCACGATGGTGGCCTTCGTCGGCGCCCTCACGCTCTTGATAGGCATCCCCGCCTCGGCGACGACCGGGGTCGACGGAGCGTCCGGGCCGGCCCGCGACTCCGTCGGCCACGACGTCCGTCGACTGGTCGACGTACCGTTCGCCGACCCGGGCTTCTTCAGCGAGGGTCAGTCCCGTTTCATCTACTCCACCGGCCACGATCTCGAGACCGGTCGGGCCTTCCGGGTCTCTCCGGTACGATCCGGCGAGCGGCACGTACGGCCGGCCCAAGCCGTCGATGCTGACCCACCCGAAGTGGGTGGGGCCGCGCGGCAGCCGGCACGACCGCGGCGAGGTGCACATGTGGGGCCCGCACGTGTGGAAGCGGTCGGTTGAGGGCCCGCGCGACTACGTCATGTACTTCAGCGCCTCGCGGCGCGGTGGGTCCGACTGCATCGGGATGGCCGTCGCCGAGTCGCCGATGGGGCCCTTCGCGCCGCGGCCCCGTCCGCTGCGCTGCACCGACGCGGGTGCGACGCTGATCGACCCGGCGTACTTCCGCCCCGGCGGCGGCCCCCACTACCTGCTCTACAAGCGGCACCACTACCGCCCCAGGGCCGTGGGCATCTGGGCGGTGCGGGTGCGACCGGACGGCACCCGGCGGCCGGGCTCCCGGCCGTTCCGGGTCCTCGACGGCGGGAACCGGCAGATCGAGGCGCCCTCGGTGGTCGCCCGCCACGGCCGCGTCTACGTGTTCGCCTCCCGCTTGGCCTACGACAGCTGCGCCTACAAGACCGTGGTGTACGTCGGCGGCGCGCTACGACGCCCGCTCCGCCCGCTCGGCACCCTGCAACTGCGCCGGCGCGACGGCCGGCGGTTCTGCGGCCCCGGAGGTGCCGAGGTGCGCTACGTGGCTGGCGCGTTCCGGATGGTGTTCCACGCCTTCGACAAGAACCCGGAGTACTCGCCGAAGGCGAAGCGGTTCGTGTGGGGCGGGACGCTGCGCTGGACCGACGACGGCCGTCCCTATGCTGCGCCGGCCCCGTCGCCGGCGCGGTTCGAGCCCAGGGCGACGGTGAGCAGCAGCACGAAGTCGGGGTCGTCGAGCCGCTCGCCGTACAGCTCACGGAGCTGACCCATCCGGTAGCGCACGGTCTGCGGGTGCACGAACAGCTGGGCCGCGACCGCGTCCCGGCGGCCGTGGTGGAGCAGCCAGGCGCGGAGGGTCTCGGCGAGCTTCTCGGCGGTGCCCGGCCGGACCGACTTCATCGGCGCCAGCGCCTGGTCGCGAAGGTCGGCCAGCGCCTCCGGGTCGGCGGTGAGCACCAGCTCGGTGAGGCTCGCCTCGGTGTCCGGCCCGAGCCCCAGCTCCCGCGCCCGCAGGGCCCGCGCGTACGACGAGGCGGCCTCGAGCCACGGACGTGGCGGGCCGGCGATGGCGTCGCGGTCCGCGATCGTCCGGAGGACCGTGCCGCGCCGGCGTCCGTGCGCGTCGGGGACGAGCAGCAGCGCGGCGTCGTCGAGCCCCGGCGCGTCGCCCGCCTGCAGGGTGCGGGAGGAGAGCACGCTGAGCACCGGGCGGACCTGCGCCTCCGGCACGATCACCGCGGTCAGCGTGCGTGGCGCCTTCCACTCGGCCCGCTCCGCGGCCTTGATGACGGTCTCGGCCGGGGCGCCGGTGAGCAGGTGGTGGGCGATCCGCTCCTGCAGCCGCTGCCGGACCCGGCCGGTGGTGGCCAGCTCGTCCGTGTGCCCGGCGACGCTGGACGCCGACAGCTCGTCGATGTAGGCGAACACCAGCTCCGCGAACGACACCAGCGTCTCGACGTCCAGCCCGTTGTTGACCGCGGTCGTCGACATCTCGTGCCAGGAGACCCGGGCGCCGATCCGGTACGCCGACAGCAGCGCGTCGGTGGACCGGCCGCTGCGGGCCTCGCCGCGGCCCAGCTGGTAGGCACCCTCCACTGCCGGGGCGGCAGGCGTGCGTGGATCGGTGCCGCGGCGACCGCCGGCCAGGGAGAGGAATCCGCCCAGCGCGAGCTGCACGGCGTTGCGGATGGTTTCGCCCATCGGGCCGCTGAACGCGTCCTCGTAGCTGGGCACCTCGTCGATGATCGCGGCGACGACCTGCTCGGCCACCGCGGGCAGCTGCAGCCGGATCTCGGCCACCGCCTCCTCGGGCAATAGCAGCCCCTGCGTCGCCGTACGGCGGGCGGCTAGGCGCATTTTGTCTCCTGCGAACAATCTTGAGGTAGCCGATTCACGTGCTCTGGTCAGGACTTTAGCCCGTTCAGCGCAGCAGAATGAAGGCATGAGCTCGATTACCGTCGGCCGGACCGGGTCGGAGACCCCGACCCGCCCGCGCCTGCGCGACCGGGTCCGCCGGTTCGCGGAGGCGGCGGTGACCCCGCTGGAGATCTCCGACGTCCTCGACGTCTTCCACCCGCTGCGCTCCGGCGCCCAGCTCCGCGGCCGGATCGTCTCGGTCGTCCCCGAGACCGCCGAGTCCGCCACCATCGTGATCAAGCCGGGCCGCGACTGGGCCGGGCACGTCCCGGGCCAGTACGTGCGGGTCGGCGTCGACGTCGACGGGGTGCGCCTGTGGCGCACCTACTCGCTCACCCACGGGCCGCGCCCCGACCGCTGCATCAGCCTGACCGTGAAGGCGATCCCCGACGGCGTGGTGTCCCACCACCTCGTGCACCGGGCCCGCGCCGGCCAGATGATTCAGCTCGAGCAGGCCGAGGGCGAGTTCGTGCTGCCCCAGCCGATCCCCGACAAGCTGCTGCTGGTCACCGCCGGTTCGGGCATCACCCCGGTGATCGGGATGCTGCGCAACCTGTTCTCCCGCAGCAAGCCGGTGGCCACCGACATCGTGATGGTGCACGTCAACCCCACCGAGTCCGCCGCCCTGTTCCGCGAGGAGCTGAGGCTGCTCGGCGCGACCGGCCGGATCCGGCTGATCGAGCGGTACGACGACCGCGACGGCCTGCTCGAGGTCGCCCAGATCGACGAGCTGGTGCCCGACCTGCCCGAGCGGCTGAGCTACGCGTGCGGCCCGGCCGGGCTCCTCGACGCGCTGGAGGAGCACCACGCAGCCCGCGGTCTCGCGCTGACCACCGAGCGGTTCCGGCCGACGGTGGTCGCGGCGTCCGGCGAGGGCGGCACGCTCTCCTTCGCCTCGGGCGCGGTCGTGGAGGCCGACGGCGCCACGCCGATCCTGGACGCCGCCGAGGGTGCGGGCGTGCTGATGCCCAGCGGGTGCCGGATGGGCATCTGCATGGGCTGCGTGCTGCCGCTCAAGGAGGGCGCCGTCCGCGACCTTCGCAACGGTGAGCTCACCGTCGCCGTACCCGGCGAGACCGACCGCGCCGGCGTACCCATCCAGACCTGCATCAACGCCGCCGCCGGCGCCTGCACCATCGACCACTGACGACCTGACCCCCATCGATAGGGAGCCATGACCGCCATCACGAAGAAGCCCGAGAACCCGATCGCACACCTCACGCCCGAGGACATCGAGCAGCTCGGCTACGAGCTCGACGCGATCCGCCAGGACATCATCGACGCGCGCGGCGAGGCCGACGCGAAGTACATCCGCCGGGTGATCAGCGTGCAGCGGCGGCTCGAGCTCGGCAGCCGGGCCGTGCTGCTGGCCTCGGTGTTCCCGCCCGCGTGGGTGGTCGGCACCGCCGGCCTGAGCATCGCCAAGATCCTCGAGAACATGGAGATCGGCCACAACGTCCTGCACGGCCAGTGGGACTGGATGCGCGACCCGAAGATCCACTCGACGACCTGGGAGTGGGACATGGCCACCCCGGCCGAGCAGTGGCAGCACTCCCACAACCAGATCCACCACACGTACACGAACATCGTCGGCAAGGACAACGACCTCGGCTACGGCATCATGCGCGTCGACGAGGACCAGCGCTGGCACCCCATGCACCTCGGCCAGCCGCTGTGGAACTTCCTCAACGCCTGCTTCTTCGAGTACGGCATCGCGGCCTACGACCTCGAGCTCGGCGCGACCATCAAGAAGAAGCAGGCCAAGGACCCCGAGTTCCAGCGCCGGCTGAAGGGCGTGCTGACCAAGATCCGCCGGCAGGCCACCAAGGACTACCTCGTCCACCCGGCGCTGTCTCTGCCCACCGGCTCCTTCGTGCCGACCCTGGTCGCGAACTTCACCGCCAACGTGGTCCGCAACCTGTGGTCGCACTCGGTGATCATGTGCGGTCACTTCCCCGAGGGCGTGGAGACGTTCGAGCGGAAGTCGATCGACCCGCAACGAGACCAGCGGCGACTGGTACGTCCGGCAGATGCTCGGCTCGGCCAACATCTCCGGCTCGAAGCTGATGCATCTCCTCTCCGGCAACCTCAGCCACCAGATCGAGCACCACCTGTTCCCCGACCTGCCGTCGAACCGGTACGCCGAGATCGCGCCGAAGGTGCAGGCCCTGTTCGAGAAGTACGACCTCAACTACCACTCGGCCCCGATGCCGCAGCAGGTCTACTCCGCCTGGCACAGGGTGGTCCGCCTCTCGCTGCCCAACGGCTGGCTGGAGACCACCAACGCCCGCAACCTCCCGCAGCAGCTCAAGCTGCTCTACGGCATGGCCACCGGCGGTCCCAAGGTCCGCCGCGCGGCGCAGGCGCGGCTCCAGCAGCAGGCCCGCAAGCTCCGCGCCGCCTGACGCTGGTCGAGAGCAGCGAGCGTCGTCGATCCGCTCGGCCGGCGCGCCAGATAGGTGTAGTAGACCGAGGCTCCGAAGAATGCCTTGCGCGCGTTGGCGTCCGCCTGTTCGGCTCTCCAGTCCTCCACGACCTGCACAGGTAGAAGGCCCGAACGCCCCAGCAGCGCCGCGTACGCCTCGGCCGCGTTCGCCCAGAAGCTGCCGGTGCCGATGTCGGCGTACACAGCTCCGTCCGCGGCAACGAGGTCGAGATCGGCTTCTTGGAGCAGCCGCGGAAGGTCCCGCATCACCCGGGGGTTCGCGACCATGACCTGCTTGAGCTTCTCCTCGACCGTGACAGCAGTCACCGGGTCTGGATGGGCGAAGGTCAACGAGGCGTAGTCGCCGTCGAAGATGGCGGCGGTCCCTCCGGGGCGAAGGACACGACGTGCCTCTGCAAGCACCATGGCCGGATCCTCGACGTGACTGATGAGTGTGTGCAGCGTACCACGTCGAACTCAGCGTCCGAGTAGGGCAGGTCGTGCGCATCGCCGGTGAGGAACTCGATGTTCTCCGACAACCCCTCGTCCGCCGTTTGCTGACGAGCGCGCTCCACCAGTGCACCGCTGTGATCGAGCCCCACGAGGGCCACCTCTGGACCGACCCGTCGCCTCAGGGCACGGACCTCCACGCCGGTGCCACAGCCAAGGGCAAGAACCCGGCACGGAGGCGACAATGGCAGGCGTTCGAAGTACGCCTGCGACAAGGCGACGTAGCCGGCGTCGGTGGCACGAAACTCCAGTCGGTCCGCCACCGTCCGCAGCACGGCTTCATCCATGCTCGGCGCGAGCCGGAACACATCTCGGTCCTCGCGTGGACTCGTGACCACGGTCCTCCCCGGCGCACCGCAACAGCGGCCGCGGTACCGCAGCCAAGTTACACCTCCAGCCACCACCACCACCCACGACAATGAGGGCATGCCGCACGGCTCCGAGGAAACCGTCGCGTTCCGGCTCTGGCCGCCGGTCGCGATCGGCGCGCCCCTGCTCGTCGGCTGGCTGGCCACGCTGCAGTGGGGTGACCCGGTCGACCTCGGCGGGTGGCGGGTTCCGCTCGGCTGGGTGCTGGTGCTGCTGTTCGTCGGGTGGAACGGCTGGTCGCTGTGGCTGTTCGGCCGGCACGAGACCGGGCTGCTGCCCGGGCAGGCG
Organism: uncultured Actinomycetota bacterium; assembly: GCA_963813615.1. Taxonomy (GTDB): domain Bacteria; phylum Actinomycetota; class Actinomycetes; order Propionibacteriales; family Nocardioidaceae; genus Nocardioides. Next base: position 105,558 of record CAWFAE010000015.1, read on the forward strand.
ACGCACGCGATGATCGAGGAGGGGCCGTACCGGCTCTCCCGCAACCCGTTGTACGTCGGCCTGCTCGCGCTCTACCTCGGGCTGGCGTTGCTGGCGCCGACGTTCTGGGGGCTCGTGCTGTTCCCGGCGGCGGTGCTGCTTGTCTTCTGGGGCGCGATCCGCCCCGAGGAGCGGTTCCTGCACGAGAGGTTCGGAGCGCCGTACGACGACTACGCGCGGCGGGTGCGTCGCTGGCTGTGACCGGACCGGCGGATCAGGAAACGTCCGCGTCCTTCACCAGTGCCTCGATGTTGTTCCCGTCGGGGTCGCTGACGAATGCGCAGTAGGCCCGGTACTCGGGCCAGTGTCGCGGCGCGTGCCGGGAGGTCCCGCCCGCCGCGACGGCTGCCTCATAGAAGTCATCGACCACGCTCCGATCAGCAGCCTCGAAAGCCACATGCACGCCCCGGGTGACGTCTGCGCTCGTTGGTGCAGTGTCGATCGCAAAGCTCGGGGTGTCGTGCTCGGGGATCCAGTACTCCACGCCGGTCTCGCTGGGGTACCCCGCTGTGATCCCGAGCGCCGCGAGAGCCCTGGTGTAGAAGGGCTCGCTGGCACCGAAGTCACTGGCGAACATGACGACATGGTGGAAGAAGTGACGAGCTGGCATGCCGCCACTTTAAGCGCGGCCAACCACCCGGTTGGCACCCGCCTGAGCCGTACGCTGCGCGCATGGCCCTGTCGGACTTCCCCCGCCACCCGCTGACCTTCGGACCCAGCCCGGTCCATCCCCTGAAGCGGCTGAGCGAGCACCTCGGCGGCGCGCAGATCTGGGCCAAGCGCGAGGACTGCAACGCGGGCCTGGCGTACGGCGGCAACAAGACCCGCAAGCTGGAGTACCTGGTGCCCGACGCGCTCGCCCAGGGCGCGGACACGCTGGTGTCGATCGGTGGCTACCAGTCCAACCACACCCGCCAGGTCGCGGCGGTCGCGGCCCACCTCGGTCTGGACTGCGTGCTGGTGCAGGAGAAGTGGGTCGACTGGCCGGACGCACTCAACGACCGGGTCGGCAACATCATGCTGAGCCGGATCATGGGCGCCGACGTGCGGCTCGACAGCGCCGGCTTCGGGATCGGCTTCAAGGAGTCGTGGGAGCGGGCGCTCGAGGACGTGCGGGAGCGCGGCGGTACGCCGTACCCGATCCCCGCCGGCGCGTCCGACCACCGGCTCGGCGGGCTCGGGTTCGCGCGCTGGGCCGAGGAGGTCGCGGAGCAGGAGCGCGAGCTCGGGGTCTTCTTCGACACGATCGTGGTCTGCTCGGTCACCGGGTCGACCCACGCCGGCATGATCGCCGGCTTCGCCGGCCAGGACCGGCCGCGCCGGGTGATCGGCATCGACGCGAGCGCGAAGCTCGACGAGACCCGCGACCAGGTCGAGCGGATCGCCCGGTCGACCGCCGAGCTGATCGGGCTCGGCCGCGACCTGCGCGACGACGAGATCACCGTGCTGGAGGGCTGGGCCGGCGATCTGTACGGCATCCCGGTCGCAGTCCACGCTCGACGCGATCCGGCTGACCGGCCAGCTCGAGGGCGTGATCCTCGACCCGGTCTACGAGGGCAAGTCGATGGCCGGCCTGATCGATCTCATCCGCAACGGCGACATCGCCCAGGACTCGACGGTGCTCTACGCACACCTCGGTGGACAGCCCGCGCTGAACGCGTACGCCGCGCTCTTCACCGACACCCGTCGGGTCTGAGCCGAGAGCAAGGGATTCCCCTCTTCTGGGCCGCGCCGCGCGCTCCTAGCGTCGTCGCCCATGAGGACGACGACCCGCCTGGCCTGCCTCGGTGTGCTCACCGGCGCGCTGCTGGTGCCGACCAACCCGCCCGCGCTCGCCGTCGAGAGCAACGGCCCCGACATCGCCGTGGCCAACGTCGTCGCCCACCTCGAGGCGCTCCAGGACATCGCCGCGGCCAACAACGGCAACCGGGCGCACGGCACCACCGGCTACAACGCCTCGGTCGACCACATCAAGGCGGAGCTGGACGCCGCCGGCTACGTCACCCAGAAGGTGGCCTTCACCTACAACGGCCGCACCGGCTACAACCTGATCGCCGACCTCCCCGGCGGCGACACCGCGAACACGGTGATGGTGGGTGCCCACCTCGACAGCGTGCTCGTCCGGAGCCGGCATCAACGACAACGGAACCGGGTCGGCGGCGATCCTCGAGGTGGCGCTGCAGCTGGCGGCCTCCGATGAGGCGCCGACCAAGCACGTCCGTTTCGCCTGGTGGGGCGCCGAGGAGCTCGGCCTGGTCGGCTCGACCAGGTACGTCCAGGGCCTGACCAGCACCCAGCGCGCGCAGATCGACGCCTACTACAACTTCGACATGGTCGGCTCGCCGAACCCCGGGTACTTCGTCTACGACGGCGACAACTCGGACGGGACCGGGTCCGGACCGGGACCGAGCGGATCGGCGTACCTGGAGCAGGTGCTGGTCGACTACTTCGCCGGGATCGGGGTGCCGACGAGGGGGACGGACTTCGACGGGCGCAGCGACTACGGGCCGTTCATCCAGTACGGCATCCCCGCCGGCGGCACGTTCACCGGCGCCGAGGATCACAAGACCTCGGCGCAGGTGCAGCTCTGGGGTGGGACCACCGGCGCGTTCGACCCCTGCTACCACTCGGCCTGCGACGACCTGGACAACGTCAACACCACCGCCCTGGACCGCAACGCCGACGCGATCGCGCACGCCGTCTGGACCGTGGCGCTGGTCGGCGACGTCGAGCCGCCGGCACCGGTGTGCAACGAGAGCACGCGAAGCGGTTCGCTGACGGCCGGCGGATCGGTCTATGCGCCGTCGAGCACCGGCTTCAGCGCGGGCGCCGGGACCGTGCACGGCTGCCTCGACGGGCCAGACGGAGCCGACTTCGACCTGCTCCTCCAACGCCAGGGGACCCTCGGGTGGTCGACGGTCGCGCGGGCCGAGAGCCCCGGACCGGACGAGGAGATCTCGTACGCCGCCACGGCCGGCACCTATCGCTGGCGCGTGTACGCGTACTCCGGGTCGGGGTCCTGGACGCTCGGGTACGACCTGCCCTAGCGCCGTACCCTCTCCTTGAGGGAGGGATCGTCGTGTTGCGAGGAGAGCAGGTCGTGCTCCGGCCGATCCGCGAGCGCGACCTGGCTGGCTTCTGCGAGGCGCACGCCGAGATCGCGAACAGGGGTGCCTACTTCCCACTGGGGGTCCAGCCGGAGCCGACGCTGCATCGACGCTTCGCAGAGACCGGTTTCTGGGAGCGAGACGAGGGAACGTTGCTCGTCTGGTCACGCGACGACGTGATGCTCGGGCACGTCGAGTTCTTCCGGGCGGTGAGCTATTGGGACGCCTACGAGATCTCCTACCAGCTCTACGACTCGGCGTACGCCGGGAACGGTTACACCACCGAGGCGGTGCGACTTCTCGTCGACTACCTGTTCGCGTCCAAGAAGATCCATCGCCTCCACCTGGTGATCGTTCCGGAGAACGCCGCGAGCCGCCGGGTCGCCGAGAAGCTGGGGTTCCAGCTGGAGGGCACGGTCCGGGGCGCGTTCTTCAACGACGGTCGGAACCACGACGTGCTGCTCTACTCCCTGCTGCGCACCGACCCTCGTCCGTGGCACCAGGGGAGTCCCTAGGCCGGTGCGTCGACGACCGCGCTCCAGTCCCCGGGGTTGATCGGGAACGAGACGTGCTCGTGGATGATCTGCCAGCGGTCATCGATACGTCGTGCGCACACGGTCGCCCGCAGCCACACCTCCATGTCCTGGCCGCCCCTGCGGGTGCCGCTGTCGGCGTGCAGCATGTGCGCGAACGCCACGTCTCCGTCCACGGTGACGCTCAGGTCGTGGGTCTCCAGCCCGATGTCTCCTTGGTACTCGGCGAACCAGCGCAGGAAGTTGCTGCGGACCGCGTCGGCGCCGACGAACTGGTGGGGGAGGACGATGTCGTAGTAGACGATGTCGGGCGAGTAGAGGGACATCAGCAGGTCGATGTCCTTGGTACGGCAGGCCTCGACCCGCGTCTCGAGCAACGCCGTGAAGGTGGTCTGGGTGGGTGCCTCTGCGTGGACCATCGTTCTCCTCGATCTGGACTGCGTTTCGATAGTCCGACGACGCAGCCGGTCGGAATGTGAGGTCCGCTGCGGGTCAGAACCGGAAGGTGGTCTGCCCGTGGGGCGCCTTGGCGAAGACCAGCACCTTGCCGGGCGGGACCCGGAACACGTCGGCGATGCCGCCGGGGTCGTCCTGACCGCCGAAGCCGTCCTCGCTGGCGTCGAAGCGCCAGGCCTCGCCGTACTTCTCGAGGTAGGCGGCGGCGACCGCTCGACAACGTGTCGAGGCCGGTCACCCGCTCCGCGGTGCCCTCGACGATCACGTCGGTGCCGGCCTGCCAGGTGTTGGTGCCCGTCGCGACGGTGACGTCGGGGGAGGCGCCGAGGTTGCGGTGCTTCTGCTCGCTCCGGCCGGTGCAGAACCAGAAGGCGCCGTCGTGCCAGAGGCCCACCAGTGGAGTCGTGTGTGGTCGGCCGTCCGCCCGGACCGTGGTGATCCAGTAGAGCTCGGCCGCCTCCAGCCGGGCCTCCACATCCGACCAGCCGGGTGCGGCGGCGGCCTCCTCGGAGAAGCGCGGTGTCCAGGTTTCCGGTGGTCTCTTGATCCCTCATACAGGTGACGACCTTGCCGAGAACGCCGTTTCATCGGTGCCGCCGCCGTATTCTCGCGCCGTGCGCGTGTGCGTGCTGGGCGCCACCGAGGTCTGGCGCGAGGACCAGCAGGTCGACCTCGGCCCCCGCAAGCGGCGGGCGCTGGTCGCCGCGCTCGCGCTGTCCGGCGGCCGACCGGTCTCCGTGGACGCGCTGATCGACCTGCTCTGGGCGGACTCGCCCCCGGACGCCGTCGCCAACACGCTCCAGGCCTACATCTCGGGGCTGCGCAAGACGCTCGAGCCCGACCGCGCGCCGCGGACGCCGGCCAGCGTGCTGGTGACCGTCGCCCCCGGCTACGCGCTGCGGGTGCCCGAGGAGGACCTCGACGCGACCCGGTTCGACCGACTGGTCAGCGGGGTGCACCGCCGGCTGGGCACCCGCGGCACCTGGTGGGAGCCGCCGGGACTGACCGATGACGTGATCTCGGCGTGCCTCGCGGACGTCGAGGAGGCGCTGGCGCTCTGGCGAGGGACGCCGTACGTCGACCTCGAGGAGGCGCCGTCGGCGGTGGCGGAGCGGGCCCGGCTGGAGGAGCTGCGCAGCGTGGCCCTCGAGGACCGGGCCGTGCTCCGGCTCGCGCTCGGCGACCACGGGACGGTCGCTGCGGAGCTCGAGTCGCTGACCGCGGCGTACCCGATGCGCGAGCGGTTGTGGGGGCTGCGGGCGGTGGCGCTGGCCCGGGCCGGGCGCCAGGCCGACGCCCTGGACGCGCTCCGCGAGGTGCGGGAGGTGCTCGACCGCGAGCTCGGTCTCGAGCCCAGCGCCCAGCTGCGCGACCTGCAGACCGCGGTGCTGCGCCAGGACCCGGCGCTCTCCCGGGGCGACGCCGTGGCCGCTCCCGCCGCACCGCTGCCCACGGCACCGTCCGCGGCGCCGCGGCTGCCGGACTGGCCGCTGGTCGGCCGCGACGACCAGCTGGCGGTCCTGGTCGATGCGCTGGCCGCCGCCGAGCAGGGGGCGCCGAGCTTCGCTGCCCTCACCGGGGAGCCGGGCATCGGCAAGTCGCGCCTGTGCGGCGAGCTGGCGGCCCGCGCCGCGGCGAACGGCGCCCGGGTCGTGGTGGGCCGGTGCTCGCAGGACGACGGCGCGCCCCCGTTGTGGCCGTGGCGGCAGGTGCTGCGCGGCCTGGGTGCCGAGCTCGCCGTACCGGACGCGGACGACGAGGGCGCCGAGTTCCGGACCTGGGAGGCGATCACCGACCGGGTCGCCGAGGCGGCGCGACGGGAGACCGTGGTCGTGGTGCTCGACGACCTGCACTGGGCCGACCGGTCCAGCCTCCGGGTGCTGCGCCTGCTGGCCGACACCGTGGACACCGGTCGCCTGCTGACCCTCGGCACCTGGCGCACCCATCCGGAGCCCGCCGGCGCCCTCGCCGACGCGGCGGAGTCCCTGGCCCGGCGGCACGCGGCCCGGCTGGACCTGCACGGCCTCACCGCGGCCCAGGCCGCCGAGGTGGTCGAGGCCGTCGCGGAGGTGATGCCGACCGACGAGCAGGCCGACCAGCTGGCCGAGCGCACCGACGGCAACCCGTTCTTCCTGGTCGAGTACGCCCGGCTCGCCCACGACGGCGGCGACCTGGGCGCCCTGATGGCCGAGCCGGACCCACCGACGGCCGTGTCCGACGTCCTGGCCCGCCGGATCGACCGGCTGCCGGACGGGACCGGCGACCTGCTGCGCTGGGCCGGCGTGATCGGGCGGTCCTTCGAGCTGTCCGTGCTCGTCGAGGCCGCCGGGGCCGACGAGGACGAGGCTCTCGACCACATGGACACCGCGCTGGCCGCGGGGCTGGTCCGCGAGGAGGCCGTCGGCAGCTACCTCTTCGGGCACGCGCTGGTCCGTGACGAGCTGTACGGCGACCTCGGCCCGACCCGCCGGGCCCGGATGCACGCCCGGGTGGCCGAGGCGCTGGAGCCTCGGCCGGGACGGGAGAGCGAGACCGCGCGGCACTGGCTGGCCGCCGGACCGGCGTACGCCGGCCAGGCCTGGCGCGCGGCCCGCGCGGCCGCGGAGGCCGCCCGGCGGGTGCACGCGTACGGCGAGGTCGCCGAGCTGCTCGAGGCGGCCCTCGACTCGATGGAGAAGGACCCGACCGCGACGCCGGCCGACCGCTACGACCTGCTGATGCCGCTCGCCGACGCACACCGCTGGCGCGCCGCCTGGGAGGCCCTGCACCTGACCGTGCAGCGCGCGATCGCGGTGGCCGACGAGCTCGGCGACGTGGAGCGGCTGGCGTCTGCGGCCTCGGCGATGACCGTGGGCGCGCTGTGGCAGTCGGCGCACTACGGCAGGTCCACGCACGACGAGGTGATCGCCGCGCTACGACGGTCCCTGGCCGGCCTGCCGGACGCGGACGGCGAGATGCGCTGCCGGGTGATGCTCGCCCTGGCCAACGAGCTCTACTACACCTCGAGCTTCGAGGAGCGGACCGCGCTGGTGGAGCAGGCGGTGGCGATGGCCGACCGGCTCGGCGACGAGGTGCTGCAGGTCGACGCCCGTCAGATCGGGGCGGTGTCGCTGTGGCAGCCGGACACGGCGGAGCTGCGGTACGACATGGCCCGTGAGGCGATGGAGCTGGCCGAGGCGTCCGGCAACGAGCGGGGGTACGTCGCGGCGGCCACCCACGTCACGGTGGTGCTCGGCGAGCTGGGCCGGATCCCCGAGATGTGGGAGATGCTCGCCGTCGCCCGCGAGCGCGCCGAGCGCCTGCAGTTCCCCTACGGCCTGCTGGTGCTCGACTCCATGGAGGCGCCGTGGCTGGCGATGGCCGGCCGCCTCGACGAGGCCGAGGTGCTCCTCGAGCGGCTGGGCCGACTGGCCCAGGACGTGTCGATGCGGCAGGCCGAGGACGCGTGGGCCGGCACCCTGATCACGCTCCGGCTCTGGCAGGGGCGCCACGCAGGAGATCGTGCCGGTCATGTACTCGTTCGAGGACGGTCCCCTGCCGGTCACGCCGACCCTGCTCACCTTCCTGCTGCGGTCCGGCGATGTGGAGGCGGCCCGCACCCACGCCGCCACCCATCCGCTGACCGTCGTTCCGGCCGACTGGATGTCGATGCTCAACTGGGGCTGCGCCGCCGAGGCCGCCCTGGGGCTCGGCGACCGGGCCGTGGGCGCCGAGGCCTACGCCGTGCTGGCGCCGTACGCCGGGCGGACGGTCTGCGCGGGTTCCGGCAACGCCATGGGCCCCGTCGACGCGTTCCTCGCGCACGCCGCGGCGGCCGTGGGCGACCTCGAGCTGGCCGCTCGCCACGCCGATGACGCGCAGCGGCTGATCGACGAATGGCAGATCCCGCTGGTCGCGCAGTGGCTGCGCGACCAGCGGGACCGTTACGGGTTCTGACCTCAGCTCGGGTTGCCGAAGGCGGCGGCCTCGAGCCGCGCGAACCGGCGCCGGGTCAGCAGCAGCATCACCCGGTGCACGGAGCCGCCGGGCTTCGCGAACAGCTCGCGCAGCGCCGACTCGCGGCAGCCGGTGAGCCACCCAGGGCACCAGCGTGAGGATCTCCCGGAAGGAGATGTCCGCGTCGAAGTGCTCCTTCGTGATCGCCTCCCACTCCTCGGGGGTGAGCAGTGCCTGGATCAGCGCGATCGCCTCGGTCTCCTCGTGCTTGAGGTGCTCGGCGAGCCGCTCCCGCGCCGCGACGAGACGTACGGCGAGCGCCGCGCGGGCGTCGTCGTCCGGGTGCTCGGCGAGCCGCTGGAACCCGGCCGCGCAGGCCTCCAGGATCGGGTCGATCTCGGAGTGCTCGGCCTCCATCGCCTCCAGCGTGGCCCGGCCCTCCTCGTCGGCCCGGTCCATCAGCGCCGGCCAGAGACCGGCGTCCTCGCCGCTGTGGTGGTGGTGCAGCGCGGCGGAGAAGAGCTCCCAGCGCTCGGCCATCGCCTTCCAGGCCCGCCGGTCCGAGGCCGGAGTGGTGCCGGCCGCGGTGGCGAACGCCTCCAGGTCGCGCCGGAAGGCGTGGTGCATGACGTACATCATCGTCATGTCGATCGGGCCGGGGTGGGCCGCGGTCTGGCCGGGGAGCCGGAGCTGGTCGGGCCAGGTGGTGGTGTCGGTGGTCATCGGTCTCTCGTTCTCTCGCGTAGGTGTGGATCAGTGGATGTCGGCGGTCTCGCGGCCGTCGGTGGTGGTGGACGGGACGAGCAGGCCCAGGTCGGCGTCGGTGACCTCGGCGCGCACGCGGGGCATCACCCGGTCGAGTGCCGGCGGCACCCACCAGTTCCAGCGGCCGAGCAGCGACATGGTCGCGGGGACCAGGACCATCCGGATCACGGTCGCGTCCAGGAAGATCGCGACGGCCATGCCGACGCCGAGCATCTTCACGACGACGTCGACCTCGGTGGCGAAGCCCAGGAAGACGGCGACCATGATCGCGGCCGCGCTGGTGATCACCTTCCCGGTCGAGGCCAGCCCGCGGACCACGCTGCCGTGCGCGTCCCCGGTCGCCTCCCAGTCCTCGCGCACCCGGGACAGGAGGAACACCTCGTAGTCCATCGAGAGCCCGAACAGGATCGGCGAACATCAGCATCGGCACCCAGCTGGAGACCGGTACGGCGTGGTCGAGCCCGAGCAGGCCGGTGCCCCAGCCCCACTGGAAGACCGCGACCATCACGCCGTACGCCGCGCCGATGCTGAGCAGGTTCATCACCGCCGCCTTCAGCGGGACGATCACCGACCGGAACACCAGGGCCAGCAGCAGCACCGAGACCGCCACCACGAAGCCGATGACCAGCCAGAGCCGCTCCGCGAGCAGGTCGGCGATGTCGGCGAACAACGGGATCTGCCCGGTGACCTCCACGCCGTCGGGGACCTGGTCGCGGATCGAGGCGACCGCGTCCGTGGCCCTGTCGTCGGTGGGGCCGAACGTCGGCACCGCGTTGATCAGGGTCAGCGCGCCGTCGGGGGAGACGACGGGCTTGCTCACCTCGGCGATGTCGTCGCGGGCCTCGAGCTCGCGGGCCAGGTCCGCCGTCTCGCGGGCCGGTGACCCGGTTGCGGTCGACCACGATCTGGATCGGCGCGGTCAGGCCGGGCCCGTACTCCTCGGAGATCAGGTCGTAGGCCTTGCGGGTGGTGAGGTCGGTGGACTGGCTGCTGGGGTCCTGCGGCCAGGTGCGCAGGTCGAGCACCGGCAGCGCCAGCACGATCATCACCAGCGCGGCGCCGACCGCCCAGGGGAGCGGCTTGCGGCCGACCTTCGCGGCCCAGCGCTCGGTGAGGCCCGGGCGCCCGTCGCGCTCGACGGCGCCTCGGCGGGCAGCGCCCGCACCTTGCGGGGCAGGATCCGGCGACCGGCGAACCGGCACAGCGCCGGCACCAGGGTGAGCGCGGCCGCCATCACGGAGATGACCGCGATCGCGGTGGCGAAGCCGAACGAGCTGTAGACCGAGAGCCCGGACAGCCGCAGCCCCATCAGGGAGACCAGCACGGTGAGCCCGGCGAAGACCACGGACCGGCCGGCGGTCGCGACCGCACGCCCGGCGGCGTCGGTGAGCTCGTGCCCGCTGCGCAGGTACTCGACGTGCCGGATCGCGATCAGGAGGGCGTAGTCGATGCCGACGCCCAGGCCGACCATCATGGCGATGGTGGGGGCGGAGGTGCTCACGTCCATGACCGCGGCGAGCAGGATCACGCCGCCCGAGCTGATGCCCAGCCCGGCGAGCGCGACCCCGATCGGAAGGCCGGCGCCGACGACGGAGCCGAGCGCCAGGACCAGGATCAGCAGCGCGGCGAGCACGCCGATGATCTCGCCGTACCCGGAGAGCGGGGCGGCGGCGCTGTCGGGCACCTCGCCACCGAGCTCGACCTGCAGGCCGGAGTCACGGGTGGCCTCCACGGCGTCCTCGAGCGGGTCGAGGTTGCCCATCAGGTCGGGGTCGGTGACCGGTACGTCGTACCGGACGTCGATCAGCAGCGTGTCGCCGTCCGAGGAGGGCCGGGGGGCGCCGACCGCGAGGACGTGCGGCATGTCCGCGAGCCGCTCGCCCAGCGCCGCGACCTCGGCGGCGTCGGGTGAGCCACCGTCGCGGTCGTGGACGACGACCTGGGCGGAGGCGTAGCCCGCCTCGGGGAAGTGCTCGCGGAGCTGGTCCACGCCCACCTGCGCGCGGGCGTCGGGGACGTTGTAGTCGTCCTGCGGCTCGCCGCCGTACGAGCCGGCCAGGGTGAGGACGGCGAGCGCGGCCACGAGCCAGGCCAGGAGGGTCCGCCACGGGTGAGCCGCGGATCCGCGGCCGAGGCGGTAGAGGAAGCGGGACATGAGTGGTCCTTAGTGAGTTCTCGTTGTGGTCGGGACCACCGTGTCCGAGCGCTCTTGAGGGCGACTTGGGACCGACTTGAGGTCAGTCGTCCTGCTGGTCGCGCTGCTGGGCCCGCTGGGCGCGCAGCTCGTCCTGCTTGCGGCGCCGCTTGACCTCCGCCTGGGCCAGGCCGAACGCGATCAGGATCGGCACGACGTAGTGGGCGTGGTCGAGGATCCAGCGCAGCCAGCCGGGGAGCGTCACGTCGGGGAACGGGATGTCGGGGAGGTTCGGCGACGGCAGGTCGGGCAGGTCCGGGGATGGCAGGTCCGGGAGGTTCCAGTCCGGCCAGTCGAACGAGAAGGCCAGCCGGGCGAGCAGCACCGTCACCACGATCGGTACGACGACCCTGGCGACGCCGCCCGCGGTCTGGATGGCGGCGTAGCGGCGGGGGTGGGCGCGGACCCGCTCCTCGAACTCCGCCGCGGGTGAGCCCGGCTCGCGGCTCGAGGTCGACGCCTCCGATGCCGGCCCGCCGTGGCCCGCCCAGCGCGCCGTACCTGACCTCGAGGGTGCCGTGCTCGTCGCTGGTGAGGTGCAGCTTGTCCTCGGCCGCCTTCTTCTCGGCGACCAGGTCGCCGTCGGCGTACCAACGGATGTGGTGACGCACGCCGCCCTGCGCCTCGACGCGGTGCGCGACACCGTCGATCGTCAGGGTCCAGGTCTGGACGCCTCGATCGGTCACGGCCGTCCCAGGTGCCCCGCGGCACGCAGCAGAGCCGAACGGGTGCGGACGGTGGCGAGCTCACGCTCCTGGCGGCGCTTCCTCGCCCGCATCACCAGCAGCTCGCGCCGCCGCCGGTCCTCGGGTGTCTGCTCCATGCGTCGAGCATTCCGCGGAGCGCGCCCCGTCGGCATCGGCCGGTGGTCGATGCCTCTCCTACTTTGGTCAGGGGTAGGCGAGGCCCGTGGTCTTCTCGCTGATCTCCCAGAGGCGGCGCTGGGCGTCCTCGTCGCGGGACAGCTTGGTGCTGGTCACCACCTGCGGCGCACCGGCCATCTCCTGCAGCCCGCTCGGTCCGCAGTAGGTGCCGCCGGGGAGGTCCGCGGTGGCCGCCATCAGGGTCGGCCAGGCACCGGCGGCCGGGGACTGGGAGACCGCCTTCACGGCGGCGTCCAGGATCGACGCGATGCCACCGGAGGAGCGGCCGTACTGACCGTTCGCGGCGAGGTGGGTGCCCGCGAACCCTGGATGCGCGGCCAGCGCCTTGATCGGCAGCTCGGCCTCCCGGCAGCGCCGCTCGAGCTCGTAGGTGAACATCAGGTTGGCGAGCTTGGTCTGGCTGTAGGCGATCCAGCGGGCGTACCGCCCCTGCTTCCGGGTCGGGTCGCCGAGCGGCGCCTTCCGGGCCAGCCGGTGCATCGGCGAGGACACCGTGACCACCCGGGCGTCCTCGCTGGCGACCAGCTGCGGGAGCAGCAGCCCGGTCAGCAGGAACGGGCCGAAGTGGTTGGTCGCCATCTGCAGCTCGAGGCCGTCGCGGGTCCGGTGGTACGGCGTGCCCATCACCCCGGCGTTGTTGACCAGCACGTCGATCGGGCCGAGCGAGGCCGCGCGGCCGCCGGCGTGCCGCACCGAGTCGAGGTCGGCCAGGTCGACGACGAGCCTGGTCACCTCCGCGGCCGGCACCTCGGCACGGATCCTGCGCTCGCTCTCCTCGAGCTTGCTCGTGGTCCGGCCGGCGAGCGACCACGCGGGCGCCGCGCCTGGCCAGCTCCAGCGCGGTGTGGAACCCGAGCCCGCCGACGCTCGGTCCGGTCACCACGATGGTGCGCCCGGCCTGGTCGGGGATGTCGGCGAGCCTGCCAGGTGTCGACCGGTGCCTCTCGGGTCACGGGGTGGTGGCCATGCTGTCGACGATGTGCCGACCCAGTGCCTCGTCGCCCTCGATCGTCACGGCGCCCGGCTCGGCGGGGCGGCGGCCGCCCGCGAGCACGATGAACGTCTCTCGGTCCATCCGCAGCGTGACGTCGGGGTCGGCGGGTACGTCGGCGAGCGGCTCCCCGCGGCCGATGTCGTTGACCGTGAAAGCCGCCGGCGCGCTGCCCTCGACCACCAGCACGGCGGTGGTGCCGGCGGGTGCGCCGGCCTTCTTGGCCAGCACGTAGCCGAACGACTCGATCAGGTAGTCGGCGGTGTGCTGGGCCTGCGGGGTGTCGAGGTTGCCCGGGCGACCGACCGCGCGGCGTACGTCCTGCTCGTGCATCCAGATGTCGAGCGGCCGGTTGCGCAGCAGCGTCTCCCAGTCCCAGGGGACGCCGCCGAAGATCACCTCGGGTTTCGCGGCGCCGTCGGTGGGCGGGTCGGCGAGCAGCGCGGTGTGCCGCGCCGTGGTCACGGAGCGGATCTCGTTGATGATCTCGTCCGGGCTGGACTCGCGCCGGTTGACGACGCCGATCTCGGTGTAGAGACCCATCAGGCCGGCCACGTGCTCGGGCTCGCCGACCTCCGCGGTCTCCTCGGGAGCGCCGGCGAGGATGCTCTCGAGGTGGGCGGTGTGCGAGGCCACCGCGCGGACGTCCCACCCCGCGAGGTCGGTCGGGCGTGGTCCACTCCTCGGCCGGCACCTCCTCGAGCAGGCTGGTGAAGTCGTCGACGGCGCGCCACCAGATGTCGACGTAGCCGGCGAGCCGCTGCTGATCGGTGGGAGCAGACATGCGCCGCAGCCTAGTGGTGCGTCAGCCGAGCGCCAGTGTGGCGGCTATCACGATCATGGTGAGGCCGATCAGGACGTCGAGCACCTGCCAGGCGCGAGCCGAGGCGAGCAGGCCGTGGGCCAGCCGGGCGCCGTACCCGAGGGCGGTGAACCACAGCAGGCTGGCCAGCGCGGCGCCGGCGCCGAACCACCAGCGACCGTCGCCGTGCTGGTTGGCGATCGAGCCCAGCAGCAGCACCGTGTCCAGGTAGACGTGCGGGTTCAGCCAGGTCAGCGCCATCGCCGTCACCGCGGCGGCCCGCACCGACCCGGCCCCGGCCCGGGCGGCCTCCAGCCCCTGGGTGCGGCGGGCGCGGAGCAGCGAGCTCACGCCGTACCCGACCAGGAAGGCGACGCCGAGCCAGCGCACCACGTCGAGCGCGACCGGTGCCTTCTCGACGATCGTGCCGATGCCGGCGATCCCGGCCAGGATCAGCACCAGGTCGGACACCGAGCAGATGGCGACCACCACGCCGACGTACCGGCGCGCCAGGCCCTGGCGCAGCACGTAGGCGTTCTGCGCCCCGATCGCCACGATCAGCGACCAGCCGGTGAGCAGGCCGGCGACGGCGGAGTCGATCACGAGGACGACGCTAGGCCGGGCGCTGCATGCAGTCCAACGAAAGATTCTGCGAATCGATTAGCATTGCTTCACATGAGGCCGCACCCCGACCAGCTGGCCGCCCTGGTGGCGATCGTCGAGCGGGGCACGTTCGAGGCCGCCGCCCGCCAGCTGCACGTGACCCCGAGCGCGGTCAGCCAGCGGATCCGCGGGCTCGAGTCGATGGCCGGCCAGGTGCTCGTGCGTCGCTCGAGCCCGTGCGCCGCCACTCCCGCGGGCGAGCGGCTGCTCCGCCTGGCCCGGCAGACCAGCCTGCTGTACGACGAGGCGGCGGACGCCCTCGACGCGGCGGCCCGCGGACCGGTCGAGCTCCCGGTCGCGGTGAACGCCGACTCGCTGGACACCTGGTTCCGCGGGGTGCTCAGCGCGGTCGGCGAGTGGGAGGGGGTGGCGCTGCGGCTGCACGTCGAGGACCAGGCCTACTCGGCCGACCTGCTGCGCCGCGGCGACGTGCTGGGTGCGGTGACCTCCGACCCGGTCGCCGTCCAGGGCTGCGTGGTGGAGCCGCTGGGCACGCTGCGCTACCGGCCGGCCGCGGCGCCGGCGTTCGCGGAGCGGTGGCGGCGCGGGCGGGGCTACGACTGGGCGCGGATGCCGACGGTGGTGTTCAACGAGAAGGACGCCGTCCAGCACGACGTCCTCGCCGCCCGCGGCGTCGAGCCGCCGCCGGTCGTGCACCGGGTGCCGACCTCGGCCGACTTCCACGAGGCGGTCCGCCTCGGGCTGGGCTGGGCGGCGATCCCGGAGCCCCAGCTGGACCCCGACCTGGAGTCCGGGCGGCTGGTGCTCCTCTCGTCGCGCACCCACGTCGACGTACTCCTGCACTGGCAGCGCTGGCGCCTCGACTCCCCGCTCCTCGCTCGCCTCACCGACACCGTCCGCGCCGCCGCGCGCGTCTTGGCGTGAGTCGGCGACGGGTCGGCGGTTAGAAGGCGTCCTCGGAGAGGTCCATCAGGGCGAGGTCGGTGGCCTCGGCGATGGCGCGCTCGGCGGAGAGCCGGGGCAGGTTGGTCTGGGCGAAGAACTGCGCCGCCGCGACCTTGCCCTCGTAGAACGCCTGGTCCTTACCGGGGTCGCCGGCCAGCTTCTCGAGCGCGACCTCGGCCTGGCGCAGCAGCAGCCACGAGCAGACGACGTCGCCGAGCACCATCAGCAGGCGGGTGGTGTTCAGGCCCACCTTGTAGATGTTGCGCAGGTCGCCGCCCTCGGCGGAGGCGTCGGCCGACATCAGGTCGTTGATCATGTGGCCGACGATGGCGTTGGCGTCCTCGAGGGCCGTCGCGAGCAGCTCGCGCTCGACCTTCAGCCGGCCGTTGCCGGCCTCGGAGGCGAGGAAGCCCTCGATCTCCTTGGCCAGGTGGCCCAGGGCCTCGCCCTGGTCCTTGACGATCTTGCGGAAGAAGAAGTCCTGGCCCTGGATCGCCGTGGTGCCCTCGTAGAGCGTGTCGATCTTGGCATCGCGGACGTACTGCTCGAGCGGGTACTCCTGCAGGAAGCCGGAGCCACCGAAGGTCTGCAGCGACTCGGTGCCGAGCAGCACCCAGGACCGCTCGGAGCCGTAGCCCTTGACGATCGGCAGCAGCAGGTCGTTGACCGCCTCGGCGAGCTTGTCCTCCTCGCCCTTGGCGGAGGCGACCATCACCTGGTCCTGCCAGGTGGCGGTGTAGAGCACCAGCGCCCGCATCGCCTCGGCGAACGACTTCTGCGTCATCAGCGAGCGGCGTACGTCGGGGTGGTGGGTGATCGTCACGCGCGGCGCGGTCTTGTTGGCGGCCTCGGTGAGGTCGGCGCCCTGCTGCCGCTCCTTGGCGTAGTCGAGCGCGTTCAGGTAGCCGGTCGAGAGCGTCGCGATGGCCTTGGTGCCGACCATCATCCGGGCGTTCTCGATCACCTGGAACATCTGGGCGATGCCGTCGTGGATCTCGCCGAGCAGCCAGCCCTTGGCCGGCTCGCCGCCGCCGACGGAGGAGTCCCCGAAGGTCAGCTCGCAGGTGTTGGACACCTTGATGCCCATCTTGTGCTCGACGTTGGTGACGTAGGCGCCGTTGCGCTCGCCGGTCAGCTCACCGGTCTCGTGGTCGAAGTGGTACTTCGGCACGACGAACAGGCTCAGGCCCTTGGTGCCGGGACCGCCGACGCCCTCGATGCCGCTCGGGCGGGCGAGGACCAGGTGGATGACGTTCTCCTGCAGGTCGGACTCGCCCGAGGTGATGAACCGCTTGACGCCCTCGATGTTCCACGAGCCGTCGTCGTTGAGCGTGGCCTTGGTGCGGCCGGCGCCGACGTCGGAGCCGGCGTCGGGCTCGGTCAGCACCATCGTGGCGCCCCAGCCCTTCTCGACCATGAGCTGGGCGATCCGCTTGTCGCGCTCGGTGCCGTTGCGGTCGATCACGCTGCCCATCGACGGGCCGGTGGCGTACATCCAGATCGGCGCGTTGGCGCCCAGCACCATCTCGGCGATCGCCCAGTTGAGCGACGAGGGCGCGGGCTGGCCGCCGATCGACTCGGGGATCTGCAGCCGCCAGAACTCGGCGTCCATCCAGGCCTGGTAGCTCTTCTTGAACGACTCCGGGAGCGGCGCGGTGCTGGTCTGCGGGTCGAACACCGGCGGGTTGCGGTCGCTGTCCTCGTACGACGCTGCGAGGTCCTCGCGGCTGATCCGCTCGACCTCGGCGAGGATCTCGCGCGCGGTCGCGACGTCGTACTCCTCGAACGGGCCGGTGCCGAGGACGTCGCCCCGGCCGAGCACCTCGAAGAGGTTGAACTCGATGTCGCGCAGGTTGCTCTTGTAGTGGCTCACTGACCCACCGTTTCTCTAGTGTCGGAGTGCTCGACTCTTGCTACTGGTCGGTAACTTAATTCTAAGGGGGGCACTAGCGGCAAGCAAGCGGTCTCCGTCACACCACGCCCTGAATCTGGAGTGAACGGATCGACTCGTCTGACACACTGGACGCATGCGTGTTTCCGCCAAGTCCGACTACGCGTTGCGGGCACTGATCGAGATGGCGGGCCGCGCTGACGGGCGCGCGGTGAGCGCCGAGGAGCTCGGCCGGCTGCAGGAGATCCCCCACGGGTTCCTGCAGGCGATCCTCGCCGACCTGCGTCGGGCCGGCATCGTGATGTCGCAGCGGGGCCAGTCCGGCGGGTGGCGGATGGGGCGGCCGGCGACCGACGTGACCGTCGCCGACGTGATCCGGGCCGTCGACGGCCCGCTGGTGTCGGTCTACGGGCTGCGGCCCGAGTCGGTCACCTACAACGACACCGCCGACGTGCTCCAGCACGTGTGGATCGCCGCCCGCAGGTCGCTGCGCGACGTCTTCGAGCAGGTGTCGATCCAGCAGCTCGCCGACGGCCGGCTCCCGAAGGCGGTCACCTCACGCACCGCCGACGAGGACGCCTGGCAGCCGCACTGAGGTTCGCGCTCAGGCGACGAACGGCCGCCGCGCCTCGGGCAGCAGGTCGGTGACGTCACCGCGTACGTCGTACCGCCCGGTGGCGAGCTGGTCGATCCAGCTGTGCGCCAGCGTGCGCAGCACCGGGAGCCGCTCGGGCGGGGCGGGCCGCGGCCGAGCCGTCGGCGGGTCGGCCAGGCCGGCCACCGAGAGCGATGCGGTACCGAACCCGACGGTGCGGCCGAACTCCGACCACGCGCCGGCCCGAGCGTCGGGAGGGGTGATCAGGACATGCACCCGCTCGGGCCGGCGCGCGCTTGCGGACCAGCGCTCGAGCACGGAGCCCAGGTCCTGGGTCGGGTCGCCGGCCATCGTCCAGGCGTCCGGCGCCGTGACGGTCACGACGACGTGCCGCTCGAAACCGGCCAACCCGTCGAAGAGCAGCTCGATCTGTCCTTGGGTCGCGCCGGCGAGCAACGGCTGGCTGACCACGAGGGTGTCCCGGCCCTTGCGCCCGCGGCGGCAGATGCCGCTCCAGGTGCCCTCGACCTCGCGACGTTCGAAACCCCAGGCGCGGTGGTCGCGCATGATCTCGACCGCCGCCCGGAACATCTCGTCCGTCGACGCCGCCGGGTTCCGCACCCCCAGGGCGGCCAGCGCGTGCGCGTGCCGCCGGAGCGCGATCTCGAGGAAGTCGCCCGGTCCGCCCGGGAGGCCGACGTGGATGAACGCCTTGCGCTTCTTGCTCATGCCTCGACGCTGACACTCCCCGTCGACCGGTCGGTGAACTCCCGGCCAACCGCGGCCGTACCCTTGAGACTAGAACCTGTTCTAGTATCGCGGCGCATGATCACGTCGGATGCCATCACCTGGAACGCCCCGAACGACGACCACCCGGCCCGCGCCGCCTCGCAGCGCTCCTACTCGGCGGTGGCCAAGGGCGACCTGGACGAGTGGCTGACGGTCTACGCCGAGGACGCGGTGATCGAGGACCCGGTGGGGCCGTCGATGTTCGACCCCGAGGGGAAGGGCCACCGGGGCCACGACGGGCATCCGCGCGTTCTGGGAGCAGGCGATCGCGCCGATCGCGACGTTCGAGTTCGAGATCAACGACTCGTTCGCCAACCCGGAGGGCAACACCTGCGCCAACATCGGCCGGATCCGGACGTCGTTCCCCGACGGCAGCCACACCACGACCGACCTGATCATGGTCTACGTCGTCGACGACGACGGCCGGGTGGCCTCGATGCGGGCCTACTGGGAGCCGGACCGCACGATGGCGACGTTCACGAAGCCCTGACCGAGACGGTCAGCGCCGCTTGCGGAACTTCGTGATCACCGCGGGGTGGTCGGTGTTCAGGTCGGTGATCGTCTGCCAGTCGACGATGCGGTACGGCGCGCGGCGCTCGCCCATGACGTAGTCGACCTGCCAGCCGGGCCGGCGTCCGGCGGCGCTGTAGTTGTTCTCGAGCCGCAGCGGGCGGCTGATCCGGCCCCGGACCAGCTGGTCGGAGAGGTCGCGGCTGGCGTTGACGTTGCAGTCGCACATCGCGATGAACTGCACCTGCTTCGGTGCGCTGCGGGCCAGGTCGCGCACGCTGCCGGCCATCCGCCAGAAGGCCTCCACCCGGTCGCGGTGGTGCCAGTTGGGGCCGCCGCTGCGCCGGTTGTGGATCTCGGAGGGCATGTGGAAGCTGATCGCGCGGATCACGTGCCCGCTGTGCCGGTGCCGCAGCGTGGACACCACGCCGTACTGGTCGATCGCGATCTTGCCGGTGTTGCGCCGCCAGGTCCGGGTCGCCAGGGCGCGCGGCCACGAGTGTCGCCGCCTTCCAGACCCGGGTGTTGAACGCGATCGGGTTGAGATCGGTCCCGGCGCGGTTGGTCGGCATCCGCAGCGCCCAGTGGTCGGGCAGCGCGGCGCGCATCGCCTTGCGGGTGCCGCCGCGCTCCTGGAAGCCGATCACGCTCGGCCGCGCCTCGCGGATCACCTCGTTGATGTCGTGGGCGATCGCGGCCGGGCTCATGGTGTTCTTCAGGTTGAGCGACGCGACCCGGAAGCCGGGGGCCTGCGGGCTTGTCGACCGCGGCCGCGGCGGGCGCGGAGTCCGGCGCCGGTGCGGCCGGTGCGGAGGGCGCCGTGACGAGCGCGGCGCCGGCCACGATCGTGGTCACGAGGGCGGACAGGCGTACTGGGTGTGCCGAGAAGAGGTGACGCATCGGAGCGACCCTCTCAACCCTCCGGGTCGGCATGCAAGTCCGGCGCCTCGGTGAGCCAGCGCACCAGCGGGCGGAGCGCCTTCCAGTCGGCGCGCGCCAGCTCGAGGACCTGCGGGGTGTGGATCACGTCCTCGAACCCGTAGGACCGGCCGGCGAACAGCTGCTTGCGACGCAGCAGGTCGATGCGCGGGTGGTCGGCGGCGTACCCGCGGGGCGCGGTCTTCAGCTGCTCACCGTTGATCTCGAAGCCGGCGCGCTCGAGCTTGCGCACGATGCGGAGCAGCCGCGGCCCGGTGGTGTCGTCGGCCATCGCCGCCCGGATCGCGGCCAGCCGCTTCCCGGACGCCTCGTAGAAGCCGGCGCCGACCCGGACGCCGCGGGCGGAGATCTCGGCGTACCACCCCGTGGCGGGGCCGGACGCCGACGAACGCGCCCTGGTGGGTCTTGTACGGCGTCTTGTCCTTGGCGAACCGCACGTCGCGGTAGGGCCGGAAGATCTTGGCGTCGCCGAACTCCGGTGCCAGGGCGTCGCAGAACGCCGTCATCGGGGCCTTCACGCACTCGTCGTAGACGTGCTTGTGCGACGCCCAGAACGACTTGGTGTTGTCGACCTCGAGGTCGTCGTAGAAGTCGAGAGCCGCGACGGGGAAGCCGGTGAACTCGGCTGACTGTCTGAACTGTCTGACATGAGAGCGGATGACGAGATTCGAACTCGCGACATCGACCTTGGGAAGGTCGCGCTCTACCAACTGAGCTACATCCGCACGTCGGTCGGACCGACGCGGGGATAGTACCTGACCGGTCTGAGGCCGTCTGAGTCGTCTCCGTGCCCGACCTAAGGCACCGGCCCGCGGAACTTAGGGAGTCTTCCCGATGTGGCGGCCTGCCTTAGGCGAGCAGATTCATCCTCACCAGCAGGAACCACTCATCGAGGAGATCACCATCATGTCGCTCTACGGAGACATCCAGTTCATCCAGGCCGAGACCGAGTACCGCTTCGAGCGGGGCCGCACCGCCCCGTGGGCCGCCGGCCGCGCCAAGACCATCCGCCGCCTGATGCCGATGCGTCGAACCGCCGCAGAGTCGATCGCCCCCCACCGCAAGCACGCCGCCTGAGCGACGAGCAACCGCCGCTATCCCCCGCGGGCTGCTGTGCCTGCTGGCGACACGGGGCCTCCTCGACCCCGTGTCGCTGGCGATAGGTTGTCCGCGTGCTGCTGTCAGACCGCGACATCCTCGCCGAGATCGACGCCGGCCGGGTCCGGATGGAGCCGTGGGATCCCGCGATGCTGCAGCCGTCGTCGATCGACGTGCGCCTGGACCGCTTCTTCCGGGTCTTCGAGAACCACCGCTACCCGCACATCGACCCGGCCGCCGACCAGTCCGACCTGACCCGGATGGTCGAGCCGGAGGGCGACGAGCCGTTCATCCTGCACCCGGGCGAGTTCGTGCTCGGGTCGACGTACGAAGTGGTCTCGCTGCCCGACGACGTCGCGGCCCGGGTCGAGGGCAAGTCCTCGCTGGGTCGGCTCGGCCTGCTCACCCACGCGACCGCCGGGTTCGTCGACCCCGGCTTCTCGGGTCACGTGACGCTCGAGCTGGCCAACGTCGCGACGCTGCCGATCAAGCTCTACCCGGGCATGAAGATCGGCCAGTTCTGCTTCTTCCGGCTGTCGTCGCCGTCCGAGCACCCCTACGGCTCGGAGAAGTACGGCTCCCGCTACCAGGGCCAGCGCGGCCCGACGCCCTCGCGGTCGTTCCAGAGCTTCCACCGCACGCCGATCTGACCGGCGTCCGACCGGTTCGGCCGGCCGGGTGAGGTGCTGCTAACTTAGGGTCACCTAACTCACGAAGGGCGACCGAATGACGACGACCGCTGCCCAGCTGCCACTGCTCCTCGAGGAGATCGAGGTGGTGGGCGTCGAGCGGCTCTCGCCCAGCTTCGTCCGGGTCGAGTTCGGCTCGCCGGCGCTGGCGGACCTCGGCGTGGACGGGCCGCTGTACGACCAGCGGATCAAGCTGATCTTCCCCAACGCCGACGGCCGCCTGCCGTCGTTCGAGGGGGCCGACGAGTCCTGGTTCGAGAGCTGGATGGAGATCCCCGAGGAGGAGCGCGGGCGCGATGCGCACCTACACCGTGCGCGACGCTCCGCGGCACCGGTGCCGACACCCGCCTGGTGGTCGACTTCGTGCATCCACGGCGCACGGCGACGAGTCGGGTCCCGGCGGCGACTGGGGCGCGCACGCGGCGGTCGGGCAGCGGGTGATCACCATGGCCCCGCGGCGCGGGGTGGCGTTCGGCGGCATCGAGTTCGCGCCCGGTACGGCGAAGCGGCTGCTGCTCGTGGGCGACGAGACCGCGGTGCCGGCGGTGGCGGCGGTTCTCGAGTGCCTGCCGGCGACCGCCCGCGGCGCGGTGTTCCTCGAGGTCCCGGTGGCGGCCGACGTCCTGCCGCTCGAGCTGCCCGAGCGGCGTCGAGGTGCACTGGCTGCCTCGCGACGGTGCGCCCCGGAGCGTCGCGCTGCACGCTGCCGTCCTCGAGCACCTCGGCGAGGAGCCGACCGCGCCGGTCGTGGACGAGGTCGACCCGGACCTGTGGGAGACGCCGACGTACTCCTCCTCGGGGGAGGACGTCGACGCCGCCGTGCGGGCGGTCGGCCACGAGTTCGACGACCTCTACGCGTGGATCGCGGGGGAGTCGAAGATGGTGACCGGCCTGCGCCGGGCCCTGGTCAAGGACCTGGGCATCGACCGGCACCAGGTGGCCTTCATGGGCTACTGGCGGGTCGGCGTCGCGATGCGGTCCTGACCCGTCACGTCAGGCGTCGAGTCGGTCGGCGACCCGGCGCAGTCGCTCCGCGAGCCGGTGCCGGCTGGGGGCGGTAGGTGGTGCGGAGTGTCCGCGCCCGGCGCGCCGGGCGGTTTCCTGTCGCATCTCGACCTCGCGCATCCGCGCTTCGAGGCCGTAGAGGGTCTCGCTCATGGTCGTACTCCTGTCGCTCTCAGACCTGGGTGAGGACGATGTCGCCGCTCACGGTCTTCGCTCGTAGCTCGACGTGGTCGGCGCCCTCCTCGGGCTCGCCGGCGCCCTCGAGGCCGGACCGGATGTCGCCGGACACGGTGGTCAGGTCGGTCCAGACGGGGACGCCGGCCGGGACGCCGATCTGGACGTCGCCCGAGGCGCCCTTGGCGGTGAGCTTCCCGCGGTGGGCGGTACGGATCGTCAGGTCGCCGCTGCCGGTGCTCATCAGCGACGTCGTCGCGGGACTCGCCGAGGTTCAGGTCGCCGGAGCCGGTCTTCACGACGGCCGGGGCGCTGCTGGTGCCGATCTCGACGTCGCCCGAGCCGGTGGAGACCGCGATCGCGCCGCCGGCGTACTGCACGCGGACGTCGCCGGAGCCGCTCTTGACCTTCAGCTCCTGGTCGGCGGTGTCGACCCGGACGTCGCCGCTGCCGGTCTCGACCACGGTCGGTCCGTCCAGGATCTCGATGGTGACGTCGCCGGAGCCGCTCTTCACCTGGCCGCCGCGGTAGCTGCCGGTGGCGGTGACGTCGGCGCTGCCGGTCCTGACGACCAGGGTGCTGTCCGTCGGCACCGGATCGCCATGTCGAGCTTGTTGTCGCCGCCGAGGAAGCCGGAGCGCATCTTCGGAGCGATCACGCTGATCTGCTTGCCGTCCTGCTTGACGATCGTCTCGTCGGCGTGCCGGCCGGTGACCTCGACCGTCGTCTCGGTCGTCTCGAGGGCGGTGATGGTCACCGACCCGCTGCCGTTCTCGACGAACAGGTCGACGGGCTCGTGGGTCTCGAACTGGTGGGTGGTCATGGCTGCTCCAGGGTGTGTCGGTCAGAGGGGCCGGCCGGGTGCCGGTCCCTGGGTGGGGTGGGTGGTGGTCAGAGCCAGCCGGTCATCCGGCGGCTGCCGTGCCTCCTGCCTCCGAACGGGTCCTTGCCCCCGAACGGGATGCTGGACAGGTCGAGGTCGATGTCGACCGCGCCGTCGCGGGTGGCCGCGCGGACGATGTTGACGAGCCAGGTGTTGAGGGACTGCCCGGCCTGGGCCGCGGCGTCCTCCGCCTTGGTCTTCACCGACTCGGGGAGCCGCAGCGTGATCCGGACGACCCCGCCCTCCTCCTCGGGGGGCGCGGGCGGTGCCGGCGGTGCGGGAGGAGCCGGGGGCTCCGGGGTGGGGGCGTGGACGACGAAGTCGAGGTCGCGGCCGTCGAGCCGGACGTCGACGCCGCCGGTGGGCATCTCGGCGGTGATCTCCGACGCCGCCTGGGAGATCGCCTCCATCAGCGCCAGCCGGGTGGCGGGGTCGAGCGCGAAGCCGAGCCGCTCCGCGGCCTGCCGGACCTCCTCGCTGGCACCCTCCACGGCCGCGACCAGGTCGCGGCGGAGGCTGTCGACGTACGGCGTGATGTCCATGCGCACCACTATGACACCACGGTGACGTCATGTCAAGGCCATAGTGGTGTCACATCGGCGTCCCGGTGGCGTCAGCGGAGCCGGGAGGGGTGAGATCCGGCTCGGCTGGGTACTAGCGTGCGGCTCTCTCGGGAAAGGACCGTCCATGGCGGCAGCCGCAGTCGTGCCGTTCGCAAGCGACACGATCATCGATGCCCAGTTCGTCGACTACCTCATCGTCTTCATCTACTTCGCGTTCGTGCTGACCATCGGCGTGCTCGCCCGAAGGCAGGTGTCGGACTCCATCGACTTCTTCCTGTCCGGACGATCACTGCCGGCCTGGGTGACCGGCCTGGCGTTCATCTCCGCCAACCTCGGCGCCGTCGAGATCATGGGGATGTCGGCGTCCGGTGCGGAGTTCGGGCTGCCGACCGTGCACTACTTCTGGGTCGGCGCGATCCCGGCGATGCTGTTCCTCGGCGTCGTGATGATGCCGTTCTACTACGGCTCGAAGGTGCGCTCGGTGCCGGAGTTCATGCGGCGCCGGTTCGGCACCGGCGCGCACCTGGTGAACGCGATCTCGTTCGCGGTCGCGCAGCTGCTGATCGCCGGCATCAACCTGTTCCTGCTCGGCACCATCATCCGGGCGCTGCTCGGGTGGCCGCTGTGGGTGGCGCTGGTCGTGGCCGCGGCCGTCGTCCTCTCCTACATCACCCTCGGCGGGCTCCGTGCCGCGATCTACAACGAGGTGCTGCAGTTCTTCGTCATCGTGGCCGGACTGCTCCCGCTCACCCTGATCGGGCTGCACCAGGTCGGGGGCTGGGACGGTCTCACCGACAAGATCACCGACGCCGCGAGCAAGAACCCGGCGGGCCCCACGGCGGCGGAGCAGCTGAACTCCTGGCCGGGCAACGCGCTGTCCGGGCTGACGTCCGACTTCTGGTCCGTGGTCGGGATCGTCTTCGGGCTCGGGTTCGTGCTGTCCTTCGGCTACTGGACCACCAACTTCGTCGAGGTGCAGCGGGCGATGGCGTCCGACTCGATCTCGTCGGCCCGCAAGACGCCGATCATCGGCGCCTTCCCGAAGATGTTCGTCCCGTTCATCACGATCCTGCCCGGCATGATCGCCGCGGTCCTGGTCACCGAGATCGCCGGCGTGAAGGCGGGCGAGGCGGTCAGCGGTGGTGCCGAAGGAGACGTGACGCTTCAACGACGCGCTGCTCTACCTGATGCGAGATCTGCTGCCGAACGGCCTGCTCGGGGTGGCGATCGCGGGGCTGATGGCGGCGTTCATGGCCGGTATGGCGGCGAACATCTCGGCGTTCAACACGGTCCTGAGCTACGACCTCTGGGAGCAGTACGTCGTCAAGGAGCGCGACGACAACTACTACCTGGTCATCGGCCGGGTGGCCACGGTGGCGGCCACGATCATCGCCATCTTCACCGCCGGCCTGGCGTCGAACTTCTCGAACATCATGGACTACCTCCAGGTGCTGTTCGGGTTCTTCAACGCCCCGCTGTTCGCGACGTTCATCGTCGGCATGTTCTGGAAGCGGATGACCGCCACCGCCGGCTGGGTCGGCCTGGTCGCGGGCACGCTGTCCGCCATCGCGATCGCCTTCCTCACCGAGGACGCGTTCGGGTCCTGGAGCACCGGCGTCATCCCGCTCGCCGGGCAGGGCGCGGCGTTCCTCGCCGCCAGCGTCGCGTTCATCGTCGACGTCGTGCTCAGCGTGGCGGTCTCCCTGGTCACCAAGCCGAAGCCGGCCGAGGAGCTCCGGGGACTCGTCTACTCCGAGACCCCCAAGGAGGACCTCGTCGACCCGCACGAGGCGTCGTACCCGTGGTACCGCCGCACCCTCCCACTGGCCGGCGTCGCGCTGGTGATGGTCACTATCCTCAACATCATCTTCTAGGAGCGCGCAGACATGGCGACACCTCCCAAGCCCATCAAGGCTCCCGAACGCCGGCACACCGCCGGCATCCTCGACATCCGCAACATCATCGGCGCCCTGCTCGGCATCTACGGCGTGATCCTGGTGCTCATGGGTCTCTTCGGCGACCAGGAGGGCGAGAAGACCGGCGACGTGAACGCCAACCTCTGGGCCGGCCTCGCGCTGGCGGTCGTCGCCGTGGTCTTCATCGCCTGGGCAAGGCTGCGGCCGGTGCGGGTGCCGGAGAGCCATCCGGACGACGTAGAGGGCTGACCGCTGCGATCCGCCCGCCGTCTCGGTAGAGCTCGACCCGGATGCCGCACGGCGCCCGGTCCGGCGGGCGGATCAGTCAGCGCGAACGCATCGGCGGTGCCCGCCACTGACGGCTCGGGGACGCCGGGCTGCCCAGTCCTCAGGTGGCTAGGGTGACCCGGATCGACGGCATCGAGTACGTGAGCGGCCGGTGGGAGGTACGAACGCAAGGCGCACGGCAGCAGCCCCGTCACGCTGGACACTCCGGTCGTGAACTAAGGGCTCGGCCCAGCCCTGAGTGACGGCCGTGTTCAGTCCGCCATCCACGAAGAGCGCAGCGCGAAGTGGTCAGCGCAGCTCAGACGCTCGTACGTGGTCACGGTCCGAACTCGATCCCGTCGTACGCCGCTGGCAGCGGAGGCGTATCGGCACAGGGGTGAGGCGCTGCTGAGGCATGTGCGTCCAGGCGAACCTGGCCCGAGCGATTGCGTGGCGTGCTGGCAAGCCGTGCGAGGAGCAGGCGGCGTACCTGGCTCGCGGCCCTGCTGCGGGACATCGGGGAGGGAACCTGCTCGGTGCTCGAGCAGCGGTGGCTGGTGGAGGAGCGTCGACACGGATTGCTTGTGGGCCGGCGACGAAAGCCCGCCGGAGCACCGGGGCGACGGATGTTCCGCGATGTCGAGTACGAGGACTTTGAGTTCATCGTCGAACTGGACGGTCGACTGGGCCACAGCACGACTCGAGGATCGCGATCGTCGACCTCGAGCGCGACGCTCGACGCGGCAGAGGACCGGCTGGAGACGGTCCGGATCGGCTACGGACAGGTCATGGCGCGTGGTTGCAGGACTGCGGCGAAGGTGGCGCGGATTCTCCGGCGCCGGGGCTGGGCAGGCGAGTTCGTGCGGTGTCCGGCGTGCCCGGCGGCAGATCCTGGCTGATCGGTCCGGCCATCACCGGACCGATCAACCGCGATGTCGTCAGAGGTCGAAGAGGGAGCCCGACTCGTTGATGTCGGAGTCGGTCTTCGGCTGGTGGGCCTCGCCGCTGCTCGCGGGCTTCGGCTTCTCCTCCGGCTCCGCTCGGCTTCGGCTTCGGGCTCGGGGTCGGTGTCCGACTCGGGCTCGGCTTCCGCCTCAGGCTCCTCGTCTGAGGCGGCCTGGGTGGCCGCCTCGCTGACCGAGGCGCCCGAGGACGCGATGTCGAAGAGCGAGCCGCCCGAAGGGATCTCGGACTTGGCTCGGCTCGGCTCGGGCTCCTCGCTTCGGCTCGGGCTCGGGCTCCGGCTCTCGGCCTTGGCCTCGGGCTCGTCGGCGGCGATGTCGAAGAGGGATCCGCCGCTGGCCGGGGCGGGCTCGGCCTTCTTCTCCGGCTCGGCTCTGCTTTGCCTCGGGCTCGTCACCACCGACGTCGAACAGGGAGCCCCCGGAGGCAGGCTGGCGGGCTCGGCCTTGGCCTCGGGCTCGTCGCCGCCGACGTCGAAGAGCGACCCGCCGCCGGACGACTTCGCGGCTCGGCGGCCTCCTCGGCCGGCTCGGCCTCGGCGGGGGTGTCGAAGAGCGACGTCCCGCCGGACGCCGTGGCAGCGGGAGCCGCCTCCTCGAGCGGTGGTCGGCTCGGCCTCGGTAACGACCGCGGTCGCGGTCGCCGTGGCCGACGCGGCCGCGTGCAGGCAGCGTGCGGCGCCGCCCTCGCCCGGCCGGCGCCGGGTCGCGACCTCGCCCTTGACCGAGGCGAGCAGCATCTGGGCGACGTCGAGGACCTCGACCTCCTCGCGCGCGGTGCCGTCGGACTGCGCGGCGGTGAGGCCGTCGGACAGCATCACCCGGCAGAACGGGCAGCCGACGGCGATCTGGTCGGCGCCGGTGCCGACCGCCTCGTTGGTGCGGTTGTTGTTGATCCGCTCGCCGATGGTCTCTTCCATCCACATCCGGGCACCGCCCGCGCCGCAGCAGAAGGAGCGCTCGGAGTTGCGCTCCATCTCGCGGAACTCCGCGCCGGGCAGCACCTGCAGCAGCTCGCGCGGCGGCGAGTAGACCCCGTTGTGGCGACCGATGTAGCACGGGTCGTGGTAGGTGATCGAGCGCTGGTGCGCGCCCTCGCCGTCCTTGATCGGGGTCAGCTTGCCCTCGCGCACCAGCCGGTTGAGCAGCTGGGTGTGGTGCACGACCTCGAGCTCGATCCCGAACTCCTTGTACTCGTTCTTGAGCGTGTTGAAGCAGTGGGCGCAGGTCGAGACGACCTTCTTCACCTTGTACTCGGTGAACGTCTCGACGTTCTGCTGGGCCAGGCCCTGGAACAGGAACTCGTTGCCGGCCCGCCGCGCGGAGTCACCGGTGCACGTCTCGCCGTTGCCGAGTACGCCGAAGGAGACGCCGGCCATGTCGAGCAGCTCGGCCACGGCGCGGGTGGTCTTCTTCGCCCGGTCCTCGTAGGCGCCGGCGCAGCCGACCCAGAACAGCCAGTCGACCTCGTCGAGGGACTCGACGTCCTCGCCGACCACCTTGACGTCGAACGGCAGGTCCTTGGCCCAGTCCAGCCGGGCCGTGGCGGACATGTTCCAGGGGTTGCCCTTGTTCTCCATGCCCTTGAAGAGCTGGTTCAGCTCGGAGGGGAAGTTGGACTCGACGAGGACCTGGTAGCGGCGCATGTCGACGATGTGGTCGACGTGCTCGATGTCGACCGGGCACTGGTTGACGCAGGCGCCGCAGGTCACGCACGACCAGAGCACGTCGGGGTCGATGACGCCGCCGCCGGTCGGCTCCCACGCGTAGCCCTCGGTCTCACCGACGAGCGGGCGGTCGAGCTCCTTGACGGCGGACGCCGGCAGGGAGTCCCGGTCCGCATCGGGGCCGGCGAGGATGGCCGGTCCCTTCGCCATCGCGTGGTCGCGCAGCATCAGGATCAGCATCTTGGGCGACAGCGGCTTCTCGGTGTTCCAGGCCGGGCACTGCGACTGGCAGCGGCCGCACTCGGTGCAGGTCGCGAAGTCGAGCATGCCCTTCCAGCTGAAGTCCTCGATCGAGCCGACGCCGAGCTTGGCGTCCTCGTCGAGGTCGTCGACGTCGTCGAGGGTCAGCGGCTTGCCGTCGTTCATCATCGGCTTGGCGGCGCCGAGCGCCTGCGGACGACGGGAGAACAGGACGTTCAGCGGCGCGATGAAGATGTGCAGGTGCTTGGAGTGCACCACGTCGACCAGGAACACCAGCATGACGCCGATGTGGAGGAGCAGGCCGACGCCCTCGAGGGTCTCGGAGTCGGGAAGGACGTCTCCGAGCGCGTTCGAG
This sequence comes from uncultured Actinomycetota bacterium, assembly GCA_963813615.1. Classification (GTDB taxonomy): domain Bacteria; phylum Actinomycetota; class Actinomycetes; order Propionibacteriales; family Nocardioidaceae; genus Nocardioides. The sequence goes on from CAWFAE010000015.1 coordinate 135,398, forward strand.
ACGAAGGCGCCGTCGCCGTACGGGAAGTTGCCGGCGGCCGCAGACGCGCCGCGGAAGAGGAACAGCGTCCAGATGACGTTGAAGATCATGAACAGCACCAGCCAGGCACCGCCCAGGTGCGAGCCCGAGAAGCGCGACTTGCGGCCGAGCTTCTCCGGCGTCTCGCGGAGCCGGATGGCGGCGAAGGTGACGATGCCGACCAACGCCATGATCGCGATGAAGTCCTGGGCGAACCCGAGCAGGTCCCAGTGCCCGACCACCGGGATCGACCACTCGGGGTTGCGCGAGAGCAGGATGCCGTAGGCCTCGAGGTAGACCGTGCCGAGGATCAGGAAGGCCCAGAACACGAAGAAGTGCGCGGCGCCGGGGATCGACCACTTGAGCAGCTTCTTCTGGCCGAACACCTCGGTCACCTGGGTGGCTACCGCCCGGCCGAGCCGCTTGGTGACACCGGCGACCCGATCGGGGGCCGGCTGGCCGCTCGTGATCAGCCGGAAGAGGTAGCGCACCCGTCGTCCGGTGATCGCCAGGGCGACGATGGTCCCGAGCAGACCGATCACCAACACCCACAGATCCACTTCGTCACTCCCCATCCGCCCGGCCGTCGCCGGGGTTGCGGTCTTCGATGCGCCAGAGCCTAGGGGCACTCGCCGGGGGCGGCGGCCCGCTCTCGCGTGAGAAGAATCCTACCGACGGGTAACCTTGGTCACCTTGCCGTTGCGGCCGAAGCCGATCGTCACCCGCACGTTGTTGTCGTTCGGAGTCTTCGCGCACACGCCGTACGTCGTGCCGAGGCGGCTGAACGGCTGGCCGACGGCCCGCATCACCGCAAGCGGGCTCATGCCGGGACGCACCAGTCGCTGGACGGCGGCCACCGACTTGCGCAGGCCCGGGTTGCGGCACGAGTCGGCCTTGATGCCGACCGCGCGCTCCCACATCTGCAGGTAGGCCTCGGCGCCGCGCGACATGTCGTCGGCGATCTTCGACGCCGTCCTGGCCCGCGACCTTGCTCAGGTCCTGGATCCAGTCGGGGTAGAGGCCGTACTGCGCGACGCCGTCGGCGTTGATGTCGTAGACCCGCTTGCCGGAGTGCTGCTTGCCGATCCGCACCCCGCCCAGCCCGCGGAACGGGTAGGTCACCTTGTTGCGGACGCCGGCACCGCGCGGGTCGCCCTGCGCGCCGAGCCCGTTGATGTCGGCGCCGAAGCCGATGCCCCAGTAGTAGCGGGGGTCGGCCCAGCCGACGTGGCGACGCCACTTCTCCACGAAGCCGGTCGAGTCGCCGGCGTACGGCGTGATGAAGCCGCCGGCCTTGTAGACCCGGGGGTAGGCGTCGGGGGTGGCCCAGGAGTGCGAGGAGATGACGCCGGGGTAGTCCATCCGCTCGATCTGGTTCATCGCGGCCCGGCGGCCCTTCACGCTCATGTGGTCGGGGTCGAAGATCATCTTGCGCTTCGCCAGGCCCTTGATCGTGAACTCGCCGAGCGTGGTCAGGCCCCGGCTGTTGCAGTGGTCGGGCGGCGGGTAGAGCGGGAGTACGGCGCTGCCGAGCGCGCCGAAGAGCTGCCCGATCGCGCCGAACAGCGCGTCCTGCTGGCTCGGCGCCGATGTCGGGCAGCGCGACCTGGTTGTTGTCGTGGCTCTCGCCGTCGGCGGGCTCGCAGTGCCGCATGTCCCAGAACGACCCGGTCTCGAGGAAGTTGGCGCCGTTGACCACGACCCCGACCTCGCCCTGGTCGCCGGCGACGCCGGAGAGCGCGTTGTCGAACTTGTTGACGAGCTCCATCTGGCGGACGCCGAGCCGGTGCACCTCGTCGAGCTGCCGGTCGATCTCGTTGGCGTTGCACGCGGGCCGGTCGAGCTTGATCGTGCAGCCGAAGGGCACGCTGGTCTCGATGCCCATGACCACGGCCATCTTGCCGGCGTTGATCACCCGGCGGGCCTCGAACGGGTCCGTCACGATCCGGTAGAAGCCCTTGCCCGGCCCGCCGGCCTGCGCGTCGATGTAGTCCTGGATCCGGTACATGTCCTTGGCCTGCAGCCGGATCGAGTCCATGTCGTCGCAGGAGTTGCGCTTGAGCGGGTAGACCTGGCAGAGCTTGTTGTTCTCGACGAGCAGGTTGACGAACAACCGCTGGCCGCCGCGCCAGGCCCGCTCGAGCCAGCGGTAGTAGGTGCCCTCGTGGGTCAGCGAGTTGGGCGCGGGCCAGTCCTTGAACGTCGGCCAGCCCGACCGGGTCGTGGCTCGGCCTGTCCGGAGAAGAACGTCTCGAGGATCGCGCCGTAGCCCTGGGTGACGGCGTGGTCGGGGCAGTCCTTCAGTGCGTACGGCGCGCCGTACTCGTGCCAGGGCCGGCCGCAGTGCACCTTGCCGCCGAGGAACTCGAACGCCATCCCGTGGGTGTGCCCGTCGACGTACCCGCGCACCTCTTGGTACGGCGTGACGCCCGCGAACGGCGCCCCGTGGATGTTGATGTCGGCCTCGGGGTAGCGGGTGCAGCCCTTGGTGACGCGCAGCGCGAACCGGTCGGTGCCCTTGATCCGCAGCCGCTTCCCGGCGTTCGTGAACGCGAACCGGTCGCCGACCTTGCGCGCCGTCCATTCCGTGGCGCGGGCCGGGCGCCGCCGCGCGGCCGCCACCGGCGACGACGAAGCGGCGCTGCTTGTCGTAGAGCAGGTAGACGCCGAGCGTGGTCGGCTTGAAGAAGATCGGCTGGCCGGCGAGCGAGTAGCAGCCGTTGGCCATGGCGTACCGGGTCGGCGGCACCTTGGCGCGCGAGGGGAGCGGCGCCTTCCGCAGCTGCGGGTCGGGCAGCCGGCGCTCGCTCGCGACGTACGCCGCGGCGGCGGTGCGCTCCGCAGCGGTGGTCGGGTCCTGGGCGTTGCGGCCGACCTCGCCGGCGCGGGAGATCAGGTTCTTGGTGGCCGGGTCGTTGTGGGTGTGCGGCGGCGTGCCGGGCGGGTCCTGGTGCGGGATCCCGAGCGATGCCTTCCTCGCCTCGTTGGCCTCGGCGAGGCTCGCGCGTGCCGGACCCGGCTCCGGAGGTGGGGATCGAGAGAGCGGAGGCCACGACCGCGGCGGCCACGGTGCCCGACCAGACGAGCCGGCGCCGCGACCGGCGTTCGGGCGAGCTCATGGGCGCTCCTTCTGACGACCTTCCCGGGGAGACAACGGCGCCGCTGCGGCCTCGGTTACGCCCCCGAGACGTTCGGTCAGGCTGCGGGCGGTCGCGATCACCGGCTCGCTGAGCCGTTCGGCGGTGCCCTCGGCGAACGTCACCGCCAGGCCGGCGACGGGATGGCCGTTGTGGTCGCGCACCACGGCGGCGACGCTGGCCAGGCCCGGCGTCACCTCGCCGTCCTCGACGGCGTACCCCCGCCGCCGGGTCTCGGCCAGCAGTCGGCGCAGCGCGCTCGGTGTCCGCGGGCCGACGCCGTGCCGGTCGACGAACACCTCGGCGGACGGGTAGAGCGCCCGCACCTGCGGCGCCGGCAGCGCCGCCAGGATGGCCCGGCCGCTGGCGGTGAGGTGCGCCGGCAGCCGGACGCCGACGTCGGTCACCAGCGAGGGGCGTCGCGGCGCCCGCTCCTCCACGACGTACAGGACGTCGCGGCCGTGCAGCACGGCCAGGTGCGCGCTCTCACCGACCCGGTCGACGAGCGCGGACAGCCGGCGCCGCGCGATCCGCTGCAGCGGCGCCTGCCGTGAGTAGCCGCTCCCGACCTCGTAGGCCGCCACGCCCAGGCCGTAGCGGTGGTCCTCGGGCAGGTGCACCACGAAGCCCTCCGCGATCATCGCGTTGAGCAGGTGGTACGCCGTGCTGCGCGGCAGGTCGCAGTTGCGGGCGATCCGCTCCAGCGGCACCGGGTCGGGCTGGGACGCCAGGAAGCGGAGCACCCGCAGCGCGCGCGTGGCGGCCGGCACCTGACCCATGCGGGTCAGCGTAGGGCGTGTGGTCAGACCGTGGAGCCGTCCGCTCGGTGCACGGTGCCGTCGGGGTAGGTCACCGTTCCGTCCGGATTGTGCGCGGCCCCTTCCGGGTGCGTGCGGGCGGTGACCCGCTCCTCGGGCCGCGGCGGTGCCTCGTCGCTGTCCGCCGGGTAGCGGGTGTCGGGCTCGTAGTCGGACGACGCCGGTGTCGACCGCCGGGTCCAGCCGGTCGGCCTCGCGGATCCGGTCCTCGTAGCCGGCCTGCTCGGCGGCCCGGGCCTGCTCGGCCTCCGTCGCCCGCGTCTGTGCTCGCTCCGCCTCCAGCCGCGCGCGTTCGGCCTCGACCTCGGCCTCCCGGGCGCGGACGTCGGCTTCGTCCAGGTCCGGGGCCCGGGACTGGGCGTCCTGGCGCAGCTCGGCCGCTGCCGCCTTCCGTTGCTCGGTCTTCCTCTTGCTCATCAGGGCCGCCAGCAGGCCGAGGACGAGCAGCGCCACCACCACGGCGACGACGATCCAGATCACGGTGTCCATTGAGTCCCTCCCTTTCGACGCGGGCAGGTACCCCTGGACCATCCGCGGCACTCGTCAGAGCGGGAGCAGCGCCGCCACCCGCCCACCGCCCGGCCCCGGGCCGGCCTCCAGGGTCCCGCCCAGCTCGGCGGCTCGCTCGCGCATCGACGACAGCCCGACGCCGGGCCGCCACGCGCCGTTCCTGGCGCCGTGGTCGGTGATCTCGAGCCGCAGCCCGTCGTCCGCACGCTCGAGCCGCACCGCGGCCGACGCACTGCTGCTGTGCCGGGCCACGTTGGTCAGTGCCTCGATGACGATGCGGTACGCCGCCACCTCGACCGCGGCGGGCAGGTCGGCCAGGTCCTCGGGGGCGCGTGACGTCGACCGCGACCGGCTCCCCGTCGCGGTTGCGCAGGCCGACCGCCTGCTGCCGCAGTGCCGGCACCAGGCCGAGCTCGTCGAGAGCCGGCGGCCGCATCGCGTAGACCATCCGTCGGATCTCCTCGATCGCCGCCACGGTGTCGGCGCGGAGCTGGGCCACCATGTCCGCGGCGGCGTCCGGGTCGGTGCGGATCAGGTTGCGCGCGGCGTCGGAGGTGAAGGCCACGCCCGAGAGCCGGGGGCCGAGCCCGTCGTGGAGCTCCCGCCGCAGCCGGCGCCGCTCCTCCTCCACCGCCGCGATGGTCTGGCCGCGGGACTCGATCAGGTCCTCGGCGAGGGCACGCGCCCGCAGGGTCTGGGCCAGCAGCGGAACGGTCAGCCGCAGCACCTGCTCGTCACCGGGGGAGAAGGCCAGGTCGCCCGGACGCAGCCCGACCACGAGCACGACCGGCGCCGTCGAGGTCGAGGGTGTGCGTGTGCGTGGTCTCCGTGCCGGAGCTCGCCAGGGTCTCGCCGTCGACAAGCAGGGCGGCGTACGGGACGACGAGCGCCTCGCGGATCGCCCGCAGCGCCGGCAGCGGGTCCTCGCCGATCCGGCCCACCACCTGCGACGCGGCGCCGAGCGGGTCGGGTCGCTCGCCGAACAGCAGCTGGTCGACCACGCCGCGGAGCACCACCTGGGTGGGGTGGAACAGCACGGCGGACAGGCCCGCGACGACGGCCAGCGCGCCGACGTTGAGGTCGTTCGCCCCGAGTGCGTCGAGCAGTCCGAACCCGAGGACGAACACGCTCATGCAGGTGACGAAGGCGACGCCGAACACCACCACCCGCACCACCAGGCCGCGTACGTCGACGAGGTCGGGGAGCGTGACGCCGACGTACATCGTGGGGCCGATCAGCGCGAACATTGCGACCATCAGCCCGGGCACGGTGTCGCCGGTGGCGTCCTCGAAGGAGAACGCCACGACGGCGTAGACGAGGAACGTGGTGGCGACCGCCAGCGCCATCCACGACAGGGCGCGCCGCTCGCGGTCCCGGGTCACCTCGATCCGCCACCAGGTGTGCGCGAACAGCGCCGACGCCGACACCAATCCCAGGATCTCGACGGTCGCCGACGTCGACCACGCGGTCGACACCGCTCCGCAGCCGCCGATGATGACCAGCGCGAGGAAGTCGACAGGATGCCGCCATCGAGCGATGGGATAGGTGGCCAGGCTCAGCGGCAGGAGCGTGGCCGCGGACAGCTCCAGGGCGGCCGAGCCCCAGTCGTCGCGGTCGGACGCGAGCAGGACCGCCGCCGCCACTCCCGTGAGCCCGCCGAGCAGGCTGAGCGTCGCGGCGACCATCGCCCGGCGCCGCACCAGCAGTGCCCCGCCGCTGACGGCGAACGACGCCATCGCGATGGCCAGCCCCAGCGGGAACGGCTCCACGGCTCAGCCGCCCAGGCCGCGCTCGCGGGCCCGGATCACCGCCGCGGTGCGGTCGGCCACCTCGAGCTTGGCGAAGATGGTGGTCAGGTTGTTGGAGACGGTCTTCGGCGAGAGGTGGAGGGTGCCCGCGATGTCGGCGGTACGCCGCCCCTCGGCGAGCAGCTCGAGGATCTCGCGCTCGCGCGGGGTCAGCTCGGGGAAGGGCTCCGCGGCCGCGGAGCCGGAGGGTTCGCGAAGTGCTCGAGCAGTCGCGAGGCGATGCCCGGACCGAAGATGGCCTGGCCGCGCACCACCGCGCGGATCGCGTCGGCGATCTCGTCCTGCTCGGCGCCCTTGAGCAGGTAGCCGCGCGCGCCGGCCTGCATCGCGGTGAAGACGGTGGCGTCGTCGTCGTACATCGTCAGGACCAGGACCGCTGTGTCCGGCACCGTCTCGCGCAGGCGGCGGGTGGCGGCGACCCCGTCGATGCCGGGCATCCGGACGTCCATCAGCACCACGTCGGGGCGGGTCAGCTGGGCCTCCCGGATGGCTTCCTCGCCGTCGACCGCCTCGCCCACGACCTCGAATTCCGGCAGCGTGCCGAGCAGCGCGGCCAGCCCGCGCCGCACCACGGGGTGGTCGTCGGCGAGCAGCACCCGGATCGTCACTCCTCCATCATCGCCGCAGGCGTGCCCGATGCGCCCGGGAAGAACTTCCTCTGCTGACCGGGGTGGCCGGGAACCGGCCGGGGACGGCTGCTCTACGGCAGGGAGTCGGCGCGGTCGCACGGTGGACCGGTCCACAACGCTTCTCGACCGGAGGAACCATGTCCACCAATATCGATACCGTGGCCCGCCCGCGGATCAACACCAAGCAGAAGATCGGCCTCGTGCTGTGCGGGATCTACAGCCTCGCCAACATCCCGTCCGCCCTCACGCCGGCACCCGACGGCGAGACCGGCCCGCCACTGGGGATCCTCGTCATCGGCAGCATCCTCGGGGTGATCGGCCTGGTCGCGACCGTCATGGCCTGGCGCGGCAGCAGCGTCGCGCTGCGGGTCGCCGCCGGCGCGATGATCGTGGTGACCCTCACCGGCCTGCCGGCGTTCTTCGTCGACGTGCCCACGTTGGTCAAGGCCCTGGTCGGCTTCTCGGTCCTCTGGACCGTCGCCACCGTCGTGCTGATGTTCTCCGGTGACCGGCGCTCCGCGCCGGTCACGGACTGAGGGCCCGACATGATCGCGGTCGTCACCGTCCTTTGCGCGTTCCCGCTCGGCTACTTCATGCGCAGCCGCCTTGCGGCGAGCACGACGTACGCCGTCGCCTACCTGTGGGCGTTCGTCTTCCAGACGCTCTACCTGTTGCTCGACTCGCTCGGCGACGCGAGCAACCCGGCCTTCGAGGCCGGCGACTTCCCCTGGCAGTACGGCGCCGTCGCGCTGCTGATCTTCGTCGTCGGCTTCGGGCTGGTGAACCTCGGCCACTGGCGCGGAGCGCGGCGACCGAAGCGGGTCGGGGAAGCGACCCGCGTCTGAGATCTGAGACTTCGTCTCGGCGGAGCCTCTGGCGCACGACACCGGGCCCGAGTTGGATCGGGGACATGGAGCATCCGTCCACTGTCACCGTCGACCCGGGCCCGGTGTCGTTCGCCGACCTCGTCGCGGTGACCCGCGGCGGTGCCGCCGTCGTGCTCGGCACCGAGGCAACCGCGGCGATCGAACGCGCGCGGGCCGTGGTCGACGAGCTCGCCGCGGCGCCGACGCCGGCGTACGGGATCTCGACCGGGTTCGGAGCGCTCGCGACCCGGCACATCCCCACCGAGATGCGCACCCAGCTGCAGCGCTCGCTGGTGCGGTCGCACGCGGCCGGGTCCGGCCCGGAGGTGGAGCGGGAGGTGGTGCGCGGGCTGATGCTGCTGCGGCTCTCGACGCTGGCCACCGGGCACACCGGCATCCGGCTCGAGACCGCTCAGCTGCTCGCCGGGCTGCTCACCCACGGCATCACCCCGGTGGTGCGGGAGTACGGGTCGCTGGGCTGCTCCGGCGACCTGGCCCCGCTCGCGCACTGCGCGCTGGCGCTGCTCGGCGAGGGGGAGGTGCGCGACGCCGAAGGCCGACTGCTGCCGGCCGCCGACGCGCTGGCGGCGGCCGGGCTGGCGCCCGTCGAGCTCGCCGCCAAGGAGGGGCTCGCGCTGATCAACGGCACCGACGGGATGCTCTCCATGCTGGTGCTGGCGATCGAGGACCTGCGGCTGTTGCTGCGCACGGCCGACGTCGCTGCCGCGATGTCCGTGGAGGCCCAGCTCGGCACCGACCGGGTCTTCGCCGCGGAGCTGCAGGCGATCCGGCCGCACCCCGGGCAGGCGGCGTCGGCGGCCAACCTGGTCGCGCTGCTCGCCGACTCCGGCGTCGTCGCCTCCCACCGCGGGCCCGACTGCAACCGGGTCCAGGACGCCTACTCGCTGCGCTGCTCGCCGCAGGTGCAGGGCGCGGCCCGCGACACCGTCGAGTACGCCGCCACGGTGGCCGAGCGGGAGCTCGCGTCCGCGATCGACAACCCGGTGGTGCTGCCGGCCAGTGATGGGCAGAGCGGGCGGGTGGAGTCGAACGGCAACTTCCACGGCGCCCCGGTCGCCTACGCGCTCGACTTCCTCGCGATCGTCGCCGCCGACGTCGCCTCGATCAGCGAGCGGCGTACCGACCGGTTCCTCGACAAGGCCCGCAACCACGGGCTGCCGCCGTTCCTCGCCGACGACCCCGGCGTGGACAGCGGGCTGATGATCGCGCAGTACACCCAGGCCGCTGTCGTGAGCGAGCTGAAGCGACTGGCCGCGCCGGCCTCCGTGGACTCGATCCCGTCCAGCGCGATGCAGGAGGACCACGTCTCGATGGGCTGGTCCGCCGCGCGCAAGCTGCGGCGTTCCGTCGACGGCCTGACCCGGGTCGTCGCGATCGAGGTTCTGACCGCCGCCCGGGCCCTCGACCTGCGCGCCCCGCTCGAGCCCTCGCCCGCCACCGCCGCCGTCGTACGGCTGCTGCGGTCGTCCGGCGTCGAGGGCCCCGGCCCCGACCGGCACCTGTCCCCCGAGATCGAGACCGCGGTCTCGCTCGTCCAGTCCGGCGCCGTCGTCGGCGCCGTCGAAGAAGTGATCGGAGAGCTGCGATGAACCGCGAGATCCGTGCCCCCCATGGCACCGAGCTGACCGCCCGCTCGTGGCAGACCGAGGCGCCGCTGCGGATGCTGATGAACAACCTCGACCCGGAGAACGCCGAGCGTCCCGAGGACCTCGTCGTGTACGGCGGCACCGGCAAGGCCGCCCGGAACTGGGAGTCCTACGACGCGCTGGTGCGCACCCTGCGCGACCTCCGCGACGACGAGACGATGCTGGTGCAGAGCGGCAAGCCGGTCGGCGTGATGCGCACCCACGAGTGGGCGCCGCGGGTGCTGATCGCGAACTCCAACCTGGTGGGCGACTGGGCCAACTGGGAGGAGTTCCGTCGGCTCGAGGACCTCGGGCTGACCATGTACGGCCAGATGACCGCCGGCTCGTGGATCTACATCGGCACCCAGGGGATCCTGCAGGGCACGTTCGAGACGTTCGCCGCCGTCGCCGACAAGTCGTACGAGGGGACGCTGGCCGGCACGATCACGCTGACCGCCGGGCTCGGCGGGATGGGCGGCGCGCAGCCGCTCGCCGTCACCATGAACGACGGCGTGGTCATCTGCATCGAGTGCGACCAGTCCCGGATCACCCGGCGGATCGAGCACCGCTACCTCGACGTCCAGGCCGACTCGCTCGAGCACGCCGTACAGCTGGCGGTCGAGGCGCGCGACGCGCGGCGGCCGCTGTCGATCGGCGTGCTCGGCAACGCCGCGGAGATGGTGCCGGCGCTGCTGGCCCAGGACGCGCCGATCGACATCGTCACCGACCAGACCTCCGCGCACGACCCGCTCTACTACCTTCCGGTCGGGGTGCCGTTCGAGGAGTGGCAGTCGCAGCGCGAGGCCGACCCGGTCGGGTTCACCAAGGCCGCGCAGGCCTCGATGGCCGCGCACGTGCGCGCGATGGTGGAGTTCCAGGACCGGGGCGCCGAGGTGTTCGACTACGGCAACTCGATCCGCGACGAGGCCCGCAAGGGCGGCTACGACCGGGCGTTCGAGTTCCCCGGCTTCGTGCCGGCGTACATCCGGCCGCTGTTCTGCGAGGGGAAGGGTCCGTTCCGCTGGGCCGCGCTCTCGGGCGACCCCGCCGACATCGCGGCCACCGACCGGGCCATCCTCGAGCTGTTCCCGGAGAACGAGCGGCTGCGCAAGTGGATCACGATGGCCGGCGAGCGGGTCGCGTTCCAGGGCCTGCCCGCCCGGATCTGCTGGCTCGGGTACGGCGAGCGCCACCTCGCCGGGCTGAAGTTCAACGAGATGGTCGCCTCGGGCGAGCTGAAGGCGCCGGTCGTGATCGGCCGCGACCACCTCGACTGCGGGTCGGTCGCCTCGCCGTACCGCGAGACCGAGGGGATGCTCGACGGCTCCGACGCCATCGCCGACTGGCCGCTGCTCAACGCGCTGGTCAACACCGCCTCCGGCGCCTCGTGGGTCTCGATCCACCACGGCGGCGGCGTCGGCATCGGCCGCTCGATCCACGCCGGTCAGGTGTGCGTCGCCGACGGCACGCCGCTGGCCGCCGAGAAGATCGAGCGGGTGCTGACCAACGACCCGGGCATGGGCGTCATCCGGCACGTCGACGCGGGGTACGAGCGAGCGGTCGAGGTGGCCGAGGAGCGCGGCGTCCGGGTGCCGATGCAGGACGCCTGAGGGGATAGTCCGCCGCGCCGGGCACCCCTCGACGCGCGAATTGGGGTGCCCAACACGGCGGACTAGCCGCTGTACCCGTTCGACGTCCCGTTCTGGTCCGGTTGGACTAGGCCGAAGATCCCGAGATGACCCCTTCGGGTGATCTTTCGACCTGACGCCCTCGACGATGCCTGCGCACGGTGATTTCGCCCCTACTGTTTCGCCGACCCGGCCGAGGGAGCCGGACAGAAATCACCACTCGGGAAGAACGATGAAGATCATGGCCGCAAACGGCCGTCATGGGGATGTTGACCAGATGCTCGTGAGGTTCACCCTCCTCGGCGCCATGGTGCTCGCACTACTCGGACTCGGACCCGGCAGAGACCGTGGCCCTCGCGGATCAGTCCGCAGCCACCCCTACCGGCGTCCTGATGATCGGGGACTCCACCACGAAGCGCGTGACCCCCTGGCTTGCCGAACATCAGCCCAGCTGGCACGTAGACGGACAGGGCGGCCGACCGGTCCGAGCCCTCGGGCGGCGCATCGAGGTCTACCTGCGCAGCCACCCTGCCCCGGCCGACTTCATCATGGCGCTGGGCACGAACCGGTCGTTCAACCCCGACTGGACCAAGGAGCGCCTGGTCCACGCGATCAACAAGCTGCCCGCCGAGACGAACGTCTACCTGATGATGGTGGTCCGCGCCGGCCGGTTCCAAGCCTGGAAGGACGCGGTGCTCCGCGACTACAACCGGATCTCCCGGTCGTTGGCGAAGAGCCGTCCGAACACCTGGATCATCGACTGGCGCGGGACGGTGCTGCGCGACCCCACCCTGAACCGGCGTACCGGCTTGTCACTGCTGTTGGAAGACGGCACCCACCAGACCGGGGATCCCTACGGTCCGCCTGGGCCGGGCGTGGAGACCTATGTGCAGCTCATCGAGCGGAAGCTGGCGCGCACCTGATCGAGACCCCGGCTCCTCGCAGCCCTATCCGGCGTAGAAGCCGATGCTGGTGGTCTTGATCGCGAGGTCGGGGAGCTCGGTGCCGTCGTCGGCGACCAGGCCGGTGAGCTCGAGCTTGCCGTCGACGAGGTCGAAACCGTCCTCGGGGCGGGGCTGCACGGTGATCGTGCCCGTGCCCTCGACGACCGGGGTCTCCTCGGTCACCTCGCCCTCGATCACGTCGTTGCACATCAGCGAGCCCAGGCCGGTGCCCTCCCACAGCTCGATCTCGACCGCCGGGTCGGGGAGGGAGACGTCGACGACGGTGGGTCCGGACGTGGAGCGGTCCTGGAGGTCGACGGAGACCACCACCGCATGCTCGTCGTCGGCGGTGGTGGCCCAGAAGTAGGCGTCGCCGCAGCCGCCGGACTGAGCGAACTCGAGCGTGGACTTGGTGCCGGTACCGCCGGTGCCCCCGGAACGCACGCCGTCCTGCTCGCCGCATCCGGCCAACGAGATGGCCAGTACGCCGAGCAGGACGGCTGCGCTCCCCCGGGTCATACCCCTTCTGACGGGGTGGGCCCGGGTGTGGTTCCCGCGCTAGTCAGCTAGTAATACATCCGCCGGGTGCCGCCGATCGGCACCAGGTTCAGGATCAGGCCGACGATGGCCAGGATGATGCCGATGGTGAGCAGCACCGGGATATCCGCCACCAGGCCGATGATCAACAGGATGAGTCCAAGGATGACCATGCTGAGTTTCTCCTCCCACTATGTGAATAGTGGGGTCCGGTACCCGAACCTCGGGCGGGGCATCCTCAGCCGTGGAGGGCCCGGATCGCCTCGTTGATGCTCAGCGTGCGCTGCGCCGACTCGACGTGCAGGTTCTCGACCATCCGGCCGTTGTAGGTGACGACGCCGGTCCCGCGGCCTTCCTCCCAGGCCTTCAGGATCCCGCGGGCGTCCTCGATCGCCTGCTCGCTCGGCGCGAACGCCTCGTTGGCACCGTCGACCTGACCCGGGTGGATCAGCGTCTTCCCGTCGAAGCCCATCTCCCGGCCCTGCCGGCACTCCGCCGCGAAGCCGTCCAGGTCCTTCACGTCGTTGTAGACGCCGTCGAGGATCGCCTTGCCGGTGGCCCGGGCGGCGAGTACGGCGAGACCCAGCCCGGTCAGCAGCGGCTGGCGCCCGGGCACGTGCTCGGCGTACAGCTCCTTGGCGAGGTCGTTGGTGCCCATGACGAGCACGGCGAGCCGGTCGGAGGCCGACGCGATCTCCTCCGCGTGCAGCATCGCGTACGGCGTCTCGACCATCGCCCACAGCTTCGTGTGCTCCGGTGCGCCGTGCGCGGCCATCGCCTCGACGATCTCGAGCACGGCGTCGCCGCTGTTGACCTTGGGGACCACGATCGCGTCGGGGCCGGCCTGGCAGGCCGCGCGCAGGTCGTCGGCATGCCACTCGGTGTCGGCGCCGTTGACCCGGATGGTCAGCTCGCGCTGGCCGTACTCACCCGAGGCGGCAGCGGCGCAGGCGTTGTCGCGGGCGGCGGCCTTGGCGTCGGGGGCGACGGCGTCCTCGAGGTCGAGGATCAGCCCGTCGCACGGGATGGTCTTGGCCTTCTCGAGCGCCCGCTCGTTGGAGCTGGGCATGTAGAGGACGCTGCGCCGCGCTCGGAAGGTGTTGGAGTCCTGGCGACTCACGCGTCCACCTCGATGGCGTCATAGGCCTGCTTCAGCTCCGGGTCGATCGCGGCCAGCTCATCGGCCAGCGCGACCATCACCTTGCACTGCTTGACCGAGGCGTCGTCCTCCATCTTCCCGTCGAGCATCACCGCGCCGGTGCCGTCGCCCATCGCGGCGATCACCCGGCGGGCGTGCTTCACGTCCTCGACGCTCGGCGAGAAGACCTTGTTGGCGATCGCGATCTGCTTCGGGTGCAGCGACCACGCGCCGACGCAGCCGAGCAGGAAGGCGTTGCGGAACTGGTCCTCGCACGCCACCACGTCGGCGATGTCCCCGAACGGCCCGTAGTAGGGGTAGATGCCGTGCATCGCGCAGGCGTCGACCATCCGGGCGATCGTGTAGTGCCACAGGTCCTGCTGGTACGTCGTCCGCGCGCCCTCGATGTCACCGTCGGTCGGGTCCTGGCGGACCAGGTAGCCCGGGTGGCCGCCGCCGACCCGGGTGGTCTTCATCCGGCGGTCGGCGGCGAGGTCGGCGGGGCCGAGGGACAGGCCCTGCATCCGTGGGGAGGCGCCGCAGATCTCCTCGACGTTCGCGACGCCGCGGGCGGTCTCGAGGATCGCGTGCACGAGCAGCGGCTTCTCCAGGCCGGCCTTGGCCTCGAGCTGGGCGAGGATCCGGTCGACGTAGTGGATGTCCTCGGCGCCCTGCACCTTCGGCACCATGATCACGTCGAGCTTGTCGCCGATCTCGGTGACCAAGCGTGGTCAGGTCGTCGAGCACCCAGGGCGAGTCGAGCGAGTTGACCCGGGTCCACAGCTGGGTCGGCCCGCTCTGTCCACCTAGGTCGGCTGTCTCGCGCGCGATCTTCACCAGGCCCTCGCGGGCGATCTCCTTGTTCTCCGCCTTGACCGCGTCCTCGAGGTTGCCGAGCAGCACGTCGACCTTGCCGACCATGTCCGGCACCTTGGCCGCCATCTTCGGGTTGCCAGGGTCGAAGAAGTGGATCGCCCGCGACGGGCGGGCCGGGATCTCCCGGAGCGGGGCGGGCGCGCCCACGGCCAGCGGGGCGAAGAAGTCCTTGGCGCTGCGTGAACTGCCGGTCATGTTGCGGAAGGTAGCAGCGGGTCGCTACCGGTCGGTATGACGGATCTCTCTGCTCAGTTTCTTGGGCTCCGCCTGCGTTCGTCCCGGCGCTCACGCCAGGCGGCCACCGTCTCCTCGACGTCCCGTGGCTGGGTGATCAGAGGCGGCCCGTCCATCGGGGTGTAGCGGGCCCTCATCACCCTGGCGTTGAACTCCTCGACCTCGCGGCGTACCTCCGACTCGGCGGTGTGCCGGTCCAACCGGTCGTCGAGCTCGGCGTCCTCCTTGCGCAGCTGCAGCGCCGGGGGCAGCACCCCGCTGACCTGCTCGCGCTTGATCATCCGCTTGAGCCACCAGTCGGGGTCGTGCTCGGTGCCGAGGTCGGCGATCGGCTTGCCCTTGCCGGGCAGGTCGTCGAAGTCGCCGCGGGCCATGGCCTTCTGGATCTGCAGGTCGACCCAGGTCTGCTGGTGGGCGATCCGGTTCCGGGCCGCGGCCCGGCTCGCCGCCCGGTCCTTGGGGTGCTCGGGCGGGCGGTCGCTGGGCTCGCGCTCGGCCATGCTTCAACGATACGTCGTCTCGAATCCCAGACCCGCGCGGGCGGACGGTCGTTGACCGCCGGGCGCTACGCCGATGGACTGGCGGTGTGCCCCCACTGTCCGCGATGCACGACCTCGGTCCACGGCGTACGTCGGCGCCGCGAGGGAGAGCCGGCCGCGCCGGTCGAGTCGGCGCGATGACCGAGCGTGATCACACCGACGGGGTCGTAGCGGTCGGGGATGCCGAACTCGCGGCGGACCTCCGGCTCGCGGAACACCCCGAAGAAGCACGCACCCAGGCCCGCATCGGTCGCGGTCTGCAGGATCAGCAGCGCCGCCATCGCGGCGTCCATGTGCCAGAACGGCATCGGCCACCAGGACTCGTCGCGGTCGGCATGACCCTTGTCCGGCTCGGCGTAGCGGTCGAGGTACGCCGCCTTGCTGCTGCACGGCAGGATCACCACCGGTGCGCGCATCATCCCGGCCAGCCAGCGGTCCGGGAGTCCGGTGTCGTCGGCGCTCGCCTCCCAGAAGCGGCGGACGTCCTCGGGCCGGTCGAGCACCAGGAACGCCCAGCCCTGGCTGAAGCCGGCGCTCGGCGCGTGGGTGGCGTTCTCCAGGGCCAGGTCCACGAGGGCGGGGTCGACGGGCGTTTCGGCGTAGTCGCGGATCATCCGGCGGCGGCGTACGACGTCCTGGAACTCCATGGGGCCCACAGTGCCTGACGACTTCGAGCGGATGTGGGCCGACCTCGCCCCGGTCGGCCGGTCGGCAGCGTCGGGCGGCTACTTCCGCCAGCCGTTCACGACGGCCGAGCGCGAGCTGGACGCATGGTTCGCCGAGCAGGCCGAGGCGCGCGGCCTGCGCGTCGAGCGCGACGAGATCGGCAACGTGGTGGCGTGGTGGGACGCCGGCTCCGGGCCTGGCGTCCTCACCGGCTCGCACCTCGACTCCGTGCTCGACGGTGGCGCGTACGACGGCCCGCTCGGCGTGGTCTCGGCGCTGGCCGCGGTCGACGCGCTGCGCGAGCGCGGCGTCATGCCGGCGCGGCCGATCGGCGTCGCGACGTTCGTGGAGGAGGAGGGGTCGCGGTTCGGCATCGCCTGCCTGGGCTCCCGGCTCGCGACGGGTGCCACGAGCTGGGAGTCGGCGCGCGAGCTGCGCGACCGCGACGGGGTGGCGTTCGGCGACGTGGCGGCGGGCGGGTCGTCGGGGCTGCTGGCCGACGTGGCGACGTACGTCGAGCTGCACGTGGAGCAGGGCCGCGACCTGGTGGACCGTGGCGCCGCGGTCGGGGTGGGCAGCGAGATCTGGCCGCACGGCCGCTACCGGCTCGACTTCACCGGCGAGGCCAACCACGCCGGGACCACCCGGATGGAGGACCGCGTCGACCCGATGCTGACCTACGCGATGACCGCCCTGGCCGCCAACAAGCAGGCGCGGCTGGCCGGGCAGCGGGCCACCTTCGGCCGGGTCGAGGTCACCCCCAACGGCACCAACGCGGTCCCTTCGCTGGTCACTGCGTGGCTGGACGCTCGGTGCGCCACCGACTCGGCGCTGGCGGATCTGGTCGAGACGATCTCGCGGCAGGCGACCGAGCGCGCGGACCGGGACGGGACGTCGGTCACGGTGACGCCCGAGTCGGTGTCCGGGTCGGTCGCCTTCGACCCGGCGCTGGCCGCGACGATCGCCGCCGACCACGCCGGTGGCGACTGGCCGATCATCCCCACGGCCGCCGGCCACGACGCCGGGATCCTCTCTGCTGCAGGGATCCCGACCGCGATGCTGTTCGTCCGCAACCCCACCGGCGTCTCGCACTCCCCGGCCGAGCACGCCGAGATGTCCGACTGCCTGGTCGGCGTCTCCGCGCTCGCCGACACGCTCGAGAGGCTGACCCGGTGACGGCGTCGGCCTACCTGCTGGAGCGGGCGTGGGTCGACGGCGCTGTGCACGACGACGTACTCGTCGAGATCGAGGACGGGCGGTTCGTGCGGGTGGAGGCCGGCGGGCGCTCCGACGCCGCGACTCGCATCCCCGGCCTCACGCTGCCCGGCCTCGCGAACTGCCACAGCCACGCGTTCCACCGGGCGCTGCGGGGCCGGACCCAGCGCGGCCGGGGCACGTTCTGGACCTGGCGCGAGCAGATGTACGACGTGGCGCAGCGGCTCGACCCCGACAGCTACTTCGCCCTGGCGCGGGCGACCTACCGCGAGATGGCGGCGGCCGGGATCACCTGCGTCGGCGAGTTCCACTACCTGCACCACCAGCCGGACGGCACGCCGTACGACGACCCGAACGCGATGGGCCACGCCCTCATCGAGGCGGCGACCGAGGCCGGGATCCGGATCGCGCTGCTGGACACCTGCTATCTCAGCAGCGGGTTCGGGGCGCCGGTCGAATCCGCGCAGCTGCGCTACTCCGACATCGACGTGGGGCGCTGGGCCGCCAGGGCCGAACAGCTGCGCGGCAACGACGACACCGTGATCGGCGCCGCGATCCACTCCGTCCGCGCGGTGCCTGCCGAGCAGATGCCGGTCGTCGTCGAGGCGGCTGAGGGCCGGCCGCTGCACGTGCACGTCTCCGAGCAGACCGAGGAGAACAACGCCTGCATGGCTGCGTACGGCGCCACCCCGACGCAGCTGCTCGCCGACCACGGGGTCCTCGGGCCGATGACCACGGCCGTGCACGCCACCCGCGTCACCACCGACGACATCCGCCACCTCGGGACCACCCGGACCGTTGCCTGCTTCTGCCCCACCACCGAGCGCGACCTCGGCGACGGGGTCGGCCCGAGCCGCGAGCTCCACGACGCGGGCAGCCCGCTGACCCTGGGCAGCGACAGCCACGCCGTGATCGACCCGTTCGAGGAGATGCGCGCGGTCGAGATGGACGAGCGGCTGGCGCAGCAGAGCCGCGGCCACTGGAGCGCCGCCGAGCTGCTCACCGCCGGCACCGCGACCGGCCACTCCAGCCTCGGCTTCCCGGACGCCGGCGAGATCCGGGTGGGTGCCCGCGCCGACCTGGTCACCCTCGACACCACCACCCCGCGGACCGCCGGCACCGGCGCCGACGAGCAGACCGCGGTGTTCGCGGCGACCGCCGCCGACGTCGTCCAGGTGATCGTCGACGGCCGCGTCGTCCACCGGGACGGCGACCGCGAGGAGATCGGCCGCGAGCTGGCGACTGCGATCGAAGGACTCCGCCCATGAGCACCCTGATCACCAACATCGGCGAGCTGGTCACCAACGACCCCGAGGCCGACGACGTGCTGGGCATCATCGAGCAAGCCGCCCTCGTCGTCGACGGGGCCACGATCGAGTGGGTCGGCCCCGCCGCCGACGCGCCCACCGCCGACCAGCAGCTCGACGCCGGTGGCCGCGCGGTGCTCCCGGGCTTCGTCGACTCCCACTCGCACCTGGTCTTCGCCGGCGACCGCGCGGCGGAGTTCGCGGCCAGGATGGCCGGGCAGCCGTACGCCGCCGGCGGCATCCGCACCACGGTCGCCGCCACCCGCCAGGCCACCGACGAGCAGCTCACCGCCCACGTCGCCCGGCTGGTCCAGGAGATGCGCCGCCAGGGCACCACCACCGTGGAGATCAAGAGCGGCTACGGCCTCACCGTGAAGGACGAGGCGCGGAGCCTCGCGGTGGCGCGGCAGTTCACCGAGGAGACGACGTACCTCGGTGCCCACGTCGTCCCCGAGGGCGATCCCGACGAGTACGTCGCCCTGGTCATCGGGCCGATGCTCGAGGCCGCCGCACCGCACGCCCGCTGGGTCGACGCGTTCTGCGAGAGCGGTGCGTTCGACGCCGACCAGGCCAGGACCGTGCTGACGGCCGGCGCCGCCGCAGGCCTGCGCCCGCGACTGCACGCCAACCAGCTCGGCCCCGGACCCGGCGTCGGCCTCGCCGCCGAGCTCGGGCTCTCCGCGGTCGACCACTGCACCTACCTGACCGACGACGACGTGCACGCGCTCCGCGACAGCGGCACCATCGCCACCCTGCTCCCCGGCGTGGAGTTCTCGACCCGCCAGCCCTACCCCGACGCCCGCGCGCTGCTCGACGCGGGCGTCGCGGTCGCCCTCGCCTCCGACTGCAACCCTGGCTCGTCCTTCACGTCCTCGATGCCGCTGTGCATCGCGCTCGCGGTCCGGGAGATGGGGATGACGCCGGCCGAGGCGGTCCACGCCGCCACCGCGACCGGTGCCGCCGCCCTCGACCGCGACGACGTAGGTGTCCTGCTGCCCGGCAAGCAGGCCGACCTCGTCGTGCTCGACGCACCCACGCACGTCCACCTCGCCTACCGGCCCGGGGTCCCCCTGGTCAGCCAGACTTGGGTCGAGGGTCGGCCGGCAGCGGGTCTGTAGCACCATGACTGGCGTGAACCCGCTCGAGGAGTACTTCCGGAACAACGACTCGCGCCTGATCCACAAGTGGATGCACTACTTCGAGGTCTACCACCGCCACTTCGAGCGGTTCCGAGGTCGGCCCGTCGTCGTGCTGGAGTTCGGGGTCAACCAGGGCGGCTCCTTGGAGATGTGGCGGGACTACTTCGGGCCCGACAGCGAAGATCTTCGGGGTCGACATCGACCCGCGGTGCCGGCAGTTCGAGGACGACAACATCTGGATCATGATCGGCGACCAGGCGGACAAGGAGTTCCTCAAGCGAGTGGTCGCCGAGATCGGGGCACCGATCGACGTCGTCATCGAGGACGGCGGGCACCGGATGCGCCAGCAGAAGATGACCTTCCGGCACATCTACCCCCACATGAGCGACGACGGGTGCTTCCTCACCGAGGACACGCACACCAGCTACTGGGCGGGTACGGCGGAGGGTTCCGCCGGCGTAGCACTTTCATGCAGTTCGCCAAGAACAAGGTCGACCAGCTCAACGCCTGGCACTCGAAGACCGAGGAGCTCCAGGTCGACGAGTTCACCCGCACCACCGAGTCCATCCACTTCTACGACAGCATCGTGGTCTTCGAGCGCGGCAAGCGCACCAAGCCCGTGCACCGGATCACCGGACGCGCGACGTTCGGTAGGTGGCGCGACTCCCTGCGGCTGCGACTGACCGCTCAGGCATGGATGCGGGGGCCGGGGATACCGGACTACGTTGATCCCACCCGCACTCACCGAGGAGAACCCCATGCCCGAAGAGCCCCTCTCCGACGACGACATGACCACCACCCCGGCCGACGACCCGCAGCCCACGGGTGACGCCGACGGCACCGATGGCGGCGACGCTGACGGCACGGACGGCGGAGACGCTGACGGCACCGACGGCGGAGACGCCGACGGCACCGACGCCGACGGCACCGACGGCGACGCCACCGACACCACCGACGGGGACGCGTCCTGACCGCACTCGAGCTGCTGAGCGGGGACGCCCAGACCTTCCTTGACAAGGTCTGGGCGTCCCGCGTTCACGTTCACCACGCGGACCCCGCGGACCTGGTCGGCCTGCTCTCGATGGAGGACGCCGACCACCTGCTCACCGCGACCGCGATCCGCACCCCCTCCGTCCGGCTGGCCAAGGACGGCTCGGTGCTCGCCGAGTCGTCGTACACCCGGTCGGCGACGCTCGCCGGCAAGCCGCTCACCGGGCTGGTCGACCCCCGCAAGGCGCTCGCGCTCTTCGACGAGGGCGCGACGATCGTGTTCCAGGGCCTGCACCGCTACTGGCCGCCGCTCACCCGGCTGGTCGCGGAGCTCGAGCTCGAGCTCGGCCACCCCTGCCAGGCCAACGCCTACCTCACCCCGCCGGGCTCCCAGGGCTTCGCGGTCCACTCCGACAGCCACGACGTGTTCGTCTTCCAGACCGCCGGCGCCAAGCAGTGGGAGGTGCACACCGCCGACGGGGTCGAGGACCTCACCCTCGTCCCTGGCCTGAGCGTCTACCTCCCCACCGGCACGCCGCACGCCGCCCGGGCGCAGGAGACGGTCTCGCTGCACGTCACCCTCGGCATCAACCAGCTCACCTGGCGCGGGCTGACCCGGCGCAGCGTCGCGGCGTTGCTCGACGACGTGCCCGACGACCACCTGCCGGCCGGCTACCTCGACGACCCGGCCGCGCTCGCCGACGGCCTCGCCGACCGGCTGGCCGCCCTCGCCGATCGGATGCGCGGCATCGACGCCGGCGCCGCCGTCGACGACGAGGTACGCCGCTTCCTCACCGGCCGCACGCCGCGGCTCAGCCGGTGGCCTCGTCGACGCGACCCGGCTGAGCGACCTCGACGACACCACGCAGCTGCGGCGCCGTCCCGGCCACCCCTGCGTCCTGCTCCGCCGCGGTGATCGGCTCGAGGTGCTGCTGGGCGACCGCTCCCTCGACGTCCCCGGCTGGCTGGAACCCGCCCTCAACGAGATCCGACGCCGACCCGAGCTGCGCCCCGCCGACCTGGCCGGGCACCTCGACGAGCAGAGCCGGCTGGTGCTGTGCCGGCGACTGGTCCGCGAAGGCCTGCTGGAATTGGTGGCGTGACCCAGCCCGATCTCGGCGCCGGCTTCCGATGCGCCGGCGCCAGCCTGCTGCGCGACGAGCCGGTCGCCGGCACTGCGTCGAACGTGCGGGCGTTCCTCCTCGTCGAGTACACCGGCGCCTGGGGCGTCAACGCGCTCCGGGACGCCCGCCTGCCGTACGGGCTCGGCAACCACCTGCTCCTGTCCTCCCATGCCGTAGGGGTGCGCGTCCTGCTGGCCCGCCGTCCCGATCGCTCCGGGACCGACGAGGTCCGGGTCTTCGCGGCCTACGCCGACCCGGTGGCGCCGTGGCTGGAGACCGCCGCGTTCAGCGACGTCCACGAGGTGCTCGACCTGGAGCTGGCGGCCCTCGGCCGGGGCCGGTCCATCGGCCTGGAGCCGACCGACGGCTCGCTGTTCTGCGTCTGCACCCACGGCAAGCACGACGCCTGCTGCGCGGAGCGCGGGCGGCCCGTCGCGGCGGCGCTCGAGACCGCGCACCCCGAGGAGACCTGGGAGGTCTCGCACATCGGCGGCGACCGGTTCGCGGCCAACATGCTGGTCCTCCCGCACGGCCTCTACTACGGGCGACTCGACGCGGTCTCCGCCCTCGGCGTCGCCGGCAGCCACCTGGCCGGCGGGCTCGAGCTCGACCACCTCCGCGGCCGCTCCGGGCTGGGCATGCCGGCGCAGGCCGCGGAGATCGGGCTGCGCCGGCGGCTCGAGGAGACCCGCAACGACGCCGTCCGGTTCCTCGGCTCCAGCCGCGACGACGACGTCACGACCGCCCGGTTCGACGTCGCGGGCACGACGTACGCCGTCCGGGTGCGCACCCGACACGGCGAGCAGCAGCGGCTCACCTGCCAGGCGAAGCGGGACAACCCGGTGCCGATCCACGACCTACTCGACGTCACGACGTACTCCTAGGATGAGCCGATGGCCATCACCGACGACGTCTCAGAGCTGACCGCGCAGCGGTTCGGACGCAACAGCTTCGTCGGCGGTGACACCGTGCCGCCGGTCGGCGACGGCACGCTGCCGCCGGGTCCGCGCTGGCCGGCGTTCCTGCAGAGCGTGGCGCTGCTGCGGTTCCGGCACAAGTTCCACCCCTACCTGCACAAGAAGTACGGCGACGTCTTCACGATCAGGCTGCTCCCCGGCGGCCGGCCGCTGGTGATGTTCACCAAGCCCGAGCAGGCGAAGGAGATCTTCGCCGCCGATCCGGAGGTCTTCCACGCGGGCAAGGGCAACGCGATCCTGGGCCCGATCATGGGCGAGCACTCGCTGCTGCTCCAGGACTCCGGTGAGCACAAGCGGGCTCGCAAGCTGCTGATGCCGGCGTTCAACGGACACGCGCTGCGCGGCTACCAGTCGCTGGTCACCGAGCTGGCCCGCGCCGAGGTCGGAACGGTGGACGCCGGACACGGAGTTCCGCTCCCTCGACCGGATGAACGCGCTCACCCTCGAGGTGATCCTCCGGGTGGTCTTCGGCGTCACCGACGAGAGCCGGCTGGCGGAGCTGCGCCCCCGGGTCAACGCCACCGTCGACGTCAGCCCGGCGGTGCTGCTCGGCTGGGGCTACCCCTGGCTCCAGAAGTTCGGCGTCTGGAAGCGCACCGTCGAGAACCAGTACGAGCTCGACCGGCTGATGTACGCCGAGATCCGCGAGCGCCGCGACGCTCCCGACCTGCACGACCGCACCGACGTGCTCTCCCGGTTGATCCGGATCGGGATCGACGAGGGCGACCCGCTCGACGACACCGAGCTCCGCGACCAGCTGGTCACCCTGCTGCTCGCCGGCCACGAGACCACCGCGACCGCGCTGTCCTGGGCGCTCTACGAGGTGGGTCGCGACCGTGCGCTGCTGCGGCGGTGCCAGCAGGCGGCCGACGAGGGTGACGACGAGTTCCTCGACGCGGTGATGAAGGAGTCGATGCGGCTGCACCCGGTGATCCCGATGGTGGTGCGGACCCTGATGAAGCCGGCCACGATCGCCGGCGTCGACGTGCCCGCGGGCGCGACGGTCGGGCCGTCGATCGTCATCGCGCACCAGAAGTCCGACAACCATCCGGACCCGTGGCGGTTCCGGCCCGAGCGGTTCATCGGCCAGAACCCGCCCACCAACACCTGGATCCCCTTCGGCGGCGGCGTCCGCCGCTGCATCGGTGCAGGCTTCTCGCTGATGGAGGGGGTGGCCGTGCTCCGCGAGGTGTTCGCCGCCTACGACGTGACCGCGGTCGGCGACGACGAGCCCAAGGTCCGCAACATCACCAGCGTCCCTCGCCGTGGTGCCCGGGTCCGGGTGTCGCCGCGACAGGCCTGAGTCCTCACGCCGCCCGCGGGCCGATGTTCACCGTCTCCGCGATCGCCTCGAAGACGTCGCAGTAGTCGGGGTAGTCCTCGCGTGCCACGGAACAAGTGAGGACCACCCCGAGCCCGTCGAACAGCCACGCCCACTGGTCGCTCAGCACGTCGGCGCTGCCGAGCCGGTGCGCGAACCGGTGGTAGGCCACCGGGCGGCCCAGCAGCTCGAAGGCGTCGTCGTCCTCGACGTCGAAGTCGACGAGCCGGGCGGCGAGCTCGCCGATCGCCTCGGCCCGCCACGTCTCCAGGTCGGTGTCGACAGGGACGCAGCGGAGCGTGAGCTCGGGATGTACGCCGCTCGCCGGGAGCACCGTCGAGCGGGCGCTGACCACGACGCCGTGGGCCAGCGCCGAGCGGCGCCGCCAGGTGACCGGCAGGCAGATGCCGATGTCGTCAGGCCGCATCGCCGCCTCCCCACGGCACCCACACCGAGTCGGGAGGCAGGGTGGTAGAGGTGCCCACGGTGGTGGGCGTGCGAGGAGCGCCGGTGACGAGCCTCGAAGCCACCACTTCCGTCGCGGGCGGCGCTGACGGAGCTCGCGGCGTCGGCTCCGGCGCTCCGGGGAAGGGCGTAGTGGAGACGGACGGCAGGCACAGATCCTCGACGGGCCCGACGGCGTACCGTGCGAGCGCGCCCAGCCACGCGTCCCGCAGCCGGGACTCGTCGCGCCGCGCGCCTGCGACCGAGGCCGCGACGGTCCGGTAGACGTGCCGCTGCCGGTCGGTGGCGTAGCCGCCGGGCGTGGGGATCGTGTGCCCGTGCAGCACCAGCTCCCGCCGAGCGAGCTCGCGGGCCCGGGCCATCACCGCGAGCACCTCGTCGAGTCCGTCGGCGTACTCGTCCAGCGCCCGGGCCAGGCCGCGGCAGCTCTCAGCGGCGGCGTCGACGGGACGGCCGATCGCTGCACATCGCGCGCGGTAGGCATCCCCGGACCGCCCGTCGAAACGTGCGCGGGCAAGGGCAGGGTGGCTGCCGAGGTAGGAGCGGGCCTCGTCGAGCTGATCGTGCAGGTCGTGCAGCCTCCGGGCCGTGCGACGGCAGCTGCCGGGATCGCCGTCGACGGCAGTGTCGATGCTCATCGGAACGCCCAGGCCAGCGTCAGGTCGAAGAGATCGCCCACCTCACCATCGGTCAGCCGGGCGGCCGCGGCCACCTGCTCGGCTGCCTCCCCCACGTCACGCAGCGATCCGGCCGTCGTCTCCACGTGGGCGGTGAGCTGCTCGATGGCGTCCTTGCTGTAGCCGGCCGTGGAGCCGGTGTCAGGGAACGGGATCCGGGTCGCCTCGTCGAGGTCCAGACCGTGGCGGATCAGGTCGCGACTCGACTGCTCGAGCACGTCGGGGTCGATGATGTAGGTCATGCCGGGCAGCGTGCTCGGGGCCGCCGGGTGTCGAAACCGACCGAGCTCCCGTCTGTGGACGGCCGCGTCAGCCGGTGGTGTGAAGCCAGCCGGCGATCTCCTCGCCGACCTCCTCCAGCAGGGTCCCGGCCCGGCTCATGCAGCGCGCCGGGTCCGGCTCGCGGTCGGTCAGCGCCCACAGCCGGGAGATGCCGGCGCCGGAGATCTGGTCCGGCGCGAGCGTGCAGCGGCCGCACACGACCACCGTGGGCACCCCGGTCGCTCGGGCACCGGAAAGCACCGCGAACGGCGCCTTGCCGCGCAGGCTCTGCTCGTCGAGCGAGCCCTCGCCGGTCACGACCAGATCCGCGCCGGGCAGCGCGTCGGCGAACCCTACGAGCCCGAGCACGGTGGCCGCACCCGACCGCACCTGCGCGCCGAGGAGCGCCATCGCGCCGAAGCCGGTGCCGCCGGCGGCACCGGCGCCGGGGGCGTCGCGCAGGTCGCGTCCGGTGGCGTCGGCCACCAGGTCGGCCCACCGGGTCAGCGCCGCTTCGAGGAGCTCGACGTCGGCCGGGGTCGCGCCCTTCTGAGGGCCGTAGACCGCGGCGGCTCCGTCGGGCCCGAGCAGCGGGTTGTCGACGTCGGAGGCCAGCGTCAGTGCGACGCCATCGAGGAGGTCGGGCAGCGACCCGAGGTCGAGGCGCGCGGCCTCGAGGAGGCCCGCACCGCCGGAAGGCACCGGCCGGCCATCGGTGTCGAGGATCCGTGCCCCCAGGGCGGTGACGAGCCCGGCGCCGCCGTCGGTGGAGGCGCTGCCCCCGAGCCCGACCACGACCTCGCGGCAGCCGGCCTCCACGGCCAGCCGGATCGCCTCTCCGGTGCCGCGGGTGGACGCGCTCGAGCGGCGCGAGCCCGGCGCCGAGCCGGCCCAGCCCGGAGGCGTCGGCGAGCTCGACGACCGCGACGTCACCGCGACGGGCGTACGCCGTCGACACCGGCTCGCCGCGCGGCCCGGACACCGTGACCGGGTGCCGCTCGAACCCCGCGGACACGAAGGCGTCCAGCGTTCCGTCGCCGCCGTCCGCGACCGGGACCCGGACCACCTCGACATCGGGGACCGCGCGACGCAGCCCACGGTCCAGCGACTCCGCGACCTCGGCGGCGGTCAGGGACCCCTTGAACTTGTCGGTCGCGACGACGACCCTCATGCCGGCGCTCAGCCCCGGAGCGGGGCCGGACGAGCCGCGCACGACGAGCTCGGCGGGCACCCGCTGCTTCCGGGGCCGGCTCCCGGGCTCCTTGAGCGCCAGGGCCAGCGCTCGCGCGCCCATGTCGGACATCGGCAGCCGGATCGTGGTCAGGCCGGGCGCCAGGTCGCCGGCGACGGCCACGTCGTCGAAACCGGTCACCGTCATCCGGCCCGGCACCGCGATCCGGGCCCGGCGCAGCTCGGAGAGGCAGCCGATCGCCATGTCGTCGTTCAGCGCCACGACGGCGGTGGTGTCCGGGTGCTCCTTCAGGATCCGGATCGCGCCGGCCCGGCCGCCGTCGCGGGTGAACTCGTCCGCGATGACCGGTACGCCGTCGGGGTCGAGGCCGGCCTCCCGCATCGCCTCGTGGACGCCGTCCAGGCGATCGGTGACCGTGGTCAGCCCGAGCGAGCCGGACAGGATCGCCAGCCGGCGGTGCCCGAGGCCGAGGACGTGCTCGGTGACCATCCGTCCGCCCGCGGTGTTGTCGGGCTGCACGGTGTCGGCCCGCAGGTGGTGCCGGCCGATCACGGCGACCCGCCCGCCCATCTCGGTGTAGCGCCGCAGCTCGTCGCGCACCGGCGCCTCGATCGCCGGGTCGACGAACCCCGATCCGGCGATCAGGATCGCGCCGACCCGGTGCGCCACCAGGGTGCGCACCTGACGGAGCTCGGTCTCCGGGTCCCTGCCGGTGTGGCAGATCTGGACCGTGAGCTCCTCCTCGGCCGCGACCCGCAGCACCCCGCTGGCGATCTCGGAGAAGTACGGGTCGCCGATCTCGTGGACCACCAGCCCGATCGCGCCGGTGGTGCCGCCCGCCAGCGATCGCGCGTGCATGTTGGTGACATAGCCGAGCTCGTCGGCCACGCGTCGTACCTGCTCGGCGACCGTGGGGCTGACGCCGGGCGTGCCGGAGAGGGCACGCGACGCGGTGGCGATCGAGACGCCCGCCTCGACGGCCACGTCGATCAGGCGGGTCTGGCCGGACTGCCGTGGCACGGGGCCTCCTGATAGTTCGCAAGTGACCCTTGCCACTCGGTGCGCGGATGTGTACGGTCCAGCGTAACCGCTTACGTAAGCGCTTACGCAACTCAACTCTAGGAGTGTCTCCGATGATTGCTTCTCGGAAGGCCCGGCGTCTCGCGATCAGCGCCGCCGCCTGCATCGCCGTTCTCGCCCCGCTGGGCGGCTGCGGTCTCGACTCGGGCTCCGACGGGGCCAGTGACGACGAGATCGTCATCGGGATCTCGCTGCCGCTGACCGGCGACTTCAGCGAGCCCGGCAAGGGCGTGCAGCGAGGCTACGAGGCCTGGGCGAAGTACGTCAACGAGAACGGCGGGCTGCTCGGCAAGGACGTGCGCCTGGTGATCCTCGACGACCAGTCCAGCGCCGACCGGGTTGCCTCCGACTACGAGAAGCTGATCAGCCAGGAGAAGGTCGACCTGGTCTTCGGGCCCTTCTCGACCCGCCTCGTGGTGCCGGCCGCCCAGGTCGCCAAGGACTACGGCTACCTCTTCGTCGAGCCGGCCGGCGCGGCGGAGGAGGTCTTCACCCAGGGGTTCGACAACCTCTTCTACGCCGCGCCCGCGGTCGCCGACGACCACTACAACCTGCTCGCCGAGGAGATCCTCGCGATGCCGGCCAACCAGCGCCCGAAGTCGGTCGCCTACGCCAGCATGGACGACCCGTTCGCGATGGGTACGGCGTACGGCCTGAAGGACAAGCTCGAGGAAGCCGGGATCAAGACCGTCGTCGACGAGGTCTACCCGCCCAACACCACCGACTTCAGCAGCATCGCGGCGCAGATCGCGGACTCGAACGCCGACATGGTGGTCGGCGGCACGCAGTACCAGGACGCCGTCAACCTGATCGTGGCGCTGCAGCAGCTCAACTACCAGCCCAAGCTGGCGGCGTTCTCGACCGCGCCCACCAACGCCGAGTTCCCCGAGGCCATCGGCGACAAGACCGAGGGCATCCTCTCGCCGACCGGCTACACGCCGGACGCGACGTACCCGGAGAACAAGGAGTTCGTCGACTACTACACCGAGCTCAACGGTACGCCGCCGGCCGAGGACGAGGCCAACGCCTGGACCACCGGTGAGGTGGTCGCGGCCGCGGTCGAGGCGGCCGACTGCGCCGACCCGTCGCCGGAGTGCCAGCAGAAGCTGATCGACTACCTGCGCGACGCGACCGTCGACACCGTCGTCGGCCCGCTGAGCTGGGACGACGAGGGCCGGCCGGAGAGCGCGCACATGATCCAGCAGTACGTCGACGGGAAGATCCGGATCGTGCTGCCCGAGGACCAGGCCGAGGCCGAGTTCATCCCCGTCAAGCCGGCCTGGTGACGCGGCACTGATGTCAGGTCCTCTGCTCCTGCAGAGCATCATCCTCGGGCTGCTGCTGGGTGGGCTGTACGCCCTCCTGGCCGCCGGGCTGACGCTCTACTTCGGGGTGATGCGGGTGGTGATGATCGCCCACTCGGCGTTCCTCATCCTCGCCGCCTACCTCGCGTGGTACTTCCACCGCGAGACCGGGGCCGACCCGCTGCTGTCACTGCTGGTGACCGTGCCGCTGTTCTTCGTGGCCGGCGTCGCGCATGCAGCGGCTGCTGCTGTCCCGGCTGCGGCCGGCGACGCTGACCATGATGTCGGTGCTGCTGACCTTCGCGATCGCGCTGACGATCGAGGGGATGCTCGGCTACGTCTTCACCGGCACCCAGCGGCGGATCCAGCTCGACTACTCCGGCAGCAGCATCGAGATCTTCGGGGCCAACATCGCGGTGGTGAAGCTGATCGCGTTCGGGCTCGCCGCCGTCGCCCTCCTGGGTCTGTACCTGCTGATGAAGAAGACCCGGTTCGGCCAGGCGCTCCGGGCCACCATCCAGCACCCGGAGGCGGCCCGGCTCCTCGGCATCAACACCGACCGGATCGCCGGCTACGGGTTCGGCCTCGGGCTGGCCACCGCCGCGATCGGGGGTACGGCGCTCTCCCTGGACTCGACGATCTACCCGTCCCTGCACTGGCACTGGATCGGCCCGCTGATGGCGATCATCGTGATCGGCGGGCTCGGCAGCATCCCGGGCGCGGCGATCGCCGCCATCCTGCTCGGCCTCTCGCAGAGCCTGCTGCAGGTGCCGATGGGCACCACCTGGGCCCAGACCGTCTTCTACATCGCCCTGTTCGCGACCCTGATGATCCGTCCTCAGGGCTTCTTCGGAGGTCGTCTTGCCCAGCGCTTCTAGCCCAGGGACGCAGCGCGACGCACCGGCTTCGACCGGGTCCTGCTCGGCGGGAAGGCCGTGCTGCTGCTCGCCGCCGCGGCGCTGGTGCTGGCGTTCCCCAGCATGGCGCCCGACGCCTTCATCCTGTCCGTGGGCGTGGTGATCGCCAGCTACGCCGCCCTCGCGGTCGGCTGGAACTTCGTCGGCGGCTTCACCGGCTACATCTCGCTCGGCCATGCGGCGTACTCCGGGCTCGGCGGCTACGCGACCGCGCTGCTGATCATCGACGGTGGCCTCAACCCCTGGGTCGCGCTCGGCGTCGGGTGCCGTGGGCGTCGCCGTGCTCGCGGTGCCGATCGGCATCGCCTCCCTGCGGGTCCGCGGCGCGTCGTTCGTGATCGTGTCGATCGCGATGGTGCTGATCCTGCTGCTGGTCTCGCAGAGCTGGGCCGGCGGTCACCGGCGGCTCGTCCGGGCTGCGCGTGCCGCGGCCCTTCGGCGAGGACGTGCTCCGGCCCGAGCAGCACGAGCGGTTCTTCTACCTGCACGTCGGGCTGGTCGTCGTCGCCCTGCTGGTGTGGTGGGCGATCGACCGGTCCCGCTTCGGCATGGGCCTGAAGGCGATCCGCGAGGACGAGGACAAGGCACAGTCGCTCGGCGTGCCGACGTTCAAGCTACAAGCTCGTGGTCTTCGTGATCTCGGCGTTCTTCACCGCCCTGGCCGGCGGGATGTACGCGCTGTGGTTCGGCTACCTCGACCCGATCTTCCAGTTCTCGATCCTGATCGGCTCCTACATGGTGCTGATGTCGCTGCTCGGCGGGATCCGCAGCCTCTTCGGCCCGGTCGTCGGCGCGGTGATCGTGGGCTACGCGCTGGAGTTCTTCAAGACCCAGTACGGCGACACCCAGTTCCACCTCGTCGCCCTCGGGCTGCTGCTCGGCCTGGTCGTGCTGTTCATGCCGGACGGCGTGCTGCCCGCGATCGGCTCGCTGGTCAACCGGTTCCGGCCGACGGCGACCTCGATCCGTGAGGAGTCGGCCGCCGACCTGCACGAGCGCGCCCGGGAGACCCGCCGCGCCCAGGAGGTGGCCCGATGAGCACGTTGCGTTCGCTGGAGACCGAGGGACTCACCAAGTCCTTCGGTGGGGTCCGGGCCGTCGACGGCGCCTCGGTCGCCTTCCGGGACGGCCGGATCAACGCCCTGATCGGCCCGAACGGCTCGGGCAAGACGACGTTCTTCAACTGCGTCACCGGGATGATCCGCGCCGACTCCGGGCGGGTCTCCTACCGGGGCAAGGACGTCACCGGTCACGCTCCGCACCGGATCGCCGCCGCCGGGATCGGCCGGAGCTTCCAGCTCTGCCGGATCTTCCCGAGGATGACGGTGCTCGACAACATGCTGGTCGGGGTGCGCCCCGAGGGGCTCCTGCACCGGCTGCGCGGCGGCCACAACGCCGGCGACATCGCCCGGGCCCGCGAGCTGCTGGGCCGGGTCGGCATCGACCACCTGGAGCGGTCGGAGGCCCGGGACATCTCCTACGGCCAGCAGAAGCTGCTCGAGCTCGCCGGCGTACTGATGACCGACCCCGAGACGATCATGCTCGACGAGCCCGCCGGCGGCGTGAACCCCGCGCTGATCGGCCGGCTCGGCACCCTGGTCCGCGAGCTCAACGCCGAGGGCCGCACGTTCGTCATCGTCGAGCACAACATGGAGATGGTGATGAGCCTGAGCCACCACGTCGTCGTCTTCGACCGTGGCGCGCCCGATCGCCGAGGGCGAGCCGGCCGAGATCCAGAACGACCCGCGAGTGCTGGAGGCCTACCTTGGCGTCTGAGACCCCCACCCCCGACTACCTCCTCGAGCTCGACGAGATCGAGGCCGGCTACGGGCGCGCCGCCCTGGTGCTGCGCGGGCTGACCGTGAGGTGCGACCGGCCGAGATCGTGTGCCTGGTCGGCCCGAACGGTGCCGGCAAGTCCACGGTGCTCAAGGTCGCCAGCGGCATGCTCACCCCGCGCGCCGGGCACGATCCGGGTGGCCGGCGTCGACGTGACCCGCCACGGCCCGCAGGACATGATCCGCAACGGCCTCTCCCACGTGCTGCAGGGCCACTCGGTCTTCAAGGAGATGACCGTCGCCGAGAACGTGCAGCTCGGCGCCTACACGGTGCGCGACAAGGCGGTGATCGACGAGCGGATCGACTTCGTCAAGACGCTGTTCCCGGTGGTCGCCGAGCGCTGGGACGCCCTGGCCGGCGCCCTGTCGGGCGGCCAGCAGAAGCAGGTCGAGTTCGCCCGGTCGCTGATGGTGAGCCCGCGCGTGGTGCTCCTCGACGAGCCCAGCATGGGCCTGGACCCCAAGACCACCAGCAAGGTCTTCGAGCAGGTGGTGCGGATGCGCGACGCCGGCATCGCCGTACTCCTGGTCGAGCAGAACGCCCGCCGGGCGCTCGAGACCGCCGACGTCGGCTGCGTGCTCGACCTGGGCCGGGTGCACATCACCGGGCCCGCGCCCGAGCTGCTCGCCGACCCCCAGCTTGCCGAGCTCTACCTCGGCGGCCGACCCGCGACCGTGACGAACGAGGAGAGGGCAGTCCGATGACCGACCGCACCCTGCGCATCATCATGAACGGCGTCACCGGCCGGATGGGCCACCGGCAGCACCTGGTGCGGTCGGTCCTGGCGATCCGCGACGAGGGTGGCATCGAGCGACCGGACGGTTCTCGGCTCCAGGTGGAGCCGGTGCTGGTCGGTCGCAACCGCGACAAGCTGGCCGACCTCGCCGACCGCTACGGCATCGCCGAGATCACCACCGACCTCGACGAGGCGCTCGCCGACGACACCGCGGACGTCTACTTCGACGCGCTGGTGACCTCCGAGCGGAAGAAGTCGATCCTCAAGGCGCTGGCCGCGGGCAAGCACGTCTACACCGAGAAGCCGCTGGCCGAGTCGGTCGGGGAGGGACTGGAGATCGCCGAGGCGGGTGCGGCGGCCGGCACCGTGAACGGCGTCGTGCACGACAAGATCTTCCTGCCCGGGCTGATGAAGCTGAAGCGGCTCGTGGATGGTGGCTTCTTCGGCCGGGTCCTCTCGGTCCGCGGCGAGTTCGGCTACTGGGTCTTCGAGGGCGACTGGATCCCCTCGCAGCGGCCCAGCTGGAACTACCGCGCCGCCGACGGTGGCGGGATGGTCCTGGACATGTTCTGCCACTGGAACTACGTCTTCGAGCACCTCTTCGGCCGGGTCGACTCGGTGATCGCGAAGACGGTCACCCACATCCCCGAGCGGTGGGACGAGCAGGGCAGCCGGTACGACGCCACGGCCGACGACGCGGCGTACGCGATCTTCGAGATCGGCGACGTCGTGGTGCAGATGAACTCCTCGTGGGCGGTCCGGGTCGACCGCAAGGAGCTGGTGGAGTTCCAGGTCGACGGCACCCAGGGCTCGGCGGTGGCCGGGCTGTTCGGCTGCCGGGTGCAGCCGCGAGTGCGCACGCCCAAGCCGGTGTGGAACCCCGACCAGCCGACCGACCAGGACTTCCGCTCGCAGTGGGACGAGGTGCCGGACAACGAGGTCTTCAGCAACGGGTTCCGTGCGCAGTGGGAGCAGTACCTCCTCGACGTCGACGCCGGCCGGCCGCACCCCTACGACTTCATGTCGGCCGTGCGCGGGCTGGAGCTGGTCGAGGCCGGGCTCCGGTCCTCGGCCGAGGGCCGGCGGGTGCCGCTGGAGACCCGTACGTGGTGAGCGCTCGACCTGCCTGCCGCGGACGGCGGTTGGCGCACGCTCCGGCTCGGGCCGCCGGGCGAGTGGGTAGACCACCCGTGCGGCTTCGCGAGCCGTGAGGCGTTCGCCGCGGCCCACGTGGTGGCCGATCCGCGCCGGGACAACGCGCCGGGCGCGCCGGCGGAGCTCGACTGGGACGCCACGCTGGCGTTCCGCCGCGAGCTCTTCCGCTACGGCTTCGGCGTGGCCGAGGCGATGGACACCGCACAGCGCAACATGGGCCTGGACTGGCCCGCGACCCAGGAGCTGATCCGGGTCAGCGCCGCGCAGGCCCGGGAGTACGGCGCCCGGATCGCCTCCGGCGCCGGCACCGACCATCGCCCGGGCGCCACGACCGTCGACCAGGTCGCCGACGCCTACGCCGAGCAGGTGGAGTACGTCGAGTTCACCGGCTCGCAGGTGATCCTGATGGCCTCGCGCGAGCTCGCCGCGACCGCGCAGCACGCCGAGGACTACCTCAAGGTCTACGGCCGGATCCTCGGCCAGGTCCGCGAGCCGGTGATCCTGCACTGGCTGGGCGAGGTGTTCGACCCGCAGCTGCGCGGCTACTGGGGCAGCGGCGACCTGTCGGTCGCCACCGAAACGTTCCTCGAGCTGGTCCGCGAGCACGCGCCGAAGGTCGACGGCGTCAAGGTGTCGCTGCTCTCCGCCGAGCACGAGACCGAGCTGCGGGCGGCGCTGCCGGAGGGGGTCCGGCTCTACACCGGCGACGACTTCAACTACCCCGAGCTGATCCGGGGTGACGGCACCCACCACTCCGACGCGCTGCTCGGCGCGTTCGCCGCCATCGCCCCCGCCGCATCCCGTGCGCTCGCCGCGCTCGACGCCGGCGACGTCGCCGGCTACGACGCGGCGATGGCGCCGACGCTGCCGCTGTCCCGCCACCTGTTCGAGGCGCCGACCTACCACTACAAGACCGGGATCGCGTTCCTGGCCTGGCTCAACGGCCACCAGCCCGGGTTCACCATGGTCGGCGGCCTGCAGTCGGCTCGTAGCGCCCTGCACCTCGCCCGACTGGTCGAGCTCGCCGACGCCGCCGGCCTGCTGCGCGACCCGGGGCTGGCGGCGTACCGGATGCGGGGCTGGCTCGAGGTCAACGGGATGGGCCGATGAACTCACCTCGGCTGAGCCGGCTCTCCCTCAACCAGCGCACCACCGCGCGGTGGTCGCTGCGCGAGGCGATCGACGGCTGCCTGGCTGGTGGTCTGCCGGCGATCGGCGTGTGGCGGGAACAGGTCGCCGAGGCCGGACTGGCGTCCGCCGCGTCCTGGCTGCGCGACTCAGGGCTCCGGGTCTCGTCGGTCTGCCGGGGCGGCTTCTTCACAGTTGCCGACCCGGCGGCCCGACGGGAGGCGCACGACGACAACCTGCGCGCGCTCGACGAGGCCGCGACCCTCGGCGCCCCGGTCCTGGTGCTGGTGCCCGGCGGCCTGCCTGCTGGCGATCGCGACCTGTCCGCCGCCCGCGACCGCGCCGCCGACGCCGTGGCGGAGCTGGCCCCGGAGGCCGGCGCCCGCGGCGTGCGGCTCGGGATCGAGCCGATGCACCCGATCTTCGCCGCCGACCGGGGCGTCGTGTCCACCCTCGCGCAGGCCCTCGACATCGCCGAGCAGCACCCGGTCGAGCAGGTGGGCGTCGTCGTCGACACCTTCCACCTGTGGTGGGAGCCGGGCGTGCTCGACCAGGTCGCCCGCGCCGGCGCCCGCATCGCGTCGTACCAGATCGGCGACTGGATCACGCCGCTGCCGCCGGACCCGCTCCTCTCGCGGGGCATGGTCGGCGACGGGCACATCGACTTCGCCGCCTTCACCGCCGCGGTGGCCGGCACCGGCTACTCCGGCGACGTGGAGGTCGAGATCTTCAACGCGGATCTCTGGGCGAGACCCGGCGCCGAGGTCGTCGAGACCTTGAGCCGGCGCTACGTGGAACTGGTGGAGCCGTTCCTGGCCCCACTGTCAGTGGGGTCGTAGGACACACCTCCGACGTGCCCCGACTCGGGAAGGGATGCACATGAGCAGGAAACGAACAGCCGCCGTCCTCGGCGCGCTGGTGTCGGTGGTGGCCGGCCTGATGGCCGCTCCGGCGGGTGCGAGCGGCACCCACTCCGGTTCCCCCATCGCGATCGTGGTGCCGCGGGCACCGCAGCACTGGGACCCGTTGACCGACTCCAAGTGGGAGTTCGACCGCGGTCAGGCGGTGATGACGGAGCGGGGTACGGCGCCGCCCGGACCCCGCCGGCCGTTCGAGTACGCCGTGGTGACCAAGGGCCCGGAGCTCCGGTCGCTCAGCTACCGCGCCGAGGTGCGGATCGACGAGCCGGTCACCCGCAACGACCGCGACGTGGTGCTGATCTGGAACTACCAGTCGCCGACCCGCTTCTACTACGCGCACCTCTCGCAGGACAACACGATCTACCCGCACAACGGGATCTTCGTGGTGGACGACGCGGACCGG
The DNA here is from genome assembly GCA_963813615.1 of uncultured Actinomycetota bacterium. Lineage (GTDB taxonomy): Bacteria > Actinomycetota > Actinomycetes > Propionibacteriales > Nocardioidaceae > Nocardioides. The sequence continues at coordinate 171,541 of CAWFAE010000015.1, forward strand.
CGGCGCATCGACGACCAGTGGAACGGCACCGACCTCGGCGCCCCGCCGGCGATCGACGACACCGACTGGCACGACGTACGCCTGGACTACGTGGCGCGCACCGGCCGGATCGCGGTGTACGTCGACGGGTCCCGCGAGCCGTTGATGACGGCCACCGACACCACCTTCGCCGGTGGCCGGGTCGGGTTCGGCTCCTTCGACAACTACGGCCGGGTCCGCGACGTGTTCGTCGTCGGTGTCCGTCAGCTGAACAGCAGCACCCCCAGAACCACGTCGGTCCCGCGACCGCGAAGCGGAGCGGGACCGGCGGGGCTGCCGGCAGCAACCGGCAGCGTCCTTCTAAGGAATTCCCCACGGTAGCCGCTGTGGGGAGAGAGGAAGTCATGCGGAAGTCACGTTGGTGGGTGGCCGCGGCGACGGGGGCACTCGCCGCCGCGCTGCTCGCCCCCGTCTCGTCCGCCCAGAGCTCGTCCGGCCCAGCGCCGGCCGCAGCCGAGGGCGAACCCATCTCCGACCCGATCCCCGAGGACCCGGAGCGGTCGTCGCTGGGGCTGGTGCTGGAGGAGTACCACCAGTTCCCGAAGACCGAACCGACTCCGGCGCCGACCGACCACCGGCTGATGCGGCAGGCCCGGATCAACTACATCGGCGACGTGCCCGACGGCACCCGCCGCCAGTACGTGCCCGACCTGAACGGTCCGCTCTACCTGCTCGACCGCGGCCGGCGGCACCTCTACCTCGACATCAAGGCCGAGTTCCCCGACTTCTTCTCCGGCCGCGGCATGGGCAGCGGCTTCGGGTTCGTCACGTTCGACCCGGAGTTCGAGAAGAACGGGAAGTTCTACACCGTCCACACCGAGAAGTTCGCGGACCTCAGCACCAAGCCGACGACGTACCCCTCGCAGCCGAACACGTTCCTGCACGGCGTGGTCACGGAGTGGACCGCCAACAACCCCGACGCGAACACGTTCCAGCGGAACCAGCCGCGAGATCCTGCGGCTCGGCTTCGCGACGCAGATCCACGGCATCCAGCAGATCGACTTCAACCCCACCGCGACCAAGCGGGACGGCGACTACGGGCTGCTGTACGTCGCGTCCGGCGACGGCGGCATCGGGCTGAACACCGACATCCCGCAGCAGCTGGGGAACCCCTACGGCAAGATCCTGCGGATCGACCCCGACGGCACCGACGGCCCGAACGGGCAGTACGGCATCCCGAAGTCGAACCCGTTCGTCGGCGACGAGGGCGCGGTCGGCGAGATCTACGCGCTCGGCATGCGCGACCCGCACCGGTTCTCGTGGGACAGCGGTGGTCAGCACCGGATGTACCTCGGGCACATCGGCCAGCACGCGATCGAGGGTGTCTACGAGGTCCGGGCCGGTGACAACTTCGGCTGGAGCGAGGTCGAGGGCCGCTTCGTCTACGACAGCACCGACGAGTGCAACCTCTACTCGCTGCCCGAGGACCACGAGTCGTGGGGCTTCGTCTACCCGGTCGCGGCGTTCGACCACGACCCGCCGCCGGGCTGGCCGTGCAGCTCCGACAGCGGGCACGGGATCAGCGGCGGCCAGGTCTACCGCGGTGACCTGCCGGGCCTGCGCGGCAAGTACGTCTTCGGCGACCTCGTCGACGGGCGGGTGTTCTGGACCGAGGCGTCCCAGATGAAGCAGGAGACCGGCCACGAGGCCAGGCTCCACGAGATGCAGCTGTGGGACACCGACGGCAACCGGCTCCGGATGACCGACTTCGCCGAGGACGCCCGGGTCGACCTGCGGTTCGGCGTCGACGGCCGGAAGAACCTCTACCTGCTGGCCAAGGCGAACGGGAAGGTCTGGAAGGTCGTCGGCACCCGCAACGAGCCGTGGAAGGACGAGGTGTCGCCGCAGCTGCGGGAGAACCTGGTGTCCTACTACGACTTCGAGCACCCGTTCCCGGTCACCCAGAACGACGAGATCGAGGCCGACCAAGGGTCGTCGGAGACGCTGTTCAACCTGGTCAACGGGGTCAAGGAGATGCGGGTCGACGACGGCGCCTTCCCGGGCAGCAACAACTCGATCCAGACCCAGCAGGTCAACCCGGCCACCGCCGGCAACGACGACTGGAAGGCGGGAGTCTGGAACGCGAACGGCGTCCCGACGCTGGAGGCGTTCCGCGGTGTCGAGCAGACGACGGTGATGGGCTGGTTCAAGATGACCGGCACCAACCCCAACCTCAACTCGAACACCCCGGACCCCGCCGACCGCTACAACGCCGTCGGGCTGGCCGGACTCCTGTCGGGCAACTCCGACGGGCACGGCGTACGGGCGCTGCTGGAGCTGATCAACGTCGACGGCGAGCTGCGGCTCGTCGCGCTCGGCCGGCGGATCGACGAGGGGGCGTCGCAGACCTTCGCGGCGTCCCAGGACTGGCAGGACCTGCTCCCGCAGGGCCGGTGGGTGCACCTCGCCGCGACGTTCGACTACACGACCGGCGACATGGCGCTCTACCGCAACGGCAAGCCGCTGGACGGGTTCTACGTCACCCCCGGTGACCCGTGGCAGATCGACGGCACCGGCACCAGCGACACCCTGCCGCGCGGCTACAAGATCGGCGGCTCCTACCCGCAGGACACCAGGGAGCAGAACCCCTGCAACTGCCGGTTCGACAGCCTGATGTTCCTCGACCGCGCGGCCACCGCCGAGGAGGTGAAGCAGCAGTACCGGCGGTTCGTCCGCTGATCCCAATTTCGGGATAGTCCGCCGCGTATGGCACCCCTGTTCACGTGAATGGGGGTGCCCAGCGCGGCGGACTATCTCGAGAAGGCGGCGCGGACCTGGTCCTCGGTGAGTCCGTAGTCGTCGAGCGAGTAGCGGTGCGAGGGGCGGGCCGCGCCCTGCTTGGACTCGCGGTCCAGGTCCTCGAGGCCGGCCTGCACCTGGGGGTTCCAGCCGAGGTCCCACTGCTCGTAGAGACTGCGCACGGTGCCGACCGGGTCCTTCCGGAGGTCGGCGAAGTCGACGTCGACGAACTGCGCCGCGTCGTACCGCGCCCGCGCGTCGTGGAAGGCGTGGAAGCCGCGGGACAGGATCTCCAGCTGGGTGCGGCCGATCGTGTCGCCGACGAACGTCGTGCTGTGGCCCGCGGTGGCCTCGGCCGACAGCGAGCACGCCGAGGCGATGCTCACCACCGGGTCGCGGTGGGTGTAGACGACCAGCGCGTCCGGGTAGACGGACATCAGCGCGTCCAGCGCGAACAGGTGTGAGGGGTTCTTCAGCACCCAGCGCTTCTCCGGGTCGTTGAGCCCGATCAGCTGGAGGTTCTGGCGGTGCCGCTGGTAGGCGTCGGTCCAGTCCTGGCCGGCCAGCCACTCGGTGTAGCGCGGCACCTGGGCCAGCGACTCGTAGGAGTTGGACTTGCCGGTCTGCCGCAGCAGCCGCCAGCACTCCTCCACCGAGGTGGCATCCATGTAGTGGATCCCCATGAACTCGGGGCTCTCGATGTGGTGGGCCGAGAACGCCTCCTGCATCGCGGAGAAGATCGGGTCGGCCTCCCAGGTCTCGCGCGGCGGCCGCGGCTGCGGGTACTGCGTCAGCCACAGCTCCAGCCCCTGGTGCGCCGGGTCGGTGTGCAGCAGCCGGTGCAGGGCGGTGGTGCCGGTGCGGGGGAGCCCCATCACGAAGATCGGCCGCTCGATCGGTACGTCGGCGTGCTCGGGCCGCTGGTTGAGCTGCGCCTGGGTGAGCAGCCGGCCCACCAGCGCGCTCTTCACCTCGGAACGCTGGAAGTAGTTGCCGCGCGGCGTGAGCCCGGCCTCGGGGGAGGCCAGGTCGTCGACCAGGATCCGCAGCCCCTCCTCGTGGGCGGTGCCGCCGAAGTCGTCGAGCCCGGTGGTGCGCACCGCGGCCGCGACGATGTCGTCGTACGACCCGACGTCCGCGCGCTCGCGGGTCATCACGTTGTCGGCCATGTCCGTCTTCCGGGTCAGTTGTCGTGGAACTCGCCGCAGTCGACGTTCAGCACCGTGCCGGTCACCGCCGAGGCCAGGTCGCTGGCGTAGAACAGCGTGGCCCGGGCGACCTCCTGCGGCGAGGCGAGCCGCTTCAGGTCGGTGGGCGCGGCCTTCTCGGCGTACACCTCCTCGTGGGTGCGGCCGGACTCCGAGGCGATCCAGTCGAAGTAGGCCTTGTTGACGTCCTCGTAGATGTACGACGGGGCGACGCTGTTGACCCGGATCCCGCGCGGCCCCAGCTCGGTGGCGAGCGAGGAGGCGAGGTGGGCGAGGGTGCCCTTGGACAGCTTGTAGCCGGAGTACTCGGGCTCGGAGGAGTACTGCACGCAGGAGTTGAGCATGATGATCGACCCGCGGCTGGCGGACAGCGCGTCCGCGAACAGCGCGGAGAGCCGCAGCGGCGCGAACACGTTGGTCTCGTTGGCCGCGCGCAGGCTCTCCAGCGAGAGCTGGGTGATCGGGTCCATCGGCGGGATCCCGAACGCGTTGTTGAGCAGGCAGTCGACCTTGCCGAACTCCTCCAGCGCCCGCTCCACCAGCCGGGTCCGGGAGTCCTCGTCGGTGATGTCGGTGGGTACGACGAGCGCCCGCCGGCCGTGGCCGCGCACCACCTCGGCCATCTTCTCCAGGCGCTTCTCGGTGCGGCTGACCAGGACCAGGTCGGCGCCCATCCGGGCGGCCTCCTCGCCGAGCGCCCGGCCCAGGCCGGGGCCGACGCCGGAGAGCACGACCACCTTGTCCTTCAGCAGGGGGACGGGCTCGTAGCGCTCCTCGATCGAGACGTCGTGGGCATCGGCGGTGGTCGTCAACTGAGCATCCTTCGGGCCACGGAGCGCTGCCGGGCGGCGATCCGCGCGGCGTACTCCTCGGGGGTGAGCGGGGTGAAGTGCGGCAGCTCGTTCGGTACGTCGGACAGCGCGACCACCCGGACGGTCGGCCCGTCCTCGGGGCCGAGGTCGCGCTCGAGGCGCTGCCAGCGCAGCATGATCGGGCCGGTGCGGTGGCCGGTGGTCTCCAGCCAGTTGGCGATCCCGCCGGGGCCGCCGGGCGGTCGCTCGGAGATCACGAACCGCAGCACGCCGTCGGGGTCGGTGACCGCCTGGGCCTTGGTCAGCGAGGTCTGGTGGGTCTCGTAGTCGGTGGAGGCGTACCAGTCCGAGCCGATCTGGATCGCCTGGTAGGCGCAGTCGTCGCAGCGCGGCACCTCGACGATCATCGCCTGGTCCTCGGCGAGCTCGTAGTGCCCGATGGAGGAGCGCTGCGACTCCAGCCCGCCGGGCGTCGACCTCGGCGGGGTCAGCGTGTTGACCGGCTCCTGGTACTGGAAGAAGTGCGGGAACGCGAACCAGGTCTGGATGGACCCGGTGAGCAGCTTGGCGGCGACCTCGTACCGCTTCGCGAGCCGCTCCTTGGTCAGCGCCGTTGCCGGCCGTGCCGACCGTGTCGCCGCGCTCGATCCAGAGCCGGCCCCGCTCCTCGGTGTCCCAGTCGTTGTAGACCTCGCGCACGATCATCGTCTTCGCGCCGGGCTCGGCGACGTAGGTGAACTCGAAGGAGCCGTCGTCCTTCACGTCGAGCTCGCGGTCGTCGAAGGCGAGCATCGACGTGGCCGCCGAGTCGGCGCTGTAGGCACCGCCCATCACCTGGAAGGACAGGTCGGCGGTGGTGCCGCGGACGCCGCCGACGACGTACTCGACGCCCTCCTTGAGGTAGGCGTTGAAGTAGAGGGCGTCCGGGTTGTCGAGGCCCTGCCGCGAGAACTGGTGCGTCGGGTTGATGAACAGCGGCCGCTCGAGGTCGTGGTCGAACGCCATCTGCATCGCCATCCGGATCCGGCCGGCGAGGTAGTCGTAGCCCTCCAGCAGGTCCTGATCGGTCTTGATGAAGTCGGCGGTTGCTGATGAGCTTCTCGGCTTCGGCGATCGCCTCACGGAGTGGGGCTGTGAGGTCGCTCGCTCATGCGTTGACCTTCGCGATGATCGACTCGCCGAAGCGGTTCAGGTGCTCGATCTTCTTCTCCAGCGGCTCCTCGTCGGGCCCCATGATGTAGGGCACCCGGAAGCCGACGATGCAGTCGGTGACGCCCTTGTCCGCGAGGCGCTGGACGCCGTCGGGGTCGTAGGCGTCGTACGAGATGACGTGCACCTCGAAGTCGTCGCGGGTGTCGCCCTCGGCCTTGCGGATCTCGGCGAGCCGGGCCAGGAGACGGTCGAGCTCCTCGCCGTCGCCGCCGGCGTGCATCCAGCCGTCACCCTTGAGCACCGCCCGGCGCAGCGCCGCGTCGGAGTGGCCGCCGACCAGGAGCGGGATCGGCTCGGTGGGGGCGGGGCACTGCTTGAGCTCCTCCACCTCGTAGAACTCCCCGGAGTAGCCGAAGAACTCGCCGCTGGTCAGCCCGCGCAGGAGGTCCATGCACTCGTCCATGCGCTTGCCCCGCTTCTCCCACGGCACCCCGAGCGCCGCGAAGTCCTCGGGCCAGGGGGAGAGCCCGACGCCGAGACCGAGCCGGTTGCCGGACAGGTAGGCAAGGCTGCTGGCCTGCTTGGCGACGAGCACCGGCGGACGCACCGGAAGCTTGAGCACGAACGGCGTCAGCCGGAGCGTCGAGGTCACCGCGAACAGGTGCGCGCACAGCACCATGGTCTCGATGAACTCCTTGCCCTCGAGGAACTCCCGGTCGCCGGTGTCGGTGTAGGGGTACCGCGAGTCCGACTCCTTGGGGTAGATCAGGCTGTCGGCCACGGTCATGCTGGTGTACCCGGCGGCCTCCGCCGCCTGGGCCAGCGGGGCGTAGTACGTCGCCTGGGTCATTGCCTCGGCATAGGTGAATCGCATCCGGACCACAGACTAGAACGTGTTCTAGGTTTGTGCCAGAGTGTCGGGGTGGACCTGCAACAGATCTCCGACCGGCTCGAGATCCAGGACGTGCTGATTCGCTACACGCGGGCCGTCGACACCAACACGTGGGACGGGCTCGACTCCGTCTTCACGCCGGACGCCACGATCGACTACACCGAGACCGGCGGCATCGCCGGCTCCTACCCCGAGGTCAAGGCGTGGCTCGCCGAGACCCTGCCGACGTTCTTCGCCGCCTACATGCACACCCTCGGCCAGGTCGCGATCGAGTACGACGAGTCCGGCGACGCCGCCGAGGTGACGGCGTACTTCGACAACCCGATGCTGATGCGCGCGGGTGAGGGGGAGCCGACGATCGTCGAGGTCGGCGGGCTCTACCACCACACGATGGTGCGCACCCCCGACGGCTGGCGGAGCCGGCACCTGCACGAGCAGCTGGTGTGGCGGCGTGGGATTTGATGGGAATGGGATCTAGCCTGACACCGGAGGAGCTGGCCAAGCGCAAGGAGCAGCTCTCCCACCCGGTCGTCCCGAAGGTCATCAAGGCGATGGCCCGGGCGCAGGTGGTGGTGTTCAAGGCGACCGGGGGCCGGATCGGCAGCAAGTGGCGGATCGGGGCGGGCTTCCGCAAGCCGGTGCCCACCCTGCTGCTCGAGCACGTCGGCCGGAAGTCCGGCGAGACCTACACGACCCCGCTCCTCTACCTCGTCGACGGGCCCGACCTGGTGGTCGTCGCGTCGCAGGGCGGGCTCCCGAAGAACCCTCAGTGGTACTACAACCTGAAGGCACACCCGGAGACCCGGGTCCGGCTGAAGCGGGAGAAGCGCGAGGTCCGCGCGAGGGTGGCGAACCCCGAGGAGCGGGCGGCCCTGTGGCCGCGGCTGGTCGAGATGTACGCCGACTTCGAGGTCTACCAGCTGACCACGGACCGCGAGATCCCTGTGGTGGTCCTCTCCCCGCTGACCGGTCTCGACTTGGTTGCTCGCGGGCCGTCCCTGACAATGGCCACGACAGCAGAGCGAAGCAGGGGGTGAGACGCGTGGCCGAGGACGAGAACGATGGCCCGACCGACGAGCGCCACCCCATCGTCGCGGGGCTGCTCGCCCTGCTCGCGGTCGGCCTGACCGTGGGCCTGGTCCTCGGTGGGGCCGCGCTCGCGGCCACCCAGGTGCTCGGGGTGGGCGACGATGATTCCGCCAGCGACGACTCGTCGTCGGACGCTTCGCTCTACCTCCCGCATCCGGAGAAGACCGGTCGCGCGGACGGTCCACTGATCACCCTGGATCCCGGCGGCCAGCAGTCCGAGGAGAGCGAGCCGAAGGGGCCGGAGAGCAAGCCGACGGAGAGCGAGACCAAGGACAAGAGCCCGATCTCGCTGTCGGCCGGCGCAGACCGAGGTCGGCCCGATGGAGCCGATCGACCTCACGGGTGTCTACCCCGGTGGCGAGGGCGCGATCCTGCAGGTCCAGCAGTTCACCGACGGCAAGTGGGACGACTTCCCGGTCACCACACCTGTCAGCGACGAGACGTTCACGACGTACATCCAGACCAGCCAGCCGGGGCTCAACAAGTTCCGGGTGAGGGACTCCAAGTCCGGCGACACCTCCAACGAGGTCCGGGTCAGGATCGGCTGAGCCGCAGGTCTTCCTGGTGGGTCCAGTACGCGACCCAACCGGTCCCGAGCAGTCCCAGCGCGCCGACCATCACGCACGCGGCCGCGAGCGGCGCCACGGCGGCGGCCGCGCCCACCACCAGCGGGCCGCCGGACAGCCCGATGTCGCCGCACAGCCGCCAGGCGCCGAGGAACTGCCCGCGGCCGAGCACCGGCGCGGCGTCCGCGCCGAGCGTCATCACGATGCCCGAGCCGAGCCCGTTGCCCACGGCGATCAGCGCGACGACCGCGGCCAGGGAGCCTGCGGAGTGCGTGAGCGGCATCAGCAGGGCGGCCACGGCGACCGACAGCACGACGGGCACCGCCACGATGGCGCGGCCTCTGCGTGTCCATCAGCCAGCCGCCCGGGAAGAAGAACACGATGTCCAGCGCCGCGGCGAGGGCGAGGATCAGCGAGGTGGTGGTCGCGGACAGGCCGATGTGGTCGGCCCAGAGCGGCACCAGCCCGTTGCGCACCGACCGGGACGCGCTGATCACCACCACGGCCACGCCCAGCGTGAGCAGGACCCTCCGGTGTCGCGCGATCACCGACCGGACGCTGGGGTGCCCGGCCTCGCGCTGCGCGGAGCGGCTCTCCGAGCCGAGGTCGGGCATCAGCAGCGCCATCAGCCCGGCGCCCAGCGACAGGACGGCGCCGAGCAGGAAGACCGCCGCCAACGAGAACAGGTGGCTGACGCCGGCCCCGAGCAGCGGACCGATCAGCAGGCCCACGCGGTGCGACCCGCCGAGCGTCGAGAGCGCCCGGGCCCGGTAGCCCACCGGGACGGCGTCGATCATGAAGCCCTGCCGAGCGATCAGGAACATCGTCCAGCTCATCCCGCTCACCACCACGGCGGCCGCCAGCAGGACGACCGAGGGGCTGGCCGCGGCCACCACCATCGCCACCGCGTTGACCATGCCGGCGGTGAACAGCGCCCGGCGCTCACCGACCCGCGCGACGATCGCGCCGGACGGCAGCGAGGACAGCAGCATGCCGACGCCGAGCAGGCCGACCACGAGCGCCGCGGTGCTGACGTCGGCGCCGAGCTCGCGGGCCCGGAACGCCAGCACGGGCATCACCGCGCCGTACCCGGTCGACCGACGATGGTCGGTCCGTACGCCACCAGCGCGATGTCGCGGAGCCGGAACGGCTGCGTCCGTGGGCGGGGGCATCGGCGCGGTCAGGCGCCGGGGACGAAGGAGCGGCTCAGGCCCTCGAGGTCGCGCAGGCCAGGGCGGGTTCCGGCGAGGACTGCCGCCGTAGCGCGGCCCCGGACACGATCCACCCCGCCATCCTTGCACCCCAGGTCTGTCCCGCCAGCACCCCGGCGAGGACCAGCGCCATGCCCAGCGCCTGGACCCAGCCGAAGATCTCGCCGGCGAACAGCACGCCCAGGACGGTGCCGACGACGGGGTTGACCAGGCCGACCAGCGACACCGCGCCGGCCGCCATCCGGGAGAGCCCGTGGAACCAGCAGACGTAGGCGACCACGGTGCCGACCAGGCCGAGCCAGACGAACCCGCCGATCGCGCGGGCGTCGACGGCCGGCGGCGGTCCCTCGACGAGCAGCGCGACCGGCAGCAGCACCAGGCCGCCGACGACCAGCTGCCAGGACACCAGCGTCAGCATGTCCACCGGGGCCTGCCAGTGCTTGACCAGCACGAAGCCGAGCGCGGAGACGAGCACCGAGCCGAACGCCCCGACGAGGCCGAGGGTGTCGACCTGCCCCGGGGACTGCAGCACCAGCAGCGCGACGCCGACCAGCCCGATCAGGGCCGCGCCGATCCGGATCGTGCCCGGCCGCTCGTTCACGATGCCCGCCGCCATGGCCATCACGGCCAGCGGCGAGGTGGCCTGGAGGGTCGCCGCGAGGCCGCCGGGGAGGTGGTAGGCGGCCAGGAAGATCAGCGGGAAGAACAGCCCGATGTTGAGGACGCCGAGCACGATCGCCCGCCACCACCAGTCGCCGCGCGGCAGCCGGCGCTTGAACGCGAGAAGGAGCAGGCCGGCGGGGAGCGCGCGGACCAGGGCCGCGAAGAGGGGGCGGTCCGCGGGCAGGAACTGCTCGGTGACCAGGTACGTCGAGCCCCAGGCGACCGGGGCGACGGCCGTGGCGAGGAGGGTGCGAGCCGAAGTAGCTTCCATGGAAGATATATTACCTTCCAGGTAAGATATTGTCTAGGTCGATGAGTACCGACGATCTCGACCACGTGGCCCGGATCATGGCGCAGTGGGGCGTCGAGCGACCCGACCTCGACGTCAGCCCGATGGGGCTGATCGGCCGGCTGCACCGTCTCGGCGGACGCCTGAACGACGAGCTGCGCCCGGTGTTCGCCGCGGCCGGGCTCGGCGACGGGGACTTCGACGTGCTCGCCGCGCTGCGCCGCTCCGGCCCGCCGTACGCGCTGACGCCGGGGGAGCTCGGCACCACCACGATGGTCACCTCGGGCGCGATCACCAAGCGGATCGACCGGCTCGAGCGCGCCGGCCTGGTCACCCGGACGGTGAGCGACACCGACGCGCGGTCACGCCGGGTGGCACTCAGCGCCAAGGGTCGCCGGCTCGTCGACGAGCTGGTGGAGCGGCACGTCGCCAACGAGCAGCGGCTGGTGTCGGGGCTCACCGAGCGGGAGCGGGAGCAGCTGGCCCGGCTGCTGGAGGCGTGGGGCCGGGCGCTGGACGAGCTCTCGGGCTAGGTCCGGGCGAAGGTGGCGGGATCCGGGCCGCGGCGACCTGACGGACCCTGGTCAAGCGCGCTGATCTCCGCGACCTCGTCGGGGGTGAGCGTGAAGTCGAAGAGCTGGAAGTTCTCCCGCATCCGCTCCTCGTGCATCGACTTCGGGAAGACGATGTCGCCACGCTCGAGGTGCCAGCGCAGGGTGACCTGCGACGGCGTCCTGCCCTGTGCCTCGGCGATCTTCATCGACCACCGGGTCGTCGAGCACGTCGCCGCGGGCGATCGGCGACCACGCCTCCACCGCGGCCCCGTGCCGCCGCGCGGCTCACGGCCCGCCTCGTTGGTGAAGTACGGATGCACCTCGATCTGGTTCACCGCGGGTATGACGCCGGTCTCCTCGACGATCCGGTCCAGGTGGTCGGGCAGGAAGTTCGAGACGCCCACCGATCGGGCGCGCCCGTCCTGCACGAACTCGGCGAGCGTGTGCCAGGTGGAGACGAAGTCGCCGTCGTACAGCGTCGGCAGCGGCCAGTGGATGAGGAACAGGTCGACCCGATCCAGCCGGAGCCGCTCGAGGCTCTCGGCGAACGAGCGCCGAGCGTCGTCGGGCCGGTGCAGGGCGTTGTCGAGCTTGGTGGTGACGAAGAGCTCCTCGCGCGGGATGCCCGAGGCCGCGATCGCCTCGCCGACGCCGGCCTCGTTGCGGTACATCTGCGCGGTGTCGATGTGCCGGTAGCCCACCTCGAGAGCCTTCGTGACCGTCGCCGCCGTCTCTTCGGGCGGGACCAGGAACACCCCGAAGCCGAGCTGGGGAATCGTGGACGAGTCGTTCAGGGTGATCGAGGGAACGGTCATGCCTGCCACACAACCAGGTCACAGCGAATATTCCCCACCCCGGCCGTACCGTGACCGCATGACACCTCGTGGCGTCGCGGCCCTGTTCGCGGCGGCGTCGCTGGCGCTGGTCGCCGCGTGCAGCGACGACCCGGCCCCGGCTGGTGAGCCGCGCGCGGAGGAGTCGAGCGCCACTCCGTCCACGTCGCCCGACCCGACCACCCCGTCACCCGAGCCGGACCCGCCGCCGCGGATCACGCTCACGGTGGTGGGCGACCTGATGCTGGTCCGCGGCGTCCCCGATGCCGCGGCCGCGCTCGCGCCGCTGAGCGATCGGCTGCGGTCGGCCGACATCACCGTCGGCAACCTCGAGAGCACGCTCTCGACGAACGGCGAGCCGACCCAGGGCGGCGACTCGTTCGGTGGCTCCCCCGCTCTCCTCGGGCCGCTGCGCCGGGCCGGGTTCGACGCGCTGTCGCTGGCCAACAACCACGCCGGCGACTACGGCAGCACGGCGCTGGTCGAGACGGTGCGCACGTTCGACGGGTCGCGCATCGCCGCGTTCGGCGCAGGCGCCGACCTGGCGGAGGCGAGCCGGCCGGTGGTCATCGAGCGCGAGGGAGTGCGGTTCGCGTTCGTGGGCTTCAACGCGATCGGCGAGACCCCGCGCGCGGTGCCGGGCGGGCCTGGGGCGCTGTCGGTGCGGATGCCGCCGCGGACCGGCCCGCTGGTGCCCGCCGACCTCGACCACGTCGCCTCCGTCGTACGCCGTGCGGCGCGGAGCGCCGACGTCGTCGTCGTGCTTCCGCACTGGGGCACGCAGTACACCCACCGGCCCGAGCCGATCCAGAGCACGGTGGCCCGGCGCCTGGTGCGGGCCGGGGCCGACCTGGTCGTCGGCGGTCACCCGCACTGGGTGCAGAGCACCGAGGAGATCCGGGGCGTGCCGGTGTTCCACTCGCTGGGCAACTTCGTCTTCGACATGGACTTCATGACCCAGACGATGGAGGGGGTCTTCCTGGAGACCGTCTGGCGTGGCGACGAGCTCGTCCGGACCCGGCCGGTGCCCTACCGGATGGACCCGGGCTCGTTCGCGCCGCGGGAGGTGCGGGGTCGAGGCCGCCGAGCGATCCTGCGGGAGGTCAGGACTCAGGCACCAGCTGGATGAGCATCAGCTCCATCAGCTTCTGCAGCGCCTTGAAGGGCCTCACCATCACGGTGAACTCGCTGATCCGCCCGGCGTCGTCCCAGCGGATCATGTCGATGCCGTGCACCGTCAGGCCCTCGAGCTCGGCGGTGAACTCGAGGATCGCGGAGGAGTCGGCGTACCACTCGTGGTGGTAGGTCAGCGTCGGCCCGAGCACCACCAGCGCCGCCCGGAGGTAGGCGGTCGTGAGCTCCTTGCCCTCCTGCGGCGTGTGCACCGCGGGCGAGCGGAAGACGGCGTCGTCGGCGAGCAGGGGGTCGAGCAGCGCGGGGTCCTTCGCCTCGACGACCTCGTGCCAGCGGGTGATGGTCTCGGGTCGGTCCATGCGGCGAGCCTAGGGTTCCAGCCACGCGAGCACCGTGCGGGCGGTGCGCTCCAGCTGGGCCCGGTCGATCACCGAGGGCACGTCGCCGGGCGAGTGGTAGCCGGCGTACGGCGTGCTGCCCAGTCGTACGCCGGGCATCCCCTCGCGCACGAACGACCAGTGGTCGCTGCTGCGCTGCCCGGTCTCGGCCACGTAGTCGACGCCGGCCCGCTCGGCAGCGCGCACCAGCTCGGCGCGCAGCCACGACGGTTGGGCGGTGCTGCCGATAGGCAGCGTGCTCCCCACCCCGACCCGGTCCATCGAGACCATCCCGCGCAGCGAGCCCCGCTGGGCGGGCGTGAGGGAAGCGACGAACGCACGCGACCCGTAGTGGTGGTCATCGTCGGTCGGCCCGCGCGGCTCCTCCGACCCGAAGGCGACCAGCATCACGGGCAGCCGCGAGCGGCGGTCGGCGAGCGCGTCGGCGAGGGTGAGCAGGACGCCGACGCCGGATGCGTTGTCCTCGGCGCCGGGGGCCTGCGGCACCGTGTCGAGGTGCGCGCCGACGAGCAGCCAGGGCTTGCCGGGCCGCACGTCGCCGCGGGTCGCGATCAGGTTGACCGACCGGCCGCCCGGCACCGGCACGACCCATGAGAACGCCGGCGGGCGTGTGGAAGCCGCTGGCGGCGTACCTCCCAGCCGGACCTGCGGAACTGCTCCTCCACCCAGTCCGCCGCCCGGAAGTACGCCGCCGACGTGCCCGGCCGCGGCCCGATCCGGCCGGCGAGGTGGTCGATCGCCTCGATCGCGATCCCTATCCGCGCGTCGTCCGGCGACACCGGGCGCGGCGGAGGCGTCGACTCCGGCGGCGACGTGCTGGGGCTGGTGGGAGTGGTGCTCGCCGGAGGCTCCGTGGGCGAGGGCGGCGTCTGCGCCGGGGGCTCGGCGACCGGTGCCTCGCCCTCGTCCGTGCACCCGGCGAGCAGCAGCGCGACGAGCAGGCTCGCTGACGGCGAGCCCGGGACGCGGCATGACTCGATCGTGACACGCCGTGGCGGGATAGTCCGCCGCGCTGAGCACCCCTTCGGGCGCGAAATGGGGTGCCCAACGCGGCGGACTATCCCCTCAAGTCAGTCAGCGTGGCGTCACGCTGGGATCGCTCAGGCAAACCGGCGCAGCACCGCCACGGACTCGGTCGGCACCTTGACCTTGATGCCCTCGCCGATCGCACGCAGCTTCCAGCCGTTGCCGTCGCGGGAGATCGTGGCCATCGCCAGACCGGTCTCGGGCACACCGAGGGAGAGCGTGAACCTGGCCAGCTCGACGTCGCGGTCGTCGACCAGCCGGCAGTAGGCGTTGTTGATCCACTCGAGGCTGTGGCCCTGGTAGCTGCTGACCAGGAACACGATGGAGTCGATCTGCCGGTGCACCTTGGTCAGGTCGACCGTGATCTGCTCGTCGTCGCCCTCGCCGCGGCCGGACTTGTTGTCGCCCTCGTGCACGACGGACCCGTCGCGGGTGCTCAGGTTGTTGTAGAAGGCGAAGTCGAACGCCTGACCGTCCCCGAACTGCACCGCCGAGGCGTCCAGGTCGATCTCGGGGGCGCCGGTGCCGATGAAGCCCGCGGTCGGGGCGTGGTCCCAGCCGACGCCCATCCGCAGTGTGGTCAGCTGCTCTCCGGTCTCGTCGACCAGCGGCATCTCCTGGCCGGGGCTCAGCTCGATCATGCCCCGAACCTACCCGGCAGGACTCCATGCCCCGGAGAAATCTCCTAACCCGCCGACGGGAACATTGCGGGCCTCCCGCTACCGTTGAACCCACTGAGCAAAGTTGAGCGCCAGGACTCAACTCCGGCCGCAGCCGCCGGAACTGACACACCGCCCGCAAGGGCCCCCAAACGGAGGTAGCAACAACATGGTTCGAGCTGTCGGCATCGACCTCGGTACGACGAACAGCGTCGTCGCGGTCCTCGAGGGTGGCGAGCCCACCGTCATCGCGAACGCCGAGGGCGCGCGCACCACCCCGTCCGTCGTGGCGTTCGCCAAGTCGGGCGAGGTCCTGGTCGGCGAGGTCGCCAAGCGCCAGGCGGTGACCAACGTCGACCGCACCATCCGCTCGGTGAAGCGCCACATGGGCACCGACTGGAAGCAGCAGGTCGACGACAAGACGTTCACCCCCCAGCAGATCAGCGCGTTCGTGCTGCAGAAGCTGAAGCGGGACGCGGAGGCCTACCTCGGCGAGCCCGTCACCGACGCGGTGATCACCGTGCCGGCGTACTTCTCCGACGCGCAGCGGCAGGCCACCAAGGAGGCCGGCGAGATCGCCGGCATGAACGTCCAGCGGATCGTCAACGAGCCCACCGCGGCCGCGCTCGCCTACGGCCTCGACAAGGGCGAGGACCAGACGATCCTGGTCTTCGACCTCGGCGGCGGCACGTTCGACGTGTCGCTGCTCGAGATCGGCGAGGGCGTCCTCGAGGTGAAGGCCACCAACGGTGACAACCACCTCGGTGGTGACGACTGGGACAACGTGATCGTCGACTGGATGGTCAAGAAGTTCAAGGACAACAACGGCGTCGACCTCGGGGCCGACAAGATCGCCAAGCAGCGGCTGCAGGAGGCCGCGGAGAAGGCGAAGATCGAGCTGTCGTCCTCGAGCGAGACCACGATCCACCTGCCCTACATCACCCACGGCGAGTCCGGCCCGCTGCACTTCGAGGAGAAGCTGTCCCGCGCCGAGTTCCAGCGGATGACCGCCGACCTGCTCGACCGCACCCGCGAGCCGTTCAAGTCCGTGCTGGCCGACGGTGGTGTCGACATCAAGGACATCGACCACGTCGTGCTCGTCGGTGGCTCCACCCGGATGCCCGCCGTCACCGACGTGGTCAAGGAGCTGCTCGGCGGCAAGGAGCCCAACAAGGGCGTCAACCCCGACGAGGTCGTCGCGCTCGGTGCGGCGCTCCAGGCCGGCGTGCTCAAGGGCGAGGTCAAGGACGTGCTGCTCCTCGACGTCACCCCGCTCTCCCTCGGCATCGAGACCAAGGGCGGCGTGATGACCAACCTGATCGAGCGCAACACCACGATCCCGACCAAGCGGTCGGAGATCTTCACGACGGCCGACGACAACCAGCCGTCGGTGGAGATCAAGGTCGCCCAGGGCGAGCGCCCGATGTGGGCGCAGAACCAAGGGCTCGGCAACTTCGAGCTGACCGGCCTCCCGCCGGCGCCGCGCGGCGTGCCGAAGATCGAGGTCACCTTCGACATCGACGCCAACGGCATCGTGCACGTCTCCGCGAAGGACCAGGCGTCCGGACGCGAGCAGTCGATGACGATCTCCGGCGGCTCCGCGCTGTCGAAGGACGAGATCGACCGGATGGTCAAGGAGGCCGAGCAGTACGCCGCGGAGGACGCGTCGCGCCGCGAGGCGGTCGAGGCCCGCAACCAGGCCGACCAGCTCGTCTACACGACCGAGAAGTTCCTCGAGGACAACGGCGACAAGATCCCGGACGACGTGAAGACCGAGGTCACCGCCGACGTCGAGGCGCTGAAGTCCACGCTCGAGAACGCCGAGGCCAGCGCCGACGACATCCAGGCCGGGGTCTCCAAGCTCGGTGAGTCCAGCCAGAAGATGGGCGCCGCGATGTACGCCGCCGCCGAGGCCGACCAGGCCGCCGCGGGTGGCACCACCGGGGCCACCGGCGAGCAGGACGACGACGTCGTCGACGCCGAGATCGTCGACGAGCCGACCGAGGGCGAGAACGACGAGAACGGCGAGGGCGAGGCCAAGTGACCGAGGAGCCGAACTCGGCCGCCGGTGAGGCACCGGCGGTCGAGGAAGGTCCTCTCGAGGAGGAGCCGACCGTCGAGGGCGACGAGACCCTCGAAGCGCCACCCGACGAGGCGGCCGAGCTCAAGGCCCAGCTCGACGAGCGGACCGCCGACCTGCAGCGCCTGCAGGCGGAGTTCGTCAACTACAAGCGTCGGGTCGACCGCGACCGGGAGCTGGTCCGCGAGAACGCGACGTACACCGCGCTCACCCCGATCATCGACGTGCTCGACACGATCGACCGGGCGCGGGAGCACGGTCCGCTCGAGGGCGGGTTCAAGGCCGTCGCCGAGCAGCTCGAGCGGGTGGTCTCCGGGGTCGGGCTGGCCAAGTTCGGCGCGGTCGGCGACCCCTTCGACCCGACCATCCACGAGGCGCTCTCGCACATCGGCGAGGACCCCGAGGTGCAGGTGACCACCTGCAAGGTGGTCGCCAAGGCCGGCTACAAGATCGGCGAGCGGGTGGTCCGGGCGGCGCAGGTGCTGGTGGTCGACCCGGTCAGCGAAGCGGCCGCACCCCCCGCTGTCGAGGACGACGAGACCCCCGACGAGGGCGACGACTGACGGGAAGGGAGGTGCGCGATGGCTGACAATGCAGGCGACGGCGCGGGGTTCCGCGCCGACTGGGCGCAGAAGGACTTCTACCAGGTCCTCGGCGTGAAGAAGGACGCCTCGGCCGACGAGATCAAGAAGGCCTACCGCAAGCTGGCGCGCGCCAACCACCCCGACTCCAACCCGGGCGACACCGCCAAGCACGACCGGTTCAAGGAGGTCGCGGAGGCCTACGACGTCATCGGCGACGCCGAGAAGCGCAAGAAGTACGACGAGATGCGCTCGCTCTACGCCTCCGGCGGCGGGGTCCGCGGCGGCTTCGGCGGGGGAGGCGGCGGCTTCAACCTCGAGGACCTGCTCCGCGACCGTGCGGGTGGCGGCGGCTTCGGCGACATGTTCGGCGACCTCTTCGGCGGCGGCGGCCGCCGCCAGCAGGCCCGGCGTCCGGTCAAGGGACCCGACGTCGAGACCTCGGCGACGATCGGCTTCACCGACGCGATCGACGGCGTCACGGTGTCGCTGCGGCTGACGTCCGACGCCGCCTGCCCCGACTGCCAGGGCACCGGCGGCAAGCCGGGCACCAAGCCGCACATCTGCCCCGAGTGCGAAGGGGCGGGCTTCGTGGTCTCGTCGGTCGGTGGCGCCTTCTCCATGAACGAGACCTGCCCGGTCTGTGGCGGCCGGCAGCTGGTCTACGACGAGCTGTGCCCGACCTGCCACGGCAGCGGGCGGGGCACGTCGGCGCGCACCATCCAGGCCCGGATCCCGGCCGGGGTCAAGGACGGCCAGCGGATCCGGCTGCGCGCCAAGGGCGGAGCCGGCGAGAACGGCGGTCCCGCCGGTGACCTCTACGTCACGGTCCGCGTCTCTCCGCACCCGATCTTCGGGCGCAAGGGCGACAACATGACGATCGACGTCCCGATCTCGTTCGACGAGGCCGCCCTGGGCGCCGAGGTGAAGGTGCCCACCCTGGGCGGGGCGCCGGTGACCCTCAAGGTCCCGGCCGGCACACCCAACGGGCGCACCTTCCGGATCCGCGGGAAGGGCGCCCGGAAGAGCGACGGCACCCGCGGCGACCTGCTCGCGACCGTCGAGGTCCAGGTGCCCGCCAAGCTCGATCCCGCGGCTCGCGAGGCGATCGAGGCCTACCGCGCGGCGACCACCGGCAGCGCGCTGCGCGCCAACCTCATCGAGGGAGCCAGCTGATGGCCTCCCGGCGGCCACCGTTCGAGCCGCCCAGTCCCGAGGCGGCCGTCTATGTCATCAGCGTCGCTGCCGAGCTGACCGGGCTGCACCCCCAGACGCTGCGCACCTACGAGCGGATGGGGCTGATCACCCCGGGCCGCACCGGTGGCGGCGGGCGGCGCTACTCCCACCACGACCTCGAGCGGCTCCGCAAGATCGCGTCGCTGACCTCGTCCGGCATCGGCATCGAGGGGGTACGCCGGATCATGGAGCTCGAGAACAAGG
Source organism: uncultured Actinomycetota bacterium (assembly GCA_963813615.1). Taxonomy (GTDB): domain Bacteria; phylum Actinomycetota; class Actinomycetes; order Propionibacteriales; family Nocardioidaceae; genus Nocardioides. Next base: position 190,906 of record CAWFAE010000015.1, read on the forward strand.
TGGCGGCGCTGACCTCGCGCAACGAGGAGCTGATCGCGGAGCTCGAGGCGACCCGCGAGGCACTCCGCCTGGCGGCGAGCCGCCGGCGTACCGACGGGGGCGGCAACCGCCTCCCGGTGCTGGCCGACCCGCCCGCCGGCCAGGCCCTCGTGGTCTGGCGACGCGGCCGCTGATCAGATGCCGTGCCCGCGCCGGTGGGCGAGGTGCAACAAGCGCTCCGCGCTGACCAGTCGGAAGGCGACCGCGGCCGCGAGGTAGGCCCTCGGCTCGCGTGGAGCGACCCTGACCGTACGCACGGCCGCTCGGCGAGCATCGGCCCGTTTCCCCATCGCGGCGAGCGCGAACGCCCTGCGTCCATAGAGGCGGCCCAGCGCCCTGGGGTCCCGGTGGAAAACCGCGTGCTTGTTGAGCGAGTAGTCGATCGCGTCCACGATCGTCTGCCACTGCCGGGAGAACTGCGAGCCGCCCCAGCGCACCCGGACCAGCGGCTGGGAAGCCACGGAGATCGGGCCCTCCTGCACCGCTCGCAGCAGCCAGTCGAAGTCCTCGCCGTAGCTGCCCGGGATCTGCTCGTCCACGAGTCCGATCCTCGACAGCGCCGAGCGTCGGACCACCACGCTGGAGGGGTGGGCGGCCATCACCCGGTGCCGGACCAGGTGCTCGATCTTGAGCTGGTCGGGTGTGGGCACCCGAACCACCGACCGGTCCTCGTACTCGACCACGATGCCGGTGACCGATGTGTCGGACTGCTCCGCTTCCATCTGCGCCAGCTGCACCTCGAGCTTTTCGGGAAGCCACACGTCGTCGTCATCGCAGAACGCCACCATGGACGCGGAGCCGGCCAGGATGCCGGTGTTGCGGCCACCAGCGAGGCCAGGGGTGTGGCTGTTGGTGAGGACCCGGACCCGGCGGCCCGGATAGTCCGATGCGAGCGACTCGTCCGGCTCGCACTGGTCGAACACCACGTGGCACGTGATGTCGCAATTGACACTCTGGGCCACCACTCCGGCGATCGCGCGCCGAAGCAGCTCCGGACGGTTGCGGGTGGCGATGACGACATCGACGGCTGCTGCGGTGGTCACGAGGTCACTTCCTGTCGGTCGAGATGGCCGGCGATCCGCCAGACCCGCCGGGCGTTGAGCAGGTCGGCGAAGACGTAGAAGGCGAGCGCCGCGATGATCGCCCAGGGCAGGACGTGGGCGGGCAGCAACAGCGGCGCCAGGCCGAGTGTCGCGATCTCCGACTCCACGGCCCACGGCACCGTCGAGACCCCCCGGCTGTTGCAGAACGTCACCCAGCGTCGCAACGGTGCCCATGACGGCGACCACTGGTGGGACGCGCCGCCGGTGCCGAGCCCGGCCTCCGAGGCCAACCGCTTGCGGTAGTCCAGCACCCAGTTGTACAGCACGACGGAGCCGAGGAGGGCGAGCAGCCATCCCAGGTCGAGCCGGCCTGTGTCCACGAGGTACCACCCAAGAGCGGCGTACCCCGCAGTCACGCCGATCACATCGGCACCGAGGTCGAAGTACGCGCCGCGCTTCGAGCAGGATCCCTGGATCCTGGCGACGGTCCCGTCGAGGCAGTCGACGAAGAACCGGAGCAGGAACAGAGCCCCGCCGATGCGCAGCCGTCCTGTCGCGAAGCATGCTGCTGCCGCGATGCCGAGGGCGAGCGCCAACGCCGTCAGCCGGTTGGGCGTGACGACGCGCATCCGCGCGAGCCGCCGCGACAGCGGCACACCCACCGGGTCGACGACGAAGTACGTCCACAGCTCGATCACCGGTTGTCCGGGCTGCGGTGTATGGACAGTCATCTGGGCTCCCCGTTCCTTGACGCTCCCATGGAAGCCGATGCAGGGAGCCCTGTGGTCACCACATTTGGGGATGCCTCTGAACCCCCGTCTTGGGAGGCTCCGTGAGCCGGGCTCCCGTACGGAAGCCACGGCCCGGGACATGGCGACTGGGGGAACGAATCGTGCAAGCACTCATCCTCGCCGCCGGCATGGGGCGGCGTCTGGGTCACCTCACCGGCGACCGCACCAAGGCCATGGTCGAGGTGCACGGGCGCACGCTGCTCGATCGCAGCCTGGAGGCCCTGGTCGACCACGAGGTCGACCGGATCGTGATCGTGGTCGGCTACCACGCCCAAGGAGTTCGCGACGCTGTCGGAGACGACTACCGCGGCACCCCGGTGACCTATGTGGAGAACGTCGACTACGCCACCACGAACAACATCCACTCGCTCTACCTCGCCGCCGACGAGCTGGCGAAGGACGACACCCTCCTGCTGGAGAGCGACCTGATCTACGAGCCGCGCATCATCGAGCGAATGCTTCAGCACCCGGCGCCGAACGTGGTCGCCGTCGAGGCCTACCAGCCCTGGATGGACGGAACCATGGTCACCCTCGGTCCTGACCACGTGATCCAGGCGTTCGTCCCCACACATCTCGTCGACGGTCAGGCGATGGATCAGTACTTCAAGACCGTCAACATCTACAAGCTGTCCCAGGACTTCATCGAGAACCGCTACCTACCGTTCCTGGAGGCCTACGTCCGGTCGGTCGGCGCGGACGAGTACTACGAGCAGGTGCTCCGGGTGATCGCCGGGCTCGACAACCACGGCCTCGTCGGCATGCCGGTGGAGGGCGAGCGCTGGTACGAGATCGACGACATGCAGGACTACCAGATCGCCGAGACCATGTTCGCGCCGGACGACGAGCGTTATGACCGGTATCTGGCCCGGCACGGCGGGTACTGGCGCTTCCCGCACCTGCTGGACTTCTGCTACCTCGTCAACCCCTGGTTCCCGACCATGGCCCTGCGCGACGAGCTCAGGCGATCCTTCGACGCGCTGCTGTCTGACTACCCCTCGAGCCAGGCCGTACAAAGCCATCTCGCCGCGAAGATGTTCGACGGGGACCCCGAGTGCTTCGTCGTCGGCAACGGTGCGGCCGAGCTGATCACCGCCATGGGCGAGGAGCTCGGCGCCGTCCGGGTCGGCGTCACCGTGCCGACGTTCGAGGAGTACCTGAAGCGGTTCCCCAGCGCGCAGGTGATCACGGCACGCGCGGCCGGCCCCGACTTCGACACCGGGTTCGACCACCATGCCCGGTTGCTGCAGCAGGTCGATGTGCTGGTCCTGGTCAACCCGGACAACCCGACCGGCCGATGCCTCACGTCCGAGGAGGTCCTGGCCCTGCTGGAGCTCGCCGAGTCCGCCGGCAAGCGGGTGATCCTCGACGAGTCCTTCGTGGACTTCGCCGATCCGGGACATTGCGCGAGCCTGCTCCACCAGGAAGTTCTGGACGCGTATCCGTCGTCGATCGTCGTGAAGAGCATCAGCAAGAGCTACGGCGTCCCGGGTGCCCGTCTCGGCATCCTGGCCACCCGCGACACCGATCTCCTGGCCCGGATCTCCCGGCGACTCTCGGTGTGGAACGTCAACTCGTTCGGCGAGTACTTCCTGCAGATCATCGGCCGCTTCCAGGCCGAGTACGCCGCCGGCTGCGCGGAGCTCCGGGCAGAGCGTGATCGCCTCACCAAACAGCTCGCCGCCGTCCGCGGCCTGCGGGTGATTCCGTCCCAGGCGAACTACGTGCTCTGCGAGATCAGCGGTGGCATGAGTGCCCGCGACTTCGCCTCGCGCCTCCTCATCGAGCACAACGTGCTGGTCAAGGACTGCTCGGCGAAGCCGGGCTTCGAGGGGCTCCCGCCCTACCTGCGCATCGCTGTGCGGGACGTGGCCGACAACGACGCGTTGGTCCAGGCGGTCCTCGCCGTCCTGGAGTAGCGAGTAGCCCGTAACTCTCGCGTGGACGTTGCTGTTACTCGGAGTACCCAGCGACTAGCCTCGGCGGATCCGGCCGCCATGGGGCGGTCAGGGCGAGGAGCGCGGCGTGGACTGGTTGAGCGACTGGGCGAGCGAGCTCGACTGGTTCGCCTTCGTGTCGATCCCGATCTTCACCGGCGTCATCGGCTTCCTGATCAACTGGTCCGGGCTCTGGATGCTGTTCTCGCCGGTCCGTTTCCACGGGTTCCGGGTCCCCGGTCTCCGCGAGCTCGCCACGCGTCCTCCCGCGGAAGCTGCAGGAGGTGCCGGGGATCCTGCAGGGCGGCATCGGCTGGCAGGGCATCGTGCCGGCCCGCGCGGCCAAGATGGGCAGCATCGCCGTCGACAAGGCGATCGCCAAGCTCGGTACGCCGGCGGAGTTCTACCAGCAGCTCGAGCCGGAGAAGATCGCCGAGCACATCGTCACCGTCTTCCGGTCCGAGATCCCCGAGCTGGTCGACGAGGTGATGCGCCGCGAGCACCCGCGCCTGTGGCGGGACCTGCCGAGGCCGGTGCGCGACGCCGTGATCGAGCGGGTGCAGGCCCAGCTGCCGACGGTGGTCGGCAAGGTCACCGACGAGATCGGCGTCCACATCGACCAGCTGCTCGACATCAAGGTCATGGTGATCGACCACTTCCGCGCCAACCCGGCGCTGGTGGTCCGCATCTTCCGCGACTTCGGCCAGCGCGAGCTCAACCTGATGGTGGCCTTCGGGTTCATCTTCGGGTTCCTGCTCGGCATCCCGGTCGCGATCATCGACAGCGTCGCGCACCTGTGGTGGCTGCTGCCGATCATGGGCGTGATCGTCGGGTGGACCACCAACGCCCTCGGCATGTGGCTGATCTTCGAGCCGCCCGAGGAGAAGCGGATCCTCGGCATCAAGGTGCACGGGCTGTTCCTGCGGCGGCAGGACGAGGCCGCTGAGGTGTACGCGCGGATCATCGCCGACGACGTCGTCACCCTCGAGCGGATCGGCGACTTCCTGCTCGACGGGCCGCGCGGCGACCGCACCCGCCAGATGATCGCCACGGCCCTCAAGCCGGCGATCGACCAGGCGGCGGGCCCGGCCCGTGCGGCGGTGCGCGTCGCCGTGGGCTCCAGCCGGTTCGACTCGATCCGCGACTCCGTGGCTGCGGAGGGCGTCAGCCGCACGATCACCCCGTTCAAGGATCCGGGGTTCTCGGCGCGCCAGGCCGAGAAGATCCGGGTGCTGTTCGCGGCGCGCACCAAGGAGCTCCCGCCGCGCGACTTCGTCGAGATGATGCGCGCGGCGATCAAGGAGGACGAGTGGATGCTCTACGCGCATGGCGCGATCATGGGCCTCGCCGGTGGCTTCCTGCACTTGTGGATCTTCGGGGCGCAGGGCGGATGATGACGCTGATGAGTGAACGCGAGGACCCCACCCCGACCGAGCGCCAGCGGCTGCCCTATCGGATGCAGCCCGCGGTGGACTCGCTGCCGGGTCTGGCCCGGGTGGCCGGCTCAGCGGCCCTGCACACCACCGAATGGGGGGTGAAGACCTCGGCGAAGGCCTGGCTGCGGGTCGGCAGGGCGATGACCAGCCGGGAGGAGGCGGTGGCGTTGGCCAAGGACGCCGGCGACAGCGTTGCCGTGTTCAGCGAGCTGGCCCGGTCGGTCTCCTCCGGGGTGCCGATGGCCAAGGCCTTGCTGTCCGCCGGTGAGTCGCTCGGCGGTCTCGTCGAGCAGCCTCCCGTCGTCAACGGCCAGGTGGTGAGTGGCCGCGAGACGCCCAAGACGCTTCGCGAGCGCGGCCACGAGCTGCTCGAGCAGTCCCGCGACGTGTGGAACACCGACCAGGGCCACCCGGCGTACGAGCGGATCCTCGAGCAGCTGGCGCCCGACGAGGGCCGGATCCTGCTGCTCCTGCTCGAGGGCGGCCCGCAGCCCAGCGTCGACGTCCGGACCGGCGGGCCGATCGGGATGGTCAACAGCCACCTGATCGCGCCCGGTCTGACCATGGTCGGCGCGCGCGCCGGCTGCCGCTACCTCGACCAGGTGCCGTCGTACCTCAACAACCTGCACCGGCTCGGCCTGATCTGGTTCTCCCGGGAGTCGCTGCGCGACCCGCTGGAGTACCAGGTCGTCGAGGCGCAGCCCGACGTGCTCGAGGCGATGCACTCGGTGAGGTTCGCCAAGGTGGTCCGGCGCAGCATCCACCTGACGCCGTTCGGCGAGGACTTCTGCAGGACCTGCCTGATCGACGAGGAGCAGACGGAGCAGGCGTTTCCCGAGCACAGCCCTCCGCCGGACGGCGACGAGGGGCCGGAGCCGCCGTCCGGCGGCTGAGGCGGTGGGACGAGGCTGCGAAGCCCGCTGTTCGAACGCAGGTTGCGCGGACGCCGCGGACAACGGCGGTGCGGTCGGCCTGCCGGAACGCGGCCGACCGCACCCGCCGCGCGCGAGCATGCTCGCCCCATGGGCGGTGGACATTGCTGTCACCGCGGATTTCCTCCGACACTCGCGCCGCCCCCCGGCCGATCTGAGAACCGTACGAGCGGACTCGGGTGGCGTGGACGCGTTTTCCGGGATCTTTACCCAAACCCTTCTCAGTGGGTGGGTACCCGTCGGGCACGCGCTGGTCCCGGGCTGCCCGCAGTCAAGAATTCCAGAGTTGAGTGGAACAGACTCAACTTTGTGCGCGTTGATCAGACAGACCTTCCCGTCACGTCACACAGCAGGAGAATGACCCTATGAGCCAGTTCGGGGCCGACAAGTTCACGACCGCGCAGCCGCGAGGCGATCGAGGCCGCGCAGCTGTCCGCGACCACCGCGGGCAACACCGCACACCGAGCCGATCCACCTGCTGGTCGCGCTGCTGCGCCAGGCCGAGGGCACCGCCGCCACCCTGGTCGCCAAGGCCGGCGTGGACGCCGGCGCGCTCACCGCGCAGGCGCGAGTCGGCGCTGCAGTCGCGCTGCCGCGGGCGACCGGCGCGACCGTCCAGCAGCCGGCGGCGTCGGCGGCGCTGACCCGGGTGCTCGCCTCGGCGCTCGACCTCGCGGCGAGCATGAAGGACGACTACGTCGCGACCGAGCACCTGCTGATCGCGCTGGCCGGCACCGAGAGCGCCGCGCAGAAGCTGCTCGCCGACGCCGGGCTCACCGAGGCCGGGCTGCGCGAGGGCCTCACCGCGGTGCGCGGCAACCGGCGGGTGACCAGCCAGGAGGCCGAGTCGACGTACGAGGCGCTCGAGAAGTACTCCGTCGACCTCACCCAGTCCGCCGAGGAGGGCCGGCTCGACCCGGTGATCGGCCGCGACGCCGAGATCCGGCGGGTGGTGCAGGTGCTGTCGCCGGCGTACCAAGAACAACCCGGTGCTGATCGGCGAGCCCGGCGTCGGCAAGACCGCCGTCGTCGAGGGGCTGGCCCAGCGGGTCGTCGCCGGCGACGTGCCCGACTCGCTCAAGGGCCGCCGGGTGCTCAGCCTCGACCTGGCCGCGATGGTGGCCGGCGCGAAGTACCGCGGCGAGTTCGAGGAGCGGCTCAAGGCCGTGCTCGAGGAGATCAAGGACGCCGGCGGGCAGATCATCACGTTCATCGACGAGCTGCACACCGTCGTCGGCGCGGGCGCCGGCGGCGACTCCGCGATGGACGCCGGCAACATGCTCAAGCCGATGCTGGCCCGCGGCGAGCTGCACATGATCGGCGCGACCACGCTCGACGAGTACCGCGAGCGGATCGAGAAGGACCCGGCGCTGGAGCGGCGGTTCCAGCAGGTCTTCGTCGGCGAGCCCAGCGTCGAGGACACCGTGCAGATCCTGCGCGGCATCCAGGAGAAGTACGAGGCCCACCACGGCGTCCGGATCACCGACGCCGCGCTGGTCGCGGCGGCGACGCTCTCCGACCGCTACATCACCGGCCGGCAGCTGCCGGACAAGGCGATCGACCTGATCGACGAGGCGCGTCCAGCCGGCTGCGGATGGAGATCGAGTCGTCCCCGGAGGAGATCGACCAGCTCCGCCGCCAGGTCGACCGGATGAAGATGGAGGAGTTCGCGCTCGAGAAGGAGAGCGACGAGGCCTCCCAGGAGCGGCTGGCCGCGCTGCGGGCCGACCTGGCCGACCGCGGAGGAGGAGCTGCGCGCGCTCGAGGCGCGCTGGGAGCAGGAGAAGTCGTCGCTGGAGGGCGAGGGCGAGCTGCGCCGCTCCGCTCGACCAGCTGCGGATCGAGGCCGAGCGGCATGCTGCGCGAGGGCAACCTCGAGGCCGCGAGCAAGATCAACTACGAGTCGATCCCCGAGCTGGAGCGCAAGATCCAGGCGGCGGTCGACGTCGGAGAAGTCGACCCTCGAGCCGCTGGTCGGCGAGGAGGTCGGCGCCGAGCAGATCGCCGAGGTCGTCGAGGCCTGGACCGGCATCCCGACCGGCCGGATGCTCGAGGGCGAGACCGCCAAGCTGCTCCGGATGGAGGACGTCATCGGCGAGCGGCTGATCGGCCAGGCCGACGCCGTACGCGCCGTGAGCGACGCCGTACGCCGCTCGCGTGCGGGCATCTCCGACCCGAACCGGCCCACCGGGTCGTTCCTCTTCCTCGGTCCGACCGGCGTCGGCAAGACCGAGCTGGCCAAGTCGCTGGCGGACTTCCTGTTCGACGACGACCGCGCGATGGTGCGCATCGACATGAGCGAGTACTCCGAGAAGCACTCGGTCTCGCGGCTGGTCGGCGCCCCTCCGGGCTACGTCGGGTACGACGAGGGCGGCCAGCTCACCGAGGCGGTCCGCCGTCGGCCCTACTCCGTGGTGCTGCTCGACGAGGTCGAGAAGGCGCACCCCGAGGTCTTCGACATCCTGCTGCAGGTGCTCGACGACGGCCGGCTCACCGACGGCCAGGGCCGCACCGTCGACTTCCGCAACACGCTGCTGATCCTGACCAGCAACCTCGGCTCCGCACTTCCTGGTCGACCCGACGCTCGACCCGGAGAAGAAGAAGGAGTCGGTGCTGGCGGTCGTCCGGACCAGCTTCAAGCCGGAGTTCCTCAACCGGCTCGACGAGATCGTGATCTTCGACGCGCTGTCCAAGGACGACCTCGCCCACATCGTCGACATCCAGCTCGGCGCTGCTCGAGAAGCGGCTCGCGGTGCGCCGGATCTCCGTCGACGGTCACCGACGCCGCGCGGGCCTGGCTCGCCGAGACCGGCTACGACCCGGCGTACGGCGCCCGCCCGCTGCGCCGGCTGATCCAGACCGCGATCGGCGACCCGCTGGCGCGGATGCTGATCGGCGGCGAGGTCGTCGACGGCGGCCGGGTGACCGTCGACGTCGGCGATGGCGGACTCGTCCTGACGACCTGACCACCGGCGCTGTGGGCGTTGGCCGGCCCTGATGGAATGGACGCCATGGCCGCCACCCCGACCCGCCCCCGTCAGGTGACGCTCGCGGGCTGGATGATCATGCTCGGCTCGGCGGTCGTGGTCTTCACCGCGTTCGAGCGGGTGTCGGGCCTGCGCAGCATCGAGTCGCAGGAGGCGGTGGCCGACTTCATCTCCGAGCCGCCCGGTGACACGTTGGGGCTGTCGGTCGATCAGGTGCTGGACCTGATCCAGCTGCTCAGCCTGGTGGCCGGCGCCTGCGCCACGGCAGCGGCGATCCTGGGGTTCTGGGTGCTGCAGGGTTCCAAGAGCGCCCGGCTCGCGCTGGCGATCCTCGCGGTGCCGCTGCTGGTCACCGGGCTCGCCACCGGGGGGATCGTGTCGTCGCTGGTCGTCGCGGCGGCGGTGATGCTGTGGGTGCAGCCGGCCCGGAACTGGTTCGAGGGTCGGCCGCCTCCGACACTGCCCGCCCTACCCGCGGCCGCGTCGTCCGCCGCGCAGCGCGCTACGCAACAGCCCCCGGAGGCCGGCACGCAGCCTCCGCCCACGCCGGTGCCAGTGTTCGAGGCGCCGCCGCAGCCCGCCCGCCCGATGGCGGTGGTCTGGGCGTGCGTGCTCACCTGGGCCTGCTGCGCGCTCGTGCTCGTCGGACTGGGGACCACCGTGCTGGTGCTGCTGATCGCCCCCGACCTGCTGTTCGACGAGCTGCACCGGCAGAACCCCGACATCGCCGACCAGGGCCTGTCCGACGGCGACATCGAGGTGGCGTCGTACGTCACTGCGGGTCTGTTCCTGCCGTGGGCCCTGGTTGCGACCGGGTTCGCCGTCCAGGCGTTCCGGGGGGTGGCCTGGGGGCGTCGGGCGCTGATCGTGTCCGCGGGTGTGGCGGGCGCCGTGTCGTTGCTGGGGATGTTCGCCAGCACGATCATGGTGCTGCCGTTCGTGGCCGCCGTGGTGACGGTCGCGCTGCTCTCGCGGCCCGAGGTGCGGGCGTGGTACGCCGCGCAGCAAATGGGCGGCCTCGGACCTGAGACCGCCCATTCGTCGCGAGCCGCTCAGTACCAGCTCTGAGCCCTCGAGCTGTCGCAGGACGTGCTCGACCAGACGTCACCGTGGCTGTTGGCCTCGATGCACTGCCCAGTGCTCTCGTTCTTGAACCGCATGGTCCCGTCGTTCCAGTGCTTGACGGAGCTCTGTGCTCCGACGTGGCAGGTCGCCGTCCCGAGCGCTGCCGTCGCTGTCGGAGATGCCTTGCCCGTGTTGACGTTCGACGCCGTGCCGTCGTTCCGCTTCGTGCGATCCGGACGAGGCCGCCCTCACGGAGGACGGTGGCCTGTTGGCTGGCGGTCGAGATCGCGATGCCGCAGCGACGGGCGAGGTCGCTGGTCGTACACCCGCCCGTGGTGGCCGCGAGGGCGGCCGCACGGGTGCGCCCGAGCAGTGCGGCGGCGGGGTGCTCCGCGCTCGGGTCCTCCAGGGCCAGCCCGGTGATCGGCTTGGTGATCGGGTAGATCAGCACCGGCTGGTCGCCGGAGTCCCGCAGCTTGGTCGGCGTTTCCGCGCAGAAGTACGACGGCTGGAGCAGCAGGCCGCGGCCGTCGAGGTGGAGGTCGGGGGCGTACAGGTCGAGGACCTCGAGGACCGGGGGCCGCCAGCGCACCCGCGGGTGCAGGGTGGACAGCAGTCGGTCCAGGCCGCCGATCGCGTACTGCTCGGCCCGGGCGGCCCGGTCGGACGACACCGCCGCCTGGATGCCGCCCCAGAACGGCGCCAGCCCGGCGCGGTGGAACGTCCTGACGCTCGCCTCCAGCTCGGCCATCGTTCCCGCGTCCCCACGCTCGACCGCGCGCAGCCATCGGGTGAGGCGGACGCCGGTGCGGAAGCGCCCGGGCGATGCCAGGTAGCGGATCTCCCCCGAGAGCTGCGACCGCGGGGTGGACAGTGCGAGGTCGAGCTCCTCGTCGAGCGTCTGGTCTCCGCCGGGCGGGGTGAGGAAGTCGGGGAAGTACCCCAGCGGTGGTGACAGCTCGAGGAGGCGCCAGATGTGAGCATGCGGGACGGACCGGACGGCGTGCCGCCGCCACGGACCCAGGTGCACCTCGCCGCCCCGCGTGCGCAGGACGTGGAGGCTGAGCACCACCTCCCACATCGGGTCCGGATCACGCGCGATCCGAGTCCGGACCAGGTCGGCCGGTGTGAAGTGAATCCTGAACATCGCTCCCCCGAGAAGCCGACGTTTCTTTACTTTACGTCGACTACGCCTCGGGCGCCCGAAAGGTTGCGAGGATCGAGTCAGGCACCCAGGTCGGCGGCCGCGAGGCGCGAGGCGCACTCGGCGATCACCGAGCGCTCCTTGCAGAACGCCCAGCGCACCAGGTGCCGACCGGCGCCGGGTGCCGCCGGGTCGTCGTAGAAGACCTGCGCGGGGATCGCGACCACGCCGGCGCGCCCGGGCAGCGCCCGGCAGAAGGCCATCCCGTCGTCCCAGCCGAGGCCGGACACGTCGGTCATCGCGAAGTAGGTGCCCTCGGGCGCGAACGCCGTCAGCCCGGCCTCCCGCAGCGCCGGCGCACAGCAGGTCGCGGCGCTCCTCGAGGTCCTCGGCGAGCGCGGTCGGGAAGTCGCCGTGCTCGTCGAGGGCGCTGGGCCACCGCCGGCTGCAGGGGCGACCCGGAGGTGAACGTCAGCCACTGCTTGGCCGCCAGCACCGCACCGACCAGCTCCGCCGGACCGGTGGCCCAGCCGACCTTCCAGCCGGTGAACGAGTACGACTTGCCCGCGCTCGACAGGGTGAGCGTGCGCTCGAACATCCCGGGCAGCGTGGCCAGCGGCACGTGCTCGCGCCCGTCGTAGGTGAGGTGCTCGTAGACCTCGTCGGTGATCACCACCAGGTCGTGCTCGATCGCCACGTCGGCGATCGCCTCGAGCTCCTCGGCGGGTCAGCACGGTGCCGGTCGGGTTGTGCGGCGAGTTGAGCAGCATGAACCGGGTCTTCGGCGTCACCGCCGCGCGCAGCTCGTCGAGGTCGAGCCGGAAGTCCGGCGCGCGCAGGGTGACCGGACGACGTACGCCGCCGGCCATCTGGATCATCGCGACGTAGCGAGTCGTAGTAGGGCTCCAGCACCACGACCTCGTCGCCGGGGTCGACCAGCCCGAGCAGCGCCGCGGCGATGCCCTCGGTGCAGCCGGTGGTGACCACGACCTGGCGGTCGGGGTCCAGCTCGAGGCCGTAGTGACGCTGCTGGTGCCGCGCGATCGCCTGGCGCAGGCTCGGGTACGCCGATGCCCGGGGCGTACTGGTTGTGCCCGCTCTCCAGGGCAGCCACCGCCTCGGCGATCACCTCGGGCGGGCCGTCGACGTCGGGGAAGCCCTGGCCGAGGTTGACCGAGCCGGTGCGGACCGCGAGCGCCGACATCTCCGAGAAGATCGTCGGCGGGATTCCCTGGAGGCGTTGCGCGAGCACCCCGACTACCCTGCCATGGGTGACCACCACGGATACCTCGCTCGCCGCCGACATCGACGCCACCTGCCGCCTGACCGGGGAGTTCACGCTGCGCTCGGGGCAGGTCAGCAGCGAGTACTTCGACAAGTACCTCTTCGAGTCCGATCCGCTGCTGCTCGCCCGGGTGGCGCGGGAGATGGTCCAGCTGGTGCCGCACGACACCGACCTGCTCGGCGGGCTCGAGCTGGGCGGCATCCCGATCGCGACGGCCGTGAGCGGATCCTCGGCGCACGCCCGCCCTCTTCGTCCGCAAGCAGGCGAAGGCCTACGGCACCTGCAAGCTCGCCGAGGGCCCCGACTTCGCCGGGCAGCGGGTGACGCTGATCGAGGACGTCATCACCACCGGCGGCGCGGTCCGCGACGCGACGAACGCGCTGCGCGAGGGCGGCGCGATCGTCGACGTCGTCGTCTGCGCGATCGACCGCAGCCCCGCGGGCGAGAACCCGCTCGCGGACGTCGGCCTCGAGGTGCGCGCGGTGCTCACCAAGGCGGAGCTGGACGCCGCCCGCGCTGGGTAGCTCAGCCCTCGACGCCCTCGGCGGCGGGCTCGGGAGTCTCCTCCGGGGTGAGCCGCAGTCGCCGCGGCGCGCCGCCGGCCGTTGCGGCGGTGCTTGAGCCACTCGTAGGCGACCGGGATCACCGAGAGCGCCAGGATGGCCAGGATGGCGTAGGTCGATGTTCTCGCCGAGCCACGGGAATGCCGGGTGCCGAGGGAGTAGCCGAGCAGGGTGATGCTGACGACCCAGAAGACCGCGCCGACGAAGCTCCAGACGAGGAACCGGCGCCGCTCCATCCGGGTGACGCCCGCGACCACGGTGATGTAGGTGCGCACGAACGGGCACGAACCGGCCGATCACCAGGGCCTTGTTGCCGTGCTTGTCGAAGAACTCCTCGGTCTGGTCGAAGTACTTCTTCTTCAGGATCCGGCCCTCGCGATCGTAGAGCGGCGGGCCGATGGCCCGGCCGATCTCGTAGCCGCGACGTTGCCGAGCAACGCCGCGACGAGCAGCAGCAGCAGGCGATAGCGACAGCTCGACGAAGTGCCCGCCCGGAAGATGTCGAGGTCGTCGGTCGGCGATGAAGAGCGCCGAGCGCGAACAGCAGGGTGTCGCCGGGGAGGAACGGGAAGAACAGCCCGCACTCGACGAAGATGATGAGCAGGCTGACCCAGAGCAGCTCGGCGCCGAACCGGTCCAGCAGCCAGTCGGGGTCCATCCAGTCCATGCCGAGCAGCAGCGTCGAGACATCGGGGATCGCCGCGAGCAGGGCCACCACAAAAGGTACCTGTCCGCCGAAGCCCCGGCATCGGGATTCCCCTGTAGACACGCCCTAGTCTCGGCCCATGGAGGAGGAGGGGTCCCGGGCGCCGTACGACCCGATGCCGCACGGCCCTCCCGAGGTCGGCGTCGGGCCCGTGGGAGGGGCCGTGGCCCGATGGACGAGCGGTACGACGCGCGGCTGCTCGCCGAGGGCGACCGGCGCAACGTGGTCGACCGCTACCGCTACTGGACCCTCGAGGCGATCGTCGCCGACCTCGACACCCGCCGGCACGACTTCCACGTCGCGATCGAGAACTGGCAGCACGACTTCAACATCGGCACGATCGTGCGCACCGCCAACGCGTTCCTCGCCGCCGAGGTGCACATCGTCGGCAACCGGCGGTGGAACCGCCGCGGCGCGATGGTCACCGACCGCTACCAGCACGTGCGCCACCACGCGAGCGTCGCCGACCTGGCGGCGTACCTCGCACGAGCACGACGTGCGGCTGCTCGGCATCGACAACCTGCCCGGCTCCGACCACCTGGAGACGATGACGATCCCGCGCCGGGTCTGCTTCCTGTTCGGCCAGGAGGGCCCGGGTCTGTCGCGAGGCCGCCCGCGAGGCGTGCGACGGCACCTTCTCGATCGCCCAGTTCGGCTCGACCCGGTCGATCAACGCCTCCGCCGCTGCGGCGATCGCCATGCACGCCTGGGTCCGGCAGCACGCCGACCTGTCCGGCGACGCCGCCTGGCGCGGCTGAAAGACACCTGCTACCGATTCGGTGCGAGCACCGCTTGCCAGCCACGCGACCCGCCGCGGCGCGGCGTTTGGCCAGCGGCCCGACGGCCGAGCGGCAGCAGGTCGGAGGGCGGCGGGCACCGCGGCGGACCCTCGCCGCAAGGAGCGGTCGACGTTCCTCGGCTGCAGCGTTCTGTGTGGTCTACGCGGTGCGGGGCCGAGATGGTTCGTCATGATCCTCGGATTCGGTGACCGATCGGTGAGCGACTAGGGTTGAGACGCAGGCAGTGCGTGACACCGAGGAGCAAGGAGACACCGCGTGCCCATCGCCACCCCCGAGAAGTACGCCGAGATGCTGGACGCCGCGAAGGCCGGCTCGTTCGCGTTCCCGGCCATCAACGTGTCGTCCTCCCAGACCTTGAACGCCGCGCTCCAAGGCTTCGCCGACGCCGGCTCCGACGGCATCATCCAGGTCTCCACCGGCGGCGCCGAGTACCTCTCCGGCCCCTCGGTCAAGAACATGGTGAGCGGCTCGGTCGCGTTCGCGCAGTACGCCGCCGAGGTGGCCAAGAACTACCCGGTGAACATCGCGCTGCACACCGACCACTGCCCCAAGGACAAGCTCGACGGATTCGTCCGGCCGCTGGTGGCGATCTCCGCCGAGCGGGTGGGGCGCGGCGAGCAGCCGCTGTTCCAGTCGCACATGTGGGACGGCTCCGCCGTACCCCTCGACGAGAACCTCAAGATCGCCGAGGAGCTGCTCGCGCAGTGCGCGGCCGCCAAGATCATCCTCGAGGTGGAGATCGGCGTGGTGGGCGGCGAGGAGGACGGCGTCGCCAACGAGATCAACGAGCAGCTCTACACGACGCCGGAGGACGCACTGGCGACCGTCGAGGCGCTGGGCACCGGCGAGAACGGTCGCTATCTCACCGCCCTCACGTTCGGCAACGTGCACGGCGTCTACAAGCCCGGCAACGTCAAGCTCCGCCCGGAGATCCTGCAGACCGCGCAGCAGGCGGTCGCCGACAAGCTCGGGCTCGACGCGGGGTCGCGGCCGTTCGACCTGGTGTTCCACGGCGGCTCGGGCTCGACCGCCGAGGAGATCGGCGCCGCTGTCGACTTCGGGGTCGTGAAGATGAACGTCGACACCGACACGCAGTACGCCTTCACCCGGCCGGTGGCCGCGCACATGTTCGCCAACTACGACGGCGTGCTGAAGGTCGACGGCGAGGTCGGCAACAAGAAGACCTACGACCCGCGCGCGTGGGGCAAGGCCGCCGAGGCGGGCATGGCCGCGCGGGTGGTCGAGGCCTGCGAGCACCTGCGCGCCGCCGGCAAGGCCGTCTCCTAGCCCGACGCAGCCAGGGCTACGTCGCGGTCCGGCCAGAGGGCGACGGACCGAGCTTCCGCAATTGCAGAGTCCTCCGGGCCGGGCGCGCAATCATGTCCGTGGTCTGGTGCTCCCGGAACCCCTCGAGGAGCGCCATGAAGAGACTCACCGCACTGACCGTCGCCACCGCCCTCACGCTGTCGTTCACCGCGATCACCACGGCCAGTGCCGATGGTCCGTCCCGGTCCTCGACCACCGCCGCGCCGCGGCCCGCTCGGCCGCCGAGCGTCGAGGTGATGACGCGCAACATCTACGTGGGGGTCGACGTCACGCGTCCGCTCGACGCAGCCGAAGGCCTGACCGGTCTAGAGGCGCTGCTCGCTGTCGCCCACGAAGCACATGCGATGGAGGAGACCCTCGAGCAGACGAACTTCGGTGTGCGGGCGAGGCTGCTGGCCCGCGAGCTCGCCAGGGAGAAGCCCGACCTGGTGGGCCTCCAGGAGGTCGCCACGTGGCGCAGCGGCCCGGTCCAGTTGACCCCGGGGGAGGTCGGCGTCCCCAACGCCACGCACGTCGACGCTGACTACCTGAGGATCCTGCTGCGCGCGCTCCGGCAGGCCGGGTCGCCGTACCGGGCGGTCGCCGTACAGCAGGAGGCCGATGTCGAGGTGCCCAGCTTCCTGGGCACCCCGGGCGACCCGGGAGACCCGATCACGGACGCGGAGGACGTGCGGGTGACCGTGAGCGACGTGGTGCTGAAGCGCGTCGGCTCCGACGTCCAGATCCTCAAGTCCGGCGGCGGGCAGTACGACGCCGGCCTGCAGGTGGACCTCGCCGGAGTGTCCATCTCGTTCGTCCGTGGCTTCGCGTGGGTGAACGCGAAGGTCGACGGTCGGAAGTTCCGGTTCATCACCACGCACCTCGAGGCGTTCGGCTCCGCGCTCGCCCTCGCGCAGGCGCAGGAGCTCCTGGCCGGTCCGGCGGCGCGTCGGGGTCACACGATCATGGTCGGTGACTTCAACTCCGACCCGCTCGACGACTCTGTGGACGACAGTGGCGTCATGCACAGGGCGGCGTACCGGGCTGTCCGCGCAGCCGGGTTCTTCGACGCGTGGCTCAAGTGGGCCCCGGCCGAGGAGGGGTGGACCTCCGGACTGAGCGAGACCGTCGATGACGACTCGGCAGCCGGGTTCGACCACCGCATCGACTTCGTCTTCGCCCGATCCGGTGCCGACAAGCCGTTCCGGGTACGGTCCGGCGACGTCACGGGCGACCGGCTGCGAGACCGCGACCCCGCCACCGGGCTGTGGCCGTCAGACCACGCCGGAGTCGTCATGGGGCTCCGGTTCCCGCGGGCCGGCTGACTCGGGGCTAGTCCTGCTGCGCTGCCGGCACCACTGGCGCGGGCTGGGCGCCGAGGTGTCGCGGCATCTGGAAGAACAAGGCGGCGACGCAGCCGAGGGCCAGGACCACTGCCGGCAGCAGCATCGCCTGCGACATCGCCTCGCTGAACTCCGCGTGCACCGCCACGGGCAGCGACTGGCCGGCTCCCTCGGCGCCACCGCCTGAGTGCAGGCCCTGCGCCGCGAGGCGGCTCTCCATCAGCACCGCGATCGCGGCCGAGCCGATGACCGAGCCGACCAGTCGGGTGGCGTTGTAGACCCCGGCACCGGCACCCGCGAGGTTCATCGGCAGGTTGCGGGTCGCCGTTGCCGCCAGCGGTGCCCAGATGCCGGCCATGCCGAAGCCGAGCAACCCCATCGGCACCAGGATCTGCCACACGTGCGAGGTCGGCGTGAGGAACGCGGAGACCCAGAAGATCGAGATCGAGGTCATCGCGAAGCCCGTGCCGACGAGCCACCGAGGGTGAACCTTGTCGGTGAGCTTGCCGACCACCGGCGCCATGAACAGCGACATCAGGGCCATCGGCGCCATCAGCAGGGAGGCCTCCAGGGCGGAGTACCCGCGGACCAGCTGGGCGTAGAGCATCAGCGGGAAGCCCATCGCGGTGGCCGCGAGACCCATGGCCGAGATGCCGACGTTGGAGACCGAGAAGTTGCGGTCCTTGAAGATGTGCAGCGGGACCAGCGCCTCCTTGGTGGTGCGGGACTCCCACCAGACGAAGATCACGAACGCGAGGATGCCGCCGGCGATCAGGGCCCAGATCACGGCGTCCCAGCCGCGCTGCTCGCCGTCCTGGAGTCCGAAGACGAGGGCGAACATGCGCGACCCCGCTCAGCGCCACGCCGATCCAGTCGAAGGTGTGCTCGTGGGTCGGCAGCACCGGCACCAGCCGCCAGTTGAGGTAGAAGGCGACGACGCCGACCGGCACGTTGATGTAGAAGATCCACTCCCAGCCGCCGGCGTCGACGAGAAGACCGCCCATGATCGGGCCGATCAGGGTCGCCACGCCGGCGGTCGCGCCCCACAGCGCCATCGCCTGGCCGCGCCGCTCGGCCGGGAAGATCCGGGTGATCACCGCCATCGTCTGGGGGGTGATCATGGCGGCGCCCACGCCCTGGACGACGCGGGCCGTGATCAGCATCTCGATGCTCCCGCTGAGGCCGCACCACAGCGAGGCCAGCGTGAAGATCCCCAGACCGACGAGGTAGACCCACTTGGGGCCGACCCGGTCACCCAGGCGGCCCATGATCAGCACCGGCACGGCGTACGCCAACAGGTAGGCGCTGGTCACCCACAGCACGTCGTTGGTGCTGGCATCCAGCTCGGCCATGATGTCCGGCGTCGCCACCGTGACGATGGTCATGTCGACCAAGATCATGAAGAAGCCGATGACGAGCGCGCCGAGCGCGGGCCACGGTCGGATGTCGGCGGGCAGGTCGGTCTGGGTCGGGGAAGTCTGGGCCACGATCAGATTGAACACCTGCTCGGGGACAATGCATTCCATGACCCACCAGGACCTGATGGCCGGCCCCCCGCCCACCCACCTGCCCACCGACCCCGCCGCCGAGGCGCTGGCTGCGGGCGAGGCCAAGGCCGACGTCGTACGCCGCTTCCCCGCCTCACCCCTCGCGTGGTCGGCGCTGGCCGCCGAGGCCGTCGATGCCGGCGTCGATCCGGTCACCGTCTACGCCTACGCGCGGGTCGGCTACCACCGCTCCCTCGACCTGCTCCGCCGCAACGGCTGGAAGGGCCAGGGCCCGGTGCCGTGGGAGCACGAGCCCAACCGCGGCTTCCTCACCTGCCTGGCCATCCTCGCCCAGTCCGCGAGGACGATCGGCGAGACCGACGAGTGGGAGCGCTGCTCGGCGTTCCTCCGCGACTCCAGCCCGACGGCGTACGACGTGCTGCTGGGTTCGTAGCCGCCGACTGAGCCTTGTAACGCACCGTTACTTCGTCGCTCACGCCCATGGATGGGGCCCGAGGAGGAAGTAACGGTGCGTTACATGTGTTCGCGCGACCGCGCGCCACACACCGCCTCCACAGGTCGATGAGCCCTCGGTTTGACGTCGCGCTGAGGGGCGCACGCTCCCCGGCATGCATCCTGGGGTTCACGCGTGGTTCTCGCGTCAAGACGGGCTCGTCACCAGAGACCAGTTGCTGGATCTCGGCCTCACCCCGTCGTTGATCCTGCCTTGCTACGCGAGAGCGAGCTGGTCTTCGTCCGCCGCGGTGTGTACGCCGACCCGGTGGTCTGGGCGGGCCTCGATGACTTTCGCGGCCGGCCGCGCCTTCGTGCGCGAGCCGCCGTCATGAAGATGCGCCGCGGGTGGGTGCTCAGCCACGACTCGGCCGCCACGAGCTCGGGCATGGACATCGTGCATCCGGACGAGCCGCTCGTGCACTTCACCCGGCCCGGGCTGACCAACGCTTGGACCAAGGCGGGCGTCAAGCACCACCGGCTCGCTTCCGTGAGGTCGAGGTCGTCGAGAGGAACGGCGTACGAGTTCTCGCCCCGGGCCGGACGGCCGTCGACATCGCTCGGGAGAGGGGCGTGCGGCACGGTCTGCCAGCATGCGACAGCGCGATGCGGCTGGGCTGCACCCGGCAACAGCTGTGGGAGGCCGTGGCTCCAGTCGTATTGGCGAGGCGTCACGTGGGCCCGTACCTCGATCGAGCTGGCCGACCCGGTGCGCAGACGGTCATCGAGTCCTCGGGCGAGAGCTCGTGCACGAGCTGGGCATCGGCCACCCCGAAACTCAGTTCCCGGTCGAGACGCAACGCGGAGTCGCCTGGTGCGACATCCGGGTCGGCAACCACGTGTTCGAGTGCGACGGTCGCATCAAGTACCTGCCGGCCGAGCGTGGCGGTGTAACAACCGTCCCGCCCGAGACGGTGGTCTGGGAGGAGAAGAAGCGCCAGACACTCGTGTGCGCAGAGGGCCTCGGCATGTCTCGCATCGTGTGGTCCGATCTGTGGGGCGATGGCCGCGTTGCCGCGCGATCCCGGCTTCGCGCTGAGTACGCCGTCACCGTGGCCAGGTTCGGCGAGACGCTCGCACCGCACCTGGCCCGCAATGCCGAGAAGCTGCGGCGTCAGCTGGGCGCGTGAGCGGCGTCAACTCTTGTAACGCACCGTTACATCGTCCACCGCGCCCGAAACCGTGTCGATCGACGAAGTAACGGTGCGTTACAAGCCCGTCGCAACCGGCTAGCGAGCCTCCGGACGCACGTGGGGGAACAGGATCGTCTCCCGGATGCCGACGCCGGTGAGCAGCATGACCAGCCGGTCGATGCCGAGGCCGCTGCCGCCCATCGGGGGTCCGCCGTACTCGAGCGCGCGGAGGAAGTCCTCGTCGAGCTGCATCGCCTCCGGGTCGCCGCCGGCGGCCAGCAGGGACTGCTCGGTCAGCCGCTCGCGCTGCACGACCGGGTCGACCAGCTCGGAGTAGGACACCCCGAGCTCGACGCCGCCGATGAACAGGTCCCAGGCCTCGACCGCCCCCGGCTTCGAGCGGTGCGCACGGGCGAGGGGGCGCAGCGACTCGGGGTAGTCGCAGACGTACGTCGGCTGCACCAGCGTCTCCTCGACCAGCTGCTCGAACAGCTCGAGGATGATCTCGCCGGCACCCCACGTGGGCTTGACGTTCACCTCACGCGCGTCGGCCAGCGCCCGGAGCCGCGCAGCGTTCTCCTCCGTCTCGTCGATCGAGACCTCCTCGCCGACCGCCTCGGCCACCGCGTCGGCGATCGGCAGCCAGCGCCACTCGCCGGACAGGTCGATCTCGTGACCGCGGTAGTCGACCAGCTTCGTCCCCGCCCCGGACGCCTCGGCCGCGTTGACGATGATGTCGCGCATCCGGTCGGCTGCGGTGAACTGGTCGCCGTAGGCCTCGTAGTACTCCAGCATCGTGAACTCCGGCGAGTGCGTGGAGTCGACGCCCTCGTTGCGGAAGATCCGCCCGATCTCGTAGACGCGGTCGACGCCGCCGACCACCGCGCGCTTGAGGTAGAGCTCGATGGCGATCCGCAGCGTCATGTCCTGGTCGAACGCGTTGAGGTGCGTGGTGAACGGCCGGGCCGCCGCGCCGCCGTGCACCAGCTGCAGCATCGGCGTCTCGACCTCGACGAAGCCGAACCCGTCGAGCGTGGCCCGCACCGAGCGGAGTACGGCGGCCCGCAGCCGCACCATGTCGCGGGCCTCCTGGCGCACGATCAGGTCGGCGTACCGCTGCCGCACCCGCGCCTCCTCGGACAGGTCCTTGTGCAGGACCGGCAGCGGCCGCAGCGCCTTCGACGCCATTCGCCACTCAGAGGCCATCACGGACAGCTCACCGCGTCGCGACGAGATGACCCTGCCCTTCACGAAGACGTGGTCGCCGAGGTCCACGAGGCGCTTCCACTCCTCGAGCGCGTCCTCGCCGACCTCGGCCAGCGACAGCATCACCTGCAACCTCGTGCCGACGCCCTCCTGGAGGGACGCGAAGCAGAGCTTGCCGGTGTTGCGCACGAACATCACCCGGCCGGTGACGCCGACCACGTCCTGGGTCTCCTCGCCGGTCTCGAGGTGCCCCCACTTCTCACGCACCTCGGCCAGCGTGTGCGTGCGCGGCAGCGTGACGGGGTACGGCGGGTGCCCGTCGGCGAGCAGCCGCTCCCGCTTCTCGCGACGCACCGCCTCCTGGGAGGAGACGTCGTCGTCGTGGCGCTGCTCGTCTTCCATGCCCGCAGGCTATCGAGGCAGCACCATCGAGTACGCCGCCGGTTCGACCCTCCAGGTGCGGTGCCGCTCCGGGCCGTAGATCTCGCCGTCGGCGCTGCACCAGAATCGCTCGCCGGTCACCGAGACCGTGGCAGCGCGGTGGTAGTCGACGTCCTCGTGCTCCTGGTGGGTGGCGAAGCCCAGCCGCACGGCGTACAGCGACCCGGGCCATCGGCCCGACCGCGCGCGAGATCATCACGTCCAGCTGCCCGTCCCCGGGCTCTGCGTCGGGTGTCAGCTCGGTGCCGCCACCGACCGACGAGCCGTTGCCGACCGCCACCTGGAGCACCTGGCGGTCGAGGTCGTTGACGACCTCGCCGTCGATCTCGACCCGGAGCCGGAGCAGTGGCGGGTTCCAGGCAGTGATGGCGGCGCCGATCGGGTAGCCGAGCTTGCCGAGGTTGACCTTGCCGACGCCGACCGAGCCGAGGCGCTCCTTCCAGCGGGTCGCCCGCCTGCTCGCCTCGGCGCCCGCCCCGACGTGCACGTTGTTGACGACCACCTTGCCGACCTCGTCGACGATCAGGTCCATGGGGGTGGGCGTGCCGTCCAGCAGCACCCGGGCGGCTTCCTCGATGTCGAGCGGCAGGCCGACGCCGCGCGCGAAGTCGTTGCCGGTGCCGAGCGGCAGCAGCCCGAGGACGTTGCGACCCAGGTCGTGCCGCTTGTAGAGGCAGGCGATCACCGCGTGCAGGCTCCCGTCGCCCCCCGCGACCACGATCCGTCTGGACCCGGCGCGGTGCAGCACGCCGTCGAGCTCTCCGGGGTCGCCGGTGGCGTGCACCTCCACCGATGTCCGTTCACGCAGCACCTCGAGCGCAGCCTCCAGCGACTCCTCGTCGGAGGTGCCGGCGTCGCGGTTGGTGATCACCAGGAGCGGATCCATCGCCCGGACCCTAACCCTGGATCGCGGATGGGGGACCAACGGCGCCGCTTTGGTAGCGTGACGTCGCAAGAGCCCCCGGCACTTGTGCCGGGGCTTCTCTATGTTGGGGCCTCGACAGGCTCGACCAGGAGGACGAGATGCCCGCGATCGCGATCATCGGCGCCCAGTGGGGCGACGAGGGCAAGGGCAAGGCGACCGACCTCCTGGGCAACCGGGTCGACTACGTCGTGAAGTTCAACGGCGGCAACAACGCCGGCCACACCGTCGTCGTCGGCGACGAGAAGTACGCCCTGCACCTGCTGCCCAGCGGCATCCTCACCCCGGGCTGCACGCCGGTCATCGGCAACGGCGTCGTCGTCGACCTGAACGTGCTCTTCGAGGAGATCGACGCACTCGAGGCCCGCGGCCTCGACACCAGCCGGCTGAAGGTCAGCGCCAACGCGCACGTCATCGCCGACTACAACCGCAGCCTCGACAAGGTGACCGAGCGCTTCCTCGGGCAGCCGGCGGATCGGCACCACCGGCCGCGGCATCGGGCCGACGTACGCCGACAAGATGAACCGCATCGGCATCCGGATCCAGGACATCTTCGACGAGAAGATCCTGACCCAGAAGGTCGAGGGCGCCCTCGAGCTGAAGAACCAGGTGCTCGCGAAGATCTACAACCGCCGCGCGGTCACGGTCGACGAGATCGTCGCCGAGCTGACGCAGTACGCCGACCGGCTCGCGCCGCTCGTCTGCGACACCGGGCTGCTGCTCAACCAGGCCCTCGACCGCGACGAGACCGTGCTGCTCGAGGCCGGCCAGGCCACGCTGCTCGACGTCGACCACGGCACCTACCCGTTCGTCACGTCCAGCTCGGCCACCGCCGGCGGCGCGTGCACCGGCTCCGGCATCCCGCCGATGCGGATGGACCGGGTGATCGGCATCGTCAAGGCCTACACCACGCGGGTGGGCGAGGGCCCGTTCCCGACCGAGCTGCAACGACGACGCCGGCGAGCACCTCCGCAAGGTCGGCGCGGAGTACGGCACCACGACCGGCCGCCCCCGCCGCTGCGGCTGGTACGACGCGGTGATCGCCCGCTACGCCGCGCGGGTCAACGGCGTCACCGACTTCGTGCTCACCAAGCTCGACGTACTCACCGGCCTGGAGCAGGTGCCGGTCTGCGTCGCCTACGACGTCGACGGGGTCCGGCACGACGAGATGCCGGTCAACCAGACCGACTTCCACCACGCCGTGCCGATCTACGAGTACCTCCCCGGCTGGTGGGAGGACATCAGCGGCGCCCGGACCCTGGCGGACCTGCCGCCCAACGCGCGCGCCTACGTGAAGGCGCTGGAGGAGATGTCCGGCGCCCGGATCTCCGCCGTCGGCGTCGGCCCGGACCGCGACGAGACCGTGGCCCTGCACGACCTGCTCTGAGGGTCGATCAGTAATCCCAATTCACGCTGTCGACCGCGTCCGGGTAGGTCACCGGCACGGTCGGCTGGAGGTCGTCGTCGACCCCGAACTGCTCGCCGTCCGAGCGCAGGATCCGGATCCGGGAGGCGTCGGAGGACGACTCGGTGAGCACCACGGCCAGGTCGTCGTCGGAGTCGCCGTCGAGGTCGGTCACCGTGACGTTCGTGGTGGTCTCGGAGCCGGGGTCGCCCTCGACCCACGGCTCCGGAGCGCTGAACCCGCCGTCCTGCCAGCGGTAGATGTCGACGTTCGCGACGTCCTTGACCACGGCGATCTCGTCGACCCCGTCACCGTCGAAGTCGCCGCCGCGCATCACGCCGTAGAAGTAGTCGAGGTCGTCGGGGGACAGCGGGTCGCCCGCCTCCTCGAACGCCTCACCGTCCGAGGTCAGCACCTGCACGTGCGTGGTCCCGGAGTCCACCACCTGGTGGACCGAGACCAGGTCGTCGACGTCGTCGCCGTCGAAGTCACCCACCACGAACTCGACGTCGTCGTCGGCGGTGACGCCGCTCATCGTGTACCACGGCTCGGCCGTGCCCAGCCCGGACTCGCCCTCGCTCAGCGCGGTCGACACCGTCACCTCGCCGGCGCGGGTCTGGGTCGCCACGGCGACGTCGCTGGTGCCGTCGCCGTCGAAGTCCCCGGACATCGGGATCGCGCTGTCGTCGGTGCCCTCCGGGGTGTCGAACAGGTAGGCCTGGGTGCTGCGGTCGGGGTAGTGGACCTCCACGGTGACCCGCGGCGGCCGGCCGTCGACCTCGATCAGGTCGAGCTGCCCGTCGTTGTCGACGTCGCCCCACACGACCGGCGTGCTGATGCCCTTCTGGACCTTGGTCGCCTTGAACGCGGCGCCGGTCGAGTAGAGCTCGTACATCCCGTCGTAGCTGCCGACGGCGATGTCGCCGAAGCCGTTGTCGTCGACGTCGCCGGTGACCACGCTCCCGGCCCGCGGGTCCGCGGTCGCGCTGGGCCCGGCGGGTCCCGGGTCGTCCCCGCCCTCGGGCCACACCACCAGTCCGGCCACCACACCGGCGGCGACGGCGGTGACGGCCGCCACGGCAGCGATCGCGACGCGGTTGGTGCGCCGACGTCGACCGCCGACCGCGCGGGGGAGCGGCGTGGGGGCCGCGCCGGCGACGGCGCGGAGCTGGTCGCGCAGCTCGGAGGCCGACCCGAACCGCTGGCCGGGGTCCTTGGCCATAGAGCGCGCCAGCACGAAGTTGATCCGCCTGGAGAACGCGTCGTCGCCGGGCAGCTGCGGCACCGGCGCGTTGAGGTGCGCCATCGCCACCTCCACGTCCGTGCCCTGGTACGGCGGCCGGCCGGTCAGGGTCTCGTGGAGCAGGCAGCCCACGGAGTAGACGTCG
Source organism: uncultured Actinomycetota bacterium (assembly GCA_963813615.1). GTDB lineage: Bacteria > Actinomycetota > Actinomycetes > Propionibacteriales > Nocardioidaceae > Nocardioides. Next base: position 216,774 of record CAWFAE010000015.1, read on the forward strand.
CTGGCCGGGGTGGCGGCTGCTCCCTGGGCGCGCTCGGGCGCCAGGTAGTTCCAGGTGCCGGCGACCGAGCCCGGCGTGGTGAGCCCGCTCGCCTCCACCGCGGCCACGCCGAAGTCGCACAGATAGACGTGCAGGCGGTCCAGCCGCTCGTCGCGGAGCAGCACGTTGGCCGGCTTCACGTCCCGGTGGATGACGCCGACGGAGTGCGCGTCGACCAGCGCGTCGGCGACCTGGGCGCAGACGGCGGCGGCGAGCGGCGGGTGCAGGGCACCGTGCGCGTGGAGCAGCCGGCCGAGGTCACCGCCGGCGGCGTACTGCGTGACGAGGTAGGGCCAGCCCTCGTGCTCGCCGTGGTCGTAGATCGAGATCACGTGCGGCGAGTCCAGCCGGGCCAGGACTGCGGCCTCCCGCTGGAAGCGCTGCAGGAACTCCGGCGACTCGGCGAAGTGGCCGAGCACCACCTTCACCGCAACCCGGCGGCCCAGACGCAGGTCGGTCGCCGTGTAGACCATGCCCATGCCGCCAACGCCGACAACGCCGTCGATCCGGTAGGGACCGAAGGTGCTGCCGACCTCGGGCGGTCGTCCGTGGGATGTGCCGGTCACGGGAAGGTGTTCCCGAGGATCTGCGGCGTCCGGCTCGGCAGGCTGCGGCCGCTCCAGCGGGCCCACTCCGTGGGCTGCTCGAACTGCTCGCCGCTCGACAGCGCGACCATCACGATCGACTTGCCGGCGAACCGGGCCGGGTCGACGTTCACTACGTCGTCGAGGCCGTCGCCGTTGAGGTCGGCGACGCCGACGCCGGTGTACCGCGCGTCGCGAGCCTCGGGGTTGAACAGGCCCCAGTTCATCGGCTGGGTGACGCCCTCGTCGTAGTCGGCCACGGTCATGGTCAGCACGTTGTTCTCGTCCTCCGGAAGGATCAGCAGCTCGTCGGAGCCGTCGCCGTCGAAGTCGCCGGTCTCCATCCAGGGCCCGTAGCCGGTCGAGAACTGCTGGGTGGTGCCGTCCTCGGTGAACCCCTCCGCGCTGCCGAGGTAGAGCGAGAGCGTCGACTCCGGGTAGACGTCCTGCACGTCGGGGTCGGTCTCGAGCAGGGCGATGTCGGCGCGGTCGTCGCCGTCGTAGTCGCCCACCTCGACGCTCGTGTACGTCGGGTCGGCGCCGACCTCCAGCACCGCCTTCGGCGTCGAGAAGCCGCCCGCGCCGTCGGACCGCGACACCAGGAACCGGTAGCCGTCCTTGTCGTCCACACTCCCCATGACCAGGTCGTCATCGCCGTCCCCGTCGACGTCGCCGGGGTAGAGGGTGGCGTAGTCCTGCGTCTTCGGGCGGCGCAGCGTCACGTCCACCTCGTCTCCACCGGAGAGCTCGCCGGTCACCTCGAGCCCCGGGACGGCGTTGCGGTCGAACACCGTCAGCACGTCGAGGCGCTCGTCGGCGTCGAAGTCACCGGCGGCCCGTCGGACGTACTTGCCCGCGCGCACGGCGGGCTCCGACGACAGGTCGCCGAGTGTCTCGCCGTCGGACCGCCAGGTGAAGTACGTCGGCTCGCCGTTGTCGTTGCGGCCGCCGGTGACGGGCTCGACGAGCGTGACGGCCAGGTCGCCGAACCCGTCGGCATCGAGGTCGCCCGCCACCAGGCCCTCGACCGGGTCGGGCCCGGACGTCGTCGGTTCGGGCGCCGGCCCGGGCCCGTCGTCGGAGCGCGATCCGGGTGATCGCGACGGCGATGCCGCCCACCAGCACCACGGCCACGCACGCACCCACCACGACGGCGGTGGTCCGCCGCCGCCGGGGCTGCGGCCGCGGACCGCTGAGCGCGGTCGGCGGGGAGATCGGCGGGGACGAGCCGAACGAGCGCGGGGGCGGTGCCGGGGTGCCGGACGGCGTCGGCGTCGTCGGGCGGATCGCCGTGGCGCCGGGCTGGAACACCGGCTGCACGCCGGAGCTGCGCATCCCCGAGGCGGCCACCAGGTCGGTGCGCATCTGGTCGGCGTCGGCGTACCGCTGCCGCGGGTCCTTGGCGAGGCTCCGGGTGAGCACCTGGTTGACCTGGCGGGTGAACTCGTCGGCGCCGGCCAGCTGGGGGACCGGCGCCTGCTGGTGGGCGATCGCGATCTCGACGTCGGAGCCGCGGTACGGCGGCGCCCCGGTCAGCGTGGCCCAGAACAGGCAGCCCAGTGCGTAGATGTCGGACGCCGGCGACCCGGAGGCGCCCTTGCCGCACTCGGGGGAGAGGTAGCTCCAGGTGCCGGTGACCGAGCCGGGCACGGTGAGCCCGTCGGTCTCGGTGCGGGCGATCCCGAAGTCACACAGGTAGGCGTGCAGGTCGAGCGGTGTCGGGGTCGCGGAGCAGCACGTTGCTGGGCTTCACGTCGCGGTGAACCACGCCCGCGCGGTGGGCGTCGTGGAGCGCGTCGGCCACCTGGGCGCAGACCTGGGCGCCCAGGCGGGGCGGCATCGCGCCGCGCGCCTGCAGCAGGTGGCCGAGGTCGCCGCCGCCGATGAACTGGGTGGCGATGTAGGGGCACTCGTCCTGCACGCCGTAGTCGTAGATGTCGATCACGTGCGGTGAGTTCAGCCGGGCCAGCAGGGAGGCCTCGCGCTCGAAGCGGCGGCGGAACTCGGGGGAGTCGCCCAGCGTCGCGGACACCACCTTCAGCGCCACCCGGCGGTCGAACGACAGGTCGGTCGCACCGAAGACGACGCCCATGCCGCCCTGGCCGATCCGGTCGTCGATGCGGTAGCGACCGAAGTGGTCGCCGACGCGCGGGAGCTGAGGCATGCACAGTTCCTTCCCCGAGAGAGCGCGTCCGACTCCTGGCAAGGATGCCACTAAGGTGTCGCGGGTGTGAGCACTCCCCACAGCGCCCTGGTCATCGGCAGCGGAGGTCGGGAGCACGCCCTGGCGCGGGCGCTGGCCCGGGATCCCTCGATCACTGCCGTGCACGCGGCTCCCGGCAACCCGGGCATGGCGGCGGTCGCCGAGTGCCATGACGTCGACCCGATGGACGGCGCCGCGGTGGCCGACCTCGCGGAGCGGCTGGGCGTCGACCTGGTCGTCGTCGGCCCGGAGGCCCCGTTGGTGGCCGGGGTGGCGGACGTGGTGGCCGCCCGCGGGATCGCGGTGTTCGGCCCGTCGTCCGCGGCCGCCCGGCTCGAGGGGTCCAAGGCGTTCGCCAAGGAGGTGATGGCTGCCGCGGGAGTTCCGACGGCTGGTGCGCACGTCTGCGGCGACGCGACCGAGGTCGCTCGGGCGCTGGACGACGTTCGGGCCGCCGTACGTCGTCAAGGACGACGGGCTGGCCGCCGGCAAGGGCGTGGTCGTCACCGACGACCGGGAGGAGGCGCTCGCGCACGCCGCCGGCTGCGATCGGGTGGTGGTCGAGGAGTTCCTCGACGGGCCGGAGGTCTCGCTGTTCGCGATCACTGACGGGCGCACGGTCTACCCGCTGCAGCCCGCCCAGGACTTCAAGCGGATCTTCGACGGCGACGAGGGCCCGAACACCGGCGGCATGGGCGCCTACACGCCGCTGCCGTGGGCGCCGGTCGACCTGGTCGCCGAGGTGCTGGAGACCGTGCTGCAGCCGACCGTCGACGAGATGGCCCGCCGCGGTGCCCCGTTCGCCGGGCTCCTGTACGCCGGCCTGGCGCTGACCTCGAAGGGCGTGCGGGTGGTCGAGTTCAACGCCCGCTTCGGCGACCCGGAGACCCAGCCGCTGCTCGCCCTGCTCGACTCGCCCCTCTCGCCGCTGCTGTACGCCGCCGCCACCGGCACCCTCGCGGACGTGCCGCCCCCGGTCTGGCGGGACGGTGCGGCGCTCGCGGTGGTGATGGCCAGCGCGGGCTACCCCGCGTCGTCGTCCAAGGGCGACGTGATCACCGGCGTCGACGCGGCGGAGGCCGTGGACGGCGTGCACGTCATCCACGCGGGCACCGCGCGCCGAGGGCGACGACCTGGTCACCGCGGGCGGCCGGGTGCTGGCCGTGATCGGCACCGGGGACGATCTCGCCGCCGCCCGCGACGCGGCGTACGCCGGGGTGGCCGCCGTAGAATTCGAGGGCGCCCAGCACCGCACCGACATCGCCCTCCGGCGCGCCAGCCGAGGAGTCGACTGATGACCGTCCCGAACGTCCTCGCTACTCGCTACGCCGGAGCGGACCTCGCCCGGATCTGGTCGCCCGAGCACAAGATCGTCCTGGAGCGGCGGCTGTGGATCGCGGTGCTGGAGGTGCAGCGCGACCTGGGGGTCGCCGTACCGGACGGCGTCGTGGCCGACTACCGCAACGTCGTCGACAAGGTCGACCTCGACTCGATCGCGGCCCGTGAGCGGGTCACCCGCCACGACGTGAAGGCCCGGATCGAGGAGTTCAACGCGCTGGCCGGTCACGAGCACATCCACAAGGGGATGACCTCGCGCGACCTCACCGAGAACGTCGAGCAGCTCCAGGTCCGCGAGTCCCTGGCCCTGCTCCGCGACCGGACGGTGGCGACCCTCGCCCGGCTGGCCCGGCTGGCCGCCGAGCACGAGACCACCGTGATGGCCGGCCGCTCGCACAACGTGGCCGCCCAGGCCACCACCCTGGGCAAGCGGTTCGCCACGATCGCCGACGAGATGCTGATCGCCCTCGAGCGGGTGGAGGACCTGCTCGCCCGCTACCCGCTGCGCGGCATCAAGGGCCCGATGGGCACCGCCCAGGACATGCTCGACCTGCTCGACGGCGACCAGTCGCGGCTGGCCGAGCTCGAGCGCCGGGTGGCCGCCCACCTCGGCTTCCACCGGGTGCTCTCCAGCGTCGGCCAGGTCTACCCGCGGTCCCTCGACTTCGACGTGCTGTCGGCGCTGGTGCAGCTGGTCGCCGGCCCGTCCAACCTGGCGACCACGATCCGGCTGATGGCCGGCAACGAGCTGGTGACCGAGGGTTTCGCGGAGGGCCAGGTCGGCTCGTCGGCGATGCCTCACAAGATGAACACCCGCTCCTGCGAGCGGGTCAACGGCCTGGCCGTGGTGACCCGCGGCTACCTGTCGATGGTCGGCGAGCTCGCCGGCGACCAGTGGAACGAAGGCGACGTCTCCTGCTCCGTCGTACGCCGGGTTGCGCTGCCGGACGCCTTCTTCGCCGCCGACGGGCTGTTCCAGACCTTCCTCACCGTGCTCGACGAGTTCGGTGCGTTCCCGGCCGTGATCCAGCGCGAGCTCGACCGCTACCTGCCGTTCCTGGCCACCACCAAGGTGCTGATGGCGGCGGTCCGCAACGGCGTCGGCCGCGAGGCCGCGCACGAGGCGATCAAGGAGGCCGCGGTCGGCGTCGCGCTCGACATGCGCCGGGGCCAGGCCGACAACGACGTGTTCGCCCGGCTGGCCGCCGACGAGCGGCTGGGGCTCACCGCCGACCAGCTCGACTCACTCGTCGCCGAGCCGATCACGTTCACCGGCGCGGCCGTCGCGCAGACGCAGGCGGTGTGCCGGCAGGTCACGGAACTGGTCGATCGGCATCCCGCGGCGGCGGCGTACTCTCCCGGCGCGATTCTCTGAGCCGCAGGCGAAGGTCGGCCACCGCGACGACGAGAGCGAGGGCGAGGACGACCAGGGCGGTCGAGAGTGCCGCCCGCAGCGCTCCCGCTGACGAGATCGGCCCCAGGCTCACCTGGTAGACGGTGACGAGCAGGGCCGCCCCGAGCGAGGAGCCGATCCGTTGCCCGGTCTGCATCGCACCGCCGGCTGCTCCGCCCATCCGGGGCGGCACCTCCGAAAGGCTCAGGGTGAAGTTGGGTGAGACCACGGCGCCGCCACCCAGGCCGGCCAGCAGCAGGCACGGCGCCAGGGTCCACCAGAGCAACCCGCTCTCACGGCCTGCGGCGAGGACGACGATCCCCAGCACGCCGGTGATCATCGTGGCCAGGGCCACCACCGTGATCCGGCGATGCCACCGGGAGACCAGCCGTCCGGCCAGGGGCGCGCTGACGGCGGAGCCGGCCGCGAACGGCGTGAGCAACGCGCCGGCAGCCAGGGGCGAGAGGTCCAGGGCGTCCTGGAGGTGCACCGAGAGCACCAGGAAGACGCCCGTGAAACCGGTGAAGTAGATCGTGCCGACCACCATGCCGTTGGCGTAGCCGGGAACCTGGCGTAGCAGGCCGACGTCGAGGAGCGGGGCGCGGCCCCGGCGTACCGTCCGCCGCTCCCACCGGATGAAGAGGTAGATGACGACCGGGGCGACGGGCAGGAGCAGCAAGGGCAGGCGGGCGCCTCCCTCGACGCTGACCAGCGGAAAGAGAAGGAGCAGCACACCGGCCCCGAGCAGCAGCGCGCCGACCAGGTCGAGATCCACGGGCGTGGACTCGTCGGTCCGGCGGCCCGGGACGATGCGGGCGACGAAGACGAGGGCGACCAGGCCGATGGGGACGTTGACCAGGAAGATCCATCGCCAACCGTCCTGCTCCCCGCCCAGCGCGATGATCAGCCCGCCGAGCACCGGCCCGAGCGCGGAGGAGACAGAGACGGTGAACCCGAACGCCCCGAACGCACGGCCGCGCTCGGGACCGGTGAACAGGTCCTGGATCAGGCCTGCGTTCTGCGGAGTCAGGAACCCCGCTGCGGCGCCCTGCAGCAGGCGAGCGACCACCACGAGGCCGATGCTCGGCGCGAAGCCCACCGCAGCGCTGGACACGACGAAGCCGATGAGGCCGATCACCATCAGTCGACGCCGTCCGTAGGCGTCGCCGAGGCGGCCACCGGTGACCAGGGTGAGCCCGAACGCGAGCGCGTAGCCGGACACCACCCACTGCACCTGGTCCGATGTGGCGTCGAGCCCGGAGCGGATGGACGGGATAGCCACGTTGACGATGGTGACGTCGAGCAGCGACATGAATCCGACGACCAGGGCGACGCCGAGGATCCGCCACCGCCGCGGGTCCGGCCCAGCGCCGGTCTCCGTCCCGGCCTGCTCGGCCCTGAACGCGGGAGGCCCGGTCGGGATCTCGTTGGTCACGACGCCCGGTCCCCACCTCGCCCGCGCACGAAGCGGAACAGCAGTTCCAGCGGGCGGGGCAGCGCCGCGAGGTCGAGCGCCTCGACGAGGTAGGCGGCGTACGCCGTCTTGCGTCCGCCGGTGGTACCCCAGAACCGCTGCAGCCGCCGCTCGTCGGTCGAGTCGCGGTGAGCGGGCTGCTGCTGGAGGATCCGGAACGCGGGCAGGTCGCCGTGCTCCTCGACCACCTGGAGGACCCGGTCGATGCCGAGGGCGCGGGTCAGCTCCTGCTCGAGGTCGTCGACGCACGCGAAGAACCCCAGCGCCTCCAGGTCGGCACGCGTCTCCGGAGCGCCGATGCCTGCGCGGTCCAGGCCCTTCCGGACGAAGCGCTCCTCGCGGGCGTCGTACAGCCCGACCACCCGGACGCCCATCCCGCGCGGCCCGAGCCGCTCGAGGTGCCGACCGATGTTGGTCACCCCGCCGGTCGCCGCGACCAGGACGCGCTCCTGGGTCAGGTCGCGCCCCAGCCGGGCCGCGAGGGTGAGCACCGCGACCTGGTCGCTGGAGCCCTCGACGAGCACGACGGTCCGGTTCACCTCGGGGACGATAGTGCGCCGATCCATAGTCGAGTGGACAACTCGACTATGCTCGGGTCATGACAGTCGACACCCAGGCGCTGCCCTCCTACGACCGGTCGGAGGTCGTGGTGCCCGCGCCGGGCGTCGGGCCGGGCCACTGGTCGGGGGCGGCGAGCGCGGTCCTGGTCGACGGCACGTTCTGGCTCAGCTACCGGGTGCGCCGCCCGCTCACCGACGGACGCGGGGTCTCGGTGGTCATCGCCCGCTCCGAGGACGGCGTGGCCTTCGAACCGGTGGCCGAGGTGCATCGGGAGGCGTTCGGCAGTGAGTCGTTCGAGCGCCCGGCGCTGGTGCCCGTGCCGGGACTCGGGTGGCGGCTCTACCTCTCCTGCGCGACCCCGGGCAGCAAGCACTGGTGGGTCGACAGCTTGACGGCCCGGACCCCGGAGCAGCTCCCGGCCGGGGACGCGCGGATCGTCCTGCCGGGTGACGAGCGGACCGCCGTCAAGGACCCGGTCGTCACCGGCGGGCCCGGGCGCTGGGAGATGTGGCTGTGCTGCCACCCCCTCACCGAGGTCGGCCACGAGGACCGGATGACCACGCGCCGGCTCACCAGCGAGGACGGCCTGTCGTGGACGGACCGCGGCGAGGTGCTGGCCGGACGTCCCGGTGCCTGGGACGCCCGCGGTGCCCGGGTCACCGCGGTGCTGGCCACGCGACCCGGTCACGGTGCTGTACGACGGACGCGCCGACGCGGCCTCCAACTGGCACGAGACCACCGGACTCGCCCGGTGGGACGGCACCCGGCTGGTACCCGTCGACGACGTCCGGATCAGCTCTCCGCACTCCGACGGCGCGTGGCGGTACGCCGTTGCGGTGCCCCTTCCGGACGGGCGGGTCCGGTTCTACACCGAGGCCGCGCGTCCGGACGGCGCCCACGACCTGGTGACCACCGTCTGCTGACCCTCTTCCTCCGCCGCCGCGGCGGCGCGCTCGGCGAAGGAACCGCGGCTGGCGCCGGAGGTCCAGTCCGAGTAGTCGTCTCCGGTGAGCTCCGAGAGCAGGGCGATGTCGTCGGTGAACGCAGGCAGCAGCCGCTCGCGCTGCGCGGCCGAGAGTCGCGGTCGGTGGGCCGCGCCGGAACCGGTCAGGCCGGCGGTCAACGGCACGCTGGCCCGGCGCCACACGCGGGGCGGGGCGAACTGGCCGAGCCGGGCGCCGGTCCGGATCGCCGGGCCGAACACCTGTGACCGCCAGCCCGGCCGGACGAAGCTGCGCGAGTTGTCCCGCGGGAGGGAGTCGACCAGACCCTCGCGAATGCCGAGGAAGCGGCAGGCTCGGTCGACCGCGGTGCGCGGGTCGTCGATCAGGTCGCGGTAGCGCAGCACCAGGACCCGGTCGGCTGCTACGTAGTCGAGGAGGTGCGCGAGCTGCTCGCCGTACAGGCCCAGCTCGCGGTAGCGCCAGAACGGCGCCCAGCCGGCCGCCACCCGCTCGTCCTGGCGGGCGAACGCGGTCTCGAAGTCCGGCTCCGGCTCGAGCCCGTCGGACCACAGGTGCATCCAGTTGCTGTAGGCACGGTCGATGGGGTCGCGCACGACCGCGATCAGTCGCACCGCGGGCAGGGCCTCGGCGATCCGTCGGTGGGCGCCGCGGCTCCAGAGGTAGAACGCCGTGCTCTCGCCGCGCGCCTTGTGCTCACCCGCGCCGTCGAAGAGTGCGGTGTACTCGTCGGCCTGCCAGATCCACTCCTGCTGGGAGTGTCGGTCCCCTGGGCCGCACCAGGCCGGCGGTGGGGCGCCGTCGCACAGCCAGTACTTCGGCTCCTTGGGGTTGCTGACGAAGACGTCCGGGTGGCCGGCCAGCGCCGCATGCAGCGCCGTCGTTCCGGCCTTGGGTGCGCCGATGATGAGGAAGTCGGGCTGGGAGATGCGCGACATGGTGGGCCTCGTCTCTATCTACTGTAAGTAAGTATAGATACGAGACCGATAGGTTGACACCGTGTCCGTGCCGAACATTCCTACGGCCCCTTCGATCCCCGCCGCCACGCACCTCCACTCGGGCAAGGTCCGCGACGTCTACGAGCTGGACGAGGGTCCCTACGCGGGCCACCTGCTGATGGTCGCCAGCGACCGGATCTCGGCGTTCGACTACGTCCTCGACAGCACCATCCCGGGCAAGGGCGAGGTGCTCACCCGGATGTCGCTGTGGTGGTTCGACCAGCTCGCCGACCTGGTGCCCCACCACATCGTCTCCACCGACGTGCCGGAGGAGGTGCGCGGCAGGGCCGTGATCTGCCGTCGGCTCAAGATGTTCCCGGTGGAGTGCGTCGCCCGGGGCTACCTCGCGGGCTCCGGGCTGCTCGACTACCGGGCGAGCGGCGAGGTGTGCGGGATCCCGCTGCCCGCCGGGCTCGAGGACGGCAGCCGGCTCCCGGAGCCGATCTTCACCCCGGCCACCAAGGCGGCGCTGGGCGACCACGACGAGAACGTGTCGTACGACGCCGTCGTGGCCACGGTCGGTGCCGAGGCCGCCGAGCGGCTCCGCGAGCTGACCCTCGCGGTCTACGACCGGGCCGAGACGATCGCCCGCGACCGCGGCATCATCCTCGCCGACACGAAGCTCGAGTTCGGCCGCGACGGCCAGGGCGCCACGGTGCTCGCCGACGAGGTGCTCACGCCGGACTCCTCCCGCTTCTGGCCGGCGGACGAGTGGCAGCCGGGCCGCGCGCAGCCGGCGTACGACAAGCAGATCGTGCGCGACTGGCTGCTCTCCGCGGAGTCCGGTTGGGACCGCTCCTCGGGAGACGCGCCGCCGCCGCTTCCGCCGGCGGTCGTCGAGCGCACCCGCAGCAGGTACGTCGAGGCCTACGAGAGGCTCACCGGCTCGCAGTGGTGACGCGGGGCCGGGCGCCCGGTCCGGGCCGCGGCATCGCGTCGCGGGGCTCGGTGACGTCGTGGCCGGCGTCGCAGCGCGGCACCAGGTGGATCTCGGCGCCGCAGTCGCGGTGCTCGTAGCGCACCAGCGGGCCGTCGGGTCCGACCTCGTAGCGGTTGCCCCACTCGAGGAGCGCCTGCACGACGGGGTAGAGGTCGAAGCCCTTCTCGGTCAGCCGGTACTCGGCTCGTGGGCGGCTCCCCGAGACCTGGTAGGCGTGCCGTCGGAGCAGACCCTGGTCGACGAGGTTGTTCAGGCGGTTCGTCAGCACCTGCCGGGACAGGCCGGTGAGCTCCAGGATCTCGGAGAACCTGCGCACGCCGGTGAGGACCTCACGAAGGATCAGGAACGTCTGCCGGTCGCCCACGACGTTCAGGGCGGCCTCGATCGTGCACCCCTCTGTCGACCACTCGGCTGCCTTGGTGTCCATCGCCTCAGTGTCCATGAACACAGTCTAAGTCCGCTTGACAGACTCAGCCAAGTCGAGGCAGGCTGAGTCCATGAAACAGACTCATCTGGCCGTACGGCGATCCCGGGCGGCAGACCTGGAGGACTTCGAGGCCTTCGTGGCCGGGCTCTCGATCGAGACGTCCACCCGCCGCTTCTTCGCCCCCACCAACCGACTCCCGCGCAGCAACGCACGGTTGCTGCTCGACAACAGCCGGACGCGCGGTGCCTTCCTGGCGATGGAGGGGGACGGGGTGATCGCCCACGGCTGCTGGGCGGCTGTCTCCTCCGAGGCCGCCGAGATGGCGATGGTCGTGGACGACCGCGCCCAGCGTCGTGGCGTCGGCCGGCGGCTCGCCCGCGTCCTGCTCCGCGACATGGCCGATGCCGGGTTCCGCCGCATGGAGATGGTCGTCGAGCCCGGCAACCGGGCGGTCGTCGCCCTGATCACCCGGGCCTGGCCCGACGCGCGGCCGCGGTTGCAGGACGGGCTGCTCACGTACGTCACCTCGACGGTGGACGAGTGGGCGGCGGCCCGGGCCGTGGCCTGAGGGCTGACGGACGGGTGACTCCTGAGTAGGTTTGCGTCACGACCGCGACGTGACGGAGGCCCTGGTGTCAGACCCGACGTACAACCTCGCCAGCCTGCTCGAGGACACGACCCAGAAGTACCCCGACCGTGAGGCGATCGTCCTCGGCGACACCCGGCTCACCTACGCCCAGGTCAACGGCGCGGCCAACCAGGTGGCCAACCTGCTGGCCTCCCGCGGCATCGGCCGGGGCGACAAGGTGGCGCTCAGCTGCGCGAACCTGCCGTACTTCCCGATGGTCTACTTCGGCATCCTCAAGGCGGGCGCGACCGTGGTGCCGCTGAACGTGCTGCTCAAGGCGCGCGAGGTCGCCTACCACCTGGGTGACTCCGACGCGAAGGCGTACTTCTGCTTCCAGGGCACCGAGGAGCTGCCGATCGGCAAGGAGGGTCACGCCGGGTTCGAGCAGGTCGACGCCTGTGAGCACTTCTGGATGATCACCGTCGACCCCGCCGCGGCCTCACCGATCGAGGGCACCGAGACGCTCGGGCAGGGGATGCGCGGATCAGCCGCCGACGTTCGACACGGTCGGCACCGACGAGGACGACACCGCGGTGATCCTCTACACCTCCGGCACGACCGGCCAGCCGAAGGGCGCGGAGCTGCGGCACCGCAACATGCGCGACAACGCGCTGCTGGGCTCCGATCTCTTCGGCGCCGACGCCGAGAACCCGGACACGCTGCTGTGCGTGCTCCCGCTGTTCCACTCCTTCGGGCAGAGCGTGATCCAGAACGGCGGCTTCGCCTACGGCGGCACCGTGGTGATGCTGCCCCGCTTCGACGCCGACGCATCGCTGAAGACGATGGCCAAGGAGGGAGTGACCTTCTTCGCCGGCGTACCGACGATGTACTGGGGCCTGCTCGGCGCCCTGGACGACTCGGGCGTCGACGCCAAGGAGCTCGCGGCCAACCTCCGGGTGGCGGTGGCCGGCGGCTCGGCGCTGCCGGTGGAGGTGCACAAGGACTTCGAGCAGCGCTTCGGCGTCACCATCCTCGAGGGGTACGGCCTGTCGGAGACCTCGCCGGTGGCGAGCTTCTCCCGGTTCGGCAAGGGCGTGCGGGTCGGGTCGATCGGCGTCGCCGTCCCGGGCGTGGAGATGAAGCTGATCGAGCCCGGCACCTGGGACGAGATCGAGGACGATCCCGACGCGATCGGCGAGATCGCGATCAAGGGCCACAACATCATGAAGGGCTACTACGACCGCCCGGACGCGACCGACGAGTCGATCCAGGACGGCTGGTTCCGCTCCGGCGACCTGGGCAAACGGGACGAGGACGGCTGGTACTACATCGTCGACCGGTCCAAGGACATGATCATCCGCGGCGGCTACAACGTGTACCCCCGCGAGATCGAGGAGGTCCTGATGACCCACCCCGACGTCTCGCTGGCCGCCGTGATCGGCGTACCGCACGAGAGCCACGGCGAGGAGATCAAGGCCGTGGTGATCCGCAACAAGGACGCATCGGTCACCGAGGACGAGCTGGTCGCCTGGGGCAAGGAGCAGATGGCCAACTACAAGTACCCCCGGATGGTCGAGTTCGTGGACGCCCTCCCGATGACCGCCACCGGCAAGATCCTCAAGCGCGAGCTGTCCTGACCCGATGAGAACGGGACCTGTCATCGGCCTGGTGGTCGCCCTGGTGATGGTGGTGGTCGGCGCGGTGTGGACCTTCCAGGGCCTCGGCTACCTCGAGGGCAGCTCGATGACCGGCGAGGACACCTGGGCGATCATCGGCCCGATCCTCGCCGGGCTCGGCGTGGCGCTCGGCTTCGTCGTCGTACAGAACAGCCGGCGAGGCTGACCGGCGCTTGTAACACGCCGTCCACCGAATACTCCGCGACGCGTGGAAGTACACGAACGCTGTATACGTCGACCGCCGGCGCCGGCCTACGCGAACGGGTCGGGCGTGGCGCCGGGGAGCTGGCTGAGCAGCTCGCGCGCCTGGGCGGCGACCTTGTGCTCGACGAGCACCTCGTACTTCGTCGCGACCACCTGGGTGACCGAGGAGAAGTCGCGCTGGCCGCGGGTCATGGCGTAGCCGAGCAGCGCCCAGATCACGCCGAACAACGCGCCGATGAGGGCGCGGTGGAGAGGATCCGCCGAGGAAGCTCTCGTCGGTGAACAGCGTGAAGATCAGGCCGACGAAGAGGCCGAGCCAGATGCCGGAGAGCAGGCCGCCGAGCGCGACCCGGCCGGTGGTGAGGCGGCCGGTGATCCGCTCGATCCGCTTCAGGTCGGTGCCGACGATCATGCAGTGCTCGACCGGGAACTTCTGGTCGGAGAGGAAGTCGACGGCCTTCTGGGCCGCGGCGTAGTCGTCGTAGACGGCGAGCGACTGCGGGTACTCCAGCTTGAGCGGCGAGGACGGTACGGCGCCGCGGGCGCCGGGGGAGGACATGCTCATGCCCCCAGTGTGCCGTGCCTCGGAGCGGAGATCGATGACGCTCACTAGCCTTGCCCCATGAGCGCCCCCTACGTGCTGACCTCCTCGAGCGTCGTCGCCGCGACCCCGGAGGTCGCGTTCGACGGCGTCCTGGCGTCGCCGTTGCCCGAGCTCTTCGCCGAGCGCTCCGGCCCGATCCCGCCGGTGCGCGAGTGCACCGGGCAGGTCGGTGACTGGGGCGACGTCGGGCAGACGCGGACCATCGTGCTGGCCGACGGCAGCAGCAACCTGGAGACCCTCGTGGCCCTGGACCGGCCGGGCAGCTACCGCTATCGCCTGACCGACTTCACCGGATCGATGAAGGCGCTGATCCGCAGCGTCGACGGGGAGTTCGCGTTCGCGGCCCACGACGGGGGCACCCGGGCCACCTGGACATGGCAGCTGCATCCGACCCACGCCGTGGCCCGGCTGCTGCTTCCGGTGATGGGCTGTCTTCTGGCGTCGGTACGCCGCGCGGATGTGGCCGCGCTTCGCCGCGCGCCTCGGGGCCTGATCCGACCCGGCGATCCACCCCGAGCGGCGGCTCGCGGCCACCCGTAGACTTCGCGCGACGAATCCCCGTCGTACCAAGGAGTCCCGAGTGGCCCGAGTCGTCGTCGACGTCATGCCCAAGCCCGAGATCCTCGACCCGCAGGGCAAGGCGGTCCAGGGGGCGCTGCCCCGGCTCGGCTTCTCCGGCGTCACCGACGTCCGGCAGGGCAAGCGGTTCGAGCTCGAGATCGACGGTGAGGTCACCGACGACGTGCTCGCCGACGTGCACAAGATGGCCGAGACCCTGCTGTCCAACCCGGTGATCGAGAACTTCTCGGTCCACGTGGAGTCCGCCCCGTGAGGGTCGGCGTCGTCACCTTCCCGGGATCGCTCGACGACGTCGACGCGCAGCGCGCCGTCCGGATCGGCGGCAACGAGGCGGTGCCGCTCTGGCACGGCGACCACGACCTGAAGAGGGTCGACGCGGTGATCCTCCCCGGCGGCTTCTCGTACGGCGACTACCTCCGCTGCGGCGCGATCTCCCGGTTCTCGCCGGTGATGGCCGAGGTGGTCGAGGCCGCCGGCCGCGGGATGCCGGTCCTCGGCATCTGCAACGGCTTCCAGATCCTCTGCGAGTCCCACCTGCTGCCGGGCGCGCTGATCCGCAACGACCACCGCAAGTTCGTGTGCCGCGACCAGCGGCTGCGGATCGAGAACAACCGCACCCCGTGGACCGCGGCGTACGAGAAGGGCTCGGAGATCACCATCGTCCTCAAGAACGGCGAGGGCGGGTTCGTCGCCGACGAGCCGACCCTGGACCGGATCGAGGGCGAGGGCCGCGTGGTCGCCCGCTACCTCGAGGACAACCCCAACGGCTCGCTGCGCGACATCGCCGGGATCAGCAACGAGCGCGGCAACGTCGTCGGCCTGATGCCGCACCCCGAGCACGCCGTCGAGAAGCTCACCGGCTCCGGCACCGACGGCCTCGGCTTCTTCACCACCCTCGCCTCCGAGGTCTTCCAGTGAGCCCGGCCGGGTTGTTCCGCAGGCTCGCGGTGACCGAGGCGATCACCTGGGCGCTGCTGCTGACCGGCATGTTCCTGAAGTACGTCACCGAGCACGACCGAGCTCGGAGTCCGGGTCTTCGGCATGGTCCACGGCGTCGCATTCGTCGCCTACTGCGTGACGACCGTGGTCGTCGCGGTCGACCAGCGCTGGTCCCTCCGCCGGGCGCTGGCCGCCCTCGCGTGCGCCGTCCCGCCGTTCGCGACCGTGCCCTTCGACCGCTACGCCGAGTCGCGCGGCTGGCTGGCGTCGTCGTGGCGGCTGGGGGAGCAGGCGCCCGAGGGCCGCGTCGACGCCGTGGTCGCCTGGCTGGTGCGCAACCCGCTGCGCGGAGTCCTCGCCGGGCTGGTCGCGGTCGCGGCACTCACGGGCCTGGCGCTGGTGGCGGGACCGCCTGGCTTAGTACTTGCCGGCCTTGAGCTTGGCCCAGGTGACCCAGTTGGTGACGCCGGAGGCGGGCAGCCGGAGCTTGGACTGGTAGGCGCGCATCACGATGCTCGTCCGGCCGTCGTACACCCCGGAGACCCGCAGCTTGTTGGCCGGGTTGGCGGCGTTGAGGGCACGCTGGACGCGGCGGACGTAGGCACCCGAGGACCCGACCTTCAGCACCGGGTTGTTGCCGTAGGTCATGCAGCGTGATCCAGTCCCGGCGTGACCAGTTGTTCGACGCCTGGAAGCCGCGCTTGGTCTGCCAGGCACGCACCGCGGCGATGGTTCTCGCGTTGTAGACGCCGCTGATCTTGGCCGCGAACAGGCCCTTCTCCTTGAGCAGGCACTGGAGCGCCCGGACCTTGGACGGAGGCGGCGAGTTGTCGCCGGCCGGCGGGTGCAGCGCCTGGTACTGCGTGAAGTTGACGTTCACTCCACCGCAGTGCGACTCCGGGGCGGCCTTGGAGCCGGTGCCGAGGTCGAGGTAGTTGCGGTCGATGTTGATCCGCACACCGCCCCAGACCTCGTCATGTCCGCCCTGGTACTGCTTGACCCGGCGCCCGGGTCGCCAGCCGTCCTCACGGATGTACGACGTCGAGGTGTTGGCCACGCCGTCCCAGCGGGCGATCCAGATCCGGTCCGGCAGCGTGAAGGCGTTCGGCCGGTGCACCCGGGCGTCGTCGAGGGCCTTGATGCCCGAGCCGGCGCTCGAGTAGACGCCCGAGACGTAGTGGAGCTTGTGGAGCTGCCGGGTCCAGCTGTGCAGGAACGCCAGCGCCGACTCGCGGCAGTGCCGGTTGGTCGCGTCGAAGCCCTCGAGGTCGTACCAGAGCGTGGAGCCCTGGACGATGCCGAGCGCCCTGGCGTTCCTGACGGTCTTGCTGGCCTCGGCGGTGCCCATCCTGCGGGCGGTCGGGTAGCGGTTCGCGCCACCCGGGGCCGGGCTGATCTTGAAGTCGTCGTGGTACCGCGGGAAGCGCGGCTGGCAGGAGGCCTGCGGACCCAGCGTGATCGGCAACAGCCTCCAGCCCTTGCTGAGCTGGGTCGCGATCCATCGCCGGGTGAGGTTCGGCTGGTGCCGGCAGGCGCGGGAGTCGCCGGAGATGTAGATGCCAACGGCGAGGAACGGCGAGTGCTGCAGCCAGGCGTTCATCTTGGACTGCGTCGGGGCGAGGCACTGGTCGAAGCCGTAGCCGGTGAAGTTGCCCGGGGTGGCCGGGTTGGCCGCGGCGGCAGCAGCGGCGGCCGGCGCGGCTACGACCGGGGCCTCCGCGCGCGCAGTGTCCCCGAACGGGCCGAGCAGGGTGACCGCGAGCAGGGTCGTCAGGATCGCGGCGAGCGGGGTGCGCAGGCGGGCGGGACGCATGATCGGAGCTCCAGGGGAAGGGTGTCAGTCCGTCGAGCCCGGTCACCATAACCACACTAGTAACACCAGTAACAGGAGTTCGTCCGAACTACAAACCTGTAGTTCCTATCGTCCCGCCTGAGCCCGCTACTGGTGGGGCGTCCACCCCGGCGGCGGGGGTGGCGGAGGCGGCTGGGCCGGCGGGTACGCCTGCGGATAGCCCGCCTGCGGATAGCCCTGCTGCGGGTATCCCTGAGGTGCCGGCGGGTAGCCCGGGCTGGCGCTGCTGCACCAGCGGGCCGAAGGCGGTGCGCACCTCCTTCGGCACCGTGAGCGCGTACGCCGCCAGCGCGGGCAGGCAGACCCAGGCGGCGACCACCCATCCGGTGATCGGGAAGGTGAGCGCGGTCGCCCCGACGAGCTCGGCGTCGGGCACCCGCACCGGCCCGAGCGCGACCTCCTCGCCGTTGATGATCCCCATCGCGATGAAGCCGACGACCACCTCGCCGCCGAGCAGGGCGAGCACGACAACGCGGTTGCGGCCGGGGTCGGACAGCATGCTCAGGGCAACCCCGGCCGCCGCACCGATCACGACCACCATCAGGGTCGCCACGATCGCCGAGGCCTCGACCTCGTCGCTGTTGACGATGCCCACGAGCAGTCCAAGCGCGGCGACGGCGGTGCCGGCGGCCGAGACCATCACGGCAGACCGCGCCGTACGCAACCAACCCTCGAGCGGCGGCAGGACACCGTTGGTCCGGCGCTCCTGGGCCCGGGAGACGGCGAGCCCGGCGGCGGCGCCGAGCACGATCGTGCCTCCGATGCCGGCGGCGCCGTTCCACTTCTCGAACCGCGGCCACGTGAACAGCCCGTCGCCGTCGCTGGCGAGGGCGAACAGCCCGATCACCAGCACCGTGAACGACACCGTGGCGAACACCCGGCGCCAGGCCGGCGACCCGCCGAACATGCCGACGGCCGGCCAGCCCACCACGACCAGCATCATCACGACGGTGACCAGGAGGAGCGCGAAGAAGCCGAGCGCCTCGTCGAACAGCACGCCGTCGCCGGCCACGTCGTCGACGACGTAGCCCAGGAACGCGAGGACGCCGACCGCCGGCGCCGCGACGGCCGAGAACCGGGCCGCGTTGTTCCACAGCGGGTCGTCGGCGTGCGTCGGGTCCTCGTCGGCCTGCCGGGGCTGCAGCGCCAGCGCGCAGCCGGCCAGCCCCATGGCGATGCCCACGCCGAATCCGCCCTCAGCGAGCTCGCCGACGTTGATCAGCTCGTCGATCAGCGCGGCCAGGACGCTGGCCAGGAACGGGATGTTCAGGCCGAGCTTGAGCAGTCGGAAGTGGGTCGGCCCCCAGGCCGGCACCACCCGCGCCTTGGCGACGTACGGAACCGCCAGGGAGGCGACAGAGAGCAGGACCGAGATCACCACCCACCACTGCTCGCCGCCCTTGTACTCGGCCTCGATGTGCCAGGGCATGCCGAGGGTGGCGAACAGGCAGAACAGTGCCGCGCCGTCGCGCACGTAGTCGGCGATCGGCCAGCCGATGAACGGGTTCACCTTCGGCACCGCCGGCTGCGGCGGGTAGTAGCCCTGCGGCGGGTAGCCCTGCGGTGGCTGGGGTGGGTAGCCCTGTGGCTGGTACGCCGGTGGCGGCTGCTGCGGCGGCGGGGGCAGGTACGCCGGCGGCTGCGGCGGCGGGGGTTGGTAGGCCGGCGGCTGTGGGGGCGGTGCTGCTGCCTGCACGGGCTGGCCGCAGTTGCCGCAGAAACCCCCTTGGCCGTTGTGCTGGGCTCCGCAGTGACCGCAGAAGTGAGGCATCCCGGGATCGCCTTTCGTGGATCGGTGCCGGCGGCGTTTCGCCTGGGAACCTATACCCGGGCGGTCGGCCGCCCAACCAGCGTCCTAGTCAATCCGGGCCAACCCGTACCTCGTTCGGATGAAGTCGCCGGATTTCGCCGCCTCGAGCGATGGATCCGGCGCACTCTCAGAGCATGAGCACCGAGTGGCAGGCACCCGCGCAGCCACCGCCCGCGTACCACGACGACCCGAGCGAGGGCGGCCCACCGCTGGCCAGCCCCGACGGGCACTGGTGGTGGGACGGAAGCGCCTGGGTCCCCCGTCCGGATCCCGAGCTACCCGCGGCCTGACTCCGTATCAGGAGCGCTTGCGTCGACGGTAGGCGCGGGCGGCGTACCGGTCGTTGCAGTAGGTGCAGCAGTACTTGCGCGTGCTGCCCCGCGTCCGGTCGACGAACACGCAGCGGCAGGGGTCGCTGCCGCACACCCCGAGCCGCGCGGTCCCGTGCTCGGCGACGTACGACGCGAGGGCGGCCGGCAGCCGAGCCTCGAGCGCGGCCACCCCTCGAAGGCCGACCCCTACCCGGAGCGTGGGGTGGCCGTCGTCGGAGTCCACGACGAGCAGGGGGACGGCCCGCGCCTTCTCGAGCAGGGGGTTGAGCTGCGTCGCCGCATCGCGGAGATCGTCGGCCTCGAACACGGGTCGCAGCGAGTCGCGCAGTGCGCGCAGCCGTGGCAGGTCACGGCGCGCCAGCTCGGCCGCGAGGCCGCCATGGCCGGCCCGGGTGAAGGCGCCGGTCAGCCAGGTCAGGTCGACCAGTCGGTCGGCTGGGTCCTCGAGCAGATCCAGGCTGTTGACCAGCAGGAGTGCCAGCTCGACGTCGGAAGCCGGCTGCGCGGCATCCGCGAGCCAGTCCTGCGGGAAGCCGCCCGCCTTCAACCTCCACAACTCGCCCCCTTGTCGCGGTACCGCGTCAGTTGCTTGACACCTGATGCTACCGACTCTACCTTCGTCAGTTGTAAGAGCCGCTTTACAAGTGACGCACTCGGAGGTGCCCGATGGGACGACGTGTCTGGCTGGTGACGGCAACGGTCATGACGGCTGCGCTGATGGCGGGGGGCGCGAGCACAGCCGGCCCGAAGACCGGCGGTCATCCTCACGGTGGGTCACACGCGGCGAGCGTGGTGGTGGAAGACGTCACGATCCGGGTGCCGCGCCAGGATCCGGTCCAGGCCTACGTCGTCCGGCCCGCGGGTCACGTCAAGAGGAACTCAGCCGCCGGTGTGTTGTTCCTGCACTGGCTCGGCGAGATCAACAACGACCGTGGCGAGTACCTCACCGAAGCCATCACGCTCGCCGACCAAGGGGTGGTCTCGGTCCTGCCGCAGGGCTACTTCCCCTGGGTGCCCAACCCGGACGGCACCGCGAACGACGTGAAGCTGGTCAAGAACCAGGTCCGCGCCTTCCGCGCGGCGCTGAACCGGCTCGCGTCGGTCAAGGCGGTCGACGACTCGCGCATCGCCGTCGTGGGTCATGACTACGGCGCGATGTACGGCGCCCTGCTCGCCGACTCGGACGAACGGGTGTCGACGATGGTGCTGCAGGCCCCGGACGCCCAGATGGGCAACTGGTTCGCCACGTTCTGGCTGCAGCTCGAGGGCCAGGAGCGGGCCGACTACCTCGCCCTGTTCGCCGACGTGGACCCCGTGGACCACACCGCGAGGCTCGGCTCGCACGTGCTGTTCCAGTGGGCCGGCGAGGACTTCTTCATCCCCGCCGAGGTCCGGGCTGCCTACGCGGCTAGCAGCCCGGACGCCCAGGTGGAGCTCTTCGAGCGGTCCGACCACGAGTTCACCGACGAGGCCCGGGTCGCACGCCTCGCGTTCCTCGCCGACGAACTGGGCCTGAACTGAGGAACACGCCTCAGCTCAAGCGGACCGGGCGGCGTACCAGCGTCAGCACCGCAGCGGCTGCGAGCAGGGTGAGCAGCGCCGAGGTAAGGAAGGCCTCCCGCGCGCCCGGAAGGAACTCGCCCGGTACGGCGCCCGCGGCGTACACCGACGCGATCACGGCCAGGCCCACCGCGCCGCCGAGCTGCTGCATGGTCTGCATCAGGCCGGAGGCGGCGCCGGCGTGCTCGGGCTCGACGTCACCGAGGATCAGCACGCTGGTCGGCATGAAGGTCAGGCCGGCGGCGGCGCCGTTGAGGAGCATCGGGCCGAAGATCGCGGCGGCGTAGGTGTCGCCCGCGCCGGCCGAGCTGATCCACACGAAGCTGGCGAACAGCCCGAGCAGGCCGACCAGCTGCAGGCGGACCGGCCCGTAGCGCGCGACCAGGCCCGGCGTGAACCGGGACACCGTGAAGATGCCAACGGTGAGTGGCAGGAACGCGAAGCCGGAGGCCAGCGGGCCGAAGCCGAGCACCTGCTGGACGTACTGCACGGACAGGAAGAACATCGAGAGCTGCGCGCCGAAGAGGAGAGCGATCACCAGCAGTGAGCCGACCCGCCGCCGGTTGCGCAGCAGCGCGGGACGCAGCATCGGGTGCGCCACCCGCCGCTCCGTGGCGGCCAGGACGGCCAACAGCGCTGCCCCAACGAGCAGGCCACCGACGGTCCGCGCGGAGGTCCAGCCGTGGTCAGGTGCGCCGATCAGCGACCAGACGATCGCGACCGCGGCACCGGTGGCGGACACCGCTCCGACGACGTCGAAACGTCCGGGCCGGCGCGGGGTCTCGGTGACGAAGCGTCGCGCCAGGAGCAGGACGGCGACGCCGATCGGCACGTTGATGAACATCGTCCAGCGCCAGGAGCCGATGTCGGTCACGACTCCGCCGAGGATCAGCCCGAGCGTGCCGCCGCCGGACGAGACTGCGGTGAACAGGGCGAGGCCTCGGTTGCGGGCCGCCTCGTCGGGGGCGCTGGTGGTGAGCAGGGCGAGTACGCCGGGGGCGGCCAGTGCGGCGCCGACGCCCTGGACGGCGCGCGAGCCCACCAGCATGGCGGGGTCCTGGGCCAGGCCGCCGGCCAGCGAGGCGAGCGTGAAGACGGCCAGGCCGATCTCGAAGACCCGGAGTCGACCGTAGACGTCGCCGAGGCGGCCGCCGAGCAGCAGCAGCCCGCCGAAGGCCAGGGCGTAGCCGTTGAGCACCCACGAGAGAGACGCGGGGCCGAAGCCCAGGTCGGCGTCGATCCGGGGGAGCGCGACGTTCACGACGGTCATGTCGAGCACCAGCATCAGCTGGGCGACGAGCACGATCGCCACGCCGGTCGCGGCCCGGCCGGCGTTGTCCGGGAGCTCGGTGGGGAGCTCGGTGGTTCCTGCCGAACGGGTGCGGGCAGGCGTCAGTGCATCAGAAGACATGGGTGGTGGTCCTGTTCTGGCCGGAGGGGCCGAGGTACTGTGTATCCGGAGGATGACTCCGTTTCCTCCACCACCATACGGAGACACTCTCCGGTTAGCAACCCTGTTTCCGCAATTTCGAGGTGAGAGTTCCGTGCGTGCCGATGCCAGGCGCAACTACGACCGGATCGTCGAGGTCGCGCGCGTGGTCTTCCGCGAGCAGGGCTACGACGCCTCTCTCGACGAGGTGGCCAAGCGGGCCGGGCGTCGGGCCGGGCACGCTCTACCGGCACTTCCCGAAGCGGGAGAACCTGATCGACGCGATCATGCAGGTCTGGGTCGACTCGGTCGAGCAGGCCGCGGAGAAGGCACTCGCCTCCGAGGGTTCGCCGCGCGACCTGCTGATGACCTGGTTCGTCGAGTACGTCCGGCTGATCAGCCTGCACAAGGGCGGGCCGGCCAAGATCACCTCCGCGATGGACGACCCGGACTCCCCGATCCGGACCAAGTGCCAGGTGCTGCGGACCGCCGGCGACCGGGTGGTCCAGCGACTGCGCGCTGAGGGAGCGCTCCGCGACGACGTCGACGCGCTCCAGATCTCGCGCCTGGTGGGCGGGGTCGCGACGATCGCGGACCAGGCCGACCTCGGCGACGACGCCGTACGCCCGATGCTCGAGGTCATTGCCGACGGGTTGCTGCGCTGAGGGGTCGCTCCCGCCGGTAGATTGCTGCCGTGCCAGAGACCCGGACCGCGACTCTCGACACCGTCTCCGCCGCCTCCGAGGATCCCCAGCGCGAGCAGCCCTGGGCGCGACCTCGGGCTGAAGGCCGACGAGTACCAGCGGATCCGCGAGATCCTGGGCCGTCGCCCCACCAGCTCCGAGCTGGCCATGTACTCCGTGATGTGGAGCGAGCACTGCTCCTACAAGAGCTCGAAGGTGCACCTCAAGCAGTTCAGCGAGATCCAGCAGGAGACCGCCCGTCGGCAAGATGCTCGCCGGGATCGGCGAGAACGCCGGCGTGATCGACATCGGCCAGGGGTACGCCGTCACCTTCAAGGTCGAGTCCCACAACCACCCGTCGTACGTCGAGCCCTACCAGGGGGCCGCCACCGGCATCGGCGGCATCGTGCGCGACATCCTCGCGATGGGCGCCCGCCCGGTGGCGGTGATGGACCCGCTGCGGTTCGGGCCGCTGGACGCCGACGACACCCACCGGGTGCTGCCTGGGATCGTGGCCGGCGTCGGCGGCTACGGCAACTGCCTGGGGCTGCCCAACATCGGTGGCGAGACGGTCTTCGACCCGTCGTACCTCGGCAACCCGCTGGTCAACGCCCTCTGCGTGGGCGTGCTGCGTCACGAGGACCTCCACCTCGCCAAGGCCTCCGGGGTCGGCAACAAGGTGATCCTGTACGGCGCCCGCACCGGCGGCGACGGCATCGGCGGGGTGAGCGTGCTGGCGAGCGAGACGTTCGACGAGACGGGTCCGGCGAAGCGGCCGAGCGTGCAGGTCGGCGACCCGTTCATGGAGAAGCTGCTGATCGAGTGCACCCTCGAGCTGTTCGCGGCCGGGCTGGTCGCCGGCATCCAGGACCTCGGCGGCGCGGGGCTCTCGTGCGCCACCTCCGAGCTGGCCAGCGCCGGCGACGGCGGCATGCACGTCGAGCTCGACCGGGTGCCGCTGCGGGACAGCACGCTCGCTCCGGAGGAGATCCTGATGAGCGAGTCCCAGGAGCGGATGATGGCGGTCGCCGAGCCGGGCGACGTCGAGAAGTTCCTGGCCATCTGCGAGAAGTGGGACGTCGACGCGACCGTGATCGGCGAGGTCACCGACACCGGGCGACTGCGCATCGACTGGCACGGCGAGTGCGTGGTCGACGTGCCGCCGCGCAGCGTGGCGCACGACGGGCCGACGTACGAACGCCCCTACGCGCGACCGACGTGGCAGGACGACCTGCAGGCCGACGGGGCCGAGTCGCTGGCGCGCCCGGAGACGGCCGACGAGCTCCGCGAGACGCTGCTCCGCATGGCCGGCTCGCCGAACCTGTGCGACAAGTCGTGGGTCACCGACCAGTACGACCGCTACGTCCGCGGCAACACCGTGCTCGCCCAGCCGCACGACAGCGGCATGGTCCGGGTCGACGAGCGGACCAACCTCGGGGTCGCGGTCTCCACCGACTGCAACGGACGGTTCGCCAAGCTGGACCCCTACGCCGGGGCTCGGCTCGCGCTGGCCGAGGCCTACCGCAACGTCGCGACCGGCGGCGCCACGCCGCTGGCCATCTCCGACTGCCTCAACTTCGGGTCACCGGAGGACCCCGACGTGATGTGGCAGTTCGCCGAGGCCTGCCGGGGCCTGAAGGACGCCTGCGTCGAGCTCGGCATCCCGGTCACCGGCGGCAACGTCAGCCTCTACAACCAGACCGGCGAGACCGCCATCCTCCCGACCCCGGTGGTCGCGGTGCTCGGCGTGATCGACGACGTCACCCGGCGTACTCCGTCGGCCTTCCGCACCGAGGGCGAGCGGGTGTTCCTGCTCGGCACCACCCGCGAGGAGCTCTCCGGGTCGGAGTGGGCGCACGTCGTCCACGGCCACCTCGGCGGCCGGCCGCCGGCGCTCGACCTGGCGGGCGAGCAGGCGCTGGCCCTGCTGCTGCGTGAGGGAGTCGGCCTGCTCACCTCCGCCCACGACCTGTCCGAGGGCGGCCTCGCGCAGGCGCTGGTGGAGGCGACCCTCGGCCAGGACATCGGCGCTGCCGTCGCGGTGCCCGGCGACCCGTTCGTCGCGCTGTTCGCCGAGTCGACCGGCCGGGTGCTGGTCACCGTCACGCGACGCCGACGCCGACCGGCTCGTCGACCTCGCCCAGCGGCACGGCATCGACGTCACCCCGCTGGGCCGCACCGGAGGGACGGCGCTGTCGGTCGAGGGTCTCTTCGACGTGCCGCTGAGCGAGCTCCGCCGCGCCTGGACGACCACGCTGCCCGCCGTCTTCGGATGATCCACCGCTACGGCGACCACCCCAGCCAGCACGGCGAGCTGCTCGTCCCCGCGGGCGAGCCGCGCGGTGTCGTGGTGGTGATCCACGGCGGCTTCTGGAAGGCGGCGTACGGCCTCGAGCTGGGCCGCCCGCTCGCCGCCGACCTGGTGTCTCGAGGCTGGGCGGCCTGGAACCTCGAGTACCGCCGGGTCGGCGACGGCGGCGGGATGCCGGCGACGTTCGACGACGTCGCCGCCGGGATGGACCTGCTTCCCGGCCTGGGCGTGGACCTCTCGAAGGTCGTGACCCTGGGCCACTCCGCGGGCGGCCACCTGGCGGCCTGGGCGGCGTCGCGGGGCGGAGTGACGGCCGTGATCTCGCAGGCGGGTGTGCTCGACCTGCGGTCGGCGTACGCCGACGGACTGGGTGGCGGCGCGGTCGAGGCCTTCATGGGCCGCCCGCCCTCGGACGCGGACGGCGGGTACGACCCGTTGCGCCAGGTGCCGCTCGACGTACCGGTGTGGTGCGTGCACGCGCCCGACGACGACACCGTGCCGATCAGCCAGTCGCGCGACTACGTCGCCGCGGCGCAGGCCGCCGGCGGCCGGGCCACGCTGGTCGAGGTGCCCGGCGACCACTACACCGTGATCGACCCGACGTCGGAGGCCTGGGCGCTGACCGTGGAGATCCTGGACCGGCTCTAGTAGACGAGCTCGATCTCGCCGCCGATCTTCGCCGTGCGCTTCTGCGGGGCGTCGACCTTGCCGGCCGCTCCGTTGAGGTTGAGCTTGTACTCGCGCAGGATCTGCATCGTCTTGGGGAGCTCGCCGGTGATGTCGAAGACGAGCGTCCCGGACGCCGCGCCCTCGTTGACCTTCTCGTTCAGGGTGTCCAGCGGCTTCTTGCCGTTGATGGTGCTGAGCTCCTTGTTGCCGACGACGTCGTAGCTCGCGAGCGCCCCGTCGAGCTCGCCGGTGGCGTACAGCGCCAGGTTGGTCGCCACCTTCACCGAGAGCCAGGTGTGGCCCTTCTTGGCCCACTTGTTGACGACGTACGGGCTCGGGACCGCGGTGGTGTACTGGCACTCGTACTGCTGGTAGATCAGCGCCGTGGTGAACCACTCCTTGGTCGGGCAGTCCTTGATCTTGATCTTGGTCTTCGGCAGGTCGTAGAGACCTGCGGCGGCGCCCTTGTCGAGCTTTCCGGTGCCGACGTCCAGGGTCTGCGTCAGGCCGTCGTAGGTCACCTCGAGCGACAGGTCCTTGCCCTTGCCCTCGACCGCGACGTACTCCGCCTTGTTGCCGGGGCCCGAGTCGGGCGGGGTGAGCGGGTACTTCTTCCGGCCGGCGACGAGCTCGACCTCCAGCGGCTCGCGGTCACCGAACAGCCGGGTGAGCTCGCCGAAGATCTTGTCGTCGACGAACGACCACACGACGGGCACGAACGACCCGCCGTCAGGCGCGCTGCGCGCGGTCAGGTCGGTCGTCTGGTCCTCCTCCAGGCGGGTGACCGGGTCCGCGAAGCTCACCGAGAGCCGCCCCGCCGGGGTCACCACGGCGGTGCGCTCGCCCGGCTCGAGGTCGCCGACCCGGCCGGAGATCTGGTCGCCCACCTTGGTGTCGGGCGACTCCGGGGCGTCGTCGGAGCACGCCGCGACCGGCAGCAGCAGGCCGAGGGCGGCGAGTGCGGTCAGGCACCGGCGGCCGGGAGAATCCATGGGGGACATTGTGTATGCCGCCGCGATCAGGCCGACGGCAGCACCGAGATCTTCTGCCAGATCTTCCGCGACATCCCGTTGGTGAGCTGCTCGATCCGGCTCACCGTCTCGAGGACGACGCTGTCTCGTGACTCCTCGGCGCACAGCGCGGCGGTCTTGCTGACCAGGCTGAGCAGCTCCGAGCAGTAGTCGAGGTAGTGCTCCATGTGGGCGCGGTCCAGGCCAGGGTTCGGGCTGGCCGCGGTCTGCTCGAACGACGGGTTCAGCCGCTCGGGGTCCTTGGTGAGCTGGTGCATGTCCACGATGTGCGCGAGCGACCGGAGCCGGTGCAGCAGCTCGAGCGTGTGCCCGCGCTGCATCCGCTCGGGCACGGTGTAGAGGAAGTAGAGGGCGATCGCGGCGTAGGCCAGGTCGTTGATGGAGGACTCCACCAGGAACAGCCAGTCCAGCCCGTCTCCGGTGCCTTCGTCGACGGCGGTGCGCGCAGCGAGCACCACCGCGAGGGCGGTCGCCGCCAGCACCAGCGCGACGCCGACCCGGCTGAGCATCCGTACCGTCCGGATCCGGCCCTGGATGCCGGCGGCGTCGCGCCCGACGTCCGCGGTGAGGTCGACCAGCTCGGCCGCCACCCGCCGCAGCCCCCGCTCGGGGAACCGCGCCGCGATCCGGCCCTCGAGCCGGCGGACGGTGTCGAGCACCGGCTCCGCCTCCAGCCGCTCCAGCGTGGTCACGGCGGCAGCCTAGAGCGGTGCGGCTCACTTGTAACGCACCGTTACTGCGTCCACCACGCCCGACGTACGGCGCGGCAGGGCAGGTAACGGTGCGTTACAAGGGTGCGGCCAGCGTCAGTTGCTGTTGCGCATCGCCCGGAGCCCCACGACCAGACCGAGTACGGCGACCACGGCCGCGCCGGCGAACCCGGCGGCCACGGTGTCGGCCGGGAACGAGC
Source organism: uncultured Actinomycetota bacterium (assembly GCA_963813615.1). Taxonomy (GTDB): domain Bacteria; phylum Actinomycetota; class Actinomycetes; order Propionibacteriales; family Nocardioidaceae; genus Nocardioides. Next base: position 244,850 of record CAWFAE010000015.1, read on the forward strand.
CGGCGAACAGGTGGCGGGCGGCCTCGACGACGTACTTCAGCGGGTTGAGGTCGGACGCGGTCTGCAGCCAGCCCGGGGCGCCCTCGAGCGGGAGCAGGACGCCCGCCAGCAGCAGCAGCGGGAAGACCAGGGTCTGCTGGACGGTCCAGAACAGCCACTCCTGGTCCTTGCTGACCAGCGCCAGCGCGAAGCTGAGCGACCCGACGCCGATGCTGAACAGGCTCAGCATCACCAGGCAGACCACGCACGCCGACAAGGTGCAGGTCGAAGCTGAACGGCGTCACGACGGCCACGATGATCGCGGCCTGCATCAGCATCGGCACGACCTCCTTGAGCGCCCGGCCGACCAGCAGGCTGGAGCGGTTCAGCGGCGAGACGAGCAGCCGCTCGTGCGAGCCGGTGATGATCTCCTGGGTCAGGTTGGCGCCGGTGAAGCTCGCGCCCATCAGCGCGGTCATCGCGATGATGCCGGGCACGAACCACTGCAGCGCCGAGCCGTTCTCGACGTCGGGCAGCAGGGGCGCGAACAGCCCGAGGAACACCAGCGGCTGCACCATCGCGAACAGCACCGAGGCCGGCTCGCGGAACACCGGCTTGAGCTCGCGGACCATGACGTTCCACGTGTCGGCCAGGAAGCCGGGCGTGCGGTACTCGGACGTCGTACGACGGACCGGCGTGGGGTCGGCGGTCACGTCGTCGCGGATGGTGGTGATCGTGCTCATGCTGCGGCTCCCTCGGTGTCGGTGGTGTCGTTGCTCTCGCGGAGGCTGCGGCCGGTCAGGTCCAGGAACACGTCGTCGAGGGTCGGCCCGACGACCTCGATCCGGACGGCAGGGGTGCCGGCCTCGGCCAGGTCGGTGACCAGCGACGGCGCCAGGTCGCGACCGTGGGCGACCCGCACCGCGACGTCGGTCCCGGACGCGGTGACCGTCGCGCCGGCGATCCGGCGGGCCCGGGCGGCGGCGGCCTGGGCAGCGTCGTGGCTGGCGAAGCCGAGCGAGACCAGGTCGCCCAGCGCCGACTTCAGCCGGGCCGCGCTGTCGTCGGCGATCAGCCGGCCGTGGTCGATGACCAGCACCCGGTCGGCGATCGCGTCGGCCTCCTCGAGGTAGTGGGTGGTCAGCACGATCGTGGTGCCGAGCTCGCGGTTGAGCCGCTGCACCTGCTCCTGGAGGTTGACCCGGTTCTGCGGGTCGAGGCCGGTCGACGGCTCGTCGAGGAACAGCAGCCGCGGCGAGTGCACCAGGCCGATCGCAACGTCGAGCCGGCGGCGCTGGCCACCGGACAGGGTGGAGACCGGACGGCGGGCGTGCTCGGCGAGGTCGAAGGCCTCGAGCAGCTCGTCGGCGCGGGCGTTCGCGGCCGCCCGGCCCAGGCCGTGCGCCCGGGCCTGGCTGACGACCTCGTCGCGGCCGCGCTGCACGTGGCCCGCGGCGTTGCCCTGGCCGACGTACCCGATCGAGCGGCGCACGTCGCGGCGGTCGCGCACCACGTCGTACCCGGCCACCTCGGCGGTCCCGGAGGTGGGCTCGATCAGCGTGGTGAGCATCCGGAGGGTCGTGGACTTGCCGGCCCCGTTGGGTCCGAGGAAGGCGACCAGCTCGCCGTCGTGGACCTCCAGGTCGAGCCCGCGCACGGCCTCGACGGTCTGCTTGTGCCGCGTGAACGTCTTGGTGAGTCCCGCGGTCCTGATCACTGGCTGTGTGTGGGTCATGTGGATCACGCTAGGTAGCCTTGAGGACAGTTTCTGTCCTCAATAGAAATCACTCTGGAGAACATGAACACCAGCGCCCGGATGCTCCGCCTCCTCTCCCTGCTGCAGACGCATCGCTACTGGCCCGGCGAGGAGCTCGCCGGCCGGCTCGAGGTCAGCGGCCGGACCCTGCGCCGCGACATCGACCGGCTCCGCGAGCTCGGGTACGTCGTGGACGCGGTGCGCGGGGTGGCCGGCGGCTACCAGCTGCGCGCCGGCGGCCAGCTGCCGCCGCTGCTGCTCGAGGACGAGGAGGCGGTGGCGATCGCGGTCGGCCTGCGATCGGCGGCCGCGGGCGCGGTCGGCGGGATGGAGGAGACCTCGGTGCAGGCGCTGACCAAGGTGATCTCGCTGATGCCGCCCCGGCTGCGCCGCCGGATGGACGCGCTGAAGTCGCAGACCGAGGCCCCTGGGCCCTGGGCCGGCGCGCCCGTCGTCGACGCCGGCGTACTCACCACGCTGGCGCAGGCCTGCCGCGACGACGAGCCGCTGAAGTTCGACTACACCGCACGCGAGGCAGAGACCACGCACCGCTGGGTCGAGCCGCACCGGCTGGTCTCGCTCGGCCGCCGCTGGTACCTCGTCGCCTACGACCGCGACCGGCAGGACTGGCGCAGCTTCCGGGTCGACCGGATGGCCGACGCCGGTCGCGACCGGTCAGCGGTTCCGGCCGCGCGAGCTGCCCGCCGACGACGCGCTGAGCTTCGTGCAGGCGGGGTTCAAGCAGATCCCGCAGAGGTACGCCGTCCGGGTCCGCTTCGAGGTCCCGGCCGAGGTGGTCGCGGGCTTCGTCGGCCGCTGGGCGGAGGTGGAGCCGGACGGCGACGCGGCGTGCGTGATGACCATGAACACCGACACGCTCGACTGGCCGATGATGGTGCTCGCCAACATCGATGCCGAGTTCCGGATCGAGCAGCCGGCCGAGCTCGTCGAGCTGGCCGGCGGCGCCCGGCCGCCGCAGCGGCCAGCGCGACCGCCGCCTCACCGTCGCGGTGCCTGACGCTCACGACGCGGCCGTAGCCGTGTCCGCATCCACCCCGCCCGGCCCGAGCACCGCGCCGTCCTCGAACGGCTGTGGCTGCTGTTCCGCCACGACCTGTCCGAGTTCGACGGTGGCCTCCCGTTCGCCGACGCGACGTACCGGTCCGAGCGCCTGGCCTGGCCCTCAGCGACGCGACCTGGGCCGCCTCCCTGATCCAACAGGGTGAGGTGCCCGTCGGGTTCGCGCTCGTGCGCAGCATCGACAGCGAGCCGTTCGTGCTGAACAGCTTCTTCGTGGTGCGCGGCGCCCGCCGGGCCGGCGTCGGCCGCGAGGCGGTGCGCCAGGTGCTCGCCGCCCGCCCGGGCGCGTGGACGGTCGCGTTCCAGGAGACCAACCCCGGCGCCGTCGCCTTCTGGCGAGGGGTCGGCGCCGACCACGACCCGCAGTGGACGGAGGAGCTGCGCCCGGTGCCGGAGCGACCGGATCTCCCGCCGGACTCCTGGATCTCCTTCCGGGTCACCGCCTAGAGGTCGAGTCGGCTCTTCCGTCCCGCTAGTCGACGCGGACGGTGGGGAGCGCGCGCTGCATCCACCGGGGTGACCACCAGGCCTTCTCACCGAGCAGCCGGAGTACGGCGGGCACCACCAGGCAGCGGATCACCAGCGCGTCGAGCAGCACCGCCGAGGCCAGGCCGACGCCGAACTGCTGCAGCATCCGGTCGGGTGCGAACACGAAGGACCCGAAGACCACGATCATGATCGCCGCGGCCGCGGTGATCACCCCGCCGGTCGTCGCCAGCCCTTCGCGGACCGCGACCACCGGATCCTGGGTGCGCTCCCACTCCTCGTGCATCCGGGAGACCAGGAACACCTCGTAGTCCATCGACAACCCGAACACGATCGCGAAGATCATCACCGGCACGAAGGCCTCCACCGGCCCGGGCTGGGCGCCGAACCTCCCGTCGTTGAAGATCAGCGAGATCACGCCCAGGCAGGCGCCGATGGACAGCAGGTTGAGCACCGCCGCCTTGATCGCGATCGCCACCGACCGGAACACCAGGAGCAGCAACAGCGCGGAGAGCCCGACGACCACGCCGATGAACAGCGGGAACCGGTCGCCGACCGCGTCGGAGAAGTCCACGACCGCAGCCGTCGGCCCGCCCACGAGTACGCCGTCGGGCAGCTCGTCGCGCAGCTGGTGCACCAGGTCGCTGGTCGCCTCGTCCTGCGGTGACGTCGTCGGGAACGCCAGGCTGGTGAACAACGCCCCGTCCGGTGAGGCCTGCGGCGGGGTCACGTCGGCGACGCCGTCGGTCCGGGTCAGGGTGTCGAAGGCGTTCTGGGCGACCGCCTCGTCGCCCTCGGTCACGACCACGAGCGGCCCGTTGGCGCCGGGACCGAAGCCCTCGGCGATCAGGTCGTAGGCCTGCCGACTGGTGGTGCTCGGGTGGTCGTTGCCGGCGTCGGCGAGCCCGAGCTGCATCGACAGAGCGCGGCACGCAGAGCGCCCCCAGCGCCGCCACCGCCACGACCAGCGCGGCCCACGGACGCGCCTGGACCAGGTCGGCCCACCTCCGCCAGCGCCGCCCCGGCTCGGACTTCTGCTTCGCGGCATGCTTGCGGATCCGCTTCTCCAGCCGGCTGCCGAAGATCGTCAGCAGCGACGGCAGCAGGACCAGCGAGGCGAGCATCGTCATCAGCACGGTCAGGGTCACCGACGAGCGCCACGCCCTCGAGCGATCCCAGGTTGAGCGTGTAGAGGCCGAGCAGCGCGATCACCACGGTGGCACCGGCGAACAGCACCGAACGCCCGGCCGTGTCCAGCGCGGTGCGCGCGGCCCGCTCCCGATCCGCCCCGCCGAGGATCTCGGCGCGGTAGCGGGCGAACACGAGCAGCGAGTAGTCGATGCCGACGCCGAGCCCGACCAGCACCAGGATCGGCGGCGTGTAGTCGGGGATGGTCGCCACGTGCGACATCAGCGCGACGAAGCCGAACGTCGTACCCACCGCGAACACGGCCGTGATCAGCGGCAGCGACGCGGCCAGGAACGAGCCGAACATGAACAGCAGGATCACCAGCGCGGCCAGCACGCCGATGCCCTCGCCGCCTCCGCCGGCCTCGCTCTCGGCCACCTCGCGCACCGCGTCGCCGGTGAGCTCGATCCGGATGCCGTCGGCCTCGTGGTCCTGGGCGGTCTCGATGATCGCCTTCTTGTCCTCGGTCGGCACGAACCCGGTCTGGTCGTCGAGCACCACCGTGATGATCCCGAGGGTGCCGTCGTCGGAGACCGTGCCCGACTGCGGATCCGGTGGCTGTACGGCGGCGACGTGGTCGAGCCCGGACAGGTCGTCGACCAGCGCATCGACCTCGTCGGCCACCGCGTCCACCCCGTCCTCGGCCTGGACGACGACCGTCACCGGGTCGCCCTCCTGCTCGGGCGCGTGCTCGGCGTACGCGTCGATCAGCTCCTGGGACTCGGTGCCCGGCAGGCTGAAGTCGTTGCGGTAGTCGTTGCCGGCCACGGTCGAGCCGATCGTGATCGCGACCAGCGCCACCAGCCACAGCACGATCGCGGTCCAGTGGTGGCGCTGCGACCACGCCGCCAGGCGGGTCATCCGGGTGTCGCGCTCTGGAGTGACCCGGGTCATCGACGTCGTCATGATGCTGTTCCTCGCTACGGGTAGGGAGGCTATAGGTAGCCACGCTATGTATTGCAGACGACCGTAGCGCGTCTAGGTGTAGGCTGTCTACATGAAGGCCGACGCACTCCGTGGACACCTGGACGCGATGATCCTTGCGGTGCTCGAGAAGGAGCCCCTCCACGGCTACGCGATCATCGAGGCGCTGTCGCTGCGCAGCGGAGGCGAGCTCGACCTCCCGACCGGCACCGTCTACCCCGCCCTGCGCCGGCTGGAGGCCGCCGGCCACCTCAGGAGCACCTGGGCCACGGCCGGCGGTCGCAAGCGACGCACGTACACGCTGTCGGCGGGCGGGCGGAGGGCCCTGGCCAAGCAGCGCGCGGAGTGGCGGACGTTCTCGGCCGTCGTCGACGGCGTGCTCGGCGAGGCGTGACGGTGATCTCAGGGGCATCCCCGATGCGGATCGGGAGCGGCGTCGCGACACTGGAGCGCGTGAGCACCGCCGAGGCCTACGTCGCAGCGCTGGACCAGTCACTGGTCGGGCCGCGGCGGGTGCGCCGGGGACTGGTCCAAGAGGCGCGCGACCACCTCGACGACGCCTCCACGTCGCTCAGCGACGCCGGGTACGACCGCGCCGAGGCGGAGCGGATCGCGGTCGCCGACTTCGGCTCGCTCGACCAGATCGTGCCGGCGTTCCAGACGACGCTGGCCGTCGCCGCGTCCCGGCGGACGGCCTGGATGCTGTTCGCGGTGCTGGCGATCCAGCCGTTCCTGTGGGACGGGCCCCTGGGGCCGGACAACGGTCCGCCCCCGGACGGCCTCGCCTTCGCGATCCTCGACCACGCGGTCGAGTGGGGCGGCGGCGCGATGATCGTCGCCGCGCTGGCCCTCCTCGTCGCCACGGGCGTCGGCAACCGATGGTTCGCAGCCGGCCGCGGGATCGCCCGGCTCACGGCGATCACGTCACTCGTGTGCGCCGTCTCGATCAAGTTCCTCGCGCTGGGCATGGTGCTGCTGAGCAGCGGCACCAACCCGTCTCCTGGCTGCTGTTCCTCGTCTTCATCATCGTCCCGTTCAGCCTCACCGGCAGCCAGGCCAGACGCACCCTCGCGCTGTGCTGATCCGGGCTGACGGCGCCCGGTCGTACCCTGCGGTCGTGCCCGCGCCACGACTCCGCCCCGCCGACCCGGCGCAGGTCGCCGACGCGCTGACCCGGGTCGACGACGGCCACCCGGAGCGCGCCGACCTGCGCCTGCTCACCAAGCACTTCCTCGCCGTCCTGGAGCTGCGCGCGCCCGGCCACTCGGTCGAGGTGCGGGTGCCGCCGTACGCCGCGGTGCAGGTGATCCCCGGCGTCCGGCACACCCGGGGCACCCCGCCGGCCGTGGTCGAGACCGACGCGGAGACCTGGATCGCGCTGGCCACCGGATCGCTCACCTGGACCGCCGCCGAGGAGTCCGGTTCCGTGCGCGCGAGCGGCGAACGTGCCGACCTCTCGCCGTACCTGCCCCTCGGTTAAGTTCTGGGACATGAGTCTCGACATCCGCGCCCGCGTCCAGGAAGTGCTGCCAGGGGTCCGCAAGGACCTGGAGGATCTGGTGCGGATCGAGTCGGTGAGCGCCGACCCCGAGCGGGCGGGCGAGGTCCAGCGCAGCGCCGAGGCGGTCGCCGAGCTGTTCCGCGCGGAGGGGTTCACCGGCATCGACATCGTCAGCGCCAAGGGCGGCGCCCCCGCGGTGATCGCGCACAAGCCCGGCCCGGAGGGCGCGCCGACCGTGCTGCTCTACGCCCACCACGACGTGCAGCCCGAGAACGACCCCGCCGACTGGGACAGCCCGCCGTTCGAGCCGACCGAGCGCGGCGACCGTCTCTACGGGCGCGGCGCGGCCGACGACAAGGCCGGCATCGTCGCCCACCTCGGCGCCCTGCGGGTGCACGGCGACCAGCTCCCCGTCGGCGTGACCATGTTCGTGGAGGGCGAGGAGGAGATCGGCTCGCCGACCCTGCTCGCGCTGCTCCAGGAGCACCAGCAGCGGCTCGAGGCCGACGTCATCGTGATCGCCGACTCCGGCAACTGGGACATCGGCGAGCCCGCGCTCACCACCAGCCTGCGCGGCCTGGTGCGGGTCGACATCGGGGTCCGCACGCTCACCCACGCCGTCCACTCCGGCATGTGGGGCGGCCTGGTGCCCGACGCCCTGATCACGCTCAGCCGGCTGATCGCCTCGCTGCACGACGACCGGGGCAACGTCGCCGTGGCCGGGCTGCACAGCGGCCCGGCGGCCGACGTGGAGTACCCCGAGGAGCGGCTGCGCGCCGAGTCCGGCGCCCTGCCGAGCGTCGGGTGGATCGGTGAGGGGTCCACGGTCGAGCGCCTCTGGACCAAGCCCGCGCTCTCCATCACCGGGCTCGACGCCCCGAAGGTCGACGGCGCCAGCAACACGCTCGTCCCGTCGGCGCGGGCGAAGATCAGCATGCGGATCGCGCCCGGCGACACCACCGAGAACGCCAGCGCCCGCCTGCGTGCCCACCTCGAGGAGCGGGTGCCGTGGGGCGCCGAGCTCACGTTCACGGTCGTCGACACCGGCGAGGCCACCCAGATCGACGCCACCGGACCGGCGTACGACGCGGCCCGCGAGGCGTTCACCGAGGCCTGGGACGGCACCGCGCCGGTCGACATGGGCGTCGGCGGGTCGATCCCGTTCATCGCCGAGTTCCTCGAGGCGTTCCCGAAGGCGAGCGTGCTGGTCACCGGCGTCGAGGACCCCGACACCCGCGCCCACGGCGCCAACGAGGGCCTGCACCTGGCCGAGTTCGAGCGGGTGGTGCTCGCCGAGGCGCTGCTGCTGGAGAAGCTCGGCGCTCGCTGACCCGCCTCAGCCGGTCAGCGCCTCGTCCCAGGCACGCGGCCGTCCGAGGAACGCCGGACGCTCGTCCGAGGTACGTCGTGCCGGCCGGAGCGCCCGCAGCGCGACCCGCGGATGGAACAGGGCCTGCGGCGGGTCGATCATGTTGAGCACCCGCAGGAAGGCCGCGTTGACCACCTCGTCGTCCGACACCGCGGCGACCACCCGGTCCAGGTAGCGGTTCACGATTCTGGTCGGAAGCGTGAGCTCGGCACCCTCGGTATCCCGGGTAGCGCAGGTCGTTGCTCCTGGACAGGGTCCACGGCCCGTTGATGCAGCGAGCGACGTCACGCTGGGCGCGGCGCACGCGTCGACGAGCCGGTCGGGCCCGGTGCATCCCGCAGTGCCGACCCCAGTGCCTCGACCTCCTTCGCCGCCACGGTCATCCCTTGCCCGTAGACCGGGTTGAAGGCGCACAGGCTGTCGCCGAGGGCCAGAAGCCGGCCCGGCATCGCCGTCTTCTCGTAGTGCCGCCACCGGTTCGCGGCTCGTCGGAAGCCGAAGATGGGGGAGGCCGGCTCGGCGGACCCGATCGCGTCGCTGATCAGCGGGTCGCGCAGGCTCCGGGCGAAGTCGAGGTAGCCGGTCTCGTCGGTCGGCGGGAAGTCGCCGGCGCCACCGATCAGGCTGACCAGCCAGCGGTTGCCCTCGATCGGGAACAGGATCCCACCGCGGGTGTGCACCGGCGGGGCGCCCTGCACGTATGCCGCTTTCCAGCCCCGGTCGGGGTCGTCGGGGATCTCGTAGAGGCGGCTCGCGTAGCCCAGGTGTCCGTCGATGACCGTCTCCTTCGGGGTGGCCAGGCCGAGCGCTGCCAGCCACTGTGGGAGCGCCGACCCGCGTCCGCTGGCGTCGACGACGAGATCTGCCGCGAGCTCGAGCGCCTCTCCGCACCGGCCGTCACGGACGGTGGCGCCCCGGACGTCGCCGTCGTCGTCGAGGAGCAGGCCGGTGACCTCCTGCTCGGGTCAGGAAGTGCACGTTGGAGACGGCCCGCACCCGCCGGCGTACCAGGCACTCCAGCAGGGTCCGGCTGGCTGAGACGATCTCCTGGGTCGCGTCGAATTGCTGGGTCCAGCGGTCCGCGGCGGTGAGCCACGCCATGTCGGTCGGCATCCGGAGCGGAATCGCGCCTGCTGCAACCAGTTCGGCGCGCAGCCCCGGCAGCAGCCGCTCTGCTGCCGCCAGGCCGCCGGCCCAGAAGGCGTGGACGTGCCGCGCCTGCGGTACGCCCTTGCGCTGCTCCGGCTCGTTGGGCAGTCGGTCGCGCTCGACGACGGTGACCGTGGCGAACTGCTCGCTGAGGGCTCGGGCGGCCAGCAGGCCGGCCATGCTCCCTCCGATGACGACGGCGTGGTCTCCGATGCGGGTGGTTCGCTGCATGGTTCCTCCGGTCGAGCCGGCGGCCTCCCTGGCCCTGGGGGGCGTCACGTCGCAACCGGGCGGGCCGAGCCTTGGAGAAGTCCTGCAGTTTTCGGGGAGAGATCGTGGAGGCGGTGCGAGACTCAGGGTGAGGCTCCCGTGTATCGATTCGAGGATTTCGAGCTCGACCCGAGGCGCCACGTGCTCACTCGGGGTGGGAGTGCTGTGCGTGTCGAGCGCCAGGTCTTCCAGGTGCTGCTCCACCTGATCGAGCACCGGTCGCGACTGGTCACCAAGGCGGAGCTGCTGGACGAGGTCTGGGGTGACCGGTTCGTCAGCGAGTCCGCGCTCACCAGCCGCCTCAAGGCGGCGCGCCGGGCCGTGGGGGACAGCGGTCAGCAGCAGCGGGTGATCGCGACGGTGCACGGGGTCGGCTACCGGTTCGTGGCGCCGGTACAGGTGGAAGGTGAAGAGCAGACCGACGCCTCGGAGCCACCGGTCCGCCGCCCGCAGGAGATCCGCTACTGCCTGTCGCCCGACGACGTGCGCATCGCCTACGCCCTCTCCGGAGACGGCCCGCCCCTGGTCAAGGCGGCCAACTGGCTGACCCACCTGGACGTCGAGTGGACCAGCCCGATCTGGGCGCACTGGATCGAAGAGCTCTCTGCCCGACACCGGCTGGTCCGGTACGACGAGCGTGGCTGCGGCATGTCCGACTGGGAGGTGAGCGACTTCGGCTTCGACGCCTGGGTCGAGGACCTCGAGCTGGTCGTCGACTCGGTGGGGCTCGACCGGTTCCCGCTGCTCGGGCTGTCCCAGGGCGGAGCCGTGGCGGTTGCGTACGCCGTCCGCCATCCCGCCCGGGTGACCCATCTGATCCTGGCCGGTGCCTACAGCCGCGGCAGGCTCGCCCGCGCCGCCACCCGCGACGAGCGACAGGAGGCGGAGCTCGATCTCACCCTCGCCCAGGTGGCATGGCGTCGCGATGACGCGGCCTTCCGGCAGGTGTTCGCGGGCCAGTTCCTGCCGGACAACATCGAGCACTGGGGGGCCTTCAACGACCTGCAGCGCGCCACCACCTCCACCGAGAACGTGGTCCGCTTCCTCGACACGTTCGCCCACATCGACGTGTCCGCCCTGGCGCCCGAGGTCAGGTGTCCCGCGTTGATCCTGCACTCGCGCCGCGACGTGAGGGTTCCGGAGTCCCAGGCGCGGGAGCTCGCGGGGCTGATTCCCGACAGTCGGCTGGTGCTGCTCGACAGCGGCAACCACATCCTGGTCGACACCGAGCCCGCCTGGCAGGAGATGCTCGACGAGATGGAGCACTTCCTGGCGTCGCCCGGGAAGCGCTGACCGGTCAGTCGAGCAGGTCGTCACCCCGAGAGCTGCGCCGGTAGAGCACCTGGCGGCCGTGTCGGCGTCGTACCAGCAGCCCCGCTCGGTGCAGCACGCCGAGGTGGTGGGAGACGGTGGCCCTGGTGAGGCCGTGCCGGATGCTCAGCTCCGCCGTCGAGCGGGGTACGTCGAGGTCGCCGAGGATCGCCGCCCGGCTCGGGCCGATCAGCTCGTCGAGGGCGGTCGCGGCGTGCGGCCGGCGCTCGCCGATCGCGTCCGCAGGGTAGGAGAACACCGCGTCCTCGGGGTTGCACACCTGCACGGTCAGGCCCGGCCAGCCGAGGGCCGTCGGCGCGAGCACCAGGTCAGAGCCCGCGATCGTGCGCTGCTCGGCGTACGGCTTGTACACGGTGATCCGGCGCCCGTCCCACTCCAGGTCGCGGTGCAGCGAGCCGAGGACATCGCCGACCCCGCGCCGGCCCAGGACCTCGGAGCGGGCCGCGATGTCTGCGTCGAGCACGTCGCGCAGCGCGCCCCAGCCGTCCGCGAGCGTGTCCTTCCAGAACGTCCGCAGACCGTTGGCCGCGCGCCGGGCGAACGAGCCGGATGCCACCGCACCGAGCGCATCGGCCGACAGCGCTCGCCCGAAGTCCAGGCAGAACCCGACCTGCCGGGTCACCTGCTTGTCGTCACTGGCGGCCACCAGGTCGAGCTGGTCGGCCAGCGCCCGCGCCGGCGTCGATGGCGGCGGCTGCGGGGTGAGCAGGTCGGGCACGTAGCCGGCCGCGGTGCGCGGCAGCAGCGACGCCACCAGGGCGACGTCGCGATGGCCGAGGGAGCGGCGCGCGCTGGGGCCCGGGGCGCCGTACACCGGGTGCCGGCCGCCGGCGACGGTCAGCCGCAGCCACGACATCAGCTCCTGGGCCGCCGACGGCGCCAGCCGCACTCGCGCGAGGCTGGCCCGATCCACGTCGACGACGATCACGTCGGGCACGTTAGGACGTCGCGGCGACGGGCGGACAGCCCCGCGTGTTAGATCCACGTCGAATCGTTAGGTGGCCCCGGTCGCGGGCGGTGGGGTGGTCCTCCGCCCAACCACAAGGAGTCACCATGGCCATCAAGCCCACCCGCGCCGCGGCCCTCGCCGCTCTGCTCGTCCCCGCTCTCGCGATCCCCGCCACCGCCGGCTCCGCCGGTGGAGGACACGGCCACGGGTGTGAGCGCTCGTTCGACCGCGCCGTCGACGCGTACGTCGAGACGACGGACGAGCGCGACGCGGACGGGTTCGCCGCGCTGCTGCACGACGACGTCACCGCGATCTTCGCCAACGGCGGGGTGCTCTACGGCAAGGACCAGACGATGGGCTTCATCGGGCCGTTCTTCGAGGCGCCGGGCTGGACCCAGACGTTCGACGAGCTCACCCGGCACGTCGACGGCTGCCGGAGCGGCTTCGTGCTCTTCGACTCGGTCTACACCGAGGACGGCACCGAGGTGCCGCTGGTCATCGGCCTGACGTTCACCCGGGAGCGCGGCCGCTGGCTGGTGCTGCACAACCAGGACAGCAGCGGGCCGGCCAGCCAGGGCTGAACCGACCAACGGGTCACCCCTCAAGACGGCTCTTGCCCGGGGTCGGGACTAGTGGCAGTTTCAAGCAGGTAGTGCGGTGCCTTGTCTCGGGGGACCCGCCTCCCCGGCGCCGCCGTCATGGGGTTCGCATGTCCATCGCGGAGCAGTCCGACATCCACCGCGGCGCCGGGGTCGGCCGCCGCACCTTCCTCGGGTACGTCGTCGGCGGGACCACCCTGGTCGCCGCCGCCGAGCTCGTGCTCCCGCCGCCCGCGCACGCCGGGGGCATCCCGTCGGTGCCGCAGGTTCCCGAGCTCTACGACCTCGAGGACCTGCAGACCGACGCCGCGCTGCCGACCGCCCTGGCCATCACGATCACGATCAACGAGGACGGCACCGCCAGCTTCGCGCTGCCGCGGACGGAGGTCGGTCAGGGGATCACCACCTCGACCGCGATGATCATCGCCGACGAGCTCGACCTCCCCCTCGAGAAGGTGCACGTCACCCTCGCGCAGGCCCGGCCCGAGCTGCTCTACAACCAGCTGACCGGCGGGTCCAACAGCACCGTGTCGACGTACACCCCGATCCGGGTCGCCGCGGCGGTGGCCCGCAACGCGCTGCTCGATGCCGCGGCGATCGCGCTCGGCTACGTCGTCGGCCGGCTCGAGTCCAAGGACGGTGTGATCTCGGCGCCCGACGGCCGCTCGATCTCGTACGCCGAGCTGGCGCCGCTCGCGGCCAGCCCGAAGACGAAGAAGGTGGAGGTCGAGCTCCGGACCCGGGAGCAGCACACGGTCATCGGCACACCTCGCAACCGGATGGACGCCCTCGAGGCGGTCACCGGGGCCAAGAAGTTCACGACCGACCTGGACGTCCCGGGCGCCCTGCCCACCATGGTCTGCCGCCCGCCGACGCTGAACGGGTCGCCGCGGCGGCTGCGCAACCGCGCCGAGGTCCTGGCGATGCCGGGCGTCACCCACGTCGCACCTGTCGACACCGGGGTGGCCGTGCGCGCGCAGACGTTCGGGCAGTGCATCGACGCGATCCGCGCGATGCAGGTGGACTGGAACCCCGGGTCCGTGGAGGGCGAGTCCGACCAGACGATCCTGGCCCGGCTCCGCAAGGCCGAGCTGCCGCTGGTCGTCCCCGACGTCCCGCTCCTCGCGCAGACCGTGGAGGAGCGGTTCGAGTTCATGTTCCGCAGCAGTGCGGCGCTCGAGCCCTACTGCGCGATCGCCGACGTGCGCCCCGACAGGGCGACGATCTGGGCCGGGCTCAAGGTGCCGATCCTCGCCCAGCAGAACGTCGCCAAGGCGCTGGGACTGCCGCAGAAGCAGGTGACGGTCAACGTGATCACCGGCGGTGGGTCGTTCGGACACAAGCTGTTCGGTGACCACGCCATCGAGGCCGCGAAGATCTCGAAGGCGATGGGCGTGCCGGTGAAGCTGATGTGGCACCGTGCCGACGAGCCGCGACAGGGTCGGGTGCACCCGATGGTCACCTCCCGGATCCGGGCCACGATCCTCGGCGGTCAGGTGCTCAGCTTCGAGCAGCGCAACACCAGCGTGGTCACCGACTTCAGCCACGGACTCGGCGAGATGATCACCTCGATGCTCGACGAGCTGCCCAGCGGCCTGGGCGGCCTCGGCTTCTCCGAGACGATCTGGACGCTCACCCAGGAGCTGCCCTACAACTTCGGTGTCGTCACCCAGCTGCTCAACGAGACCGACGACCGGTTCAACACCGGCAGCATGCGCAACATCTACTCGCCCGACACCCGGGTCGCCAACGAGCTGATGATCGATGTCCTGGCGAACAAGCTGAACCTCGACCCGCTCGAGTTCCGGCTCCGGTTCGTCCGCGACAAGCGGGTGCGGGCGGTCCTCGAGAAGGTCGCCGAGGAGGGCAGCTGGGGCCGGACGATGCCCGAAGGCACCGCTCAGGGCATCGCCATCCACAAGGAGTACAAGGGCGCGACCGCCTGCCTGGTCGAGATCGACTGCCGGCCCGAGACGGTGAACCGCCAGGTCCCGAACGCCGTGACCGGGCCCCGGGTCACCAAGGGCGTGTTCGCGGTCGACGCCGGGCTGGTGATCAACCCGCGCGGGCTCGAGGCGCAGATGCAGGGCGGCTTCATGGACGGCCTCGCCCTGACCCTGACCAGCAGCGTCCACCTGCGTGACGGCGCGTTCCTCGAGGCCAGCTGGGACAACTACTTCTACACGCGGCAGTGGAACGTGCCGCCTGAGTTCGAGGTCCACGTGATGCCGTCGAAGCTGTCCCTGCCGGGCGGTGCCGGCGAGGCCGGGGTGGCCGCCTCGGCCGCTGCGGTCGCGTGCGCCTACGCGCGGGCGACCGGCACGCTGCCGCGCAGGTTCCCGATCAACCACGACACCCTGTCGTTCCGGCCCAAGCCGTTCGTCCCACCCGTCCCGCCGTCGCCGACCAACGGCCTGAAGCTCACCTACTGAGGAGCGACAGAGATGCCACAGCAGACCTTCATCCTCAACGGCGCTCCGGTCACCGTCGACGTCCACGACGACGTGCGGGTCCTCTGGGTGCTCCGCGACCTCCTCGGCGTGACCGGCCCCAAGTACGGGTGCGGCATCAACGTCTGCAAGGCGTGTACCTCGCACGTCAACGGCCGGGCGTTCAACCCGTGCTCGGTCCGGGTCGGCGACCTCACGCCCGGCGACGAGGTGACCACGATCGAGGGGCTGCCCGACACCGTGGGCGCCGACCTGCACCCGATGCAGCAGGCCTGGCTCGATCGCGACGTCGCGCAGTGCGGCTACTGCCAGCCCGGCCAGATCATGGCCGCGGTCGCGCTGGTCAAGAAGGTACGACGCGAGGGCCGGTCGATCACCGACGCGGACCTCGACACGATCCGCAACATCTGCCGGTGCGGCACCTACACCCGGATCCGGGAGGCGATCGAGCAGGGCGCCCGCGCGATGTCGTGACTCTGCTTCAGCGCCGAGGTGTCAGGCGTTCGGTGAGGCCAGGACGGTCTCGATGTCGATCGTGATCTTGATGTCCTTGCTGACGAGCACGCCGCCCGCTTCCAGGGCCATGTTCCAGGTGATCCCGAAGTCCTCGCGGTTCACCCGGGTCTCGGCCGAGAAGACTGCGCGGTCGGCGCCCCAGGGGTCGCGGACGTAGCCCTCGAAGGTCACCTGGAGCGGAACCCGGCGAGTCGTGCCGTGGATCGTCAGGTCGCCGTGGACCACACCGCCGTTGCCGTGCCAGTCGACGCTGACGCTGCGGAAGGTGGCCTCGGGGTACTGCTCGACGTCGAGCAGCTCCGAGGAGCGCAGGTGCTCGTCGCGGGCGGAGCTGCCGGACTCGACGCTGGCCATGCCGATGGTGACGTCGACGGTGGAGTCGTTCATGGTCTCGCCGACGGTGATGCTGCCCCGGACATCGGGAAAGCGGCCGCGGACCTTGGTCACCATGATGTGGCGGCCGGTGAAGGCGACGTCTGCATGGCCCGGGTCGATGTCCCAGGTGCCGGCGCCTGGGAGGACGACGCCTGCGACGGTCCGGGTCGGGGACGAGGTGGTGGTGGTCATGGTGCTCTCCTAGAGTGTGTGTGAAAGTGTGTGTACACGCACATAGTTACAGCGACCCTGCCTGCATGTCAAGGTGTGTGCGCACACACATAGTTGATACGCTGCGGTCCATGACCGATGTCGATCCGGTGTCCGCCTGGGCCGCGCTCCTGCGCGTGCACGCCACCGTGGTGCCGAAGCTGGGCCGGGCCCTGGCCGACGTCGGACTGCCCATCTCCTGGTACGACGTGCTGCTCGTGCTGAACGCCGCGCCGGGGCGACGACTGAGGATGAGCGAGCTGGGGCAGCAGGCGGTGCTGAGCCGCGAGCAGGTCAGCAGGGTCGCGACCGAGCTCGAGCGTGCCGGACTTGTCGAGAGACAGGCCAACCCCGATGACAAGCGCTCGTCGTTCGCGGTGATCACGCCGGACGGTCGCGCGCGACTGCGTGCTGCTGCGCCGGCGTACCTGTCCGCCATCGAACAGCACTACACGCGCCACTTGAGCCAGCGCGAGATCTCCGTCATCGCCACCGCCTTGGCGAAGGTGCTCCGCGCCGAGGAGGGCTGAGCGGCGGCGCGCCGTACCCCGGTTTGCCACTTAACCCACTTGAGTCACTAGACTTATGTGGTGACTCCCACCTCCACTGCCACGACGGCGATCATCGGCGGTGGCGCCAGCGGCGTGCTGACCGCGATCAACCTGCTGGCCCGCTCCGCCGACCCCGACCTGCGAGTGACGCTGCACGAGGCCACCGGCATCGTCGGCCGGGGAATCGCCTACGGCACCAACGACCCGCTGCACCTTCTCAACGTGCGGTCGCGCCACATGAGCGCGTTCCCCGACGTCCCCTCGGACCTGATCGACTGGGCCCGGCGGACCGGGCGGAGCGAGGACGCGCAGGCGTTCCTGCCCCGTCAGGACTACGCGGCGTATCTCCAGGACCGGCTGGCCGCCGTGGCCGACCACCGGCTCTCGATCCGTGCGGGACGGGTCGACGACATCGTCAGGGTCGGTGACGGCTACGAGGTGCGGTCCGAGTGCAGCGTCTCGACCGCGGCGTCGGTCGTGCTGGCCTACGGGAACCTCGCGCCCCGCACGCTGGTCGTGGACGGCGACGACCTCCCGGACGCGGCCTGGCACCTGCGCGACCCGTGGGACCTGGGTGCGCTGCGGCTCCTCCCGCGCGACGCGACCGTGGTGGTGGTCGGCACCGGGCTGACCGCGGTCGACACCGCCGTCACCCTTCTCGCCGAGCCCGGCGCCACCGAGCGTCGGGTCGTGATGGTCAGCCGCAACGGGCTCCTCCCGCGCCGGCACGTCGAGCAGCAGTCGACGGCGTGGGTCACGAAGGTCCCGCCCGGCCCGCTCACGGCCGACCGGCTCGCCGCCCTCTTCCGCGAGCAGGTGGCCGCGGCCCGGAAGCAGGGGGTCGGCTGGCGCGCGGTGGTGGACGGGCTCCGGGCGCCGACCCAGGACATCTGGCGACGGCTGGCGCTGGCCGAGCGTCGCCGGTTCCTCGTCGAGCACGCGCGGCACTGGGAGGTACGCCGGCACCGGATGGCGCCCGAGGTGGCCGATCGCCTGGACTCGTACGCCGCCGCCGGCCGGCTCGAGGTCCGGGCCGACACGATCGACACGGTCGCCGACCGGGGCGACCGTTGCGTGATCGGGTTCGCCCGCTCCGGACCGCCGGTCGCGGCGGACGCACTGGTCAACTGCACCGGTCCCCTCACCGACGTCACCCGGTGCGGCGACCCGCTGCTGCTGGCGATGCGCGAGCGGGGCCTGCTCAGTCCCGACCCGCTCCAGCTGGGGCTCGCCGGGACCCCGGAGGGGGAGCTGCTCGACGAGGATGGCCGCATCGTCCCCGGCCTGTACGCCGTCGGTCCGCCGCGCAAGGGCACGCTCTACGAGTCCACGGCGATCCCGGAGATCCGCACCCAGGCGGCGGAGGTCGCCGGGCTCGTCCTCGCTCGGTTCGCCCGGATGCGCGTGCCGGCCGAGAACTCCGCCTAGAGGGTGGCCGAGCCGGCCGCGCGTCGGTAGCGACCGGGTGACTGACCGGTGGCGCGCTTGAAGGCCGCCGCGAACGAGACCTCGGACCCGTAGCCCAGCCGCGACGCGGCCTTGGCGACCGTGATCCCTTCGTCACGCAGCATCGTCCGCGCACGCTGCATGCGGATCGCGGTGACGTACCGCATCGCCGGCTGCCCGACCTGGGCCGTGAACCGTGCCGAGAACGTCGCCCGCGAAAGCCGAGCGACGGCCGCCAGATCCGGCACGGTCCACGGGCGCGCGGGATCGTCGTGGATGGCGGCCAGCACCGGCGCGATCCGCGGGTCGCGCAATCCGCCCAGCCACCCAGCGTCCGAGGCCGAGCGGGCATGGTGGCGCAGCGCCTGGACGACCAAGGCGTCGGACAGACGGGCCATGACGACGTCGCTCCCGGGCGAGGCCTCGCGCGCCTCGGCGCCGAGGGCGTCGATGAGCGACCCCACGGCCGGCTCGTCGGACTGCTGGAGCCGGATGAGGTGGGGCAGGGCCGCCAGCACCGGATGCTCGGACTCGCGGACGAGGAACGCCCCGCACAGGATCAGGCACCGATCGTCGACATCGTTCGAGCGAAGCACGTGGGAGTCACCCCGGGGCAGGACCGCGACGTCGCCGGGTCGCAGGACCTCCGTCGTACCGTCCGCGAGGACGAGCTCGCAGCTGCCTTCGCGGACGGCGTGCACCCCGCGCAGCTGATGCTGGTCGAAGTCCAGCGAGAACGGCGCGATCGGCTCCAGCCAGCGGTAGCCGACGCTCTCGAACCGCATCTCGCGCAGGACCGACGTCAGCGCATCCACGGCACCGGCCGGACGAACGATGTAGTTTTCCGGACTCTCACCTATTCATTGTCGCACCTGGGATTTCTAGCGTGGCGGCATGAACGAACGAACATCACTGGTCACCGGCGGTACCGGAGGGATCGGGCGCGCGGTCGCAGCCCGGCTGGCAGGCGGGGGAGACCGCGTCCTGATCGTGGGTCGAGACGAGGCGCGCGGCCACGAGGTGGTGCGCGGGCTGGCTTCCGCCGGCCCGCGCGACGACCACACCTATCTACCCGCCGACCTGTCCCTGCTCGCGGAGACCGCGGCCCTCGCAGATGCCGTCGCCGAATCCGCCCCGCGTCTCGACTCCGTCGTGCTCTGCGCCGGTGTCTTCGCCGGCGCCCCGGAGTGGACGAGCGAAGGGCTGGAGCGCTCGTTCGTGCTGAACTACCTGTCCAGGTTCCTCCTGATCGAGCGGCTGCTTCCCCTGCTCGAGGCAGCCCCTCGTCCGCGGCTGGTGCTGGTCGCGAACGCCGGGAAGTACCGCGACACCCTCGACCTCGACGCGATCGGCCCCGGCGGTGCCCACCCGCGGCGCCACCTGGCCGCCGCGAGCCAGTTCGCGAACGACCTGCTGGCGGTCGAGCTCAGCCACCGCCTGTCCGAGACCCGCATCGAGGTGGCCTGCGTCTACCCGGGCATCGTGAGGACCGACGTGTTCCGCAACGCCCGCGGGGTGCCCCGCCCGCTGCGACGGCTGGCGATGATGGTTCAGCGCGTCGTCGGCTCCGATCCGGACGCAGCCGCGGACACCCCGACCTTCCTGGCCCAGGACCCGACGGCCTGGGCGGTGAACGGCGGCTTCTACGGTCCCGGCCGGCGGGAGCTGGAGGTGCCCGAACGGGCTTCGCGGCCGGAACGACGAGCGGCGTTGTGGCAGGCCAGCGAGCGAGTGGTCGCTCCGTGGGCGGCCGGACCCCGGCCCGGCGAAGCGGTGATTCCGAATCCGGTCTCCTAGAGTGGGGGCGTGCCCTTCCAGAGCAGCCCCGGCCGACGGCCCGGAGGCGACGGACGGCTGACAGCGGCTCTCGACCCCCACGACCTCGGACCCCAGGACGCCTGCGGTGTCTTCGGAGTCTGGGCCCCCGGTGAGGACGTCGCCAAGCTCACCTACTTCGGGCTCTACGCGCTCCAGCACCGCGGCCAGGAGTCGGCCGGCATCGCGGTCAGCAACGGTCGGCAGATCCTGGTCTACAAGGACATGGGCCTGGTCTCCCAGGTCTTCGACGAGACCACCCTCGACTCGCTCAAGGGCCATCTCGCGATCGGCCACTCGCGCTACTCCACGACCGGCGCCAGCACCTGGCACAACGCCCAGCCGACGTTCCGGCCCACGGCCGACGGCTCGATCGCGCTGGGCCACAACGGCAACCTGATCAACACCCACGACCTCGCCCAGCTGGTGGCCGACCTGCCGAGCGACCCGGGCGAGCTCGACATCCACGCCCGCGACCTCGAGTCCACCAACGACACCGGCCTGGTCACCGCGCTGATGGCCTACCACCCGGACACCTCGCTGGAGCAGCGCGCGCTCGAGGTGCTGCCGCAGCTGCAGGGGGCCTTCTCGTTCGTCTGGATGAACGAGGACACGCTCTACGCCGCCCGCGACCCGCAGGGGATCCGCCCGCTCGTGCTGGGCCGGCTGGACCGCGGATGGGTGGTCGCCTCGGAGGACGCCGCGCTGGCCACCATCGGCGCCAGCGTCGTACGCGAGGTGGAGCCGGGCGAGATGCTGGCCATCGACGACCAAGGCCTGCGCTCGCACCGCTTCGCCGAGGCGGCGCCCAAGGGGTGCGTGTTCGAGTACGTCTACCTGGCCCGCCCCGACGCGACGATCAGCGGTCGCAGCGTCCACGAGGCCCGGGTCGAGATGGGCCGCGAGCTGGCCCGCCAGTTCCCGGTCGAGGCCGACCTGGTGATGCCGGTCCCCGAGTCGGGCACGCCCGCGGCCGCCGGGTACGCCGAGGAGAGCGGCATCCCGTTCGGCCAGGGCTTCGTCAAGAACGCCTACGTCGGCCGCACGTTCATCCAGCCCAGCCAGACCCTGCGCCAGCTCGGCATCCGGCTCAAGCTCAACGCGCTCGAGCACATGATCCGGGGCAAGAAGGTCGTGGTCGTCGACGACTCGATCGTCCGCGGCAACACCCAGCGAGCCCAGGTGCGGATGCTCCGCGAGGCCGGTGCCCTCGAGGTGCACGTGCGGATCTCCAGCCCGCCGGTGAAGTGGCCCTGCTTCTACGGCATCGACTTCGCCACCCGCGCCGAGCTGATCGCCAACGGCCTCGACGTCGATGAGATCGCCGCCAGCGTCGGCGCCGACAGCCTCGGCTACATCTCCCTGGAGGGGATGATCGAGGCAACCGGTCAGGCGCCGGCGACCCTCTGTCAGGCCTGCTTCACCGGGGAGTACCCGATCGCGCTGCCCGACGAGAGCATGCTCGGCAAGCACCTGCTCGAGGCGTCACTGACCGCGCCGACGATGGGCAAGGCGCTGCCCGTGCTCAACAACCCCTGAGGGAAGTCCATCGTGACGCGAGTGACAGGCCGACCAGACGCCAACGTAACCGGCCTCATACGCCGAGGCGGGCGTCTCGATCGAGGCCGCCGACAAGGCCATCGAGCTGATGAAGGGCTGGGTCGAGAAGGCGCGGCGACCGGAGATGATCGGGGGCCTGGGCGGCTTCGCCGGGCTGTTCGACGCCTCCGTGCTGACCGGCTACCGGCGACCCCTGCTGGCCACCTCCACCGACGGGGTCGGCACCAAGGTCGCGATCGCCCAGGCGATGGACGTCCACGACACGATCGGGTTCGACCTGGTCGGCATGGTCGTCGACGACCTGGTCGTGTGCGGGGCCGAGCCGCTGTTCATGACCGACTACATCGCCACCGGCCGGGTGGTGCCGGAGCGGATCGCGGCGATCGTCAAGGGCATCGCCGAGGCCTGCGTCGAGGCCGGCTGCGCGCTGATCGGCGGCGAGACGGCCGAGCATCCCGGCCTGCTGGAGCCCGACGAGTACGACGTGGCCGGCGCCACCACCGGTGTCGTCGAGGCCGACGACCTGCTCGGTCCGGCGCGCGTGCGGCCGGGCGACGTCGTACTCGCCATGGAGTCCAGCGGGCTGCACTCCAACGGCTACTCGCTGGTGCGGCACGTGCTGCTGGAGAAGGCGGGCTGGGCGCTGGACCGCGACGTACCCGAGCTCGGGCGGACGCTGGGCGAGGAGCTCCTGGAGCCGACCCGGATCTACGCCAAGGCCTGCCTGGACCTGGCCCGCGAGACCGGCACCCACGCGATGTCGCACGTCACCGGCGGCGGACTGGCCGCCAACCTCGAGCGGGTGCTGCCGGTGGAGGTGGACGCCACCATCGACCGCGGGACCTGGACCCCACAGCCGGTCTTCGACCTGGTCCGCCAGGTCGGCTCGGTGAGCCAGCCGGACCTCGAGGCGACCCTGAACTGCGGCGTCGGCATGGTCGCGCTCCTCGACCCGGCCGCCGTCGACCCCGCGATCGCGCTGCTCGCCGAGCACGGGATCCGCGCCTGGGCGGCCGGCGAGATCGGGGTCGAAGCCGCCTCCGGGGGCCGCGTCGTGCTCACGGGCCAACACCCCGGTTGGTGATTTCGGGAACATTCGGGCCTGGGTGTGCGGGAACAGCCAGGCAACAGGTAGCGTTGGACCCACGACAAACTGATTCAGCAGTCCGGGAGCCCCTGCGGCCCCGGCCAAGTGTGCGAGGGGGCTGGACCCTATGGGCCGCGGCCGAGCGAAAGCCAAGCAGACCAAGGTCGCCCGCGACCTGAAGTACCGCACCCACGAGACGGACTTCGGGGCACTGGCGCGAGAGCTGCACGGGGAGACGGACGACACCGAGCAGGTCGACGAGCCTGATGAGTGGTCCGACTACGCCGAGCCCAAGCGCGACTGACTGACTGACTCGCTCTTCTTCCCGGCCCTCTGGGTCGGGACGGATACGACGCTGCGCTCAGCCCAGCCAGAGACCGCGCAGCCGCCGCGCGCGCGCATGGATGAATCCCTGGCTAAGCGGGTTTCCCTGCACTTCCTGGGTGTTGCAACGCCCAGGAAGCGCATGAATCCCTGGGTAGCCAGGGATTCATCCAGTGTCAGTCAGCCCAGCCAGATCCCGCGCAACCGCCCCACGTCGCGCATCCGCGCCTCAGCCAGCCGGTCGGCCGCGATCGCCGGGGGTACGCCGTCGGCCGAAGCGCGCTCGAACACCGCCAGCGTGGTGTCGAAGATGCCGCTCGCGCGCTGCTGGGCGCGCTCGAAGGAGAACCCCTCGAGCTCGTCGGCGACCTGGATCAGTCCGCCGGAGTTCACGCAGTAGTCGGGGGCGTAGAGGATGCCGCGCTCCTCGAGCGACTTCTCGATGCCCGGGTGGGCGAGCTGGTTGTTGGCCGCGCCGCAGACCACCTTCGCCGACAGCACGTCGACCACCTCGTCGGTCAGCGCGAACCCCAGCGCGCACGGCGCGTAGATGTCCATCGGCCCCGCGACCAGCGCGTCGGCGGACTCGGCCGAGGTGACCGAGGGGTACTCGTCGCGGATCCACTCGATCGCGGCCGGCTGCACGTCGGTGACGACCACCTTCGCGTCGGACTCCACCAGGTGCCGCACCAGGTGCCGCCCGACCTTGCCCACGCCGGACACGCCGACGATCCGGCCGGCCAGGGAGTCGCTGCCCCAGGCCACGGTGGCGGCGGCCCGCATGCCCTGGAAGACGCCGTACGCCGTCAGCACCGAGCTGTCTCCGGCGCCGCCGTGGGCGGTGGTGCGGCCGGTGACGAACGAGCACTCGCGGGCGATGACGTCCATGTCGTCGGAGAAGGTGCCGACGTCGCAGGCGGTGCGGTAGCGACCGTTGAGCGACTGCACGAAGCGGCCGTAGGCCCGCAGCAGCGCCTCGGTCTTCAGCGTCGCCGGGTCGCCGATGATCACGGCCTTGCCGCCGCCGAGGTCGAGCCCGGCCAGTGACGCCTTGTAGGACATCCCGCGGGAGAGAGCGAGGACGTCGGCGACCGCGTCGGCGGTCGAGGCGTAGGGGTAGAAGCGGGTCCCACCGAGGGCCGGCCCGAGGGCGGTGGAGTGGATCGCGATGATGGCCCGGAGGCCCGATGCCGGATCGTTCGCGAACACGACCTGCTCGTGCTCGGCGCCGAGATCGAAGACGTCGACAGTGGGGCTTCCAGACATGGATGGCGTCCGTTCGTGTGGTCGGTGACCGCCGTGGTTGAGCGGTCGTTGTTCGGTCGGGCCGCAGGGGTGGCGCGGCTCGTCGTCAGGATAAACCGTCACCGCACCAAAGTTGTCACGGTGTACGCCGAGCCGAACGCCGCGACGAAGACCAGCAGCGTGAGCAGCCAGGGCGCCAGGGAGGCGCCGCGGGCCGGCGCACGTGGCGACGTCCGCGGCATCGCCCACAGCGTCAGTGCCTCGCGATCCCGCGGCTCGGGGGTGGGCATCGCGGCGCGCAGCGCGGAGACGAACGACACCATGTCCGGCCACCGGTCCTCCGGATCCGGCTCGAGCGCCCTCAGCAGGACGTCGTCGACGGCCTCGGGCAGGTCGGCGTACTCCGAGGGCGGCCGCGGCAGCGTCGCATGCGCCAGCTCGGCGACGCCGCCCTCGCGGACCAGCTCACCGGTGAGCATCTGGTAGGTCACCGCCGCCAGGGCGTGCACGTCCGCCCGCACGTCGATGCCCAGGCCCGCGGCCTGTTCGGGTGCCATGTACGACGGGGTGCCGACCACCTGGGTCAGGCCCGAGGCGTGCAGCAGGGCCTTGGCCACGCCGAGGTCGGCGACCAGCAGCCGGTCGTCGCCGGAGCCGCCGGGGCCGGCGCTGCGCAGCAGCAGGTTCTGCGGCTTGATGTCGCGGTGCACCAGGCCGTGCTCGTGCAGCATCGCCAGGCCCGCGCCGGCCTGCGCGACCAGCTCCATCGTCCGGTCCGGCCCGAGCCGCGCGCCGTCCTCGAGCAGGGTGGCGAGCGACCCCTTGTCGGCGTACGTCATCACGAAGTACGGCGTCCCGTCGGCCTCCCCGATGTCGTAGACCCGCACGATGTGGTCGGAGTCGGCCTGCCGCAGGATCCGCGCCTCGTCGAGGAACCGCTCGCGGACGTCGATCCGCTGCGCCCAGTTCTCCGCGAGCGCCTTCACGGCGACGTCGGAGCGGAGCTCGGGGTCGTGGTAGAGCCAGACGGTCGCGAACCCACCGACGCCGAGGCGCTCGACCCGGCGGAGGCGACCGAGGCTTTCGGGGAGCGGCACGTCGCATAGTGTGCCGCACGTGACTGATGAGGCGATCGACCTCGACCACCTCGCGAAGCAGGCGGCGGCGGGTGACCGCGAGGCGCTGGAGCGACTGCTCGCCGAGATCCAGCCGCGGGTGCAGCGGATCTGCGGGCGGATGCTGCTCTATCCGCAGGACGCCGAGGAGGCGGCGCAGGACGCACTGCTGCTGGTGGCCACCAAGATCGACCAGTTCGCGGGGCGCAGCAAGTTCACCACCTGGCTGCACGCGGTCGCCTCCAACAGCGCCCGAGGGACCTACCGCTCCCTGAAGCGGCGAGCCGCCGAGCGGCCGACCGACGACCTGCCCACCGGCGCCCGACCCGCGCACCACGAGCGTGATCGCCGGCAGCCGGCTCGACCTCCTCGAGGCGCTCGAGGTGCTCGGCCGTGACCGACCGGAGCTCGTCGAGCCGCTGGTCCTGCGCGACGTACAACAGCTCGACTACAACGAGATCGCCCGCCTGCTCGACCTCCCCCTCGGCACCGTGAAGTCCCGCATCCACGCCGCCCGGCAGGCGGTCCGCCCGCTGCTGACGCTGGAGGCCTGACCGCCGGGCCTCAGCCGCGGACGCCCGCGACCACCGCGTCGGTGACCACCGCGGTCGTCGCGCTGCCACCCAGGTCGGGGGTGCGGCTCTCCGGCGACTTCAGCGACGACCGGATCGTCGCCATCAGCTGCCCCGCCGCCTCCTCGTGGCCGAGGTGGTCGAGCATCATCACCGCCGACCAGAGCGTCCCGACCGGGTTGGCGACCCCCTTGCCGGCGATGTCCGGCGCCGAGCCGTGCACCGGCTCGAACATCGACGGATGCTCGCGGGTGGGGTCGAGGTTGGCCGACGGTGCGATGCCGATGCTGCCCGCGACCGCCGCGGTGAGGTCGCTGAGGATGTCGCCGAAGAGGTTGGAGGCCACGATGACGTCGAACCGCTCCGGCTCGAGCACCACCTTCGCCGCCAGCGCGTCGATCAGCTCGGAGTCCCACTGCACGTCGGGGTACGCCGCCGCGCGCTCGGCGACGACCTCGTCCCAGAACGGCATCGTGTGCACGATCCCGTTGCTCTTGGTCGCCGAGGTGAGGTAGCCGCCGCCGCTGCCGCGCGAGCTCGAAGGCGTAGTCGGCGATCCGGCTGACGCCGGCGCGCGTGAACACCGACTCCTGGACCGCCATCTCGTCGGGGAAGCCGCGGTTGATCCGGCCGCCGATCTCGCTGTACTCACCCTCGACGTTCTCCCGTACGACGACCAGGTCGACCTCGCCGGGTCGGGCGCCGCGCAGCGGGCTCTCGACGCCCTCGAAGACCGCCATCGGCCGCTGGTTGACGTACTGCCGGAAGTGCCGCCGGATCGGGATCAGCAGCCCCCACAGCGACACGTGGTCGGGCACGCCCGGCCAGCCCACCGCGCCCAGCAGGATCGCGTCGTGCTCGGCCAGCCGGTCGAGCGCGTCGTCCGGCATCATCGCGCCGGTGTCGGCGTACCGCCGGCACGACCAGTCGAACTCCTCGTACTGCAGGTCCAGGTCGTGTACGTCGGCCACGGCGTCGAGCACGGTCCGGGTGGCGCCGACCACCTCGGGTCCGATCCCGTCGCCGGGGATGACCGCGATGCTGTGCGGCATCAGACGAGGCCGACGACGTCGACCATCACCGGGAGCAGGATGACGATCAGGATCGCGCCGAGGATGTCGAAGGAGAACCCGGATCTGATCATGGTCGTGATCGGCACCGTGCCGGAGCCGTAGACGATCGCGTTCTGCGGCGTCGACACCGGCAGCATGAACCCGAACGAAGCGGCGAAGGTCGCAGCCAGGGCGGGTACGAACGGGTTGATCCCGGCGGCCATCGCGATCGGGATGATGATCGGGACCACGACCGCGGCCGACGCCGTGTTGCTCGTCGTCTCGGAGACGAGGATCGCCAGCCCCACCGCGAACGCGGTGATCGCGAAGGTGCTGGTCAGGCCGAGCTTGTCGAAGGCACCGTTGCCGATCGTCTCGGCGAGCCCGGTGGACTCCAGCAGGGAGCCGAAGATGATGCCGGTGCCGAACAGCACGATCGTGCCCCAGTCGATCTTCGCGGCGTCGCTCCAGCGCAGCGTGAACTCCCGCTCCTTCCAGTCGGTCGGCAGCAGGAAGAGCAGCGAGGCGCCGAGGACGGCGACCACACCCTCGTCGAGACGGGTCGCCCACGGTCTCGTAGGCGCTCGAGTCGGTGCCGGCGACGATCCCGACGATGCCGGGGACGATCCACAGCGTGACGGTGATGGCGAACGCGATCAGCGTGTTGCGCTCCGCGACGGAGAAGTCGCCCATCTTCGCGCGCTCGGCGTCGACGTACTCGTCGACACCCTTGAGCTTGCGGATCTCGGGCTTGTTGAGCAGGAACATCACCACGGCGAGCGCCACGAACATCAGCGCGCAGATCGGGAAGGCCATGATCATCCAGTCGAGGAACCCGATCTTCTCGCCGGTCGCCTCCTCGATCAGCCCCCGACCGATCAGGTTGGGCGGCGACCCGACCGGCGTCAGCAGC
Organism: uncultured Actinomycetota bacterium; assembly: GCA_963813615.1. Classification (GTDB taxonomy): domain Bacteria; phylum Actinomycetota; class Actinomycetes; order Propionibacteriales; family Nocardioidaceae; genus Nocardioides. The sequence goes on from CAWFAE010000015.1 coordinate 272,663, forward strand.
CCACCGACGCTGGCGCCGTAGGCGAGCATCAGCATCAGCGCGGCGCCGACCCGGATCCGCAGCGGGTCGAAGTCCTCCGCCACGATGCCCTGGTCCTGCATCAGCTTCGCGATCACGGTGAGGATGCCGATGGCGGTCGGCAGCAGCATCGCGACCGTGGCGGTGTTGGAGACGAACGCCGACAGCGCGCAGGTGATCACGCCGAACGCGATGATCACCCGGAACGTCGACGTGCCCACGCCGGGGGCGTTGAGGACGAACATCGCGAACCGTTTCGCGAGGCCGTGCTTGAGCATCGCCTGGGCCAGGATGAAGGCGCCGATGAACGTGAAGACGGTGGACGAGCCGAACGGCGCCAGCGCCTCGTCGGCGGTCACGACGCCGAGCAGCACGATGGCGCCGATGCCGATGAAGCCCCCGACCGGGATCGGGACGGGCTCGGTGATCCAGAGGACCACCACGCCGACCAGCACCGCCGCCAGCGTGTGCTGGTTGTCCTCGATGCCCAGCGGGAGGAGCAGCATCACGATGGTGGCGAGCGGCGCCAGCACCAGGCCGACCGTGCGCCGCCCCTTCTCGAAACGCTCCTCCTGCTCGGAGAGCTGTTGTTCGCCGAGGCTGCGATAGGTGGCCGGTCGCAGGAATGCCTGGTCGACGTCGGTCCGGGTGCGTTTGTCAGCTGTGCTGGTCATCACTGCTCCGAGATCGGGTGTGGTCCGGCTCACACGTACCCCGATTGCACAAACTGCATTCGTTTGCGGTGCGGCCTCCTGCTCAGACCCGGTCGATCGCGAACGCCAGGGCGAAGCCGAGCGTGGCCACCAGACCGGTGTAGAGCTGGGTGCGTTCGAACGCCTCCGGGATCATCGTGTCCGCGACCATCGCCAGGATGGCGCCGGCCGCAACGGCGGTGATCACCGCGATCGTCTCGGGCGCCGCGCCCTCGAGCACTGACGCCCCTGCCAGGGCCGACAGCCCACACGCCACGGCGATGGCGCACCACACGCCGAAGACATACCGCGCACTGCGCCCGCTCTCCTTCATGCCGGCCGCGCTCGAGAGACCCTCCGGGACGTTCGAGATGAAGATCGCCGCGAGCACCGTGACCCCGACCCCGGAACCTCCCAGCAGGGAGAGACCGAGCACGACCGACTCCGGAATGCCGTCGAGCAGCGCCCCTACGGCGATCGCCGCGCCGCTGCCCGGCGTCTCGTCCTCCGAGGGCATCATCCCGGTCGAGCGCTTCCGGTGGCGGGCCCCGCGCAGGGCGAGCGCGAGGTTGCAGGCGACGTACGCGATCGCGCCGCCGACGAAGCCCGCGAGTGTCGGGCCGAGCCCGCCGGTCTGCTCGGCCTCGTCCATCAGGTCGAAGGCCAGCGTCGAGATGAGGACGCCGGCACCGAACGCCATCACTCCCGCGACCACCCGCTGCGGCACCCGGACGACCCAGGCGATCGCGGCCCCGAGCACCAGCGCACCACCACCGAGCAGACCCCACAGGCCGGCCTCGAGCCAGACCGTCACGTGGCACTCGCTTCCGCCGCGTCGGTGGCGGCGAACACCACGTTGCCGTGGCTCCCGTAGCCGACCAGCCGGCCGCCGTACCGGGTGTCGTCGAAGCAGATCAGCAGCCAGCGCCCGTCGTGCTCCAGCAGCGTCGGCCACGGGATGTTGCTGGGGTACGGCGCGTCGAGGGTGCCGACCTCGCGCAGGTCGAGGTCGAAGATCGGGAACTGCGTGTTCTGGCCCCGGCGACCGTCGCGACCGTCGCTGGCCAGCAGCCGCCAGCTGCCGCCGACGCGGGTCAGGGTGGTGCCCTCGGTGGCTCGCCGCGAGGCGGCGGCGCCGCGGACCCGGAGCGAGTCGAGGTCGGGGCCCTCGGCGACGACCGGGTGGAACCGGAAGTACTTGCGGGCGCTGACGTAGCCCGACCAGCCAGCCGTCGTCGGTGCGCACCAGGTGGGGGTCCCACACCCCGACCGACGACAACCCCGTCGTCGGCAGCGCCAGCCGTCTGGTGTCCAGGACGTGGGTGCCGCGGGTGATGTCGGCGGTGGTCTCGGCCAGCGTCGCGGCGACCTCGTGCTCTTTCCGCCGCCCCTTGTCGAAGTCCCCCCACGTGCTGGCGGCGACCAGCCACCGCCCGTCGTCCCGGACCAGGTGGCAGGCGTGGTCGCCGTACACGCCGGGTCGGTCGGGCCGTCGGAAGAACAGGTCCGCACGATGCTCCAGGGCGAACGAGTCGGGGTCGAGCGCCCACACCGACCCGTGCCCGGTCGCGATCGCGCCGGGGCCGGCACTGGTGGCGGAGAGCAGGTAGCCGTTCCCTTCGCGGTACGGCGTCCCGTCGGCGTGGGTGACCAGCCGGAGGTCACGGAGGCCGAGCTGTCCGAACCGGCCCGCCCGCACCTCGGTCGCGGCGCCGGACGACGTCTCCCGCACCTGGCTCAGCCAGGCCTCGTCGTGGGGGTCGAAGCGCTCGTGCAGGTCGAACCGGGCCCGCACCCGCCACCGGTCGCGCTCGCGGGTGTAGCCGACGACGTGGGTGGCGGTGAGGCTCAGCGCCAGGCCGGCCACCTCGCCATCTGGCCGGCCGAACCGCCGGCTGCGGTGGTCGGTCGTGGTCGCCCCGGTGGTGACCCGCAGCGCGAGACCGTCGTCGTCGAGGGTCGCGGTGAGCTCCGCCTCGCCCCCGCCCAGCGACACCGACGCCGGCCCGGGACCCGCCAGGTCCGCGGTCACCGCGACGTACGGCGCCACCGGGCGGACCGAGGTCGCTACCCGGCCGGACCAGGTCGACCGGCCGCGTCCGGTGGACGATCTCGAAGCGCGGCAGCACCCGGCGAGTATCGCTCCCGCCGGCCCCGCCGCGGGCGGACCTACCCCATTTGGCCGATGCCGCGTCAGCCCCGCCGGACCAGTGTGGTGACCACCTCGGGAAGGAGCCGTCCATGCGCCGATCGGTCGCCGCGCTCTTGATGCTGCTCGCCCTCGTGGCGCCGGCGAACGCCGCGGACGACCCGATCGTGCCTGCTCCGTCGGTCCGGGAGACCACGCCGGTCGAGTCCACCGGGGACGCCATGGACGATCCGGCGGTCTGGGTGCACCCGACCGACCCTTCGAGGTCCCTCGTCATCGGCAACAACAAGCAGGGTGCCCTGGAGACCTACGACCTGGAGGGAAACCGAGTCCAGCAGCTGTCCGACGCCGTCACCTTCTGGGGCAACGTCGACGTACGCCAAGGTGTGCCCGTCGCCGGCGTCGTCGGTGACATCGTCGCCGTGTATCACCGCGGCCTGCAGCTCTACCGGGTGGACCCGAGCACTCGCCTGCTCACCCGAGTCAACGAGGAGACCGCCATCCCGACCCCGGGAGAGGGCCTGTGCCTCTACTCCAGCCCCGAGACCGGACGCCTCTACGCGTTCGTGATCGCCATCAGCGGGACGCTGCGGCAGTTCGAGATCCGGGACGACGACCAGGACGGGCTGCTCGAGGGCGTGGAGGTGCGTCAGTTCGCCGTGGGTTCGGAGGCCGAGGGCTGCGTCGCCGACGACGAGAGGGGTGCGCTGTACGTCAGCGAGGAAGAGGTCGGGCTCTGGCGGTACGGCGCGGAGCCCGAAGCGCGGCACGGCTCGGACGTCCGTGGACACGATCGGGCGCGAACGGCCACCTGGCACTGGACGTCGAGGGCGTCACCCTCGTCGCCCTTCCCGACGGCGGCGGGTACATCATCGCATCGGCGCAGAACGCCGCGGACCCGGACAACTCGTTCTTCGTCGTCTACGACCGGGTCACCAACGCCTATCTGCGCACGGTTCCGGGTGACCGCTGGTGGCTCGTCGGACGACTGCGACCGGACCGATGGCATCACCGCGCACGCCGACCGACCTCGGCCCGCCGTTCACGCAGGGGATCTTCGTCTGCCAGGACAACAACAACGACGCGCCGGGAACGGTCGGCAACCAGAACCTCAAGTACGTGCCGCTGGAGAGCGTGGTCGATCTCGATGGCGGAACCCCGTCCGGGGACATCGCATCGGTGAGCACGAGCGTGGTGAACTCGAACAGCACCGACTGGTCACTTTCGGTCCCGGCCGAGGTCGAGCCCGGTGACGGGATGCTGCTCTTCTTCTCGCGGAGCGCGGAAGACGGCGGCGCTCACGGGTCCGGGCGCAGGCTGGGCGCAGATCGACAGCCTGGACGACGGCTCGCTGCGGACGACGATCTGGCAACGGGTCGCGGCCGCGGAGGACCCCGGATCGACCGTTCAGGTGACGGGCGGTGACGAACCGAGCAAGGGGGCGCTCGTCCTGGCCGTCTACCGAGGTACGTCGACCATCGGACCCTTCGCGACCGCCACGGGCGCGGTCACGGAAGGGACGACTGAGCAGCACGCCACGCCGGTGGTGTCAGCGCCCGCAGGTGCCCTGCGGGTCTCCTTCTGGGCTGACCGCAGCAGCAGCGAGGCCGGTTGGACCGCTCCTTCAGGCGAGATCGTTCGGGTGCTGTCGGCCGGCACCGGAGGCGGCCGGATCGGCGTACTGCTCACCGACCCGGGCGAACCGGTCGACGGTGGCTCCACCGGCGGGTTGACCGCGGTCGCGGCATCGCCCTCGAACAAGGCCACCTCGTGGACGCTGCTGCTGAGGCCGGCCCAGTGACGTCATCGGACCACGCGCATCCCGACAGCGGCCGCCCTCACGGGTGTAGCCGACGGCGTGGGTGGCGGTGAGGCTCAGCGCCAGCCCGGAGAGCTTCCCCTCAGGGCGGCCGAACCAACGGCTGCGGTGGTCGGTCGTGGTAGCCGTGCTGCTGCTGTCGGTCGCCCTCCTCTCGCATGCATGGGCCACCGACGATCCGATCGCGGCCGCTCCATCGGTGAGGGAGACGACGCCGGTGGCCACGACCGGGGACTCGATGGACGACCCGGCGGTCTGGGTGCATCCGAACCGACGCTCGCGGTCACTCGTCATCGGCAACAACAAGCGGGGGGCGCTGGAGACCTACGACCTGGCCGGCAACCGGGTCCAGCGGATCGCTGACGACGTCACCTTCTGGGGCAACGTCGATGTCCGCCAGAAGGCGAAGATCGCCGGCAAGGTGCGCGACATCGTCGCCGTCTATCACCGGGGCCTGCAGCTCTACCGCGTGAACACGTCCACGCGGAGGCTGACCCGCGTCAACGAAGGTGTCGCCATCCCGACTGCGGGCGAGGGCCTGTGTCTCTACAAGAGCCGGCCCAGCGGCCACCTCTACGTCTTCGTCGTCGCGATCAGCGGAATGGTCCGGCAGTTCCGGATCCGGGACGCCGACCGGGACGGCCGGCTCGGAGCCGTCGAGGTCCGTCGCTTCGAGGTGGGGTCCGAGGCCGAGGGCTGCGTCGCGGACGACGACCGTGGCGTGGTCTACATCAGCGAGGAGGAGGTCGGCCTCTGGCGGTACCGCGCGGGGCCCGGCGTCGCCCCACGGCGCAAGTCCGTCGACACCGTGGGTGGGCACCTGGTCGCGGACATCGAAGGCGTCACGCTCGTCAACCTGCCCGGCGGTGGTGGCTACGTCATCGCGTCGGCACAGAACGTCGCCGACCCGGACAACTCGTTCTTCGTCGTCTACGACCGCGTCACGAACGCCTACGTCCGCAGCGTCCGGGTGACCGCAGGCACCGGGTCCGACGACTGCGACCGGACCGACGGCATCACCGCCACCCCGACGAATCTCGGCGCGCCGTTCGCGCACGGGATCTTCGTCTGCCAGGACAACAACAACGACGCCCCGGGGACCGCCGGCAACCAGAACTTCAAGTACGTGCCCCTGGAGCGGGTGGTCGACCTCGATGTCGGCTCGCCGGCTGTGCCCTACAGTACGACGCTGCTGTGCCCGTCGCGCCCCCTCCCTGCGTTGCTGGCGCCCTGGTCCGCGCGGTAGCGAAAGGTGGATGATCACGCGATGAGCGCTGACCCGGTGGAGACGAATCCCGAGCAGTACCGCGTGATCTTCGAGAACGACCGGGTCCGGGTGCTGGAGTACAGCGACCGACCCGGCGACCGGACCCACGTCCACGCCCATCCCGACAGCGTGATGTACACCCTGAGCTCGTTCGGTCGCACGGCTGATCGCGGGCGACCGCGAGGTCGACGTCGAGCTCGAGGCCGGGACGGTGCGCTGGCTCGACGCCCAGGAGCACGCCGGCGAGAACATCGGTGACACCGACACCCACTCGATCTTCATCGAGCTCAAGGAGCCGCGTCCCGGGACTGGGTCCCAGCGAGGCGCCGCTCGGCCCGTCGACCTGACGCCTTCCGGACCGCGACCCTTGACCGGCGGGCCCACCTCAGGCGAGCGTGTCGCCATGCTGCGCGCCCCGCACGAGAACGTGGCGACCGTCCTGGTCGACCCGTCGGTGCTGGCCGAGCTCGAGGTGCACCTGATGGCGCTCGACCTGCACCTGTGGCCCGTCGAGACCGCACCGATCTGCGTCGACGGCCCGCGCCAGTCGTTCCAGATCCGCCGCCGGATGATCAGCGCCCGCCGCGGCGAGTGGGACGACGCCGCCGAGTGGGTGCCGGCGTGGATCTCGTTCGGCGACAGCTGGCGGGACCGCGCCGAGCCGATCTCCTGGACCGCGCGGAGCACGCTGTACGCCGCGCTGGACCGGTACGGCGACCGGGTGCGCTACCGCCGTGGGCTGGGCGGCGTCCCGCCGCTCGCCGTACCCCGCGAGCGGAGCGCCTGACTCACGTCGTCGAGCGAGGGTCAGGAGAAGCAGTCGTCGCTCGTCGTCTCGGAGAACTCGATGTCGTCGATCAGCCACTCGCCGTCCTCGACGACCAGGCTGAAGACGTCGACGTACTCCTGGTCCGGCTCGTCCCAGGTCGAGCAGTCGTAGTGGTCGACGACCTCGACCTCGGCCTTGTCGCCGTCGATCTTCGCGTCGCCGACCTGCGGACCGTCGCCGACGACCGGCTGGGGTTCGTCGCAGCCGCCGACGGGGTCGCCGTCGACGAAGTGGTCCTCGTAGTCGTCGCACTCGCCCGTGGTCCTGGCGTCGACGACCGCCTGGACCACCGTCTCGGGGTCCTCGTCCGGCTCGTCCGAGCACGCGGTCGCGAACACGAGCAAGGGGAGGGCCAGCAGCGGCATGACGAGGGCGCGAGGGCCCCTGGACCAGGCATGCATCCGGTCATCTTGGCGCGAAGTCCCGCTCGTTGCGGGCGAAATCTGGCAACCGCCCGATGGCCTGCGGAGTTCGATCACCAGACCGCTCCGGCCTATGATGGAGGCATGCCGCCGCTAGGTACCAACTACGAGCAGCAGGACTGCACGCTGGCCCGGGCCTTGGAGATCCTCGGCGAGCGCTGGACGATGCTCGTGCTCCGCGACTGCTTCTACGGCGTCCGCCGGTTCACCCACCTCCTCGAGCACCTCGACGTCTCCCGCGCCGTGCTCACCGATCGGTTGACGGGGCTCGTGGAGGCCGGGGTGCTCGAGCGGCGGACGGAGGGCGGCCATCCCGCCTACGTGCTGACCGAGGCGGGTGTCGCGACCTGGCCGAGCCTGTACGCCCTGCTCCGCTGGGGGGACACGTTCGGCGGCGGGCAGCGCACTCGTCGTGAGTTCGTCCACGAGTCGTGCGGCACGAGGATCGACGACCAGGGGGCGTGCCCTCAGTGCGGGGTCGTGCCCGGGCCCGGTGACCTGGTGATCCAGCCCAAGAACCCGAAGGACGTCGACGGCGCCCGCACCGACCCGGTGAGCCTCCGGCTTCGGGAGCCGCACCGCATGCTCACGCCGCTTCTGCCCTGACCGGGCGCGGCGGTGGGAACGCGGCGACCGCCTACCGACAGGAGCGCCACGACCACGGCCGCGAGGGTCGTGAGCCCGGCCGACATCCCGACGGCGTGGTTCCACGCCGCCTCGACCCCGGTGTCGGCTCCGCGGGCCGCGATGACGACCAGCGTGATCCCGATGGCGGAGCCGATGTACCTGGCCGTGTTGTTCGCGCCGCTGCCCATCGCGGCCTGGGCGGCGGGCACGGTCGCGATCGCCTGCTGACCGAGGGCGGCGTTGAGGACGCCGTACCCCACCCCGATGACGAGCAGGCCAGGGACGATCCCCCAGCCGTCCGCTCCGAGCCTGCCGAGCATCGCTGCCTCGCCGACGGCGGCGGTCAGCAGCGCGAGCACCATCAGTCGCGCACCTCCGAGACCGGGAGGGAGGCGACGCGCCAGGAGGGAAGCGACGGTCCCCGTCCCGGACCACGCCAGCAGCAGCACCGCCGCGTGCAGCGCGCTCATGCCGAGGCCGGCGATGAAGAAGGTGCACGCGAACGACAGGATGCCGACCACGCCCAGGCCGACGCCGAAGGCTCCGACGGTGGCAGCCGTGAACCCGCGCCCCCGGAAGAGCCGCAGGTCGACCATCGGCCCCGATCGGCGAAGCTCCGTGACCACGAAAGCGGCCAGGAGTACGAGGGAGAGGGCCCCGGACCCCAGCACGGCCGGGGTGACGCCGTCGCGTCCCTCGGTCAGGGCGGCCAGGATCAGCACCACGGCCGCGCTCAGCGTCGCCGCGCCCGGGAGGTCGATCGCTCGAGGGATCTCGGCCCGCGACTCCACGACGCGGGTCTGTCCGAGCCACGCGACCAGCAGCCCGAGCAGACCCATGCCGACGTAGAACATCCGCCACTGGCCCGCCTCGTCGAGTGCGCCCGAGAGGAGGGGACCCAGGGCCCCGCCGGCGCCAAGTGCCGCACCCCAGACGCCGGTGGCCTTCGCCCGGGCCGCGGGCGTGGGACTGACGTGGGCGATGATCCCGCCGCTCGATGCCAGGATGGCGCCCGACCCCACCCCCGAGACGACGCGCCCAGCGATGAACAGGCCGGGCTCGGCCGCGACGGCGCTGGCCAGGGCGCCGACCGCGAGCGCCAGGCTGCCCCAGACGAGGACCCGCCGTCGGCCGATGTTGTCGGCGAGCGAGCCCGCCGTCAGCAGCGCCCCCGCCACCCCGATGCTCATCGAGCTGAGCAGCCACGTCTGCGCCGCCGGCCCGGCGCCGAGCGCCGAGGCCAGGGTCGGCATGTTGGTCAGCGGGCCGCAGAACGTGGCCAACGCCAGGAACGTGCCCAGCGATGCGACCGCGATCGAGGTCGAGGCGCGCTGGTGCCTGGGTCGGCGAGGTCCGGACGGCGACGACCGTGACAAGTCTGTTCACCAGACCAAGGTATCACCAAAGTCTGTTGAACAGACTGAATTCAGAACGGAGCACCAGGAGTCGCCGACTTCGGTCAGGGTCGGTATCCACCCGAGGGAGCCTCCTGCCGGGGCGCGGCCGGATCCGGAGCCGCAACGTCGGCCACCTTGGCCGCGTGCTTGTTGAGCTCCTGCTGCGCACCGGCATCGGCGCCTTCCAAGACGTCGGCAGCGAGCGCGAACGACTTGCCGGCGGCGCGCAGCTCCCCGGCGGTGTCATTGAGCAGGAAGCGCAGCCGCTCGTAGAGGCTCGACACGGCATGGTGCGGGCCGACGTCGGTGAATCCGATGAAGCCGGGACGCATCCAGGGCGCCGTCGAGCCCAGGACGGCGCCGCTGGTTTCGGCGGCTCCTGGTCGATCCGGGGCGATGTCCTGGAACACCTTGGCGAACTGTCCGGCCACCCACGGCATGTGGACGTTCCCGACGGTGCGCATGTTCGGCGGGTTCCCCTGCAGGAGCTTTGCGTCGGTCTCGGTGACGAGCACCGGCGGCGGCAGGTTGAAGTACGTGTCGTCGACCCTTCCGTAGCTGAGGTCGACCGCGTCGGCGGCGGCGGTGGAGATGGCCGTCTCCTCCTCGAGGATCTCTCCGTTGAGCTTGGCCAGCGCTGAGCGCAGGTTGTCGAGAACGTCGTCCGGCGTGGCGCCTGCCAACGGAAGCTCCCGCCGCTCGCGACCGGTCTTCTCGGGGAAGATCTCGTCGAAGAGTGAGATAGCGCCCGAGGTGAGCGTGCCCGCCAGGTTGAACTTCTTGAACAGGTTGGCTGCCGCGCCGGCGACGATACCCAGGATGTTCAGGACTGCCGTCGGATCCCCAGGGTCGCGGCCGGGCCCGTCTCCGTTGACGCTGCGCATCGCGGCCACTGCCGCCTCGGCCAGACCCATGACGCTGGAGCCGGCCTCTTCGAGGATCTCGCCCTCTGCCTGGAGTGCGGCGGCGAGGGCGCCCGTCAGCTGGTACTGACCGGCGGCCACCGTCTTGAGGTGCGACGAGTAGTTGTCGTGGAACGTCAACGCGGTTGCCCCGTAGAAGTTGGCCGTGATGGAGGTGATGGTGTCGATCTTGGTCGAGAGGTCATCGGTGAGGCCGCTGTTCGCCCCGACGCCGTCCTCGTCATCAGCGCCCGCGACGTGCACGTATAGCGGTTTCCCTCCGATCTCGATGTGGCCGGCCATGTCCTTGAAGGGCTGTGACTCCGGCAGCCCATCCCAGCCGTCGAGTACCTCCTCTACGGCGTCGAACCACGGGGCGTAGAGCGTCGCCCACACGTCCATCGTGGGCGTCGGTTGAAGGACGTCATCCTTGTACCACGTCGGGATCTCCCCGGTCGGGGCCTCGACCGGCGGCAGCCGCTGCACCCAGTTGGAGCCACCGGGGGGCGGCACCGCGTCGGTGAGGATGAACCCGGCCTTGGCATCGCCGGAACACTGCATGGAGTTCTTCCTGGCCTCCAGCTCTGATGGACACGCGGATCGCGGCCCGGGCGATCTCCTTCTTCAACCACTCGAGCGTGTCCTTGTCGTACTTCCGCATCTCGTCCCTCCAAGTCAGCGTCTGCCGCGGCCGGGGTCATCCAACGACCGCACGACGACTGTGCCCACGGCGACTGACGCCGACCTTTCACCGCGCTTACGCCGCAAAGTGCGATTTCGACGAGGATCGAATCGATCTCCGCCCTGGTCACGGCCCTCGCAGGCCCGGCCGTCGGGCGTGACAATGGATGAATGACTCTCGGGATCGAGGTCCGTCTGCTCGGCCCGGCCTCACTGCTGGTGGACGGGCGCTCCGTGTCGGTGCCGGGGGCTCGGCAACGGGTGGCGCTGGCGGCGCTGGCGCTGGCCCCGGGCGGGACGGTGAGCAGCGAGGTCCTGGCCGACTATCTGTGGGGTGACGCGCAGCCGACGAACGTCCGGCCCGCGCTGCACACCACGATCACCCGGCTCCGCAAGCTCGTCGGCACGGATCGGGTGGTGAGTACGCCGAGCGGCTACGCGCTCGTCGTACCCGACGACGCCGTCGACGTGCGTCGGTTCCGGTCGCTCGTGGCGGTTGCGCGCCAGGCGCAGGACCCCGCCGCGGAGGCGAGCCTGCTCCAGGAAGCACGAGGGCTGTGGCGCGGCGAGGCGCTCGACGGTGTGGACTCACAGCGTCTCCTCACCGAGCACGTCCTCCCGCTGACCGAGGAGTGGTTCGCGGCGACCGAGCGGCTGATCGACCTTCGTCTGGCGGCCGGGGATCACGGCGACCTCACCGGCGACCTCCGCGGGCTCATCTCCCGCTATCCGTTGCGCGAGTCCTTGTGGGCCCGGCTGATCCGGGCCCTCGCGGCATCGGGGCGCCAAGCGGAGGCACTCGATGCCTACCAGGAGATCCGCACCCAGCTGCTCGACCAGCTCGGCATGGACCCCGGCCAGGAGCTCGTGGCCACGCACGCCGCGGTCCTTGCGGGGACCGCCGGCCCCGAACTCGGCGATGCACGAACCAGCGTGCCGCGCCAGCTGCCCACCGACGTGCCGTCGTTCGTCGGGCGCGAGGAGCAGCTGCGCATCCTGGACGAGCTGGCGGCCGGCTGGTCGGACGATCCCGCGCACCGAGCCGTCATCGTGGTGCTCGACGGAGCCGGCGGGATGGGCAAGACCGCGCTGGCCGTGCGCTGGGGTCACCGGGCAGCGAGCACGTTCGCCGACGGTCAGCTGTACGTGAACCTGCGGGGGTACGGCCCCGGCAATCCGGTCGACCCGTTCGCGGTGGCCGGGGCGATGCTCGGGGCGCTCGGTGCGGTCGGCGAGCAGATCCCGGCTGACCCGGAGGCGCGGTTCGCCCAGCTGCGCACGGCGCTGGCCGAACGCGACGTCCTGATGGTGCTGGACAACGCCCGTGACGCCGAGCAGGTGCGCCCGCTGCTGCCCGGCTCCGCTGCGTTCGTACTCGTGACTAGTCGCAACCAGCTCCGTGGACTGGTGTCCCGGGAGGGGGCGCACCGGATCACGGTGGCCGAGCTGTCCGAGGATGCGTCTGTCGGGCTGCTGGGGCAGGCGGCGAGCGGTTCGATCACGGCCGAGGTGCGGGAGGTGGCGGACCTGTGCGCCCGGGTCCCGCTGGCGCTCGCGGTGGCCGGCGAACGTCTCGCCCGCGCCCCGGGCGGCCGTGTCGACGACGTACTCGCAGAGCTGCGCGACGAACAGGAGCGGCTGGACGCCCTCTCCTCGGGGGACGACCTCACCAGCGACGTCCGGGTCGTGCTGTCGTGGTCGTACCAGACCCTCGACGTCGAGGAGTCGCGGCTGTTCCGGCTGCTCCCGCTGGCCCCCGGCCCCGACATCACGCCATCCGCTGCCGCCGCACTGGTGGACCGGCCGGTGACGCGGACGAGAAGGCTGCTCGACCGCCTGGTCGCCTCTCACCTCCTGCTCGAGAAGGAGCCGGGCCGGTTCGAGCTGCACGACCTGGTGCGCGTGTACGCCGCCGAGCTGGTCGGAGCGGACGAGGCTGCGCGCCGGCGGGTGCTCTCGTGGTACCGCGCCACCGCCTTGGTCGCCCGGCAGCTGACCGGGACGAGGCAGCCGCTGGTCTACGACGCCGAGCCCGGGGTCGTCCCGCTCGCTCTGGCCGACGCCGCGAGCGCCATGGCCTGGCTGGACGACGAGCGCACGAACCTGCTGGACGTCGTGGACGACGCGGCCGCGGCGGGACTGGACACCCTTGCCTGGCAGGTGGCGGCCGCCCTGTCCATGCATTCCCTGGCGCGGCGGCCATGGGCGCAGCCGCTGGCCCAGCTGGAGCGTGGGCTCGCCTGCGCCCGGCGTTCCGGTGACCGGTTCGGCGAGGCGATCATGCTCGCTGCCATCGGGGACGCCCACCACTACGGGCAGCGCTTCGAGGAGTCCGTGGCGCTCACGCGCCAGGCGCTGGAGGTCTACCGGGAGATCGAGGACCTCCGGGGCGAGGTGGGGATGCTGACCAACATCGGGGGGACCCTCGAGCTGGCGGGCCGGTCCGAGGAGGCGATCGAGACGCATCTCCTGGCGGCCGAGGCCTGCGAGGCACTCGACGACCCGGGTGCGATGGCGCTGGTGCTCAACAACCTCGCGGCGGCGTACAACGCGGTGGGTCGGCACGACGCCGCCGCCGGCGAGGCGCAGCGCGCCCTCGAGATGGTGGCCGGCGACGAGCTGCGAGAAGCCGACGTCCTGGACGAGCTCGGCCTGGCCCACGCCGGCAGAGGCGAGCACGACGCGGCGGTCGCCAACTTTCAGGGGGCACTCGACCGCTATCGCGCCGCCGGGCATCCGATGGAGGTGGCCACGCTCCACCATCTGGCAAGGACCCAACGGGCGGCGGGTGACAAGGGCGCGGCGCGCGAGACCTGGCGACGGGCGGCCTCGCTCGCTACCGACCTCGGCGACCCGCTGGCCGTGCAGATCCGCGCGGAGCTCGCTGCACTGTGACCTGCGGGACCCCTGTGGGGTCCTGCTTCCTCACGGACGAAGGCCGTGGCCGGCACCGACCAGCGCGTTCCGCTCCCGGCCGGCCCGGGCCAGGGCGGCCAGCCGATGCAGTTGTGGAAGCTGGTCCGCAAGAGTGCCCGACAGGGCCTCTGCTGCCGCCGCGCAGAACGCCTCCTCGCCCCGCATGAACGCGGGAGGTTCTAGCTCGACGATCCACGTCGTCATGCCCAGCGTGCACACGCTCACCGACCCATCCACGGAATGGCCTCCCCTCACCTGTTCACCCGGCTCGGAGTGAGTGCACCGGACCACGTCCTGCCGGGCCCGCCACAACAGTTCGCCCAGCTCCGCCAGCTTGTCGGCGAGGCGCGCTGGGGTGGTGGTGGTGAAGTAGCCGGGAACCAGGCTCACCGTGACCGAGGACTCTCCCCGCAGCCGGGCGGTAGCAATTTCGTCTGGCGTGGTGACGGTGACGTCCAGCGTCGGCGGTCGATCGTGAAGACGGCCCATGTCAGAGTCCTTCCGGATCGGGTGCGCTCATGTCGCCGATCCTGACCGACCCGGCTCACGCGGGCCTTTCACGACTTACACCCGGCGCAGCGCGCCGGAGGCCCCCGTCGGACAAGCGGCGGGGGCCTCGGGTGGTTACTTGAAGCGTCGGGTGCTTACTTGAAGCTGATCGGCTGCTCGTCGATGACCACGTTCGTGAACGTCACGGTGCCCTTGTTCTGGTAGTCGTAGACCAGGGAGGAGCGGTCAACGGTCCCCTCGGGGTTCTTGGTCGCGCTGTTGTCGTTCATGGTTGTCGCCACGGCCTTCACCGTGAAGGTGCCGTCGCCGTTGTCGTGGCCATAGTCCGGGTTGATCTGGTGCGCGGAGCTGTACTTCACGCCGTTGACGCGGATCTGGATGCGCGGGGCACCCCAGCCGACAGCCGCAGCGTCGGCGAGCCGGTAGGTGAACTCGATCTCGGCTTCTTCGCCGATCGGGAGGTCGAGGTTGCGGATCGAGGAGAAGGCGTAACCCTCGTCCCGCGAGTCGAGCACGACGGTGCTGACGTCTTCGATCGTCGCACCGACGCCGTTCGCCCAGTTGGTGTTGATGTCGGAGCCGTTGGCGGTGTTCGCCTCGAGGTCCGCGATCCGCGCCTCGAGAGCGCTGGTGTCGGCGCCCTTGCCCTGAAGCCTGGTGACAGCCCCGGGACGCAGGTCCCGAACGCGGATGGTCTGGTCCTTGATGTCGATGCTGCGAACCGAGTCGTCCTTGATGCCTGCGGAGCCGATCTGGCTGGCGGCGTACGCGCCACAGGCGCCGATCGCGATAGCCGCGATCACGCCTGCGGTGCTGACCACGGACAGGTTCTTGAACGGCATGACTTACCTCTTCGGTCTGGCTAGTTGACGGGATTCCGTCACGTGGCGGTAGCGCGAGCCGATGCCGCAGCTGTTGGCCTTGTTGGGGTCAGCGTTGGGTGGTGTTCCGTCGGTCAGCCCGTGATGGCTTCCGACGGTAGGAGAATCTTCAATGATGACAGTAGTTACTGTCAAATTAAGCAGACAATGGCAGACTAGATTGATAACTGGCAGTCTTGCAGCCATACTGCAGACGTGCCGACGTACACCATCTCGGAACTGGCCGAAGCGGCCGGGCTTCCCGTGCGCACGGTCCGCTACTACAGGACGACCGGCCTGTTGCAACAGGCTCGGCGTGAGGGGCGGGCTCTGCAGTACGACGACGGCCATCTGCACCGGCTCCATCAGATCGCCGAGCTGCACGAGCACGGGCTCAAGCTCAGTGCCATCCGCGAGCTCGTGAACGTCGGGGCGGTCGGGCTGGCGCCCGCCGCGGCCGTTCTCGGCGCCAGCCCTTCGGGCGAGTCCTGGTTGACCGACGCCGAGCGGGACTTCTCGATCCCGGAGCTCGCCGAGCTCCTCGGCGAGCGGTACTTCGACCTGCTCGCAGCACTCGAGGAGGCCGGCTTCCTGGAGCGGCGATCGAAGGCCGGAGTCACGTCCTGGCACTGTCCTGACCTGCCCCTGCTCCGCGCAGCCCTGCAGCTCTCCGAGCTCGGCGCGGACGTCGCGCTGAGTGCTCGCGCACGGGACCTCCTCGTCAGGCGGACGCGCAGACTGGCCGACGACCTGGTCCAGATGTGGGCGGCGCACGGAGGCGGGTGCACTCGATGACGACACAACGGAAGGTGCCGACCCAACCGCTCGAGCAGATCCGCCTGGTCGCCTGGCAGTCGGCTGCCTACGTGATGGCCAGGGAGATCGAGCGAGCCATCCTTGCCCAGCGGGCGTCCGGCACCGAGCAACACTGACGGCTCGTTCCAGAGCGGCAGCGGCCGCGCTCTCGGCTAGCTACCGACTTGCCGGCGAGGTCCGCCGCAGCCAGGGTGACCTCCGCCGACACGTGGGCGGGGACGTCCTCGTCCGCAACCGCGACGACGACTGCCCACGCGGGGTCGTCGGCGTCGGGTCGGGACACCAAGGCGGCCGTGCAGGACACGCCGTCGCGGAACTCGCCGTGCTCGGTCACGGGTGCGTGGGTGCACACGGCGCCCAGCTCGGCCTCGAGTGCCTCTGGCTCGGTACAGGTGCGGGGGGTGAACGGTCGAAGCTCGTGAGACAACAGGAAGCTGTGGCGTTCCTTGGGTGTCATCCCGACCAGCAGGGCCTTGCCCAGGGCGGTCGCGTGCGCCGACACGTCGAGGCCGACCTCGAAGTCCTCCAGGTACGGCGACCCGGCATGCTCCGCGACCTCCACGACCGTGACCCGCTCGTCCTTGAGCACGCCGAGGTAGGCGCTCAGACCCACGCGCTCGGACAGGTGACGCACGACCTCCGCGGCCTGCGGAGGCCGCTCCAGCGTCGTGACCAGGTCGTGGAAGCGTCGGGCCACCGCCTCGCCGATGACGTACGTGCCGTTCGGCAGCCGTACCAGATAGCCCTCGTAGGCAAGGGTCCGCACGAGGTGGTAGCTGGTCGAGATGTTCAGCGAGCAGTGCCGAGCGATCGCTTTCACCGGCAGGCCCGGGTGCTGGCCGACCACCTCGAGGACGCGCACGGCGCGCCCGACGCTCTGAACGAAGTCCTCCGGCCGGCCGACTTCGGCCTGCCGCGCGGGACCACCAGGCTCCATCCGGCACTCCTCACACCGCTCCCATCGTGGCGCGCCGGCGCGGAGGCGTCCATCGTTTCGCCATACGAAATCTTGGGGGCTTCCCGCGGTCGGGACCGGCGTCGAGACTGGCGTTCGCCGGCTTTGGACGCGGAGCCGGAATGAGTCGGGAGAGGCGGATGACGGTGGACCGCGAGGTGCGGATCGAACCCTGCGTGCGCGACGTACTCAGCGACGTCTACGACCCCTGCTGCCGCGAGAAGGGCATCTCCGTGGTGGACATGGGCCTCCTGCACCGCGCAGAGGTCGACGGCGGAGCGGCCCATGTCGAGCTCATGCTCACGTCCGGATGGTGCCCGTTCGCGACCACCGTGCTCGAGGACATCGAGACCGCTGTGCGCTCCCTGCCGGACGTGGAAACGGCGACCGTCGAGCTGGTCTGGCACGAAGCGTGGTCACCAGCTCGGCTCTCCGACTCGGCCCGCGCGAAGCTCCGCTTCCTTCCTGACCCGGCCACGGTTTCCGACCCCGCGGCGTACGTCGCCGCGAACCGGCCGAGGGGCACCGACCCGACGACAAAGGAGCAACCATGATCGGCGACGCATTCGTGTTCGACGGGGTCGCGCACCCCTTCAACTTCGAGGCCGACAACGCACGCGGCGCCGCCGGCCAGATGTTCTCGAACCACCTCTACGCGTTCCACACCGTGCTGACCCCGGAGGGTGAGCCCGTGATGACGGCAGAGCAGTTCCTGCACAAGTGGAGTGTGGAGGAGATCCACGAGATGGTGCACGGCAACTCCGACACCGACATGCTCGTGGCGATGCCGCTGCCCCTCACTGACATGTACAAGGACGGGCTGTCGCCGTGGACAGAGTGCGCGAAGCTCGCACAGCTCGACCCCGACCGAACAGTCATGTGGGGAACCGTGAACCCCCTGGAGGGCTCGAAGGCGCTGGACGACGTGACCCGGCAGGTCGAGGAGTACGGCGCCAAGGCGTTCAAGTTCTACAACGTCCGCTACGAGGACGGCGGGCAGGTGCCATGGCGGATGGACGACCCGGAGGTCGCGTTCCCCGTCTTCGAGCGGATACAGGAACTCGGCGTCAACCTCATCGGTGTGCACAAGGGCGTCCCGCTCGGTCCGCAGATGATCGAGCACACCCAGACCTGGGACATGGACGGCGCCGCCGGTGCCTTCCCGGACATCAACTTCGTCATCTATCACGTCGGCCTGCCGTTCATCGACGAGACCTGCTGGCAACTGATCCGCTACCCGAACCTCTACGCGTCACTCGCGGCCACGATCAACTTCGTCGTACGCGCGCCCCGGCAGTTCGCCGAGATCCTGGGCAAGCTGTTGTTCTGGTGCGGCGAGGACAAGATCATCTACGGCAGCGAGGCGCCCATCTGGCAGCCCCAGTGGGCACTCGACGCGTTCTGGAACTTCCAGATCCCCCAGGACCTGACCGACGGCTACGGCTATCCGCAGCTCACCGAGCAGGCGAAGCGGAAGATCCTCGGTGAGAACCTCCTGCGGCTGCATGGCATGGATGTCGAGCAGACCCGGGCCCGACTCGCCGCGAGCTGATACCTGCGCGTCTCCGAATCGCCGATCTTCCACTTCTCAGTGCGAACCGAGTCGCGCCGCGATGGGATCCTTCACCCAGATCCGTGATCGGAGGACGCGTGCGGCGGGTCGTCGACCTTGAGCGGGGCGCCGGTGTCTGAGACAAAGACGACGAGCAGCCTGGCCGGCTCCGAGCCGCTGGTGTTCTCGGTGAGCAGGTGGTCTGCGCCGGGTTGTTCGACCCAGTCGTCCCCTTGGTGGTAGGTGCGTGCTGCTTCTCCGGCGAGCCTGCTTCGGACAGATCCGTCGAGAACGTACGCGTACACGAACGCGTCGCCGTGACGATGTGGGACGGCATGTGCGGCCGGACGGGAAATCGACGATCGCCGACGTGAAGGTCTTCCCGTCCACATTCGGCAACGCCTGCTCGAGCAGCGGCTTGAGCGACTCATGTGGTTGGTTGGAAGCGCCGGGGTCGGTGCCGTTCCGCCGGCTGAGGGTTCGGCGGTCGGGGTGCATGCGGCCAGCACCGCCGCGGCAGCCGTCACGATCAGGATGGACGCACTGCGAGTGCGGATCACGGCGGGCCTCTCAGTTCCTCGTGAACACGGATGACGGTCTTCCCCTGCGTGCGGCGGCCGCCGGCAAAGGCGTCGGGCGCCTCGGACAGCGCGATGACCGCCCCGACGATCGGCGCGATCTGCCCGTTTCTGAGGCGTCGAGCCAGCCTGGTGAGCTCGGCACGATCCGGTTCGACGACGAAGAACACGGCCCGACCTTCCTCGGGCTGCACGGTGGGCGGTGCGGCGACGGTGACGACCCTCCCGCCTGGACGCACCAGTGCCGTCGATCGCTCGAGCACCTCGCCGCCGATCACGTCGAACACCAGGTCCACCTCGCCCGCTACCTCCACAGGTTCGGTGTCCAGGTCGACGAAGCGGCCCACGCCCAGGCCCAACGCGGCGTCGCGGTGGGCGGCGCGGCCGGTGCCCACCACCTGCGCACCCACCTCCCGGGCGAGCTGGACCGCGAGCGAGCCGACCGCGCCCGCGGCGCCGTGGATCAGCACGGTCTGCCCGGGCATCAGCCGCCCGTGGTCGAACAGGCCCTGCCAGGCGGTCAGCCCGGAAATGGCGGAAGCGGCGGCCTCGACGTGCTCGACATCCGCCGGAAGCGGAGCCAGGTTCCGCGCCTCGACGGCGGTGTACTCGGCAAGGGTGCCGTCCCTGGCCCAGTCCGTGAGGCCGAAGACGCGCTGACCGATGGTGAGGCCGGTGGTTCCGTAGCCGAGCGCCGTCACGACACCCGACAGCTCGTGGCCCGGCACGCTCGGCGCGCGGTCGCGTCCCGCTCGATCGGTCCACGTGCTCGGCCAGTCCAGCTCGCCGGGCGTGAAGCCCGCGGCATGGACGCGGACGATCACGTCGTTCTCGGCGGCGTGCGGACGGGGCAGGTTCGTCAGCGCCAGACCCTTCGCACCGATCGCAGGATCGCTGGCCGTGACGGCCTGCATCAATGGCCGGTTCGCCCATGGGTCCGGTCACGTCGGCCACCCAGATCCCACGATGCGCTCCACCATGTCCGGAGCGACGGAACCCCGGCACAGAGTGCTCTGGGATGTCGGCGTAGACGGTGCCGTACGTGGTGTCGGGCCGGTCCCGCAGCCCTTCGACGAAGGTGTGGACGAACTCTCGCTTGAAGTCACCTCGCGGATGAGCCGACGTGATCTCGTCCACCTCCGCCCGATCCAAGGTGTCCAGATCGAGCCCGACGGTGTCGACCAGGACGCCGTACGCCGTCGCCGCGATTTCGGGTCCCATCCGGACGGGGACACCTGGCGTCGTGTGCAACGCGATCGCCGTCCAGACGATCTCGGCTGCCACGGCGGAGAACCCTGATTCGAGCATGAAGGCACGCGCGAGGTCGGCTCCGTCGACCTCGAACCGCTGGGCGGCGTCGGCGTATGGAGTCGACAGGGCAGCATCGTGGAAGAGGGCCGCGAGGTAGAGCAGCTCCAGGTCGACCGACAGGCCGAGGTCGCGGGCCCGGAGGGCGCCGAAGAGAAAGACCCGCCGGGAGTGGTCGAAGACCAGCGGGCTGAGCCGTTCCCTGACGAGGGCCGTGGCCTCGGTGGCTGCGGCCGTTCCGGGAAGTTGGATCCCCGCGATGGGGTGGTTCATGGGCTCGGCCTCGGCGGCAGGGCTGCGACCGAGCGCAGCCTCGCCTGCGGGCTGGTTGCTGGACATGTGGGGCTCCTTGCCGTGCGGTTCCCACGAGTCTCGGTCGCGGTCTGCAGCCCCGGCATCCGTCAGGTGACTGCATGTGGAGCGAGCAGCCGGGCCCGCCCATCGACGGCGAACGCCCCCGCCGGTAGTCGACGGGGGCGTTCGGGCGGGCCAGCGGCCCATGTGCTCGTGGGCAGGGGCGGGGTCGAACCGCCGACCTTCCACTTTTCAGGCGGACGCTCGTACCAACTGAGCTACCTGCCCGAGCGAGGCGAAACCTTACAGGAGCGTTCGGGCGGTCACGAAAGTGGCGCTAGAAGGCCGAGACGTGCTCCGGTGCCCGCTGCGGCCGGCTGAGGGCGCGTACGACGGCGGCCTGGCCGTGGCGGCGTACGGCGACGCCGCTGAGCAGGCCGAGCACCGGGGTGAGCGCCGGCTCGGGGAACTCCGGGGTGGGCAGGTCGACGCTGGCCGCGAGGTCGTCGCTGTGCACGACCGTCTCCATCAGCCTGGTGGTGACCAGGTCGTCGACGGTGAGCGCCCAGCCCTGCCAGGGGATGAACACCGCGTCGGGGTCGCGCGGTCCGGCGAGGAGCGTGGGCAGACGGTCCAGCGCCGCGCGTGCCTCGGCCAGCACCGCCTCGACGCCCACGGCGGCCTGCTCGTCGCTTCCCGTGCGTACGGCGACGTTCGCCGGGTCGTCGTGACCGCCCTTCACCCATGGCGCTCTCTCGTAGTGCTCGAGCAGCGGGATCGCCTCTCCAGAAGGTGCGGCGTCCAGCAGCTCGGTCGTCACGACCGCCTGCCGGACCAGGTGGTGGGTCAGCCCGCCGACGGTCATCCCGGCGCAGGCACTCTCGGCCCGCCAGGCCGCGCCGACCTCCGGTCGGGCGGCCAGCTCCTGCGCTATCCCGGTGGCGTCCAAGAGGGCCTGGCGGTGCGGAGTCAGCATGACCGAACGCTACGGCCTATGCTGTGTCGCGCAGTCCGGCCCCCATCGTCTAGCGGCCTAGGACGTCGCCCTTTCACGGCGGTAGCACGGGTTCGAATCCCGTTGGGGGTGCCACGTCCGGGAGGCCCTCCCACGATTGGGAGTCGTCGTCGCGGATGGGTTAGAGTTCCACCGCTCGGCTCACGCAGCGGAGCGCACCATGGCCCCGTAGCGCAGTTGGTTAGCGCGCCGCCCTGTCACGGCGGAGGCCGCGGGTTCGAGTCCCGTCGGGGTCGCCACGCTCGCTCTGGATCACGCATCCAGGGCGTTTGTGCGTTTTGGGAGACTGGGGCCATGCCGGTCGAGATGGATCCCGAGCGCTTCGAGGCGCTGGTCAACGAGGCTCTCGACGGCATCCCCGACGAGCTGGCCGGCCTGGTGCGCAACGTCGTGGTGCTGGTCGAGCCGGAGCCGCCGGACGACGACCCCGACCTGCTCGGGCTGTACGACGGTGTCGCGCTCACCGAGCGGTACGGCGACATGCTGCCCGAGCTGCCGGACCGGATCTTCATCTACCGCGGCCCGCTGCTCGAGATGTGCGAGACCGAGGAGGAGCTGGTCGAGGAGGTGCGGATCACCGTGGTCCACGAGGTCGCCCACCACTTCGGCATCGACGACGCCCGCCTGCACGACCTCGGCTACGCCTGACCCACCCAGAAGCCGAGCCCGCACGCGGCGAGAGACAGCACGATCGTGGCCACCGCATAGGCCGCGCCGAGGCGCCGACCGGACCGGTGCGTCTGCACCGCGAAGGCCGAGTACGTCGTCAGCCCGCCGCAGAACCCGGCGCCGAGCAGCGCAGCGGCCGACTCGGACAGCGACAGCGCCGAGAACAGCCCGAGCAGCGCCGATCCAACGACGTTGACGACGAGCGTGCCGAGCGGGACGTCGTCGTCGAGCCACTCGCCGAGCGCGAACCGGACCGGCGCGCCCACGGCCGCCCCCAATGCCACCAGCAGCGCGGTCACTCGTCACCGCCCTCGGCCGCGAACTCGTCCCGCGCCGCCGGGGAGCTCCAACGCGCCGCCACGGCCACCGCGGCGACACACGCGAACAGGGTGCCCACCAGGTAGGTCGCGGCGAGCGACCGCGTCGCCGTCGGCCAGCAGACCGCGCCCCTGCTCGGCGTACGCCGAGAGCGTGGTGAAGCCACCCAGCAGTCCGGGGCCCAGCGCCACCGCCACCTCCCGGCGTCGGCGGACCAGAGCGATCGCGGGCAGCAGGGCGAGCAGGAACGACCCGACGACGTTGATGACGAAGGTCGTCCACGGGAACCCGGACCCGTCCGGGACCAGCTCACCCAGCCAGTAGCGCAGCAGGGCCCCGACGGCACCACCGACCGCCGCCGCCAGCAGCAGCCGCGGAGGCGGGTGCGTCACGAGTGACTGGTCTCGCGGTCCTCGGCCCGCTGGCGGCCGACCAGGGCCGGGGCTCCTCACCGCCGGCCTGGCGGACGAACTCGCGGAGGAACCAGTTCTGGAACGCGCGCTCGTCCGGGGTGCGGGCCACCGACAGCAGCCGCTCGGCCCGGCAGAACTCGTCAGCGAGGTCGAGCATCTCGATGAAGAGGTCGACCCTCTCGACGACCCGACGGGGCAGGGTGAGCTCCAGGTCGGTCGTCTCCTCGCCGGCGGCGTAGGCCGCCTCGATCTGCTGCGCCCCGACCTGCGCCCGCGCCGGCTGGTCCATGGCGCTGAAGAGGTCGGAGAGGTTCTTGGCGAGCGGGTAGTCGTCCTGGTGGGCGAGGGCGAGCAGGCGGATCTCGCGGCGCAGCTCGCGGTAGTGCCGGGTCGAGGCGATGAAGTCGCGCACCGGGATACCGCGGATCGAGAAGTCCACCACGTCGACCTCTGGCTCGCCGACCTCCTCCTCGTCCTCGACAGGGATCCCGGTGACCCTGCCCTCCGCCCCGACGTCCTCGGCGAAGCTCGCCGGCGGGTGCGAACCAGACGGTCTTCCCCTCCTCGTCGAGGTCCACCCCCCAGGCATCGGCCGCGCGCGCGACGATGCTGAGCCCGCGTCCGAAGGTGAGCAGCAGATCGGCTTCGTCCTGCAGGGTGGTGGTGGTCGGCAGCTCGGGCACCTGCCGCGAGCCGTCGCGGACCTCGACCCGGGGGTGCTCGCGGGTGCCACGCACCCGGACCGAGATCGGCGCCTCCGCATGCAGGAGCGCGTTGGTCACCAGCTCCGACACCCCGATCTCGGCGCACTCGACGAGGTCGTCGCGACCGATCTTCTCGCACGTGCCGACGACCCAGCGGCGTGCGTCCTGCACGCTGCGCGGTCCTGCCCCCAGGGCGAGGGCCGGTCGGTTGAGCGGCACGTAAGGTCTCCCACGGTGTGGTAGCGGGCAGGGGGACACAGCAAACGTTGACCCCCTACCCAGGATCGGCCCACCCGAAACCAGAACCGCGCAGAAACCTCGTGTCGACACCTGTGTCGATCCGGGTAAGACCAGTGTGACGCATGAGACGCGGTCGTCAATTGGCCGACCGGTCAATGGGAGCGGGACAATGGACTCGAAGAAACTCCACCACGAGGAGGCCCCCATGGCAACGACTGACCGGCGCCACCAGGTCGTGGTGATCGGATCCGGGTTCGGCGGCCTGTTCGGCACCAAGGCGCTCCGTCGCGTCGACGTCGACGTGACCATGATCGCGAAGACCACCCACCACCTCTTCCAGCCGCTGCTCTACCAGGTCGCCACCGGCATCCTGTCCGAGGGCGAGATCGCGCCGCCCACCCGCGAGGTCCTGAGCAAGCAGAAGAACACCAAGGTGCTGCTCGGCGAGGTCACCGCGATCGACCTGGAGGCACACACGGTCACCTCGCAGGTGCTCGGCCGCGACATCGTCACGCCGTACGACTCGCTGATCGTGGCGGCGGGCGCCGGTCAGTCCTACTTCGGCAACGACGGGTTCGCCGAGTTCGCGCCCGGCATGAAGAGCATCGACGACGCGCTGGAGCTGCGCGGCCGGATCTTCGGTGCCTTCGAGATGGCGGAGCTGGGCGCCACCCGCGGCGACAACGTCGACCACCTGCTCACGTTCGTGGTGGTCGGAGCCGGCCCCACCGGCGTGGAGATGGCCGGGCAGATCGCGGAGCTCGCCCATCGCACGCTCAAGCGCGACTTCCGGGCGATCAACACCCGCACCGCCAGGGTCGTCCTGGTCGACGCGGCCGGCCAGGTGCTGCCGCCGTTCGGGGCCAAGCTGGGTCGCTGGACCGCGAAGGAGCTCCGGAAGCTCGGCGTCGAGGTGATGCTCGGCGCCATGGTCACCGACGTCGACGAGCGCGGCATCCAGGTCGAGCACAAGGACGGCCGGATCGAGCGGATCGACTCGGTCACCAAGGTGTGGGCGGCCGGCGTCCAGGCCAGCCCGCTCGGCGCGATCCTGGCCGAGCAGACCGGCGCGCCGCTGGACCGGTCCGGGCGGATCGGCGTCAACCCCGACCTCACCCTGCCGGGCTACCCGGAGGTCTTCGTGGTCGGCGACATGATCTCGCTGGACAACCTGCCGGGCGTCGCCCAGGTCGCGATCCAGGGGGCCAAGTACGCCGCCAAGGAGATCGACGGCCGGCTCAAGGGCAAGCCCGCACAGAAGCCGTTCAAGTACTTCGACAAGGGCTCGATGGCCACGATCAGCCGGTTCAAGGCGGTCGCCACCATCGGCAAGCTGCGGGTGAGCGGCTTCCTCGCGTGGCTGATGTGGCTCGCCGTGCACCTCTTCTACCTCACCGGCTTCAAGAACCGGGTGACGGCGGTGCTGCGCTGGTTCATCTCGTTCCTGGGTCGCGGCCGCTCCGAGCGCACCTCGACCGAGCAGCAGATCTTCGCCCGCACCGCGCTGGCCCGCTTCAAGCGCGGCGCCACCGACCTGGTCTCCGCAGCCCGGCGAGTACGACGCCGCGCGGGCCGAGGCCGAACACGCCCGGCGCGAGGAGCTCGAGGCGCAGGCGCTCGAGGAGGCCCGCCTCACCGACGCGGGTCAGCGTGGGGTCAAGGTCGGTGGTTGAGGGGTTTCGAGCAGGCGCTAGCGCGCCTTCCTCAACCACCGGACCGGTGGTTGAGGAGGTTGCGAAGCAACCGTCTCGAAACGGCTACTCGAAGTAGCTGGGCGTCGCGTCCCGCCGCTCCATCAGCTCGCGCGCCCACTTGGGCAGGATGAACACGCCCTCCGCCTCCACGGTGACCCCGTCGGGGCCGAGGATGTGACCCTTCGCGAACGTCTTGATCCCCTCGACCCGCTCGACCCAGGCCTCGCTGCGGAGGTCGCCGAGCGGGGTGCCCTGGCGGTAGGTGAGGGTCAGCCTGCCGGTCATCCCCGGCTTGCCGCGGGCGCCGGCGGACTCGCCCAGCATCTGGTCGAGGATCAGGGCGGCGACGCCGCCGTGCACGAGGTCCGGCGGCCCCTCGTAGGCGGCGCCGAGGTGGAAGTCGCTCCAGACCCGGCCGTCGCCCGAGGCGTCGTGCTGGATCACCAGCGGCGGGGCCACCGGGTTGCGCAGCCCGACCACGGTGTTGCCCCAGGGCCGGCCGCGGCCGGTGGCGCCGAAGCGGACGCCGTACGCGCCCTCGAGCTGGTCCTTGCGCAGCCGGGCCGTGATCTCCTCGATCTCGGCCTGGGCCCGCCGGATCTCGTCGTCGTCGACCAGGGTGCGGATGGTGGCGTCGACCAGGTCCCTTACGGCGTCGGTGAAGGGCCCGTAGAGCTGCTGCTGACGCTCCAGCTCCTCGGGCGTGATGTCGTCCTGGACGTAACCGGCCATGCCGTCGATCCTAGAACACGTTCTAATCTCCCCGAGTGTTGAATGGCCCGGTGACCGCGTCTCGCCGTACCCGACGTCCGACTCCGGGACAGCCTGCTCGACACGATGGCCGACTTCGGCGAGGTCACCCAGATGCACGGATCGGGCTTCTGGCACATCGGCGAGGGGTGGCCGGACACCAGCGAGGAAGGGATGCGCCGCGCTCGTCACGGCGCTCCGACGGTTCGCCGACCCGACGCAGCACCTGGGCGGCGAGCTGGTGCACTGCGACTTCTTCTGGATCACCGACGGTGACCCCGAGCAGGTGATCGGCTTCCTCGCCATCCGGCACACGCTCAACGACTTCCTGCTGGAGATAGGCGGCCACATCGGGTTCTCGGTGCGGCCGGCGCGCCGCGGTGAGGGGCACGCGAGCCGGGCCCTCGCGCTGGCGCTGGACCGCGCGGCCGAGCTCGGCGTCGAGCGGGCCCTGGTGACCTGCGACCTCGACAACGAGCCCTCCCGCCGGACGATCGTGCGCAACGGCGGGGTCTTCGAGGACGAGCGGAAGGGCAAGAAGCGCTACTGGATCGACACCGCGGACCGAGGTCACGCCGGCAGGTAGCGGCTGGAGCGCGTCCATGAACTCGTGCGGGTCGACCATCGAGGAGTCGACGACGAACGGATCCTCGTTGCGGCGGAGGAACAGCACCCGCCAGTCCCGGTCACCGGGGCTGCCCACGACCTGGATCGGGGTGTAGCCGCCGGACAGGTCGAACACGAAGCGGCGGCCGCCCTGGGTCACCTCGAGCTGACCGGAGCGCACCGCGAGGTGAGCGACGGGACTGCTGGCGCGCAGGCCCCACAGGCCCAGCATGACCACCAGCAGGACGCAGGTGACGCCGACGGTCACCGGGTTCGCGTCGCGGAACGCGAGGTACGCCGCCACCGCCAGCCCGCACACCGTCGCGAGGAGCAGTACGCCGACGAACCGGCGGGCCCCGGTGCGCGGGGTGAACTCGACGTCCGCGGATACGTCCGACGTCGGCTTGCTCGGCTCGGCGGCCGGGTCCTGCCCGTCACGACGGTGGCTTCCGGCCATGGGCGAACGCTACCCGCACGACGTCACAAATCGTGGCGCATCCAGACGTTCGGCTCGACGTAGATCGCATGTCCGTGCTCGGCGTCGAGGTACTCCGGCCGCTCGGCGAACGTCGTGATCACGATCTCGCTCACGTCCGTACACTCGCAGGCGTGTCGCTCCCGCAGCCGACGCCGGCACCACACCCGGTCGAGCCGGACCCGGACTTCGACCTCCGGCCGTTCCTGGACTTCATCGCCGCTGGTCTGGCCGGCGGGGCCAACGTGGTGATGCAGCTGTCCTGGCCCGAGGTCGGGTACGGCGTGCACGAGAGCAAGTGGGACCGCGGCGCGCTGGTCAAGCACCCGTTCAAGCGGGCGCGCACCACCGGCACCTACCTCGCCGTCGCGATGGTCGGCACCGAGCACGACATCGCGGTCTTCCGGGAGGCCGTCAACGACGCCCACCGGGTGGTGCGCTCGGGCCCGGACAGCCCGGTGAGCTACAACGCCTTCTCGCCCGAGCTCCAGCTGTGGGTGGCGGCGTGCCTGTTCTACGGCCCCTACGACTACTACTGCCGGGTGTACGGCGAGCCCGCGCCCGAGGTGGCCGAGGCGTTCTACCGGCACTGCTCGCGGTTCGCGACGTCGCTGCAGGTTCCCGCCGTGATGTGGCCGGCCACCCTGGCGGACTTCTGGGACTACTGGGAGTCGGCGCTGGCGCGGGTCTCCATCGACGACACGATCCGCGAGATGCTGCTCGACATCCTCTCGGCCCGGTTCCTGCCGGGGCCGCTGCCCCGGCTGCTGGGCCGGCCGCTCAGGTTCGTCAACGTCGGCTTCCTGCCCCCCGAGTTCCGGGAGGCGATGCGCCTCACCTGGACCGACGCCGACGAGCGCCGACTGCGACGGGTCCTGCGCGGCGTACGCCTGCTCAACCGGCTCACCCCCGGGCCGATCCGCCGGGCGCCGATCTACGTCAACCTGTGGGACATGCGGCTGCGGCACCGGCTCGGCCTGCGGCTCACCTGACCCTGTCCACCGACCCTGGAGCTGCACGTGACATCCACGCCGTACCCCGCCTACCCCGCGCCCAGCGACCGCGGCGGTCGCGCACTACGACGGCGATGCTCGCGTTCATGCGCGAGCGAGGTGTTCCCGGCCGAGGCGGCGCTACGAGCGACACCGGCACGCACGCCGGGCCCGAGGACCACACCGTGCCGCCGGTGCTCGAGGAGCTCAAGGTCAAGGCCCGCGAGCGCGGGCTCTGGAACCTCTTCCTGCCCTCGGAGTCGGGGCTCACCCAGCTCGAGTACGCACCGATCGCCGAGCTGTCCGGCTGGAGCCTGCGAGCTGGCCCCGGAGGCGATCAACTGCGCGGCGCCGGACACCGGCAACATGGAGCTGCTGCACCTCATCGGCACCGACGAGCAGAAGGAGCAGTGGCTGCGGCCGCTGCTGGACGGCGAGATCCGGTCGGCGTTCGCGATGACCGAGCCGGCGGTCGCCAGCTCCGACGCCACCAACATCGAGACCCGGATCGAGCGCGACGGCGACGAGTACGTCGTCAACGGCCGCAAGTGGTGGACCTCGCGGCGCGGCGGACCCGCGCTGCCGGGTGCTGATCGTGATGGGCAAGACCGACCCCGACGGCGGCGACCCACCGCCAGCAGTCGATGCTGATCGTGCCCACGGACACCCCGGGCGTCGAGGTCGGTGCGCGACCTACCCGGTCTTCGGCCGGCACGACCAGCACGGCCACTGCGTCGTCGAGCTCACCGACGTGCGGGTGCCGGTCGGCCAACCTCCTCGGCGAGGAGGGCGGCGGCTTCGCGGCCGCCCAGGCGCGGCTCGGCCCGGGCCGCATCCACCACGTGATGCGCGCGCTCGGCGCGGGGGAGCGCGCGCTGGCGATGATGGTGAGCCGCGCCCAGCAGCGGGTCGCCTTCGGCGGGCCGCTCGCCGAGCAGAGCGCCGTGCGCGAGCGGATCGCCGAGTCCCGGATCGAGCTCGACCAGGCCCGGGCGCTGTGCCACCACGCGGCGTACACGGTCGACGACGCGGGCAACAAGGCGGCCCGGCACCTGATCGCGGCCGCCAAGGTCGCGGTGCCGCGGGCGGTGCTCTCGGTGATCGACCGGGCGATCCAGCTGCACGGAGGGGCCGGGATCACCGACGCCACGCCGCTCTCGATGCTCTACGGCTGGCACCGGGCGATGCGGATCTTCGACGGACCGGACGAGGCGCACCTCACGACGCTGGCCCGTGCGGAGCTGTCTCGCCCACCGATATTCGATCTTCCCGAAGGGGTCTTCAGCCAGTTCGCTACATCCGGGTCCGGCGAGCAGCGGAGGAGCGAGGCGCGATGAGAGCGGTCACCTGCCAGAAGGGGGTCCTCGACGTCGCGGACGTCGCCGACCCCGAGCCCGAACGCGGGCACGTGGTGCTCGAGGTCCACGCGTGCGGGATCTGCGGTTCGGACCTGCACGCCCGCCATCACTGCGACGAGATGGCCGATGACGCGGCCGCCACGGGGTACGACGCGCTGATGCGCTCCGACCAGTCGGTCGTGATGGGCCACGAGTTCTGTGGCGAGGTGGTCGACCACGGCCGGCGCACACCGCGGCGGCTCAAGCCCGGCACGCTCGCCGTGTCGCTGCCGATGGTGCGGACCGGCGGCCGGGTGCACACCACGGGCCTGTCCGTGCACGCGCCGGGCGGGTACGCCGAGCGGGTGCTCACCCAGGAGGCGCTCACCCTCCCGGTGCCCAACGGGCTGCCGGCGCGGATCGCCGCGATGACCGAGCCGATGGCGGTCGCGCTGCACGCCGTACGCCGGGGCGACGTGGGCAAGAAGCAGGTGGCCTACGTGATCGGCTGCGGGCCGATCGGCCTCGGCGTGATCGCGATGCTCAAGGCCACCGGGGTGCGCACCGTCGTGGCCAGCGACTTCTCACCCGGCCGGCGCGCGCTGGCCACGGCGATGGGCGCCGACGTCGTCGTCGACCCGGCCGCGGAGTCGCCGTACGCAGTGTTCGCGGACCGGTTCACGACCGCCGACGGCCTGCTCGAGCTGGCCGTGGGGACCACGGAGAAGCTGCGCTCGGTGCCGATGCTGCCCTGGTGGAACGTCTTCCGGGCCGCCGACGCGGCCGGCCTCGGGCCGAGCGCTCCGGTGGTGTTCGAGTGCGTCGGGGTGCCCGGGATGATCAACCAGGTGGTCACCAGCGCGCCGATCTGGTCGCGGGTGGTGGTCGTGGGCGTGTGCATGGGCAGCGACGAGATCCGCCCGTCGATCGGGATCAACAAGGAGATCGACCTGCGGTTCGTGCTCGGCTACACCCCGGCCGAGTTCCGGGAGGCGCTGCACCTGCTCGGCGACGGCAAGGTCGACCCGAGCCCGCTGGTCACCGGCACCGTCGGACTCGCGGGAGTCGAGGCGGCGTTCGACGCCTGGCCGATCCCGACGCGCACGCCAAGATCCTGGTCGACCCACGGTCCACGGAGGAGAGCTTCGAAATGAGCCCCAGATGAGCGAGGTCCTGGTCGAGGCACGCGACGGCGTGCAGATCATCACGATCAACCGGCCCGAGGCGAAGAACGCGGTCAACGGCGCGGTCGCCCGCGGTGTCTCCGCGGCGCTCGACGGAGCTGGACGCGACCGACGGGCTGCGGGTCGGGGTGCTCACCGGCGCCGGCGGTACGTTCTGCTCGGGCATGGACCTGAAGGGCTTCCTGAGCGGCGACGTGCCGTTCGTGGACGAGCGCGGCTTCGGCGGCATCACCCAGGGGCCGCCGCGCAAGCCGATCATCGCCGCCGTCGAGGGGTACGCCGTCGCGGGTGGGTTCGAGCTGACCCTCGCCTGCGACCTGGTGGTCGCCGCCGAGGGCGCCCGGTTCGGCGTACCGGAGGTCAAGCGCGGCCTGGTCGCCGCTGCCGGCGCGGCGATGCTGCTGCCGCGGCGCATCCCGCCGGCGATCGCGCTGGAGATGCTGCTCACCGGTGACCCGATCACGGCCGAACGCGCAGCGTCCCTGGGCCTGGTCAACCGGGTCACCGGGGACGGCGCCGCCCTGGACGGCGCGCTCGAGCTCGCCGCCGCCGTCGCCGCGAACGGCCCGCTGGCAGTGGCGATCAGCAAGCAGATCGCCCACGAGTCCGTCGACTGGTCGCTCGACGAGCGGTGGGACAAGCAGAGCGAGCTGGTGCTGCCGGTCTTCTCCTCCGAGGACGCCCAGGAGGGGGCGAAGGCGTTCGCGGAGAAGCGCGACCCGGTCTGGCGCGGCAGATGACCCCGCTGGCGGCCTGAAGGTCCAGGAGACGGGTTCAGGTCGAGGCACGCAGCAGGATCCCGCCGATGAAGGCGATCACCGCCCCGGCAACCACGAGGACGAGCCCACCGAACACCATGCTGCTCACGGTCGCGGCCACGGCGCCCAGTGCCGCCACGATCGAGGCGCCCTTGACGCCGCGCCCCGTGCGGCTGGTCATGCCCAGGGCGATCACGAAGGCGCACAACAGGACGACGGCGAGCGCGGCCACCGCGATCCCGGTCCGCACCTGTTCATCGGCGGGCATCGAACCGTCCATCGCAGCCGTGATCAGCGCGCGTATGTCCCCTTCGGCGCCCGCCCCCCTCGGGTCGTCGACGTACACGATGACCCCCAGCACGATCAGCACGAGCCCGAGCAAGGTCGTGAGGATTGCCCAGAGCCGTCGGTACGACTGCGCGTGCTGGGTGAACACTGCCTCGGCCTGGATGCTGTCGGTACCGGAGGTCGCGAACACCTGCACCCGTCGCGACGCTGAGCCGCCGCCCGGCGGGCGCGGGTGCTCGACGACCAGGGAGGCGCGCACCTGCTGGCCCGGCGGCACCGTGACGTCGGCGGGTGAGAAGCGGAGCCGCGCACGGCCGTACTCGTCGGCCCCGGACAGGTGCACCGGCAGGTGCTCGGTGCCGTTGCGGTTGTCCACGTCCACCGCGAAGTTGCCGCGGCGGGACGACACGACCAGGTGCTCGGGGACCACCCGGAGCTGCGCGGTCGTGATCGCGGACGCGTTCGAGGTGAGCTCGAACGTGCCGCTCACCTCGGCCTCGGAGCCACCTGCGGTGGCGACGACCGTGAAGGGACGGGTCACCGTCTCGCCTCGCGGCGGCGGAGCAGACCCGAGGTGCATCCCGAACCGCACTGCCCGTCCTGCCGCCACGGTGATCCCGTTGTGGTCGAAGCGGAAGGAGATCGCGTTGGCGGGGTCCCGCCCTTCGAGCGAGACCACGGCGTCCTCGTGGCCGCCGCGGTTGTCGACGACGATGTCCAAGTCGACGTACGGCGTGTCGATCGCGCTCACCTGGCTCGGCTCGAGGCGTAGCCGCACCGGCAGCTTCGTCGACGTCTCCTGCACGATCGTCACCGGGACGGTTACCGGACCCTCCTCGTCGGTGGCCGTGACGGTCAGCTGTCGGGTGACCTCCTCGCCCATGGCCGGCTCCGGAGCAGCGAATCGCACCGTGGCGTCGGCCGTCTCGCCCGCGGGCACGTCCACGACCGACGGGACGAAGTCGAGCATCACGACGCCCTCCGGGTCCGACGCCGTGAGGCGGTACCGCCGAGGGTGGTTCGCGGCGCGGTTGTCGAGACGAACCGCGAAAGCTCCCTGGCCGCGGTCCACGAGGCGGACCAGCGTCGGGTGTGCCACGAGTGTGGCCGGGGGGCCGAACGGTGGTACGACGACGGTCATCGGCACCTCGGCGGCCTGCGTCGTGTCGACCGCGGACCTGACGGACAACGTCACCTCGATCCGTTGGGCGATCGCAAGTGACATCGGCAGGACGGCGAGCGTGACCTGCACGGTGCGCGTCTCGTCGGGCAGGAGGTTGGTGTCGCTGTGCGCGACCGTGAGCCACGAAGGAGGGTCGTCGACCTGGATCACGTAGGAGTCGACGATGGTCGAGTTGTTGCGGACGACCATCTGGAACGTGCCCGGCGCGTCGGCTGCGACCACGACCTCCGTGCTCTCCGTGGAGACGACCGGAGGCCGGACCCGGTCGCGGGGCGGGGGCGTCGCCGCCGCCGCATCTGCGCCGGTCGCCGCTCCCGTCCCGGGATCCCCGGTCGCCGTATCCTCTGCCGCGGTTCCGTCGGGAGACTCGTCGTCGAGCCAGCCGAGGAACGTGTCGCACACCTGGCAGAACGACGCCGACTCCGCGTTCGACGTTCCGCACACGGTGCAGACCCGCTCGGGTATCAACGTCATTTGCGGACCCAGAACTCGATCTCGGCGATGGCGGGCTCGTCGGCTTCCAGGGCGTCGCCGCAGTCCGGACAGACGCGGTTCACGACGGGCTCCCCGGCGCGGTGACGGTGAAGCTGTGCGCGACGTGCGCCGGCTTGGTCGCCTCGATCAGCGAGTCCACCCTCCGGGGATCGACGTCATCGGGCTCGGGTACCTCGATCTGCACCTCCATCCGAGCGGGTCCGGTCCCGGGCAGCTCACCGCCGGGGGTCGGAGAGAACGTGCAGCCACCGGTGTCGGTGACCGTCACCTCGGCGCCCAGCCCGAGGGCCAGCGCCTCCTCGATCCCGCGCCGGGTGCCCCGCCGCCGGTGCAGGAGCGCGGCGCCGGCCACGATGGTGCGGCGCTGCTCGATGCTCCACGAGTCATCGAGCGCGATGCCCACCCAGCCCGCCAGGAAGTCCACGAAGTCCGGCGGGGCGAGGTGCGGGTCGAAGTAGCAGGCGAGCGAGTCCAACGTCGTGAGGATCGGCGCGTAGGCGTCGTCGAAGGCGCGCACGAACCGCTGGGTGAACTCGTCGTCCTGGAGCACTCCGGGCAGCCGGTGCAAGAGCGGGGCCGGCGAGGCGAGGCCCGCGATCATGCCGCGGGACGAGGTCCGGTCACTCACCACGGATCACCCGGATCCGGTGGTCGTAGGAGAAGGTCAGCGCGAACCGGTCCAGGTCGATCCGCTGCACGGGTTTCCCGCGCTTGCCGGTGACCGGGTCGGCGCCGAAGAGGACGGCCTCGTCGACCAGCTCGGTGCCGGGCAGCCGCTGCAGCACGGCGTACACCTCGCCGGCCTGGACCGGCCGGCCGAACGGCCAGCCCGTCCCGTCCGGTCCGCCGGTGAGCGGGCTGAAGTACCGGTTGAGCGCGAGCACGGCTTCGCGCTGCAGCTCCTCGGACGAGGTCCGTGGACGCGCGACGAGCGTCGCGACCACGGTGACGCCCTGGTAGTACGGCGGCTCGACGATCACCCGCGCCCCGACCGTGCGCCGTTCCTCGATGTGGGTGGCCACCGCCTCGAGCGTCTCGGGGGTCGGCACCAGGTCCTCGAACCGGAGCCGGCCCTCGGCGTCGGCGGACGCGGCCGGGACGACCAGGACGCGGACCCCGCCCGCCTCGTCGTCGCCGCGGGCCGACACAGTGCGCACGCGGGCGACCTGCGGCGCCGCGCCACGGGCGAGCTGGTCGTAGTCCTCGGCGGTCACCGCCCGGTCGCGGGTGCGCAGGGCGAGCGGGCCGCGCAGCTTCGCCTCGTCGACCGTCTCCGGTGCGACGCCGCCGATCGCGGCACGCCGGTTCTCCACCCGATCCACGTGCGGGACCGTGGACCGCAGCACCCGGATCGTTCCGGCCGCCACGTTGCCGCGTGGGTCCGCCACCGACGCGGTAGACCGGGACCCGCATCGGCGCGCCCTTGGGCGGTACGGCGCCGTAGTGCCGCAGCGTCCCGTCGGGCTCACGGACCGCCGGGCCGAAGTGCACGTCGCCGGTCGCCCGGTCGATGCGGAAGACCTGGCTCTGGCCGTCGCACCCGGCGAACGAGTCGACCTCCTGCCACCGCTCCCAGCCGGAGCCGGCCGCGACCTCGACCTCGATCGGCTCCCCGTCCGACACGACCGGCCCGCGGCGCCAGCGCGGAACACCTGGCCGGGGACCCCCTCGGACAGACCGAGCACCTCGTCGGCCACGGTCTCGGCGTGCATCGCCTGGACCGTGCCGCCGAGCGTGAACGCCGCCGCGCGCGGTGATCGTGGGGGTGGCGCTGTAGAACGGGTAGCCCTCGACGGCGGGCACCACCCGGCAGCGCAGCCAGCCGGCCCGCAGGCCGCCGACGACCGACGCGGTGTGTCTGCGCGGCACGTGGACGACGACGTCGCCCGCCCGGTTGAGGCCGCCGGTGCCGTCGCTGTCGACCTCGCAGCCGACCCAGCTCGGTCCCGTTCCAGGCCTCCCAGACCAGCGGCGGCTCGGTCGGGTCGACGCCGACGCCCTGGACGTGGCACTCGAAGCGGAGCGCCGATCGCGCACGACGGCGCCGCGTCGTCGAGGCCGAGCAGCAGCGCGTCGCCGTACGCCGGCTGCTCCGCGAAGCACGCGAACTCCGTGCGACAGGCTCAGCTCGTCGTCCCTGCGCCGGCGGGTCTCCGCCCGCCGGCGCTGGGTCATCACGTGACGCAGGCGAGCGCGGCGGCATCACCAGGTCGCGCGTGGTCGCGAAGACCACGGCGTCGTCCTGGGACGGTGCGCAGCGTGGCCACCTCGCTGTCCGCGGGCAGCACGACGTCCTCCTCCGGTGGCGCCGAGAGCCAGGCGGTGACGTCGACGTGGGCCGGGGTCGGCGGGTGCAGCGTCACGCCGAGCAGGTCGAGGAAGGTGACGTAGAGCCGGTCGGGCACCCGGTTGAGCCGGTAGAGCAGCTCGTCGGTCATGAACGCGAACGTCTCGATCAGGGTGACCCCGGGGTCGGACACGTTGTGGTCGGTCCACTCGGGGCAGCGCTGCTGCACCATCCGCTTCGCGTCGTCGACGAGGTCCTGGAAGCGGCGGTCGTCGAGGTTGGGGATGGGAAGGCTCATGCGCTCGACCTCCTCGTGCGGCGGGATCACGTAGAACGGGAAGACCAGGTTGCGGGGACGTTGGTGCCGCGCACGGCGTACTCGATGTCGACGTACAGCGCGCCCCGGTCGACCGCGTCGAAGCGCACGATGACGTCGTCGAGGTCGATGCGCGGCTCCCACCGGTTGAGCGCGACGCGTACGGCGTACGCGATGTCGCCGGCGGTCGAGGCGTCCGCCGGCGCGAAGACGTAGTCGTGCACCGCGCAGCCGAACTCGGGCCGCATCGGCCGCTCGCCCGGCGCGGTCATCAGGATCAGCCGGATGCTCTCCTCGATCTCCGCGGTGCCGCTGACCAGCGCGACCTTCCCGGTGGGGTCGGCGCGCAGCGGGAAGGCCCAGCCGGACCCGACGAACTCCTCACCCATGTCAGCCTCCGATCATCACGGTCGGGCAGCCCGGCGGCAGGATCGGCGCGCCGCAGCCGGACAGGCCGCCGACCCGCGCGGCGGGCCTCCCGCCGATCAGGACGGTCGGGACCCCGGGCGGCACGATCGGCGTCGGCGGGTGCGGCCGGCGGGCGGCGGGAAGCGAGCAGGCGTGCATGTCGCCGACCCGGGCGGCGGGCAGGCCGCCGATGAGCACGGTCGGGACAGCCGGGCGCCGATGATCACGCCGGGATGGGGGGTCATCGCGCCGACCCTGGCTGCGAACGGCATCAGTTGATCCTCACGATCGGCGCCCTTGACGGTGGTCGGGCCGCTCGCCGACACCTCGGCCATCGCCTGACCCGCCAGCTTCACGTTGGTGCCCTTGAGCTCGAGGTTGCCGGTCGCCTCGACCGTCGACGTTCATGCCCTTGAGGGTGACGTTGCCGCCGGTGGTCGACACGTCCGACCGCCTGCTTGGCCTGCACCTTCACCGGGCCCTCGGAGAGGATCTCGATCGCCCTTCGCGGCGGTCTGGGTGAGCACGATCTTCTGCGCGCCGCCGTTGGTGCTGAGCACCACGCTCTCGGCGCCGGCGCGTCTCGAGGAACTCGAGGACCATGCCGGTGCGCGACACGAAGCCGCGCCTTGACGACCTCGCCCGGGTGGCGTCGACGTTCGGGCGCCCAGCCGCCGTGCGGCTTGTCCTCGCCGTTGTAGAGACCGCCGAGCACGTAGGGGTGCTCGAGGTCGCCCTGGGCGAACGCGACCAGCACCTCGTCGCCGACCTCGGGGAGCACGGCGGCGCCCCTGTCCTTGCCGGCGCCCGGCTGGACGGTGCGCGCCCACCACGACTCGTAGGAGTCGGCCAGCCACGGCAGCTTGATCTTGACCCGGCCCAGCTTGTCCGGGTCCTTGACGCTGGTGACGATCGCGGGGACCACGCCGCTGATCTGCGGCCGCGTCGCCGGGCGACCGCGTTGGTCAGTGCCGTACAGCGAGCGCTCGGAGGCGTTGCTGGCGCAGAAGCTGGTCCGGTAGCCGTGGTCCGGCGAGAACTCGTGCCTGCGTGGAGGTGAGCACGTACTTGCCCGCGAACTGGTCGCCGACGCCGACCAGCTTGACGGCCGTCCCGGCGCGGAGCTGCGGGGTTGCCGCGCGCCGTACCCTCCAGCTCGGCGAAGCCGCCGGCCAGGTGGTCGGCGAGCGAGACGGCGATCGGCGTCCACGGCGGCCTGCTGCTCGACGGATGCGAGGCCCGAGGACGTACGGCGCGCTCGTCGAACGTCGCGGCCAGCGACGCCGGCGTGACGCCGCTGTCGGGCACGGCGCTCTGGGTCTTGGCGTCCTGCGTGCCGACGAGCTCCTTCTTCTGCGCCGGGTCCCAGCCCCGCACCTCGACCTCGGGGACCTGGCCGTCGGAGGTGATCGTGCCGCGCAGGTGCACGAGGCTCACCCCGCGCTCGAGGACGAGCGGGTCCGTCGCGCGACCCCGCGCTGCCCGCCGGGAGCCTCCGTCGCCGGCGTCCGCGCGCGAACTCGAGCTTGCCGTCCGCGCATGGTGAGCACCCGGTCGTGCTCGGCGGCCAGCCGGCGCAGGAAGTCCCAGTCGTTGACGCCGTCCTGGCGTGGTGTGGTCGAGCGGCGGTCGTCGTCGCGTCGACCTTGGCCTCGAGGCCGGCGCGCTGCGCGACCTTCTGCACGATGTCGGAGGCGGTCATGTTGACGTAGGCCTCGACCCGGGTGCCGCGGAACAGCCGGTGCGACGCGTCCAGGCCCCGCACGACGGTGTGGACGCCCTTCTCGCCCACCTCCACCTCCAGCGCGGTCACCTCGCCCTTGAGCAGCACGGCGTGGCCGCCGGGTGCGGTGGACTGGAGGCTGAGCTCGACCTTGGCGCCGATCTTGAAGCTGCGCCTTGGCCAGCACCGTGCCGCCGTCGTCGGAGAACCGCAGCACGAACAGGTCGGGCACGTTGGTGCTGTCGTCGACGTAGCCGTTGACCAGCAGCGGCTTGACGTCGTCGGGCAGCGGGGTCCCGTCGACCTTCACCAGGAGCGTGTTGCTGAACTCCTCACCGTGCGGCATCGAGCACCCGCCCTTCCGGTGCGGTGACCGTCGGTCGCCCGCCGGCCGTGGCGAGCGCGGCCAGCTCCTCGAGCGGCGGCAGCAGCAGCCGGTCGCCCGGGCGCAGCCGCATCGGGTCGTCGATCCGGTTGAGGTCGGCGACCGCCCGCCAGAGGGCCGGCTGCGCCGTACTCGCGGTAGGCGATCGCGGGCAGGCTGTCGCCCTGCGACGACCTGGTGCACGCGGTGGGGCACCAGGCCGCCGGAGGTCGGGTTCTGCTTGGCGGCGTCGCCGGCGAGCTCCTCGAGGGTGACCTGGCAGGTGGCCCGGATCGGCAGGCCGCCGGCGGTGAACAGCGTGTACTTCGCCTGGACCTGGCTGACGTAGGCCAGGAACCCGGTCAGGCCGCCCCAGCGGAAGATCACCCACGGCGGGGACGCCTTCTTCGCGGTGAGCGACGACTCGGTCGGCGCGTGAGCGCGAACAGCTTCTCGACCGTCTTCACCACGCTGGTGTCCTGCTTCGCGGAGGCGTCGAAGAACATCTCCAGGGTCAGCTTCGACGGCTGCGGACCCGGTGAACTGCGGTGGCGGAGCGCTTCGCGTTGCCCTTGGCCGTCTCGCGCTTCCAGCTGGCCGACTTCGCCAGCGCGAGCTCCTTGGGGTTGAACTGGAAGTCGAGCTGGAACATCAGCGCACCGGGCGCGGACAGCGAGCCGTCCGTCGAGGGCTCGTGGACCATCAGGTAGGCGTGCTGCAGGTTGGGCCGTCCACCGTCGGCGGACGGGGCCCCGGCCTGGGCGGCGTCGAAGCTGACCGGACTCGCACTCATGACCGTCGCCTCATCCCTTGTTGAGGAAGCCGTGGTGGGCGATCTCGAGGGTCTCGGTCAGCGACCTTCGGCTGGTCGGCGTTGAGGCTGGGGCCGGTCCAGCGGACGGGGACCACGTCGATCAGCGACCACTCCGCGACGACGGTGCCGTCGGCGCGCATCGCCTGGATGACCGCGGTCTTGCGCTCGTAGCCCGCGGCCATCGACGACACCCAGGCAGCGATCTTCGAGGTCTCCGCGCCGAGCGGCCGGGTGAGCTTGATGTTGCTGTACTTCAGCCGGCTCGGGAGCTGCCAGACGTAGACGTTGTTGCCGCCCTCCTCCCGGGTCTCCATGACCACCTCGCAGCCCATGCCCTCGCAGCTGCTGAACGCGCCGAGGCTGGCGTCGTCGATCTTGACCACGAAGCACACGCTGACCGCGGTGTCGACGTCCTGCAGCTGCGTCATCGCTCGGTCCTCTTCCTGCTCTGTCTTCTGGTCTCTCTTATCGCTCCGGGCTCAGCAACCACTCACCACGCGTCGGTGCGTATCCCTCGCCGTTCCCTGTCCAGCAGGAACTCGTTCTTGAGCCTGCGCAGCATGGGCGGGAACAGGCGCTGGGCCAGCGCGTCGACGTCCTCACTGCCGGCGCGGCTTTCGGTGGCCCGCCGCCGGACGGGCCACCGACGGCCGCCGCCGGGGCAGAATCGGCGACGGCTGCGGGGTCCTCGGCCCGGGCCACGACCACCTGCCCGGCGTCCAGCGCGCTCGACGCGTCCGTCCAGGGCGTGCTGCCTCCGGAGACGTCGACAACGCCCGGTTCAGTGCGGCGGGTTCGGCGTCCACGGCCGCGGTCCGGCTCGGCACCGCGTCGGTGGCCGACCGGGCCAGCGGGAGTACGCCGGAGACCGCGCGCGGCGATGCCGTTGCCGGCCGGCGCCGGGCGGGAGCACGGACGCGGGTGCATGACCACCGTCGAGGGCGGCGGCCCGAGCGGCGACGCACCCAGCTCGTGGGTGGGGGAGACCTCGGCCGGCGGCGCGGTGCCGAGCGGCATGCCGGCGGACGCCGACGCCCGCTGGAGCCGGCGGTGAGACCCCCGGCGGACCCGCCTCGGTCGGCGCGGGGCCCACGCCCGGACCGGCCGGGTCGGTCGGGCCGCCCGCTCCCACGACCCGCGCACCCGCGGCAGACGACCCGGTGCGCTGGGCCGGCGGCGGACGGCGGCTCGGCGACCGGCATCCGCTGGATCGGCACGACCCGCTCGCGGCTCGGCGGGTCCGGGATCAGCGGGGCGGGGCGGACGACCAGGGTCGGCGCCGGCGTGCCGGGGCCGGGGAGGGCGGACGACCGCTGGATCGACGTCGCTCAGACCGCCGCCCAGCGGCAGCGGGACCGACGTCAGCCCGGCCGGCGCCGGGCTGATCGCGACGGGCGCGACAGGGTGGACGAGGGGTGACGGAGGCGTCGTGGCAACGGGATCGGTGGCGACGTCCGCCGGGGTCACCGGCGCCTTCGCGTCCGCGACCTCGCGCTGGAT
Source organism: uncultured Actinomycetota bacterium (assembly GCA_963813615.1). Taxonomy (GTDB): domain Bacteria; phylum Actinomycetota; class Actinomycetes; order Propionibacteriales; family Nocardioidaceae; genus Nocardioides. The sequence goes on from CAWFAE010000015.1 coordinate 313,788, forward strand.
GGGCGTCTCTGAGGGAGCCGGGGGACGTCGACCGAGGGAACGTCCGCGGACTCGGCTTCGACGGGGTGGTCGGCGGCTGAATCGGCGGCGCTCCCGGCTCGGTCGCCTCGGGCTCGGCTCGATGGCGCCGGGGGCCGGCGGCAGGGTCAGGTCCGGACGCGGCGGCGCCGCGGGCGAGGTCGGCGGCACCGGGGAGGACGCAGCGGGCGAGACGCGCGCGCTGGATCGGGATCTCGGTGAAGCCGGAGGCGCCAGGACGTTCCGCCGGCTGCGGTGCCCGGTCGCTGCCGGCATCGGCTGGGGGTTCCGGCACCGCCGTTACCGGGGCAGTGGCGAGGGGCGGGCCCAGACCCAGAGGTGGACGACTCTCGACGACCGGAGTCGCCGACGGCTCGGATGCAGTGGTCGGCGCCAGCGGCGTGTCCACGCTGCGTTGCACCGTCCCGGGCACGCCCGCCGCCGCCAACGGCTCCGGTGACGTCGCCACGGCACGCCCGAGCGGCGGCACGGACAGATCGACCGGCTGATCGACCGTCGGGGCGTCGTCGACCGGGGCGGTCGGAGCTTCGGTCCGCCGCGGGCTCCACCTGCTCGGGAGACGCCGGCTCCGGCAGAGGTTCCGGCAAGGTTCAGCGGGTCGGGTCGTCGACGACGGCGCGGTGGACGAGCGGCATGCCGGCCGACGGCGCCCGGGTGAGCGAAGGAGTGGGGGGTTCGGCCACCGACCCGATGGCGGTAGAAGGACGCGCAGCGGGGCCCGGGGCGGCCGCGCCCGGGCGCACCGACCGCTGCACGGCGGTCGGCCGTGGCGGGGGCAGCAGCGTGAGCTCAGGTGCGGGCACGGATGGTGTACGTCGGGTGGCCGAGCCCGCCACCGTCACCGTCGACAAGCCCTCCCGGGGCCGTGTCGACGACCGCGTGGCTGAGCGAGTCGGTGAAGGCAGGTGACCGCCAGGCCGACAGCTCGGAGGGGACCTCGGCAGGCCGGGTGACCGGGGCGATCGGGAGGACAGCGTTCGCTGGATCGGCGGCAGGAACGCCCACCCCATCGGCGAGGGCGGGGCGGCCGCGTGCGGACGCGGGTGCCGCCGCCGGAGCGGGTCGGACCGCCGGCTCCGCGGGTCGGCGGGTCCAGGGCCAGCGCACGGCTCACCGCTCCTCGGCCAGCCGGGTGTTGATGCTCGGCGATCTCGCTGACGTAGCGCAGGCGCTGGGGGTGCTCGAGGTCGAGGATGTCGTCCAGGGCCCAGTGGAAGTGGTAGGCGACGTACGCGACCTCCTCGTAGAGCCGCTCGGGCGCGTACGTCACGATTCCCCCAGGCGCCCACCTGCGAGGTCGATCGTGAACCGGTGCGAGCACTCCGGGCAGGTGACCGCGGCCCGGGTGTGACCCTCGGCGTTGATCCGGCGGTAGAAGTCCTGCAGGAACGCCACGTCGCTGGCGAACATGTTCTCGACGACCTGCGCGTTCATCATCGGGACCGTGCCGAGGCGGGTGATGACCCGGCCGAGCAGCACCACCGTCGTGAACGCCGCGTTCTCCTGCACCCGCTCGTCGTAGAGCGGCAGCAGCTCGTCGCGGGCGGTGGCCAGCCGCATGGTGCCGTGCCGGTGCACGACGCCGTCGCCGTCGACGTAGCCCCGGGGCAGCTCGAAGTCGAACTCCGTGCGCATCGTCTGCCGCTCCTGGGCGGCCCGCTGCCCACGGCCCCCGTCTCCGGGATCGCCGAGTCGACGAGGCGCGGGTCCGCGCTGCATCAGGACTGACGGTCACTTCGTCGTAGCAGACCACGAACTTCTCGGTCGCCTGCTCCGCGGCGCCCGCCTTGAGCGCGTTGACCTCGACGCTGCTGCACCCAGCAGTTGGCGAAGTTGTAGGTCTTGATCGGCGACCCGGCGTAGTCGAGCAGCTGGACCGACGCGGTCTTCCGCGAGCCGGCGACGTCGCCCTCGCGCGACCTGCTTCAGCCAGTCGGTGATCGTCTTGCTGTCCGTCAGGCCGCGGGTGACGTGAACTCGCCGGCCTTCGCCCTGCCGATCAGCTGGCGGACGACGTACTTGCCGTCGCTGGTCTGCTGCTTGAGCTCGATCTTGTCCACCTCGGACTTCAGCCCGCTGACCTCGTTGACCTTGCGGGATCTGGATCCCGTCGACCGTGACGATGAAGCCGTTCGCGGCGGCTCGATGTCGAGCGCGTCTGCGAGTGCCATGGCTGTCTCTCCTCGTTCGGGCTATTCGGAGACGAGGCTGGTGCCGCCGGAGAACTGCGACAGCTGGAAGATGACGAACTCGGCGGGCTTGACCGGCGCCACGCCGATCTGGCACACGACCTGGCCGGCGTCGATGCCCTCGGCCGGGTTGGTCTCGTCGTCGCACTTGACGAAGAACGCCTCGTCCGGGGTGGTGCCGAACAGCGCGCCCTTGCGCCACTCGTTGACGAGGAACGCGCTGATCGTGCGCCGGATCCGCGCCCACAGGGCGTGGTCGTTGGGCTCGAAGACCACCCACTGGGTGCCGAGCAGGATCGACTCCTCGAGGTAGTTGAAGAGGCGGCGCACGTTGAGGTAGCGCCACTCCGCGTCGCTGGACAGGGTGCGGGCGCCCCAGACCCGGACGCCGCGACCGGGGAACGCCCGGATGCAGTTGATGCCGACCGGGTTGAGCAGGTCGTGCTCGGCCTTGGTGATCTGGGTCTGCAGGGCGATCGCACCGCGGACCACCTCGTTCGCCGGCGCCTTGTGGACGCCGCGGGTGTCGTCGTTGCGCGCCCACACGCCGGCCATGTGGCCGGACGGCGGGATGAACTTGTTCGTGCCCGAGGCCGGGTCGAAGACCTTGACCCACGGCCAGTACAGCGTCGCGAACTTCGAGTCGTAGCCCGCATCTGTCGATCCGCCACTCGTGCACCTGCTGCGCGTTGAGGTCGGGCGGCGGGTCGAGGATCGCGATCGCGGTCGCCCATCAGCTCGCAGTGCGCGATCATCCCGAGCTGGACGGCCTTGAACGTCTCGAGGTCGATGGCGCCGCTGCTCGAGGCGGCGGCAGGTCGGGTACGGCGACCATGGTGACCTCGTCGACCGCCTCCAGCCCGCCGAAGCCGGTGCGGTCGCGCGGCGTCGCCGACGTAGTCGTCGGCACCGAGGTTGTCGGTCGACGGCGGCACCGGCTCGGGCTCGGGCGCGACCAGCTCGACTGTGCCCTTGGCACGGCGTGGTCACCGCGCCGCCGGTGACTCTCCTCGAGCTTGATGAGCTTCGAGGCCGCGTTGACCTTGGTGGCGACGTTGTTGTCTTGCCGCCTTGGTGGTGACGTTGTCGTAGGTCTCGGCTGGCTTGCCGTCGACCTTGACGACGAGCTTGAACTCGTCGTCCGGCGGGTTCTCGCCCTCGGCCGGCTCGACGGTGATCTCGAGCGGCTTGTTCGCGGTCGCGCCCTTCGCGATCGAGGCGACGGTGTATCCGCCGATGCTGCGCCTGCTTCGGGCGCCGCGATCTGCTTCGGCGGCTCCGTTGCCGTTCGGCCGCGATCCGCACCACGAAGCAGTTGCCTCCCCCGTTGAGGAACCAGCCGTAGACGGCGTGGGCGAGGTAGGAGCTCTCGACGAAGTCGCCGAAGGTCTCCGTGAACTGGGTCCAGTTGGACACCAGCGTCGGCTCGTTGACCGGGCCCTTCGCGGCGAGGCCGACGAACGCGGCGACCGAGGTGCCAACGCCCTCGATCGGACGGGATCCTGCCTCGACCTCTTCGACATAGACCCCGGGCGAGAGATAGGTCGGCATCCGGCTGCCCTCCTTGACGTTGGGTGATGTCCCCAGATTCCTCGCCCGGTGTCCTGCCGACATGTCCCTCAGGGACGGCCGGTGAGGAAGTGTCGGTGCCCGATCGTGCAGGGGGCGTCTCCCGGCGGGTGCACGACATCGAGCGCCACGTTTCCGGCCGGCCGCCGATGATCGATGCATGGATGGCTCCGCGCGCATCCGCAAGGTGCGCAAGCCGCCGCCGGTGTCTGCGGAGCTGCGCGACGAGGTGGGGAAACCCGAGCATCCGCTGCTCGGGATCCAGCGCGGCGCCGGCAACCGGGCGGTGGCCGGGCTGGTCACCATGCAGAGCAGGGACCTGCGGCGGGCGCGGTGGCGGCGCCGCATGGGTGGTGCAGGTCGGTTCGCACGGCGAAGAGGTGAAGCAGGCGCAGCGCAAGCTGAGTCGGGTGCGGGCATCGGCGGTCCCCCTGGTCGAGGACGGCGAGTTCGGCGCCGTGACCCAGGCCGCCGTCCGGAGCTTCCAGACGACCAGTGGCGTGTCCCGGCGAACGGCGTGCTCGGCCTCGACACCTGGACGCGCCTCGACGCCGCGTTCGCCGCCCTGCCCCCGCCGGTGCGGGCCGTGCTGGGCCCGGCGCCGACCACGCCGACGTCGCCTTCGCGCAGCAGAAGCTCAACGCCGTGGGCGCCACGCCGCGGCTCGCGGTCAACGGCGTCTACGACGCGGCGATGGCCGCACCGGTCCTCGTCTTCGAGGTGGTCGTGCTGCACCGCCTTCCGACCGGGATCATCGACGCCGACTTCTGGACCGCTCTCGACCGCGCTGTTGCGGGGGGCTTCGTGGCGCTCGAAGGTGCCAGCGGGACCGCCGTCGAGCAGCACACGGACAGCGGCACCGCAGATGCGCGCGGCGTACAGAACGCCGGCACGTCACTGCACCCGGTCGTCGGCGCCGGAAACATCACCAGCGGCAACTCGGTGCGGGAGCTCCAGCAGAAGCTCAACACCGCGGGCGCGTCCCCAGCGCTGAAAGTGGACGGCGGGTTCGGGCCGAAGACGACCACCGCACTGCAGGCCTTCCAGAGCGGGCGGGTGCCACCGCTCCCGGCGACCGGTGTGGCGGATGCTGCCACCTGGGCCGCAGTCGACGCGGCATCGCCCGGATCGACCATCGGCTTCGTCGAGCGGCGGTGGGGCGAGGAGGTCGGCGGCGCCCGCTACGGCCTGACCTCGCGCTACTCCTTCCAGGTCACCGACACCCGGGTGCTGGTCACCGTGAAGGTCAACTTCACCGGGCTTGCGCCGCCGGCCGCGTGGTTCGGGCACGTCCCGGCGGTCTGGAACAAGTACCAGGCAGTCCGTGACGCGCCGACGCGCAAGGCCCTCCCATCGACTTCGAGATGGTGCGCGGGACCGGCCCCGAGGCGATGACCATCGCGGTCGTCGCAGGGACCGGCCGGGCGAACGCCGGCCGCTGGTTCGTCGCCGACCCGAACGCCGCGTCGACGGTCCCGCACGAGTACGGCCATCTGGTCGGGCTTCAGGACGAGTACCAGCTGCACCCGGGCGACTACGTGCGGGTCACCGGCCACGAGCCGCCGGTCGGGCAGTCGGCCGCGCCACCCGGCCAGACGCCTGCACCGTGGCGGCCGCCCTGCAGACCGCGATCGCAGCGCGCAACGACGTCAACGCGCGAGCCGCCGTCGCCGGGATGTCGATGGGGGCGTGGTCGCAACGGGTGGTGGCGGCGTACGCCGCGCTGCCCACCGTCGCCATGCCGGCGCTCCCGGCGCTGGTGGGACCACCACCGCATCCGGCTCGCGCCGCCGCGACCTCGACCGGCAACCTGGCCCGGGATCTCGAGACGTCACTTCGCGACACGATCGACAAGTACGAGACGATCCAGGTCCTGACCTATTCGAGCGGTTCCGTCATGGGCGATCCCGGCCGGGTGACCGATGTGCACGACCACGGCGCTCAGCCGCGCCACGTGGCCGAGTTCGTCGCGATCACCGGCCGCGCCTTGGGCGGGACCTGGCGGGCGGAGGCGCGCTGATGCTGAGGTTCTACCGCAACGACGGGAGTACGTCGCCCGCGACCGCCGAGAACATCGAGCTCGCCGACGACGGGTCGTTCACGGGGTGGCGGAGCATGGCGCCGGCCGTGGGCTGGTTCGCCGGTTCCCTGTCCGCCGGACAGGACGATTGCGAGCAGTGATCGATGGGCGACGGCGAGCGCCCGCCTGCCGCCTCCGGGCTCGTCCGTTGAGACGCTCGAGGTGCCCGGCCGCGACCCGCAGTGGTGACCGGGATGGACGAGGCCGAGCCGCTTCGCGAGCGCTCGGCAGCTCCTTGACGAGATGGTGGATCGCCGCGCGCGGCCGTGGCCTGGATGGTGGACGTCTGGTCCACCGCGGACGGATCCAGTCGAGCTCGACCTGACGACCGTCGCGGTGCAGGCGAACTACTGGAAGGGCTACTACGAGCCCGCCGGCCAGGCGTCCGAGGTGCTGGCCGGTGAGCGCGTCGAGGCCGGCCCGGGCTGGACCCTCGACCTGCCCGCGATGGACCCGCCGCCCGGCGACGACATCACAACGCACGTCACGGTCGACTTCGCGATCGTGGCCGGCGGCAACGTCGTACAGGTGCAGGTGCAGCACCTCCCTGCAATCCCCGAGCCGCTGGCGTAGCCGAAGCGTCGGGTGCCCGATCGTGCAGTCAGTCCCCCGAGCGGCCGCGCCGGCGGTCAGGAATATGCTCCAGCAGATTCTCGGGACCACCACCCCCTCGAGCGCCGCCGGCGATGGACGGTCCACGGCGCAGATCCTGGCTGCGGTCCGTGAAGACACCGAGGTGCTGGACGGCCGTGAGATCGACCGGTTGAAGAACGTTGTCGCCTGGGCGAACCGCAACACGGTGGTGTCGGTCGACGTTGGAGCCGCCACCATCCGGGACTCGTACATCGACACCGGGATCCCGATTGCCGGCGACGGTGCTCCCTTGGTCACGAGTTCCGTGAGGTCGCCCCACTGTTGGTCTGCTGCATCGGCGATCCGGTCGCGAGTCGGAATGATCGGCTCCGGCTGACCCCCGCGGGTCCACGGTGCACAACCGTTCTGGTGTGCGTGCGTTGCGGGTCGCGGAGGCCTAACCCGCGTCCTCTCAGCCGACGGGCGTCGAATGTCATGACGACGAAGTTCTCTTTGGCCATCGGCCATGAGTATCGATGGTCCGTTCGACCCCGAGGAGGCCGAAGCCCGCCGCAACGCGGCTGCGGAGCAGCGTCGGTTCGACGTCCTGACCAGTCACGCCGGACCTGAGGGCACCGCCCCGTCGAGGGCAGCCACTCGACTGCCTGAGGCTTCCGTTGTGTTGTCGCGGTCTCCGCGCAAGGATCGCCCGGCTCGGTTGAGGATCTGACGTGAGCCCGTGGATTTGCCTCGAAGAGTGCCCTGTGACGTAGCCCTCGCCCTTGTCCTTTGGCGACGACGCGCAGCGGACGGCGCCGCGGCCCACCCTTCTGAAGATCATTTCGATGGTCGTCTAAAGCGCGTTATCGGCCCTACTCCCGCGCCCCTCGGTGCATGGCCAGATGAACCAGTCTGCCACAGCCTCTTCCCCACGTCGAATGGAATGCCGTCTTCGACTCGCCGGTCAGGTGAGCGTCGACTCCGCCCAGATCCCCGAACGCATCCGCCGGGCAGCGTCACTGCTGCGTGACCACACACTGCGCCTTCCCGCACTGCAGCCAGCCCTGCCGAGCACTGCGACCTCGACCAGCGTCCCGCACGCCGAATGCGGGTGAGCTGTCCGTGGAACTGGTCCCGATGCGGGTCGATGATGCCCAACTCCTCCCCGGCGTATTGGGCACGACCGGGATCAGTGGCCCACCGCGGGCTGGACCAGGCGCACCGCTGTAGTTTGGCTGTGCCCGCGACGACTCAGGTAGAGGCGTTTCGGCCTGAGCGCGGATACGCTCGGCGCCGTCGACGTCAGCTTGCGTCGAGTTCGGGCCGAGGAGTTCGACGGCCTCGATGTATCTCTTGATAAGCGGACTTATGTACTGGGCTGCGTTGCTCTCTTGCCGCTTTGCGCCCGTTGCAGGACGTACAGAGCCCCTCCAGATTCCCGAGCGCACTGAGGAATGTCTGGCGATCCTCGGCCGCCATGGCGTCCTTTGATGTTCCAGTGACCCACAACGGAATCACCGTGGTCGAGCGTGAAGGTTCCCGTGGGGGACTTGCGATAGACCGGTGCGGCTTGACCGCTCGGCCTCGGCAAGTCGAGGCGGTCATGAGCTCCCATGGCGCACCTTCTCTGGAATAGACGGTGTGCTTCTCGCCGTCGCGACCTCGAACTCTTTGCGGAAGGAGATACCCAGAAGCCGGTCCTTGATGACCGACCAAGACACGTGGACGCAGGCCATCGATGTCGAACGCCGTACCGACGGCCTGGAGGAGGTGCGCGATGTTCGTCGTTTCCTGCTCTATGTCTGCCTCTACACGGTTCTGCACCGCACGATCGCTGGTGGCCAACGCGTCCTTCCACTCCTGCGGGTGCGCCACAAGTCGGCCATGGCTTGCAGCTTTTGTGTGCGCCTCGGGATTGGCCTTGATGGTGGGGTGGACCAAAGCGCGGTCGATCTTGGCGATCAGTAACTCGCGTCGGGAGGCCATCTCGATGACCACCGAGCCGTTCTTGACAGAGACGAAGAGTTGGTGGCTCTTGCCCTTCATCGGAACCGACTTCGTAATCCGCAGCTTTACAGCAGGAACTGCTTGCCCTTCTGTTAGGCGCCGTCTGCCTTGCCCTTCACGTACGCCTTGCCCGCGTCGACCTTGCCCTTCACGTACGCCTTGCCCGAGGCGATCTTCGCCTTGGCCTTGGCGCCGATCCCCTTGAGCCCGCGGATGATCGGGCCGGCGAGCTTCAGGCCGGTCTTGATCACGAAGTCGAGGGCCTTGTTGACCGGCTTCTGGAGCTTCTGGATGATCGAGCGGATCTTCTCGCCGATGCCGCCGATGCCGAGGACGCTGGCGATGAAGCCGATCAGGATCGGCACCATCTGGCCTGAGCGCGTCCTCGATCTTGGCGACCACCGCGGAGACGTTGCCCTTGGCGATGTCGACGACGCCGTCGATGACGGTGTTGACGAACTTCGATGATCCGCGCGGCGTTGGTGACGAAGAACATCACGACGTCGTAGATCAGCTTGCAGGCCTTGATGAAGGCGGCGGCCGGGTTGAGCAGGCTGATCAGCCAGGTGATGCCGGCGGTGATGATCTTGGTGAGGACGAAGTCCTCGATCTGCTCCATGATCATGTCTTTGATGTTGCCGAGCTTCTCGACCAGCATCTCCCAGAGGCCGGCGACCCCTTGTGCCTCGAGCTTCTGGAAGATGTCGACGCCCGCCTCGACGGCGTCCATCGCCTTCTCGCCGATCTGCTTGACGATCCGGTTGCGGATGTTGGCCCAGGTGAGGCCGAAGATCGACGCCAGCAGCTTGATGATGCCCTTGAGGTCGAAGGTCTCGGGGAGCTCGATGCCGGCGTCGGCCAGCTGTCCGAAGAGCCAGCCCATCAGGCCCTTCTTGAGGTGCGTGCCGATGTTGGCGAAGAACTTGTCGATGCCGCCCTTGATGCCCGAGATCAGGTTGCCGAGGAAGCCGATCGGGTCCCTGATGATGTCGCCGATCGCGCTGGCCGCGCGCGCGAGCACGTTCTTCAGCATCGAGGCGAGCTCGCGGATCGTGTTGATGACCGCCTTGATGGCGCCGATCGCCTTGTCGACCAGGCCCTTGTTCTCCGCCTGGAGGGCCTCGATCCGCTCGTCGAGGCCCTTGCGCGCCTCGACGTACTTCGACGCCAGGGTCTCGACGAGCTCGTTCTGCTTGTCGTTGACGTCGGACTCGAGCTGCTCGAACTTCTCGCCGATCTCCTTGGCGGCCTCGTACCCGACCTTCTGCAGGTCGGGGGAGAGGGTCTTGACGTACGCCGCGATCTCGTCGCGGCCCTTGGCGATCCGCTGCTTGGCGGCGGTCAGGTCGCCGCCGACGATGTCGGCGACCCGTGAGATGACGCCGTCCATCTCCTTGAGGTAGAGCTCCCGGCCGGCCTCGTAGAACTCGTTGACCTTGTCGGGCATGCCGAAGAGCTTGTCCTTGGCCCAGCGCAGGCCGCCGAGCCAGCCGCCGTAGCGGTCCTTCTTGTACGCCGACATCTTGGCGGCGACGTAGGTCTCGAACTTGGCCTTCGCGCCGCCGCCTCGCCGTGCTCGAACTCCGTCTCCACCTTGGGGTCGATGCCGTCGAGGATCTTCTTCACGTCGGCCTCGGTGGCGGTGAAGATCTCCTGGATCTTGGTGGTGACCTCGGCGCGCTTCGCCTCGTCCTTCGACTTGGTCTTGCCCTTGGCGGCCACCAGCTTCGCCAGCGCGGCACCCTTGGCGCCCTGCATGCCGGCGACGCCCGGCGGTGGTCTCGGCGGCGGCCTCCTCCTTGCCCTGGGCGATGGTCTCCTTCTCCTGCTGCGCGGTACTCGCCGGGGCCGTGTCGGCGTGCTCGGCGGCCTTCTGCTTGTCCGCGAGCGCGCCCTGGAACTCCGGCTCGTTGGACTTCGCCAGCTGCTCCTCGGTGACGTTGGCGTCGGCCATCTCCTGGTTGGCCTCGTGCTTGCCGGCCTCGAGGTTGACCTGCTCGGCCGGGGCGGGCTTGGGCACCGCGCCCGGCTGCCGGGATCGGCGCCGCCTTGCCCGGGTCCTCCTGCTGCCAGCGGGGTGACCTCCTTGGGCACCGCCTTGGACTGGTCGGGCGGCGCCTCGGTCGCGGCCTCGATGTCCTTGGCCGAGCCCTCCTTGCCCTGGGTGACCATCCCCTTGACCTCGCCCTTGACCTCGCCCGCCTTCCCGGACTCCTTGTAGTCGTCGGCCTCCTTGAGGGTCTTCGGCGACTTGGCCTCGATGGCGGTCTTCACCGCGGCGATGAACGCCTTCTTGTCGAAGGTGCCGGCCTGCTGGGCGTCCATCGTGTCGGCCTTCGCGGCCTTCGCCTGGCCGGCCACGTCGTCGGTCGGTGGCGAGGGCGGCGTCCTGCGCCTCCTTCGCCTTCGAGGCAGCGGGCGGGTGGGCCTTCTTGGCCTTGGCGAAGCCCTTGACGTTGCCCTTCACCTGCGCGAACGCGGGGTCCTCCCCGGGCTGCACCCCGGTCGGCGCGCACGGGCGGCTGGAGCAGCTTGTCGGCCGACAGCGGGGCGGGGGCCACGGCGCCGCGCGCCGCCGCCGCCACCGCCGGCGCCGGGCGCCTTGGCCGCCGGCGCCTTCGCCGGCGCCGGCCGGCTTCGGCGCCTTCGCCCCGGCCTTGCCGAGCGGCGAGACCGGCTTGGTCGGCTTGGGCGGCGGCACCGGCTTCTTCGGCGCCACCGCAGCAGGTCCGAAGCCGGTCTTGGTCACCGCGAGCGCCGTGGCGGGTGGCTTGTTGGCCTCGCCCTCGAGATCGACCGGGATGCCGGCCGCCTTGGTCGCCTTCAGCCCCTTCTCGACGATCGCGAGGTCCGGCTCGTCCCCGCGGACCTCGCGGAGGGCGCCGTCGATGTCGGCCACGGCGTCGCCCGACGTCTTGAACCTGCCGGCCATCAGGGCGCTCACCGCGGAGTTGCCCGCAGCGCGCTGCAGCGCGAACAGGGCCGCCGCGCCGCCGCGGCCGCGACGGCCTCCGGCGCCGCCGACGTCCCTCGACGAGGCGCTCGCCGACCGGGTCCGCGTCATGCTCCCGAGCGACGGTCATCTCGGCTCACCGGGTCGGACCCCGGGAGGTCAGGCCGGCTCCTCTTCCTCCTCCTCTTCGCGCTGGACCGGGCCGAGTGACGGGTCGTGGGAGGCCTGCGCCTCTTCCTCCTCCTCGCCCTCGCGCTGCCGTCGCGCTGGACGGACGTGCCTCGTCGGAGTCGTGCCGCTGGACCGCCGGAGCGCGGCGCCTGCACCGGTGCGCGGGGCCGGCTGGCTCATCACCTTCTCGGCGTTGGTCGCGGCCTCGACCTCGAACCGGTCCGACGGGTCGCTGACCGACACGCCGCCGCGCCGCCGGCGTACCGTCCACCGGGCCGCTGCGCTGCTGCACGACGTGGGTCAGCTCGTGGGCGAGGAGGGTCTGGCCGGACGACGACCCGGGTCGTAGGCGCCGCGCTGGAAGACGATGTTGGAGCCGACGGTGTAGGCGTGCGCGCTCACCGAGCGCGCCGAGGCGTCCGCGGCGTCGCCGGTGTGCACGCGTACGTCGCCGAAGTCGTGACCCATCCGCGCCTCCATGTCGGTGCGGACCCCGTCGTCCAGCGGCGAGCCGCTGCCGGAGACCACGTCGTGCACGGGCGAGCGCTCCTCCTTCACGCCCGCCGCTGCCGCGCTGTTGCCGGCGGCGCGCTGGAGCCCGAGCATCCCTGCGTGGCCGAGGACGTCGGGCCGCCCCGCAGCGACCGCCTTCATCGCGAACGGGTCCAGGCTCTCGGTGCGGGTGTGCGCAGCGGCCTCGGCCTCGGACTCGTCGTGGTCGTGGTCATGGTCGTGGTGGCGCATGGCGACCTCCGGTGGCTGTCGGACGTCCGTCCCAACGTCCACCGCGCGGCCGATCGCGACCAGATCCGCGAGCGCCGCCGAACGGGCACGCCCGCTGCCCGATCGGGCAGCGCGCCGCACCTACGCGCGGTCAGGCCGGCTCCTGCAGCAGCGCCAGTACGACGCCGAACTCCGACTCCAGGCACAGCCGGCCGAGCTTGCGGTACTCCCGCTGCACGGCGGTGACCAGGTGCCGCATGCCGATCACCGCCGGCGTCGGCGGCGGCGAGGTAGGCGGCGGTGACGGCGGCGGAGCGGATCGAGCCGCCGGCGAGCTCGAACGACGTCGGCGAGGAAGGCCAGGTCGACGTCGGGGGAGCGGAGCACCGTCGTACCGAGGCAGCGGTCCCACAGCGCGCGCCGGTGCGCGGCGTCCGGGCAGCGGGAAGTCGACCATCACGTCCAGCCGGCGGGTGAAGGCCTCGTCGATGTTGGCGCGCAGGTTGGTCGCCAGGATCGCCAGCCCGTCGAACGACTCCATCCGCTGCAGCAGGTAGGCGCTCTCGACGTTGGCGTAGCGGTCGTGCGCGTCCCGGACCTCCGAGCGCTTGCCGAAGACGGCGTCGGCCTCGTCGAAGAGGAGCACGGCGTTGACGCCGGCCGCCGCCGCGAAGATGCGCTCCAGGTTCTTCTCGGTCTCGCCGACGTACTTGTCGACGACGGTGGCGAGGTCGACGACGTACAGCTCCAGGCCGAGGTCGTGCGCGATGACCTCGGCCGACATCGTCTTGCCGGTGCCGGAGTCGCCCGCGAACAGCGCGGCGACGCCGACGCCGCGGCCGCCGCCGGGCCGCATCCGCCAGTCGCCGAGCACCTGCTCGCGGTGCCGGGCCCGCAGCGCGACCTCCTGCAGCGCGCGTCAGGACCGCGGGCGGCAGCACGAGGTCGGCCCAGCCGACCGCCGGCTCGATCCGGCGGGCGAGCCGCTCGAGCGCGGACCCGTTCTCCGAGCGGGCGCCGAGGCGCAGGTGGTCGGCTCCGATCCGACCGGTCGGCCTGCAGCAGCGCCTGCACCCGCGCGGACTCCGCGGCGCGGGCGACGTCCTCCGGCCGCGAGCCGGAACTGCGCGGTCGCGTCGAGCGGCGTCGGGCTCGGTCGACGGTCCCGGCGAGCGCGAACCGCCAGACCGCGCGCCGCTCCTGCTGGGTGCTCGGCGGCACCGGCACGCAGAGCGGCGGGGCCGTCGTCCACAGCGGGTCCCACGACACCTCGCCGACGAGCAGCAGCGGCCGCGGGTCGGCGACCAGCTCCTGCAGCAGGTCGGGGCGCTCCTTCACCGCCGAGACCGGCCCGGCCACGATCCCGGCGCCGGCGAGCCGGGCCTCGCGTGCGGCGAGCCGCGCCAGCCGAGCCGGGTCGGGCTGGCGGAGCAGCCGGTCGAGGTCGATCACCAGCGGCCGGTGCCCGGTGAGCCGCAGCGCCTCGACGGCGAGCACCCGGCCGGAGCCGGTCGCCGGCTCGCGCAGGTAGGCGAGGGTCACCCCGTCCCCCAGGGCCGCCGCGAGCGGGCGACGGGTCTCCCCACGGGACGTCGGGGACGGCTCGCCGATCACGGGCGTCAGCGCGGCGTCCGGCGCGTCGTCGCCCAGCAGGAATGACGACGACCCGGTCGGGCACCCGCAGCGCCCGCCCCGGGAACGGCCGGTCGCGGTCCTCGAGCTCCACCAGCCCACCGGTGACGAGCGGCCCGTGGAGCAGGTGGGCGTAGCCGGCCGCGGACGTCAGCGGCACGCCGGCCAGCTCGAGCGCGACCGCGACCGACGGCCGGCGCCGGCTGACGTCGTCGTTGAGGTAGCCGAAGAACGCCTCGAACCGCGGGTCGACGTCGGCGGCGATGCCGATCAGCAGCAGGTCGACGTCGACCGGGTCGAGCCCGAACGTCGCGCGAGGTCGCGCAGCCGGAGGACAGCGCCGGCCTCCTCCGCATCGTCGGCCGCCGGCTCGCATGCCTCCAGGCGGGCGGCGGTCTGCGGCCAGTCGACGTGCTGCCGCGGCGTCGCCAGCAGCCGGTCGACGGCCTCGTCGCTGAGGTAGAGGCCCCGGAACGGGTCGTCCGGCGCCGGGTCCGTCGGCCCGGCGGGTGGCGACCAGCAGCCGGATCCGCTCCTCGATCACGCCCAGCCGTCCGAGCACGTGGGCGAGGCTGCGGGTCGTCATCGACGACTTCCGGCGGCGCTTCCGCGGTGCGGCGGTCGGCACCGGCTCGGCACTCTTCTCGGGCGGCGGCACGTGCCGCTTCCGCCCGACGTCGCTGCCGCCGTCGACGATGTCGGAGGCGTCGATGGTGAGGCCGTCCTCCACGGGCGGGCCGGCCGGGTACTCCCGCCCGGTCCACATCGGGGCGAACACCACCAGGTCGAGCGACGGCTTCAGCTCGCCGCCGAGCGCCGACCAGACGTCGGCGAACGCCCGGTCCTCCGGCGGCGGCAGGCCGATCGTCATCTTGACCGGCTCGCCCGGCTCGGCCAGCTGGCCGACCACGAGGTGGTCGGGCAGCGCGTCGTACCTCAGGAACGTGCGCAGCAGGTTGTCGAGCAGCCGGTGCTCGTCCTCGGGGCGCTGGGTCCACGCGGTCACCAGGTAGGAGAGCTTGAAGAAGCGCGGCGCGGGCCGCCGCATCACCACCCGCCGCTGTCGGGGTCGCGCTCCTCGAGGTAGCCGCGCCGGGCGCCGCCGCGTGTCCTCGCGGATGTCGTAGAGGTAGAGGTTCGATGGTCGGCGCGTTGCGGCGGGCCGCCCAGTCCTTCGTCGGCGCGTCGAAGACGACGTCGAGGTCGGCCCCGCTCAGCGCGTCGCCGGTCACGAGCTCGTGCAGCGCGTCATCGACCTGGGCGATCATGGGTCAGCCCCTCCTCATCCGGCCGGGTCGAGGGCACCTCCCACGGTGCCGCCGAGGCCCACGCCAGCAGCAGTTCCCGGACACCGAAGGGGCACCCTGGGACTGCCGATCGGGCACGTGGTCAAGCGCTCAGATCAGGCCCTGGCGCATGGCGTACGCGACCGCGTGCGACCGGTTCCGCAGCTGCAGCCGCGAGGTGACGTCGTGCAGCACGTTCTTCACGGTCCGCTCGGAGTAGGCGAGCCTGTCGGCGATCTCGCGGGTGTCGCAGCCGTCGGCGACCAGCCGCAGCACCTCGATCTCCCGGGTGGCGAGCCCGTTGAAGGTGAGCCCGCGGGGGCCGAGCAAGCCGCGCTGGAGCGCACCGACCTGGCCGAGCAGCTGGCCGAGCAGGTCGGCCGGCACCGTGCCCTCGTTGCACGCGGCGCCGGTGATCGCGCTGACCAGCCGGTCCGCGGTGGCCTCGTGCCGGCGGAGCAGCGCGACCACGCCCGCCTCGGCCGCGGCCACGACGTCGCCGTCGTCGAGACCACCGGCGACCAGCACGAGGCGGGTGTCCGAGGAGCGTTGTAGCACTTGAGCAGCTGATCGTCCGCTCGTCGGTCGGTCGACGACGACCACCGTCACCTCGGCGCCCTCGCGCTTCGAGTCGGTCAGCATCTTGACCTCGGGGCGAGGGCGGAGATGGCTGACCACACCGGCCTTGAGGATCGGGTCGAAGGCGTCGACGTACACGCCGACCCGATGCACGGTGCTGTCATGGTCACTCCCGGAGACTTGTCCCCCCGCCCGCCCGTCGGTCAGGACGACTGAAGCGGACCGCCCTAACAGTCCACTCAACGGCGACTCAACGGGCAACGCGAGATGCCCGGCGACCCGGGCCGGACACGCGACGCACGGCTGCTCGACAGCTGAAGCCCCGTCGAGCGAAAGCCGTCGGATAGCGCCGCGATGATCGCGGCCGCCCCGCTGGCGCCAGCCCAGGGACGCGAGCACGTCGGCATACGAGCGGCGGGCCTCCTCGGCGCCGGCCAGGTTGCCGGCCGCGTCGTGGGCCGCGATGAGCAGCCGCCAGGACGCGTCGCGGAACGGGTCGATGTCGATGCTGCGCCGCGCAGCGGCGGCCGCCTCGTCGGGACGGCCCTGTTCGAGGTGCAGCCGGCCGAGCTGGGCGGCCGCTTCCGCGGCCCGCACCTGGTAGTGCTCGCGGTGCGGCAGCACCCATTCCGTCGGGCCGTCCTCGGGCAGCACCTCGCCGACGTACAGTCCGAGCGCCGTCTCGAGGTCGGCGATCGCTGCTCGGCCCCGGCGGCGTCCGGGCCGGCTCCGCGGCCGCGGTGCGGTCGTCGAAGGTGCGGAGGTCCGACATCGAGCCGTCGGGCAGCGCCAGCAGGTAGCGGTCGCCGTCGCGGACGACGAGCCGGCTGGCCCCGCGGGCGACGCCCGGCTCCAGCGCCGTGCGGAGGCCGGAGACGCAGACGTGCAGGTTGTGGGTCGCGGCCCCGTCGAGCTGCGGCCACATCGCGTCGGCGATCACCTCGCGGTGCGCCGGGTGGCCGGCGTGGAGGGCCAGCAGCCGGAGCAGTGCCCGGGCCCGGGGGCGGACGGGGGCCAGGGCCGGCGCGGTGCCGTCGACCAGGATGTCGAAGCCGCCGAAGCAGCGGACCTCGACCGGCGGGCGTCGTACGACGACAGTGGCCGGCCCGGGGCTCTCCGGCTCCGCGGAGGGTGGACCATCCCCGGCCGGAACGAGGCCGATCCGGTCGCCTCCTCCTGGGCGAGGCGCCGCAGCTCGCTGGTCCGCGGCCGATGGCGGTCGCGGCCGGGCCAGCGCGAGCGCACCCGGCACCTGGGCGCTGTGCGCGAACCCGACGGCGGACTCCGCCTCGCGGGCGGCGTCGGGGAGGTGCCACGCCGCCGCTCAGAGGGCCGCTCCGCGCGGCCCACGCCTCGAGCGCCGGGGCGTCCAGCTCGCGGCACCGGCGGACGACGTCGTCGAAGGCCGCGTCGCCGGGCCGCCCGCACGGAGATCGGCCACGGCCGCACGCGGTGAGCAGCAGGGCGCCCCAGGGGTCGTCGCGGTCGTCGGCCGCGTTGACGTCGGCGGCCAGCAGATCCGTGTCGCCGCGGCGCGCGGCGAGTCCGTGGGCGACCCGGGCGAACCACGGGAACCCGAGGTCCTCCGCGCGGCGCGACGGCGTCGGCCGTTCGGGTCGGCCGGGTCGAGGGCCGCGGCGAGCAGGTCGGCCGCGCAGCTGGCACCGGGTCGGTGATCGGTCGGGGCACCCGCGCAGCTGGCGGCGGGCCGCGGTCACGTCCCGCCGATCGTCAGCTCGATGGCGCGCAGGACGGCGCGGTGCCGGCGGCAGCGCGGTCCGCCGGTCGGGGTTGGGTCGCCGTACGGCGGCGCGGAGGTAGTCGGTCCAGTGTCGTCGGGCTGGAGGTCCCCGACCGTCCACATCCGGCAGAAGCGGGCGATGGCTCTGGCGGACTTCGACGCCGGGTCGGTCGCCGCGGACGGCCGGCCACGGCCATCGATGCAGCGGCCTCCAAGGAGCCGTCGCGTCGGGCCCGCACCGCGCGAGCGACCCGCGCCTCGCGACCAGCGATGTCTCCGGGGATGGCGTCGATCCAGTCCAGGTCGGGATCGCCGATCACCGATCCCAGGGTTCGGCGAACACGGCGAGGGCGGCCGGCCAGTCCCGGCCGGCGGCATAGGTCCGCACCGCTGCCGCAGCGTTGGCACCGTCCTCGAGGGCGAGGAGAGCAGCCGTCGCGCGGAGCCGGTCGTCGGTCAGCTCGTCACCGAGGTCCTCCCGCATCGCGGCGAGCAGGTGGGTGCGCAACACCTCCGGCGTGCGGAACCCGCGCCCGGCCTCGGCGGGTACGAGCACGCCGCGCCGACTGAGGTCGATGAGCCGCTCCTGGCTGTCGCTGCTCCCGAGAAGGCTGTCGCAGTGGTCGCCGGTCAGCGTCTCGAGCGTAGCCGTCTGCCGCAGGAAGCGAGCTCGTCGGCGTCGAGCCCGGCCAGGAAGGTCTGGGCGAGGTACTCGCGTGCGTAGCCTCGCGACGCCCGAGCACGCGCACCGAGCGGTGGCGCGCGTCGGGACCGCGGCCGGCGACGGTGTGGTGGAACAGGTGGAGGGCCGCGGCCCATCCGCCCGTCCGCCGGGTGAGGATCCGAGCGTCGGGGTCGCTGAGGGGAGGTCGTAGCAGTCTCGGAACAGGTCGGGCATCTCGACGGTGCGGAACCTCAGGTCCGACGGACCCACGAGCTCGCTGGCGAGCTCGGTCCGGGCCATGTTGACCGCGGGCGGCATCCGGCTGCTGACCACCAGGTGCAGTCGGTCATCGGTCGCCAACAGCAGCCGCTCGAGCAGGCTCCGACACCGATCGGAGGTGAGATGGTGGAAGTCGTCGACCACGACGACCAGAGGGGAGTCACGCCGGACGCACACCTCCACGAGGGCGTCCCAGTCGAATGCCCGGGGGTGTTGGGGATCGGCGGAATGGGCAGCCGCCGCGAGGCCCTCCAGCAGGGCGAGCCCCGGGTCGACGGAGTCCGGGCCCACCTGGAACCAAGCGACGTCCACCGGCGTCTGCTGCGCCCATTGGGCGAGGGCCGTGGTCTTGCCCGCCCCCGCGGGCGCCACGACCGCACAGATCCTCGCATCGAGGACGCGCTCGAACGCCGACATCAGCCGAGGCCGCCGCAGACCCGCGGCCCGGGGGACCCTGACGACCGGCTGTGCCCGAACTGTGGAGCGGCGGCCGGGTCGGAGCCTGATCTGGTCCTCGGCCGCCAGGGGTGCTCGCTCAGGCAGGTCGGGCGGCCGGACGGCCGCCGTGCGCGCACCAACATGCACGTCTGCCACGTTCTCACCCCTTCCGTCGGCCGGAGATCCAACGGCGAGCGTCCGCCCCTGTGAGAGCGGACGAAGTACTTCTGGGTGCCTGGCTGCCTGCTGCCCCATGGGGTAGCCCGGCTTCGTCACGTGACCGTGACGATAGTCGGAGCGGACCAGGGGCGAAGGTGCTTTGTGAGAACTCGTCGTGGACGCAGAACATGCCCGGTGCCCGGCCGTTCAGGTGTTCGGGTGTTGGTCGCCGACGAGGTTGTCGAACCCGCCGTACCACGTCATCCCCATGCTCCATCGCTTGCTCTCCGCTCCTTCTCCGGGCAGTCGTCGATGGAGAGGATCAACGAAGGGCCTCGCTGATACACCGACTCTTTTTCAGGTTCGGCGTACGGGAGGTGGAGTAGCTAAGGGCTCAGCCGTGCGGTCCGCCGCTGACGTACAGCACCTGCCCGGTGACGAAGTCGGCTTCCTCGTCGGTGAAGAACGCGACGGCGCGGGCGATGTCGTGCGGTGTGCCCACCCTCCCGACCGGCACGGTCAGACGCAGTGCCTCGACGTGCTCCTCGAGGGTGCGGCCACGGCGGCGGGCGCCGGCCGCCGTCATCCCGGTGACGACCACCCCCGGCCCGATGGCGTTCACGGTGATGCCCTCGCCCGCGACCTCGTGCGCCAGCGCCTTGGTCAGCGCCTCGATGCCGGCTTTGGCGGCGACGTAGTTGGGTCGACCGGCGTGGGCCAGCGCCGAGATGCTGGACATGTTCACGATCCGACCCCCGCCGGCCTCGCGCATTGCCGGAAGGACCTGCCGGCTGAGCAGGAAGGTGCCGCGTAGGTGCGTCGCGACCACCGCGTCCCAGTCGTCGGTGGACATCTCGACGAGGTCGGCGTCCCGGGCGAAGCAGGCGTTGTTGACGAGGATCCCGACGGGCCCGTGTGCCTGGGCCGCCTGCTCGACCGCGGCCTCGACCTGCTGCTCGTCCGCCACGTCGGCCACCACCGAACTGGCCCTGCCACCGGCATCGGTGATGGCGGCCGCGACCGTGCGCGCTCCAGCCGCGTCGACGTCGAGGACGGCTACGGCGTGACCGAGACCAGCGAGGTGCTGGGCCACGCCCTCGCCGATGCCGCTGGCCGCGCCGGTGACGAGCGCAGCCGGTCTCGAGTTGATCAATGAGCCCTCCCGAGCCGGGGGTTGGTACGTCGTAGGCCCTGTGGGACTCGAACCCACAACCAACAGATTAAAAGTCCGGAGCTCTGCCAATTGAGCTAAGGGCCCGGGGGAATCAGGACTCTAGTCGGGAGAACCCCGGAAATGCTCAGCGGGGGAGGAGCGGCCCGCTGGTCTGCGCCTCCCGCCACCCGGCCCGTTTGACCTTGGTGGACAGGTCCCACGGCGCGATGCTGTTCAGGGTGGTGTTGAAGTAGGCGAAGGCAACCCCGCCGGCGTCCTCCAGCTGTCGGTGGGTACGTCGGATCCAGTGCGGGTCGACCCTGGCGGCCTTGTGGGTGAAGCCGGTCTCGGCCAGCCCCCACGCCACGCCTTCCTTTTCGGCCCAGCGCTTGATCTTGGAGAAGTACCAGGCCTTGAGGTTGGTGCCCGTGGTGTTCTCCTTGCCGTCCTTGACGACACCCAGCTGGTTGTAGATGTCGAAGCCGGCCACGTCGACCTTGATCCCGCGCGGCCACATGTTGTCGAGGCTGAACTGCTCCTCGCCGTAGAACTGGTGGTAGCCGGTCACGATGACGGTGAAGGCGAGGTTGTCCTGGCTGCGGACGATCGGTCCCAGTCTTTCCTGCATCTTGCGCCACGCCGTGATGTCGCCGTCGTACTCGGGTTCGTGGTGGAACGCCAGCCACACCGGGCCGTCCAGCCGTTCGAACTGCTTGACCAAGCTGACGGCCCAGGTGTCGGCGGCACCCGCGGCCGCCTCCTCCCACGACGTCGGGAGCTTGAAGCTCACCCACGGCAGCCGCCCGTGCGCCAGGTCGTCGCGGGCCACGTCGACCGCCCAGGAGACCTGGTCGGCACGGAAGTAGGAGCGGTGGATGCCCAGCCTGCGGCCGTAGCGCTTCTCGAACGGCGCCGGGTCGGCGTTGGCGCCGTACGTCTGACCGAGGAACGCCCCACACCCCGGGATGCCGCGCTGGCCATACCGGCAGCCATTGCTCAACCGGCCGGCTGCAGGACGGTGGATCCACCTGACCCGGTGCATCCGGATCCCGTCGGTGCGCCGGTCGGTCCCCGAGAGGCGGACGGTCATCCTCGGCGCCCGGCTGTGGGTACGGATCGCCACCCGAGCCCAGGTGACGCGTCCGCCTCCTGCGACCCGGAGCGGCTGCCGAACGGTGCGGATCACCCGGTGGCCGCTGAAAACCCGGACCACGAGATGCACGCGGGCAGCGCGCTGGGAGGTGACCGCCGCTCGCAGCAAGTGCATGGTTCGAGCCTCCGCCGGAGCCGTCTCGGCTCGCTCGGTATCGATGGCGGCAGGGGTGGCCCGGATGGGGGCGTTCGGGGAGTTGCCAGAAGGGGAGAGCACGAGGGCGACGACGGTTGATACGACCAGTGCTAGGGCCAACAGCACTAGTCGACGGGGGGAGCGGGGGGCGGCAACCATCGCGCCCCGATATTCCCGACCAGCACTCGGAATCGCTCTCAGGCGCGCCGCGTTTCAATCCCCAAAATTTCGGGGCCAGCGGCGCACTTCTGTTGCACACCCACGAACTCGGGGGGCCGCGAAGGTTCCACTCGGCCGTTGTCTTGGTACTGTCGTCTCAGCACGAGGGGCCAAGTTCCAAGGTATGACGCCGACGGAGTTTGAGATCCAACGGCGTTCCTGGTTTGTGGTGTAACCAATCACGGGTCGGAGCGACGTTTCACCGCCTCCCGTGCGGGCCGCCGAGGTGGCGGTTCTCGTTCCGAAAACAGGAGTATCGAGCACATGGCTCAAGGCACCGTGAAGTGGTTCAACGCTGAGAAGGGCTTCGGCTTCATTGCACAGGAGGACGGCGGCGACGACGTCTTCGTGCACTACTCGGCCATCCAGAGCCAGGGCTACAAGTCCCTGGACGAAAACCAGAAGGTCGAGTTCGACGTCACGCAGGGCCCGAAGGGCCCGCAGGCGGAGAACGTCCGCGCCCTCTGATTCCAGAGGAGACACGAGTCTTCCATCACCCGGAACCCCGCCCGAGAGGGCGGGGTTCCGGCAGTTTTGGGGCCCGTTGTGGGGATGCCGGATAGCCCGAAATGACCACGGGGAAATTCATGGTTTGGCCGTAGTCTGGATGGGAACGATCAACCGGAAAGCCACGTCGCGTCGGAGGGGGGCCGAACATGTACGACCAATTCGACGTCACCCTCGAGGACGCCGACCTGCTCGGCGAGGTCGAGTTGACGACCAATCTGATCATCGCCGCCAGTGAGTCCGACGACCACCTCTCCCAGGACGAGATCGACCGCATCCTGGGCGTCGACGTCGCACCCCCCGAGCCCCCGGAGCCGCGCCGCGAGGCGTGACTGGCGGGTCACTAGCAGGTCGCGAACAGCACCGGGCCGTCCTTGAGGGCGGAGAACGCGTAGCTGCCCTCCACCGGGTCCAGCTCCATCGTCACCACCTCGCCGTCGGCCGTCACGTCGCCGAGCGCGAACAGGTCGGAGAAGTCGCCGCCCTTCCCCGGCGCCGGCCCGTCGGCAAGCCGGGCCCGTGAGTCGGCGTTGTCCCGCGCCTGGTCGTCGGACTCGAACGACATCGCCACGCGTACGTCGCCACCCGGCCGCACGCCGATGGCGAAGCGCGGTGACGGGGTTGACGTCGCCCGGCCTGCTGGAGCAGCTCCGTTGCCTGCTCCTGGTCGATCGGGTCCGCCTGGCTCATCGCGAGCTTCGCGCAGGCGTGGTCGCCGGTGTAGACGGCCGCGGACAGCGGCTCCTCCACCGCCGCCACGACGTCGTCCAGGCCGGACGGGCCGTGCCTCGTCGCGGGCGTCGGCCGCGGCGCTCTCGAGGTACGCCTTGTCGTCGCTGCCGAGGATCAGGCGGCGGTCCTCGTCGACGACCAGATGCGCGAGCTCGGGGGTGACCCCGCCGATCGCGGCGAGCAGCTCGACGCCGCCCTCCCAGATGCCGGTGTCGGAGTCGGGCTCGGCGTACCCGGCGCTCTCGAGCTTGTCGGTGATCGTGTCGAAGTCCGCGGACTCGGGAAGGTGCACCATCACCACCGCCCCCTCCTCCGACTGGCTGAAGAGCTCCCAGTCGACGGTCGCGGGGGAGAAGCCGTAGACGTCCTGCATCACCACGGCGGAGTCGACCGAGGGCCGTGGTCTGGGTCAGGTCCTCCTCGAACCCGCGGTCGAGCAGCTCGACGATGTCGGTCTCGCCCGGGTCGGAGCCCAGGTCGAGGTCGAGCTCGTCGCGGATGCCCGACCAGTCGGTCCACGACAGCTGCTGCCCGTCGCTCGGGGCCATCGCGACGGCCCGCTCGAGGTCGGTGCGGTGGGCGTCCCGCCACCATCTGATGCCGACCACCACGCCGGCCGCCACGACGACGAGAGCCACGACCACCGCCCCCCATGTGAGAAGACTCTTGCGTGTCATCGGCATCGTGGTGTGAGACTAGCGCCGTGGCCCAGGCGTCGGACGTGCTCGCCGGCGGCGTCGGTCGTCTTCCGGCCGGGCCGCGAGGTGCTCCTGGTGCACCGCCCGAAGTACGACGACTGGTCGTTCCCCAAGGGCAAGCTCGACCGTGGCGAGTCGGCGCCCGGCGCCGCCGTACGCGAGGTGGCGGAGGAGACCGGGCTGCGGGTCAGGCTGGGGGTTCCGCTGGCCTCGCAGCGGTACCCGATCAGCGGTTCCCGCTCGAAGACCGTCCACTACTGGGTCGGGCCGCTGCGTGGGTGACGACGACGTGAGTGGCTACCGAGCCAACTCCGAGATCGACGGGGTGCGGTGGGTGCGCACCGAGGACGCGCTCGACCTGCTCAGCTACGACAGGGACAAGCAGACGCTGCGGGAGGCGCGCAAGGTGCGCCGCCGCACCCACGCGGTGGTCGTGTTCCGTCACGCCGCGGCGCGATCCCGGCGGATCTGGCGCGACGACGACCGGTTGCGGCCGCTGATCAAGGTGGGACGGCACCAGGCCGAGCTCGGTGGTCCCCCTGCTCGCGGCGTACGACGTCACTCGTCTGGTGACCTCGTCGAGCGTCCGCTGCCTGGACAGCCTGACGCCGTACGCCGAGGCCACCGGGCTGCCGCTCGAGATCACCCGCCGGCTGAGCGAGGAGGACGCCACGCGCAAGGGGGTGCGGCGGATCGTGGACGACGCTCGTCGAGGGCGACGAGGGAGCCGTCCTGTGCAGCCACCGGCCGGTCCTGTCGGACGTCTTCGACGCCCTCGGCCTCGAGAATCCCGGGCTGCAGGCGGGGGAGATGCTGGTCGTGCACGTCCGCAAGGGCGAGGTCCGGGCAACGGAGCGCTACGCCGTCCGCTGAGCGGTACGGGTGCCCGCGGTCACGTTTTCCGCGTCGAGTGGCCGGTTCGAGTTCACCGTGCGTTCACCGACGCCCACGGATCCATACACCTGCCTTCCCAAGACTCCTGTCGTAATGCTCCACAACTCGAATCAGGAGAACGAAGTGAAGCGCACTTCCATCCGCCGGGCGATCGTGCCCGGCATCGCGGCCCTCGCGCTGGCTGCTCTCCGCATGCGGCGACGACGCTGACGGCGACGACGACGGCCGACGTGAGCGGCGTCAGCGGCAGGGTGTCCGTCGACGGGTCCTCGACCGTCTTCCCGATGAGCGACGCTGCCAGCGAGCTCCTCTCCGAGGAGAACCCCGACATCAAGGTCACCGTCGCCGAGTCCGGCACCGGCGGCGGCTTCGAGAAGTTCTGCGCCGACGAGACCGACATCTCCGACGCCTCGCGTCCGATCGACGAGGAGGAGGAGGTCCCGATCTGCGAGGACGCCGGGATCGAGTACACCGAGCTCCAGGTCGCGACCGACGCGCTCACCGTCGTGGTGCACCCCGATCTCGCCGTCGACTGCCTGACCACCGAGCAGCTGATCAAGCTGTGGGCGCCCGGCTCCACGGTCACCAACTGGAACCAGCTCGACCCGAGCTTCCCCGACCAGGAGATCTCGCTGTTCGGCCCCGGCACCGACTCCGGTACCTACGACTACATGGCCGCCGACGTGATCGGCGACGAGTCGGAGACCACCCGCGACGACTACGAGGCCTCCGAGGACGACAACGTCCTCGTGCAGGGCGTCGCCGGCACCGAGGGTGCCACCGGCTACTTCGGCTACACCTACTACGAGGAGAACGAGGACTCGCTCAAGGCGCTGGCGATCGACGACGGCAACGGCTGCGTCGAGCCGTCGGCCGAGACCGCCCAGGCCGGCGAGTACACCCCGCTGTCCCGCCCGCTGTTCATCTACGTCAACAACGCGACGTACAACGACAACGAGGCGGTGAAGGCGTACGTCGACTTCTACATCGAGAACCTCGAGACGATCGCCGAGGCCGCGCAGTTCATCCCGCTGAGCGACGAGCTCTACGACGAGACGCAGTCGCGCCTCGCGGGCATCGCGGGCTGAACGGCGCGCTCGAGCACTCTGATGAGTGACCACCACTGACGGCAGGCCCGCCCTCCGGGGCGGGCCTGCCCGGTGCCCCCATCGACCTCAGCCGCAGGCCGCGGCCGGGCGAGGCCGTCATCATGACGGTCCTCTGGCTCTCGGCGCTGCTCTCGGTCGCCGTCACCTTCGGCATCGTCATCGCGCTCGATCCGGCCGGTGATCGACTTCTTCCGAGAGGTCTCGCTCGGCGACTTCTTCGCCACCGACGGAGCAGTTCGCCGTCCTGCCCCTGATCACGGCAACCTTGGTGGTCACCGCCATCGCGCTCTGGTCGCGGTCCCGCTCGGGCTCGGGCGCGGCGATGTACCTCTCCGAGTACGCCTCGCCCCGGGCGCGCAAGGTGCTCAAGCCGACGGTGGAGCTGCTGGCCGGCGTCCCGTCGGTCGTCTACGGGTTCTTCGCGCTCTGCTTCGTGACGCCCACGCCTGCTCCAGGACATCCTGTCGATGGAGGTCAACTTCACCAATGCGCTGGCGGCCGGTCTCGTGCTGGGCGTGATGATCGTCCCGACCGTCGCCTCGCTTGTCCGAGGACGCCATGACCGCGGTACCGCAGGCACTCCGGCAGGGGTCGTTCGCCATGGGCGCCAACCGGATGCAGACCACGCTGCGGGTGGTCTTCCCTGCCGCCCTGTCCGGGATCGCCGCCGCCAGTCGTGCTCGGCATGTCCCGGGCGATCGGCGAGACGATGATCGTCGCCCTCGCGGCGGGCTCGCAGCCGAACCTCAGCCTCGACCCCCGGGAGGGCATGCAGACGATGACCGGGCTTCATCGCCACAACCGCCGGCGGCGAGAACCCGGTCGGCTCGACGCCGTACAACACGCTCTTCGCGGTCGGCCTGCTGCTGTTCGCTGATGACGCTCGTCATCAACATGATCAGCATCCGCATGGTCCGGCGCTACAGGCAGGTGTACTGATGAGCCATCGCTACCGCGCACTGCCCGCGAGGTCACGGTCACGACCATCGCGACCGGTCGCAGCAAGGACCGCATCGCCGGGCTCGCTGGTCTTCCTCGGCTGCGCTGTGGTTCTCGCTGTTCTTCGGCGTGATGGTGCTGCTGGTCCTGATCGTCGACACCGCGATCGACGGGCGCGCCGCGCTTCGACTCGGACCTGATCACCGACTACGGCTCCGTTCTCTGCCCCGAGGAGACCGGCTTCCGGGCCGGCATCCTCGGCACGCTCTGGCTGATGGTGTGCACCGCGGTCCTCGCCGTCCCGCTCGGCATCGCCGCGGCGATCTACCTCGAGGAGTTCGCGGACAGCGACGCGTTGGTACAACCGCTTGATCGAGGTCAACCTGCAGAACCTCGCCGCCGTCCCCGCCATCGTCTACGGCCTGCTGGCGGTCGCCGCGATGGCGCTCATCGGCTTCGACAACACCGGCATCGTGCATCGGCGGCGCGGTCGCGCTGGCGCTGCTGATCCTGCCCGGTCATCATCATCACCACCCGCGAGGCACTGCGCGCGGTGCCCCAGGAGATCCGGCAGGGGTCGCTCGCGCTGGGCGCCACGGTAGTGGCAGACGACGTGGCGGCAGACCCTGCCCTCGGCCGTGCCAGGCATCGCGACCGGCACCATCCTCGGGCTGTCCCGGGCGATCGGCGAGGCGGCGCCGCTGTCTGATCGTCGGCATCGCCGGGTCGGTCCGGTTCGACCCGACCGGCCTGATGAGCGGTGTCACCGCGCTGCCCATGCAGATCTACAGCCTGACCTCGCAGCTCGCAGGAGGAGTACCGACGGCCGCCTCGGCCGCGATCATCGTGCTGCTGGTCATGATCCTCGGCATGAACGCCCTGGCCATCTTCATCCGCAACAAGTTCCAGCGATCCTGGTAGGAGTCCCGATGCCCACCCAGCCAGCCACGACGACGACGCGCGAGCCGCGTCAGCCCGAGATCGACAACGAGGTCGCGACCCTCGCCGGACGTGCACACCGAGGTCGATCGGAAGCTGCCCGACGTGCCGCCGGACCCGGTGATGGAGGCCTTCGGGCTGAACGTCTACTACGGCGACTTCCACGCCGTCCACGACGTGAACCTGCAGTTCGGCAAGAACGAGGTCACCGCGCTGATCGGCCCTTCCGGCTGCGGCAAGTCCACGGTGCTCCGCTGCCTGAACCGGATGAACGACCTGGTCGCCGGCGCGCGCGTCGAGGGCGAGGTCAACTACCACGGCCAGAACATCTACGCCCGCGACATCGACCCGATCGCGGTGCGCACCCAGATCGGGATGGTGTTCCAGAAGCCCAACCCGTTCCCGAAGTCGATCTACGACAACATCGCCTACGGCCCGCGGGTCACCGGGATGAAGGTCGACAACATGGACGACCTGGTCGAGCAGGCGCTGCGCGACGCCGCGCTGTGGGACGAGGTCAAGGACAAGCTCAAGCAGTCGGCGTACGGCCTCTCGGGCGGTCAGCAGCAGCGGCTGTGCATCGCCCGCACCATCGCCACCCGGCCCGACGTGATCCTGATGGACGAGCCGTGCTCGGCCCTGGACCCGATCGCCACCTCGCGGATCGAGGACCTGATGGTCAACCTCCGCGACGAGTACACGATCATCATCGTCACCCACAACATGCAGCAGGCAGCCCGGGTCTCCGACCGGACCGCGTTCTTCACCGCCCGACCCGACGAGACCACCGGCAACCGCACCGGCCTCCTGGTCGAGTTCGACCGCACCCGCAACATCTTCTCCAACCCCCACGACAAGCGGACCGAGGACTACATCTCCGGCCGCTTCGGCTGATCGCGGGTCAGACCGGGAGGACCAGGTTGCAGCACGAAGTAGCACCCGGCGGCCGCCAGGCCGGCCATCGGGAACGTCAGCACCCAGGCCGCCAGGATCGTGCGGGCCACGCCCCAGCGCACCGCGGAGAAGCGCTTGGTGGCGCCGGCGCCCATCACCGCTGAGGTGATCGTGTGGGTGGTCGAGATCGGGGCGTGGAAGACGAACGCCGTCGTGTAGAGCACCCCGGCTCCCACGGCCTCGGCCGCGAAGCCCCGGGCCGGGTCGAGGTGGATGATCCGGCGGCCGAGCGTGCGCATGATCCGCCAGCCACCGGAGTAGGTGCCGGCCGAGATCGCGCCGGCGGCCGACGAGGACACCCACAGCGGCAGGTCCTCGCCGGCGTAGTGCTCGGGGTACGCCGTGACCAGGGCCAGGAAGATCACGCCCATCGTCTTCTGGGCGTCCTGCAGGCCGTGACCGAGCGCGAGCGCCGACGCGGAGACCGTCTGCATCATCCGGAAGCCGCGATATGACGCGGTGCGGGTTGCGGCGCCGGAAGATCCACATGATCGACAGCATCACGGCGAACGCGAGCACAGAACCCGACCACGGGCGGAGGCCAACATCGGGATCAGCACCTTGTCGACGATGGTCTCCAGTGCACGAGTGCGCCCCCCGCCACGGCGGCGCCGACCAGGCCGCCGATCAGGGCCTGGGAGGACGAAGAGGGCAGGCCGAAGTACCAGGTGATCAGGTTCCAGGTGATCGCCCCGAGCAGGCCGGCCATCACGATCACCAGCCCGGCGTTGCCGTCCGGTGGCCCGATCACCTCACTGACCGTGTTGGCGACCTCCTGCCCGAGCAGGGCGCCGACGAAGTTCATGACGGCGGCCAGGGTCAGCGCGATCCGCGGGGTCAGTGCGCGGGTGGACACCGAGGTGGCGATCGCGTTGGCGGCGTCGTGGAAGCCGTTGGTGTAGTCGAACACGAGCGCGATGACGACGACGGCGATGACGATCGCGAGGTCCAGGGACACGCGGGTCAGCTTTCCTTGACGGCGATCTGCTCCACGATGTTGGCGACCTTCTCGAAGGCGTCGATCGCTCCCTCGAGCGACTCGACGACGTCCTTGAGCTTGAGCACCTCGATCGTCTTGTACTCACCGGAGAAGAGCTGCGCCAGCATCCGGCGGTGGTTCTTGTCGCCGGTGTTCTCCAGCCGGTTGATCTCGATCCAGTACTCCTCGAGGACCTGCATCGCCTGGAGCTTGGGCATCGCGTCGGCGGTCAGCTCGGCACACCGCTGCAGCACCTCGACCTGCTTGGACAGCTCGGCCGGGATCTCCTGCACCTCGTAGAGAAGGATCAGGTCGACGACCTCGTCCATCATGTCCATGACGTCGTCGAGGCCCGAGCCGAGCGCGTAGATGTCCTCGCGGTCGAACGGCGTCACGAACGTGGTGTTGACCCGCCGGATCAGCTCGTGGGTGGTCTCGTCGGCCTCGTGCTCGGCGGCCCGCATCCGGGCCGCGACGTCGCTGCTTGTCGGTGCCGTCGGCCAGCATCTCGGCGAGCAGCTCGGCGCCGCCGACAAGGTGCTGTGGCCGCCTGGGTGAAGAGGTCGTAGAACGTGGTGTCGACCGGGCGGAGGCGCAAGCGCACGGTTGTACTCCTGATGAGGCAATCGTGAATGAGGAGCGAACGGCCATCATGCTAGGGGGTGCCGTTCGCTGGAGCGCAACCCAGGCGGCCCTCAACGGCCCCCGGCCGCTAGACCGGCGAGCGCCGCCGGGCCTGCTGCTCGATCAGCCGCTCCTGGAGATGGACGGTGCCCCGGTTGCGCACCCACCCGCCGTCGCTGCGCAGCACCCACGCGCTGGTGTCGCCGTCGAAGGCCAGGTCGAGGAGCTCGCGGATCGCCTCGCGGCTCTCCTCGCCCGGCAGCCGCACCAGCACCTCGACCCGCCGGTCGAGGTTGCGGTGCATCATGTCGGCGGAGCCGATCCAGGCCACCGGGTCCCCGGCGTTCTCGAACCAGTAGACCCGGCTGTGCTCGAGGAACCGGCCGAGGACCGAGCGCACCGTGATGTGCTCCGACAGGCCGGGTACGCCGGGGCGCAGCGCACAGATGCCCCGGACGAGCAGCTCGATCGGCACCCCCGCCTGCGAGGCGAGGTAGAGCGCGTCGATGACCGCCTCGTCGACGATGGAGTTGGCCTTCCACCGGATGCCGGCCGGCAGTCCGGCCTCGTGGTTGCGCACCTCCGCGAAGATCTGGTCGACCAGGCCGCTGCGCACCGAGTCGGGCGCGACCAGCAGCTGTTCGTACTGGGCGTTGCGCGACCAGCCGCTGAGGTTGTTGAACAGGTGGGCGACGTCCTCGCCGATCCGCCTCGTCGGTGGTGATCAGGCCGATGTCTTCGTACATCCGCGCGGTCTTGGAGTTGTAGTTGCCGGTGCCGATGTGGGTGTAGCGGCGGATGCCCTCGGGCTCGTCGCGCACCACCAGCGCCAGCTTGCAGTGCGTCTTGAGGCCGACCAGGCCGTAGACGACGTGGCAGCCGGCCTGCTCGAGCTTGCGCGCCCAGCGGATGTTGGCCTGCTCGTCGAAGCGCGCCTTGATCTCCACGATCACCAGCACCTGCTTGCCGGCCTCGGCGGCGTCGACCAGCGCGTCGATGATCGGCGAGTCACCCGAGGTGCGGTAGAGCGTCTGCTTGATCGCGAGCACGTGCGGGTCGGCGGCCGCCTGCTCGAGGAACCGCTGCACGCTGGTCGCGAACGAGTCGTACGGGTGGTGGAGGAGTACGTCGCGCCCGCGGGTCGCCTTGAAGACGTCGACGGGTGCGGAGGACTCGACCTCGGCGAGCCGGGGATGGGTGATCGGCACGAACGCGGGGAACTTCAGGTCCTCGCGGCCGAGGTCGGCGATGCCGTGCAGGCCGCGCAGGTCGAGCGGGCCGGGCAGCCGGAACACCTCGTCCTCGGAGACGTCGAGCTCCGAGACCAGCAGCTCGAGCACGGCGGGAGCGATCGACTCCTCGACCTCCAGCCGCACCGGCGGCCCGAACCGTCGACGCAGCAGCTCCTTCTCCAGAGCAGCCAGGAGGTTCTCGGCGTCGTCCTCCTCGACCTCGAGGTCCTCGTTGCGGGTGACCCGGAACGTGTGCGACTCCAGGACCTCCATGCCGGGGAAGAGCCGCTTCAGGTGCGCCGCGATCACGTCCTCCAGCGGCACGAACCGGGCGTTCGGCAGCGGGACGAAGCGCTCGAAGATCGGCGGCACCTTCACCCGCGCGAAGTGCTCCTTGCCGGTCTTGGGGTTGCGGATCAGCACGGCGAGGTTGAGCGAGAGCCCGGAGATGTAGGGGAACGGGTGCGCCGGGTCGACGGCGAGCGGGGTGAGCACCGGGAAGATCCGGTCGCGGAACAGGCGCTTGCACTGCTTCTGCTCCTCGCGGTCCAGGTCGTCCCACCGCACCAGCTCGATGTCCTGGGCGTTCAGGGCCGGGATGATCTCCTCGCGGAAGAGCGCGGCCTGCCGACCGCTCAGCTCGCCGGGTCTCCTGCCAGATGGCCTCGAGCACCTCCCGCGGCAGCAGGCCCGAGACCGCCCGGACCGCCAACCCTGCCGCGATCCGGCGCTTCAGCCCGGCCACCCGGACCATGAAGAACTCGTCGAGGTTGCTGGTGAAGATCGCCAGGAACCTGACCCGCTCGAGCAGCGGCAGCGCCGGGTCCTCCGCCAGCTCCAGCACCCGCCGGTTGAAGTGCAGCCACGACAGCTCGCGGTCGAGGAAGCGGTCGTCGTACTTCTCCACCGCGGCGAGCGCCTCGTCGTCCGGCGCGTACGGCACCGGCACCTCGAACGTCTCGTCGGGCACGCCGGCGTGATCGTCGGCGGGCTGACGGCACGATCTCGAGCGACATGCGTCGAGTGTCGCACCGTCAGGTGAACGCCAGGTGTCGAGCGGCCGGGGCCGCACTAGTCTGACGCGACGTGACGGCGAGAGAGGCGGCGGAGGCGCGGCTCCTGAAGGTCGCGATGGGACTCCCGGAACCCGCGCAGCGCATGCTCGCCGGGCGGCCGGTCGTCGCCGACGGGCAGCGGCTCGCCGTCGAGACCCAGCTGATGCTGCGGCTGAAGCGGCTGGCCCGGCTCCCCGGCCCGGCGTCGCTGCCGGTTCCCCAGGGGCGGCTCGCCACGCTGCACGAGACGAGGGTCGTCGGCGGCACCCAGCCGATCGGTGCGGTGCGCGAGCTTCCGGTCGGTGACCTGCCCGGGCGGCTGTACACCCCCACCGGCGACCTCGAGGACCCCACCGGCCTGCTGGTGTTCTTCCACGGCGGCGGCTATCGTGTTCGGCGACCTCGACAGCCACGACGCACCGTGCCGGTTCCTGGCCGAGCGGGCCGGCGTCCGGGTGCTCGCCGTGGACTATCGGCGCGCACCCGAGCACCCGTTCCCGGCGGCGTCACGACGACGCGGTCGCGGCGCACCGCTGGGCGCTCGACAACGCGGCCAGCCTCGGCGTCGACCCGGACCGGATCGCGGTCGGTGGCGACTCGGCCGGCGGCAACCTCGCGGCGGCCACGGCGATCTCCGCCGCGCTCGAAGGCCTTCCGCTGGCGTTCCAGCTGCTGATCTACCCGGCCACCGACGCGACCCGGCAGACCCGCAGCTTCGAGCTGTTCGGCGACCGCGGGCTCTACCTCACCCGCGAGTACATGGACCTCGCCAACGCGTCGTACCTGCCCGACGAGCGTGACCGCACGGACCCGCGCGCGTCACCGCTCTTCGAGAAGATCCCGGAGGGTCTGGCACCGGCGTACGTCGCGACCGCCGGCTTCGACCCGCTCCGCGACGAGGGCGAGGCCTACGCCCGGCTGCTGGGCGAGGCGGGGGTGCAGGTCGAGATGCATCGGTTCCCCGACCAGATCCACGGCTTCTTCAACGTGCTGGGGCCGGGGCGTCGCAGCCGTGCGGCGGTCGCCGAGATCGCCGTCCGGCTCCGTGCCGGCCTCGCGCCCAAGGACTAGAGCTCCGGCCGCCACTCCCGCAGCTGGCGCACGAACTCCACCGGGTCGACCATGGTCGCGTCGACGGTGAAGGGGTCGAGGTGGCGGCGCAGGAACCGCACCTGCCAGCCGGGCTCCCCGGGCTGCCTGGTCATCTCGACCTCGGTGGTGGGCTGGCGCAGGTCGAACCGGTAGCTGTTGGAGCTCGAGTCGATGTAGACCATGCCGCGATTCACCGAGACCTCGAACCGCTCGACCCGGCTGTTCCAGGCCAGGTAGGCCAGGAGGCAGGTCAGGCCCAGCATCACCAGCGCCACGGGTGACGCGAGCCCACGGTCGAGGGCCGCGAGCAGCGCCACCATGGCGGCCACCAGCGCGGTCGCCGCCAGGGCGATGGGGAGCACGGCGGGATCGCTCCCGTCCGCGGCGGGTCCGGCGGGCGCCTCGTCGGCAGGGTCGTCGAACAGCGACAGCCGGCTGTGGTCGGCGGCCAGCTCGGCACGAGCCTCGGCGAGCTCGGCGGCGAGCGCCTCCGCCAGTCGCTCCGCCTCGAGCGCACGCGCCTCCAGGGCGTCACGCTCGGCGCGCAGCCGTCGGATCTCCTCGGCCGCCGGCCTGCGGGCCGGGGCGCGTGGTGTCTTCTTCTCTCCTACAGGTTCGGTCGCCACTGGCGCATTGCCTCGGTGAACGCCACCGGGTCGACGTCCCTGTGGTCGATGGTCACCGGCGCCATGCCGCGGCGCAGCACCTGCACCTTCCAGTTCTTGTCGCCCGGGTTGCCGGACATCTCGAGCTTGGTGCTGCTGCTCGTGAGGTAGAAGGTGTGGTGCTGGTCGCCGTGCCGTAGCCGCAGGGTGCCGTTCTCGAGGTGCACCTCGGAGGACTTCGAGCGCTGCCGCAGCGCGATCGTCAGGCCGAGCAGCGCGACCACCGTGAGCACCAGGCCGAGGGTCAGGTGGTCCAGCACCGTGGCCTGGTACGCCATCCAGCCGACCGCAGCCGCGCAGCCCAGGGCGACCACCCCGGCGGCCGGCCCGAGCGGGCCGGCGCCGCGCTTGGCGTCGTACGACGTGGGGGCGGTGCGAGTCGCGGCGGTGCTCGTCAGCACGGGGTCCGGCTCGGGCTCGGGCTCCGGCTCGGCCGCTGCGAACGGCTCCGGCTCCTCGGCGACCTCGACCTCGTCGACGTCACCTCCGGCTCCTCGATCTCCGGTCCCGGCTCGGGCTCGACCTCCGGCTCGGCCGGTTGCTCGACGACCTGCTCGACCGGCGCGAACACCGGGAGCACGTGCGCCTGGTCGAGCTGGCGCTCGAGGGCGGCGACCCGGGCGTCGGCCGTCGGCCAGCGCCTGGTGGGCTCCGAGAGCGCGGCGGAGCGTTGGGCCTCGAACAGCCGGGCCTCCGCCTGCTGCGCCACGCTCCGCGCCTCCTGCGCGCTGCTCTCTGCCGCCTCGACGTCGGCGGTGAGCGCCCGGATCCGCTCCTCGGCGGCGGCCAGTGCCGCCGCCATGGCTGCCGTGGCGTCGTCCGGCTCGGCCACCTCTGCGCCGGCCTGCTCGGGCGCCTGGTCCACGAGCGCCTGGTCCGCGAGCGCCGTGCGCGTTCCTCGGCGGCCTCGCGCTCCGCGACGAGCGCCCGCACCCGCTCGGAGTGCTCGGTCGCTCGTGCGGCACTCTCGGTCGCCAGCGTGCGTGAGCGCTGCTCCGCCTGCTCAAGCTCGGCCTGGAGCCGGCGGACCTGCTCGGCGTACTCCTCGGCCCGCTCCTCGGCCGCGACGACCCGGGCCTCCAGGTCCGCGGACTCACGTGGCTCGGCCTCGCTCGGCGCCGGCGCCGCCGGGGCGGTCGCCGTCGCTGCGCCGGCGGGGCAGCAGGTGCCGCCGGTCGTCGGCCGGGATCGGATCGGCGAGGCCGCCCTCCAGCGCGTCGGAGATGACCCGGCGGATCGCCGTGTCGTCGGCGTCGGCCCGCTGGAGCGCCTCCCGCGCCGCGCTGGCGGGCTCCCTGTCCGCTTCGGCCGCTCGCTGCGTCAGCAGCGCCGCTTCGGCCGGGTCGAGCTCGGCGACGACCTCCTCGTCGTGACGACGGCGCCACCGCGAGATCCGGTGCTCGCCTGGACCGGTGTCGGTTGCGCTCCGATCCGGTCTCGTCGTCGGGAGACGAGGTCATGTGGCGGATGTTACCTACGGGGGCATCTCTCAGGCGCCGGGAGCCAGACGCTGGTACTGCACATGCGTATCCCGCTCGTCGTGGGTGAAGCGGAGCCCGCTGTAGACGTGGACGGCGGGGACGTTGTCGGACGCGACGTACAGCAGCACCTCGTCGACTCCGGCGGCCACCAGGTGGTGCAGTCCGGCGAGGGTCAGCAGCCGGCCCAGGCCGCGCCCCTGCGCGGCCGGATCGATGCCCACGACGTAGACCTCGCCGAGGTGCTCGTCGTGCCGCTTGGTCCAGTGGAATCCCACGATGGTGCCGTCGGCGTCCTCCGCGAGCAGCAGGCCCTCGGGGTCGAACCAGGGCTCGGCCATCCGCTCGGCCAGACCCTCGGCGTCCAGGTCGCCCTGCTCGGGGTGCTCGGCGAACGCGGCCGCGTTGACCCGCAGCAGCTCGTCGTCGTCGCTCGGCCGGTAGGACCGGATCCGCAGGCCGGCGGGGAGGACCAGGTCCGGCATCGGCACCTGCGACGAGCGGCGCATCACCCACAGCTCGCGGGCCCGGGCCAGGCCGTGCCGCTCGGCGAGCACGCGAGCGGCCGGGTGGTCACCGTGCGACCAGGCCGTGATCGCCCCGGTGCCGGCGAACGCCTGGGCGGCCAGCTCACCACCCAGTCCCCGGCCTCGCGCATCGGGCGCGACCGCCAGGTCGACCTCGGCACCCCGGGCCAGCGCGAAGCCGTGGTCCTCCGCCAGCCACACCTGCGCCCCCTCGAGGCCGCGGTGCTTGAGGTGGAGCGCGGACGCCTCGTCCATGGGGTCGTTGCCGTCGGAGCTCCGGCACGACCGGCGTACCGCCTCGATGACGGCCAGAACGTCGGACACCGGGCCAGATTAGCGAGGTGAGGCTAGGCGTCCTGCCTGCGCTGCTCCTCGACGCGCGCGGCGTCGGAGCGGCCCTCCTGCTCCTTGGCCGGCAGCACGAAGCGGTAGCCGACGTTGCGGACGGTACCGATCAGGGTCTCGTTCTCGGGGCCGAGCTTGGCCCGCAGCCGGCGCACGTGGACGTCGACGGTGCGGGTGCCGCCGAAGTAGTCGTAGCCCCACACCTCCTGCAGCAGCTGCTCGCGGGTGAAGACCCGACCGGGGTGCTGGGCGAGGAACTTGAGGAGCTCGAACTCCTTGAACGTCAGGTCGAGCGCGCGGCCGCTGATCTTGGCGGTGTACGTCGCCTCGTCGACCACCACCTCGCCGGTGCGGATCACGTGGGCCTCGGGGTCGGCCGCCTCGCGCTCGGCGGCCAGCCTGCCGATCGCCAGCTTGATCCGGGCCTCGAGCTCCGCGGGGCCGCAGGTGTGCAGCAGCACGTCGTCGATGCCCCAGTCGTGGCTGACCACCGCCAGGCCACCCTCGGTGACGAGGACCAGCACCGGCACTCCCGAGCCGGTGGTCCGGATCAGCCGGCACAGGTCGCGGGCGCCGGCGAGGTCCTGCCGACCGTCGACCAGGATCAGGTCGGAGTCGGGTGCCTCCAGCAGGGCGCTGCCCTCGGCCGGCAGGATCCGCACCGAGTGGCCGAGCAGGGCGAGCGCCGGCAGCACCTCGGCGGACGGCTGCAGGGCGCTGGTCAGGAGGAGCAGGCTGCTCATGGTGGCTGGTCTCCTCACCGTCGGGTGGGGACCGAAACGCAACGCTGGGCTCCGGCCAGTTTTCCTGGCACGTAAGAATACCGATATATGAGCGCCAGCCTGTCACCCGACGCGGGAAGTGAGACCGAGGTCATCACGGTCCGCTACTGGGCGTCCGCCCGCTCCGCGGCCGGCGTCGACGCGGATCGGCTGCCCGTCGATGGCCCGATCTCGCTGACCGAGGTGGTGGCCCGGGCCGTCGGCCTGCACCCCGGCTCGCGGCTCGCCGAGGTGCTGCACGTCTGCTCGGTGCTGGTGGGTGACCGGCCGGTCGCCTCCGCTGAGCCGGACGACGTACCAGTGCCACCCGGGTCGTCCGTGGAGTTCCTGCCGCCGTTCGCGGGCGGGTAGGCGCGGTGAGCATGGGGGTCTGGGTCGCCTTGGTCGCGGTCGTGGTCGCACTCGGGTTCGGCATCTACCGGGCAGCCACCGACGGCCGGTTCCGCGGCACCCACCGGGTCCGGGGCGCAGAGGACTCCTCGGCCGAGCCGGCGGAGCCCGTCGCGGCGAGCGTCGTCGCCGGCACGCCCTGGCAGGAGCAGCTCGGGGAGCGTGCCACGCTGCTGCAGTTCTCCTCGGCGTTCTGTGCGCCGTGCCGGGCCACGCGACGGGTGCTCGCCGACGTCGCCGACGCCACTCCGGGCATCACCCACATCGACGTCGACGCCGAGCACCACCTCGACGTCGTACGCCGTCTGGGGGTGCTGCGGACCCCGACGACGCTCGTTCTCGACGCGCACGGACGCGAGCTCGGCAGGGCCAGCGGCGTCCCCACGAAGGACCTGGTCCTGCGCGCCCTGCCCACATCCTGAGCTGGGCGGACACACCTCTGAGGCAGGGGCCAGCCGTCCTAGAATGCTGCCCGTCGGCGCGGGTTGCGCCGGCCTCCGACAGAGAAGGCTCCCCGTGCCCCGCAGCTCCGCCGCACGCCCCCGTGTGGGTGTCGTCTCCCGCGGAGAGACAGCGGGGGTCCTCGTCGGTGCCGGGCTGCTGGCAGCCGTGCTGGTGTTCATGGCCACCCGCGACAGCACGGTTCTCACCTTCGCCGCGGTGGGTGTGGCCGGCTTCGTCTGCGTGCTCGCCGTGCTCGGCCCCGAGAAGACCGGCGTACTCCTGCTGATGGCAGGCTTCTTCACGGCTCCCTGGTACAAAGGCACGGCCCCGTCCCCCGCGTCGCCGGTCACCGCGACGGACGCCCTGGTGCTCCTGGGGTTCGCGCTCCTGCTGCCGCGCATCCTCCAGGGCAAGCTCAAGCTCCCCGTCATCTACTGGGTCGGCGTGACACTGGTGCTGGTCGCCGGGTTGATCGCCAGCGCGGGCGCCACGAGCCCCGGGGAGAGCTTCATCTCCCTGGTGTTCTGGATGGTCGTGATGGTCGGCATGCCGGTCTCGTTCGCGATGTGGGGCCCGTCCCTGGTGGTGATCGACCTGCTGGCGGGGTCGTTCGTGGTCGGCCAGATGTTCAGCTTCGTGGCCGGCTGGGCGAACGGCTACGTCGCCCAGGGCCGGCACGCTGGGATGGCCACCCATCCCAACTACTTCGCCGAGGGCGGGATGTTGGCCCTGGCGCTGCTGATCTACCTCGCCTACCGGCACTTCGGACAGTCCTGGCTGTGGTCGACGGGCATCCTCTTCGCCGCCGGCGTGTGCGCGGCGACCGTGCACCTGAGCGGGAGCCGCGCCGCGATCGTGGTCGTCGCGGTGCTGGTGCTGATGATCCCGTTCGTCGAGCGCTCGGCCATCAGCGGCTTCGTGCTGGCGGGTCTGGGTGCCCTCGTCATCCTGGCGCTACCCATCCTCGCCGACCTCGCCGGGCAAGGATCGGCCATCGACCGCCTCGCCGGAGGCGGCGGTTCGAGCCAGTCCGACTCCGCACGGACCCTGGGCCTCGACGAGGGCGTCGACCGGTTCCTCGCGCACCCGATCAAGGGCGACGGCCTGGTCGACCTGTTCGACATCCACAACAACTTCCTCGAGGTTGCCGTGGCGATCGGCATCTTCGGTCTCGCCGGCTACCTGCTGGTCCTCTACGCGTTCGCCCGCCCGATCTTCGGCAAGGGCGAGCTGCGCCGGCTGTGCTACCCCGTCTGGGGGTACATCGGCTTCGGCGCGACCGTCCCGAGCCTCTATGACCGCAGCATCTGGACGGTCGTCGCCCTGAGTGTCGTCGCGATGCTCGAGTTCGAGCGGCTCAAGACAAAGGCACCGACCTCCGCCACGGAGCCACCACCCCTGCGACTCGAGACCAGTTCAGGAGCAGCTTCATGAAGACCGACCGCGGCGCCTCCCACTTCGGCAAACGCGTACGCCAGACCGTCACGACGTACCGCAACTTCCCGCGGGTGTTCCTCGACCTCGCCCTGGCGGAGACCAAGTGGCGTCCGGACGAGGTCACCTACCGGCTGCGCAACGGCCTGACCGTCGTGACGCCCAACGCCGACGGCGCCCGGTTCCCGCTCTACGAGATCTTCGCCGACGACGCCTACCGGCTCGACGAGCTGTGCGCCGGCGTCGACCGCGACGCCGCCGTCCTCGACGTCGGCGGCCAGATCGGCTCGTTCTCGCTGGCGTTGTCCGGCGCCCTGCCGCAGGCCCGCATCCACGTCTACGAGGCCTCGCCGACCAGCGCCGGCTACATCACGCGCAACGTCGAGGCCAACGACCTGGGATCCCGGATCACCGTCCACGCCTGCGCGATGGCCGGTGAGACCGGCACGTTCACGTTCGTCGACAGCGGCGACGCGAGCGGTCACAACGGGCTCACCGCGCCGGAGGGGCTCGGCGACGAGGTCACGGTCCCGGCGACGACGTTCGACGAGGCCGTCAAGGACGCGGGTGGTCAGGTCCAGATCGTGAAGATGGACGTCGAGGGCGCGGAGTACGACATCATCCTGCGCAGCGACCCGGCCTCGTGGGCAGACGTGCGCAAGGTCGTCATGGAGTACCACCCGGTCGAGGGCCACAGCCTCGAGGAGCTCACGGACTTCCTCGCCGGCGGTCGGGATCACGCCGGGACGGCACGAGCCGGGAACCCGCGCCGGGCTCGGCGTCATGTGGCTGTCCCGGACGGCCTGATGGGCGAGGCATCCGACGCCGGCCAGGTCACCGACCAGACCCTGGCCAACCGGGTCCGCGAGCGCGCCAAGCTGCTGGTCCGCGGCGTACTGCACAAGGTCGACCTGGACCTGTCGCGCGACCCCTACACCCATCGTCTGGCCCGGACCCTCGACACCTACGAGATCGACACGATCCTCGACATCGGCGCCAACGTCGGCCAGTACGCCTCGATGGTCCGGCGTGCGGGCTTCGGCGGCCGGATCATCAGCTGCGAGCCGCTGACCGGCGCCTACCGCGAGCTCGTGGGCCGGGCCAAGCGCGACGACAAGTGGACAGCGCTGCGGACCGCGGTCGGCAGCGAGCCCGGCACGACCACGATCAACGTCGCCGCCAACTCGTTCTCGTCATCGGTGCGCACGATGACCGACGCGCACCTCACCAACGCTCCGGGGTCGGGCTACATCAGCACGGAGACCGTGGACGTGACGACCGTGCGCGACCTGGTCAAGGAACACTCGGTCGTCCCGGCACGCGCGCTGCTGAAGATCGACACGCAGGGGTTCGAGGACGAGGTGCTGGCCGGGGCCGGCGACCACGTCGACGAGTTCGCCGCCATCCAGCTCGAGCTGTCGATGGTCGAGCTCTACGAGGGGCAGAGCCTGTTCGACGATCACTACGCATTCATGCGCGACCACGGGTTCCGGCTGCACATCATGGAGCCCGGCTTCGCGGGTCGCGACGGCCAGATGCTCCAGTGTGACGGGCTGTTCGTGCGGGAGTAGTCCGGCCTTCTCGCCCTACTCGATGACGAGGCGGCCGGCCTCGGGCTCCACGTGGACCGGCTCCGACTCGACCAGGCGGGCCGACCGCGAGCGGCGCTCGATCAGGTCGAGGACGCCCTGGTAGTCGAGGGTCTTCTTCATGCCGACCACGATCAGCACGGTGTAGAGCAGGATCGAGATGTCCAGCCACAGCGAGTAGGAGTGCACGCAGGCCCGGCAGTAGGCGCTCTCGAGCCGCAGCCGTTCGTCGTCGGTGAGGGCCTCGCGCCCCACCAGCTGGGCCGGGCCGGTCAGACCGGCAGGGGTGAGGAAGCGCTCGTCGGCGTAGGAGTACTCCTCGCGGAGGCAGTTCATGACGTTGTCGGGAAGCGGACGGTTGCCCACGATGCTCATCCTCCCGCTCAGCACGTGCACGAACTGCGGGAGCTCGGTGATGCCGCACCGCTCGAGCAGCCGACCGGCGCGGGTGTAGAGCGGTGAGCTGGGCGGGATGTTGAGGAACCGGACGCTGCCGACCGCGATGGTGTCGCGGTTGGCGATCTTGTCGGCGTTCTTGACCATGGTGCGGAACTTGACCACCCGCATCAGGTGGTCGGCGGAGACCCGTCGCGAGGAGCGATAGAAGATAGGCCGCCCGGAGCTCACCAGGATGACCGACGCGGCCACCAGGACCACAGGCACCCAGGCGAGGGCTCCCAGCACGGACAGCAGGAGATCCAGCGCGCGCTTCCTCGTCATCGGAATTCGTACCTTTCAGTCGTTTCAGTCGCGCCGGCGACCCCATGACGCCGGCGAGTACTTCGCGAACCCGAGAAGGTGGTGGCGAGCAGCGAGAAGCTGCGGGCCAGCAGCCAGGCGCGGGCGTCGAGCCCGACGAGGCGGGAGCGCGCCGGACCGACGCCCGCCTGGGTCATGCGAGCGGCGAGCCGCTCGAACGTGGTGTGGAGCCGGTGCCACGGGCGGCGCCGCTCCTGGGCGGACATCAGCCGCCCCGGGTAGAGCACTGACAGGCGCGCCGAGGAGTGCTCGGCGACCATGGCCGCAAGCTCCTCCTCGACGACGTTCTTCCAGCCGGCGTAGTAAGCCCGGTCCGCGGCAGGTGCCAGGGCCAGCACCGAGGAGACCAGCACGACGTGGACGTCGCGACCCGCAGCCTCGTCGAGCAGCCGCGCGACGACGCCGAGGTCGCGGTCGACATGGGCAGCGTCCGTGCCGGGCAGCGCGGTCTCGGGGTGGACCGGGCCGAGCGCGCAGACGTGGATCCGGACAGCGTCCGGTCGCGAGTTGCCCAGCAGCGGGGCCGAGGACTCGGCACCGACCACGGTCGCTCCGCACGAGGCCAGCGCGGCCTGGTCCTGCTCGTCGCGGGCGACGGCGTACACCTCGGGGCCCGCGGTGGCGAGCAGTGCGGCGCCGAGCCGGGTCCTCGGGCCCAGCACCACGGTCACGACCGCGGTCGCCCGCTCCGCCGCCACGGCGCTCACCGGCGGCACCCGGTGAGGATCGTCTCGAACCGGTCCGCGCACTCCGAGAGGGCGAACTCGCGCTCGGCCAGGTCGCGCGCGGCCTCGCCGAGCTCCATGCGCCGCTCCGCGTCGCTGAGTACGTCGGCCGCCCACGTCGCCGCGTCGGGGAGCGAGTCCGCGAGCGGGGCGGCGACGAAGCCGCCGACCTCGTCGATGAGCTGCGCGGCGAGGTTCTCCGAGGGCATCAGGCCGAGGATCGGCCGGCCCGCGCACAGGTAGGAGAGGGTCTTCGAGGGCACCGAGAAGGCGCCCGCCTGCTGCTCGAGCAGCACCACCAGGACGTCGCCGCTGCCGAGTACCTCGGGCAGCCGCTCGTAGGGCTGAAAGGGCAGCAGCGTGAGGGGTACGTCGAGGCGCTCGGCCTCGGCCCGCACCACCTCGGTCGCCGGGCCCTCGTTGACGACGACCAGACGGACGTCCTTGCCACGGTCGCGGACCTGGCCGGCGAGCTGGACGAGCAGGGCGGGGTTGTGCTTGAGGCCGAGGGTGCCGGAGTAGAGCAGGGTCAGGGTGTCGTCGAGCTGGTTCTCCACGGTCCAGTCGTTCTTGCGGTCCACGGGGACGATCTCGTCCAGCGGCGCCCAGTTGGGGATGACCGTCGTCTTGTCGGCCGTGCCCCAGGCCTCGTGCACCGGGATGAAGGACGGAGCGATCGCGACGATCGCGGACGCCCGGTGCGAGATCCACCGCTCGCCGACCTCGAAGGCCCGGGCCACGGTCCGGAAGCCCGCGCCGAGCTTGTCGCCGGCGAAGGAGCGCACCGCCACGGCGTAGACGTCCTGGTGCCAGAGCACCCACGGGACCCGCAGCACCGCCATGGCGAGGGAGAACACGATCAGCGTGGGGATCTGGGCGTTGGAGACCAGGACCACGTCGGGCCGGCTCCGGCGGACCTGGCGGGTGAGGTCGAGACCCCACCGGACCTCCTGCAGCAGGCGGCGCGCGAACCGGGTCTTCTCCGCCACGGTGTCGGAACCGATCGGGTCGAAGTCGAGGCTTTCGTCCGGCCCGGCGACCAGGTGGCCCTTCCCGGACACGTACGCCGCGCAGTAGGAGTGAGTGACGGTGTGGCCGCGGCGGGCGAGCTCACGGCTCAGCTGGGCCTGGAACGGGTGGCC
Organism: uncultured Actinomycetota bacterium; assembly: GCA_963813615.1. Classification (GTDB taxonomy): domain Bacteria; phylum Actinomycetota; class Actinomycetes; order Propionibacteriales; family Nocardioidaceae; genus Nocardioides. Next base: position 357,564 of record CAWFAE010000015.1, read on the forward strand.
ACTGTGGTCGTGGACGAGGACTCGCATCGTCAGCGCCCGTCGTCCCTGCTCTCGACGACGGACCCGGCCTCCGCGACGCGCACGGCACCCACCACGAGGTTCCCCTTCGAATGTCCCAGCCAGTCGGAGAGGCAAACGAGACAGCATGGGATACGTCACGCCGTATAGGAGAACGTGTTCCAGATTGGGTACGAGGCCCGCAATCCGGACGTCAGAGCAGGTCGAGCACCATCTGAGCGACCGCGGCCTGCTCCTCCGGCGTCGGGTGGTACGGCGCCGCCTTGGTACGACGGTCCTTGCGGTCGCCGTTGATCCATGGTTCGTCCGCGCAGATGTCGTGACCCTCGCTCGCCGCTGCCACGTCGACGAACTCGACGTCGGTCGCCTCGGCGGCGGCCTGGATCGTCTCGTTCAGCCGCTCGTACGCCCCGCGGACGAAGTCGAGGTCACCCTTCGCCAACGGCAGGCGGTCGGGGCAGCCGCCCGAGTCGGGGAGCAGGCGCGGATAGCCCACCGCCAGGATGCGCGCGTCCGGTGCCCGTTGCGCGATCGCCTCGAACACGTCCTCCAGCCGGCCCTGCATCCGCTCGAGCCCGGCAGGCAGCTTCTTCGCGTTCGCGTCCTCGCACGGTGAGCCGCTCGGGTCGGTCTTCGCGAGCACGATGCACTCGTAGGCGGCATGGGAGGCGAAGCCGTCGTCGTTGACGCCGATGCCCACGGTCACCAGGTCGGTGTCCTGCGAGACCGCCTCGATCTGCGGTGGGTGCACGCTGTCGCCCTGGTCCTGTGACTGGATGATGTCGGTGGCGGTGGCGCCACCGCAGCTGACGTCGAGCAGCTCCGCGTCCTCCAGTCGCTCGGCCACCTGATGCGGGTAGTTGTGGTCGGAGCGCGCGCACCCGTCGGTGCTGGAGGTCGGCAGCCAGGGCGCTGCGGTGTACGAGTCGCCGAGCGCGGCGTAGTCGAAGCTCGTGTCGGCGGGCGCGTCGCTGTCGCAGGCGGTCAGGCCGAGGGATCCCAGAAGCAGAACCGCCAGGAGGCCGGTCAGCCGGCGCTGGCGGTCACTGCTTCGAGACATGCGCAGAGCATTCCAGTCCGTACCGCACAGCAGAGATGGTGCGGTCAGCCCTGGGCGCGCTTGACCTGGTCGTAGACCCAGGCGTAGGTCTCCGCGAGGCCGTCGGCCAGCGAGATCGACGGCTCCCAGCCGTACGTCGCCATGATCTGGGTGTTGTCGGAGTTGCGGCCGCGCACGCCCTGGGGAGCGTCGAGCTTGTACTGCCGCTCGCACCGGATGCCGGCGATCCCCTCGACGATGTCGACCAGCTGGTTGATGGACACCAGCTCGGAGCTGCCCAGGTTGACCGGCTCGGCGCTATCGGCGTTCAGGATCATCTGCGAGCCCCGCACGCAGTCGTCGATGTACATGAAGCTGCGGGTCTGCTCGCCGTCGCCCCAGATCTCGATCTCGTGGTTGCCGGTGATCGCGGCGGTCGCGATCTTGCGGCACACCGCGGCCGGGGCCTTCTCGCGGCCGCCGTCCCAGGTGCCGTCGGGGCCGTAGACGTTGTGGTAGCGGGCGACCCGGGTGATCAGGCCGAAGTCCTCGCTGAAGTGCCGGCACATCCGCTCGGTGAAGAGCTTCTCCCAGCCGTAGCCGTCCTCGGGCATCGCCGGGTAGGCGTCGGCCTCCTTGAGGGCGGTGATGTCGGTGTCGGTCTGCTTGTCGGCGGCGTAGACGCAGGCCGACGAGGAGTAGAAGTAGCGCTCGACGCGCGTGGTGCTGGGCCGCCTGCAGCATGTGGGTGCTGGTCAGCACCGTCAGCATGCACAGCGCCTTGTTGTTCTCGATGAAGCCCATGCCGCCCATGTCGGCGGCGAGCATGTAGACCTCGCGGGCGCCGGCGGTGCTCTCCATCGCGTTGTCGAGCAGCGACAGGTCGGCGACGACGTTCTCTGCCTCGCCGTGCACCTGGTACCACTCCGACTGCGGCTTGACGTCCACCGAGCGAACGGTCTTGCCCTGCCTCAGCAGGTCTGCCACGAGGTGGCCGCCGATGAAGCCACCGCCTCCGGCGACCACTACATCGACCGTGTTCGCGGTCACGGTTACCCCCTCGCGTCGGTCCCAACTTCGTCGCAGGGGCAACGAGGCGTGGGGCGTTTCGTCACGCACGCGCCGGTACGCCGGCGTACCGGCGTCATCTAGGCTCACGACGTGAAGCGCGCGTTCGTCACCGGCATCACCGGCCAGGACGGTTCCTACCTGGCCGAGCTGCTGCTCACCAAGGGCTACGAGGTGCACGGCCTGGTCCGGCGCTCCTCGCTGCTCAACCGCAGCCGGATCGACCACCTGCACGACGACGCACGGCTGCACCTCCACTACGGCGACCTCACCGACGGGGTCAGCCTGGTCAACCTGGTCCGGAAGATCGAGCCGCACGAGGTCTACAACCTGGGCGCGATGAGCCACGTCAAGGTGTCCTTCGAGATGCCGGACTACACCGCGTCCACCAACGCGATCGGCACCCTGCGGCTGCTGGAGGCGATCCACGCCGCGCGCCTCGAGTGCCGCTTCTACCAGGCCTCGACCTCGGAGATGTTCGGCTCCACGCCGCCGCCGCAGAGCGAGGAGTCGAAGTTCCACCCGCGGTCGCCGTACGGCGCCTCCAAGCTGCAGGCCCACTGGGTGACGGTGAACTACCGCGAGGCCTATGGCCTGTTCGGGGTCTCCGGGATCCTGTTCAACCACGAGTCACCGCGCCGCGGCGAGAACTTCGTGACCCGCAAGATCACCAAGGCGGTCGCCTCGATCGAGGCCGGCCTCCAGGACCACGTCGAGCTGGGCAACCTGGACGCCATCCGCGACTGGGGCTACGCGCCGGAGTACGTCGAGGGCATGTGGCGGATGCTGCAGGCCGACGAGCCCACCGACTACGTGCTCGCCACCGGGGTCGGGCACAGCGTGCGCGACTTCTGCGAGGCGGCCTTCGGGCACGCCGGCCTGGACTGGCGCGACCACGTCAAGCACAACGAGAGCTTCGAGCGGCCGGCCGAGGTCGACGCGCTGATCGGCGACGCGGCCAAGGCGAAGGCCGAGCTGGGCTGGGAGGCGCAGACGCACGCGCTCGACCTGGCCCGGCTGATGGTGGACGCCGACCGCGAGGACGTCGCCCGCCTGCTGGGCCGCTAGCGAGGTCGCAATCGGCCCTTGTGGTGGGTCGAGTCGGCGAGCTCTTGCGCACTGAGTCGGGCCTTTCGCGCGACCGATGTCGCCACCCGTACTCACGAGTCAAGCGCACCACAACCACCGATTCGGTAGGACGACCACAAGTCACGAGCCGACGCGGAAGAAGACCCCGTCGGCCTGCAGCATCGCCCCGCTCGGGTTGGTGAACCCCTGCGCGACCGCGACCATCCGGAAGCCGTGGTCGTAGGCGAACGAGATCGCTTCGTCGACCAGCATCCCGCCGGAGTAGAGCGGCACGAACGACAGCTCGAGCTGGAGGCCGACGCAGGTCTCGAGGGTCTGCGCTCCGCCGGCCAGCACCTCCCGCTCGAAGCCCTGGGTGTCGATCTTCAGGAACGGCTTCGTGGCCGAGGTGAGGTGCTCGGGCGCGACGTCGTCGAGCCGGGCGACCGAGATCTCCTCCTCGCCGATGTAGTCGACGTGCGGGGCCGCAGACCGGTGCTCCTCGGCCATCGGCAACAGGGAGCTGCTGTCGCTGTTGGAGGCGATGTTGATCGTCTGCGTCCCCGGTGTGCTTCCCAGCGCGGAGTTCACGCAGGTCCACGTCGGGTCGCCGGACGAGGCGGCCTTCAGGTCCGCGAACGCGGCGGCGATCGGCTCGAACGACACGATCCGGCCGGCGTACCCGAACTCGCGCAGCTCCTGGGCGTAGCCGCCCCGTGCCGCGCCCACGTCGAGCACCACGTCCACGCCGTGCTCGGACAGCAGCCGTTGCCGGCGCCACCCGGGGTGCCGCTGCAGCGCCAGGCCCCGGCGCGCGAGACCTCGCATGACGACTTCGCTCAGTCTCGGCATGGGCCGTCCCCCTCACCCTTGGTTGGCGACACGGCAAGATAGCGCCCGTGTCATCGCTGACGACCTCCGAGGGCCTCGGTTTCCGCGACCTGGTGTTCTCCGACCTGGCCCGCTACCGGCCGGGCGAGCGGCCCAGCTGGCCCGGCGTGGCGATGCGCTGCCTGTCGAACCCGGGGATGATCGCGTCGGTCATCCTCCGCGCCCAGCAGATGGCGATGCGCAAGGGCCGGGTTCGGACGGCGTTCTTGCTGCGCACCATCGGGATGATCCTGGTCAGCGCCGACTTCGTGCCCGGCATGGACGTCGGCCCAGGACTGCTGATGCCGCACCCGACCGGCGTCGTGATCGGCAACGGCCTCAAGGTCGGCGCGAACGTGACGTTCGGCGGCGGGGTCACCGCGGGCGTCAAGCAGCCGGACGCGCCCGCGGACGAGGACGGCTACCCGGTGATCTGCGACGGGGCCATCGTGTTGGCCAACGCGGTGTTGGTCGGGCCGGTCCGGGTCGGGATGCACGCCCAGGTCGGCGCCAACTCCGTGCTCCTGGCGGATGCCCCCGACTACGCCGTGATGTTCGGGGTGCCCGCCCGCAAGATCGCCGAGCGTAGCGCCGCCATCCCCGGATCGTTGGAGGTGTTGGACGGCTGACCAGCGGGGTTAGCCTTTCCGCGCCTTTCCCGTCACCGAGGAGATTCACGTGGGTACTCCGCACCAGCTGGCCGAGCAGACCGTGCGCGGCTTCGTCGCGCGCGTCAAGCCGGAGGCGCCCGAGCTCGAGCTCGACACCCCGTTGTACGCCGACGGCGTGGGCCTCGACTCGCTGGAGGCCGCCGAGCTGTCCGCGCTGCTCGAGGACGAGGTCGGGTCGGACCCGTTCACCTCGGACGAGATGCCCCAGACCCTTCGCGACATCCTCGGGTTCTACGGCGAGGTTCCGGTCCAGGCTTGATCGAGCTGCTCCGTCGCGTCGCCGACGAGGATCCCCAGCGAACGGCGATCCTCACCCACGAGCGGTCGGTGAGCTACGGCGAGCTCGTCGCCGCCGCGGAGAACGCCGCCGGCGCCATGGACCGCGAGGGCGTCACCCGCCTCGCGGTCGCCGACCACGAGGCCGAGCCGGTGGTCGCCCTGCTCTCCGGCGCGTCCGCGGCCGGCGTCGAGGTGTGCCTCTACCCACCGGCCGAGCCCGACGAGGTCGGCCGGCTGCTGGAGCGGTTCGACCACGACATCGTGGTCACCACCCGCGACGACCTCGACGGTGTTCGCCGCGTGCGACCCGAGGAGTGGACGTCGGGCCGGGCGGCGGCGTACGCCGGACCGGCGCCCGACTGCACCGCGTCCCCACCTCGTGCAGACCACCGGCACCACGGGGACCCCTCGCGGCGTCCGCCACGACTGGAACCGGCTGCTGCGCGGCACCGCCCGGATCAAGCCCGAGCCGGAGCATCGGTGGCTGCTCGCCTACGGCATCCACCAGTTCGCGGGCCTGCAGATCATGCTGCACGTCTTCGCCGCCGGCGCGACGCTCGTCGCCCCGACCCCGCGCCGGCCGCGCGAGGGGCTGCGCGCGATGCGCGAGCTCGGAGTGACCCACGCCAGCGCCACGCCGACGTTCTGGCGGTTCGTGCTCGCGGAGATGCGCGGCGACGGCGGCCCGGTGCCCGACCTCGAGCAGATCACGCTGGGTGGCGAGGCGATCCCGGGGCCGCTGCTCGGCGAGCTGGAGCAGGACCTTCGCCGGCGCGCGCATCTCCCAGGTCTACGCCGCGTCCGAGTTCGGTTCGACGGGCTCGATGCGCGACCGACGGGCCGGCCTGTCCGCCGACGTGCTGGAGCGCGGCGACGACGCCGACGTCGCGATGAAGATCGTGGACGGCGAGCTCTGGATCCGCTCGCGGACCGGGATGCTCGGCTACTACGGCGAGCCGCCGGTCGACCCCGATGCCTGGCGCCCCACCGGCGACCTGGTCGAGCTCGACGGCGACCGCATCCACTTCCTCGGCCGGACCTCGGAGATCATCAACGTCGGCGGGGTCAAGGTGCACCCGCTGCAGGTCGAGGAGCGGGTCAGCTCGGTCGACGGCGTCGGACTGGCCCGGATCTACGGCCGGCCCAACCCGATGACCGGCCAGATCGTGGCGCTCGAGGTGGTCGCCGTACCCGGCGCCGACCAGGCCACCGTCGACGCCGCGATTCGCGCGGCGTGTGCCGACCTCCCCTCTGCGGCCCGGCCCCGCAGCATCCGTTTCGTCGACCAGGTCGCCATGGCCGGCAGCAAGATCGTGAGGAGAACACCCGGTGAGCAGTGAGCCGCGCGTCGTCATCATCACCGGGGGCAGCCGCGGCCTCGGTGCCGGCCTGGTGCAGTCCTACCTCGACTCCGGCGACCTGGTCGCCACCTGCTCCCGCAGCATCACCCCCGAGGTGGAGAAGTGGCAGCAGGAGCTGCCCGAGCGGTTCCTCTTCGTGCCGGCCGACCTGTCGAAGGTCGCGGACTGCGAGGCCTTCGTGACGGCCGTCATCGACAGGTGGGACCACGTCGACGTGCTGGTCAACAACGCCGGCGTCGCCCGCGACGGCATCCTCGGGATGACCTCCGACGACGACATCGACACCGTGGTCGACCTCAACCTCAAGGGCACGCTCTACATGTCCCGCCTGGTCAGCCGGCGGATGCTGGCCCGCCGCAGCGGCTGCATCGTCAACATCTCCTCGGTCGTGGGCCGGTCGGGCTACCGGGGGCTGTCGGTCTACAGCGCGACCAAGGCCGCGCAGGAGGGGATGACCCGGGCGCTGGCCCGCGAGCTCGGCTCCCGCGGCATCCGGGTCAACGCGATCGCCCCCGGCTACCTCCGCACCGAGATGAGCCACGGCCTCGACGAGGACCAGCTGCAGCAGATCGTTCGTCGTACGCCGGCCGGCCGGCTCGGCGAGCCCGACGACATCGCCCGCGCCTGCCAGTTCCTGACCGACCCGCGCAACGACTACGTCACCGGCCAGGTCCTCGTCGTCGACGGTGGCCTCACCGGCTGAACGGCCCGCCGCCTGAGGGATGGGATCCCCGCCGGGAACGCACGGCGGCGGAGCATACTGTCCGCGATCGTCACTTCGTCCGCCGTTCGGGAGACCGCATGCCAGCACCGCTGCCGTTGCCCACCCGCGTCCTGGTCAAGGGCGCCTCGACGGTCAACTGGCTGTCCTGGATGGGCGGACCGCGGACGGACTTCACCTTCCCCCGCGTCATCGAGCAGCAGCTGGCGGCCGAGGGCCGGCCGTCCCAGGTGCAGGCGATCACCATGACCTCGGAGAAGACCAGCTCGATCCTCAGCACCTGGCAGCGCGAGGTCCTCGGCTTCTCGCCCGATGTCATCGTCCTCGTCTACGGCCACTTCGAGACCATCCACCTGTTCCTGCCGCGCTGGCTGGAGCGCCACGCCAACAGCCTGAAGGCGCGGCCCCGGACCCTGTCCTCCCTCTACCGCCGGCACCTCCTGCGGCCGGTGTGGATGACGCTGGCCCGGCTGCAGGCCAAGCTGGACACCGTCCTCGACCCGGCGATCCGGCGCGGGCGACCGCGTCGCGTGGCCGCCGACCTGGAGCGCTACATCGAGCACGTGCAGAAGGTCGGCAGTCCTCTCGTGCTGGTGTTCCAGATCCTCCCGCCAGCCGAGCGCTACCGCTCGTGGTTCCCGGGCATGACCTCGCGGATCGAGGTGATGAACGCACACATCGAGGAGATGGTGCGACGCGTCGACCTCCCGAACGTGCGCTACTTCAAGGTCGCCGAGCTGGTGGACAAGTACGCCGACGGCAGCCTCGAGCAGGCCACGCCGGACGGCTTCCACTACTCGCCCGCGCTCCATCGGGAGATCGGCACGGCACTGGCGGAGCAGATCTCCGAGTGGGCGGACACCCAGCCGCACCTCACCCTCGAGCCGACCCGGCAGCACCGGGCCTGAGCCCCTTCCTCCGAAAGGCACCCTGCCCCATGGCCAGCCCCGCCGCTCCTCGCCCGAGCGCCAAGCAGCGTCTGTCCCGATTCCTGCCCGGGTTTCTGATCGAGTGGCTGGACGGTCTGGTGTTCCGCGCTCGCCGGACCAGGATCCGCGCCGTACAGGGGTTGTTCGGCCGGCTCGGGTTCAACGTGGTCAAGCGGAAGGACTACTACTCGACGCTCCCGGTGGTCGGGGACATCGAGAAGACCCGCGCGCGATGGGACCGGCCGAGCTCGCTCACCGGTGTGGAGCTGGACGTGCCGGGCATGCAGAAGCGACTCGGCGAGCTCGCCGACACCTGGGAGCACGAGTTCCAGGAGGTCGCGGGTGACTACCTGACCAACACCCGGCGTGGGTTCGGCCCGGGCTACCCGGAGTTCGACGCACGGACGCTCTACTACATGCTCCGCGAGCACAAGCCGGCTCGCTACCTCGAGGTCGGCTCCGGCCTCTCGACCTACTACGCCTCGCTGGCCGCTCGCCAGAACGGCGACGAGGGCTCGCCGATGAGGATCACGTGCGTCGAGCCCTACCCGTTCGACGCGCTGCGCACCCTCCCGGACTTCGAGCTGGTCGAGGGCTTCGTCCAGGACACGCCGTTGTCGGTCTTCGAGTCGCTGGAAGCCGGCGACGTGCTGTTCATCGACTCATCGCACGCGCTGAAGATCGACAGCGACGTCGCGTACCTGTTCCTCGAGGTGCTTCCCCGTGTGCAGCCGGGCGTGCTCGTGCACATCCACGACGTGCACTTCCCCTTCAACACGCCGTACCCCGCCGACACCTGGCTCTTCGGCGAGCGGTGGCCGGTGTACTGGAACGAGGCGATGGTGGTGCAGACCTTCCTCGCCTTCAACACCGCGTTCGAGGCGCTGTTGTCCGTGCCGATGATCCGGCACCACGACGAGGCGTTCCTGGTCGACCGGTACGCCGAGCGCTACCAGCGCGTGGCCGACGACCCGAACCCGCCGTCGTCCCTGTGGCTGCAGCGCGTGAGCTGATCAGCGGCTCTCGACCGAGTCCTTGGCCTCGGCCGACGGCCCCTCGACGTCCGCGCTGGCGGTCGGCTTCGGGCTTGGCCTCAGGCTTGGCTTCAGGCTCGACTTGGCCCTGCGCGCAGGCCGCGAGGTCTCCTCGTAGTAGTAATAGTAGTAACCGCCGGTGGCCCGCTTCGGGATCATGTTGACCACGATGCCGAACAGCCTGCCCCCGACCTGCTCGAGGCGCTTGATGGCGTCCGACACCGCGTCGCGAGTGGTCTTGCCGTGCTGGACCACCAGGATCACGCCGTCGGCGATCGTCGACAGCACCGACGCGTCGGCGACCGGCAGCAGCGGCGGACCGTCGATGATCACCATGTCGTAGGAGTCGCACAGCTCGCGGATCAGATCGTGGGTCACCCGGGACTGCAGGATCTCGGTGGGGTTCGGCGGCTTGGCGCCGCTGGCGAGGAAGTGCAGCCCGCTCGCCTCGTGGACCTGGATGGCGTGCTGGACGTCGGTGTTGCCGACCAGCACGGTCGTCAGGCCGACGGCGGCGTCGAGCCCGAGCAGGCCCGCCACGCGCGGACGGCGGAGATCGGCGTCGATGAGGAGGGTGCGTCGGCCGGTCTGCGCCAGGGCGATCGCGAGGTTGGTCGAGGTCGTCGTCTTGCCCTCGCCCTGCAGGGCGCTGCTGATCACCAGGCACCGCGGCTGGTGGTCGAGGTCGAGGAACTGCAGGTTGGTGCGGAGCACCCGGAATGCCTCGGTGCGTGGGGCGAACGAGCCGAGGTCGGTGAGCAGCGGGCTCTTCTTGATCGCCCCGTCGTAGCCGATGCTGGCCAGCACCGGCTTGTCGGTGACCTCCTGGACGTGCTCCTGGGAGCTGACCGTGCGGTCCAGGATGTGCCGGGCGATGGCGGCGCCGATGCCGAGCAGCAGGCCGATCAGGCCGGCGACGGCGAAGTTCAGCCCGGTGCGCGGTGAGACGGCTGAGCCGTTGTAGGTGGCCGAGTCGGTGACCTGGGCGACGATCGTGGAGGTTCCGGAGTCGCTCGGGGTCTCCAGGTCGGAGAGGTACTCGGTGAGCCGCTGCGAGAGGTCGCGGGCGATCGCCTGGGCCTGCTTCGGGTCGTCGTCGTGCACGGTCAGGTCGATCAGCGTGGTGTCCTGGACGACCTCCGCCTCGATCTGGTCGGCGAGCTCGTTCGGCGTGACCTGGAGGTCGAGATCGCCGATCACCTGGTTCATCAGGTCGGTGCTGTCCGCGAGGTCGGCGTAGGACTGGGCCCGATAGGTCGCGAGGAGGAGGGTGCCGGAGGCGTCCGACGCGCTCTGGATGTTGAGCCCGATGAAGATGCGCGCCTTGGACTCGTACTGCGGGGTCATCTGCCAGTTGATGACACCGGCGACGCCGAGCGCGACCGCGACCAGCACGACGATGGTGATCCAACGGCGCCGGAGTACATGCAGGAACTGCTTGAAGTCCACGCTGAGCCTTCGCGAATAGGGAGAGGCGGGAGGGGTACCCCGAGATCCCTGGATAGTAGGTGATCGGCCTCCCTCCCGAGAGGAAAGACCGCGTCGTTCGTAGATGGCTAACGTCCCGGGACGCCTATCGTTATGTCCACGGGCGGGGGGCCAAGTGAGGAGCGCGGGTGTCACCTGTGAGACGTCGGCGCCGCCATGACCTCAACTCCAAGCTTGCTCGCTGGACGGCCCGGTTCTGGACGCGGCCCGTCAAGCTCGGGCTCGCGGGGCTCATCGTCGTGGGACTGCTGGCGCTGGCCTGGGGCGGGTGGACGGCGTACCGCGTCTACTCCGACCTGAAGGACGCGCGAGACCAGGCGCTGATCCTCGAGGCGGCGCTGGCCCGTGGCGACGTCGACGGGGCGCGGCAGGCCAACGCGTCCTTCCAGGACGCCACCGAGTCCGCCGCGGGCCGGACCGACGGTCCGGTGTGGGGCGGGTTCGAGGCACTGCCGGTCTTCGGCGACGACGCCGAGGGCCTCGCCACCGTCAGTGACGTGCTCTCCGACATCGCTGAGAGCGGTGTCACCCCGGTGCTCGACTCGGCGGCCGAGCTCAACGCCGGGTCGTACACGCCGAGCGAGCATCAGTTCCCCCTCGACCGGATCGCGACGCTCCAGGCGCCGGCGACGGAGAGCAGCGCCGTCTTCGCGGACGCGGCGGACCGACTGGACCGGATCGACGCCGACGGGTTCGTCTCGCCGCTGCGTGAGCAGCTGGACCGGCTCCGCGACGAGGTCCGCCTGGCCGCGGCGACCCTCGACACCGCCCGGCGGGCCTCGGAGCTGATGCCGCGGCTCCTGGGGGGCGAGGGGCCGCGCGACTACCTACTGGTCTTCCAGACGAACGCCGAGCTGCGGGCCACCGGGGGACTGCCCGGCGTGATGTCGCTGGTCCATGCCGAGAACGGCCGCGTCGACATCACCCGCCAGGGCTCCGCCGGGGCGATGGGCGAGCTCGACAAGCCGGTGCTGCCGCTCACCGCCGATGAGCGCGAGCTGTACGGGCGGCAGCTCGGCACCTACTTCCTGGACTCCAACTTCACGCCCGACCTGCCGCGGGCCGCCGAGCTGTGGCGGGCCAGGTGGCGGCTGGAGACGGGGACCGACATCGACGGGGTTTTCGTGGTCGACCCGGTCGCGGCGTCCTACCTGCTCGGGACAACCGAGATACAGGTCGAGGGCCGGACCCTGACCGAGCAGACGCTGGTCACGGAGGTCGAGCACCTCGCCTACCTGAGGTACGCAGACCAGGTCAGCCAGGACGGCTTCTTCAACGCGGTCGCCGACACCGCCTTCGACTTGTTCGCCGACGGTCACGGCAACCCCGTGGACCTCGTGACCGGGCTGATCCGCGGGGTCAACGAACGCCGCATCCTGATGCACTTGTTCGCCCCGGACGAGCAGGCGGTGATCGCGGGCACCACCATCGCGGGCGAGGTCGACGAGGCGCCCTCGGACACGCCCCAGGTGGGGGTCTACCTCAACGACGGCACCGGGGCGAAGATGTCGTTCTTCCTCGATCACGAGGTCCAGGTCACCAGCGTCTCGTGCGAGAACGGCAGGCAGACCCTGACGGCCCGACTGCAGGTCACCTCCGACACCCCACCGGACGTCGCGCAGCTGCCGCGGACGGTCGTCGGCTTCGCCGACGGGTTCGGTGACTCCGTCCAGCCGGGCGACCAGCTCGTGGTCGCCGACCTCTACGCGCCGGCTGGTGGAACGATCCGCGAGATCGCCTTCAACGGCGAGCCGCTGCCGGACCCGGCGGTCGACCACTACCGCGGCCGCGACGTGGTGTCGCTGGGGCTGCCGCTGGATCCCGGGCAGACCCGTGTCGTCACCTGGACGATGGTCACCGGCCCCGACCAGACCGCGCCGACCGAGGTCTCGGTGACGCCCGGTCCCCGGTCGGAGAACGAGTCCAGCGTCGCCCCGACGACCTGCTAGTCCAAATCGTGGACCGAGCGACCAGATCGTGAGACGGGCCGGGGCGAGGCGTGATGCCAGTCCGTACTGTCGTCCCCATGTCCTCGACCTGGCTGACCAAGCGCCGCGCGGTGGATCACTGCCGCGTGCGCTCGGCGCTGTGTCGAATGTCCTGAGCGGGTCCTGCTTCAAATCCGCTAAGTTGATCGGTTTACTCTAGTAAACCCATCGCGTGAACGCGCGCACGGGCCCATGTCACCAACGTCTGGACAGAGGACCTCCCATGAGCACGCAGAGCCCAGCCCCCCGCCCGGTATCGATCGACCCGCGCGGACCCCGGTTCACCGCCTATGTCACCGCCTTGGTGCTGGCAGTGGTCCTGCTCACCGCACCGAGCGGGTTCGCCACGGCGCTGCTGGGTGTCCAGGCCGCGCTGTTCGCCGTGGGCGCCGCGCTCGGCGTCCAGCGCACCCCACTTGCGTGGGTCTTCCGGACGGTGGTGCGGCCCCGCCTGGCCGCACCGAGCGAGCTGGAGGACGCCGCGCCGCCGCGGTTCGCCCAGGCCGTCGGTCTCGGGTTCGCGCTGGTCGGGCTGGTCGGCTTCGTGGCCGGCCTCGACCTGCTCGGCCTCGTCGCCACCGGTCTCGCCCTGGTAGCGGCGCTGCTCAACGCGGTCTTCGGGCTCTGCCTGGGCTGCGAGCTGTACCTGCTCTCCGTCCGGTGGTCGAGGAGGTCGCGCAGCGACCGTCTCGAAACCCCCGTACTCAACTAGCACTGTCTCAACTGACCACCGCAACCAAGGATCGAAAGAGAGAAGACATGACCCGCGACAACTCGCTCGTCCCCGCCCAGTGGGTGGCGGACAACCTCGACACCCCCGGCATCGTGCTGATCGAGGTGGACGAGGACACCACGGCCTACGACAAGGGCCACATCAAGGGCGCGATCAAGCTCGACTGGACGACCGACCTGCAGGACCAGGTCCGTCGTGACTTCGTCAGCAAGGAGCAGTTCGAGGCGCTGCTGTCCGAGCGGGGTGTCGCCAACGACGACACCGTCGTGCTCTACGGCGGCAACAACAACTGGTTCGCCGCCTACGCCTACTGGTACTTCAAGCTCTACGGCCACGCAGGACGTCAAGCTGCTCGACGGCGGCCGCAAGAAGTGGGAGCTCGACTCCCGCGAGCTCACCGACGAGCTGCCCCAGCGTGAGCGCACGACGTACACCGCGCAGGAGCAGGACCACTCGATCCGCGCGTTCCGCGACGAGACGGTCGAGGCGATCGGGACCAAGAACCTGGTCGACGTCCGCAGCCCCGACGAGTTCGCCGGCCGGCTGCTCGCCCCCGCCCACCTGCCGCAGGAGCAGGCGCAGCGCGCCGGGCACATCCCGACCGCGGCCAACGTCCCGTGGAGCAAGGCGGCCAACGACGACGGCACGTTCCGGTCCGACGACGAGCTCAAGGAGATCTACTCCGAGGCCGGCGTGAACTGGGACAAGGACACCATCGCCTACTGCCGGATCGGCGAGCGCTCCTCGCACACCTGGTTCGTCCTGCGCGAGCTGCTCGGCCAGCAGAACGTGAAGAACTACGACGGCTCCTGGACCGAGTACGGCTCGCTCGTCGGCGTGCCCGTGGCCCTCGGCGACGAGCCCGGTGACGCCTGATGTGCGGCGCGACCGAGGGCGGCCTGTCGCTCGACGGCGTCGACGTCGCCAAGGAGGCGATCATCCAGGGCCAGGTCGTGCGGGACGGCGAGCCGGTGGGCAACGCCTACGTGCGGCTGCTCGACCGCACCGGCGAGTTCACCGCCGAGGTGCCGACGTCCGCGACCGGCCACTTCCGCTTCTTCGCGGGCGAGGGGCAGTGGACGCTGCGCACCCTGGCGCCGCAGGCCGAGCCGGTGGACGAGAAGGTGCAGGCCGCGGTGGGCAGCGTCGCGGAGGTCACCGTCACCATCTGAGGACCTTCTCGTTGGTCGAGTAGCCGCATCGCTCGCGGCTACTCGACCAAGACAGAGAGGTTCGGCATGCCTGGTTACGCCGCGTCCAGCAAGCGCATCCTGGTCACGGGCGGTGCCGGGTTCATCGGGTCGCACCTGACCCGTCGCCTCCTGGACGAGGGACACGACGTCCTGGTGGTCGACAACTTCTACTCGAGCACCCGGCGCAACCTCTACAAGGTGATGGACGAGCCCGGCTTCGAGCTGATGCGCCACGACGTGACGTTCCCGCTGTACGTCGAGGTCGACGAGATCTACCACCTGGCCTGCCCGGCCTCGCCGGTCTTCTACCAGCGCGACCCCGTGCAGACGACCAAGACCTGTGTGCACGGGTCGATCAACATGCTCGGCCTGGCGAAGCGGACCGGCGCCAAGATCCTGCTGGCCTCCACCTCCGAGGTCTACGGCGACCCGTCGATGCACCCGCAGGACGAGTCCTACTGGGGCAACGTCAACCCGATCGGCATCCGGTCGTGCTACGACGAGGGCAAGCGCTGCGCCGAGACCCTGTTCTTCGACTACTACCGCCAGCACCAGCTGCCGATCAAGGTGGCCCGGATCTTCAACACCTACGGCCCGCGGATGCTCCCCGACGACGGCCGGGTGGTCTCGAACTTCATCGTCCAGGCGCTGCACGGCGAGCCGCTGACCGTCTTCGGCGACGGCGCCCAGACCCGCTCGTTCTGCTACGTCGACGACCTGGTGACCGGCCTGGTGTCGTTGATGGAGACCTCCGACGACGTGACCGGGCCGATCAACCTGGGCAACCCCGGCGAGTTCACGATGGTCGAGCTGGCCACCAAGGTGCTCGAGCTGGTCGACAGCGGGAGCGAGCTGAAGTACCTGCCGCTCCCCGAGGACGACCCGGTCCGCCGCCGCCCCGACATCACCCGGGCCCGCGAGCTGCTCGCCTGGTCGCCCGACGATCTCCCTCGACGAGGGGCTGGCCCGCACCATCGCCTACTTCCGGGACCTGGTCGCCTGATGCGCTACTACCTGGCCTGGCAGTACATCACCGGCTACTCGACGTCGGGCATGCACGCGCTGGTCAAGCAGGGCCACGACGTGAAGCTGATGTACCAGGAGGCGCTGGTCCACCCGCCGTACCTCGCGCCGTTCGACGACGCGGAGCTCACCGAGGGCCTGGACGCCGTCGGCTGGAGCGGCGAGCCCGACGCGGACCTGCTGATGCGGGAGCTCGACGAGTTCCAGCCCGACGTCCTGATCGTGAACTCGTGGCACATCCCGGCGTACATGAAGGCCGCGCGCAAGTGGCGCAAGCGGGCGCTGCGGATCGTGGTGATGGACCACCAGTGGCTGGGCCGGCCCAAGCAGTGGCTCGGCCGGGTCACCCGCAACCTGTTCATCCAGCCGGCGTTCGACGCGGCGTTCATGCCCGGCGACGAGCAGGCGGTGTTCGCCCGGCACCTCGGGTTCGACCAGCACGAGATCATCGTCGGCCTCTACACCTGCGACGACCCGTTCTTCACCGGGCCGCAGGACCCGCCGCAGAGCTCGTTCCTGTTCACCGGCCGGCTGGTCGACGTGAAGGGCGTGGACGTGCTCGCGGAGGCCTACCGCCGCTACCGGGCAGCCTCGCCGGATCCGTGGCCGCTCAAGGTCGCGGGCATCGGCCCGATGGACGAGGAGCTCAAGGCGATCGACGGCGTGGACCTGCTCGGCTTCGTCTCCCCGAAGGACCTGCCCGAGGTGATGGCGGCGTCCGGCTGCTTCGTGCTCCCCAGCCGGTTCGAGCCGTGGGGCGTCGTTCTGCAGGAGGCGGCCGCGTCCGGCCAGGCGGTGATCTGCACGAGCACCTGCGGCGGCGCGTCGCGTCTCGTCCTCGACGGCTACAACGGCCGGGTGGTGGCGCCCGACAAGGTCGACGAGCTCGCCTCCGCGATGACCTGGGTGGCCTCGGCCGACCCCGAGCACCGCAGGGCGATGAGCATGCGCAGCACCGAGCTGGCCGGCCAGTACACCCCGACCCGGTGGGCGGAGCACCTCACGGACCGCTGCCATGAGCTGCTCCCGGAGAAGGTGCCCGGATGGCGCGCGGCGGCTGGCCGGGCCTAGTCGCTATGCGGAGCTACGGCCCTGGCCATCCCCTGGTGTTCAGCCACATCCCGAAGACCGCCGGGACATCGCTCGGCGCCGCGCTCGACCAGGTGCTGAAGCCGGCCGTGGCCGTGCACGGGGGAATCGACACCGCCCTGTTCGGCGCGTACGACGACATCGACGGCATCTCCCCAGAGCTCCGGGCCGGCATCTACCTCTCGCCCGAGGAGCTGCCGGCCGACGCGAGCCTGGTCACCGCACACGTGGCGCCCGGCACGACGACCGTGCGCTACCCCGGCGCCGACCACATCACCGTGCTGCGCACCCCCCAGGTACGCCTGCTGTCCCAGTGGCTGCACTGCCGCTCGTTGTCGGACTTCACCTTGCGCCACTGGGGTCGCTCCGGCGACGCCTTCCGGGCCGGACGCCGACCACTGCGCGAGTACCTGGACCAAGCCGCCGTCGCACCGAGCGTCGACAACACGATCACTCGGTTCCTCGCCTGGCCGCACCCGGCGCTGGCCCGCACGGAGTTCATCGCCGAGGCCGACGACGACGCCCTGGTCGCGGCGGCTGTCGAGCGGCTGGACGGGTTCGCGCACGTCAACCTCGTCGAGAACCCTGCCTTCATCACCGAGCTGTCCGCCTGGCTCGGTGCCGATCTCCCCGACGCCCAGCTCAACGAACGCACGTCGGTGCCGCCCCGCTGGCGCCCCGACCTGGGCGTCGAGCTCACGCCCCGGAGCCGCGAGCTGCTCGACCACAGGTGTCGCCTCGACGTGCGGGTCTGGAACCACGTCGCCCGCCAGGTGCTTCCGGACTCCGACGCCGCCGCCGTGCTCGAGGCTGCGTTCGAGAAATCGGTGCGGCGGTACGCCGAGATGCTGCGCAGACCGTACGACGCGAGCCTCCTGCGGAAGGCCGTCGAAGGGCTGTACGACGCGAAGTCACGCCTCGCCGGATCGCGCTGATGTTGCAGAACGTCCACCAGCTGCGCCGCCTCGTGCCGCCCGCCGTCGTCCCGACCGTCGTTCGGCGACGCCTGGACAAGATCTGGGAGAACGACGCGTTCCGCGCCGAGCAGGAGTCCGAGATGGAGTTCCTCCTCGGCTGCTCGGAGCGGGCCTCGGAGGTGCCGCAGCTGGCCCACGCCTACGCCGAGCAGATGATGATCCGCGCCTTCATGCGCTGGCATCCCCGAGTCGTCACCTCCCAGCGGATCAAGGGCCTGGAGTGGCTGACCAGCCGCCGCGACGAGTCACGCGGCGTGATCCTGAGCTTCATGCACCACCACCGCTACGAGGCGATGTTCGCGTCGATCGGGCGAGCCGGTGGGCCCCCGATCAAGGTCGTCGTGACAGAGGCGATCACGAGGCCCGAGGCGGGGATAGCGTTCGCGCAGCACATGCGCCTCGCACGCCGCGGCGGGCCGACGGTGAACGCCGAGGTCGGGACGAAGGGGCTGGCTGCCGAGCTGGGGCCAGGCGTGGTGATGGCTCTGGCCGTCGACTTCCCCGGGCGCACCCCCGTGACGTTCCTCGGTCGCGAGGTGCTGGCGCCGTTCGGCACACCGCGCCTGGCCCAGCTCACGAACAGCCAGATCGTGCTGGCCACGAACCACCGGGACGCCGACGGTCCCTACGTCCAGCTCCATGAGCCGATCGAGCCGTCGGACTACGCCGACCCGGAGAAGCTGCTGATCGATCTGCTGGGCAGGTTCGAGCAGTCCATCCTCGAGTGGCCCGAGGCACTGGAGTCGCCCCGGGCCCGCTTCGGCGAGATCCCCGAGGGCTAGGGCCGGGTCCTTCTCGGCGTGACCTGAGGCATCACCCGCAGTTGTACTGACCGTGGATGCGCGGGAGAGGGCGTACGGGGCGATGGACCGCCTGCAAACCCTGAGGCGGCTGGTGCCGGTCAGCCGGATCCCAGCCCTGGTCGACCGCAAGGTGACGAGGCTCTGGACCGACGACGACTACCGGCTGGCCCAGGAGCGCCAGATGCGGTTCCTCCTGGAGTTCACCGAGCGGGCCGACGAGGTGCCGGCGCTGGCCCGTGAGTTCGCGAGCTTCTCGCTGTCTCGCACCTATCTCCGCTGGCACCCCGAGGTGCTGTCGAACCAGGAGATCAGGGGCATCGAGTGGCTGACCACGCGCCGCGACCCCGACCGGAGCGTGGTGCTCAGCTTCATGCACCACAACTTCTACGAAGGGCTCTTCGTCTCCCTCAAGCGGGCCGGCGCCCCTATCGCCGTCCTCGTGTCGCCGAAGGTGCTCGGACCGGACACCCCTTCCGGGCTCCGGCAGCACGTCCGGGTGATGCGGGCGGAGAACCTGCTGGTCCCGGCCGTCGGCGGGCTCGACGCCATCCAGGCCCGGCTGCGGCCGGGCATGACGATGTCCATCGCCTCCGACCTCCCGGGTCACACCGAGGTGAGCTTCCTCGGTCGCCGGGTGCTCTCGTCGTTCGGAGCTCCGGTGATCGCCACCCGGACGAACAGTCAGGTCGTGGTGGCCACACCCTGCCGCAGCGACGACGGCAGCAGCTACATCCAGGTGCACGAGCCGCTCGAGCCCCGGGACTTCACCGACCCGAAGGAGCTGCTCGTGGAGATCCTTCGCCGGCACGAGGACGCCGTGCTGGCCTGGCCCGAGGTCGTCGAGATGCCGCGGGCACGCTGGGGGATCGTCGACGAATGAAGCACCTGCTCCTCAGCGGTGGCGCGCGTCTCCTCGGGCTGGTCCCGCAAGCGATCGCCACGTTGCTGGCAAGCCGGTTGATCCTGGACCACTACGGGCTGCACGCCTTCAACACCTACGCCCTGGTGATCGCACTGATGGCGCTGATCCCGCTCAACAACCTGGGGGTCGGCGCCTCGGTCACGCAGGCGGTCGCGGCGCACGGCGTCGACGACGACCGCTCGGCCCGCGCCGCGTTGACGGCGTCGCGGGTGCTGAGCCTCTCGGCCCTCGGGCTGGCCGTGGTGGCCACCGCGCTGGGAGCTCTCGACCTCTGGCCCGACCTGCTGGGCAACGCGTCGGGCTCCAACTGGGCCACCGTGCTCGCCCTGGTCGTCTTCGCGCTGACGTTCGTCCCCGGCCTGGCGACCAGCGTGATGCTCGGTGCGAACCGCAACCATGTCGCCATCGTCGTGGGCTCGTTCCTGGCGCCGGTGTCGCTGCTCGTCGTGATCGCCCTGATCGTGGGTGACCTCGACGCGCGGCTGGTGATGGTGGTCCCGCCGCTCGCCCTGCTCGTGATCAACCTGGTCACGATGCTGGTCAGCAGCAGGCTGGTCGGGTTCCCGTGGCGCCGGGTGCTGTACGAGATCCCCTGGCGGGACCGGTTCCCCGGTGCGAGGATCCGGTCGCTCTCGGGGCCGATGCTGATCACCTCGCTGTGCGTGCCGATCACGTTCTGCACCGACCGGATCGTGCTCAGCCACGTCTCCACGGAGGAGGCGGTCGCCAACTACTCCGTCGTCCTGCAGCTCTGCGCGCCGATCATCGCGCTCATCGTGGCGGCCGCCCAGCCGCTCTGGCCGATGTTCACCGAGGCCCGCTCGAAGGGCGAGCACGGACCCCGCCTCGGCAAGGTCTTCCTCGCGTTCGGGGCCGGCACCATGGTCTGCGGGGCGGCCCTGGTGCTCCTCGCCGACCCGATCGGCCACCTGATCGGCGGCGACCGGATCAACCTCGGCTACGTCCTGCCGGCCGTGGCCGCGCTGGTGATGGTGCTGCTCGCCATCGCCTACCCGCTGTCGATGAGTCTCGTCGACCCGGCCGGCGCGCGGTTCGTGGCCATCTGCGCCGTGATCACCCTGCCGACCAACATCCTGATGTCGACCTGGCTGTCGGCCGAGCTCGGTGCCGTCGGCCCGCTGCTCTCGCTGCTGATCGTCAGCACCAGCGTGCAGGTGGTCCCGATCCTGATCTTCTCGCGCCGGCGTGAGCGCTCCGGGCAGCCGATCGTGGTGGTCGAGCCGGAGATCGCGGAGGAGGTCGCGTCCCTCCGCTCGCCTCTGGGCTAGCCCCCGCGGCTCAGCGACCGAGGACGACGGTCGCGAACTCCTCGGCCGTGGCCGGCGGCACACTGCTGCGCCGGGGTGCGTCGGCCGGACGGTCGAAGACCCGCTGGATCGCCGCGGCCAGGCTCTCCGGGGTCAGCTCCGCGAGCTCGCCCCCGTCGGTGGCCCGCAGCTCCCGGGCCCGCACCGTGGAGCCCGCCGAGACCACCGGCACCTCCGCGGCCAGGGCCTTGCCCATGATCCCGCTCGGGCCGTTGTTGGTGAGCGCGATCGGGGCTACGTCGACGGCGGCGATCAGCTTGTCGAGCAGGGTGTTGTCGAGGAAGCCCGGGAAGGTGTGGACCCGAGCCTTCTCCTCCGACGGCAGAGCGTCGATCCAGGCCTGGACCTCGGGCTCGATCACGCCGGCGAGCAGCAGGTCGGCGTCGATGTCACCGGCCTGCAGGGCCTCGAAGACGAGCTTGGCGTTCTTGCGCTCCGAGATCAGGCCGAAGATGCCGACCAGCCGCCGGTCCTGCGGGAGCCCCAGCTCCTCGCGCAGCGCGGCCCGGTCACGGGAGTGTGAGCCGCAGATCTCGGGGTCGCGGGCCCGCTTGACCAGCCAGCCCTTGTGCAGGTCGTCGCGGCCGGCGAAGCCTGCGGCCCGGTGCAGAGTGCCGGTCGCCATGGTGACCACGGTCAGCAGCGCCTTGGTGACCCGCAGCTTCACCTGCACCCGGTCGTCGAGCGGCACCCGGGCGGGGTAGCGGGTGTAGAAGAAGACGACCTGGGGGCGCTTGGGCAGGCGGCGGAAGGCCCGCGGCGCGAGCAGCCACCACTTCTTCAGGGTCTGGTCGGCGTCCATCACCACGACCGTGCGGACGTCGTCGTCACGGCAGCGGGCGACCACGCCCTCGAGCATGGCCGCCGTGGGCGGGTGCATCTCGTCGTACACCTCGACGGCCTCGAGCGGGACGTCGGAGAGGTAGACCTTGAACGCGTCGCTGGTGACCGCACCGCTCGAGGTGAGCAGCACGACGTGGTCGCCGTCCTTCTGGGCCCGCAGCGCGACGTTGGCCACCGCCTGGAAGCGGTGCCCGGTGACGTCGGGCTCGACGAGCACGGTGGTCGGCATGGGGCGCATCCTACGGTTCAGTCGAGCTCGTCCAGCAGCCGCTGGAGGGCGGGTACGTCGACCTGGATGTCGCGCACGATGGTCGCCGCCCGGCCGCGGCGGGGGGCCTTGCCGTGCGCGGTGAGATAGCGGTAGTTGACGCCTGGGATGCCCGAGACCAGCCGCCAGTAGTCCGGCAGCAGGCAGCCGACCGGGAACAGCTCGATCACGGTCGCGCCCGGGGTGGCGAAGGTCAGGTTGGCGAGCGCGGCGCCGTGCGTGGCCACGATGGCGTCGGCGTTCGCGAAGGTCCGGATCTGCTCGGCCACGGTCATCGTGCCGGGGTCGACCGCGACGAACCCGCGCGACTCGAGGAGGGCGGTCACCTCGTCGTCGTTGAGGACCGTCCGGTTGTTGGCCGACGGGCCGCGGGTGACGTAGATCCGCTGGCGGGGGCCGTCGAGGTCGACGCGGGGGAGGAGCCGGTCGCGCAGCCACTGCACCGCCCAGGGCGGGTTCACCTCGGACATCGCGGGCGGGGCGGGCACCACCAGCACCTCCGCCTCGACGTGGGGATGCTCGACGGCGTCGACGAGGGAGTCGGCCGGGAGCCCGGCCAGCTCGAGCAGCTCGCGCTGGAACGGCGGACCGCTCGCCGAGGCGTACCAGCGCTCGGGCGCCGGGACGGACGGTGTCTGCTCGAGTACGCCGAGCTTGACGATCACGTCCATCAGGTAGTGGTAGTAGTTCACGTCGCCGCGCGCGGCGAGCACCCCGAGCCGGCCGTCGACGTGCAACGGCGGGGAGGGGAACGGGTTGAGGAAGACCGGGTGCTCCCGGGGCCGGTGGGTGCCGAAGTACCAGCTGACCTCCTGGACCAGGTCGCCCCGACCGCTGATCACCGCGTGGTGCGGACCGAGCACCCTCCCGCCGGGGAGCTCGGCGACGCCGATCGCGGCGAACGACTGGCCGTCGCTCGGGTCGGTCAGCGGCATGTCGGCCGGCAGGCCCGTCATCGGCGGCCGCTCCACGCCCTCCGCCGCGCGGGCCTGTTCGTAGCGACCGCCGGTCGACACGGCCGCCTCCGCCAGGGTCGGTACGACGCCGCTGGGCAGCTGGCCGCCCCGGGTCCGGGAGAGGAGCTGGTTCGTCGGCGCGACCATCCGGGTGGCCTGCACGTACATCGGCTTCAGGTACGGGAACAGGGGCTTCAGCCTCGCGGGGAGCCGCACCATGTCAGCGTCAGCACTTTCGTCGAAGGGTCGGGGTCGCCAGGGACGTTAACGAGCCGGCGCCGCCGAGGTGCCGGGACTGTCCAGCACCAGCGTGATGGGCCCGTCATTGACGAGCTCCACCGCCATCGCCGCGCCGAACCGGCCGCGGCTCACCGGCGTCCCGAGCTCCGCCATCCGGTCGCAGACGGCGTCGTAGATCGGCTCCGCGACCGGGCCGGGCGCGGCCGCCTGCCAGGTGGGGCGGCGACCCTTGCGCGCGTCGCCGTACAGCGTGAACTGGCTGATCACCAGCGCCGGCGCCCCGAGCTCGCCGATCGAGCGCTCGTCCCGCATCAGCCGGACGTCGCGGATCTTGTTCGCCATCCACTCGACCTCGCGAGGGCCGTCGTCGTGGGTCACCCCGAGGAGTACGACGAGGCCAGGCGCGTCGAACCCACCCACGATCTCGCCCTCGACGGTGACGCTGGCCCGGGTGGCTCGCTGCAGGACGGAACGCACAATCACACGCTAGTTCTGCGTGGTTCAATGCGCGCATGCCCGACCGCAAGAGCGTCTTCGCTCAGCGACCGTTGATGGTCAACCTGGGGTCCGGACCCACGGGTCCGAAGACCTGGGTCAACCTCGACCGCTCGCCGACCATGCTCCTGCGGCACGCGCCGTGGGCGGCACGCGCGCTGCGGAAGACCGGCCTGATCGACGAGCACCACCTGACGCCGTGGGAGGCGCACATCGTGCGCCATGACCTCACCAAGAAGCTCCCGTTCGACGACGGCTCGGTCGACGCGATCTACTCCTCGCACTTCTTCGAGCACATCTACTACAGCGACGCCGAGGCGATCCTCAAGGAGTGCTTCCGGGTGCTGAGGCCGGGCGGGGTGCTTCGCTCTGGCGCTGCCTGACGGCGAGGCCTGGGCACGCGAGCTGATCGAGTCGGGCGATGACACCGGCGAGGCGGGGCACCGCTACCTCCTGCGCCTCGGGTCGCATCCCCTGGAGCGACCCACCGGCAAGCGGGCACTGATGTCCAAGATCGGCGGCCACATCCACCGCTGGCAGCCGACCCGGGGGCTGGTTCGCAAGATGTTGGTCGAGGCCGGCTTCGCGGACAGCGAGATCTCCGACCGGAAGTTCCTCGAGGGCGAGCTGCCCGAGCTCGAGAAGATCGAGACCCGCGAGGAGAGCTTCTTCACCGAAGCCCGACGCTGAGGAGGTCCCGGGCGCCGGCCTCTGGCACGATGCCGCCATGTCCGACGTACCTCCCGAGGCCCTGCTGGTCACCGTCGCGCCCACCGGCGCCGAGACCGCCAAGGCCGACTGCCCCCAGCTGCCCACCACCCTCGAGGAGCTGGTCGCCGCGGCCCGCGAGTGCGAGGCGGCGGGCGCGGCGATGATCCATGTCCACATCCGCGACGGCGAGCACCGGCCGACCCTCGACCAGGGCCGGCTGAAGGACACCGTCGCCGCGCTGCGCGAGGCCACCGACCTGGTGGTCCAGCTGTCCACGGGCGGGTCGGTGCACGACCCCCTGGACGACCGGCTGAAGGTGCTCGACGCGAAGCCCGACTCCTGCAGCCTGACCATGGGCACGACGAACTTCGGCGACGACGTGTTCAGCAACCCGTGGCCCTTCGTCTGCGACCTCTACCAGCTCAGCCAGGAGCGCGAGGTGGTCCCGGAGTTCGAGCTCTTCGACCTGGGCCAGGTGGCCGCGCTCCGGCGGCTGCTCGACCGCTACGGCCTGCCGTACGGCGGCCGCGTGCACTGCGACTTCGTGATGGGCGTGCCCGGCGGGATGCCCGGCACCGCCGACGCCCTGGTGGCCGGGGTGGCCGCGCTGCCGCCGCAGGTCACCTCGTGGTCGGCCACCGGCATCGGCCGCACCACGCTGGCGGTGGCGATGACCGCACTGGCCAAGGGCGGCCACCTGCGGGTCGGCATGGAGGACGTGCTCACGATCAGCCGGGGCGTCCCCGTCGAGAGCAACACCCAGCTCGTGGAGCGGGCCGTGGCGCTCGGCGCCATCGCCCAGCGTCGGCCGATGACGCCGACGGAGGCGCGCACCCTCCTCGGCCTCAACGCTGCCTGAGGCCTACTTCCAGACCTTCACGTAGTCGACAGTCGTCGTCGCGGGCAGCGGCGCCCGGCCGTCGTACTCGTTGTCGCCGGTGCCGAGCAGCTGCGTCAGCGCGATGATGTAGGGCTTCTGGAAGGCCGGGTCACCGCTGGTGTTGACCAGGCAGCTCTTCCCGTTGACCCTGATCTCCAGCCGGGTCGCGGTCCACTGGAGCGTGTAGGTGTTGAAGACGCCGCGGTAGGCGGTGCAGTCCCAGGCCGTGTTGACTCCGTCGATCGGACCACCGTTGTCGTTCTCCGTGTAGTGCAGGTACGGGACGGCGCGGGCGGGGAACTGCGAGTAGGTCTCGGCGATGTCGATCTCGCCGGCGGCGGGCCACGGCTCGGTGTTGTAGCGGTCGTCGGGCCAGAGCCAGAAGGACTCCTGGAGCCCGGGAGCCGCGGTGGCGGTGTTCTTGATCCGCGCCTCGAAGCGGCCGTACTGCTGGCTGAAGAGCCGGTACGTCGCCACCGAGCCGGCGACGTACGGCGTGAGGGCGAACCTCCAGCCGGCGCAGGGCAGGGGCACCGGCAGCTTGCGAACGGTGAGGTGCAACGCGCCGTCGTGGACGGAGAGCACCGAGGGGTGGTCGAGATAGCACGCCCAGGTCGTGTCGCTCCCGGAGCGGAAGTACGTCTGTGGCATCCAGACTTCACGGTTCAGCTCGGAGCCGGTGAAGTTCTCGGCCAGCGTGCAGGCCCAGTAGGAGCCGTCCGCCTTCTGGGGACGGATGCCGCAGGCATCGGCCCGATCGCTCGCCGCGGGGACCCGCCGGGGAACACTCTTCGCGGGGCCTGCCGCCGCGCGGTACCGCTGCCAGCGGCCGGTCTTCGGCACCGTCGTCGTGAAGACACCCGTACGGTTCGCCCGGACCCGCTTCACTCGGATCCAGCGACCCTTGCCGAAGGCGTAGCGCTGGATCGTGACGGTGTCCCGACCGGCCACCTTGCCCCGCAGTCGCGCCGTGTCGTGGTCCACGGTCCGAGGTGCGTCCAGCCGCACGCGGATCTTGGTCGCGGCCGAGCTTTCCGCGCCAGCGGATGGCGGTGGGGTCAGGGCGGTTATCGCAAGCAGCAGCGAGGCGAGCACCCTTGCGCATGAGGGCACCTTTCCCAAGTACCCCCCAGCTGTGCGCCTGCGGGAAGCCGTTGTCATTGCCAGTCGTGGATCGCACGGCCGTGGGTGGTTACTCCCAGACCCGCACATAGTCGATGCTCATCGTCGCGGGCATCGGCGCCGCCCCGGTGTAGGCATTTCCACGAACACCCATCAGCTGGGTCAGCGCCACGATGTAGGGCTTCTGGAAGGCCGGGTCGCCGCTGGTGTTGACCAGGCAGGTCGTCCCGTTGACCTTGATCTCCAGCCGGGTCGCGGTCCACTCGAGCGTGTAGGTGTTGTACTCGCCGCGCTGCGCCACGCAGTCCCAGGCCGTGTTGAGCCCCGGGACCGGTCCGCCGTTGTCGTACCACGTGTAGTGCAGGTACGGGACGGCGAGGTCGGGGAACTGCGAGTAGGTCTCGGCGATGTCGATCTCGCCCGCGGCCGGCCACACCGCGGTGTTGTAGCGGTCGTCGGGCCAGAGCCAGAAGGACTCCTGGAGTCCGGGAGCCGTGGTGGCGGTGTTCTTGATCCTCGCCTCGAAACGGCCGTACTTCTGGCTGAACAGCCGGTACGTCGACACCATGCCGGCGACGTACGGGGTGAGGGCGTTCTTCTGCCCCGCGCACGGCTGCGGCTCCGGCAGCTTGCGAACGGTGAGGTGCAACGCGTCATCGTGCACCGAGAGCACCGAGGGGTCGTCGATGTAGCACGTCCAGGCGGTGGGGCTTCCCGAGCGGAAGATCGTCTGCGGCATCCAGACCGCCCGGTTGAGCTCGGAGCCCTCGAAGTCCTCGGCCAGGGTGCAGGACCAGTAGGTGCCGTCGATCTTCTGCGGACGCGGCCCGCAGTCGTCACTGGTGAGTGTCACCCCGCCCGCCGTGGCCGAAGGCGGAGCCATGAACGACAGCGCCAAGGCCACGATCAGAGCGCAGAGCATGAAAAGACGACGCATGGCCGAACTTCCCTCCCCATGAATCCCGAGAACGCGAGGCAACGTATCGGTTACAACGTGTTACATGAACCGAGGTCACGGCATCTGGACGATGGCTCCTAGTAGACGAGTGCCTGCACCCCGTCGCGGGTGACCTCGTCGACGAACGCCGCCGCTCCCGCGATGCGTACGCCGGGCAGCACGTCGTCCTCGCCGATCTCCCGCCGCCCCGCGCACTGCGCGCAGACGGTCACCGACCCCGCGACGAGCACCGCCGACAGCAGCTGGTCGATCGGGGTGGCCAACGGCAGCTGCAGCTCCTCGGCGCGACCCGGCACCGCGAGCCAGGCGGCGTCACCGGTGAGCCACAGGCTGACCTGGGAGCCGGCGGCCGCCGCGGTGGCGGCGACGGTGAAACCCTGGTTGCACCGCTCGGGCGCCTCCACCCCGCAGGTGACCTTCACGACCAGATCTCGAGCCATGTCTCGACACTAGACTCCTGCATCATGCCGTTCGAGATTCCGGACAACCTGCACCCCGACTGCGGCCCGATCGCCTGGCTGCTCGGCACCTGGGCCGGCAACGGGCACGGCGACTACCCCACGATCGAGTCGTTCGAGTTCGGCCAGGAGCTGATCTTCACCCACGACGGCCGGCCGTTCTTCCACTACCTCTCCCGCGCCTGGATCGTCGACGAGGCGGGGGAGAAGGTGCGGGACGCCGCACTCGAGACCGGGTTCGTGCGCGCCAAGCCGGAGGGCCGGATCGAGGTGGTGCTGGCGCACCCGACCGGGTTCGTGGAGATCTGGTACGGCCAGGCCGAGGGCGGGAAGCTCGAGATCGCGACCGATGCGGTCGCCCGGACCGAGACCGCCAAGGAGTACGTCGGCGGCAAGCGGCTCTACGGCAACGTCGATGGCGACCTGCTCTACGCCTACGACATGGCGGCGATGGGCCAGGAGCTGCAACCGCACCTGTGGGCGAGGCTGAAGCGTGTCTGAAGACGTCTCGGACTGGAAGTCGACCCTGCGCGAGCGGGGCTACCGGCTGACGCCGCAGCGCGAGCTGATCCTCGGCGCGGTCCACGAGCTCGACCACGCCACCCCCGACGAGGTGCTCGCGCACGTCCGCGAGCGCGCCTCGTCGGTGAACATCTCCACCGTCTATCGCACGCTCGAGGTGCTGGAGGAGCTCGGCCTGGTCCGGCACACCCACCTCAGCGACCGCGCTCCGACGTACCACTCCGTAGGCGGGCACGAGCACTTCCACCTGGTCTGCCGGAATTGTCACCGGGTGATCTCGGTTGACGTGGATGTGGCGTCCTCTTTCGTGTCCCGGCTCTCGGAGGACCACGGCTTCATCCCCGACCTCGGCCATCTCACCGTCTTCGGCCGGTGTGAGGAGTGTCCAGAATGACCTCGCCCCTGCTCGACCTCACCGACGCCGTCGCCGGCAACGGCATCGACGCGCCGGTCGCGGCCCACTACGGCTCGCTCTACGGCGAGCAGCGCACCCTGGCCGCCGGTGAGGGCTTCGTCGACCTCTCCCACCGCGACGTGCTCCGGATCAGCGGCCCCGACCGGCTGACCTGGCTGCACTCGCTGACCACGCAGTACTTCGACGGCCTGGCTCCCGACACCTGGACCGAGGCCCTGATCCTGAGCCCGCAGGGTCACGTGGAGCACGCCTTCGCCGGCCTCGACGACGGTGAGGCGTTCACGGCGCACACCGAGCCCGGTGCCGGCGCCGCGCTGGTGGAGTTCCTGGACCGGATGCGGTTCATGATGCGGGTCGAGGTGACCGACGTGACCGCGGAGCTCGCGGTGACCTGGCGCCCCACGGGCGCCTCGTTCGTGCCGCGCGACCAGCTCACGACGTACGCCCGGGCCGCCGGCCCCGCCTGCGGGCTGTGGGCCTTCGAGGCGCTCCGGATCGCCCGCGGCGAGCCGCGCTTCGGCGTCGACACCGACCACCGCACCATCCCCAACGAGGTGGGCTGGATCGGGCCCGCCGTCCACCTCGACAAGGGCTGCTACCGCGGTCAGGAGACCGTGGCCCGGGTGCACACGCTCGGCCGTCCGCCGCGGCGCCTGGTGCTGCTGCACCTCGACGGGTCGGAGAACCTGCTCCCCGACGTCGGCAGCGACGTGACCCACGCCGACAAGGTCGTCGGCCGGGTCGGCGGCTCCGCCCGCCACCACGAGCTCGGCCCGATCGCGCTGGCCCTGGTCAAGCGCAACGTCCCCCTCGACGTCGAGCTCGACGCCGGCGGCCTGGTCGCGGCCCAGGAGGTCGTGGTCGACCCCGAGATCGGGTTGCACGTTCGGCCGAACCTGCGCTGAGCCCCGGCTCCGAGCCTTACCCTCAGGTATGGCTGGTCCGCTGCTCGAGACCAAGCTCTACGTCCCCGCCAGCAGATCCGGACTGGTACCCCGCCCCCGGCTGAGCCAACGCCTGCAGCGCGGCTTGGGGTGCAAGCTGATGCTCGTGTCGGCCCCGGCCGGATTCGGCAAGACGACGTTGCTCGCCGAGTGGCTGGACTCACCCGTCGGGTCGGGCCCTGAGCGGGCGACCGCGTGGCTGTCCCTCGACCAGAACGACAACGACCCGGCGACCTTCTGGACCTACGTCGTCGCCGCGCTGCGGTACGGCGGTGCCGGAGATCGGCGCGAACACCCTCGCACTCCTGCAGGAGGCCCAGGCGACGCCGGTCCGGCTGCTGCTCACCACGCTGATCAACGAGCTGGGCCGGGCACCGACCGACGTGGTCCTGGTGCTCGACGACTACCACGTCATCGACTCGCGCGAGGTGCAGGACGGCATCGACTTCCTGCTCGAGCACCTGCCGCCGCGGCTGCATCTGGTGATCGTGAGCAGGGCCGACCCGGCGCTGCCGCTGGCGAACCTCCGGGCGCGGGGCGAGCTGGTCGAGGTGCGGGCCGCCGACCTTCGCTTCACCACCGACGAGGCGGCGTCCTACCTCAACGGCGCGATGGGCCTGGAGCTCACTCCCGAGGACGTCGGCGGCTCTGGAGGGGCGCACCGAAGGTTGGATCGCGGCGCTGCAGCTCGCCGCGCTCTCCATGGAGGGGCGGGACGACGCGTCGGGGTTCATCGCCGGCTTCGCGGGCGACGACCGCTACGTCGTCGACTACCTCGTGGAGGAGGTGCTCAAGCGCCAGCCCGAGCAGGTCCAGGACTTCCTGATGCAGACCTCGATCCTGGACCGGATGAACGGCTCGCTCTGCGACGCGCTCACCGGGCAGGGTGACGGCCGGGCGATGCTGGAGGACCTCGACAAGCGGAACCTGTTCCTGGTCCCCCTCGACGACCGCCGGCGCTGGTACCGCTACCACCACCTCTTCGCCGACGTGCTGCAGGCACGACTGCTCGACGAGCAGCCCGGCCGGGTGCCGGAGCTGCACCGGCTGGCGAGCGACTGGCACGAGGCGAACGGCGACCGGGCGGAGGCGATCCGGCACGCCATGGCCGGTGCAGGACTTCGCGGGCGCGGCCGACCTGGTGGAGCTGGAGATGCCGGCCCTGCGCCGG
Organism: uncultured Actinomycetota bacterium; assembly: GCA_963813615.1. GTDB lineage: Bacteria > Actinomycetota > Actinomycetes > Propionibacteriales > Nocardioidaceae > Nocardioides. The sequence goes on from CAWFAE010000015.1 coordinate 388,149, forward strand.
GATCGACGCGAGGCGACGCTGCGGGCCTGGCTGGAGACGCTGCCCGAGCGACGTGCTCCGGGTCCGGCCGGTGCTCTGCATGGGCCTTGGCGGGCACGCGGCTGTCCACCGGGACCATCGAGGGGGTCGAGTCGCTGCTGCTGGACGCCCAGCGATGGCTGGACGATGCGCCGCGGACGGACATGGTCGTCGTGGACCACGAGGCGTTCCGCCGGCTGCCGGCCGACGTCGCCGTCCATCGCGCCGGCCTGGCGCTGATGCACGGAGACGTCGACAGCACCGTCGTCTTCGCGCCGGAGCGCGCTGGACGCTCGCGCTGGACGACGACCTCCTCGCGCGGGCGCGGCCTCCGCCCTGATCGGGCTGGCCGCCTGGGGCACGGGGACCTCGAGACCGCCTACACGTCGTACGCCGAGAGCGTGCGGCACGTTCGAGCGGATCGGGCACATCGCCGACGTGCTCGGCTGCTCGATCACGCTGGCCGACCTGCAGCTGACCCGGGTCGGTTGCGCGCCGCGATGCGCCACCTTCGACCACGCGCTGCGGCTCGCCGCCGGCCAGGAGGGTGCGGTGCTGCGCGGGACGGCGGACATGCACGTGGGCAGGAGCGCGCTCCTCTACGAGCTCGACGACCTGGACGCCGCCCGGCAGGAGCTCGCGCGCAGCGCTCGAGCTCGGGGAGCACAACGGGCTGCCGCAGAACGCCTATCGCTGCCGGGTGGTGATGGCCCGGCTGGCCGAGGCCGAGGGCGATCTGGACGCGGCGATCTCCTGCCTCGACGAGGCGGAGCGCGTGTACGTCGGCGACTTCTCACCCGAGGTCCGCCCGGTTCCGGCGGTGCGGGCGCGGGTGTGGCTCGCGCAGGGACGGTTGGCCGACGCGCTCCGCTGGGTGGACCAGCAGGGAGCTGTCCGCCGACCGACGACCTCAGCTACCTGCGGGAGTTCGAGCACCTCACCCTGGCCAGGGTGCTGATGGCCGAGGAGAGCCTCGATCAGGCCGTCGACCTCCTGGAGCGCCTCGCCCGAGGCGGCGGAGGAGGGCGGCCGGTCCGGGCTCGCTCATCGAGATCCGGGTCGTGCAGGCGCTGGCGCACCAGGCAGCGCGGCGACCTGCCGGCCGCCCTCGAGTCGCTCGAGGCGGCGCTGCGGCTGGCCGAGCCGGAGGGATACGTCCGGACGTTCGTCGACGAGGGCGCGCCGATGGCGGCGCTGCTGGCGGCGGCCGCCGACCGAGGATTCGCGTCCCGAGTACGTCGGACGGCTGCTCGCCGCCTTCCCCACGACGACGCCGGCCCCAGCGCCGCGCCCGACCTGGTGGAGCCGCTGAGCGAGCGTGAGCAGGAGGTGCTCCGACTGCTCGGGACCGAGCTCAGCGGGCCGGAGATCGCCCGCGAGCTGGTCGTCTCGCTGAACACCGTGCGGAGCCACACCAAGAGCATCTACACCAAGCTCGGCGTCAACACCCGGCGTACGGCGGTCCGCCGGGCCCAGGAGCTCGGCCTGCTGTCTCGCTAGGTCCGAAGGATCACCACGTCGTTCACATCATGTGGTGATGTCCGGCTCACCACGTCCGTACCTACGTTCCGGGGCATGGCCGACAACCAGACACCGAGGGGTGACGAGACCGGACGCTTCGCGATCCGGGTCCAGGGCCACCTCGACGCGCGGTGGTCGGCCTGGTTCGACGGGATGACCGTCACCACCGAAACCGACGGCACCACCCTCATCGAGGGCCCGGTCGCCGACCAGGCAGCCCTGTTCGGGCTGCTGCAGAAGATGCGCGACATGGGCCTTCCGCTGCTCTCGGTCGTCCGCGCAGACCGTTGCCAGGAATCCACCCCTTCGTGAAAGGCAAGACAATGGACAGGTTCACCCGCGGCATCGCAATGGCCAGCGCGAGGCGCCCGTGGCGCACCATCGCCGCCTGGATCCTCGTCATGGGGACGCTGCTCTTCGTGGGTGCCAGCGCAGGCGGCACCTTCACCGACGACTTCGCTGCGCCGGGGAGCGAGAGCGAGCGGGCCATGGAGCTGCTCAACGAGAACTTCCCCGAGGCGGCCAAGGGCAAGGTCCTGGTCGTCTTCGCGGCCGAGGACGGCGAGTCGCTGGACGAGTCACCGGGAAGCCATCGCCTCCGTGCTGGCCGACGTCGCCACGTTCGACCACGTCGAGTCGGTCGCGGACCCGTTCGAGGCCGGCACCGTCTCGGAGGACGGCCGGATCGGCTTCGCCGAGCTGACCCTCGACGCTCCCGAGCGGGAGATCGGGAAGCCGGCGTTCGCGGTCCTCTCCGATGCCGTCGCCGGATCCGACGTGTCCGGCGTCCAGGTCGAGTTCGGCGGTGACGCCGCCTTCCTCAACGCCGCGGACGAGACCTCCAGCCACACCGGCATCGGCCTCCTGGTCGCGCTGCTCGTGCTGCTGGTCGTGTTCGGCACGGTCGTCTCCGCCATCGTGCCGATCGGCCTCGCGCTGATCTCGGTCGGCGCCGGGATCGGCGGCATCATGCTGCTGGCCGGCACGATGGACGTCTCCACCTCGGCCATCCCGGTGGCCGGCCTGGTCGGGCTGGGTGTCGGCATCGACTACGCCCTGTTCATCGTGGCCCGCTACCGGGAGAACCGCACCGCGGGCCACGACAACCGCGTCGCCCTGGCGAACGCCATGGGCTCGTCGGGCGCGGCCGTGGTCTTCGCCGGCGGCACGGTCGTCATCGCTACCGCAGCGCTCGCCATCACCGGGCTGGGCATCCTCACCTCGATCGGCCTGTCCACCGCGCTGGTGGTGCTGATGGCCGTCGCCGCAGCGATCACCCTGCTGCCCGCCGTGCTCAGCCTGCTGGGCGACCGGATCGACACCGGCCGGCTGGTCCGCCGGCACCGCCCCGCCAAGCGCGCCGAGGACACCGTGTGGTGGCGCTTCGGGCACCGCGTCTCGGGCCGTCCGTGGCCCTACCTGCTCGGCGCGATCGTCGCCCTGCTCGCCATCGCCACCCCGACCCTGTGGCTCCAGACCGCCTTCCCGGCGGCCGGTGACGCTCCGACCTCGACCACGCACCGTCAGGCCTACGACCTGCTCGCGGAGGGCTTCGGGACCGGGTTCAACGGACCGCTGCTGGTCGTCGTCGACCTGGACGCGGCCGGCGTCGACGCCGCCGGCGTACCTGCCCTGACCGAGGACATCGCCTCGATCCCGCAGATCGCCTCGGTGAGCGAGCCGCAGACCTCCGCGGACGGCGACACCGTGGTGTTCACCGCGGCGCCCACGACGGGTCCGGCCGACCTCGAGACCTCGGAGACCATCGAGCAGGTCCGCGACGTCATCCCCGGCAACGTCTACGTCTCCGGGATCACCGCGGTCACCGATGACCTCAACACCCAGCTCAAGGAGACGCTGCCGCTGTTCATCGGCGCCGTGGTCGCCGTGTCGTTCCTGCTGCTGATGCTGGTGTTCCGGTCCGTCGTCGTCCCGCTGAAGGCGGCCGTGATGAACCTGCTGTCGATCGGCGCGGCGTACGGCGTCCTGGTCGCGGTCTTCCAGTGGGGCTGGGGCAGCCGAGCTGCTCGGCCTGGAGGGTCCGACCCCGATCACCTCGCTGATCATCGTGATCATGTTCCCGATCCTGTTCGGGCTGTCCATGGACTACGAGGTGTTCCTGCTGTCGCGGGTCCGCGAGGAGTACGTCCGGACCGGCGACAACGCCGAGTCGGTCGCCCGCGGGCTGGCCGGGACCGGGCGGGTGATCACGTCGGCCGCGCTGATCATGATCGCCGTCTTCCTCAGCTTCGTCGCCAGCCCGGTGCCGTCGCTGAAGATGCTCGGGCTCGGGCTCGCCGTCGCGATCGCGATCGACGCCACGCTCGTCCGGATGGTCCTGGTGCCCGGCCACGATGGCGCTGCTCGGCAAGGCCAACTGGTGGCTGCCGGCCTGGCTCGACCGGATCCTGCCGCACCTGACCATCGAGGGATCGAGACGACTCGACGTACGTCGACGACGAGCCGGCCACCCCGAAGGCCGAGGAGCTGGTGGGTCGCTGACCTCTCACCATCCAGTCCGCTGGTCCCCGGCACCGTGCCGGGGGCCGGCGGACTCGTCACGTCCGGGCCGCCCACTCCCGCTCGAGGATCGCGAACAGGAACTCGCTGCCCCACGCCCCCTTGAAGAAGACGTTCTCGTGGAAGTGCGCCTCGCGGCGGAAGCCGACGCGCTCGAGCATCGCGGCGGCCGGGGCGTTGAGCGCGTCGGTGACGGCGATGACCCGGTGCAGCCCGAACGTCTCGAACGCGAACCCGAGCAGCGCGCCGAGCGCCTCGGTGCCGTAGCCCTTGCCCTGGTGCTCCGGCGCGAGCGTGAAGCCCACCTCCGCCACCCGCGGCTCGTCCTCGTCGACCTTCAGCGCCAGGTCGCCGACCAGGGCGCCGCTCGACCGGTCCTCGAGCGCGAACTGGTACCACTCGCCCGGCACCCCCGGCCGCGCTCCCTGCATCTCCTCGATGAGGGCCGCGCCGAGGTCGGGCGTGTAGTCGCTCCAGCTCTGGAAGCGCGCGACCTCCGGGTCCGCGCGGTAGGCCACGAACGGACCCACGTCAGCGGGCTGTGAAGCCGCGCGCACGGAGGCGAGGGGTCTCGAAGTACGTCGCGGGGTCCATGTCCCGCGACGCTAGTCGCCGGTCACGGTCACCGTCGTGCTGACCTCGTTGTCCACCACCAGCCCGTCGGCTCCGCAGTACGGCGCCTCGACGGTGACGGTGTAGGTGCCCGGTCCCGGGACCCGCACGGGCATGCCGGACCCGCCCTGGCCCGACCAGGTCTCGTCGAAGGCGATCTCGGGGGCGCCGGCACGGCACTCGATGGCGCCGCCGTCGGAGCCCGAGACATCCGGCCGTCGAGCATGACGCTGGTGTAGCGCGGTCCGGAGAAGTCCATCGGCTGCTGGTCGTCGGGAGAGGACCAGGCGGTCGCCGTGCCGTGGATCCGGTACTCGACGCTGAGGGTCTTCGGTCCGATCGGGTCCACGGTCAGGTCGATCGTGAGGCCACTGGTGGCGGTCGGCGGCGGGTCATCGGCAAACCCCGGTCCCGTGGACGCGTCGCCGTCCGAGAGGAGCTGCGCGGTGCCGACCGCGCCGGCGGCGATGACGGCCAGACCGGCGACGCCGGCAGCGACCTTGCGGCGGCGGTTGTCACGGGCCTTCCGGGTGATGCCGGCCATCCGGTCGGTGACGGGCACCTGGTCGGTCAGGCCGGCCAGCTCGTCGAGGCCACGAAGAATCGGGTCTCTGGCTTCCGTGTTCATGGTCAGTTTCCCTTCGGACGAGCGTCGGATCGGTCATCGAGGGCGGCGCGCAGGCTGGCCAGCCCTCTGCTGGTGGTGGACTTGACGGTGCCGACGCTGCAGCCCATGGTCTCGGCGGTCTCGGCCTCCGACAGGTCGCACCAGTGGCGCAGCACGACTGCCGCGCGTTGCCGGTCCGGCAGGGCGCGCAAGCGCGGCGAGCAGCACGTGGTTGTCGATGACGGCGTCGTCGACGGTGGTGGTTCCCGAGCCCTGCTCCGGGATCTCGGGGACGATCACCTCGCGGCCCCGGGAACGACGCCACCACGACGTACGGATCGAGACCATGACCCGCCGCATGTAGGCGTCCGGGACGTCGTACCCCTTCACCTTGCGCCAGTGCGGCATTGCCTTGGCGTACGCCGACTGCAGCAGGTCTTCGGCCTGATGGAGGTCACCGGTCAACAGGAAGGCAAGGCGCTTGAGTCTGGCACCGCTGGCATGGACGTAGTCCTCGAAGGAGTCCTCATGCACGGCGGTGATCTCGCCCCCCAAGATTGTGTGCGCGTTCATGCCCGGGTACACGTGAGCGCGACCGCGAAGGTTGCTCCTGGCGAGCGCCTTGTTACACCACCCTGCTGACCAGCCCGTAGTCGCTGGCTTCCTCGGCGCTCAGGACTCGGCCGGCCCGAAGGTCCGCCTCGACCGTGGTGTCCTCCCGCCCGGTCGCCCTGGCGATGCGCTCGACGAGCTGGCCGACGAGGCGTTCGTGCTCCTCGGCCTGCGTGGCGATGGTGGTCGGCGATGCCTCGGCCGAGGCGCGCGGAAGGGTCAGCACGAAGGTCGCGTGCCGGTGCGCGGTCCGCTCCGCCGCCGCACACAGGACCGCGATCGCCGGGCCTGCCAGGGTGCCGGTGACCACCGCGTGTACCGGCGCCCGGCTGAGGTCCACCGCGGCCGCAAGCGCCGACGACGCCTCCAGGTCGGCGTCCCTGCACGAGAGGTGCAGCTCGATCGGTCGGCCGTGATCGGTGCGATCGAGGAGCAGTATCTGGGCCGACACGCGCTCCGTCGTGCGTGCGTCGAGGTGACCGGTGACGACGATGACGCGCTGGTCGAGCAGCAGGTCGAGGAGGCGTCGCTCGGCCCAGTTCGGATCGGGCTCTTCCCAGCTGGGCAGGATGGGCGGCGGCGACGACGGGCTCGGAGTCTCCGGCGTCCGTGGCGTCTGCGGCGGGTAGTACGGCGGCTGGTCGGGCCGACGAGGCACCTCGGGAGGCCAGGGCCAAGTGCCGGTCGTGGTGCCGTTCGAGCTGGAGTGGGTCATCGCACTCTCCTCATGCTTCTGCTTCCCAGCGTGCGTCGGCGCTACGCCAAAGTAAAGACTCACGTTCGTCGGTGGAACCTGACCTTGCCGTCGGGGAGCTGTGGTGGTCGTGTAGGTGGGGTCGTGGGCGCGGGCGTGGTGTCGGGGGCAGAGCAGTCGGCCGTTCTTGACCGACGTGGCGCCGCCCGCTGCTGAACGGCTGGTCGTGGTGGGCGTGGCACATGGCGGGTGGCCAGTCACAGCCCTCCGCGGTGCAACCGCCCTGTTCGATGGCGAGCGCGATCCGCTGGGGTTCGGTGTGGAACCGGGTCCTCCGACCGAGGTCGAGGACCTGGGACTGGGTGCCGAGGACGGCGGGGATGATCCCGGCCCGGCAGGCGAGCCTCCGGGCCAGGCCGGGGCTGATCCGGTGGCCGGTGTCCAGCTGGGCGGCCTTCAACCCGCCCATCAGGGTGTCCACGGTCATGGTCACCACCACCGTGGCCGAGACGCCGCCGGCATGCGGGAGTCGGTCGGTGGGGTAGGTCTCGATGTACTCCGCGAACGCCTCCCCCAGCCGGTGTGCGGACGGGCGTCCGGGTTCGGGTGCCTGCCCGTCCACCTGGGCGCGGTGCTTCGGTGCCGCGATCGCCAGCAGCTGCTTCCTCAGCATCGCCCCGTGCAGAGCGGAGATCGTGAACCGGCCGTGGCACCTGCCGTGCCCGTCCTCGACGATCCGGAACGACGCAGCGGCCTCCGCCTCGCGCTCCTCGCGTCTCGAGCAGCTGGGCTTCGTGGGCCTCGCCGACCTCCGGCGCGACCACCTCCAGGATCCGGTTCCCCAGGATCCGCAGCTCCCGGGCGTCGTGGTGGACGGCGTACCCGACCAGGCGTCGCCTGCGCCTCCGCCGCGACCTGTGGGTCGAGGTCGGCGGGCAGCGCCTCCACCGCCGCCACGATCACCTGGGCCTGGTCGACCAGCAGCCGACCCTCGGCCAGCGCCACCCGGGTCGGCTCGAACGCCTCCGAACCCAACGCCGCGGCGAGCCGGGTCTTGCGGTGCGCCGCGGCACGGGTCTGCTTGGTGGCGTGCGCCCACCAGTTCGCCGTACGGTGGCACCCGAGTCGGCCTCCACCTCCACGGTCTGGCCGTGGTGGGCGACCCGGAGCTGCAGCTCGGCGATCTGGGCCTCCAGCCGGGTCAGCTCGACCATCGCCTCCCGGGTCTCGGCCGGGCTCATCGACCAGGCCGGTGCGTCCCGGACGGTCTTCAGGATGTCGTCGATCTGGGCGGCCGCGGACCGGATCGGGTGTCCCCGACCGGTGGTGTCCGCGGTGTTCGCCATGGACCTATTCGACCACTCAGCGCCGACACTCTCGGACACGTCGGCCGGGTCTGTGGATGACCTCCACAACGCCGTCGCTTGTGGATGCCAAGTGGGCTTTTCGCCCGTGGTTGAGCGGGATTCTCCCCTCGCGTGGTCTCGACGACGCTCGCTGCTCGACCAGCGTGGAGCGAGGATTGCCTGGCAGCCGCAGCTCAACCACCGTTTGGCCTGAGTTGGTCATCCGTGGCCAATATCACCGCTACGGTGGCGCCGTGGACGCCGACACCGCAGCTGTCGGTTTCGATGAGCCACCTGCCGACGAGAGCGCTCCTGGCAGTAGGCGCCGTGCGCTGATCATCACGGCCGCCGCAGTGTTGTCAGTCGCGCTCGTGGTCGGCGGGCTGTCCTGGGCCTGGCACTGGCGTACCCACCCCGGCGTCTTCCCGGGAAGCGGTGACGAGATCGGGATGACGCTCGACCGGTCCCGACCGACGATGTATGTCGGCATCACGGGTTGGGACATCATGGAGGACGGGCCCATCACCATCGACGCGGCAGCGCCACACCTCGTGGAGAACTCTGCCAGGGCGGGTTTCGCGTTCTACCTCTGCGACCTGCAAGAGAACACGGGTGGCCTTGGCGTGGCCTACCCGCGCGGCTTCGACCGTAATTGCGCCGACCCTGTACCCGTCGTCGGCGAAACCCAGTTCGGCCAGGGCCAGTACCTGGTCATGGAGGTCACCGTCCATCGTGTCGGGTTGGTTCGAACACGCGGCGTCGACCTGACCTATACGGATGGCTGGCAGCGCGGGACGCAAACGATCGGTACGACTCTCCGCGTCGTGTCCCGCTGACGCGGCCTGCCGTCAGCTGGCGTTGTTGATCATCCCGGCGCCGACGGTGACGCCGGTGGCCTCGTCGATCAGGATGAACGAGCCGGTGGTGCGGTTCTTGGCGTAGGGGTCGCAGAGCATCGGCACGGTGGTGCGCAGCTGGATCCGGCCGATCTCGTTCAGGCCGAGCGACTTCGTCTCCTGGTCGCGGTGCAGCGTGTTGACGTCGAGGCGGTACTGGATGTCCTTGACCAGCGCCCGCGCGGTGCGGGTGGTGTGCTTGATCGCGAGCTTCTGCCGCGGCTGCAGCGGGGTCGTGGTCATCCAGCAGACCATCGCGTCGATGTCCTGGCTGGGCTGCGGGGCGTTGTTGACCCGGGCGATCATGTCGCCGCGCGAGACGTCGACGTCGTCCTCGAGCCGGACCGTCACCGACATCGGCGGGAACGCCTCGGTGACCTCCTCGTCGAACAGGTCGATGCCCTGGATCTTCGACGTCATCCCGCTGGGGAGCACGACGACCTCGTCGCCCTTCTTCAGCACGCCGCCGGCGACCATGCCGCCGTAGCCGCGGTAGTCGTGGTGGTCGTCGGACTTGGGGCGGACGACGTACTGCACCGGGAACCGGACGTCGACGAGGTCGCGGTCGGACGCGACGTGGACGTGCTCGAGGTGGTGCATCAGGGTCGGGCCGGAGTACCAGCTCATGTTCTCGGAGCGGTTGACGACGTTGTCGCCCTGCAGCGCCGAGATCGGGATGACCTCGAGGTCGGGGATGTTCAGCTTGGTCGCGAACGTGGTGAACTCGGCGTGGATCTTCTCGTAGATCTCCTGCGAGAAGTCGACGAGGTCCATCTTGTTGACCGCGAGCACCAGGTGCGGGACCCGGAGCAGCGACAGGATCACGGCGTGCCGGCGGGACTGCTCGGTCAGGCCCTGGCGGGCGTCGACCAGCACCAGGCCGAGGTCGGCGGTCGAGGCGCCGGTGACCATGTTGCGGGTGTACTGAACGTGGCCGGGGGTGTCGGCGATGATGAACTTCCGCGACGGGGTCGCGAAGTAGCGGTAGGCCACGTCGATCGTGATGCCCTGCTCGCGCTCCGAGCGCAGACCGTCGGTGAGCAGCGCCAGGTCGGTGTAGTCGTAGCCCTTCGAGGCGCTGGTGGCCTCGACGGCCTCGAGCTGGTCCTCGAAGATCGACTTGGAGTCGAGCAGCAGCCGACCGATCAGGGTGGACTTGCCGTCGTCGACCGAACCGGCGGTCGCGAACCGGAGCAGGTCCATGTTGGTTGCGGTGGACTCGCTCATCAGAAGTAGCCTTCCTTCTTCCGATCCTCCATGCCTGCCTCGGAGAACCGGTCGTCACCGCGGGTCGCGCCGCGCTCGGTCACCCGGGCGACAGCGATCTCCTCGATGATCTTGGGAATGGTGTCCGCGTCGGACTCGACGCACCCGGTGAGGGTGAGGTCGCCGACGGTGCGGAACCGGACGGTGCGCTCGGCGACGGTCTCGCCCTCGCGGCACGGGTTGAACTCGCTCTCGGAGAGCCACATCCCGTCACGCTTGAAGACCCGCCGCTGGTGGGAGAAGTAGATCGAGGGGATCTCGATGCCCTCGCGACCGATGTAGTCCCAGATGTCCAGCTCGGTCCAGTTGGAGATCGGGAAGATCCGCATGTGCTCGCCCTGGTGGATGCGGCCGTTGTAGAGGCTCCACAGCTCGGGACGCTGCATCTTCGGGTCCCACTGGCCGAACTCGTCGCGGTGGGAGTAGACCCGCTCCTTGGCGCGCGCCTTCTCCTCGTCGCGGCGGCCGCCACCGAAGGCGGCGGTGAAGCCGTTCTCCTCGATGGCGTTGAGCAGGGTGCCGATCTGGAGCCGGTTGCGGGGGGTCTTGCCGTCATCGACGACGACGCCGTTGGCGATCGCCTCCTCGACGCTGGCCACGATCAGGCGGACGCCGAGCCGGTTCACCCAGTTGTCGCGGGTCGCGAGGACCTCGGGGAAGTCGTAGCCGGTGTCGACCTGCAGCACCGGGAACGGGATCTTGGCGGGGTAGAACGCCTTCTCCGCCAGGCGGAGCATCACGATCGAGTCCTTGCCACCGGAGAACATCAGGACCGGCTTCTCGAACTCGGCGGCGACCTCACGCATGATGTGGATCGACTCCGCCTCCAGCTGGTCGAGCTGACTCAGCCGGTAGTCGACATGGGTTTGGGACATGGGGGAACGTACGACCTCTCATGGACGGCAGCCCACATCGTAGCGAGGGCGCCGGGTGACACGAACTCGACGGATATGTCGAGTGAGTCACATTACTTACGTGATGGTACGGCGCCGATCGCGACCCAGCCCGGTCCGGTCAGGGACATCGGGCCGTCGTCGTGCTCGACGAACACCGCGCGTCCCCGCCCGACCTCGACCGTCTGTCCCCCCGCCGTCACCTCCACCGCGCCGTCGAGCGCGACGAGGACGCGTGGACCCGACGAGGGAAGCGAGTCGACCGGCGGGCGGGCCACGGTCAGCTCGAACTCCTCGACCGGTGGCGCGAAGTGAGCGAAGCCCGGCCCGGTGCGCTGAGGGGGGCAGCGCGGCGGCGGGATCGGCCGGAAGTCGGTGGCCGCGACGAGCTCGGCGACGTCGCGGTGCTTCGGGGTCAGTCCCGCGCGAAGGACGTTGTCGGAGGTGGCCATGATCTCCAGCGCCAGACCTGACCCGTGCGCGTGGACCACCCCGGGCTGGACCATCAGCGCCTCACCGGGCTGCAGGACCACGTCGTTGAGGAGCAGTGAGACGAGCACGCCGGGGTCGTCGGGGTAGCGGCTGGCCAGCTGGCCGAGGATCTCCAGCACCCGGTGCGCCTCGGGGTCGGCGTACCTGCACCCGGCCGCGGGCCGCGCTCACCTCGGCGACGAGCCCCTCCACCTCGCCTCCCGGCAGCGCGAGCGTGTCCTCCACCACCGCCCGCAAACACGCGGCCGGGTCGCCGTCCTCCAGACGCCTGGCGACGTCATCGGCCCAGGGGACGCCGAGCATCCGCAGCAGATCGGCCGTGTGGGACACGTCGCGGAAGCCGGCCAGGGTCTCGAACGGCGTCAGCGCGAACACCAGCTCCGGCTTGTGCCACGGATCGGGGTAGCTGCGCTCCGGGGAGTCGAGCGGCAGCCCGGCGGCCTCCTCACGAGCATGGCCGCGCCGCGCCTGCTCGTTGCCCGGGTGCACCTGCAGCGACAGCACCTGGTCGACCGCGAGCACCTTCGTCAGGAACGGGAGCCGACCCCCGAACCGCTCGGCGACGTCAGGCCCCAGCATCGGCCCGGGCCGAGCCCCGATCTCGTCGTCGAGTCGGCGACCGTCCGGCAGCCTCGACGGGGTGGCGGCGTGCGCACCGACCCACAGCTCGGCCTCGGGCTCACCACTGGGCTCCCGGTCGAGAAAGGCGGCCAGCGCGGTCCGGGAACCCCAGGCGTAGTCCCGAATCGGGTTGTCGAGGAGGTGCACAGCGCGCCGGTCAGCCGACGTCGTCGCGGGTGGGCTCGGGGGTGCGGGCGAAGCTCGGATCCTCGAGCTCCGCGACGAAGGGTGCGCCGAACATCGGCAGCCCCTGTTCCTTGCGGAGCAGCCCCCAGATCAGCGGGACCAGCACGATCATGGCGATGCCGATGCCACCGATGAGCAGCGGGTGCGTCTCCTCGACGCCGAGCGGCGCCCAGCCGGCCTTGTCGAGCAGGGCCACGCCGGACATCGTCAGCACCACGACGATGCCGCGGCGGATGAACGACTGCGGGACCCGCGGGGCCAGCGAGCTGCCGAGGATCGTGCCGGGCACCGAGCCGATGATGAGGGGGATGGTGAGGCCCCAGTCGAGGCCGTTGTTGACCACGATGTTGGAGATCGCGGCCGCCAGCACCAGCGGCACCGCCTGCACCAGGTCGGTGCCGACCAGCCTCACCGCGGACAGCCCGGGGTAGAGCATCAGCAGCGCGACCATGATGACCGACCCGGATCCCGACGCTGGTGATGCCGACCAGCAGCCCGCCGAGCGCGCCGACGAGCAGCGTCGGGATCGGCCGGATCCTGGGATCCGGGTCGCCGTGGTCGCCGCCGGCCCGGATCCGGCGCAGGTTGATGTAGAGCCGCAGCGCGTACGTCGAGGCGGCCAGCAGCAGCGCGAAGCCGATGGCCATCTTGAGGGCGTCGTCGATGTCGTCGGGATCGATCACCGCGCGGACGAGGTACGGCCCGGCCAGCGCCATCGGCACCGACCCGATGATCAGCCACTTGGCGAGCGTCAGGTTGGGCGAGCCTTCTCGAGCGTGCACGATCGCGCCGCCGGTCTTGTAGACAGCGGCGGCGGTCAGGTCGGCGGTGACGATGCTGGCCGTGTGGCCGACGCCGAGGAAGATCAGTGCGGGCGTCATCAGGGCGCCCCCGCCCATGCCGGTCAGCCCCACGACGATGCCGACGAAGAAGGCGGCGGCGAGGATCGGGGCGAAGTCGCCGCCGAACAGGTCGTTCATGCCTGGATCCTCTCGGTCCCCGCCAGGGCGGGGACGACGACGCGCAGCAGCTCGTCGATCTGTTCGGCGGCCGCTTCCGCGGCCTTGGCGCCGCGACCGTAAGGGTCGCGTACGTCGAGCCGGGGCTCGGAGGCACCCCGGCGATCGCCGAGGGCCCGGACCAGCTCCGGCCCGGTGAGGCCCTCCGGGGAGTTGCGCACGACCTCAGCGACCTGGCCGAGCGTGAAGACCTTGCGGAACGCCGCCGCGTGGTCGTCGAGGATGAAGGCCCGGTGCGACGCCTCGGCGGTGAGCACCAGGTCGGCGTCCTCGATCAGTGCGGCGGTCAGCGGCCGGCTCAGGAACGTCTCGGCGCTCAGCCCACGCTCGATCAGCGTGCCGGCCATCACCTCGTCCATGGGGTACTCCCGGAACCCGTGGGTGCCGGCGCTCGAGAACTCGACCGGCGCGTCCGGGCCGGCCAGCTCGCGGGCGGTGATCTCCATGAACGGCGAGCGGCAGATGTTCGCCGTACAGACGAAGAGGACGTTGAGCGGGCGCGGCTTCGGAGGCTCGGTTGCGCGTTGCGCCTCCTCTTGGGGGCTTCCACCTCGACCACCGGGGGGTCGGACAGGTCGAGGTAGTCGGCGTCGCGAAGGCCGGCGATCACGTCGTCGAGGGCGTCCTCGATGCTGCGGCCGGTGGTGTCGACGCGGACGTCCGCGTCGGTCGGCTCCTCGTACGGCGAGGAGATGCCGGTGAACTCGGGGATCTCACCGCGCCGGGCCTTGGCGTAGAGGCCCTTGCGGTCGCGCCGCTCGCACTCCTCGAGCGGGGTGGCGACGTGCACGAGGAAGAACGCGCCGCCGGCCGCGTCGGCCATCGCCCGAACCTGCTGCCGGGTCTCGTCGAACGGCGCGATCGGGCTGCAGACCGCGATCCCGCCGTGCCGGGCGATCTCGGCGGCGACCCACCCGATCCGGCGGATGTTGGTCTCGCGGTCCTCCTTGGAGAAGGTCAGGCCGGCGGAGAGGTTCCGGCGTACGACGTCGCCGTCGAGGCTGGTCACGGTGCGCGAGCCCTGCTCGAGGATCCGGTCCATCAGCGCCCGGGCCAGCGTCGACTTGCCGCTGCCGGACAGCCCGGTGAAGAACAGCACCAGGCCCCGCTCGTCGGGGCGGCGCTCGTAGAAGTCGACGACGTGCGCGATCTCCGGCGGGAGCTGCCCGTCGGTGGCCAGGCCGACGACCGCGGTCGTCGCCGGCGTAGTTGGCGACCACCTGCACGCCGAGCGCGTGGTCTGCGTCGGCGTCACCGTGCGCCGCCAGCGGTACGGCGACCACGGCGGCGTCGGGCAGCATCGCGGCCGCCGTCAGCGTCGCCCGCAGCAGGCCGACCGCCGGGAGCGCCGGGCGTGCCGTCGCCCACCAGCGCGAGCAGGGTGACCGGGCCGAGGCCGTCGAGCTCGGCCAGCTGGGTGTCGGTGAGCGCGTCGGTCACGGGGACGAACGTGCGGCCGGCGTACCTCTCCCTGGCCTCCGCCGGTGTGAGGTAGAGCCGTCGGAACGGGCCGTACTGAGCGTGGGTCAAGGACTCCACCTCCCAGCCGTCCTCCGTGTCCGTGCGCACCAGCGCGAGCGGCAGCCCCTCGGGGTCGACCAGCTCGACGGCACCGGCCTCGATCAGCTCCGTCGGCAGCTGCAGGGTGACCTGGCTGCCGGGCTCGTTGAAACGGGTGATCGGCGCCAGCGCGCCGATCGTGAGCAGTTCGAGGTCGTCGAGCTCGCGCGGCGTCGGGTGATGCTGCGGCGCAGCTGAGCTCGGCACGGGCTCATCCTGCCAAATCCGCTCTGACTACCCACAATTACTCTGCATTGCATGGCATCCCCGCAGGTAGTGGCCGACATCGTGCGCTCCGGGTTCGTCGAGGGCCACCACTACGGCTCGGTCGTGGCGCTGGCCGCCGACGGAAGCGTCGACTGGTCCGTGGGCGCCGTCGACGTACCGATCCTGCCCCGGTCGTGCAACAAGCCGATCCAGGCGCTGGCGATGGTCCGGCTCGGCCTGGACCTGCCCGACGAGCTGCTCGCGCTGGTGTGCGCCTCGCACTCCGGGGAGCCGTTCCACCTCGAGGGGGTACGCCGGATCCTGGCCGTTGCCGGCATCGAGGAGCGGGCGCTGCAGACACCGCCCGGCTTCCCGCTCGACGACGAGGCGCGCGAGGCGATGATCCGGGACGGCGTGGCCGAGAACCCGACCGCGATGAACTGCTCGGGCAAGCACGCCGGGATGCTCGTCACCTGCGCGCTCAACGGCTGGGACCAGGCGACGTACCGCGAGCCCGACCACCCGCTGCAGCAGGCCATCGCCGAGACCTTCGCCGAGCTGACCGGGGAGCCGGTGGCCGCGGTCGCCGTGGACGGCTGCGGGGCGCCGCTCCTCTCGGCCTCGCTCACCGGGCTGGCCCGAGCCTTCGCCCGGCTCGCGACCGCGCCCGACGGACCCGAGGCCCGGGTGGCCGGCGCGATCCGGCACCACCCGGAGTGGGTGTCGGGCACGCGCCGCGACGAACGCGCCCTGCTGACCGCGCTGCCCGGGGCGATCGGCAAGGCCGGCGCCGAGTCCTGCTACGCCGTCGCGCTGCCCGACGGGCGGGCCTTCGCGCTGAAGACCGACGACGGCGCGCCGCGGGTGCGCCCGGTGCTGATGGCGGCTGCCCTGCGCCGCAGCGGGGTGGACGCCGAGCCCGGCGTCGACGCCGCCGCCCTCTGGCGCACCGGCGTGGTCGAGCTGCTCGGCGGTGGCGTGCCGGTGGGCGAGATCCGCGCGACGTTCTGAACCTCGTTGGTCGAGGTAGCGTGAGCGACGAAGGAGTGAGCGGTATCGAGACCACTTGCCGGGTCTGATACGCCCCGTCCTCGCAAGCTCGGCCGGGGCTACTCGACCAGCGAGGCGGCGTGTGAACGGGATCACGCTAGCCCAGTTTGCATTTTGCTAACTCTTGTTAGCAGGATGGGGGCATGGCCAAGGGCAAGGTAGGCAAGACCGTCGAGACTCTCGGCGACTACCTGAAGGAGCAGCGTGTCGCGGCACGGCTGTCCCTCCGGCAGCTTGCCGAGCAGGCCGGGGTGTCCAACCCCTACCTGAGCCAGATCGAACGTGGTCTGCGCCGACCCTCGGCCGAGGTACTGCAGCAGATCGCCAAGGCGCTGCGCATCTCCGCGGAGCAGCTCTACATCCGCGCGGGGATCCTCAGCCCCGAGGACGGGGTGGGCGGCGCCACGGCGCTCACCGTCGAGCTCGCGGTCCTGTCGGACCCGGGCCTCACCGAGCGGCAGAGGCAGTCGCTCCTCGATGTCTACTCGTCGTTCCTCGCGCTGAACGCAGCGCAGCGACCGGGAGACGCCGAGGACATCGAGAACCCCTGACCCAGGGACAACACCCACCACCACCAGAAACGCAAGGAGTATCGACATGGCCAAGGCCAAGTTCGACATCAAGACGCTGGAGCTGCCCGCCGTGGCGGCCAAGCCCATCTACGCGGGCGTCGGCGCGACCGACCTCGCCGTCGAGTACGTGCGTGAGTACGTCGCCGACGTGCAGAAGAAGTTCGCCGAGGTGCAGAAGGACGTGCAGTCCCGTGTCGCCGGCGTGCAGAAGAACGTCAAGGGCTTCGAGTTCGAGCCGAAGGCGCTGCGCGAGCAGACCGTGACCGCAGTGAACAGCCGCGTCTCCGAGCTGCGCTCCGACGCCCTCGCCCAGGCCGAGAAGGTCCAGACCCGGGTGAACGAGAACGTCGCGACCGTGACCGACACCTACGGCGACCTCGCCAAGCGCGGCGAGACGCTGGTGGCCCGGATCCGCAAGCAGGAGGCCACCAAGGCCACCGCCGCTTCGGCCAAGACCACCGCCGCCAAGGCGAAGACCACCAAGACGCAGGCCAAGAAGACCACGAAGAAGGCCAGCTCCAGCGCGAAGGCGACCCGGACCTCGGCCAAGAAGACCGCGTCCAACGCGGCCAAGGCCACGTCCACCGGCGCTTCCAAGGTCGGCGACTGAAGTAGTGACGCCGCGGAGCAGCCCACCTGCTCCGAACGGTGAAGATGCGAGGCCCCCGGAGGTATGAGCTTCGGGGGCCTCGCTCTTTTCGTCTACCCTGGGAGGGCCATGAACATCTTCGATCTCGAGAACTACCTGACGCTGGTCATGATGTTCGTGCTGCTCTCGGTCACGATCTTCGCGTTCGTCAACTCGCTGCTCTACTCGGCCGAGTCGTACGTCGCCGCGGGCAAGCTGACCAAGCCGGCATGGAACATCATCCTGGGGCTCGCGGTCCTGCTGCAGCTGATCCCGGCCGGGCTCCTGCTCGTCCGGATCGCGCTGATCATCGCGGCGCTGGTCTATCTCGCCGACGTCCGCCCGGCCCTCGTCGGCCTGCGCCGCCGCTCCCGCTAGTCCACGTTACTAGCCTCTCGCCCATGTCTGCCGAGTACGTCGAGTCCGCCGAGCGCCCCTGGGGCTCCTGGCACGTCCTCGACGAGGGCGCCGGATTCAAGGTCAAGCGGATCATCGTGCAGCCGCACCAGCGGCTCAGCTACCAGACCCACGCGCATCGCGCGGAGCACTGGGTCGTCGTCGCCGGCAAGGCGACCTGCGTGATCGACGGCGCCCAGCTGCTGCTCGGTCCCGGAGAGTCGGTCGACGTGGCGATCGGGCAGGCGCACCGGATCTGCAACGCGGAGGACGACGTGCTGGTCCTGGTCGAGGTCCAGATCGGCGACTACACCGGCGAGGACGACATCGTCCGCCTCGAGGACGACTACGACCGTGGCGGGGCCTCAGCCAGATAGTCGGACAGGGCGTCCCACGCGGGCCGCGGGGTGAACCCGGTGGCCTCGAGCTTCGCCAGGCTCATCGTGCTCGAGCGCGGTCGCGGAGCGAGGTCGCGACCGGCGGCGTACTCGTCGGACGAGACCGGCGTGACGTCGTCGGGGTCGCGCCCGGACAGCTCGAAGACCCGGCGCGCCACGTCCGCCCAGGTCGTGGCCGGCCCGGAGCCGGAGCAGTGGTAGGTGCCGTACGCCGCGCCGGTGTCCAGCAGGTGCCGGGTCGCCCGGGTGAGGTCGTCGGCGAACGTGAGCCGGCCGACCTGGTCGTCGACCACGCTGGGCGCGACCCCCTCGGCCGCCAGCCGCTGCATGGTGCGCACGAAGTTGCCGCCGTCGCCGATCAGCCACGACGTCCGGATCACGTAGTGGCGCTTCGCGGTCCCGACCGCGACGTCGCCGGCCGCCTTGGACTGGGCGTAGACCCCCAGCGGTGAGAGCGGCTCGTCCTCGGTGTGGTCGGTGCGGGTGCCGTCGAAGACGTACTCGCTGGAGAAGTGCACCAGCGTCTGCCGGTGCTGGTCGGCGATCCGGGCCAGGGTCGCCGGTGCGGACGCGTTCGCCGCCCAGGCGGCCCGGCGTCCCTCCTCGGACTCGGCGGCGTCGACGGCGGTGTACGCCGCGGCGTTGAGCACCAGGTCGTAGTCGTGCCAGCGCCACGCCGCCACCGCGGCCGGGTCGGTCAGGTCGAGCTCGTCGATGTCGACGGCGTCGGCGTCCGGGAACTCGGCGACCAGCGCGCGGCCGAGCTGGCCGTGGCAGCCGATGACCAGGGTCTTCCGGGTGGGGAGCGACAGGACGTCGGCGAAGAACGGGGTGGTGCGGTCCTTCTCGGAGACGACCGCCTCCTCGATGGGGATCGGCCAGGGGATCGCCACCGTGGGGTCGTCGAGCCGCAGCGCCGGGTAGACGTACGACGGGTCGAAGTGGTCGTTGATCAGGTAGGTGTAGGCGACGTCGTCGTCGAGGGTCTGGTAGCTGTTGCCGACGCCGCGCGGGACGAAGACGGCGGTCGACGGGTCGATCTCCACGTGGAAGGTCGTCCCGTGGCTGTCGCCCTCGCGGAAGTCGACCCACGCGCCGAACACCCGCCCGGTGACCACCGAGACCAGCTTGTCCCACGGTTCGATGTGGACCCCACGGGTGGTGCCGCGCCGGGCGTTGAACGCGAGGTTGTGCTGGACCGGCTCGAAGTCGGGCAGCCCGAGCGCCAGCATCTTCTCCCGCTGCCAGTTCTCCTGGAACCAGCCGCGGTCGTCCTCGTGCAGGTCGAGCCGTAACACCAGCAGTCCCGGGATCGGCGTGGTTTCCAGATGCACTACTGGCCCTTCGCGGCGTACGCCGCCTCGGTGGCGTCCTTGTGCGGCCGCCACCAGTCCTCGTGCTCGCTGGTACCACTCGATCGTGCGCGTCAGACCGGCCTCGAACTCGGGGTACGTCGGCCGCCAGCCGAGCTCCTCGCGGATCTTGCTCGCGTCGATGGCGTAGCGCAGGTCGTGGCCGGCCCGGTCGGTGACCAGCTCGTAGTCGTCGGCGGGGCGACCGAAGTGCTGGAGGATCAGCCGGACGACGTCGAGGTTGTTGCGCTCGCCGTCCGCGCCGATCAGGTAGGTCTCGCCGATCCGGCCCTGCTGCAGGATCAGCCACACCGCGGCGCTGTGGTCCTCGGCGTGGATCCAGTCGCGGACGTTCGCGCCGGTGCCGTAGACCCGCGGCCGGCGGCCGTCGATCACGTTGGTGATCTGACGCGGGATGAACTTCTCGATGTGCTGCCAGGGGCCGTAGTTGTTGGAGCAGTTGCTGATCGTCGCGCGCACCCCGAAGCTGCGCACCCAGGCCCGGACCAGGTGGTCGGAGCCCGCCTTGGCGGCGGAGTAGGGGCTGCTCGGGTGGTACGCCGTGGACTCGGTGAACCGCGCCGGGTCGTCGAGCTCCAGGTCGCCGTAGACCTCGTCGGTGGAGATGTGGTGCAGCCGGACGTCGTGGCGGCGGCAGGCCTCGAGGATCTGGAACGTGCCGATCAGGTTGGTCTGGATGAACGGGCCCGGCTCGGTCAGCGAGTTGTCGTTGTGCGACTCGGCCGCGAAGTGCACCACGGCGTCGTGTGCGGCCACCAGGTTGTCGACGAGCTCGCCGTCGGCGACGTCGCCGACGACCAGCGAGACCCGGTCGTCCGGGAGCCCGGCGAGCGACTCCTTCGAGGCGGCGTAGGTGAGCTTGTCGAGCACCGTCACGGTCGCGTCGGTGGTGGTCACCAGGTGGTGGACGAAGTTGGAGCCGATGAAACCGGCGCCACCGGTGACCAGGATGCGCTGCACGTGCGGCAGTCTAGATACATGCGCGGCATCATCCTGGCAGGTGGTACAGGCACCCGACTGCACCCGATCACCCACGCGGTCAGCAAGCAGCTGGTGCCGGTCTACGACAAGCCGATGATCCACTACCCGCTTGTCGACGCTGATGCTGGCCGGCATCCGGGAGATCCTGGTCATCACCACGCCCCACGAGGCGGAGCAGTTCGTGCGTCTGCTCGGCGACGGCTCGCAGTTCGGGATCTCGATCAGCTACGCCGTGCAGCCGTCGCCCGACGGGCTGGCCCAGGCGTTCCTGATCGGCGAGGAGCACATCGGCGACCAGCCGGTGGCGCTGATCCTCGGCGACAACATCTTCTACGGCGCCGGCCTCGGCACCCACCTGCGCAGGTTCAACGACCTCGACGGCGCGGCGGTCTTCGGCTACCGGGTGGCCGACCCGACGGCGTACGGCGTGGTGGAGTTCGACGAGGACGGCCGCGCACTGTCGCTGGAGGAGAAGCCGGAGCGGCCGCGCAGCAACTACGCCGTGCCCGGCCTCTACTTCTACGACAACGAGGTGGTGGCGCTCGCCAAGGACCTCAAGCCGTCGGCGCGCGGCGAGCTCGAGATCACCGACCTGAACCGGATCTACCTCGAGCAGGGCCGGCTCCAGGTGCAGGTGCTGCCGCGCGGCTCCGCGTGGCTCGACACCGGCACGTTCGACGCCATGAACGACGCCGGCAACTTCGTCCGCGCGATCGAGGCCCGGCAGGGCACCAAGGTCGGTGCGCCCGAGGAGGTGGCCTGGCGGATGGGCTTCATCGACGACGCCCAGCTCCGCAAGCTCGGCGAGGCGCTCGGCAAGAGCGGCTACGGCAGCTACCTGATCGACCTGCTCGAGGAGTCCGCCCTTCCACAGCCCTGAGTTCGGGACCGAAGGGCACTCAACTGCCGAAGAGAGTGCGTCTGTTCTCGGCGATGAGGCGCGGTTGGCCGATATCCCAGGACGCGAGGTGAGTCCCGCCCGCGCGTCATCCACGGGCACGTGTCCGTGCCGGGGCGGCCGCCGCGTCGGCTGCGAAAATCGCTGTCCGGTTGTCGGAGCACAGTGATAGAAAGTCGGGGTGCACAAGATCTCACGTTCCCTGATCAGCTGCGGCTGATCAACGAACGGTCGACCGCCTTCCGCGCTGCGGTCGCCGCCGCACCCAGCCTCGACGTACAGGTGCCGACCCATCCCGAGCGGACGCTGTTCGATCTCGTGCAACACGTGGGCATGGGTCGCCGCGAGGCAGCCGCCATCGTCGCCGCAGGGCCCGCGGACGCTCCGCCGGAGGAGTCCGCATGGGGAGGCGGCACGGGTGCGCCTCGGGAGCGCGAGGCTCTGCTGGCCTGGTGGGCCGAGTCCGTCGAGCAACTGGGAGCGTGCTGCGCGAGGCCGGCCCGGATCGCGGTTGCTGGACATGGTGGGGGACTCGCCGTCACCGCAGACCTCCGGGGCCTGGGCGCGGCGCCAGCTCCAGGAGATCGCGGTGCACACCTACGACGCCCAGCTCACCGTGGGTGCCCCGCAGCCGCTACCGGAGGAGATCGCCCTCGACGGTTTCGACGACTGCCAGTTCACCCTCTGCGCAACGACGGTCGCCTGGCCACACGAACCCGCCATCGTCGATTACCACGCCACCGAGGGCCGCTCCTGGCGCCTCCGGCTGTCCCACGACGGCGCACAGGTCGCCCACCTCACGCCCGCTGCCGGCGAGGACCCGGACACGGCCGACGCCTCCGCCCGGGCACGGCCAGTGACCTGGTCCTGTTCTTCTACGGCCGCATACCGCTGGATTCGCTGAAGTTCGAAGGCGACCGACGTATCTTCGATCAGCTCGCAGCCTGGGACCCGTCCGTGTGACAACCGACGACATGCGATCTCGTGCACCCGGAGGCCGAGGCCGCAGCGAAGTCGCAGGTATCCGGCTCGGGTGGCTACGCCCGTGACCACTGCACCGATCGCCCGGCTCGGGAAGTCCACCCTGTCGGGTGCTGTAGCGGTCCTGCTGCGTGAGTCCGGATTGGCGAAGGCGCACTGAACTCGCCGAACCCACGGCGCCGAGGCTGGCGTGCCACTGGCGCGTGCAGTCAGAAGCGTCGTGGGCCAAAGCACCTTGACGTCAAGTGCACTTGAAGGGGCAGCAGCCCTTGCACATCCAGTCGGAGAAGGGCAGTGATCGCGATGAAACTAGACGCGCTTGACCATGTGGGCTTGGCCGTCTCGGACATGGCCGCCTCGATCGAGTTCTATGAAGGCGTCCACGGTCTGACGCGAGCGCACGAGGCGACGTGGGGCGACTACCGGCTGTCTTCGAGGCGGACGGTTCCGGGGCCGCCTTGTTCTCGCGGACGGACGGCTTCGAGGCACGATCCGAGGACCCGGTACGTCACGTCGGCTTCCGCACCTCGCGTCCTGGTCTCGACTCGGCGAAGAAGCAGTTGACCGCAAGCGGATCGACTACGAGGAGGGCGACTACGCCGTCGCCTGGTCGATCTATCTCCCTGATCCCGACGGTTACGTCATCGAGATAACGACGTACGAGCCCGCCGGCACCGAAGCGGATCGGCGCCATAGCGCGGTGAGATCGCCGCCACCACCACGTTGCACAACAGCCCGGAGGCCGTTTACGTGAGCCGGAACTGCCGCACTGGGACCGCTCGAACCCGAACATCGGAACGAAGGCGCCTCGCGCTGAGGGCGATGGTGAGCACCGCTAGCATGCCGTCCGCCAACGACACCGGCCGTTGTCAACCTTAAGGTTGACAACGGCCGCGTGTCGTCGTCTACGGTTTCTCCTCAACCAATCAGTTGAGCAAGGAGTGACGCAGTGGCCGACCAGCTGTCCCGGGTCTTCCAGGCCCTGGCCGACCCGACCCGGCGCGACATGGTCGCCCGGCTGGCCGCCGGCGACGCCACGGTCGGCGAGCTCGCGGCGCCGTACGACGTCAGCGTGCAGGCCGTCTCGAAGCACCTCAAGGTGCTCGAGGAGGCCGGGCTGGTGAGCCGGACCCGGGACGCCCAGCGGCGCCCGGTGCACCTCGAGGCGGAGGTGTTCGACCTGATGACCAAGTGGATCGAGCGGTACCGGCGGGAGGCGGAGGAGCGGTTCCAACGGCTCGACGCCCTGCTGGCCCGGATAGGACGAGGACGACGACCGACGACAACCGACACGACGAAGGAGCAGCATCATGAGCGCCACCACGAAGCACGAGACCGACCATCGTGGCCGACCCGGGGCTGCCGATCATCGACGATCACCCGCGAGTTCGACGCCCCGCCGGAGCAGGTGTTCCGCGCCTGGGTCGACCCCGACCTGTTCGCGCAGTGGGTCGGGCCGCGCAGCATCGACACCGGACATCGACGAGTGGGACTGCCGCACCGGCGGCCGCTACCGGTACGCGGCCATTCGCGGCGGCGAGGACGGCTGGCACCGGCTTCTACGGCTCCTTCCACGAGGTCCGGCCGAACGAGCGGATCGTGCAGACGTTCACCTTCGAGGGTGCGCCGGACGGCGTGGCCTGGAGACCATGACGTTCGAGGCGCTCGCGACGGCCGCTCCCGGATCGTCGGTCGCTCGGTCGTCGAGTCGATCGAGGCCCGCGACGCGATGCTGCGCCAGCGGCATGGAGGTCGGCGTCAACGAGGGCTACGAGAAGCTCGACGAGCTGCTCGCCGGCGGCGCATGACTGACGCCCGGCCGAGCGAGCACCGGCGGGTCGCCGGCGTCTTCACCGAGCGGGTGCTCGGCACGACGGACTGGGACGCGCCGGCGCCGGTCGAGGGCTGGGAGGCCCGCGACGTGGTCCGCCACCTGGTCGAGTGGTTCCCGTCGTTCCTCGAGGCCGGCGCCGGCGTCGAGCTGCCGCGCGGCCCGTCGGTCGACGAGGACCCGGTGGCGGCGTGGCAGGTGCACTCGCGACGCCGTACAGGCGCTGCTCGACGACCCCGCGACGGCGCCAAGGTGCTCACCAACCCGCACATCGGCGAGGTGCCGCTGGACGAGGCGGTCGACCGGTTCTACACCACCGACGTCTTCATGCACACCTGGGACCTGGCCCGGGCGACCGGCCAGGACGAGACCCTCGACGCCGACAAGTGCGCGGAGATGCTGGCCGGCATGGAGCCGATCGAGGAGGTGCTCCGCGCCAGCGGTCAGTACGGCCCGCGGGTCGAGGTGCCCGACGACGCCGACGTGCAGACGCGCATGCTCGGATTCATCGGTCGCGACCCGACCTGGCGTCGCCTGCGGGCTCCGTAGGGTGACGGGCATGAAGGTTCTGGTCACCGGCGGCGCCGGCTACATCGGATCGACGACGGCGAAGGCGCTCGAGCAGGCCGGGCACACCCCGGTCATCCTCGACTCGCTGCTCAGCGGGCCCAAGGTCTTCGTCCGCGACCGGATCTTCTACGAGGGCGACATCGCCGACCGGGCGCTGGTGCGGCGGATCGCCGAGGAGCACCCCGACATCGACGCGACGATCCACATGGCCGCGCGGATCGTGGTGCCCGAGTCCGTGGACCTGCCCTACGAGTACTACCGCGACAACGTCGCCAAGTCGCTGGAGCTGTTCGACGAGCTCAACGACGCTCGGGCGAGCCGCGGGTGCTGTTCTCCAGCTCCGCGAGCCTCTACGCCACCAAGGACGGCTTCGAGGTCGACGAGTCCGACCCGCTCGACCCGCCGTCGCCGTACGCCCGGACCAAGCGGATGATGGAGCAGGTCCTCGAGGACATGGCGGCGGCCACCGACCTGCGCGCGATCGTGCTGCGCTACTTCAACCCGATCGGCTCCGACCCCGACCTCGAGTCCGGCATCTACGTCCGCGAGCCCACGCCACGTGCTGGGTCAGCTGGTGATGGCCGCGCGCGGGCAGAAGGACGCTTCACGATCACCGGCACCGAGCACCCCACCCGCGACGGCACCGGCATCCGCGACTACATCCACGTGTGGGACCTCGCGCGCGCCCACGTGCGCGCCGTCGAGCGGTTCGACGAGGTGCTGGCCGCGGTCGGGGCCCCGAGCACGATCATCAACGTCGGCACCGGGAGCGGTGTCACCGTGCGCGAGCTGGTGGCGTCCTTCGAGCGGGTCTTCGGGCGTGAGGTGCCGATCACCGAGGCGCCGCCGCGCCCCGGCGACAGCGTCGGGTCGTTCGCCAACGTGGACCGGTCCGCCGAGCTGCTCGACTGGCGCACCGAGCTGACCATCGACGACGCGATCGCCTCGGCCCTGGCCTGGGGCGAGAAGCGCCAGGAGATCCTGGGGTACGAGTGATCCGGCCTCGGGCTCGTCTCGCGCGTCGCGCTGATCGCTGGCGGCGCTGGCTGCGCGCCGAGCGCCGACCGGAGCCGTACGCCGACCGGCCGCGCTCGTCGGCCGGGCCGGCGAGGGTCCGCTGGCCGGGCGCGTGATCGTGATCGACCCCGGACACCAGCTCGGCAACCACAGCTTCCCGGGCCGGATCAACCGGCTGGTGCCGGCCGGCGGGTTCAAGAAGCCCTGCAACACCACCGGTACGTCGACCAACGGCGGCTACTCCGAGGCGACGTTCACCTGGCGGGTGGCCCGGCTGCTGCGGGTCCGGCTGGAGACGCGCGGCGCCCGAGTGTCCTGACCCGGTCCTCCAACAGCCGGGACCGGTGGGGCCCGTGCGTCGACGACGCGTGGCCGGGCCGGCAACCGGGTCGGCGCCGACCTGAAGATCAGCATCCACGGCGACGGTTCGTACGCCGCGGCGGCCCCGGCTTCCACGTGATCGCCCCGACCGACCGCCGGCCGTGGACCCACGACATCTACCGGCCCTCGCTGCGGCTCGCGAAGGTGGTCCGCACCGGCGCTGCTCCGCCGGCCTCCCGGTGGCGCACTACATCGCCGGCGGCGACGGCCTCGACATCCGCTCCGACCTCGGCACCCTCAACCTCTCCGACGTCCCGACCGTGATGGTCGAGCTCGGCAACATGCGCGACCGCCCGGGACGCCCGCCGGATGACGTCACCCTCGCGGCCGGCCGAGCTACGCCAAGGCGCTCGCCGCCGCGGCGTACCGCTTCCTCCGCTGACGTTCCTGCGGTCGAGCAGCGAGACGATCAGCGAGCTCGACGCCAGTGGGCGAGTAGTGAGCGCCAGCGAGCGTCGTCCCCGAGGTCCGAGCGGCGAGCGTCGTCGAGACCCGGAAGGGGAGAATCCGCTCAACCACGGGCGAAAGCCCGTCGCACAGGCAATCGCGTGGTCGGCCATCGGGTGTCGGTGGTGCGCGGGTTGAATAGGGGTCATGGCAGCAGCAACGGTGCTCGAGTTCGAGGGTGACCCGCAGGTCACTCTCCTCGACGCGGTGCGCGCCGACCGGGCCGAGCGGGACGCGGTCGAGGTGCGGATGCTCCGGCACGTGATCGAGTACTGCGCCGCCCACGAGGTCGCCGAGGACGAGGCGGCGACGGTGGTGGAGCACGGCCGGGACACCGGCCTGATGCTGGCCGGGCCGGGGGCGCCCTGCGTCTCGGAGTTCGCGGTGGTCGAGCTCGCCGCCGCGCTCGGGATGACGGTCGACGCGTGCCGGCGGTACGTCGGGCAGGTGCTGGAGGTCCACTACCGGCTGCCGCTGATCTGGCGGCGCGTGGCGGCCGGTGACCTGCAGTGGTGGCGGGCCGCGCGGATCGCCCAGCACACGATGCTGCTCCCGGCCGCGGGCGCCGGCGCATGTGGACCGGCGGCTGGCGGCGGTGGCGCACAAGGTCGGGGTGGCCCTCACCGAGAAGCTCTGCCAGGAGGCCCTCGACCAGCTTCGACCCCGACCGAGGCCGAGGCACGCCGGCAGGCGGCCGCCGAGGCCCGGCACGTGGACGTGCCCACCCGCGACCGGGCCGGCCGGCACGGCACCGTCGAGGTCACGCCGCGTCGGTCGACCTGGCCGACGCCCTCGACCTCGAGACCGCGGTCGCCCAGGCCGCCAGCCGAACTGGAAGCCGGCGGATCCACCGACATCCTGGACGTGCGCCGGTCGATGGCGCTCGGGGTGATCGCCCGCCACTACCTCGGCGACGCTCCTCAACGCCGGCCGCGACGGTGCCGGGCCGCTGGTCAAACCCCGCCAGGTCGACATCAACGTGCACCTGCGGGACCAGGACACCGGCCGCTGCGACACCACAAGGGCGCCGATCTCGGTGGAACAAGTGAAGTGGTGGTGCACCCACCCGGACACCCAGATCATCATCAAGCCCGATCCGCGACCTCAACGAGCACATCCGGGTCGACGCCGTACGAGGTCCCCGACCGGCTCGCCGACCAAGTCACCGAACGCGACGGCACCTGCGTCCACCCCTGGTGCACCCGACCCGCCCGGTCCTGCGACAAGGACCACTGCAAGCCCTACGACCGCGGCGGCACCAACCTGCATCGACAACATCGCGCCGCTGTGTCGAACGCATCATCGCGCCAAGACCCACGCCGGATGGAGCTACCGGTTCCTGCAGACCCGGCGCCTACCTGTGGCGCATCACCCGACGGCCTACTGGTACCACCGCGACGGCACCGGCACCACCGACCTCGGACGACTCGCAGCTAGCCCACGTTGAACGGCGGGCCGAACGTGACCACCGCTCGCATCAGGATGTCGATCGAGCCCTCCTCGGGGCGGGTGGTCACCACTACTGAGGAGCCCTTCGTGTCGGCGTCCTCAACCTCGAGGTGGTCGCCCACGGGCTCCAGGTCGAACCGCTCGCGCAACTCGTCGACGCTGTCGCGCGCCGCATCCTCGGACTCGAAGTGGAATGCCGTGGAGACCAGCGGTGCGTCGTCGTCCTCCGACCAGCCGATGCCGACCAGGTCGTACGACTCCTCGCTCCCGGTCATGGGAAGCAACACCGCGGCGTACGCCTCCTCGTCGTCGAGCGCCCTGGCCACGTCGGCGTACGCGTCGTCGTCGGCGAGTGACTCCTCGTCGTCCAGCCACCCCCGGACGGCGTCGGTTTCCGAGGACGCCGCGATCCGGCCGTCGTCATGGGCGAACCGCGTGGGCGCCCCGTCGTAGTCGAATGCGGTCGGCTGGTCCGGATGCTCTTCGTGATCCTTGCCTTCGACGTCGGTCACGATGTCGCCCTCGACCTCGGCCAGACCCTCGTCGAGGGTGTCGTCGTCGAACTCGCCGGAGGCGACCAGGAAGTCGTGCGTGGCCACGAACGAGTCGACGTCGACGACCGACCAGCCGACCTGCTCCTCCATCTCGGTCGGAGATGCGCCGGTCAGCGTCGGAGGCATCGGCACGAAGGCCCGCGCCGGGTCGTCGCCAACGCTCCGTCCGTTGAGGCCCAGAAACCAGTCGCTAGCGGCCTCGTCGTCGAGTTCACTCGGAGGCTCCAGGCCCGCTATCTCTCCGGCCCGGGCCAGGTCGCCGGTGAAGACAGGGCCGTCCTCCTCCCCGACAGACGACGGCAGCTCGCCGAGCGCGTCGTAGACCGAGTACGCGTCGCCGCTGTCGAGCGGGTCGGGCCCATTGCTGCAGCCGGCAACGAGGGAGCCGACGGCCAGGAGACCGGAGGCGAGCAGAGAGGTTGTGGCGCGGTCCATGGGGAGCGACCGTGCCCACCGGACAGTACGTTGAAACACATGCCCCTCGATCCCGGGACCGCCGCCCTGCTCGAGCTGATCGCGAATTCCGGCTACCCGCCGATGTACGAAGGGACCCCGGAGGCGGCGCGCAAGGGGTTGCGGGCGATGACGTGTGACTGGGTGACGCCCGAGACCCGCATCGAGGTCGGCAGCGCCGGGGAGCTCACGGTCGCGGACATCCCCGCGCGGCTGTACCGCCCGGCCGGCGAGGGGCCGTGGCCGACGCTCGTCTACTTCCACGGCGGTGGATTCGTGATCGGGGACCTGGACACGATCGACCAGACCTGCCGGTTGATCTGCCGGGACGCCGAGGTGGCGGTCCTCTCCGTCGACTACCGGCTCGCACCCGAGCACCCGTTTCCGGCCGCAGTGGACGACGCGCTTGCCGCGGTGCGGTGGGCGGCCGAGCACCGAGACGACGTCGGCGGGAGCGAGGTGCTCGCGGTCGGTGGCGACAGTGCCGGCGGCAACCTCGCGGCGGTTGCCGCGCAGGCACTGCCGGACCTCGTCGACGCCCAGGTTCTGATCTGCCCGCCGACCCACATGCTCGGCGACTACCCGTCAAGGACAGAGAACGCCGAGGGCTATTTCCTGGAATGGGCCACCTGCGAGTGGTTCGCGGCGCACTACGCCGGCAACGCGGACGACCTCGACGACCCACGCCTGTCTCCGTACCTCGGCACGGTGGAGGACGTCGCGCCGGCGCTGGTGGTCACCGCGGAGTTCGACCCGCTGCGCGACGAGGGTGAGGCGTACGCCGCCCGGCTCGAGGCGGCCGGTGTCCGCGTCGACACCGTTCGGTACGACGGGCTCGTGCACGGGTTCATCGACATGGGGCCGATGAGCCCGGCCGCCGGGTCTGCCCTGGCCGACACCGTGGCGCGGATCCGGAAGCTCCTGCACGGGTAGCCTCGCGACCATGGACCTCACCCTGAGCCCAGAGGAGCGCGAGATCCGGGAGTGGGTCCGCACGTTCGTCACCAAGGAGATCGAACCGCTCGAGCAGACCGTGCTGGAGCGGGAGCGTCGCAACGAGCCTGGCCTGACCCTCGACGAGCTCCGCGCCCTCCAGAACAAGGCCCGCGAGTCGGGCTTCTTCGGCGTCCAGACCCCCGAGGAGTACGGCGGCATGGGCCTCGGCGCGGTGATGGCGGCGCTGATCGAGGTCGAGCTCGGCCGGTCCTTCGTGCAGTTCAAGTTCGGCGGCGACGCCGACAACATCCTGTTCCACGCGAACGAGGAGCAGCGGGCGGCGTACCTGGTGCCGACCATCGAGGGCGAGAAGATCAGCTGCTTCGCGATCACCGAGCCCGGTGCCGGGTCGGACGCCCGCAACCTGCGCACCAACGCCGTACGCGATGGCGACGAGTGGGTGATCAACGGCGAGAAGACGTTCATCACCGGCGGCGACATCGCCGACTTCTGCCTGGTGTTCGCGGTCACCGACAAGGAGAAGGGCGCCAACGGCGGCGTCACCTGCTTCGTGGCCGACCGGGAGGCCGGCTGGACCTCCGCGGAGATCCCGACGATGGGGCAGTGGGGCCCGGCGTCGCTGTCCTTCCAGGACGTGCGGGTGCCGCACTCGGCGATCCTGGGTGAGGAGGGCCGCGGCTTCGAGCTCGCGATGAAGTGGATCGGCAAGGGCCGCTACCTGCTGCCGGCGCGGGCCCTCGGCGCGTGCGAGCGCCTGGTCGAGATGGGCATGGACCACGCCCGCAACCGGGTCACGTTCGGCGCTCCGATCGCCGAGCGGCAGGCGATCCAGTGGATGATCGCCGACTCAGCGGTCGAGATCGAGGCGCTGCGCTGGCTGGTCCTCAGCGCCGCCTGGCTCGTCGACCAGGGCGACGACTCCCGGCAGGCGCAGTCGATGGCCAAGCTGTACGGCGGCGTCAAGGCCAACGAGATCGTCGACCGGGTGCTGCAGATGCACGGCGGGATGGGCTACACCCGCGAGCTGCCGGTCGAGCGCTGGTACCGCGAGCTCCGGGTGCTGCGGATCTACGAGGGCACCGACGAGATCCAGCGCCGCACCATCGCCCGCAACCTGCTGGCCGGGCACGCCAGCATCCGCGGCCACCTCGGCTGACCCGCGTCAGTCGACGGAGAGCGCCGTCATCGCGGCCAGTACGGCGCGTACGTGCGCGACCTCGTGGGTGCGGAACAGGTGGGTGCCGCCCAGTGACGCCAGCACCGCGAAGAACCCCTCCGCCTTGCGGAACTCGTCCTCGAAGAGGTCGAAGGCGTGGGGCAGCGCGTTGCAGACAGGCACCCCCAGCGTCCGGAGCCGGAACGAGTGCGCCAGCACCCGGGCCTGGTGGCGCGCGCGGGTGAGCGGGTCGGTCAGGTTGTCGTAGTAGAAGCCCATGCCCGGGTCGATGACCACGTCCCGGACGCCGAGCCGCCGGGCCTGCTCGAGCCGCTCGCCGAAGTGGTCGACCAGCGCCGGGATCGGGTCGGCGTCGAGGTCGAGGCGGGCGACCTCCCGCACGTTCGCGAGCTCGCAGAAGCACAGCACGACTGCCGCGTCGTACTCCGCCGCGAGCGAGAGCATCTCCTCCTCGTGCTCCCGACCGGTCATGTTGAGGACTCGGGCGCCGGACTTCAGGCACGCCTCGACGACGCGGGGCTCGTAGGTCTCGACGGACACGACCGTCTCGACGGCGATCTCGGTCACCACCGGCACCAGCCGGGCGATCTGCTCGTCCGCGCCGACCCGCGCGGCCCGAGCGGTGCTCGACTCCGCGCCGACGTCGACGACGTCCGCGCCCTGGGCGATCTGCACGCGTGCCTTGCGGATCGCGGCCCGGGTCGAGACCGCGACGCTCTCCCGGTACGTCGAGTCGCGCGACAGGTTGAGGGTGCCCATGACCACCGGCTCGTCGCCGCCGACGACCAGGTCGCCGATCCTCGCGGGCGTGACCGGCAGTCGAGCATCCTCGGCGTACGTCGCATGGAGCGCGGCGAGGTCGGCGAGAGAGAGCACCCGACAAGTCTAGGTGGAGCGGGGTTGGCACGATGTGGCGGCGTGACCTCGCTTCCGCAGCTCTCCGACCTCGACGACCCGGCGCTCCGTGCGCACTACGCCCCGCTGCGGGTGCCGTGGTTCCGCCTCAACTTCGTCGCCACCACCGACGGTGCCGTGCAGGGTCCGGACGGGCTGAGCGGCAGCATCAACAACGCCGCCGACAACCGGGTCTTCCACGCGCTCCGGGACGTCGCGGACGTCATCATCGTGGGTGCGGGCACCGCGCGGGCCGAGGGCTACCGGCCCAACCCGAAGCCGATGGTGGTGGTGTCCCGGTCCGGCCAGATCCCTCCGTCACTGCTGGAGCGCCGCGGCGGCGACCTGATGATGGCCACCCGCGGCCAGGCCCCCTACCTCGAGGAGACGCGGTCGCACCTGGGCGCCGACCACGTGCTGATCCTGGGCGAGTACGGACCCGACCTCCCCAGGCTGCGCCGCGAGCTGGTGGCCCGCGGCTTCCAGGACCTGCTCTGCGAGGGCGGCCCGCACCTGACCCGCGACCTGCTCGCGAGCGGCGTCGTCGACGAGCTGTGCCTCACCACGGTCCCGCGCCTGATCGCCGCCCAGCACCTCCGGATCGCGGCCGGCCCGCCCATCGATGTCCGGCTCCAGCTGCACGCGCTCCTCGAGGACGACGGCACCCTGCTGGCCAGGTACACCCTCCCGGCGCTTTAGGCCTTTCGGCCTCTAGGCAGGGCGACATCCGCAGCCTAGGGTTCTCCCACTTGCTCCCGCCTGCTCCCACCCCTCGAACGTGCCCGATGGAGATCCCATGTCGCGAACCGCCCGCCTCGTCGCCGCCGCGGTGCTGGCCGCCGCCCTCCTCCCTGCTGTCGGAGGAGGCACCACCGGAGCGACGGCCGCGGATCCGCTCTATCGTCCGCTGTCCAACTTCAAGGCCAGCGGCGAGAAGGTCAGGATCGCCCCGGAGCACTACTCCGCGGTGCGCGTCGACCTCGGTCGCGCCCGGGCCGAGCTGAGCGACGCGCCGCGGGCCGGCGCCCGCTCCGGCATGGTGTTCTCGGTGCCGACGCCCACCGGCGGCACCGAGCGGTTCGCCGTGCACAGCGACCCGGACGATGGAGCCGAAGCTCGCGGCGGCCCACCCGGAGATCGCGACGTACTCCGGCCGCTCGCTCGAGAACCCAGGCACCACGATCGCGCTCGACATCACCCAGATGGGCCTGCACGCCGCGGTGCGCGGGCCGCAGGGCCAGCGCGCGTGGTACGTCGACCCCGCCTACGACCGACCCGGCACCAGCGTGCACCTGAGCTACTACGGCGGGGCGGTGCCGCGGGCCGAGGACGAGTTCATCGAGCGCGAGGCGCCGGAGATCCGCACGGCGATGCGCGACCGGCAGCAGAAGCGCAGCGATGGCGCCGGGCGGCGAGGTGACGCAGAAGGTCTACCGGCTCGCGTTCGCCACCGACCCGACGTACGCCGAGTACTTCGGCACCGACGAACGTGCTCGCCGAGAAGGTCACGCTGATCAACCGGGTCAACCAGATCTACAACGACGACCTGGCGATCAAGATGGTGCTGATCGACGAGACCGACGACCTCAACCTCGACACCGAGGCCAAGGCCACCGGTCGCCAACGGGCCGTGCGGCTCGCACCCCTGCTTCGACCCGCGGGTCGGCGACCCCGACGACGACGACGACACCTCGGCCAGCTCGAGTTCTGCGACGTCCGCACGCTCGGCCGCAACCGGGTGGTGCTCGGTCAGCTCGTCGGCGCCGTCCAACTACGACGTCGGCCACATCGGGCTCGGCGTCGACGGCGGCGGCATCGCCTACCTCGGCGTCGTCGGCTGGGACTACAAGGGCGGCGGCTGCACCGGCCTCCCCGAGCCCGAAGGGCGACTTCTTCGCGATCGACTACGTCGCCCACGAGCTCGGCCACCAGTACTCCGGCAACCACACCTTCTACGGCGTGCAGTGGAACTGCTGCGGCGGCAACCGCGAGCCGAGCACGTCGGTCGAGCCGGGGTCCGGCTCGTCGGTGATGGCCTACGCCGGCATCTGCAGGCAGGACAACCTGCAGCCGCACAGCGATCCCTACTTCTCGGCGCAAGACGCAGGACGAGATCAACGCCTACACCAACAACCCGACGCTGCCGGTGGTCGAGGTGCAGACGGTGTCGCTGACCGGCTTCGGTGCCGGCGACACCCTGACGCTCGGGTCCGGCAGCTCCAGCGTTGACATCCCGTTCGCCGACTACGACGCCGACGAGCTGGAGACCGCAGGTCGAGGACGCTGACCGGCGAGGACGTCTCCATCGCCGAGCTGGGGCTACGACCCGTTCTTCGACTTCCCGTCGACGCGGACCCGGTGGAGCCTCGACGCGACCGGCTTCCAGGTGATCTTCGCGTCGCAGCCCTTCCCGGACGACCCGGGGATCGGCGACCCTCGAGGACTTCCCGTCCCTGAGCGTCATCGAAAGCGTCGGCGTGACCGGCTTCGTGGGCGAGACCGCCCAGGGCGGTGCCGCGGCCAACGGCGGCGACGAGCAGGTCGCCACCGGCAACCACTCCCCGACCGTCAACGGCGCCTGCGAACAAGACCATCCCGCTGCGGACGCCGTTCACGCTCAAGGGCTCGGGCAAGGACGCCGACGGCGACAAGCTGACCTACCTGTGGGAGCAGATGGACATCGGCGGCGCCAACGGCACCGACCTGGTCTCCAACACCAAGACGCAACGGCCCACTGTTCCGGGTGTTCGGCACGGCTGCCAACGTCACCGACGAGGGGACGCTCCAGTCGCCGTCGCCCGGCGAGAACCTCGCTGACGGGAACCCGTCGCGCACGTTCCCGGACATGGCGCAGATCCTTGCCGGGCACACGAACGCCAAGACGGGCAAGTGCCCGGCGGCGCCGCCCCTGCCGCCCAACGACCCGCCCCCGCCGCCGGTGGCCAAGAGGATCGTCAACTGCTTCTCGGAGTTCCTGCCGATCAAGGGGTACGTCGGCACGGCCGGCTCGTCTCGCGCGGCCATGCACTTCCGGCTCACCGCCCGTGACGGCGTCGCAGACGGCGGCGGCGTCGGGCACGACCAGGTCACCCTCCGGATCGCCCAGTACGCCGGCCCGTTCCTGGTGACGTCGTTCGCCAAGGGCGGCAGCGTCAAGGGCGGCAAGTCCAGGGTCATCGAGTGGAAGGTCAACGGCACCAAGAAGCTGGCCAAGAAGGTCCGCATCCTCCTGTCGACCGACGGCGGCAAGACCTGGACGAAGACGCTGGCCAGGTCGACCGCCAACGACGGCAAGGCGAAGGTGCGGATCCCGAACGGTGAAGACCAAGCAAGGCGCGGATCATGATCGCCGCCAACGGCAACTACTTCTTCGACGTCAACGACAAGGACTTCAGGATCAGGTAGGGTAGTGCTGCTGGTGGGGACCATGGGCCGGCGTACCGTGCAGGCGGCCGCGGCGTGGGCCGACGGACTGGCGGGTTTCAGCCTCGACCTCGACGCCGCGGCGGCGGGCGAGCTCTTCGCCCTGGCCCGTGACGCCTGGCGCTCTGCCGACCGGCCGCCGCCCCGGCTGGCCACGTCGTTCTGGTTCGCCGTGCACGACGACCGCGACGTCGCCCGGGCCCAGGTGCACCGGCACCTCCGTCACTACATGAGCTGGCTGCCCACCGGGCTGGTGGACGCGATGGCCCCCACCACGGGCTTCGCAGGCTCGCCCGGCGACCTGCGGATCGTGCTCGACGCGATGGCCGAGGCCGGTGCCGACGAGGTGCACCTGGTGCCGACCAGCGCAGACCTCCGCCAGTTGGATGCGGTCGCACAATTGGTGTCATGAGCCTGCAACGCGACGTCGACCGTCCCGCCACCTGGGTCCAGGCCGCCGTCGGCAGCATCGCCTTCGTCGTCCTGCTCTGGGTGATCGAGATCGTCGACACCGCGATGAACAACGAGCTGGACCAGTACGGCGTCCAGCCGCGCGAGGCCGAGGGCCTGCTCGGAATCCTGTTCGCGCCGGTGCTGCACGGCGGCTGGGACCACCTGAGCGCGAACACCCTGCCCGCCCTGGTCCTCGGCTTCCTGGTGCTGTTCTCCGGCATCGTCCGCGGACTGGAGGTGACCGCGGTGATCTGGGTCGTCGGCGGGCTCGGCGTCTGGCTGGTGGCGCCGTCCGACACCGTGCACCTCGGTGCCTCGGTGCTGATCTTCGGCTGGCTGGTCTACCTGATGGTCCGCGGCATCTTCACCCGCCGGGCCGGGGAGATCATCCTCGGGATGGTGCTGTTCTTCATGTACGGCGGCCTGCTGCTCGGCGTGCTGCCGGGCCAGCCGGGCATCTCCTGGCAGGGGCACCTGTTCGGCGCGATCGGCGGTGCGCTCGCCGCCTGGCTGGTCAGTGCCACGGCGAGCGGACGGAGAGGGCCAGCGTGATCTGATCCCTCGGCGCTGGTCAGGCGCTCGCGCGCCGGACCAGCGACGGCGGGAAGATCACCCGCATCGCCCGCATCCGGCCCTCTCCGTCCATCTGCTCAAGGAGCAGTCTGGTGGCCTGTTCCGCCATCTCGCCGATCGGGTTGCGCACCGTGGTCAGCGGCGGGGTGGTCCGCTCGGCGACGCCGAGGTCGTCGTACCCCACGACGGCGACGTCGTCGGGGACCGGCGGCCGGCGGCCTGGAGCACCCGCAGCGCCCCGGCGGCCATCAGGTCCGAGGCGACAGACCAGCCCGTCGATGTCGGGGTGCTGCTCGAGCAGCTCGGTGGTGGCGGCCTCGCCGCCGGCCTCGGTGAAGTCTCCGTACGCGACAGCGTCCGGTGCGATGCCGGTGTCGCGCATCGCGGCCCGCCAGCCGTCCAGCCGGTCCACGCCGGCGGTCATGTCCGCCGGACCGGCGATCGTGCCGATCCGCTTGCAGCCGCGGTTCATCAGCACCCGGGTCGCCTCGCGCTCGCCGGCCACGTTGTCGGTGTCGACGTACGCCACCTTGTCGGCGCTGGTCCACGGCCGGCCCACGAACGCGCACGGCAGGTCGAGCGCAGCGAGGTGGTCGGCCAGGTTGTCGCTGCGGTGGTGGGACACGACGAGTGCGCCGTCGATGTGCCGGTTGCGCAGGTAGCGCAGCATCCGGTGCTCCTGCTCGCCGGGTCGGGCGAGCAGCAGCACCAGCTGCAGGTCGCGTTCGCCCAGCACCCGGCTGACCCCGCGCAGGGTGTGCGCGAAGAAGGGGTCGGTGAACAGCCGGTCGTCCGGCTCCGGCACGACCAGCGCCACCGAGTCGGTACGCCGGGTGACCAGGCTCCGGGCCGCGGGGTTGGGTGCGTACCCGAGCGTGCGTACGGCGGCGTCCACCGCGTCCCTGGCCTTCTGGCTGACCCGGTTGTGACCGTTGATCGCCCGGGACGCGGTCGCCCGCGAGACGCCGGCCAGCCGGGCGACCTCGTCGAGCGTGGGAGACCCGCCCGGGCCGCTGCCTGCGTCGGTCACCCGGCTCACGCTAGCCACCCCTCCGCGTCGTCACCGGGGAGCACGCCGGTCGCCGCGACCGCCGCGTAGTAGCGCGCGCTGGTCTTGGGGATGCGCCGCTGGGTCTCGTAGTCGACGTACACGATCCCGAACCGCTGTCCGTAGCCGTAGGCCCACTCGAAGTTGTCGAGGAGCGACCACTGGTAGAAGCCGCGCACGTCGACGCCGGCCGCGAGCGCGGCGTGCGTGGCGCGCAGGTGCGCCTCGACGTACGCGCGCCGGTCGGGGTCGTGGACCCGGTCGTCGACCACCGCGTCGGCGTACGCGGCGCCGTTCTCGGTGACGTACATCGGCGGCGGGGAGTACTCCTCGTGGATCCGGACCAGCAGCCGGGTCAGCCCGTCGGGCTGCACCTCCCAGCCCAGCCCGGTCAGCGGCAGCCCGCGCCGCGGGAACTCGATCGTCGCGTCGCCCGGGAACGGTGACCCGACCACCCGCCCGGGGTGCCGGACCTCGTCGACGGGCCGCGGATGCGGCCGCCCGGACACCGCGTCGCCGTGGTAGTAGTTCACGCCGAGCACGTCGATCGGGCTGCCGATGACGGCCAGGTCGCCGTCGCGTACGACGTCCTGCCACGGTCGGCCGGCGAAGTTCAGCGCGGCGGTGTCGTCGAGCACGTCGGCCGGGTAGCGACCACGCAGCACCGCGTCGAGGAACAGCCGGTTGTGCAGCCCGTCGACCCGGCGCGCGGCGTCCCGGTCGGCCGGGTCGTCGGGGTCGTGGGGGTCGGCGACCGTGAAGTTCAGGGTGATCCCGAGGTCCGCGGCGGCGCCCTGCTCGCGCAGCGCCTGCACGACCATGCCGTGCCCGAGCAGGAGGTGGTGCGCGGCGACCAGGCCCGCAGCCCCTTCCTGTCGACCCGGCGCGTGCTGTCCGCCGGTGTGGCCGAGGAAGGCCGAGCACCACGGCTCGTTGAGGGTGGTGATCGTCGGCACCCGGTCGCCGACGGCGTCGTACACGCTCTGGGCGTAGTCGAGGAACCGGTGGGCGGTGTCGCGGTTGGTCCACCCGCCGGCGTCCTCGAGGGCCTGCGGGAGGTCCCAGTGGTAGAGCGTCAGCCAGGGCGTGATGTCGGCGGCCAGCAGCTCGTCGACCAGACGGCGGTAGAAGTCCAGGCCGGCCTGGTTGACCGCGCCGCCGTCGGGGCGCACGCGCGGCCAGGCCACCGAGAACCGGTAGGAGTCCAGCCCGAGCTCCCTCATCAGCGCGACGTCCTCGGGCATCCGCCGGTAGTGGTCGCAGGCGACGTCACCGGTGTCGCCGTCCACGACGGCGCCGGGGACCCGCGCGAAGGTGTCCCAGATCGAGGGGGTGCGACCGTCGACGGCGACCGCGCCCTCGATCTGGTACGCCGCGGTGGCGGCGCCCCACACGAAGCCCTCCGGGAAGCGCAGGTCGCCGGTGGCGGCCTCCGACGTGGTGTTCTCGAGCTGGGTCATCCCTTGACGGCTCCTTGCATGATGCCGGAGACGAGCTGCCGGCCGGCGACGACGAACAGGACGAGGAGCGGGACCGTGGCCAGGGTCGCTCCGGTGAGCACCAGGCTGTAGTCCTTGAAGAAGCCGCTCTGCAGCTGGTTGAGCGCGACCTGGATGGTGGGGTTGTCCGCCGGCAGCGCGATCAGCGGCCAGAAGAAGTCGGTCCACACCATCATGAACGTGAACAGCCACAGGATCGCGGCGGCCGGCCGGGCCGCCGGGACCGCGACCGTCCAGGAACGTGCGGAACATCGAGCAGCCGTCCATCCGCGCGGCCTCGATCAGCTCGTCGGGCACGGCGTCGACGAGGTACTGCCTCATGAAGAAGACGCCGAACGCGGTGACCAGCCAGGGCAGGATGACCGCCCAGATGCTGCCGGCCCACCCGAGCTTGGCCATCACCACGAACATCGGCACCACGCCGAGCTGGGTCGGCACCGCCATGGTGGCGACGATGAAGGCCATCAGGGCGACGTTGCCGCGGAACCGGAGCTTGGCGAAGGCGTAGCCGGCCAGCGTGGAGAAGCACACCACCGAGGTCGCCGTGATCGTCGAGACGAGCACGCTGTTGCCGAGCGCCTTCCAGAACGGCACCGTGTCGAACACCCGCTGGGCGTTGTCGAGGAAGTGCCCGCCGGGCAACAGCGGCGGCGTGCCCTGCGCGGCGATGGCGGCGGTGTGCGAGCCGAGCAGGAAGGACCAGTAGAACGGCGCGGCCGAGCCGAGCACGAACGCCAGCAGCAGCCCGTAGACGAGGAACCCGGGCCGGCGGCTCATCGTCCGCCACCCTTGGCGAAGCGGCGGGTGGCCACGAAGTTCGCCAGCGCGAAGACGATGATCATCAGGAACAGCAGCCAGGCGGTGGCCGACGCCTCGCCGAGGTCACGACCGCGGCCCCAGCCGTAGTTGTAGATCAGCATCGTCATCGTCGTCCACTGGTGGTCGGGTCCGCCCTCGCGGGTGGCGGTGATGTCGTCGAAGATCCGCGGCTCGGCGAAGATCTGCAGGCCGCCGATGGTCGAGGTGATGACGACGAAGATCAGCGTCGGCTTGATCATCGGCAGGGTCACGGAGAGGAACTGGCGGACCCGGCCGGCGCCGTCCATCGCGGCGGACTCGTACAGGTCGCGGGGGACCGCCTGCATCGCGGCCAGGAAGATCAGCGCGTTGTAGCCGGTCCAGCGCCAGTTGACCATCGTCGCGATCGCGACGTGGCTGGCGAACCGGTCGGTGTGCCAGCCGATCGGGCCGATCCCGATCTTGCCGAGCAGCTCGTTGATCAGCCCGTACTGGTCGCCGAAGAGGTTGCCGAAGATGATCGCGACGGCCACCGGCGCGACCACGAACGGCAGCAGGATGCTCATCCGCCACAGGGTGCGGGCCCGGAGGTGGGTGTCGAGCAACCCGGCCAGGACCAGCGCGATGATCACCTGCGGCACCGAGGAGAGCAGGAAGATGCTCAGCGTGTTGACGAGGGACTTGGTGAAGGTCGGGTCCTCGAGAACCGACTTGTAGTTGTCCAGGCCGATGAACTCGCCCTTGCCCGACAGCAGGCCCCAGTCGAACACGGAGACGTAGGCCGTGTAGACGAGCGGGAACATGCCGACGAGCAGGAACAGGAAGAAGAACGGCGAGATGTAGAGGTACGGCGTCAGCCGCAGGTCCCATCGCGACAGTCGCTGCCGCCGGGTGAGCCGGGAGCCGTGGGGCCGCTTCCGGACGCGACGGCCCTCCGGGGGCACCGCGGTGGCGGTGCCCCCGGAAGGCACGTCGACGTCGCTCGTCATCGGGTCGAGGGTGTCCGGGTCAGGACAGGGACTCGACGTCGGACAGGAAGGTGTCCCATGACTCCTCGGGTGTGTTGGAGCCGTCGTCCACCCGCAGCAGCGCGTTCTGGAACGCCTGGAGGATGTCGGAGTACTTCGCACCCTTGAACGGCTGGACGGTGATCGCCTTCGCCCGGTTGGACAGGATCTCGCCGGTCGGCGCCTCGTTGAAGAACGCGTTGCTCGTCCCGAGCAGCTCCGGCGCATCGAGCGCCTCGACCTGGCTCGGGAACGTGCCCTTGGCCTCGAACGCCTTGAGCTGCTGCTCGGGCGCGGTGATCCAGGCCGCGAACTCCTTGGCCTCCTCAGGGTGCTCGGACTGGGCCGGGACCGTCAGGTAGGAGCCGCCCCAGTTGCCGCCACCGCCGGGGAACGCGTCGGCGATGTCCCAGCCCTCGACGCCCTCGGCGTTGCCCTCGATGACGCCGAGCATCCAGCCCGGGCACGGCATCGTCGCGAAGCCGTCGTTCTGGAAGGCGGCCACCCAGTCGTCGCTCCACTGGGCGTTGGTCGTGGACAGGCCCTTCTCGATGTTGCTCGTGATGGTCGCGTAGAGCTCCTCGAGCTCGGGGTTCTCGACGTTCACGGTGCCGTCGGACTCCTCGAAGGGGTACTCGACCTGGTTGAGCATCGCCTGGGCGAGCCCGCCGGTGGAGTCGTACCACGCGGTGTCGGGCACCTCCGCGACGAACTCCTCGCCGAGGGCGAAGTAGTCATCCCAGGTGGCCATCAGCGCGGCGACCTCGGCGCGGTCGGTGGGCAGGCCGGCCTTCTTGAACAGGTCGGAGCGGTAGCAGATCCCCTCCGGTCCGGCGTCCGTCGCGTAGCCGATCATCTTGCCGTCGGAGTTGACGCCGCCCTCGGCCTTGAAGTCCAGCCACCGGCCGTCGAGGTCGGGGTCGGTCAGGTCGACGAAGGCGTCGGACTCGGCGAGGATCGCCGGCATCGCGTCGCCCTCGATCGCCTCGATGTCGGAGAGGCCGGAGTTGGCGGCCAGCTTCGTGTAGAGGTTCTCCTTGGCCTCGTCCCAGGTGCCGAGCTTCTTCTGCGTCACCTGGATGTCGGGGTTGTCGGCGTTCCATTCCTCGATGAGCTCTTCGTAGCCGAACTCGTTGAAGGTGGCGATGGACAGCTCGACGACGCCGTCGGCCTCGTCGGAGTCGTCGTCGCCGCATGCGCTCAGGACGGCCAGGCTCAGGGCGCCTGCGGCGCCGAGTGCGAGTAGCCGACGAAGGCGACCCGGACGCCTGCGCCGCCCGGGGGCCGTGGGGCGGGGTGTGTGCTGCACGGTGTTGCTCCTGCCACTAGGTGCTGGTTCCTCCCGGGCCGGGCGGTCCGGGCGATGAAACGCGTGTGAGAGCGCTTCCACAATGCGGGCACTTGAAACATGACACGCGTCACCTTGCCTGTCAAGATGCGCCTGGATCACGGATCGATATCGACGGAGAAACGTGAGAGCGCTTCCACTAGACGGCGGACTCGTGGACGTCGTACGGTGACGTCCACCCCAACGACCGAAGGGACGGCCCAGATGGCGGTGGTGACCTACGACCAGGCCGAGCGCATCTACCCGGGCGCCTCGGAGCCGGCCGTGAAAGGGCTGGACCTCGAGATCGGCGACGGCGAGTTCATGGTGCTGGTCGGGCCCTCGGGCTGCGGCAAGTCGACCTCCCTGCGGATGCTGGCCGGACTCGAGGAGGTCACCTCGGGATCCATCCGGATCGACGACCGCGACGTGACCCGGCTGCCGCCCAAGGACCGCGACATCGCGATGGTCTTCCAGAACTACGCGCTCTACCCCCACATGACGGTGGGGGAGAACATGGCCTTCGCGCTGCGGATGGCCAGGATGCCCAAGGCCGAGCGCCAGCAGCGGGTGCAGGACGCCGCGGCCATCCTCGACCTCACCGAGCTGCTCGACCGCAAGCCCAAGGCGCTCTCGGGCGGCCAGCGGCAGCGGGTCGCGATGGGCCGTGCGATCGTCCGGCAGCCGCAGGTGTTCTGCATGGACGAGCCGCTGTCGAACCTCGACGCCAAGCTCCGGGTGGCCACCCGCACCCAGATCGCCGCGCTCCAGCAACGCCTCGGTGTGACCACCGTCTACGTCACCCACGACCAGGTCGAGGCGATGACGATGGGCGACCGGGTCGCGGTGCTGAACGACGGTGTCCTGCTCCAGGTGGACACCCCGCTGGCGCTCTACGACCGGCCCGCCAACCTGTTCGTCGCCGGCTTCATCGGCTCGCCGGCGATGAACCTCCTCGACGCCACCACGCCCGGCGACGGCACCGCCGAGGTCGACGGCTTCGAGTTCCTGATCGACCGGACCGCAGCGGCGGCGTCGACCGGCAAGGTCACCCTCGGCGTACGCCCCGAGTCGTGGCAGGTCGCCGACGAGGGCGAGCCCGGCTACCCGGTCAAGGTCGCGGTCGTCGAGGAGCTGGGTGCCGACTCCTATCTCTACGGCACCCCGCGCGACGCCGCGCTCGACCTCGAGGGCGGCGTGATCCGGCAGGTCATCGCGCGGGTGCCCGGGCGCGGGTCCCTGGAGCGCGGCGAGGTGGTGCACCTGCGGGTGCGGCCGGAGGACGTGCACGTCTTCGACACCGTCACCGGCGCGCGGCTCACCTCCTGAGCGCCGCCGCCAACCGTCCGATCTCGGACGCCGGCGGGTCGGAGCCGGGGAAGTAGGCGCAGACCCGCTCGGCGACGTCGCCGAACCGGCGCCGGATCTCGGCCGCGCACTCCTCGGGCGTGCCGCCGACGGCGAGGGTGGCCACCATGTCGTCGTCGACCAGCTCGATCATCCGGGCCACGTCGCCGGTCTTCGACAGGGCGTTCAGCTCCGGCTGGAGGTCGCCCCAGCCCTCGACCTCCAGGACCGGGCGGTACGCCGGCGTCGAGCCGTAGAACGCGAGCAGCGCGCGCACGCCTGTGGTGGCGGCGCTCAGGGCCTCCGGGGTGTCGCCCATCGCGCAGATCGCCTGGGGCTGGATCGGGATCCCGTCTCTTCCGGCGCGCTCGAGCCCCTCGTGCACCGCGGGCAGCGTCCGCTCCCGGAAGTGCCGGTGGCTGTGGAAGGGCATCACCAGCAGCCCGTCGGCCACTTCCGCCGCGGTCCGGGTCATCACCGGCCCGAGAGCGCCGAGCAGCACCGGCGGCGCGCCGTACGGGTTGGGGCCGGGCACGAACGTCGGCGGCATCAGGGTGTGCCGGGTGTGCTCGCCGCGGAAGTCCAGCCGGGACCCGTCCTGCCAGGAGGTGAGGATCGCCTTGACCGCGAGCACGATCTCCCGCATCCGGGCGGCGGGCGGGCTCCAGGTGGCGCCGTACCGGTTCTCGACGTGCACCCGGATCTGCGACCCGAGCCCGAGCCGGAACCTGCCCTTCGACATCAGCTGCAGGTCCCAGGCCGCATGCGCCAGGTGCACCGGGCTGCGCGGCATCGCGATCGCCACGTTGGTCATCAGGTCGGTCTCCACCACGCCCGCCGCCGCGGCCAGCGGTAGGAACACGTCGTGCGGCCCCTCGAACGTGAAGAGCCCCGCTGCTCCGGCCGCCGTGAGGTCCCGCGCGCGGTCTGCTGCGGCGTCGGGGCGGGCATCGAGC
Organism: uncultured Actinomycetota bacterium; assembly: GCA_963813615.1. Classification (GTDB taxonomy): domain Bacteria; phylum Actinomycetota; class Actinomycetes; order Propionibacteriales; family Nocardioidaceae; genus Nocardioides. The sequence continues at coordinate 432,657 of CAWFAE010000015.1, forward strand.
TGGAGGTCGAGGAGCACGGCGAGCAGTATGGCAGGAAATCAATTGCCTGCGGCAGTCAGGTAAATTACGATGTGCCGATGGCACGCGTGGAGAACCTTCTCGGAGCTCTTTCGCTCACGATGTCCGACCGGTTTCGCGAGGTCGGCGCGGCGTACCGGATGTCGGCCTCGGAGCAGGCGTCCCTGGTCACGCTGCTGGCCCATCCGGACCAACCGGTCTCGTGGCTGGGTGAGGTGCTCGGGCTGACCAGCTCGGGTGTGACCCGGCTGGTGGACCGGCTGGTCGCGCGGGGGTGGGTGACCCGCACGCCGGGCACGGACGCGCGGCACCGCCGGTTGCGGCTGACCTCCGCGGGCACCAAACGCGCGCGGTTGCTCAACCGGGACCGTGAGGCGGTGCTGACCGATGCGGTGGCCGGGTTGTCGGCCGCGGACCGGGCGGATCTGGAGCGCCTGCTCGACAGCCTGGTCGGAGCCCTCCACGACGACCTGATGTCGACCATCCACACCTGCCGGCTGTGCGACCGCACCGTCTGTCGGTCCAGCGGACTTCCGTGCCCCCTCGACCACACGGTGCCGGCCGATGTCTGAGCAGGCGACGACGATGCGCACCGCGCGCACCGCCGCACCGTGCTCCCCGGGGTGGCGATGATCGCCGTCAGCTTCGGGCTGGCGCGCTACGGCTACGGGCTGCTGCTTCCGGAGATGCGGGCCGAGTTCGGGATGGGCGCGGACGCGGCCGGGCTGATCTCCTCGGGTGCCTACTTCTCCTACCTGATCGCGAACGCCGCCGTGGTGTGGGTGACCGCGCGGTACGGCGCCCGGGTGGCGGTCGGGCTCGCCGCAGCGCTTGCCGCGGTCGGCATGGCGGTGATCGCGGCCGCGGGCTCGGTGCCGACCCTGGCGATCGGTGTGATCGTGGCCGGCGCGGCCGCGGGGCTGGCGTATCCGCCGTACGCCGAGCTCGTCGACCGCCAGGTCGCGGCGCCGAAGCGCAACGCCGCCTGGTCGACGATCAGCTCGGGCACCGGGTGGGGCGTGGCCGTGGCCGGCCCGATCGCGGTGGTGGCCGGTGACCAGTGGCGGCTGGCATGGGCCGGTTTCGTGGTGCTGGCCGTGCTCGCCGGAGTGGTGGCCGTTCGCCTCGCGCCGGCCCACGACCACCGGCGGCTGACCCGTCCGCAGCTCAGCTGGACCTGGTTCTTCTGCCCGCGCTCGCGCCCGCTGCTCTGCTCGGCGGTGATCGTCGGGGTGTCCAGCTCGGTGTGGTGGGCCTTCGGGGTGGACGCGATGCGCGCCAACGGGGTGGACCCGACCGCCGCCAGTGTCGTGTACGCCGCGTGCGGGGTCGCCAGCGTGCTCGCGTCGTTCAGCGGCGCGGCGTACGACCGGCTCGGCCTGCGCACCGGCTACCTCGTCACCTGCGGGCTGCTCGCCGGGTCGATCGCGGTCTTCGGTCTCGCGTCGGAGCGGGTGCCGGCGGCGCTGCTGGGCGCGGTGGCGTTCGGTGTCTTCTACTGCGCGATCATCGCGGCCCAGGGCATCTGGAGCTCGCGGGTGTTCGCCGACCACCCGGCGGCCGGCCTGGCCGCGGTCAACACGGCGCTCACCGTGGGCACGCTGCTCGGCCCGACCCTCGCCGGCGTCGCGCTGGAGCAGCTCGGCTACGGCAAGACCCTGGTCGGCGCGGCGCTGCTGACCGTCGTCGCGCTTCCGTTCTGCCCGCCGAGCCCGAAGCGGGCGGAGGAGCTGGCCGCGCACGAGTGCACCGCCGCGCACGTGAAGGTCTAGCGGGCCTTGCGGGCCCGGGACGCCATCTTCGCGCGCTCGTTCTGGTCGAGCGCGACCTTGCGCAGCCGGACCGTCTCGGGCGTGACCTCGACGCACTCGTCCTCGCGGCAGAACTCCAGGCACTGCTCGAGCGACAGCCTGCGCGGCGGGATCAGCTTCTCGAAGCTGTCGGAGGTGGAGGAGCGGATGTTGGTCTGCTGCTTCTCCTTGGTGATGTTGACGTCCATGTCGTCGGCGCGGGAGTTCTCGCCGACGATCATGCCCTCGTAGACCTCGGTGGTCGGCTCGACGAACAGCACGCCGCGCTCCTGCAGGCTGGTCATCGCGTACGCCGTGGCGGCGCCCGAGCGGTCGGCGACCAGCGAGCCGGAGTTGCGGGACCGGATCTCGCCGGCCCACGGCTCGTACCGCTCGAACACGTGGTGGGCGATGCCGGTGCCGCGGGTCTCGGTGAGGAAGTCGGTGCGGAAGCCGATCAGCCCGCGGGCCGGCACCAGGAACTCCATCCGCACCCAGCCGGTGCCGTGGTTGGTCATCTGCTCCATCCGGCCCTTGCGGGTGGCGAGCAGCTCGGTGATGGTGCCGAGGTACTCCTCGGGGGCGTCGATCGTCAGTCGCTCGACCGGCTCGTGCACCTTGCCGTCGACCTCCTGGGTGACCACCTGGGGCTTGCCGACGGTGAGCTCGTAGCCCTCGCGGCGCATCTGCTCCACCAGGATGGCCAGCGCCAGCTCGCCGCGGCCCTGGACCTCCCACGTGTCCGGCCGCTCGGTGGGCAGCACCCGCAGCGAGACGTTGCCGACCAGCTCGGTGTCGAGGCGGTCCTTGACCAGCCGGGCGGTGACCTTCGACGCCCTTGACCCGGCCGACCAGCGGCGAGGTGTTGGTGCCGATCGTCATCGAGATCGCGGGCTCGTCGACGTGGATCAGCGGCAGCGCCTTGGGGTTCTCCGCGTCGGCGAGGGTCTCGCCGATGGTGATCTCCGGGATCCCGGCGACCGCGCAGATGTCGCCCGGGCCGGCGGACTCGCCGGGCTTGCGCTCCAGGCCCTCCGTGACCAGCAGCTCGGTGACCTTCACGTTCTTGGTGGTGCCGTCGCGGCGGATCCAGGCGACCTGCTGGCCCTTGCGCAGCACGCCCTGCTTGACCCGGAGCAGCGCGAGGCGGCCCAGGAACGGCGAGGCGTCCAGGTTGGTGACGTGGGCCTGCAGCGGCGCGCCCTCGTCGTACTCAGGGGCCGGGATGGTCTCCAGGATCGTCTTGAACAGCGGCTCGAGGTCCTTGCCGTCGGGGAGCGTCCCGTCGGCGGGCTGCTCCATGCTGGCGATGCCCGCCTTGCCCGACGCGTAGACGACCGGGAAGTCCAGCGCGTCCTGGCTGTGGCTGTCGTCGAGCAGGTCCATGAACAGCTCGTAGGTCTCGTCGACGACCTCGGAGATCCGGGCGTCGCTGCGGTCGACCTTGTTGACGACCAGGACCACCGGCATGTCGGCGTTGAGCGCCTTGCGGAGGACGAACCTGGTCTGGGGGAGCGGGCCCTCGGACGCGTCGACCAGCAGCACGATCCCGTCGACCATCGACAGCCCGCGCTCGACCTCGCCGCCGAAGTCGGCGTGACCGGGGGTGTCGATGATGTTGATCGTCATCGGCTGGCCGCCGCCGGCGGGACCGGCGTAGTGGACCGCGGTGTTCTTCGCGAGGATGGTGATCCCCTTCTCGCGCTCGAGGTCGCCGGAGTCCATCACCCGCTCCGCGAGGCCCTCGGCCTGGTGGGCGGTGAACGCTCCCGCCTGGTGCAGCATCGCGTCGACGAGCGTCGTCTTGCCGTGGTCGACGTGCGCGACGATCGCGACGTTGCGGAGGTCGGAACGGGTGGGCATGGGGGAGCCGGCGTCTTTCGCGAGGGGAACTGGGTGGGCCGAAGCCACCCGAGGGTACTTCCTCCGGGTCGCTGTGGAGGATTCCGGAAGGTAACCCGAAGGGGCGCTGCCCAGGGTGTGACCAGTCATTTCCCTGAGTAGAAGGAGAAACCCCATGCGTACCACCCGAGTCCCGTGGCTGCCGCTGATGCTGGCCCTGGTCATCGCCTTCGCCGGCACCGTCGTCCTCTTCGGCAAGTCGTCGGCGCAGGCGTCGGTCGCGGCCGGCGACGTCGCCCTGCACCAGGCAGCGAAGAAGAAGATCGTCAACCTCGCCAAGGATTCCAAGAAGCTGGGCGGCAAGCCGCCGTCGGCGTACCTCGACCGCGTGGCCTTCAAGTCCGCTGCGGCCATCAAGGCGGTGCCGGCCGCCGCCACCGAGCTCGTCGGGGGGACGAACATCACCGTGCCGGGCGCGATCAAGTTCGTCCGGGTCACCGGCAACTCCACGTTCTTCGGCGGAGCGGCGAACTACGTGCTCTGGTTCGAGGTCGACGACAACTGTGACCTCGACGGCGTCGGCTTCGACAACCGCGCGTTCGGCAACACCACCCAGCAGGAGAACAGCACGATCGACTTCGTGGTCCCCGTGACCCCCGGTGTCCACACGTTCCGGCTCTGCGGCCTCGGCGCAGCGGGCGTCAACACGATCAGCAAGACCCTGGTGGTCGAGACGATCGCGAAGGGCGCTACGGGCGGCAACACCCTGGCCAAGGCACCCTCTCGGCAGGCCCCGGACCGGGACTCCAACCCGGTCACCCCGCGCTAGACACCGATAGACACACGACCTCGGCTCTGTCCGGCGTCGACCACGCGGGGTCCCGGCTAGGGTGAGATACCCACCAGGACATTCCTCTCTCGCGGGGTCGACGATGCCCGATCGGCTTGCGGCGGCGATCGCCGGCAAGGACAGCGCCGAGGTCGTGCGCGCTCTCGGCGAGGACACCGCCGCGATCCTTCGCGACGGTGACATCGGGCAGCTTCTGCGGGCAGCGGCCGTGATCGCGCCGGAGCTCGATGACGACCTCGACCGGGCGGCGCCGCTGCGGGCACTGGTGTGCCTCAGCCGTTCCGAGACCCTGATGGGGCTCGGGCGGGTGGACGAGGCCGTCTCGGAGCTGGACCAGGCCCGCTCGTTCGCACGGGACGCGGAGTCCCCGCTGCTCGGGCTGATCTTCCTCTGGCTCGGCGAGGCCCATCGCATCCGCGGCAACGCCAGCCAGGCGAGCGCCGCCTACCGGGAAGCCATCGAGCGGGCCGAGGCGTCGGAGCAGGCGCAGGTACTGGTCCTCGCGCTCGCCGGCCTCGCGCGTTCGGTCCTGGGTGAGGACCTGGAGCAGGCACTCGACCTGGCCCAGCAGGCTCTCGACCGGCCGGCGGCCCTGGGTCAGGTGGCCCCCTTGCTGGCGGCGGGGTGGCTACGGTCGGCCGCGGGGGAGCGGGAGCGGGCGATCGAGCACGGGCAGGCGGCCGCGCGCGAGGCCGGCCGGCAGCACGACGCCCGCGGACTCGCCGAGTCTCTGGAGCTGCAGGCACTTGCCGGTCCGCCCGAGCAGGCGCTCGACCTGCTGCGTGAAGCCGCCACGTTGTGGGACGTCACCGAGAACCGCATCGGCGCCGGCATCAATGCCGTGCTGATCGCGCGGATCACGTCCGACGCGCGCGCCGAGCACCGGGCTCGCCGGGAGCTCCGGTCCATCGGGGTGCGCGACGACGCCCACCGCACGGCCGGGGCGCTGCAGGTCATCGGACCGATCGAGACCAGCCAGGTGACGATCCGGGCGCTGGGCCCGTTCGCGGTGTTCCGAGCCGGGCAACCGATCCCCGGATCCGAGTGGCAGTCGAAGAAGGCCAGGCTCGCGCTCAAGATCATGGTCGGGCGCGGTGGCCGGGGGATCAGCCGCGACGCGTTGTGCGAGCTGCTCTGGCCCGGGCAGGTCGACTCCGGATCCCGTTTGTCCGTGGTCCTCTCCACGCTGAGGTCGGTGCTGGACCCCGACCGCGAGCACGCCGCCGACTTCTACGTCGAGGCCGACCGCGAGAGCGTGCGGCTCCGGTCGGCGACGGTGGAGATCGACGCCTCGCTGTTCGCCGCCGCCGCGGCCGAGGCACTCCGGCTCGCCCGGACGGGCGACGCGGGTGCGGTCGAGGCGCTGGAGCTCGCGTCCGCGGCGTACACCGGCGAGTTCCTCGAGGACGATCCCTACCATCCGTGGGCCGCCGACGTTCGCGACGAGCTGCACGGCCTGGCGGGGGAGGTGCGTCGCGAGCTGGTCCGGGCGCTGGCGGTCGACGACCCCGAGCGCGCGGTGCCGTGGTTGTTGGGGTTGCTCTCCGACGACCCCTACGACGAGTCGTCGCACCAGCTGCTGATCCAGATCCTGCACGCGGCCGGACGCCACGGGGAGGCCCGCCGGGCGCACCGCCGCTACCTGATCAACATGTCGGAGATCGCCGTCCCGACATCCACGCTGGCGGAGCTGGTCGGCGGGGAGCGGTAGAACTGGCTCATGACTCGGGCCCGTTGCACGTTCGTCCCCCCGTACCTGCTCCGGCGACTGGCCGAGACCGACCCCGCGGCCGCGCGGACCCTCGAGCTGGACGAGCGGATCCGGGCGGCGCGCGGTGCCGGTCGCGGCGACCGCTCCGCGGTGGCCGCCGGGCCGGCGTGGACGGTGCACACGGCCGGCAACTCCGAGACGCTGCCCGGGCAGAAGGCGCGCGCGGCCGGCGAGCCGGAGGTGGGAGACCCGGCCGTCGACGAGGCAGCCGCGGGGGTGACCGCGACGCTGGCGATGTACGACGAGGTCTACGGCCGTGACTCCTACGACGACAACGGCCACCCGGTGAGCCTCACCGTGCACTACGGGCGCGACTACAGCCAACGCTTTCTGGGACGGCATCCAGCTGGTCTTCGGCGACGGTGACGGGCGGGTCTTCGAGCGGTTCACCAAGCCGGTCGACGTACTCGCCCATGAGCTGACGCACGCGGTCACCGAGCACACCGCGGGCCTCGTCTACGAGGGCCAGTCGGGTGCGCTCAACGAGTCCGTCAGTGATGTCTTCGCCGCCTGCCTCAAGCAGCGGCTGCTCGGGCAGGACTCGGGCGAGGCCGACTGGCTGATCGGCGCGGGCCTGTTCCGGCCCGGCATCGAGGCGCGCGGGCTGCGCGACATGGCCGCGCCCGGCACGGCCTACGACGACCCGCTGCTGGGCAAGGATCCGCAGGTCGGACACCTCGACGACTACGTCGAGACCACCGCCGACAACGGCGGCGTGCACCTCAACTCCGGGATCCCCAACCGCGCCTTCCAGCTGGCGGCCACCGCGATCGGCGGCGCAAGCTGGGACGGCGCCGGCCGGGTCTGGTACGCCGCCCTCACCGGCGGCCGGGTGCGGCCCGACACCGACTTCGTCGGGTTCGCCGCCGCCACGGTCGACGCCGCGGGCGACCACACCGACGCGGTCCGACAGGCTTGGCAGAACGTGGGTGTCACCGCCGCGCGAGGCCGGCGCCGGGTCCGGGTCCGCCGTACCGGTGGCTTCATCGGCCGTCCCGTCGAGTCCACGCTGGAGCTGGCCGATGACGACCCCCGCTCGACGGAGATCGCGGCCCTGATCGACCGGGTCGACCCGGCCGGCCTGCGCGAGACGCCGCAGCAGCCGGACCGGTTCAGCTACGAGTTCGACCTCGACGACGGCCGGACCCTCAACGTGCGCGAACAGGACCTGACCGACGATCTCCGCCGGATCGCCGATCTGGTCCTGCGCGCCCAGGAGTCGTGAGGGTCAGCCGCCGCCGTACGGCACCGTGATGATCTCGAGCCAGTGCCCGTCCGGCCCTTCCCAGTAGAGCCCGCGCCCACCGTCGTTGGTGTTGATCTGACCCGGGTTCCGGCGGAACGGGTCGGCCCACCACTGGCGACCGGAGTCCTTGAGCCGCTGATGGATGCGGTCGAAGTCCTCGTCGCCGACCAGGAACGCGTAGTGCTGGCCATGGATCTCGCCGGTGTCCTCCATGAAGTCGAGGTTGACGCCGTTGGCCATCTTGACCTCCATGAACGGCCCGTACGCCGTGGGCTCACCGAGCCCGAGGGTGTCCGCGACCTCGCGAGCCGCGGCGTCCCGGTCGCGCACGTGGACGATGGTGTGGTTCAGCTCGATGGTCATCGGTTCGCTCCCGTCTGCTTGCCCTCGACCGTAGCCGGGGTGGGCCGCAGCCCGTACGCCACGACGACGGCGGTGACCAGCAGTGCGGCGGCCGCTCCGGCGGTGGCGGTGGCAGAGCCGTGCACCATCGCCTCGATCGGCGTGCCGGCGTAGCGGCTGGCCGACGCGACGGCAACGGTGTTCAGCACCGCGATGCCGACGCTGCCGCCGACCTGCATGGCGGCGTTGGCCGTGGCCGCGGCGATTCCGGCCTGCCGCGGGTCGATGCCGCTGGTCGCCACTCCGATCGAGGGGGTGAAGATGCAGCCGACGCCCGCGCCCACGAGGATCTCGGCGGGCAGGATCAGCGTCAGGTAGCCGCTGCCCGGCTCCAGCTGGGTGAGCAAGCCCAGACCCGCTGCGGCGACGACCAGGGCCGGCGTGACCATGGCCCGCGGGGAGACCCGGTCCATGAGCCGGCTGCCGAGACCGTAGGAGCTGGCGACGACCGCGATGTTCAGGGGCAGGAACGCCAGCCCGGTCTGCAGCGGCGTGTATCCCAGCACCACCTGGAAGTGGTAGGTCAGCATCAGGAACATCCCGAACGTGCCGACCACGGAGATCGCCGTCGCGAGGTAGGCGGTGGCCCGGCGGCGGTCGGTGATGATCGACAGCGGCAGCAGCGGGTTCGGGGTGTGCGCCTGGCGCAGCACGAACCCGGCGCCGGCGACCAGGGCGATCAGCGCGGGCAGGAGCACCTCGGTCGAGGTCCATCCGTGGGGAGCGGCCTGGTTGCAGGCCAGGACCAGTGCGGCCAGCGCGCCGCGCACCCGGCTCGCGGCCGAGCGGGCGGCGGAGCTCGACGACCCGTTCGAGGCGCTGGCGACCTACCTCCGCATCGCCCTCGAGCTCCGCGTCTCCGCCGTGATGCCTCAGGTGCTCGACGTCATGGACCTCGACGACCCGGAGATCGCGGCGGCGCGGGACGCCTCAGTCGTCGAGCGGCTCGTCGACGCCGCCCGCGAGGCCGGTGACCTGCCGGCCGACATCAGGTTCGCCGACGTCGCGATGATGCTGGTCCGGATCGCCCGGCCGCTGCCGGGCCCGCTACCGATGGAGGCCAAGGACGAGCTCGCCCGTCGCCACCTCGAGCTGTTCATCCGCGGGCTGCGGGCGCCGGCGACCACCGAGCTCGAAGGGCCGGCGCTGTCGCTGGGCGAGCTCCAGGAGATGGTCGCCGAGCTGGGCCGGTCTCTAGCTCAGCGCGCGGTCCAGCGCCGCCTCGACGTGCAGCGTCGTGCACGGGAAGACCGGCAGCTCGGAGTCGGCCTGGTGGACGAGCAGCTCCAGCTCCGTGCAGCCAAGGATCAGCCCGCCGGCTCCGGCGTCCCACAGCTCCTCGATCATCCCGACGATGGTGCGCCGGGAGTTGTCGAGCACCTTCCCGTGCACCAGCTCGTCGTAGATGATCCGGTTGATCGTGTCGTGGTGCCGGGCGTCGGGGACGTGCACCTCCAGGCCGTGGCTGGCGATCCGGTCGGTGAAGAAGGACCGCGACATCGCGAACGTCGTGCCGATCAGCGCCACCGTGTCGAGGCGCTGCGCCTTGCAGGCCTCGGCCACCACGTCGGCGAGGTGGAGCAGCGGGATGTCGATCGCCGCCTCCACCTGCTCGGCGACCCGGTGGAACGTCGTGGTGCACAGCATCAGGAAGTCGGCGCCCGCGCGCTCGACACCCTGCGCGGCTCCGGCCAGGATCTCCGCGACGTCGTCCCAGCGCTCCTGGTCCTCCAGCGCCGTGACCTCCGCGAAGTCGACCGAGGTCATCACGGTCTTCGCCGAGCTGAACCCGCCGACCCGGCTCTCGACCCCGACGTTGAGCGCCTGGTAGTAGGCGGCGCTGCTCTCCCAGCTCATCCCGCCGATCAGTCCGATGGTCTGCACGGCGGCAGTCTGCCACGCGACCCCGCCCGGTGGGGCGGGCTACTCGGTGACCCGGTGCACCTTGTGCTGCGCGGCCTGGGCGCGCGGCCGGATCACCAGGCTGTCGATGTTCACGTGCGGCGGCCGGGTGACCATCCAGGTGATCGCGTCGGCGACGTCCTCGGCCACCAGCGGCTCCGCCACGCCCTCGTAGACCCGGTCCGCCTTCTCCTGGTCGCCGTCGAACCGGACCAGCGCGAACTCGTCGGTCCGCACCATGCCCGGCGCGATCTCGCAGACCCGGACCGGCTGGTCGTAGAGCTCGAGGCGCAGGGTCTCGGTGACGACCTGGGTGCCGTGCTTGGCGGCGGTGTAGCCGCCCCCGCCCTCGTAGGCGACCCGGCCGGCGGTCGAGCCGACGTTCAGGATCACGCCGGCGCCGGTGGCGACCAGGGCGGGCAGCAGGGCCTGGGTGACCCGCACCAGGCCGAGCACGTTGACGTCGTACATCCGCCGCCAGTCGTCGGTGTCGGCCTCGGCCACCGGGCTGGCGTCGAACGCGCCCCCCGCGTTGTTCACGAGTACGTCGAGCCTGGGGCCGACGAGATCGGCGAGGGCGGCCACATCGGCCTCGGAGGTCACGTCGCAGGTGACCGGCGTACCCCCGATCTCGGCGGCCAGTGCTTCGACCCGCTCGGATCGTCGCGCGGCGCAGTAGACGTGGAATCCGGCCGCGGCCAGGCTCCGGGCGGTCGCGGCGCCGATCCCGCCACTGGCTCCGGTGACAACGGCGGTGCGGAGGGTACCGACGGACGTGGTCGTCATTCGTACAGTCTGGCCGGGTCTGCTCAAGGCTGGCACACTGCCTCCTCATGAGCCTGCGATCCGTCGCAACCGCATTCGGACTGGTCGGCGGCCTTTGTTGGGTCGTCCGAGCGTTCGCCGAGCACGAAGTGCTGGAGTGGGCCGGGTTCATCATGATCGGCATCGCCGCGGCCGCCGCTGGCGCGACGCTGGTGAACAGCAGTGCGCTCCCGCTGCGCATTTTCGTCGCGGCGGCCTTCCCGCTGCTGGTCTGGTCGGTCCTGGAGCTGCTCCGCGACGCGGGCCCGGACCGGACGGTCGACGCCGTCTTCGGCGCCGTGGCGGCGGTCACGGCCGTGGTGGCGTTCACCCGTCGCCCGGTGCGTGGTCAGCACTCCGGGAGCCACTCCCGGAGCCACGCCGGGAATCACTGACCGCTCTCCGCGGTTGGAGTGGGGTGGAGCCCGTACACCTACCCGCGGGACACGCCTGACATGGGACCCATCCGCCGCTTGGCCATGATCAGCCTGCACACGTCCCCGCTCGACCAGCCCGGCATCGGGGACGCGGGCGGAATGAACGTCTACGTCGTGGAGCTGGCCCGGCGCCTGGCGATGCGGGGCATCGAGGTGGACATCTTCACCCGGTCGACCAACTCGGCGCTGCTGCCCATGGTCGCGCTGGACGACGGGGTGTCCGTGCGGCACATCCACGCGGGTCCGTTCGAGGGCCTCACCAAGAACGAGCTGCCCGCGCAGCTGTGTGTCTTCGCCCGCGAGGTGCTGCGCGCCGAGGCTGCGCAGCCGGTCGGCCACTACGACGCGGTGCACTCCCACTACTGGCTCTCCGGCCAGGTGGGCGCCCTGGCCCGGGACCGGTGGGGGGTGCCGCTGGTGCACACCATGCACACCATGGCCCGGGTCAAGAACGACGCGCTCGCCGACGGCGACGCCCCCGAGCCGGACGCCCGGATCATCGGTGAGGACCAGGTGGTCGAGGCCGCCGACATGCTGATCGCCAACACCGATGTCGAGGCCCAGCAGCTGATCAACCTCTACGGCGCCCACCCGGGACGCGTGGAGGTGGTCCACCCCGGCGTCGACCTGGCCACCTTCCGCCCGCTGGACCGGACCGCCGTACGCCGCGAGCTCGGGCTGCCGCCCGAGGCGCTGGTGCTGATGTTCGCCGGCCGGATCCAGCCGCTGAAGGCTCCCGACGTCCTGCTCCGTGCGGTCGCGGTGCTGCTCGAGCGCGCGCCCGAGCTGCGCTCCCGGGTCGTGGTGCCGGTCGTCGGCGGCCCGTCCGGCTCCGGCCTCGAACGACCCACCGCGCTGGCCGGCCTGGCGCGGCACCTCGGCATCGGCGACGTGGTGCGCTTCGTGCCGCCGGTCGCCCAGCACGAGCTGGCCAAGTGGTACGCCGCGGCGACCGTGGTCGCCGTACCGTCCTACAACGAGTCGTTCGGCCTGGTAGCCGTCGAGGCCCAGGCCTGCGCCACGCCGGTGGTCGCGGCCGCCGTCGGCGGGCTGACCACCGTGGTCAGCGACGGTGTCAGCGGCCTGCTGCTCGACGACCACGCTCCCGAGAGCTGGGCCGGCGCCCTCCGCCGGATCGTCGACGAACCCGCTCTCCTCGACCGCCTCCGCGTCGGCGCGCTCGCCCACGCCAAGGAGTTCTCGTGGGAGGCCACTGCCGCCGGGACCCTCGATGTCTACGAGCGGGCCCGCAGCAACATGGTTGAGTCTGCTGCGTGACAGTTCCGGAGACGATCCGCGACTACCTCGACAGCAACGAGATCGAGTACGACGAGGCCGACGGGCTCTTCTCGTTCTCGCTCCCGGGTGAGAAGAAGCTCCAGACCGCGGTGCGGCTGGACGTCGGCCCGCACGCGCTGGGCGTGCACGCGTTCGTGTGCCGGAAGCCCGACGAGAACCACGAGCAGGTCTACCGCTGGCTGCTGGAGCGCAACCTGCGGATGTACGCCGTCGCGTTCGGCGTCGACCCCCTCGGCGACATCTACCTCGACGCCCGGCTGCCGCTGGCGGGGGTCACCACCGACGAGCTGGACCGGCTTGCTCGGCTCGGTGCTGGCCTACGCCGACGAGTCGTTCAACACGATCCTCGAGCTCGGGTTCGCGTCGTCGATCCGCAAGGAGTGGGAGTGGCGCCGGGACCGCGGCGAGCCGACCCACAACCTGGAGGCGTTCCGCGGCTGGCTCGAGGCCGAGGACGAGTAGTGCCGGCAGGAGGTCAGCGGGCGACGGGCTGCGGCTCGCTTGGCACGACCCGCGGCTTCTTGCGGATGAGCAGCACGCCGGCGATGCACAGGGCGCCGCCGACGAACGCCAGGGCCGGGGGGACCTCGCCGAGGAACATCCAGGCCATCAGCGTGGTGATGAACGGCACCAGGAACGTGGAGAGCGCGAACTTGCCGGCGTCGGAGCGGTTGAGGGCGTAGGCCCAGGTCACGAACGCCAGCGCACTCGGGACGATGCCGAGGTAGAAGATCCAGCCCAGGTCGGCGGCGCTCGAGTCGCCGACGACGCCGATCAGCTCGAACGTCCAGGGCAGGCACGCGATCGTGCCCACGACGTAGAACCAGAACGTCATCTCGAGGGCGGTCATCCCGCTGCCGAGGAGCTTCTTCTGGCTGATCACGCCGACCGCGAAGGTCACCGCTGCCAGTGCCGAGAGGAGTACGCCGATCGTGTCGCCGTTGCCGCCGCTGGACGACGCGCGGCCGATGACGACCACGCCCGCGAAGCCCACGCCGAGGCCGATCAGCAGCCACTTGGTGAGCCGTTCCTGGAAGAAGAACGTGGCCAGCAGCGCCACGATGATCGGGCCGATCTGGATGATCAGCGCGGCGGTGCCTGCGTCGATCCGCTGCTCCGACTCGTTGAGGGCGACGTTGTAGATGCCGATCCAGGACACCCCGCCGAGCGCGATCAGCGGCCACTCACGCCGCGTCGGCAGCCGGCGCCGGTCGGCGGGGACCGAGACGAGGACCATGACGCCGAGCGCGACGACCGCGACGACCAGCCGGCCCAGGCTCAGCGAGCCGGGTGGCACGTCCTTGAGGTGCCGGATGGCCACGAACGCCGACGACCAGGCGACGAGCGTGAACGCCACCGCGGCGATGGGGAGCCAGGGGCGGGGCGTCGTCACGGTAGAACGCTACGGTGGCAGGCGATCGACGACTAGTGATTTTCGGCCATGGCACCACGAGATCCGGCCGACTCGGTGGGTTCAGGCGGTGTCGCCCCGGGCCCACTCCAGCACGGTGCTGCGCGAGCGGCCGCCACTCCGGCGCCACGCTGCTGCCGTCGTGGAGCATGCTCCAGCCGTGGCCGTCGGGAGCGGAGATGAACCGCTTCGGGGTGGCCGGCGACCCCTCGACGGCGCGCTGGAGGACGTCGTGGTCGACCCCGGGGTCGCCCGAGGCGGTGACCACGAGCAGCGGGATCTCGGTCGCGGCCGCGGCCTCCTCCGCGCCGGGCACGTTCTGCCAGGTCTCCGGGCCGGACAGGTCCACCACGGCGTCCGCGCCCGCCGGGTCGGCGACCCCCAGTGCGATGGCGCCGCCCATCGAGGCACCCACGACCGTCACCCGCTCCGCGCCCTGCTCGCGTGCCCAGTCGACCATCAGCCGGACCTGGGCCTCCGGGTCCGAGGTGAGCTCCTCGGAGCACACCGCGCTGCCCCAGCCGCACAGGTCGACGAGTACGACGCGGACGCCCTGCTCGGCCGCCCAGTCGGCGTACGGCACCCAGCCGCAGTAGCCGGTCGGGCTGGTCTGGTGGAGGAGGATCATCACCCGGTCGCCCTCACCGGCCGTCGCTGCAGTGAGCACGCTGCCGTCCGGCGCCTCGATGTCACTGACCTCGGCGGTGCTCTCGATGCCGCACTTGTCGGTCACCGAGGTCGGCAGGTCGCTGGGCGCAGGCGCCGCCGGCGATCCACTGTCGGGCGGGTCGTCTCCGTCGGAGCCGCAGGCGGTCAGGGACACGAGGCACAGGAGGGCGGCCAGGCCGCGGCGTCCCGAGAGGCGTGGACTCACAGGTCCAACTTGTACCCCAGACCGCGGACGGTGACGAGGAACTTCGGCTCGCTGGGCTCGGGCTCCAGCTTCGCGCGCAGCCGCTTCACGTGGACGTCGAGGGTCTTGGTGTCGCCGACGTAGTCCGAGCCCCAGACCCGGTCGATCAGCTGACCGCGGGTGAGCACCCGGCCGGGGTTGCGCAGGAACATCTCGAGGAGCTCGAACTCCTTGAGCGGCAGCCGCTGCTCCAACCCGTCGACGGTGACGACGTGGCGCTCCACGTCCATCCGCACCGGCCCGGCCTCGAGCGTGTCGGGGAGCAGGTCGGGGTCCTGGCCGCGCCGCAGCACCGCCCGGATCCGGGCCACCAGCTCGCGGGGGGAGTAGGGCTTGGTGACGTAGTCGTCGGCGCCCAGCTCGAGCCCGACGACCTTGTCGATCTCGTCGTCCTTGGCGCTGACCATGATCACCGGCACGTTCGAGCTCTGCCGGATGGTGCGGCACACCTCGGTGCCGGGGATGCCCGGGAGCATCAGGTCGAGCAGCACGATGTCGGCGCCGCGGCGGTCGAACTCCTCGAGCGCGGTGTTGCCGTCGGCCGCGATCGCGACCTCGAAGCCCTCCTTGCGGAGCATGTAGGCGAGTGCCTCGCTGTAGCTCTCTTCGTCCTCTACGACGAGTACCCGGGTCACGGGAGTTCCTCCTGGCTGGGGGTGGTGGGTCGCGGCAGGGTCAGCGTGAACGTCGACCCCTGGCCCTCGACGGACCAGACGCGGACCTCGCCACCGTGCGTGGCGGCGACGTGCTTGACGATGGACAGGCCGAGCCCGGTGCCACCGGTGGAACGGTGCCGCGCCGGGTCGACGCGGTAGAAACGCTCGAAGATCCGGTCGATCTCCTCGTTCGGGATGCCGATGCCCTGGTCGACCACGGCGATCTCGATGGTGTGCTCCTCCGCCTTCGTGGTGACGAGCACCGTCGAGCCCGGCTCCGAGTAGGCGACGGCGTTGGCGACCAGGTTGGCGACCGCCGCCGTGACCTGCTCCTCGTTGCCGTGCACCTTGAGGCCCTTGGTGCCCCCGGCGACGACCGAGATCCCCATGTCGCCGGCGTCGATCGCGCTGGTGTCGACCGCGATCGCGACGACGTCGTCGAGCGAGACCAGCGTCGGCGACTCCAGCGGCTCGTCACCCTGGAGACGGGAGAGCTCGATCACCTGCTGCACCAGCCGGGTGAGCCGGTCGCTCTCGGTGACCATCCGCTCGGCGAACCGGATGACCGCCTCGGGGTCATCCGAGGCGTCCCGGACCGCCTCGGCCAGCAGCCGGATCGCACCGACCGGGGTCTTGAGCTCGTGGCTGACGTTGGCCACGAAGTCGCGGCGTACGGCCTCGACCCGGCGTTCGCGGGTGCGGTCCTCGACCAGTGCCAGCACCAGCCGTGAGCCCAGCGGAGCCACCCGGGCCGTGACGTGCCGGGCGGGGGCGCCGGATCGGTGGATGAGCAGCTCGGTCTCGCGGATCTGGCCGTCGCGCCGCACCTCGCGGACCACGGCGGCGAGGTCCTCGGAGACCAGCGTCGTGCCTCGGACCAGGCCCATCGCGTACGCCGGCGCGGAGGCCTTCAGCACGACCTCGGCGTCGTCGACGACGACCGCGCTGCTGCGCAGCACCGAGAGCACGCTGGCGACGCCGGGAGGGACCACGGGTTCGGTGACGGTGGCCGCCTGCGTCTGCTGCCGGTCGCTGATGTGCCAGGCGAGGACCGCGCCGCCTGCCACGAGGGCACCGATCAGCGCTGCGAGGAACGCTTGCGTCGTCGGCTCCACACTTATGATCGTACGGCGGTCGACGGCTTTCGCCCTGCTCAGGCCGGGGTTGCTCGTTCGATGTTCACCGCGCGTTCACGCACCCACCCCGACTCGTCACCTGGGCCGCTTACGTTCGCCGACATGCGCGAAGTATTCGACGAGCAGCTCGAGGGTGTCTTCAGGGATCTGGCCGATATCAGCCGGAACGTCCAGGCCGCCGTCTCGCAAGCGACCAAGGCCCTGATGACCGGCGATGTGGCGATTGCCGAGCAGGTGATCAGCGCCGACATCGAGATCGACCGGGCTCGCGAGCGCGTCGAGGAATCCGCGTTCGACCTGTTGTCGCTCCAGGCCCCCGTCGCGGGAGACCTGCGGACCGTCGTGGCCGCGCTGCGGATGGTGAGCGAGCTGGAGCGGATGGGCGACCTCTCCGTGCACGTAGCCAAGATCGCCCGGCTGCGGGTGCCCGACCTCGCGGTGCCGGCCCAGGTGCAGCCGACCATGACGCGGATGGCCCACGTGGCCGAGGACATGGTGTCGCGGGTCACCCAGATCATCGTCGCCCGTGACGTCGAGGCCGCGATCGCTCTCGGTCGCGACGACGAGGAGATGGACCGGCTGCGGCGCACCAGCTTCACCGAGCTGCTGTCCCCCGGCTGGGAGTACGGCGTCGAGGCCGCCGTCGACATCGCGCTGCTCGGTCGCTACTACGAGCGGATCGCCGACCACGCGGTCTCGGTGGCCAACCGCGTCGTCTTCGTGGTGACCGGCCAGAACCCGACCGCGGTCGACGCCTAGGACGACGCGGTCGCAGCGACGCGGCGTCGCGACCGCGCTTCCTCGGTCGCGGCCCGCGTGCTCGACACTCCGCTGAGCCCGAGCAGCGAGATCGTCGGCTCAGCGACCCTGGTTCGCCACGGCCGCAGCGGCCTCTGCTGCCGCGTCCGGGTCGAGGTAGCGACCGCCGGCGACGGTCGGGGCGAGCGCGTCGTCGAGCTCGTAGACCAGCGGCATCCCGGTGGGGATGTTGAGGCCGGCGATGTCGTCGTCGCTGATGCCGTCGAGGTGCTTGACCAGCGCGCGCAGGCTGTTGCCGTGGGCCGCGACGAGCACGGTGTGGCCGGCCCGGAGGTCGGGCACGATCGAGGCCTCCCAGTAGGGCAGGAAGCGCGCGATCACATCCTTGAGGCACTCCGTGCGGGGCATCTCCTCGCCGAGGTCGGCGTACTGCGGCTGGCCGACCTGGGAGTACTGGTCGTCGTCGTCCAGTGGCGGCGGCGGCACGTCGAACGAGCGGCGCCAGAGCATGAACTGCTCCTCGCCGTACTGCTCGAGGGTCTGCTTCTTGTCCTTGCCCTGCAGCGCGCCGTAGTGGCGCTCGTTGAGCCGCCAGGAGCGGCGCACCGGGATCCAGTGCCGGTCGGCGGCGTCGAGGGCCAGGTAGGCGGTGTTGATCGCCCGCCGTTGGAGCGAGGTGTGGACGACGGTCGGGTCGAGTCCGGCAGCCCGCATCTGCTCGCCACCGCGAACCGCCTCCGCGCGACCCTTCTCGGTCAGGCCGACGTCGACCCAGCCGGTGAAGAGGTTCTTGGCGTTCCACTCGCTCTCGCCGTGGCGGAGCAGGACCAGGGTGTGGCCCATCAGTGCTCCGCGGGCGTCTCGGGCTCGACCTCACATGCGTACCGCGGGTCGTCGGACCCCTCGCCGGAGCCGTCGATGTCTTCGTACTCGTAGCAGGGCTTCATCACCGGGACGTCGATGGAGATCGACTGGTCGTTGTCGAAGTTGAACGTGACGGTCACGAAGTCACCGGCCTCGAAGGAGCCGGAGACGATCAGGCCTTCGTCGTCCTCGGCCAGCGTCGCGAGGTTGACGTGACCCCTGCCCGGAACCTCGACCGGCTCGAACTCGTCGACCTCGACCCCGCCCTCCTCGCCGGTCACGGACTCGAGGCTGATGGGGTCGTCGGAGGTGTTGGAGAGCGCGCCGATGAGGGTGCCGCTGTCGGGCTGCGCCGACACGACCAGCGACCCCCCGATGTCGACGGTGCCCTCTCGGTTGGTCACCCCCGCACCCACGGTGTTGACGCGTTCGGTGGGGTAGTCGAAGCCGCAGGAGGCCAGGGCGGGCACGGCAAGGAGGAGCCCGCCGGCGGCGAGCGCGAGTCGCAGGTGTGGCATCGGCAGAGGCCCTCGCTGAAGTGGTCAGGACGTCGATTGTCGAGCGGGCCACAGCCTAGCGGGACGGGAGCCCCTCTGAGCCCACGGCCCCTACTGAGAGAGGCCCGTCATGCTGCCGGCGATCGCGAGCGCCACCAGCACCGCGACGAGGTACGTCGAGGTGAGGACCAGCAGCCGGGTGGCGCCGAGCCGCAGCCCGAGGCGCAGCGGAAGATAGGTCCAGCCGTCCTCGTTGTCGGCGACCAGGCCCCAGATCGAGCGGAGGAAGTGCACCCCGATGCCGAGCAGGGCGAACAGCAGGGTCATCACCGCCTCGGGGGCCGGTCCCTCGGCCTCGCCGCCCCAGCCGCCGTACGAGATGTAGGCGGGGTAGAGCGCGAAGGACAGCGCCCACGGCACCCACGAGAACAGCCCCTGCCTCAGGACGACGTTCGCGAGCAGGCCGATGATCACGCTGATCAGGTAGTTGATGCCGGCGATCACGCCGGTCGAGATCGAGAGCGGGACCAGGAGCAGCACCGCGATCGTGAGCGCGTACCAGACCATGCCGGGGTCGAGCCGGCCGTCGGCGACCGGCTTGCGCGGGGTGTCGTGACGTGCGTCGCGCTCCCGGTCGACGAGGTCGTTGTGCCAGCCCAGGATGGTCTGGCCGACCAGCACGGTGAGCATCACCACGCCCACCTCCCGGGTGGGCCGGCCCGCGAGCGCCGCCACGGCCCCGACGCCCACCGCGGTCGCCACCGCCTGCCGCGGGTGAGCGGCCTGGATCATCAGCAGCGGCCAGAAGTCGCGCACCCGGCGTACCGGCGGGCGCGGCGGGCGCGGCGTACGTGGTCCCTGGGCGGGCGTGGGCTCGCCGACGTCAGCGACCGCCGTGGCGGTCCCCTCCCCGGCGGAGCTGCGTCGCCTCCTCCGCTGCAACCTCCCCATGCCGAGCAGTATCGACCACGACCTCGAGCGGCCGGACACCCCCGGCCCGAATTCCGGCACGACCGCGATCTCCGGGGCCCCGCTCCACCACAGGAATGCCGTCCTGTCAAGCCCGCAATGTAGGGGCTGACCTGCGCAAACGTGGCCGGAGGTGAATTCTGGACGTGATAGAATGAACACCTAGGAAGGGGTTCATCACATATGACTTTCACCGTCGGCGAAACGGTTGTTTACCCCAATCACGGGGCCGCAGTCATCGAAGACATCGAGATGCGGAAGATCAAGGGAGAAGACCGGCAGTACCTCGTTCTGAGGATCGTCGCCCAGCAGGACCTCGTGGTGAGGGTGCCGGCGTGCAACCTCGATCTCGTGGGTGTGCGAGACGTCGTCGACAAGGAGGGCCTCGACCGTGTGTTCGACGTGCTCCGTGCCGAGCACGTCGAGGAGCCGACCAACTGGTCGCGCCGCTACAAGGCCAACCTGGAGAAGCTGCACAGCGGCGACGTCATGAAGGTCGCGGAGGTTGTCCGCGACCTGTGGCGCCGCGAGCGTGACCGCGGGCTCTCCGCCGGCGAGAAGCGCATGCTCGCGAAGGCGCGGCAGATCCTGGTGTCCGAGCTCGCTCTGGCCGAGCACACCAACGAGGACAAGGCCGAGGCGATCCTCGACGAAGTCCTCGCCAGCTGAACGACCGAACGGTGGGCCCCCGGGACGCGCTCCCGGGGGCCTTCCGCACGTCTCGGAGGTCATACGGTGAGGTCGCCATGACCACCCCTGCGTACGACGTCCTGCCGCCCGCCCTCGGCGCCGTGATCGAGGAGGGCCGTGGCAGCCTGCCGTTCGCCCTGATCCACGGTGAGGCCCTGGTGACCGCCGCGGTCTGGGCGCTGGGTGACTCCGGCGTGACGCCGGTGGACTTCGGCACGGAGTGGGCGGGGCTCCAGGCCTCGGAGGAGCCGTTCGTGCTGCACGACGCTCTCTGCCCGATGACGCCACCGGCGTTCATCGCGGAGTGCCTCGCCCAGGCGGTGGCGAGTGGCGCGGTGGTGGTCGGCGTGCGCCCGGTGACCGACACCGTCAAGGAGCTCGAGGGCGACCGGCTCGGGGCCACCGTCGACCGCGAAGGCTTGGTGACGGTCTGCTCGCCCGTGGTGCTGCCGGCCGCCGTCGTCGCCGAGCTCGATGGGCTGCCCGCCACGGACTTCGCGGAGCTGGTCGAGGCCCTCGAGGCCCGGTTCCCGGTGCA
The DNA here is from genome assembly GCA_963813615.1 of uncultured Actinomycetota bacterium. Classification (GTDB taxonomy): domain Bacteria; phylum Actinomycetota; class Actinomycetes; order Propionibacteriales; family Nocardioidaceae; genus Nocardioides. Next base: position 453,451 of record CAWFAE010000015.1, read on the forward strand.
GCGGGTGGAGGCGCCCACCGAGGCGCGCCGGGTCACTTCGGTCGACGACGTCGACGTCCTAGCCGCGCTGACCAAGCCGATCCGCTAGCGCGACGTCCTCGGGGTAGGTCACCTTGAGGTTGCGGGCGCTGCCGGCGACCGCGGCGATGGTGACATCCGGGGCGTAACGCTCCACGCAGCTCGCCGTGTCGGTCCCCTCGAAGCCGTCCGCGTCGGCCCGCTCGTACGCCGCGAGCAGGGTCCGCGCGACGAACGCCTGAGGTGTCTGCACGCCCACCAGCTCGCCCGCGGGCCGCGGCAGCAGGCCGTCCAGGTGGGTGACGGGCAGCGCCCCACCGTGCTCCCGCGCGGCCTCGACGACGGCGTCGAAGAGGCCGACCCCGGCCAGCGGGCGGGCCCCGTCGTGGATCGCGACCACGTCGATCTCGCCGGACTGGATATCCGGAGCCAGCACCCTCAGCGCCGCCCACTCGGACCGGTGTCTCGTCTCGCCACCGGCGACCAGCAGCACCTCGCCATCCCCGAGATGGGGGGCGAGCGCCTCCGAGACGGCGCCTTCGTCACCGGGCCGCACTACGACCAACACCCGGCTGACGTCCGCGACAGACAGCGCGTCGCGCACAGACCAGGCCAGCACCGGCGCGTCGTCGCCCATCGTCCGCAGCACCTTGTTGACCTCGCCACCCACGCGCGTGCCCGCCCCGGCGGCAAGAATGACGACGGCGGCGGGCACGACGCGGAGCATACGGCCAGGTCGGGGTGCGTCAGAACGGGTCGCCCCGCAGGCTGGGGAACGCACTGAGAGGCGGCAGGCCGGGCACCGGCGCCAAGCGGATGTCGTTGCCCGCGGCGTTGAGCACGAGGTTCTGGGCTGCGCGGCGAGGTTCGTTGTCATCGATGACTCGTTTTCCTGCCCGTTACGCGCCCGAGACATGCCGAGAACACTGTGGGCCTAGCGTCCGGCGCATGCCACCCCGCTCGCCGCACCCGGAGGAGTGGCACCCCGTGTGCCGGCTCGCCGACCTGGAGGTACGCCGGGGCGTGGCGGCGCTCGTGCACGGCCAGGCGGTGGCGATCTTCCGCACCGACGACGACCAGGTCTACGCGGTGGGCAACCACGACCCCTATGCGCGCGCCTCGGTGCTGGCCCGCGGCATCGTGGGGCTCCGCGACGACGTGCCGTTCGTGGCCCCCGTCGCCCACGGTCACGCGTTCGACCTGCGCACCGGCCGGTGCCTCGAGGACGACCAGGTGTCGGTGCCCGCCTACGACGTCAAGGTCGTCGAGGGGGTCGTGCTGGTGGGTCACCGCAAGGCGGTAGCCGCCTGACGCTTCGCGCTCCCGGTGGCCATCTCGACCAGCGCGATCAGCTCGTCCGAGACCAGCCGGGGCCGCTCGAGCGGCAGCATGTGCCCCGCGTCCGGCGCCACGGCGAACCGGGCGCCCCGGATGTGGGTGGCGATCCGACGGCCGTGCCGCGGCGGGGTGAGCAGGTCGGCGCTGCCCACCAGGACGGTGGCCGGGATGCCGTCGTACGCGGACAACGCGTCGGTGCGCTCGTGCTTCATCATGTCGGCGTAGTAGCCGGAGAACGTCTGCGGGCAGCAGTTGATGATCTGGTCGACGACCAGGCCGATGTCGCGGGAGCGCGCTCCCCGTCCGAACAGGAACCGCTGCGCCACCTGTCGCTCGAGCCGTGGTGAGCCGCGTCGGGTGCGCCGGGACATCATCCGGGCCCGGGTGGCGAGGATCCGGGGGATCTGTCCCCGGACGAACGTGCCCATCTCGGGCAGTCCGAGCGTGACGGTGTCGAGCCGGCCCGAGGAGGTCGCGACGAACAGCAGCCCGGCGATCCGCGCCAGCAGGTCCGGCCGGGAGGTAGGCAGCGCGCACATCGTCATCCCGCCGATGGAGTGACCGGCGATCACCAGCCGGCCCGACGGTGCGTAGTGGTCGATCACGTCGCCCATGTCGCGGGCCAGGTTGTCGATCGTGCAGTCCGTGGTGCCACAGGTCTGGGAGCGGCCGTGGCCGCGGTGGTCCCAGGTGACGATCCGGACGTCGTGGCCGAAGCGGGTGAGCAGGTCGCGCACCTGGTAGTGCCAGTCGGCCTCGTCGGCGGTCCAGCAGTGCGCGAGCACCACGGTGACGGCGGCGTCCTCCGGCCCGTACGTCGTGACGTGCAGCTCGAGCCCGTCGTACGTCCTCATCGGGGGTCCCGATCCTCGATCGGGACGACCAGGGCGGTGGCGATCGCGGCGATCCCCTCACCGCGGCCGGTCAGCCCGAGGCCGTCCGTGGTGGTCGCGGACACCGACACCGGGGCGCCCACGGCCGTCGACAGGGCCGCCTCGGCCTCCGCCCGACGGGGCCCGACCCGGGGCCGGTTGCCGATGATCTGCACGGCGACGTTGCCCACGGCGAAGCCGGCCTCCCGGACCAGGCGCGCGGTCTCGGCGAGCAGGGCGGTGCCGGAGGCCCCCTCCCACTGCGGGTCGGCCGTCCCGAACCGGGATCCGAGGTCGCCCAGCCCGGCAGCGGACAGCAGTGCGTCGCAGGCGGCGTGCGCGGCGACGTCCGCGTCGGAATGACCCTCCAGGCCCTGGGGCTCGTCGGGCCAGCTCAGCCCCGCCAGGTGCAGGGGAGCGCCGTCGACCAGCCGGTGGACGTCGGTTCCGACCCCGATCCGGGGCGTTAGCAGTCCGTCATGCACGCCCTGATGATGCCTGAGACACAATCGATGGTGTGAGAACGTCCAACGCCGCGTGGTCACTGGCCGGTCTGGTGGCCGGTGGTGCCGGGCTCGCGACCAGCTATCTGACCGCGAACGTGATGAACATCCGGGAGTCGCCGGTCGTCGCGGTCGCGGAGCTGGTGATCCGGCACACACCGGGGGAGGTGGCCGAACGCGCCATCGACGTTCTCGGGCACAGGGACAAGCCGGTTCTGGTGGCGAGCATCCTGGTGCTCCTCGGCGCCCTGTTCCTGCTGGTCGGCTGGCTCGCCCGCCGGCGGTGGTGGGTGGCGGTCGCCGTGCTCGGGCTGCTCGCGGCCTTCGCGGCGATCGCGGTGCTGTCCAAGAGGGGGGCGTCGGCCTCCGACGCGCTTCCGGTGCTGGTGGGGCTGGCCACCTGGCTGATCGTGCTCGCCCTGCTCACCGAGCGCCTCCGCCGCATCGACCTGCTGGCCGAGGCCGACGACGCGACTCCGGACGAGCCGGCCATCGACGAGCCCCGGCCCCTGATGACCGAGGAGCAGCGCTCCAACCGGCGCGGGTTCCTGATCGGCGCCGGCGTGATCGCCGTGCTCGCCGGCGTCATCGGTGTCGTCGGCCGGATCGCGGGCAGCGGCCGGCGCCGGGTGGAGGAGGCGCGGCGGCTGCTCCGCCTCGACGGCGTGTCCGCGCCGGCGGTGCCTCCCGACACCAAGGTGGGCGTCGACGGCGTGGCGTCGTGGATGACGCCCGCCGACGAGTTCTACCTGATCGACACCGCGGTGATCGTCCCGGCCATCGAGCCCAAGGACTGGAAGCTCCGGATCCACGGGATGGTCGAGAACGAGATCGAGCTGACCTACGACGAGCTGGTCGCGCGCCAGATCACCGAGAGCTGGGTGACGCTCAACTGCGTCTCGAACGAGGTGGGCGGAGACCTGATCGGCAACGCCTGGTGGAGCGGGGTGCGGCTCGCCGACCTGCTCGCCCAGGTCGGCCTCGACCCGGAGGCCGATGCCGTCCTGCAGACCTCCGACGACGGCTGGACCTGCGGCACGCCGCTCACGGCTCTCACCGACGACCGCAACGCGATGCTCGCCGTGGCGATGAACGGCAAGCCGCTGCCCATCGAGCACGGCTTCCCGGTGCGCACCCTGGTGCCTGGCCTCTACGGCTACGTGTCCGCGTGCAAGTGGGTGGTCGACATGGAGGTCACCCGGTTCGACCGGATCAGCGCGTTCTGGACCGAGAAGGGCTGGGGCGAGATGGGTCCGGTGAAGATGTCGTCGCGGATCGACGTGCCCCGGTCGGGCGACGAGGTGCCGTCGGGCCAGGTGACGTTCGCCGGGATGGCCTGGTCGCAGCACACCGGTATCGCGGCCGTGGAGGTCGCCGTCGACGGAGGCGCGTGGGAGAGCGCGGAGCTGGCCGGGGTGCCGAACGACGACACCTGGGTGCAGTGGAAGGCCGTCGTCGACGTCGACCCCGGCGACCACATGGTGAAGGTGCGGGCGACCGACAAGGACGGCGAGGTGCAGACCGGGGTGGAGGCGGACGTGCTGCCCGACGGTGCCACCGGCTGGCACTCGGTCGACTTCTCGGTGCACGAATGACGACGGACTTCGCGGGCCGCACCGGTGCGGCGCTGGTCGTGGGCGGCAGCGGCGGCCTGGGCCGGGCGATCGCCGACCTGCTGGCGGCGCGCGGCGCGACGGTCGCGATCACCTACCGGTCCCGCCCGCCGGAGGACGCGGCGTCGGCGTACCGGCTGGACCTGACGGAGGACGGCGCCCCGGCCGAGGTCGTCGGGCAGGTGGTGGCCGACCACGGCGGGCTGCACACGCTGGTGTACGCCGCCGGCCCGCACGTCCCGATGACCCACCTCTCGCGGGTCGCACCCGCGGACATGGCCGGCCAGCTCGCCGCCGATGCCGCGGGGTTCTTCGCGATCGCGCACGCCGCGCTCCCGCCGCTGCGGGACGCCCGGGGGTCGATCGTCGCGGTCACCACCGCGGCCACCGCGCGGTTCCCGGTGCGCGACGGCCTGTCGTCCGCGCCCAAGGCCGCGGTCGAGGCGATGGTGCGCGGCCTGGCCGTCGAGGAGGGCCGGTTCGGCGTACGGGTCAACGCGGTCGGTCCCGGGATGCTGACCGACGGGATGGCCGAGCGGCTGATCTCCTCGGGCGAGCTGTCCGACGCCGACCTCGCGGCGGCGAACCGCAACATCCCGCTGCGCCGGTTCGGCGACGCGGACGACGTCGCCGAGGCGGTCTGCTTCCTCGCCTCCGACCGCGCCGACTTCATCACCGGGCAGAAGCTCGACGTGGACGGCGGCTACGGCGCCTGACGCAGTCACCAGTTGGAGTGCCTGCCCCCGGCAGCGGGTGCTTCGCGTCGCGGATGACGTACGTCGTGCCGCCCGAGCCGCCCAGCCAGGCCCGCTCGAGCTGGCCGCGCTTGTAGACCCGCCGCACCCCGGACGCGCGGGAGGCCGCCGGGTCGTTGACGACGACGTTGCCGGTCCGCGTGAAGCCGACGATGACCAGGAGGTGTCCGTTGGTCGCGGAGATCGGCGCGCCGTCGAGCTCGCCGCGGCCGAAGGAGATCGAGGCGACCACGGGGATGCCGGCCAGGATGAAGCGCTCGGCCTCGCGCAGCGACCGCAGCCGGGTGACGAACGCCTTCCCGGCCAGCCGGGCGGCGTACGCGGTGTTGAAGGGCCAGTTGCCGGCCCCGTCGTAGTCGTAGTCGTAGGTCATCCGGGCGGCGTGGTCGACCCAGGGCGCGGGGTGGTTCCTGCCCACCCAGGCGTAGGCCTTCGGGCCGGGCAGGGCGTCGTAGTAGGCCAGCACCATCGAGGTCGAGGTCGGCGAGCACCAGGCCTGCCCGCCACCGCCCCAGCGCGGGTAGTGGCCGCTGTGGGTCATCTGCGAGTAGCGCGGCACGTTGAGGGTGGTTCCGGCGGCCGGGCCGGGCTTCGACGTGGCGCCGGCGCCCGCCGGCACTCGCGACGCCATCGCGCCGACGGCGTCGAGCGCGGGCGTGTACGACGCGCCGGACCGCCGCAGCAGCGTCACCCGCAGCTGGTAGGACCGCAGCCCCCGGGTCTCCCAGGTGTCGACGTTGACGCCGGCGAGGTCGTCGCCCTGGCCGGAGATCGTGCGCCGCTTCAGGTGCCGGTCGCCGGAGGTCCAGCGGCCCAGCACGTCCCAGCTCGAGGTCCGGCCGGCCGCGTTGCGCCCGCGGACCCGGATCTCGACCCAGCTGTCGCCGGGCGTGGCCGCCGACCACGACGCGATCAGGCGGGTGAGGTCGAAGCCGGGGGTGACCCACGGGGAGTCCCAGTGCGCCGCGTCGTAGCTGCGGCCGTCGACGTGGCGGCGCCCCTCGGGCTTCTTGATCAGCAGTCGTCCCTTGCCGACCCGGACGCCGGACAGCGTGCCCTTCCGCCACTGGTCGCCGGTGTCCCACTGGGTGAAGGTGATCTGCCGCGCGGCACGGGTGGGTGGCTCGGCCGCGGCGGACGGAGCAACGGGGACGGCGGCGAGCGAGGCGGCCACGACGGCGGCGAGCGAGACGATCGCGGGGAAGCGCATCGATCCACGATAAGTCACATCAGTCCCATGCGTCACATATCGGATGGCGCGCGCTTTGGGGCGGTAGGCGGCTCCGCTCCTAGACTCACCCTGTGACATTCCGGCTCTACGACACCGCGACCCGTGAGGTCCGCGACTTCGTCCCGCTCGAGGCAGGTCGCGCGGGCATCTACGTCTGCGGGCTGACGGTGCAGGCCGAGCCGCACGTCGGGCACGTCCGCTCGGCGGTGAACTTCGACGTCCTCCGGCGCTGGCTCACCCGCGACGGCTACGACGTGACGTTCATCCGCAACGTCACCGACATCGACGACAAGATCCTGACCAAGGCCGAGGAGCAGGGCCGCCCCTGGTTCAACCTGGCCTACGACATGCATCGCGCTCTCGAGCGGGCGCTGGCGTCGATCAACGTGCTGCCGCCGACGTACGAGCCCGGGGCGACCGGCCACATCCCGGAGATGCTCGAGCTGATCGGCGAGCTGGTCGGCCAACGGTCACGCCTACGCCGCGGAGGACGGCTCGGGTGACGTCTACTTCGACGTCCGCTCCTGGCCGGCGTACGGCGAGCTCAGCGGGCAGCGCGTCGACGACATGCAGGAGGCCGGCGACGCCGACCCCCGCGGCAAGCGGGATCCGCGCGACTTCGCGCTCTGGAAGGGCTGGAAGAAGGACTCCGAGCCGGAGACCGCGGCGTGGCCGTCGCCCTACGGGCCCGGCCGCCCGGGCTGGCACATCGAGTGCTCGGCGATGGCCGGCAAGTACCTCGGCGCCGCGTTCGACATCCACGGCGGCGGCATCGACCTGCAGTTCCCGCACCACGAGAACGAGCAGGCGCAGTCGCGCGCCGCCGGTCACCCGTTCGCGACGTACTGGATGCACAACGCCTGGATCACCACCGCCGGCGAGAAGATGTCGAAGTCGCTCGGCAACTCCCTCCTCGTGCCGGCGGTGCTGCAGCGGGTCCGGCGGCATCGAGCTGCGCTTCTACATGGTCTCGGCCCACTACCGCTCGCACGTGGAGTTCTCGTTCGAGGCGCTCGACGAGGCGGCCGCCGGGTTCCGCCGGATCGAGAACTTCCTCGAGCGGCGCCGGCACCACGGAGCAGGCGACCGAGCTGCCGCAGGCGTTCGTCGACGCGATGGACGACGACCTCGGCACCCCCGCCGCGATCGCCGTCGTGCACGACACCGCCCGCGAGGGCAACCGGCTGCTCGCCGCGGGCGAGGACGCCGGCAGTGAGGCGGCCGCGGTGCTCGCGATGCTCGACACGCTCGGCCTGCACCCGCACGACCCGGCATGGGCGGGCGACGACCGCGCCGACGCCCGGCTCACCGCGGCCGTCGACGCACTGGTCGCGGGGCTGCTCGAGCAGCGCGCCCGGGCCAGGGCCGAGAAGGACTTCGCGACCGCCGACGCGATCCGCGACCAGATCAAGGCCGCCGGCATCGAGGTCGAGGACACCCCGGCCGGCCCGAAATGGAGCCTCGCCTGATGGCTGGCAACTCGCAGCGCAAGGGTTCGGTGCGCAAGCAGAGCAAGAAGCCGGCCGCCGGGTCCGGCGGTCGGGTCAAGCGCGGCCTCGAGGGCAAGGGGCCGACGCCCAAGGCCAAGGACCGGCCCTACCACAAGGCCCACAAGCAGCAGCAGCAAGCGCAGAAGAAGGCCGCGACCCGACCCCGCAAGGCCAAGGGCGACGACGTCGAGTGGGTGGCCGGCCGCAACGCGGTCGTCGAGCTGCTCCGCGAGGGTGCTCCCGGTGACCGGCGTCTACGTCGCCGAGGGAGCCGAGCGCGACGGTCGGCTGCGTGAGGCGTTCCAGCTGGCCGCCGACCGCGGGATCAGCCTGCTCGAGGTGAGCAAGGGCGAGCTGGACCGGATGACCAGCGCGGCGGTGCACCAGGGCCTGGCGGCCCGGATCCCGGCGTACGAGTACGCCCACCCCGACGACCTGCTCGAGCGGGCCGAGGAGCAGGCGGAGCCGCCGCTGCTCGTCGCGCTCGACTCGGTCACCGACCCGCGCAACCTCGGTGCGGTGGTGCGCAGCGCCGCCGGCTTCGGCGCCCACGGCGTCGTCGTACCGGAACGACGGGCCGCGGGCATGACCGCCGCCGCCTGGAAGACCTCGGCCGGCGCAGCGGCCCGGATCCCGGTCGCCCGGACCGTCAACCTGGTGCGCCAGCTGAAGGCCTACCAGGAGGCGGGCTGCACCGTGGTCGGCCTGGCCGCCGACGGTGACCTGACTCTGCCGGAGCTGGCCGCTGACGACGACTACGCCCGGGGCGGCCTGGTCGTGGTGGTCGGCTCGGAAGGCAAGGGCCTGTCTCGGCTGGTCGCGGAGACGTGCGACCGGCTGGTGTCCGATCCCGATGGCCGGTGGCCTCGAGTCCCTGAACGCCGGGGTCGCCGCGTCGGTGGCGCTCTACGCGATCTCCGAGGCACGTCGCTAGCAACCCAGCCACCAGACTTACAGTGGCTCCATGGCAACTGATGTGGAACGGCTGCTGCCCGACGATGAGGCGCGGGCACTGCTGGGTCTGGCTCGGGACATCGCCACCAAGGAGCTCGCTCCGCAGGTGTCTGACATGGAGGAGCGCGAGGAGTTCCCGCGAGGCGGCGTACCGCCTCCTCGGCAAGACCGGGCTGCTGACCCTCCCGTTCCCCGAGCAGTACGGCGGCGGCGGCCAGCCCTACGAGGTCTACCTCCAGGTGCTGGAGGAGATCGCCACGGCGTGGCCGAGCGTGGGGGTCGGCGTCAGCGTGCACGCGCTCACCGCGACGGTCGTCGAGGCGAACGGCACCGAGGCGCAGAAGGACGAGTGGCTGCCCCGGATGCTCAGCGGCGACTGGCTCGGGGCCTACTGCCTCAGCGAGCCCCAGGCCGGCTCCGACGTCAGCGGCATCCGGACCAAGGCGGTGCGCGAAGGTGACGAGTACGTCATCAGCGGCATCAAGCAGTGGATCAGCAACGGCTCGTACGCCGACTACTACATCCTCTTCGCCCGCACGAGCGACGAGCCGAAGCACGGCCTCTCGGCGTTCATCGTCCCGGCCGGCACGCCCGGCATGAGCTTCGGCCGGCCCGAGAAGAAGCTCGGCCTGCACTGCGACATCACCACGCAGGTGATGTTCGACGGCGCCCGGATCCCGGCGGCCAACCGGATCGGCGAGGAGGGCGCCGGCATGCGCGTCGCGCTCTCCGCGCTCGACGTCGGCCGGCTCGGCATCGCGGCCGTCGCGACCGGCATCGCCCAGGCGGGCCTGGCCCATGCCGTCGCGTACGCCGGCGAGCGCGAGCAGTTCGGCCAGCTGATCGGGCAGTTCCAGGGCCTGCAGTTCATGCTCGCCGACATGGCCGCCGCCGTGGAACGGGGCCGGGCGACGTACCTCTATGCGGCGCGGCGCAAGGACGCCGGCATGTCGATCAGCCGCCTCGCCAGCATCGCCAAGCTGACCGCCACCGACGCAGCGATGAGCGTGACCACCGACGCCATCCAGGTGTTCGGCGGCAACGGCTACATCCAGGAGTACCCCGTCGAGCGGCTCTTCCGCGACGCCAAGGTCACCCAGATCTTCGAGGGCACCAACCAGATCCAGCGGATGGTGATCGGCCGCGACCTGCTGCGGCTGAGACGTCGATCGGGCGTTGTGGTCGCGCGAATCGGGCGTTGTGGCGGGCTGATTCGTTGGCTTCGTAGCGGCGACGCGCCTCGCGGATCCCGGATTGGTCACGCCACAAGCCCCGATTCGTCGCGTCATAAGCCCCGATTCAACGCGGTATGACGGTCTAGGTCGCTAGCGCCTCGTCGGGGCGGTGGGGCAGCACGGTGCGGATGTAGTCGTCGGCGGTGTCGAAGATGTTGACCTCGTGGCCGGCCCGCTCGGAGAGGAGCCAGCGGTGCTCGAGGATCTCGTGGAAGATCTCGGCCGGCTCGAGCTTGCCGCGGACCTCCGGGGGGAGCCGCCGCATGATCGGGTCGTAGGTCTCGGTGAGCCAGCGGTTGGCGACCAGGCTGCGGTCCTCCCGGCCCAGGTCGTGGTGGGCGGTGAACGCGGCCAGGTCGTTGAGCAGGCGACGGGCCTGGGCGTCCTCGACGTTGAGGCCGGTCAGCGCCTGGAGCTCCCGGCAGTGGTGGCCGAGCTCGACGACCTTGGGCTGGATCCGGATCCGGTCGCCGTCGATGTCGGTGACGATGTCGAGCTCGTCGACGTCGAAGCCGAGGTCGTTGAGGCGCTCGATCCGCCGCTCGATCCGCCACATCTCGTCGGAGCCGAACTCCTCGACGTCGGTGAGCTCCGACCACAGCGCGTGGTAGCGCTCGTCGAGCATCTCGACGATCTCGTGCGCGGCGACCTCCTGGTCCAGCGACTCGCTGGCCTGCAGGTCGAGCAGCTCGGCGAAGACGTTCTCGGTGGCGATGGTCAGGTCGTGCTCGCGCATCCGCTGGGACAGCGTGGGCTGCAGCTCGCCGGTCTCGGCGTCGACGAGGTACGCCGCGAACCCGCCCGCGCTGCGACGGAACAGCACGTTGGAGAGGGACACGTCGCCCCAGTAGAAGTCGGCCAGGTGCAGGCGCACGAGCAGCACCACCAGCGCGTCGACCAGCGAGGGCAGGTTGTCGGCGGTGAGGCCGTGGCTGAACAGGCTGCGGTAGGGGAGCGAGAAGCGCAGGTGCTCGGTGAGCAGCGCGGCGGGCAGCTCCTCCCCGTCGGCGTCGGTCCGGCCGGTCACCACGCCCTGGGGCAGCACCGCGGGGAGGCCCATCCGCTGCAGGTCGCGAAGCAGGCGGTACTCCCGGAACGCGATCGGCTCCTGCGTCTCCTTCACCGCGTAGACCCGGTCGCGGAGCCGGACGATGCGGACGACGTGCCGGGACAGGCCGCGGGGGAGCGGGTACGACGTGTTCGTCGCCCCACTCCTCCAGCGGCGTCGACCAGGGCAGCGTCAGCAGTGCCGGGTCCGGCCTGCTGGCGACGACGTGGAGCGCCATGCCGATCAGGCTAGGGGGTCCTCCACGGAACCGGCGGTGTCTCGTGCCCTCGAGGTGGTCATCGCTACCTCTGCACCGGGACCTGCGAAGGCGCGTGAGCGCCCGCGCCGGTGAGGTCGTCGCAGCGGACCAGTTGGCTCCCGATGCGCTCCAGCGGGCAGTTCTTCTGTGCGTTCGGAGCGTGGGTGCTCGGCCGGACGGGGCCGGGCTCGGGAATGGCCGACGCCGCGCCCGAGCCGGCCAGCAGGAAGACGAGGAACGCTGCCGAGGCGGCGCCGCGAATGGTGTTGTTCATGGTTCTTCTCCTTGTGTGGTGGACGTCCTTCCACGGTCCGCCGCAGCGCGGTCGCGCACATCCGAAGCGACCCCTCATCTATCTGCCGGCACCCCCTCAGATCGGCGCCCGCAGCCCCTCGCCTCCGGCCCGCCCCGCACGCGATCGCGTGGGACGATGGGGCATGGCGCCCGGTACCGAGAGGGACGTGGTGGGTCGAGGCCCGGAGCTGGCCGCCCTTCGCACCGCCCTCCTCGAAGCCGCGCAGGGATGGTCCCGCGCTCTCGTGCGTCACCGGAGGGGCCGGCGTCGGGAAGACCGCACTCGTGGAGGCGGTCCTCGCGGAGCAGCAGACCACCGTCGTCCTCGCCGGCCTCTGTCTGCCCCTGCAGCAGCTGAGCGTCCCGCTCCAGCCGCTGCGATCGGCGCTGCGCGCGGCCGCACCGCCCGGTCACGAGGCCTGCCTGGCGGCCATGGACGCTACCGACCAGGCACCCCGCGCGCTCGACGCCTACCTGGACAGCCTCACCGCGACCGGACCGGTCCTCCTGGTTGTCGACGACCTGCAGTGGGCGGACCGAAGCACGCTCGATGTCCTGCTCTACCTCGTCGCAGGGCCCGCCGACCGGCCGCTCGGCCTCGTGCTGGTGGCCCGCGACGACGTGCTGCCCGACGGGCATCCCCTGCACGGCTGGCTCGCCGACGTGCTCCGGTTGCCGCGAGTCGGACGCCTTCGCCTCGGGCCGCTGGACCGTCGCAGCACCGAGGCACAGATCGCCGCGGTCCTGGGTGGCGCTCCCCACCAGAGTCTCGTCGACGACGTGTTCGCCAGGGCCGGCGGCAACCCGTACTCCACCAACCTGCTGGTTCGTGGGCTGCCGCCCACGGCCCGGGCGCTGCCGGGCGACCTTCCCGCGGACCTGACGGCTGCGGTCAAGCGGGACTGGCACCAGCTCGGCGAGACAGCGCGCAACGTGACCAGTCTGGTGGCGGTCGCGGGTCGACCGGTGGCCATCGATCTCCTGGAGGCGGTCGCCCGCGAGCTGCGGATCGATGGGGTGCTGCCTGCGCTCGAGGAGGCGGTCGAACGACGGGTCCTCCGCCTGGAGGACCCCGACGGGTACTGGTTCCACCACCCGCTGCAGGCCGAAGTGCTGGAAGCCAACCTGACTGCAGCGCGACGTCGTGCCTGGCACAAGGCCTACGCCCGGCGTGCTGGAGTCCGGAACGACTCCGGCCGAGACGTCGCTGTCCACCGCGATGGCCCTCAGCGACCACAACGACCGCGCCGGGAACGCGCCGCGGCGTACTCCTGGGCCTTGCGGTCGTGGGAGGCGGCCGGGGCGGCGCGCGGGTCGCCCGAGCTGCGACGGCTGCTGCGGCGGGCGATCGAGCTACGGCCACGCGTCCCCGAGGCTGCCGAGTCGCGCGAAGAGCTGCTCGAGCTGCTGCGGGCCACGGCGGAGGCGGCGGGCGCCTTCGACGAGCAGCTGGCTGCGGTCGAGGCCCTGCTCGAGTCGGTCGACGAGCAGGCGCAGCCGCTGCGGACCGGTTGGCTGTGCGTGCAGCGCAGCCGCCTGCAGACCCTCACGGGTGCCGGCACGCCGGGACCTGCGGAGGCCCGGGTCGCGGTGGAGCTCACCGCGGCCGAGCCCACCTCCTGGCAGCACGCGTACGCGCTGGCCGAGCAGGCCCGGACCGGCAGTCTGGGCCGCCGACCCCGCCGCAGGTGAGCACGCACGCCGGGCGGTCACCATCGCCAGGACTGCCGGTCACCCCGGAGCGCTTGCTTTCGCCCTGTCGACCCGCGCCATGGTCTCTCTCATGCAGGGCGACCCTGCGGCTGTGACGACGTACGTCAGGGAGGCGAGCAGCGTCGCCCTGGAGGCTCGTGACTGGCACGGTTACGTGTACGCGACCTCCTGGGAGATCAACGCCGGCACTCCCGCCGCGAGCGAGGCCGTGGCCGAGCTGCTGCGAAACCGGCGCGAGGCGCTCACGTGCCGCCGATGCTCCCCACGTGTTCGTCGCGATGCTGGCGGGGTTACGAGGCCGAGACGCGGCTGCTGATCGGCGACTGGCGGGCCTGCCGCGACCTGCTGCGCATCTCGCAGGGCTCCGACCTCGGCGCGTTCGTCGACATCCGGACGCGGCTCACCGCGGCCATGCTCGACGCATTGCAGGGTCGGACGACGCAGGCCGAGATGCAGATCGAGCGGGCCGCCGAGCTGCTGACGGGCACGGGCGGCCGGGCCAGCCTCCCGCTGCCGACGGTGCGCACCCTGGTCGCCCTGGCCGACGGCCGTCCGGACCAGGCAGTCCGGGCGGCACTGGAGGGCGCCCGGGCTCAGGGTGTCCCGCCACACCTGGGGGAGTGGCTGCTCCCCCTGGCGGCGCGCGCGCTCGCCGACCTGTCCGAGGCCGGTGCGGCCGGCGGCTCCATGGACGAGGGCGTCGACGCACTGGTCGAGGAGTTCCCGCATATCCTGCCGGACACCGGGCTGGACGCTCCGCAGATGCATGCGATGCAGGCGTGGTACGACGCAGAGGTGGCGCGGGCGCGGCGGAGCGAGGACGGCGGACGCCACTGGTGGGACGTGGCCGAGGCGAGCGAGGGAGCCCGAGCTCCCCTGGGTGGCCGTCTACGCGTGGTGGCGGGCCGCCGAGTCGCTCCTCTCGCAGGGCCCCACCCAGCGCCGCAGGGGCATCGACGCGTGGCGCCGCGCCGAGGCGATGGCGCGGGACCTGGACGCCACCCCGATCCTCGACGAGATGGCGACCCTCGGCCGGATCGCCCGGGTGGCGCGCACCCGTGACGTGGCCGAGCCGGAGGCGGCAGCCGGCTCCCTGCCCGGCCTCACCCGTCGGGAGCGCGAGGTCCTGGCGCACGTGGTCGCTGGGGCGACGTACGCCGATATCGCCGCGGCGCTGGTGATCAGCGAGAAGACCGTGTCCTCGCACGTGTCCAACCTGCTCCGCAAGACCGGCACCTCCAGCCGCGTGGAGCTGTCGCGCCTGGTCACCCGTCTGTCGGGCCCGTCCGGTAGACCGTGAGCCCGGTCGCCAGCGGATCTTCGGCGGTGGCGACCACGGTCTCGCCCACCGCGATCGGGAGGTCGAGTGCTGGGCCGGGCGCCCGGCGGGCGACGACCAGCAGCGTCTCCTCGGGGTGCTCGCGCAGGAACGCCAGGGTGTCGTCGCCGACGTGCGCCCACCGGAGGCCGCCGCGCCGCAGCGCGACGTGGTCGCGCCGGGCGGCCGCGAGGGCGGCGTACGTCGCCAGCGTCTCGTGGTCCCAGGCCTCCGGCCGGTGCCACGGCATCGGACGACGCGCGTCCTCGCCGTTGACGCCCTCCAGCCCGATCTCGTCGCCGGCGAACACCATCGGCACCCCGGGCAGCGTGAACTGCAGGCCCACGGCCACCCGGTGCGCCTCGGCCGATCCGACGACGGTGCGGATCCGGGCGCTGTCGTGGGAGCCGAGGATGTTCCACGACGAGGCGACGGCGAGCCAGCCGTTGCGGGCGGTCCACTCCCGCATCGCCCGGACCACGGCCGGCCCACCGCGACGCGGCACCGGCACCGGCCGGCCGAACGGGCGCGCGGGCGAGGCCGGGTCGCGCAGCCACGACCACACCGGCCAGGAGAAGCCGGAGTAGTCCATGGTGCCGTGCCAGCCGTCGCCGTCGAGGTCGCCCGAGGCGTCGTGGTTGTGCTCGCCGATCACCAGCGCGTCCGGCCGCTCGGCCTCGGCGGTGCGTCGTACGGCGCGGGCCACCTCGTGGTTGACGTCGACGCCGCCGAGCCGCCCCGTCATGTTGGCCACGTCGATCCGCCAGCCGTCGACGTCGTACGGCGGCCGCAGCCACCGCGCGACCACGCTGTCGGTGCCTTCCACCATCGCCCGGCGAAGCGCGGGAACGGCGTGGTTGAGCTTGGGCAGCGTGGTGTGCCCCATCCAGCACTCGTAGCCGCCGTCGGCGCGGAAGTAGAACCAGTCCCGGCTGGGCGAGGTCGGCGAGACGGCCGCGGCGACGAACCACTCGTGGGTGTCGCCGGTGTGGTTGGTGGTCAGGTCGCCGAGGATCCGCCAGCCCCGGGCGTGCACCGCCGCGCTGAGCCGGGCGTACGCGTCGTCGCCGCCCAGCAGTGGGTCGACGGCGTCGAACGTCGACGCGTTGTAGCGGTGGTTGCTCTCGCCGGGGAACACCGGCGTCGTGTACACGATCGTCGCGCCGACCCGCTCGAGGTGGTCGAGGTGCTCGACGATCCCGTCGAGGTCGCCGCCGAAGAGCTGGGTGGGGGTCCGCGGGTCGGTGCCCTCGAACACCACCTCGTCGTCCCAGTCGGCCGGCATCGCCCAGGCCGGCGTCGGCCGGTCGTCGGCGGCGGCCGACCGGGCGAACCGGTCCGGGAAGATCTGGTAGACGACGCCGTCGCGGCCCCAGTCGGGGGCGGGCTGTGAAGACGCTGAGCCGGAAGTCGAAGGTGTCCGGCCCGTCGTGGTCGGCCACGCCGGCGGCGGTCAGCCACCGTTGGCGGCCGCCGCCGTCCAGCAGGAACCGATAGTGCGTGACCGGGTTGTGCACCGGCAGACGCCCCGCCCACCAGACCGCGGCCTCGTCCCGATGCTCGATGCGCGCACGGGTGGTAGACCGGCTCCGCGTCGTACGTCGTCCGGATCCAGACCGACTCCACGGGGTCGGCGGGGTCGGTGCGGAGCCGGACCACGACCTCGCTCTCCTGGGCCGGCGCCTCGTCGGACAGGTAGAGGGGCGATCCGTCGTGGTGCGGCTCGTGCAGGAGGTGGCCGGTCACGGCTCGAGCCGGACGGCGCCGGGCCCGACCGCGGCGAGCTCGTCGCCGGGGTTCATCAGCGCGCAGCTCTTCAGGCTCAGGCAGCCGCAGCCGATGCAGCCGTCGAGCCGCTCCCGGAGCAGCTCGATCCTGCGGATCTGCTCGTCGAGCCGCGGCCGCCAGGCCCGGCTGAGCCGGTGCCAGTCCGACTTCGTCGGCGTGCGGTTGTCAGGCAGGGTCGCGAGCGCCGAGCCGATCTCGTCCAGGCTCAGCCCGACCCGCTGCGCGGTGCGGATGAACGCGACCCGACGCAGGGTGGACTGCAGGTAGCGGCGCTGGTTGCCGGTGGTGCGCTCGGCCGAGATCAGCCCCCGCGACTCGTAGAACCGGAGCGCGCTGGTCGCCACCCCAGAGCGCTCGGAGAGCTGTCCGATGGTCAGAGTCATGCGGCCAAGCCTGCCTGGAGTTCAAGTTCGCTTCAAGGTGGTCTCGACGACGGCTCGCCCAGGGGCTCGCCTGCTCGACCAACGGGACGAGAACGCGTTCTAGTTGCTTGGTAGGTCCGCTCGTGATCTGCATCGATCCCGGAGGTTCCTGATGACCGATCCCCGTGTCGTCGTGATCACCGGTGCCGCTTCCGGCATCGGGTTCGCGACCGCCGAGCTGTTCCGCGACGCCGGCGCGACGGTGTACGGCGTCGACATCGCGCCGACCGTCCCGGACGGGGTCACCTACGTCGAGTGCAACGTCGGCGACAAGGCGGCGGTCGACGCGGCCATCGCGACCTGCGCCGAGCACGGCCGGATCGACGTGCTCGCGAACGTCGCCGGGATCGTGCAGTTCGGCAGGTTCGAGCAGATCAGCGAGGCCGAGTGGGACCGGGTGCACGCGGTCGACCTGAAGGGCCCGTTCTTCGTGATGCAGGCGGCCATGCCGCACCTCAAGGCGTGCGGCGGCAACATCGTCAACGTCTCCTCGGTGGCCGGCAACGTGTCCCAGCCCTACGCGACGGCGTACGCAGCGGCGAAGGGCGGCCTGACCCAGCTGACCAAGGCGCTCGCACTGGAGCTCTCGCCGGACGGCATCCGGGTCAACGCGATCTGCCCGGGCACCGTGGACACGCCGATCGTGGCGCACGTCGCAGAGATCATGCCGACCGACCTCGACCGGCGGGTGGCCGACCGGCTGATGATGATGCTTCCCGGGCCCGCGATCACCCCCGCCGAGATCGGCTCGGCCATCGTGTACCTGGCCTCGCCGGAGGCGCGGATGATCACCGGCGCGGTGCTGGCCTTCGACGGTGGCATGAGCTGACCTGCCGCTGTCCCGTTCATCGGCTCGGTGTGTGAGCCTGTCCGGATGACCACCGACGACGAGCTGGATCGGGCCAAGGCGGAGATCGAGAAGTACTCGCGCGAGGTCGCCTACCAACGCCCCCGCACCGAGTGCGACATGGTGATGAAGGGTGGCATCTCCTCCGGAGTCGTCTACCCGTTGACCGTCTGCAAGCTCGCGACGGCGTACCGCCTGAAGAGCATCGGCGGGACCTCCGCCGGCGCGATCGCCGCGGTGCTCGCTGCGGCGGCGGAGTACCGACGTCGCGAGGACGCCGCATCGCCCGGTGCCGGGTTCCGGGCCCTGGCCGCGATGCCCAACGAGATCGCGACCGCCCTGCCCACGCTGTTCCAGCCCCATCCCGAGGCGAAGCGGGTCTTCGCAGTCCTGAACGCCATGATCGATCCCGCCCACTCCAAGAAGGGGCGGATCCCACGGGCGGCTGGGCGCATCGTGTCCGCGAAGAAGGGCTACTTCCTCGCCGGTCTGCTGCTGACCGTTCTCCTGGCCGTTCCGGGGCTGCTGCCGCTCCGCGGTGAGGCGGGCGAGCTCGCGATCGGCCTCCTGTTCCCGGTCCTCGTCGGCCTGGTCGTCGGCTTCGTGTGCGCGGTCGTCGGCTTCGCGCTCGCCGTCGTGCGCCTCCTGCCGCGTCTCGACTTCGGGCTCACCGACGGGGCGACCCACCAGACCGGCCCGGGGCTCACCCAGTGGCTGGCCGACCGGATCCAGGCGGTGGCGGGTCTCGAGAAGGAGGGCCGCCCGCTGACCCTGGGCGACCTGTGGGGGCCGGCGGCGGCCGGCGAGCGCGCGTCCGAGGGCCAGCGGAGAGTGCCGGCCGGCGAGGTCCGGCGGCAGCGGGACATCGACCTGCAGGTGATGACCACGAACCTCACCCTCGGCCGGCCGTTCCGGTTGCCGTTCGCCGAGCGCACCTTCATGTTCGACGAGGAGGAGATGAGCCGGCTGTTCCACCCACCGGTCGTCGAGGCGATGAAGGTCAGCGCGGCGCAGCACGCGCACCCGACGACCGGCGGGCAGCTGTGGCACTTCCCCGACCCGGCCGACCTGCCGCTGGTGGTGATGGCCCGGATGAGCCTGAGCTTCCCCGGCCTGATCGCGGCGGTCCCGCTGTACGCCGTGGACCACGGCGGGGACGGCAGCGTCGTGCGGCACCTGTTCTCCGACGGCGGGATCAGCAGCAACTTCCCGATGCACTTCTTCGACTCCCTGCTGCCGTCGCGGCCGACGTTCGGCGTCGACCTCACGCCTCCGCACCCGCATCACCCGGAGAAGACCTGGCGACCCGACTTCGACGCGGGGACCAACCCGCGGGTGCGGGTCATCGACGGGGTCGGGACGTTCGCCGGCGCGCTGCGGGACGCGGTGCAGAACTGGCAGGACAACCGGCAGGTCGCCCAGCGGGGCTACGCCGATCGCGTCGTGTCGATCCGGCTGGACGGCAACGAGGGCGGCATGAACCTGCGGATGCCCGAGGAGGTCGTGCTGCGGCTGGTCGCCCGCGGCGCCGAGGCAGGAGACAAGCTGCTCGAGTTCGACTGGGACACCCACCGACGGGTCCGCTACCGGATCGCGCTCGGTCGGCTCACGGACGCGCTGGAACAGCTCGACCACGCGTACGCCGCGGCGAGGTACGAGCTCCTGCTCAACCCCGAGCTCGACATCGACGGCGGCGGCGTCACCTACTTCAAGAGCAGGACCTGGCGGCTGAGGGACTGGCAGGCCACGCGGCAGCTGCTGGGCCTGGTCGACGGCTGGAGGGAAGTCTCCTGGCCGGCGCTCGAGAGCCCCCGTCCGTCACCGGCGCCGAGCATCCGAATGGCCCCCGAGTGACCGTCCCTCACTTGACTTGAAGTTTACTTGAAGTTCCATTCTGGGGTGCATGAGCCGAACTGAGCAACTGATGACCCGGCTGACCGGCGACGAGAAGCACTCGGCGGCGGCCACGTCCACCCTCGACGTCATCCGCGTCCTCTACGAGCGGGTGCTGAAGGTCTCGCCGGAGAGCGTCGGTGACCCCGCGCGCGACCGGTTCTACCTGTCCAAGGGGCACGGGCCGATGGCCTACTACGCGGTCCTCGCGGAGCAGGGCTTCTTCCCGGAGTCGTGGCTCGCCGACTGGGGCTCCTACGACAGTCCGCTCGGTTTCCACCCCGACCGCAACCTGGTGCCGGGGGTGGAGATCGGGTCCGGGTCGCTCGGTCACGGGCTGCCGCTGGCGGTTGGTACGGCGCTGGGCCTGCGCGCCCAGGGTCTGTCGTCCCGAGTGGTGGTGCTGGTCGGCGACGCGGAGCTCGACGAGGGCAGCAACCACGAGGCCATCGAGCTGGCCGCCGCCTACTTCCTGGACGCGCTCACCGTCGTCGTGATCGACAACCGCTCGTCGTCGTACGCCGTCCCCGGCCGGATCGAGCAGCGCTTCGCCACCGAGGGGTGGCACGCGGTCACCGTCGACGGCCGCGACCACGACGTACTCGAGAAGGCGCTGTCGCACCGCGAGTTCGGTCGTCCCAACGTCGTCGTCGCCAACGTGGAGGAGAAGTACTGATGGACGCACGCACCCAGTTCGCCCGGACCGCCGCCGACCTGGTCGCGACCGACGAGTCGGTCGCCCTGGTCTACGCCGAGATCTCCGGCCAGTTCTTCGGGGAGGTCGAGCGCGAGCACCCCGACCGGGTGATCAACGTCGGCATCCGCGAGCAGCTGATGGTCAACGTCGGCGCCGGCCTCGCGCTCACCGGGCTGCGGCCGATCGTGCACACCTTCGGGTCGTTCCTGGTCGAGCGCGCCTTCGAGCAGGTCAAGCTCGGGTTCGGCCACCAGGACGTCGGTGGGGTGCTCGTCGGTGCCGGTGGCTCCTTCGACATCTCCTCGGCCGGCCGCACCCACCAGGTGCCGGGCGACGTGGCCCTGCTCGACACGCTGCCCGGCATCTCGATCCACGCGCCCGGCAACGCGAGCGAGGTCGACGCCGCTCTGCGCGCCACCGTGGGCGGATCCGGGCTCCACTACGTCCGCGTGGTCGGCCAGGCCAACGAGGCGGTGCACCCGTTCACGCCGGGCCGGTTCCACGTGGTCCGGCGCGGCTCGGGCGCGACGGTGATCGCCGTCGGTCCGGTGCTGGACGCGGTCCTCGACGCCACCCGTGACCGGGACGTGACCGTGCTGTACGCCAACACGGTCCGCCCGTTCGACACCGAGGGGCTGCGGGCGGTGCTCGGCACGCCGGACGTCGTACTGGTGGAGCCGTGGCTGGCCGGTACCTCGGCCCGGCACGTCTCCGAGGCGCTGCAGGACCGCCCGCACCGACTGCTCGCCCTCGGCGTGCCCCGCGTCGAGCACCGTCACTACGGTGAACCCGAGGAGCACATCGCGGCTCACGGCCTCGACGCCGCGGGCATCTCCCGCTCGCTGGAGACGTTCCTGCGCCCGGCCGCGGCGTAGGTCCGGCGCCAACTAGGCTTTGCCGCACTGCCGGTGTAGCTCAGTTGGTAGAGCGTTCGCCTTGTAAGCGAAATGTCGCGGGTTCGACTCCTGTCACCGGCTCTATCGGGCCTAGCCCGAACCTGTGGGTGGGGTTAACCCCACCGCGACCGGCGGGCAACCGTGCGGGCCGCCTCCCAGCGTGTGCGGTCTGCGCGATGTCGCCTGGCGCCTGAAATTTCTACCTTCGGAATGTGGCGAAAAGCCCACCACTACATCCCAGCAAGCCCATTCCGAAAGGTTCCACCATGTCTCACTTCCTTTACCGAGTCGGCCACTTCGCCGGCCGTCACCCGTGGCGCGTCATCGCCGCCTGGATCTTCGTGGCAGGCGCGATCTTCATGCTCAACTCCTCGCAGGGTGGCGAGTACGACGAGAGCTTCAAGCTCCCCGGCTCCGACTCGCAGCGAGCTGCCGACGCCATCGAGGATCGCTTCCCGGAGGAGACGCTGTACACCTCGAACGTGATCTTCCACTCCGAGAACGGGCTCACCGACCCGGCCACCAAGGCCGCGATCGAGCAGGCCGTCGTGGAGCTCACCGAGGGTGAGCACGTGATCTGCCGTGAGCAGCCCCTACGACCCGCGGGGACCCACGGTCAGCGAGGACGGGCAGACCGCCTTCGCGACGGTCGCCTTCGACATCCAGAAGGTGGGTGTCGAGGAGCTCGACGCGGCTGAGAAGGCCGTCCAGGACGTCCGCGATGCGGGTATCCAAGTGGAGTACGACGGTGGCCTCGGCTACGCGGAGCTCCCCGAAGGCGGTGACAGCGAGAAGATCGGCATCATCCTGGCGATCGTCATCCTCGCCGTCGCGTTCGGGTCCCTGGTCGCGATGAGCCTGCCGATCGTGACGGCCCTGATGGCCATCGTGGTCGGGAGCAGCGCCATCGGCATCATGTCCGGTCTGGTCGACGTTCCGAAGATCACCGGTGTCGTCGCGATGATGCTCGGGCTCGGCGTCGGTATCGACTACGCGCTGTTCATCCTGACCCGGCACCGCCAGAACCTCGCGGCCGGACAGTCCGTGCCCGTGGCCATCGGTCGTGCCAACGCGACGGCCGGCCTGTCGGTCCTGTTCGCCGGTTTCACCGTGATGGTCGCCATCCTCGGGCTCAAGGTGTCGGGCGTTCCGATGCTGGAGAAGATGGGGTACGGCTCGGCGATCATGGTCGCCGTCGTCATGCTGGCGTCGGTCACGCTGCTCCCCGCGATCCTCGGGGTGGTCAAGCACCGCGTGAACAGCGCCAAGGTCCCGTTCGTCAAGCAGCAGCCGGCGTACAACCCGGACGCGGCTTCCGCACGCTGGACCGCACGCGTGGTCAACAAGCCGCTCCGCTACGGCGGCGTGGCGGCGGTCATCCTCGGGGTGCTCGCGATCCCGGTGTTCTCGATGCACCTCGGTTTCGCCGACGCGGGCAACGACGCCAAGGACTCGACCACTCGCAAGTCCTACGACCTGATGGCTGACGGCTACGGCGCCGGCACCAACGGTCCGCTCCAGGTGGTTCTCGACACCGACGGCGAGAGGATCCCGGAAGGCACCATCAACGAGGTCGCGAACGCCCTGGAGAACCAGGCGGGCGTGGCGTCGGTGGACGCGCCGGTGGCGAACGAAGCGGGTGACATCGCGATCATCACCGTGGTCCCGACCACCTCGCCGCAGGACGCCGCCACCAGTGACCTGCTCGAGTCGATCCGCGAGGACACCCTCCCCGCGGCCCTCGACGGCAGTGATGTCGAGGCGTCGGTCACCGGCTCCACGGCGCTGACCGACGACGTCTCGTCCCGGTTGCAGGATCGGATGCCGCTGTTCCTCGGAGCGGTGATCGGGCTGTCGTTCCTGATCCTGATGCTCGTGTTCCGGTCGGTGCTCGTGCCGCTGAAGGCTGCGTTGCTCAACGTGCTCGGCGTCGCTGCGGCGTACGGCGTTGTCGTCGCGGTCTTCCAGTGGGGATGGTTCGCCAACCTGATCGGCGTCCACGAGAGCGTGCCGATCATGCCGCTCGCTCCGATGCTGATGTTCGCGATCCTGTTCGGCCTGTCGATGGACTACGAGGTCTTCTTGATGAGCCGGGTCCGCGAGCAGTACCGGAAGCACTTCAACCCGAAGCTTGCCGTGATCGAGGGTGTGGGGTCCACGGCTCGGGTGATCACCAGTGCCGCGCTGATCATGATCGGCGTGTTCGGCTCGTTCATCCTGAACGTCGACGTGACCACCAAGATGTTCGGTGTGGGCCTCGCGGTCGCCGTCCTCCTGGACGTCACGCTGATCCGGATGGTGCTGGTCCCGGCGACGATGAGCCTGCTGGGTCACCGCGCCTGGTGGCTGCCTGCCTGGCTCGACCGCCGCCTGCCGGCGATCGACATCGACGGTGGCGAGCACGACGGCGAGGAGCAGCCCGTGGCTGAGCCCGTCGCCGCCTCGCCGGACCGGGAGCTCACCCTGGTCTGATCCGAGCAAGTAGGCACCTAGAGCTGCGGCCGGCCCGAAAGGGTCGGCCGCAGTTCTCGTGCGTTCGCCTACACCCAGTCGTCGGCCTCGCAGGAGTGCTCGATCTCGTTGCCCCGGGCGCAGACGTCCCAGTCGGGGCCGCCCCACACCTCGTCGTGGCCGCGACCACCACTCAGGTCGTCGCTGTGGGCGCGACCGCGGAGCAGGTCGTCGCCGTCGCCACCGCTGATGATGTCCTGCGCCCCTCCACCGAGGAGTACGTCGTCACCGCCGCCGCCGCCCAACAGGTAGTCGCCGGTGCCGCTGACCAGGCGGTCGTTCCCCGACCCTCCTTCGAGCCACAAGGAACCACGCGCTCCGGTGATCAGGTCGTCGCCCGGGCCGCCGAACACGCCGACACTGGTGCCGCTGGACGTGAAGTGCTGTTCCTTGTGGAACCGGATCACGTCGTCTCCGGTGCCGCCGGAGATGTACAGGTCGTCACGGTTGGTCGCCTTGCCGCTGTAGTGGATCACGTCCGCACCCGCCTGTCCGCGCACGAACCGGCTGCCGCAGATCAGGTCGTCACCACCGCGGGCGCGGACCTGGGCCTCCGGCCGGGTGGCGACGATGACGTCGCGGCCACCGGTGCCGGTCAGCTCGCCCGACCCCACGATGGTCGCCGGCACCCCCCGGCACGTCGCCTGAGCCTCCTGCTGCGCGGCGGTCGCGGTCGGACCGGCGACGAGCAGCGCCACGCCGCCCGCCGTCCATGCGACGCCCGCAACAAGCCCACGTAACTTCATCTCTGCCTCCTACTCGAGTGGCGCGCCGACTTGTGGCGCACTCACCGCGTGTGACGCGGCCTCTCTGCCGGAGGTTGTGCGAATCACCGGATTCGACGCACCTCGAATCGCTCGGCGGGGTCGGCGATCGGCGTCCTGGGCCTCGACCAGCCGGAGCTCGCGAGCGCCGGCCGCCAGCGTCAGCTCGAGGACGCCGAAGACCGACGACGTCGTCCGCGCCAACGCGGCGGCGGGCGAGCCGGACTCGAGCAGGTGCGCGAGGTAGAGCGCGGCGGTCACGTCGCCGCCGCCGTTCGGCGAGAGCGGCAGCATCGGGGTGGTGACGGCCCACGCGCCGGCGTCGGAGACGGCGATGACGTCGAGGGTGTCGGGAGCGCGGTCGGCCAGCAGAACCGAGGTGACCAGCACGTCGCGCGGCCCCTGATCGCGTACCGCGTCCACGGCCGCCGAGCACCTCGTCGAGCGTGGTCGTGGCCCGGCCGGTCAGGAAGTCGAGCTCGAAGTGGTTGGGCGTGATGATGTCGGCGCGCGGCACCACCTCGTCGCGCATGAACTCCGGGATCCCCGGCCGGACGAACATCCCGCGCCCGACGTCGCCCATCACCGGGTCGCAGCAGTAGACCGCGTCCGGGTTGGCCGCCTTCACGGCGGCGACGGCGTCCAGGATCACCGCGCCCATCGCGGGGTCGCCCTGGTAGCCGGACAGCACGGCGTCGCAGGAGCCGAGCACGCCGCGCTCGCCGATCCCCGCGACCACGTCCGCGACGTCGGCGGGAGCGAGCAGTGGCCCGCGCCAGTCGCCGTACCCGGTGTGGTTGGAGAAGTGCACGGTGAGCACCGGCCACACCTCGTGCCCGAGCCGCTGCAGCGGGAACACCGCCGCGGAGTTGCCGACGTGGCCGTAGGCCACCGATGACTGGATCGAGAGGATGCGCACCGCGAGATCGTCCCGTCGGACGCCTGTACGTCGCAAACTAGAACAAGTTACAGTTGCGCGGCAGTCACAGCGGCACGAGCGAGCGAGGACCGAATGGCGAAGCAGGCCAAGCGCAGCGACTACAAGAACGAGGCCGACTACGTCGTGGTCGGTTCGGGGAGCTCCGGGGCCGCCGTGGCCGGCCGGCTGGCCGAGTCCGGCGCCAGCGTGATCGTGCTCGAGGCGGGCAAGACCGACGAGAAGTTCCTGGTGAAGAAGCCGGGGATGATCGGCCCGATGCACGCCGAGCCCAAGATCAAGGCGACCGTCGACTGGGGCTACTACTCGGTGCCGCAGAAGCACATCCTGGACCGCAAGATGCCGGTGCCGCGCGGCAAGGTCGTCGGTGGCTCGAGCTCGATCAACGGCATGGTCTACGTGCGCGGCAACCGCGCCAACTACGACTCCTGGGCCGCCGAGGGCAACACCGGCTGGGACGCCGACTCGGTCAACGCGGCGTACAAGCGGATGGAGGACTTCGAGGACGGCGAGAACGAGTTCCGCGGAGCGGGCGGTCCGATCAAGGTCTCCCGCAACAAGTTCCCGCAGGAGGGCTCGCTGCAGTTCCTCCAGGCGACCGCCGACACGATGGGCGCGAAGGTCCTCGACGACTACAACGGCGCCTCGCAGGAGGGCGTCGGCCGGATGCAGCAGAACACCGCGGACGGGCTGCGCTACAGCGCCTCCCGCGGCTACATCCACAACCTCGCCCCGGCGACCCTGCAGCTGCAGTCCGAGGTCCTGGTCACCAAGGTGCTGATCGAGAACGGCCGCGCCACCGGCGTCGAGGTGCAGGACAAGGACGGCTCCACCCGGGTCGTACGTGCTGGCAAAGAGGTCATCCTCTCCGCCGGCTTCGTCGGCTCCGCGCAGATCCTGATGCTCTCCGGCGTCGGCCACGCGCAGCACCTGCGCGACCACGGCATCGACGTGCTCGCCGACCTGCCGGTGGGCGACAACCTGCACGACCACATGTTCCACGCGCTGACGTTCCACGCGACCAGCACGAAGATGCGCGGCAACGCGATGTTCTTCGCCCGCGGCATCGCCAAGGAGCTGATGCGTCCGGGCAAGTCGTTCCTGGCCAACTCGGTGTTCGAGGTGCTCGCGTTCCTCAAGACCTCGCAGGCCACCGACGTACCCGACCTGCAGCTGCACCTGCTGCCCTGGGCCTACGTCTCGCCCAACCAGGACGAGCCGATCCGGCACGACGTCGACCCGCGGCCGTCACTCACGGTGCTCACCACGCTGATCTACCCACGCAGCCGCGGCACCCTCCGGCTGTCCTCGGCCGACCCGACGGCGACGCCGCTGATCGACTTCCAGTACCTCGCCGACCAGGCCGACCTGGACCTGCTCACCGAGGGTTCGGAGATGGTCCGCGAGATCATGGGCGGGGCCGCGTTCGGCGGCGCGGTCAAGGGCGAGATCCACCCGGGCGGTGCCCTGCGCGGCACCGAGCTGCGCCAGGCGATCCTCAACCGGGCCACGTCGGTCTACCACGGCGTCGGCACCTGCCGGATGGGCGTCGACGAGCTCGCGGTCGTCGACCCCGAGCTCCGGGTCCGCGGGATCGAGGGACTCCGCGTGGTCGACGCATCGGTGATGCCGTCGATCACCGGCGGCAACACGAACGCGCCGGCGATCATGATCGGCGAACGCGCGTCCGACTTCATCCTGGGAAGGGACTGACCATGACGCTGCAGCGCCCGGCCTCGATCACCGACGCCTTCCTCCAGCGGCTGGTGTCGCGCGTGCCCTCGACCGCTGGTGGTGCCTGGAAGCTGACCGAGGTCTACACCGGCGAGGTGCTGGTCGAGCTTCCGCAGTCCACCCCTGCCGACATCGAGCAGGCCTTCGCAACGGCGCGGGCGGCCCAGGTCGAGTGGGCCGCGCGGCCGCTGTCCGAGCGGCTCCAGGTGTTCAAGCGAGCGCACACGCTGTTCATCGACAACGCCGAGACGACCACCGACCTGATCCAGGTCGAGAGCGGCAAGAACCGACGGATGGCGATCGAGGAGACCTGCGACCCGGTGATGGTGATGAGCCATTACCTCAAGCGCGCGCCCAAGCTGCTCGCCCCCACCAAGCGCGGCGGACCGGTTCCGTTCCTCTCCACCTCGACCGAGATCCGCCAGCCCAAGGGCGTCGTGGGCATCATCGCGCCCTGGAACTTCCCGTTCGCCACCGGCATCTCCGACTCCATCTCCGCGCTGATGGCCGGCAACGCGATCGTGCTCAAGCCCGACAACAAGACCGCCCTCTCGCCGCTCTACGGGATCCAGATGCTGGAGGAGGCCGGGCTGCCGAAGGGCCTGTTCCAGGTGGTGTGCGGGGAGGGTCCGGACGTCGGGCCCACGCTGATCGACAACGCCAACTACGTGATGTTCACCGGCTCCACCGCGACCGGCCGCGTGATCGGCGAGCGCGCCGGGCGCAACCTGATCGGCTGCTGCCTGGAGCTCGGCGGCAAGAACCCGATGATCGTGCTCGAGGACGCCGACTTCGACGAGGTGGTGCCGGGCGCCATCTTCGGGGCCTTCGGCAACACCGGCCAGATCTGCATGCACATCGAGCGGATGTACCTTCCCGCGTCGCGCTACGAGGAGTTCAAGGGCAGGTTCGTCGCGGCCACCGAGGCGCTGAAGGTCGGCGCGTCGTACGACTTCGGCATGGACGTCGGCTCGCTGGTCTCACCGGACCACAAGGACCGCGTCCAGTCGCACGTGGACGACGCCGTCGCCAAGGGTGCGACGGTCGTGACCGGCGGCAGGGCGCGGCCCGACCTCGGGCCGGCGTTCTTCGAGCCGACGATCCTCGAAGGCACCACCAAGGACATGCTCGCCGGGACCACCGAGACGTTCGGGCCGGTGGTGTCGCTCTACTCGTACGACACCGTCGACGAGGCCGTCGCGCTCGCCAACGACACCGACTACGGCCTCAACGCCTCGGTGTGGGGCGGCGACGTGAAGAACGCCTGCCAGGTCGGGTCGGCGCATCGAGTCGGGCAACGTCAACGTCAACGACATCCTGGCGACCGCGTTCGCGTCGAAGGGCACCCCCTCCGGAGGCGTCAAGCAGTCCGGCGTCGGCGCTCGGCACGGCGACCAGGGCCTGCTGAAGTACACCGACGTGCAGAACCTCGCCGTCCTCAAGAAGCAGGTGATGGGCGCCCGGCCCGGCCAGGACTACGACAAGTACGTCAAGGGCATGCTGTCCGGCCTGAAGATGATGCGAAAGACCCGGATCCGCTAGGCGACCTGGAGCGACCGCTTCGACAGGCCCATCCAGAACCCGTCGATCACCTGGGTGCCCGGCGTGCCCGGGTCGGTGGCGGCGCCGAGGGTGACGAACAGCGGCGTGTAGTGCTCGACGGTCGGGTGCGCGTAGGGCATGCCCGGCGCCTTCGAGCGGTACGCCGCCAGCTCGTCGACGTCGCCGCGGGCCATCGCCTCGCCGGCCCAGGCGTCGAAGTCGCGTCGACCAGCCCGGGCGCGTCGGCCTCGATCCGGAACTCCGCGCAGGAACGGCAGCCCGTGGGTGAGGAAGCCCGAGCCGATGATCAGCACGCCCTCGTCGCGCAGCGGCCGGAGCCGGGCGCCGAGGGCGAGCAGCCGCTCCGGGTCGTGGGTCGGCAGCGACATCTGCAGCACCGGGATGTCGGCGTCGGGGTACATGATCTTGAGCGGCACCCAGGCGCCGTGGTCGAGCCCGCGCGAGGCGTGCTGGTGCACCGGCTCGGCGTCCGGCATCATCGCGGCGACCCGCTGCGCCAGCGCCGTGGCGTCCGGGGTCTCGTAGGTCATCCGGTAGTACTTCGCGTCGAACCCGCCGAAGTCGTAGACCAGCGGCGCGCCGTTCGCCGTCAGCGAGACCGGCGCCGACTCCCAGTGCGCGCTGACGATCAGGATCGCCTTCGGGCGCGGCAGGTCGCTCGCCCAGGCGGCGAGCTGGCCCGACCAGATCGGGTCGTCGAGCAGCGGGGGTGCGCCGTGGCCGATGTAGAGCGCGGGCATCAGGTCGTTCACGTCAACATAATGAGTTGCATATTCTAACTTTACCTTCACGGGAAGCGGTCCCAGTCCGACCAGCGCGTCCGCCAGTCCCTGGCTCGCTGTCGAGCAGCTTGTTCACCCGGCTGAACGGCTTGGAGCCGAAGAACCCCCGGCTGGCGGAGAGCGGGGACGGGTGCACGGACTCCACCCACGGGATCTGCCCGAGCATCGGCTTGAGCGACTGGGCGTCGCGGCCCCAGAGGATCGCGGCGGCGGGCGGGCCGCCGGCGCCCACCCGGCGTACCAGCGCCTGGATCGCACACTCGGTGACCTCCTCCCAGCCGCGCCCGCGGTGGGAGGCGGACTCGCCGGCCCGGACGGTCAGCACCCTGTTGAGCAGCATCACCCCCTGGTCGCTCCAGGGCGTCAGGTCCCCGTTCTTCGGCGGCACGATGCCGAGGTCGTCGCGGAGCTCGACGTAGATGTTCACCAGGCTCCGCGGCAGCGGCCACACGTGCGGGTCGACCGCGAAGCTGAGCCCGATCGGGTGGCCGGGTGTGGGGTAGGGGTCCTGGCCCACGATCAGCACGCGAACGTCGGCGAGCGGCCGCTGGAAGGCGCGGAAGATGTGGTCGCCGGCGGGCAGGTAGCTGCGGCCGGCCGCGATCTCCTCGCGCAGGAAGACGCCCATCCGCGCGACCCGGTCGTCGACCGGCGCCAGCGCCTCCGCCCAGTCCGGGGCCATCAGCCCCTTGTCCACCAGCCCCGAGAGCGCGCTCACGCCGACATCCTCGCTGACCCGTCGCTGGGCCGCGACCTAGGCTCGGCACATGAGTACCGACATCACCGTCACCCGCAACGACGAGCGCGCGCGGTTCGAGGCCATCGTGGACGGCGAGGTCGCCGGATTCTCGGAGTTCAGCCTCGGCGAGGGCCGGATCGAGTTCACGCACACCGAGGTCGACGACGCGTACGAAGGCCAGGGCGTCGGCAGCACGCTGGTCGGCGAGGCGCTCGACCAGGTGCGTGCCGAAGGACTCGACGTCATCGCCACCTGCCCGTTCGTGCGCTCCTACATCGAGCGACACCAGGAGTACGCCGACCTGCTCGCCAGCTGACCGGGCGGCTACTGCGCCAGTGAGCGCGACGAGGCTGAGCCGTGCCGGCGCACCTTGTTGGTGCCGATGCCCGGCTCCTCCTCCGCGCGAGCGTCGGGCTCGTCGGCGGCCTCGGGCTCCTGGGTCGACCACCGAGAGATCCACTCGTCCATCACCCGCCAGGTGGTGGTGCGCGCCCCGCGACCGGTGAGCATGCCGAGATGGCCTCCCGGCACGATCTCGAAGCGCACCTCCCGCGACCCGGACAGAAGCGGCACCACCGCCTTGACCGCCGGCACCGGTGCGATGCCGTCGGTGGCTCCTCCGAACACCAGGACCGGTGCCTCGATGTCGGCGATCGCGATGGTCCGGTCGTCGAGGTCGAACCGGCCGGTGACCAGCACGTTGCCCTTCACGAACCGGTGGTAGAGCTGGCCGAAGGTGCGGCCCGGGTAGGCGATCATGTTCGCGGTGAACCGGTCGACCGCCTCGATCTGGGCCAGGAAGTCCGCGTCGTCGACGTGGGTGGCGATGGCGATCGGCTTGGTCACGAGCTTCTGGAACGACGACAGCTGGAACGCCCACTTCACCATCGGCTTCGGGGCCCCGCCGAACGCCTGGTAGCCGCGGGTGATCAGGCCGCGCCCCTCGGTGAAGTTGAGCAGCGGCCGGAGCGGTGCGACCAGCGGCACCAGGCTGACGTCGAAGGGCGAGCCGACCGCGGTCACCGACGCGATCGGCAGGTCCGGGCTGTCGGCCGCGGTCAGCAGGGCGAAGATCCCGCCCAGGCTCCAGCCGACCACGTGCACCGGCCGGCCGCCGGCGTGCTCGGAGACCTCGCGGATCGCCGCGGGCACCACCTCGTCGATCCAGTGCTCCATGCCGAGGGCGCGGTCGCGGAACGACACCTCGCCGTACTCCACGAGGTACGTCGGCCGGCCCGCGCCGACGAAGTGCTCGACGAGGGAGCAGCCGCGGCGCAGGTCGAAGCAGATCGCGGGCGCGGCGAGCGGGGTCACCAGCAGCACCGGGTCGCCCTGCTCCTGCACCTTCGCAGCGGGCCGGTAGTGGTAGACCTCGCGCAGGGTGCCGTCGTCGATGAGCGTGCGCGGCATCGGGCGGAGGTCGGCGAGCCCGCCGTAGAACATCTTGTGCGCCACGTTGCTGACAGCCGAGACGACCTGATCTGCCTTCGGGAGAAGGCGCGGCGCTCTCAGGTCCATCCCCCGAAAGTACCGCCATCCACCGGTGCTCAGGCCTTCTTGACCGGGCGCACTTTCTTGCCGTGGACGAAGCGGTCGCCGGAGAGCTCGGTCATGAAGCTTTCGGCCCACGCCTTCACGTCGTGCTGGCTGATCGTCTTGCGCATCGCCTTCATCCGCCGGGTGAGCTCCTTCGTCGTCGGCCCGGCAGGCCTCGATCAGCGCCGCCTTCATCCCGTTGATGTCGTAGGGGTTGATCAGCCACGCCTGACGCAGCTCGGCCGCGGCGCCGGCGAACTCGGAGAGCACCAGCGCGCCGTCGTTCTCGAAGCGGCAGGCGACGTACTCCTTGGCGACCAGGTTCATGCCGTCGCGGAACGGCGTGACCACCATGATGTCGGCGGCGCGGTACAGCGCCGCCATCTCCTCACGCGGGTAGGACGTGTGCAGGTAGCTGATCGCCGGGCGGCCGATCCGGCCGATGTCGCCGTTGATCCGGCCCACCAGCCGGTCGATGTCGTCACGCAGGATCTTGTACTGCTCGACCCGCTCCCGCGACGGCACCGCCACCTGGACGAACACGGCCTCCTCGACGTCGAGCTTTCCGTCTCGGATCAGCTCGCTGTAGGCGCGCAGCCGCGCGTAGATGCCCTTGGTGTAGTCGAGCCGGTCGATGCCCAGGAAGATCTTCTCGGGGTTGCCGAGCGCCTCGCGGATCGCCGTGGCGCGCTTGCCGACCGGCTCGGACTGCGCCAGCTCCTCGAAACCACCCGCATCGATCGAGATCGGGAACGCCGCCGCATGCACGGTGCGGCCGTCGGGCAGGTAGATCAGGTCGCGGTGGGTCTTGTGGCCGACCCGCTGCCGCACCAGGCGCACGAAGTTGGCGGCCGCGCCGGGCATCTGGAAGCCGACCAGGTCGGCCCCGAGCAGGCCCTCGAGGATCTGCCGGCGCCACGGCAGCTGCTGGAACAGCTCGGCGGGCGGGAACGGGATGTGCAGGTAGAACCCGATCCGGAGGTCCGGCCGCAGCTCGCGCAGGATCTGCGGGACCAGCTGGAGCTGGTAGTCGTGCACCCAGACCGTGGCGCCCTTGGCTGCGATGTCGGCGGCCTTCTCGGCGAAGCGGTGGTTGACCGAGACGTAGGCATCCCACCACTCCCGGTGGAACTCCGGCTTGGCCACGAGGTCGTGGTAGATCGGCCAGATCGTCGCGTTGGAGAAGCCCTCGTAGAACTCCTTGATCTCCTCGGCGTTCAGGCTCATCGGCACCAGGTGCATGCCGTCGTGGTCGAAGGGCTTGAGCCCCGACTCGGTGCCGCCCGGCCAGCCGACCCAGGTGCCGTCGTTCTCCCGCATCACCGGCTCGACGGCGGTCACGAGGCCGCCGGGCGAGCCTCGCCAGCCCGGCTTCCCGTCGGCCAGCTCTACCCGGTCGACGGGCAGTCGGTTGGCGACGATCACCAGGTCAGCGGCCACGAGGCAACCCTAGTGCCGGTAGACGGCGGACCAACGGGAAAGGTGGTGCTAGCACCATCGTCGCCGGTACCCCGTCTTCCTAGCGTTGTGCCCATGAACGAGACCCTGCAGATGCCGACCAACCACCGACCGGACGCACCGAGCGTGAGCATGTCCCGACCCGGCGGCCTGGTGCAGCGGCTGCTGCGCGACTCGGCGTACACCCTGACCGCGCTGCCGATCGGCATCCTCACCTTCGCTATCGCGGTGACCGGGCTCTCGGCCGGTGCCGGGCTGCTGATCGTGTGGATCGGACTGCCGGTGCTGGTCGGGACGGTGCTGCTTTCCCGGGCGTTCGCGCACCTCGAGCGGCTCCGGCTGCGCTCGCTGCAGGACCGCGAGGCCCCGCTGCCGGCGTACCTGAAGGCGGAGGAGGGGTCCAGCGTCCTCCGTCGACTGCTCACCCCGCTGCGCGACCCTCAGTCGTGGCTGGACACGTTCTGGGGGATCGTCGGGTTCGTGACCGGTCTGATCGGTTTCGTCGTGACCGTCACCTGGTGGGCGGCCGCGGCCGGTGGACTGACCTACTGGTTCTGGCAGCAGTGGATCCCCGAGAGCGAGACCAGCACCACACTGCCCGAGCTGATCGGCCTCGGTGACGGCCGCGACGCCGAGATCTGGCTCAACCTCGGCATCGGAGCGTTCGCGCTGCTGACCCTCCCCTGGGTCGTGCGGACGGTCGCCCTCCTCCACGCCGGTACGGCGGACGCGATGCTCAACGGCCGCGAGCGGCTGGCGCGGGACTAGGCTCCGACGGGCTCGGCGACGGCGCGGATCTCGCGGGTGGCGATCTCGATCATCAGCCGGGCGGCGGCGGAAAGGTTGGCGCCGGCGCGGTGCACGATGCCGATGGTGTCGTACTGCCGGGGCCGCAGGGATGCCATGCCGGCCTTCGGCGCCAGCTGAGGGAGGAGCTTCTCGGCGGCCGCCCGGGGGACCACGCTGTCGGCGAGGCCCAGGCCCACCAGCTCGACGGCGGTCTCGATGTCCTCCACCTCGATCCGGGTGCGAGGGTTCTGGCCGGCGGCGTGGAGCATCTGGCGCAGGACCACCCGGGTGGAGTCGACGTCGCGCCAGGTGGTCTCGGCCATCACGAGCTGGGCCTGGCCGATCCGGGCCGCTGACACCGGGCCGTGCACCCGTTCGGGATCGGCGCTGACGTAGACCAGCTCGTCGCGGGCGACCGGGGTCACCTCGATGCCCTCGCTGGTCACCTGCGGGAGGGCGATCAGGGCCGCCTCGATCCGGCCGCGGCGGATGTCCTCGAGCACGTCGCTGGAGTTCTGGCCGACCAGCTCGACCCGGACGCCCGGGTGCCGGCGGAGCACCTCGACGACCAGCGCCGTACTGGTGTAGAGCCGCGCCGAGCCGAACATGCCGAACCGGATGGTGCCGGTCTCCAGCGCCGAGACGCTGCGAGCCACCCTCAGAGCCTCGGCGGCCTCGGCCAGGGTGCGCTCCGCGTGCGGTCGAAGGGTGTCGGCCACCGTGGTCGGCACCATCCCGCGACCGACCCTGCGGAACAGCGGCATCCCGATCGTCTTCTCCAGCCCCCGGACCTGCTCGGAGATCGACGGCTGGGCGTAGCCGAGCTCCTCCGCCGCGGCCGTCAGGGAGCCGTGCTCGTACGTGGCCAGGAAGCAGCGGAGCTGGTGCAGGGACAACATAGGTTTCTCCTTTGGATCCCTCTGGAAAGTCAGGCTACCCCTATGGCTGTCGCCACGTCACCATAGAGGTACACCAGACGAAACAAGGAGGTCTCGAGATGTTCGACCACAAGTGCACCGCGTGCGGCAAGCGCCAGCTGATCTTTCCCACCCAGGTCGCCTCGATGACCAACACGGACAGCGGCATCGTCGTCGCGTTCACGTGCTGGTGCGGCGCGGACCAGACCTGGGTCACCGGTCGCGGGGCCACCCGCGCGGTACGCGTCCCCACAGCCGCCTGACCTCGGCATTCGCCTCCTTCACCCAATTCGGCGGGGCGAATGACATCGCTGTGATTCGTTGTCTACAGTTGTGGAGACGACGACCAGCGGGAGACGCGCATGGAATCACAGCGGGAGACCGCGACCGGCCAGGAGGCCGGCGCGAGCCTCAGCGACCGTGACCGCGACATCCTCGAGTTCGAGCGTCAGTGGTGGAAGTACGCCGGCGCCAAGGAGACCGCCGTACGCGAGAAGTTCGACATGAGCTCCACCCGCTACTACCAGGTGCTCAACGCGCTCATCGACCGGCCGGAGGCGCTGGCGGCCGACCCGCTGCTGGTCCGCCGGCTCCGGCGGCT
Source organism: uncultured Actinomycetota bacterium (assembly GCA_963813615.1). Classification (GTDB taxonomy): domain Bacteria; phylum Actinomycetota; class Actinomycetes; order Propionibacteriales; family Nocardioidaceae; genus Nocardioides. The sequence continues at coordinate 488,966 of CAWFAE010000015.1, forward strand.
TCGTTCGCAGCGGCAGCGCCAGCGCTCCGCGCGCCGGCTCGGGTTCGAGGTCTGACCGCCTGATGACACGCAACGACAGGGGCGCCGTCTTCCCCTCCCCGGTCGTGATGCTGAGCATCATCGCCGTGGTGATGGCCGGCATCGCGTTCGTCGCCACCCGGGGCGATGAGCCCACCGAGCGCAAGGTCACCACCGTCGCGCAGGAGCCAGGGCCCGAGGACGAGCCGACCACCACGCCGTCCGACAAGGAGCCGAAGAAGCCGAAGAAGCCGCCGATCAAGCGCGGCGAGACCTACGTCGTGGTGTTCAACAACTCCGGCATCAGCGGCCTGGCGGGACGGGTCGCCGGCGACGCCGCCGACGCCGGCTGGAACGTCGTGGGCTCCGACAACTGGTACGGCACCATCCCGGCCAACACCGTCTACTACCCGAAGCCGCTGAAGGCCGCGGCCGAACAGCTGGCGCTCGACCTCGGCATCCAACGCACCGCCCCGGCCATCGACCCGATGGCGCTGGACCGGCTCACGGTCATTCTCACCGGCGAGCTCTGACCCACGAGCCGCGCGAGCGGCGCGCGTGGTTGGCTGGACGCGTGGAGTTCGTGTCGGCCGAGGGCGAGCAGCGGTACGCCGCACTGGTGCGCGCTGCCGCCGGGACCGTGATCGGGCTGGACTTCGACGGCACGCTCTCGCCGATCGTCGACGACCCCGAGTCGGCCCGGATCCATCCGGACGCGCGCGACGTACTCGTCGAGCTGGCGTCGCAGGTGGCCGCGATCGCCGTGATCACCGGCCGGCCGGCGCGCCAGGCGCTCGACCTGGGCGGCCTCGAGGAGGTCGGCAACGCGATCGGCGACGCCGGCAAGGAACTGCTGCTGTTCGGCCAGTACGGCAACGAGCGCTGGACCTCGACCAACCGCCGGATCGTCAGTCCGCGGCCGCCGGCCGGTCTGGCGTCGTTCGAGCGGGAGCTGCCGAAGACGTTGCGGGGTGCCGAGGCGGCCGACGCCTACGTGGAGGACAAGGGCCTGGCCGTGGCCGTGCACACCCGGCGGCTGCCCGACGCGGAGGCGGCGTTCCGGCGGCTGCTGCCGATTCTCGAGGAGCTGGCCGACCGCAACGACCTGGTCGTCGAGCCGGGTCGCAGCGTGATCGAGGTGCGCTCGCCCGGCACCCACAAGGGACTGGTGGTCGAGCGGCTGGCCGAGGAGCTCGAGATCGGCGGCTTCCTGTTCGCGGGCGACGACCTCGGCGACCTCGAGGCGTTCGAGGCCGTGGAGTCGCTGGCCGGCCGGGGCCTGCCGACGCTGCTGGTCTGCTCGGCCTCCGCCGAGGAGAGCGTCCTGATGGACCGGTCCGACGTGGTCGTGCGCGGTCCCGAGGGCGTTCTCGACCTGCTGCGCAGATTCACCGCCGACGCGAAGGACTCCCGGGCCTGACCTCCGGCGAAACCACCGTCCGGATGGCGGGACCGGCGTACGCATCGTGAGACGGCACCACGTAGAGTCTGCGTCAGCTCATCCAGAGGGACTGAGGGAACGGCCCAGTGAAGTCCCGGCAACCGCCACGAGCCCCCTGCCTGCCCATCGAGGGCGGTAGTCGTGGAAACGGTGCTAATTCCGGCCCGGCGCGAGAGTCGCCCCGGGGAAGATGAGAAGGAGGATCCATGAGCGCCGTAGTAGCCGAGCAGGCCGCATCCCCGACGACCGCACCCGGGCTCAGGGAGGGCGCCTTCGGGAACGCCAGGGCCCTGTCCTGTCGCGAGTGCGGCCACCAGGTCGAGCTGGGCCCGCACTATGCGTGTCCGGAGTGCTTCGGCCCGCTCGAGATCGCCTACGACTTCCCGGTCGTCACCCGTGAGGAGATCGAGGCCGGACCCCGCAACATCTGGCGCTACAAGGCGCTGCTGCCGGTGCCGACCGACATCGAGCAGAGCCCGAACACCGAGCCCGGCTTCACCCGGCTGCTGAAGGCGCACAACCTCGGCCGCGAGCTCGGCATCGACAACCTCTGGGTCAAGGACGACTCCACGAACCCCACCAACTCCTTCAAGGACCGGGTGGTCGCCTGCGCGCTGAGCGCCGCGCGCGAGTTCGGCAGCAAGGTCTTCGCCTGCCCCTCCACCGGCAACCTCGCCAACGCGGTGGCGGCGGCGGGCGCCCGGGCCGGCATCAAGACGGTCGTGTTCATCCCCGCCGACCTGGAGAAGCCGAAGCAGGTCAACTCCGCCGTCTACACCGACTCGCTGGTCGCGGTGAACGGCAACTACGACGACGTCAACAAGCTCGCCTCCGAGATCGCCGGCGAGGAGGAGGGCTGGGCGTTCGTCAACGTCAACGTCCGTCCCTACTACGCCGAGGGCTCCAAGACGCTCGGCTACGAGATCGCCGAGCAGCTCGGCTGGCGGCTGCCCGACCAGATCGTGATCCCGGTCGCCTCGGGCTCGCAGCTGACCAAGGTCGACAAGGCGTTCCAGGAGCTGATCAAGCTCGGCCTCGTCGAGGACAAGCCCTACAAGGTGTACGGCGCCCAGGCCACCGGCTGCTCCCCGGTGAGCGTCGCCTACAAGGACGGCGTCGACGCGATCCGTCCGGTCAAGCCCGACACCATCGCCAAGAGCCTGGCGATCGGCAACCCGGCCGACGGCATCTACGTGCTCGACATCTGCCGGCGTACCGGCGGTGCGGTCGAGGACATCACCGACGACGAGGTCCGCGAGGGGATCCTGCTGCTGGCCCGCAACGAGGGCATCTTCACCGAGACGGCCGGCGGCACCACGGTCGGCGTACTGAAGAAGCTGGTGGAGACCGGGCAGCTCGACCCGTCGCTGGAGACCGTGGTCATCAACACCGGCATGGGGCTCAAGACCCTGGACGCCGTTGCCGACTCCGTCGGTCCGGCTGCGACCATCGACCCGACGTACACCGCCTTCACCCAGACCGGCCTCCAGGAGAACCACCAGTGAGCGTTTCCGTCCGCGTCCCCACCATCCTGCGCACCTATACCGGTGGCGAGTCCGAGGTCAGCGCGTCCGGCGCGAACCTGGCCGAGGTGCTCGACGACCTCGAGACCAACTACACCGGCATCAAGGCGCGGGTCCTCGACGACGAGGGCAAGCTGCGTCGTTTCGTGAACGTCTACGTCGGCAACGACGACGTCCGGTTCCTCGACAACCTGGCGACGCCGACCCCCGACGGCACCCAGATCTCGGTCATCCCGGCGGTCGCGGGAGGCTGCTGAGCCGCCGGTCCCGCATGTAACACGCTGTTGACCGATCCACGCCGTTGCAGCGGCCGGGCATGCCCGGATGGCCGATCGGTCATTTCTCGCGCAACCCCGCCCGCCGTGGGCGGGGTGCGCCGACACTGGGCACGTCCGTTCAGACGATGCTCGGAGAGTCCATGGCCGCCGCCTTTGACCGGCTCCGCGAGTCGCGGAGCTGGTGGTTCGACCTCATCGTCTTCTGCGCCGGGCTCCTGATGTTCGGCCTCGCGCTCATGTACGTCGAGCCCCACGATTTCCGGCACACGCTCACGGTGCTCGCCGGCGTGCCCCTGATCGTGCTGGTTGCCCGGTTCCCGATGGTGCTCGACGACGGCCGGAACGGGATCGAGATCGGCTTCGACTCGACGATCCTGATCTTCCTGCTCTGCACGACCGATGTGCCGACCGCGTTGGCGGTGTGGTCACTCGGCGTCATCATCACCCAGGTCACCACCGGCAAGCGGCTGGCCTCCAAGCTGTTCAACATCGGCGTGGGGATCCTCGCCGGGTCGTTCGCCGCCGGGGTGCTGGACGTGTTCCGCGGTGACGAGCTGGGGACTCCCCGGGAGCTGGTGGCGGTGGCTCTCGCTGCCGCCTGCTACTTCGCCACCGACTTCGTCCTGTCGGCGGTCTCCGTCGCCATCGCCGCGGACACACCGGTGCGGTCCCAGCTGCTGCAACCCGGGACGATGTTCGCCGTCGCCTGCTTCGTGCCCTTCGACACCTTGGGCTACCTGGCCGCGATCGTCTACCGGGCGACCCCGTGGTGGATGCTCAGCCTGCTGGCGGTGCCCGTGGTGACCCTGCTCGTCGCGACCCGGGCGCTGACCCGGGGACGCGAGAACGCCCGGCGCCTGAGCGTGCTGTTCGACGCCGCGGTGCGCGCCCAGACGGTCCAAGGACCTGACGAGCTCGTCGCCGCGCTGCTCGACGACGCGCGGGCCCTGGTCCGGCTCAGCGACGTACCGCTGCGGGCCGAACCGCCGGGCAGCGGGGAGATCGGGGCCGAGCTGCGTCGCGGCCGAGAAGTGCACTGGATCGTGGCTCAGGCCACCGACCGGGCCCGGTCGACGGTCACCGCCGATGAGCAGGCACTCAAGGCACTCGCTGCCGTGGCGTCGGAGGGCTTCGCCCGACTGGAGCTCACCGCCGAGAAGGTGCACGTCGCCCGGCACGACCCGCTCACCGACCTGCCCAACCGCGGCATCCTGCTCGACCGGCTGACCCGGGCCCTGGTGGTCGCCCGGCGCCGGCGAACCCGCGTGGCCCTCATGTTCCTGGACCTCGACGGGTTCAAGCCGGTGAACGACAGGTTCGGGCACGCCACCGGCGACGCGGTGCTGATCGAGCTCGCCCGGCGGCTGAGGGAGTGCGTGCGGGAGAGCGACACGTTGGCCAGGCTCGGCGGTGACGAGTTCGCGATCCTGGTCGAGGATGCGGACGACGTCGCGATCGACTCCCTGTGCGCCCGCCTGATGGCGGCGGTGGGCGCCGGCGTGACCGTGGCCGGTCAGCAGGTGCCGCTGGGGGCCAGCGTCGGCGTCGCATACAGCAGCGGGGGCGCCAGCGCGGCGGACCTCCTGCGGCGGGCCGATCTCGCGATGTACGAGGCGAAGGCGCGTGGCAAGGGTCGCTGCGTCCGCTACGAGTCCTCCATAGGACGAGCCCGGCTGGAGCGGCTGGAGGTCGTGGAGGACCTACGCCAGGCCTTGGTCGACGACGAGGTCTCGGTCGTCTACCAGCCCGTCGTCGAGGCTCCAACCGGCAGGATCATCGGCGCCGAGGCCCTGGCCCGGTGGCACCGGGACGGGACTCGCGGTACCACCGGACCTGTTCGTCACCGTGGCCGAGCAGAACGGTCTGATCGTGAGCCTTGGCGACCGGATTCTCGACCAGGTCGTGAGGGACGCTGCGGCCGTCCGGGAGGTGACCGGGGACGGCTTCATGCTGGGCGTCAACGTCTCGGCGAGCCAGCTCCGGGACGCCGGATTCGTCCCCAGCGTGCAGCGCGCGGTCGCTGCAATGGGCGACACCCGCCTCCTCCTGGAGATCACCGAACGTGAGGGAGTCGACGCCGACCCGGTTGTTCTGGAGGCGATGCGGCAGGTCGTCGACCTGGGCGTCCAGCTCGCGATCGACGACTTCGGCGTGGGTTTCTCCAGCGTCGGCTACCTGCGCTCCCTGCCGGCACAGGTGATCAAGGTGGACGCGAGCCTGACCAGGGACATCGACTTCGACGACCGCGCCGCGGCCCTGCTGCACTCCGTGACGCTGATGGTTCGCTCCCTCGGCCTCGACGTCGTCGTGGAGGGGATCGAGCGGCAGTCGCAGCTGGACCGGATTCGCGCCGATGAGCAGTTCGTCCACGCGCAGGGATACCTGCTGCACCGGCCGATGCCGCTGTCCGAGCTGCTCGAGGTCCTGCGGCAGCCGCCCGTCGCCGCTTCGCCGGTGGCGGCCCTGGCGTCGCACGCCTGAACTCCGCAACGCGTCACAAGCTGTCGCGGCGCTCGCTGAGGTGGGCGCGCTCCACCTCGTTGCCACACCGCCCGATCGCGACCTCGTACGCCGTCCGCGCCTCCTCGGGCCGGCCCGCCCGGGCCAGCAGCTCGGCCCGGGCCGCGGGCAGCCGGTGACCGGGAAGCTCGAGCCCGTCGAGCAGCCGCAACCCAGCGTCCGGCCCGTCGGCCTCGGCCACGGCCACCGCCCGGTTGAGCCGCACCACGGGTGAGCCCGGTCAGCTGCTCGAGCTCGGCGTACCACCCGGCGATCCGGATCCAGTCCGTCGCGGCGGCTGTGACGGCGATCGCGTGCTCGGCGGCGATCAGCGCCTGCAGGAGGTACGGCGTGGAGCGCGCGCCCACCAGCGGCGCGAGCAGCCCCAGCGCCTCGGAGATCTCGTCGTGCCGCCACCGGGACCGGTCCTGGTCCGGCAGCAGCACCAGCCGGCCGTCGTCGACCCTGGCGTCGCGGCGCGCGTGCTGCAGCAGCATCAGCGCGAGCAGCGCGTCGAGGTCGGCGGTGCCGGCGAACCCCGCGGGGAGCACCGATCGCAGCACCCGGACCAGCCGGATCGCCTCCCCGGCCAGGTCCGCCCGGAGCAGGTCCGGGCCGGACCCGGGCGCATACCCCGAGGTGAACGCGAGGTAGGCGACCTCCGCCACGGTCGCCACCCGCGCCTCCAGCTGCGGCGCCCGCCGGCACCTCGAACCGCTGATCCGCCAGCGCCTTGCGGGCTCGGGTGAGCCGGGCCGCCATGGTCGCCGTCGGCACCAGGAACAACCGGGCGATGTCGGCGGTCGAGACGCCGAGCACCAGGCGCAGGGTGAGCGCGGCCGCGTGCTCGGGCGCGAGGGCGGGGTGGGCGCACAGCAGCACCAGCCGGAGCCGCTCGTCCACCACCGTCTCTCCCGCATCGGCCATGACCGTGCGTGCCTCCTCGGTGAGTGCCGCGTCGACCTGCAGCAGCGGCAGCTTGCGGCGCGCGATCGCTTCGGAGCGCAGCCGGTCGTAGATCCGGCGCCGGGCCGCGGTCAGCAACCAGGCGGCGGGGTTGTCGGGCGTCCCGTCGCGGCGCCAGCGGTCGGCGGCCGTCGCGAACGCGTCGCCGAGGCCGTCCTCGGCGAGGTCGAGGCGCCGGAACTGGGCGACGAGCAGGGCCAGCAGGCGGCCCCACTCCTCGCGCCAGGCGTCCTCCAGGTCGGTCAACCCGAGACGACCGGCCTGACCTCGATGAGGAACGCCTCCGGGAGCAGCCGCGCCGTCTCGACCGCGGTCTCCAGGTCCGGCAGGTCCACCAGGAAGAAGCCGCCGAGCTGCTCGGCGGTCTCCGCGTAGGGCCCCTCGGTGACCGGGCGCTCGTCGCGGCGACCTGGGGTGACCGTGCGGGCCTCTCGGGGGTCGGCCAGGCCCTCCCCGCCCACCACTTCTCCGTGCTCGGCGACCGCGGCGGCGTACTTCTCGAACGCGGTGAACGCCGCGGCCCGCTCGTCGTCGGTGAGGCCGGCCCACCGCTCGTAGTGGTCGGTCTCGGCCATCAGGACGACGAACTTCACGGAGCGTCGCCCGAGTGGTCGATGCAGGCCCGGATCTCGATGCCGCCCTCGGCGTCCGCGAGGATCTTGGTCACCTCGACCAGGTCGTCGAGGTCGTCGGTCTCCACCAGGTAGAACCCCGACAGCTGCTCGACGGTCTCGGCGTAGGGGCCGTCGGTCACGGTGATCTGGTCATCGCTGCGGCGCAGGGTCCGGGCGGTGCGGGAGTGGGTCAGCTCGGCGCCACCGGTGATCTTGTGCCCGCGCGCCTCGAGCGCCTTGGAGAACTCCTCGTGCCGGGCGTAGGTCGCGGCCTTCTCGTCCGCGGACTGGTTCTCCCAGACGCTCTCGTCGCCGGGCAGGAGGACGGCGTACTCGGTCATGGCGGTCCCTTTCGGTCGTGGGGTGAGTCTGTCACTGGGATGACGGGCGGGGGAGTCCGAAATCGACATCGCAGCGCCATGGCCTGGTCGCCGCCCATTCAGCCCGACGTGGTTGAACCTGACCGTGAGCCGCAGACGCGTGACGATCGGCGCCGCCGTGGCCGCCGGCGCTGCCGCGCTCTCGACGTACGGCGTCCGCGAGCTGCTCACCCGGCAGGCCGCGGCCGCACGGCGGGTGATCGGCAAGCCCCTGGGCGAGGCGGCCCCGGACGCCGACCGGGTGTGGAAGTCGAAGTACGGCGACCCGCTCGACCTGCTGCTGCTCGGCGACTCGATCGCCGCCGGTCTCGGGGCGGAGCGGCCGAAGGACACCCTGGGCGCGCGACTCGCCAAGGGGGTGGCCAAGCGCGCCCACCGGTCGGTCCGGCTGACCACGGTGGCGCGGGTGGGCTCGGAGTCGTCGGTGCTGCCCGAGCAGCTGGCCGCGCTGCCGGCGACGTACCGAGCGGATGTCGCGGTGATCGTCGTCGGCGGCAACGACGTCACCCACCGGGTGCCGGTGCCGGAGTCGGTGCGGCACCTCGAGGACGCGATCGCCGCGGCTGCGGAGTCAGGGCACCGCCGTGGTCGTCGGCACCTGCCCGGACCTCGGGGCGCTGCGCCCGGTGCCGCAGCCGCTCCGCGCCCTCGGCTCGCGGATGTCGCGGCAGCTGGCCGCCGCCCAGCGGGAGGCCGCGGTCGGCGCGGGTGCGCACGCGGTGTCGCTCGCGCACGTCGTCGGGCCCTTCTTCATCACCAACCCCGACGAGATGTTCAGCCTGGACCGGTTCCACCCGAGCGGGATCGGCTACCAGCGGACGGCCAAGGCGCTGCTGCCGTCGGTGCTCGCCGCGGCCGGGCTCGTCGACGAGGTGCCGTTCGGGCACCATCCACCCGTCTGGGGCGCGCGCGGCGGCGTCTAGGATCGGCCGCGTGCCCGTGACCCCCCAGCCCGAGAACTGGTGGCGGTCCTGATCGCGGACCTGCTCCTCGCGACCTGCACCAGCTTGCCCCAGGGCGAGCCCGGGCACGAGCGGCTCGACGCCGCGCTCGCCGCTCGCGGCATCGCCAGCCGCTGGGTGTCGTGGGACGACCCGGGAGTCGACTGGGCCGGCGCCGGCCTGGTGGCGGCCCGCTCGACGTGGGACTACGACGTCCGGCTGCCCGAGTTCCTCGGTTGGGCCGAGCGGGTGGGCCCCCGGCTGCTGCACGGCGCGTCCGTGTTCCGGTGGAACACCGACAAGGCGTACCTCGTCGAGCTGTCCCGGTCCGGCCGGGTCCCGGTGGTGCCGACCGTGGCCGTCGACGACCTCGCGGACCTGCGGGCCGCCGTGGACCGGTTCGGGGACTGCGTGGTCAAGCCCCGGATCGGCGCCGGCGGTCGCGGTGTCGTCGTCGTGACCGCCGACCGGGAGCCGGCCACCCCGCGGCCCGGCACGATGATCGCCCAGCCGCTCGTGGAGAGCGTGCGCACCGAGGGGGAGCTGTCGGTGTTCGTGATCGACGGCCGACCCGATCAGCCAGGTGCGCAAGCAGCCCGCCGACGGCGAGATCCGGGTGCACGAGGAGTACGGCGGGGCGACGTACCCCTCCACGCTCACCGAGGAGGCCGCGACCCTCGCCGCGGACGCCGTGGCCGCCTGCTCCGCGATCCTCGGCGCCGACCTGGTCTACGCCCGGATCGACCTGATGCGCCGCGACGGCGGGCTGATGGTCAGCGAGGTCGAGATCACCGAGCCCGGCCTCTACCTCGACGTACTCCCCGACAACGCCGAACCGTTCGCCGACGCGGTCGCCCGCCGGCTCTGAGCGAGGCGCGTGGTCCAGGCGGCGCCGAGCAGGGCGACCGCCGCGGCCACGCCGAGGGCCCAGGGGATCCCGGCGCCCTGAGCAACCAGACCGAGCAGGATCGGGCCGCCGCCCAGGCCCAGGTCGAGCGCCATGCTCGTAGTCGCGGCCGCGGCCCCGCGCTCGCTCGCGGGCGCATTGGCGAAGATGGCGGCGAAGAACGCCGGGGTGGCGAAGACGACGCCCGCGGCCATCACCACCGTGCCGGAGAGCAGCCCGAGCGGCGTGGCCACCAGGGCGATGACCGTCGCTCCCAGCGCCATGGTGAGCAGCGCGAGCGTGCACAACAGCAGTGGCGGGTGCCGGTCAGCGGCGCTCGCGAACGCGATCCGGCCGACCACCACCGTGAGGCCGTACGCGACCAGCGGCAGGCTGGTCTGTTCCAGGCCGACCGCGTCGGCACGGAGACCGGCGAACGCCAGCAGCCCGCCCATCGCCACGATGGTCGCCAGGAAACCGAGAGCGAGCGGGACCGACGCCCGATGGATCAGCGGCAACCGCTCGGCAGACCCCGGGTCCGGCGAACCGGTCTCGCCCACCGCCGTCATCGCCGCAACGGCGAGGAGAGCGAGCAGGGCCGCGCCGTACCACGCCGTGTCGAAGCCGTGCCCCTCGGCGAGCCACTCGCCCAGCGGCGGGCCACCCGCCAGACCGAGGTACAGCGCCAGGGAGTTGTAGCTGATCGCCTCGCCCATCCGGTGCGCTGGCGCGAGGTCCGCGACGGCGGCGAACGCACCGACGAACACCGCGGCCTCAGCCACGCCGGCGAGGAGCCGCAGGGCCACCAGGGCGGCCAGCCCCTCGACCTGCGCGGTGAGCGCCAGGGACACCACTGCCACCGCCGCGCCACCCACGAGGAGGGGCCGGCGGCCGTGGGTGTCGCAGATCCGACCGACGATCGGGCGCAGCAGCAGTGCAGAGACGGCGAACGCGCCGAAGGCGAGCCCGGCGCCGGCGCGGTCGGAGCCGAGCGGTCCGGTGGCGTGCACCGGCACCAGGTAGATGGCGACGCCGTCGGCGGTGAAGTAGGCCAGCTCACCGAGAGCCAGCAGCAGGAAGGCCCGGGTGAGCAGGCGCTGCTCGGAGGCGGTCGCGGTGTCGGGCCTGGTGGTCATCTGCCCAGGGTCGCGACCCCGGCAGCCCGCCGCATGGGTGGACCTACCCAGGTTTGGTCTCGAGCAGCCCGTGCTCCATGGCGAACATCGCCGCGCCCGCGCGAGTGCTCACCCCGATCCGCGCGTACACGTCCTGGACGTGGTGCTCGACCGTGCGCGGGGACAGGGTGAGCATCTCGGCGATCTGCCGGTTGGTGCGCCCGGCGGCGACCAGGCGCAGCACCTCGACCTGCCGTTCGGTCAGGCCGGCCGGCCGTTGGCGTCGCGCCGCGCGCTGGTGGCCCGCGGCCTCCAGAACGGCGGCCACCGCGTCGGCGTCCAGCCGGCCCGCGCGCGCATCCTTCTCGAGCTCCGCGCGCGCCCGGTCCGGCTCGATCGCTCTGCGGTGCGGCCGGGACTCCACCAGGGATCGGTAGCGATCGGCGGCGGCGAGCAGCCGGGACTCGGTCGGCAGCTGCGCCGCAGACGCCCCGCGGTGGTAGCCGCTCCCGTCGAGCCGTTCGTGGTGGTGCCCGGCGATCCGAGCCACCGGCCCGAGCTCAGGCGCCCGCGACAGGATCTGCTCGGTGTGCCACGGGTGCAGCTCGACCTGCGCCTGCTCGGTGGCCGACAGCGGCGCAGTCTTGTCCCAGATCCGGCTCGAGACGCCGACGCGCCCCAGGTCGTGCAGGTGCCCCGCGAGCCGCACGTCGGTGCAGGTCTCCGCGCTCATGCCCCGCACCCTCGCGGCGGCCGCCGCCAGCTCCGCCACGGCGGTGGAGTGGCCGAGCAGCCACGGGCTCTTCAGATCGGCGAGGTCTCCGAAGACCCGGGCGACCGGCACCAGGTCATCGCGTTCCACCCGCTGCACGGGGTCCGGCTCGAGGTCCATGACGGCTTCGTGGGCGTCGATGTCGCCGATGTCGTCGAGCAGGTCGACCGAGAACGCCTCGACCAGCCCCGGGTCGAGGTGGGTGCCCGCCCGCCGGCGGACCGCGTCGAGGGCACTGGCCGGATCAGCCAGAAGTGCGTACGACGTGGCGACCGAGGCGACGTGCACCAGTCGGATCGGGGGTGGGACGGCGTCTCCGGCGACCGGCGGGTGACCGGACCCGTCCCACATGCACGTCACGTGCGCGAGCGCCTCCCGGACGCCCGGCGACAGGCCGAGCCGGGTGGCGCTGTCGCGGGCCACCTCGCACGTGGCTCGAGGCCCGACGGTGTCCACGGCGCGGCCGGAACGCAGTGCGGACGCCATCACCCGGGCCCTGGACCGGCCGGTGGCCTTCGCGACCTGGGGCACGAAGATCCGCAGCAGGTCGCCGGTCTTGGCCGGGTTCGCCAGGAAGCCGGCGCGGATCGCCGAGATGTCGTCGCCGAAGGCCCGCGCGAGCTCGGAGGTGTATGCCGTGCAGCCCAGGTGCTCCAGCAGTCCGGCGTACAGCACGTCCCGGACCTCGTCGTCGGAGCAGCCGGTGGCACGGGCGAGCCGGACGGCGACGACGCACCGACGCAGCGACTCCTCCAGGGGTGCGCCGGTGCCCATGTCCATGGTCAGCGACAGTCCCCCGAGCAGGCCGAGGAGCCGCGTCATGGCCTTACCGTCCCACCGTCGCGGTTTCACAGCCACCTTCCGGGTGCCCTCGGGCGTCGCGTGGTCGAGCAGCGAGCGCCAGCGAGCGTCGTCGAGACCAGGGAGCTGGCTCACTCGCGCCCGTCGGCTCTGAGCCCACCGGGTCTCGACACGCCGGTCGCCGTCCTCGCAGGCTCGGACGACGACGGCTGCTCGACCTGCACTCGCTACGCCGAGCGCTCGTTCCTCGCGCTCGGCTGCTCGTTTGCACTCGTAGGACCCGAGTGCTAAACATGAACCTGGCACTCTTACCATGAGAGTGACAACACCGGAGCGGTGTCAGCTGAGGTTCAGAAGCGCCGGCGGGAAGGGTTCGCCGGGACGAGCAGGACCGTCCGTCGCGGGCAGCCCATCGCACCGGCCACCCAGCTCTAGCGTGAGGAATCGCAGGAGTTATGCCGAAGCTGATTGCTTTCAATGAGGAGGCCCGGCGCGGCCTCGAGCGTGGCATGAACACGCTCGCGGACGCCGTCAAGGTCACGCTCGGTCCCAAGGGCCGCAACGTCGTCCTCGAGAAGAAGTGGGGCGCGCCCACCATCACCAACGATGGTGTGAGCATCGCCAAGGAGATCGAGCTCGAGGAGCCGTACGAGAAGATCGGCGCCGAGCTCGTCAAGGAGGTCGCCAAGAAGACCGACGACGTCGCCGGTGACGGTACGACGACGGCGACCGTGCTCGCTCAGGCCATGGTCCGTGAGGGTCTGCGCAACGTGGCCGCGGGTGCCAACCCGATGGGCCTCAAGCGGGGCATCGAGGCGGCCACCGAGGCGGTGTCCGAGCAGCTGCTCGGCATGGCCAAGGACATCGAGACCAAGGAGCAGATCGCGTCCACCGCGAGCATCTCCGCGGCCGACACCAGCGTCGGCGAGATCATCGCCGAGGCGATGGACAAGGTCGGCAAGGAAGGTGTCATCACCGTCGAGGAGTCGAACACCTTCGGGCTCGACCTCGAGCTCACCGAGGGAATGCGGTTCGACAAGGGCTACATCTCGGCCTACTTCGTCACCGACCCGGAGCGCATGGAGACGGTGCTCGAGGACCCCTACGTCCTGATCGCCAACTCCAAGGTCAGCAACGTCAAGGACCTGCTGCCGCTGCTCGAGAAGGTCATGCAGTCGGGCAAGCCGCTGGTGATCATCGCCGAGGACGTCGACGGCGAGGCCCTGTCCACGCTGGTCGTCAACAAGATCCGTGGCACCTTCAAGTCCGTCGCCGTGAAGGCGCCGGGCTTCGGTGACCGCCGCAAGGCCATGCTGCAGGACATCGCGATCCTCACCGGCGGCCAGGTGATCTCCGAGGAGGTCGGCCTCAAGCTGGAGACCGCCGGTGTCGAGCTGCTCGGCCAGGCCCGCAAGGTCGTCATCACCAAGGACGAGACCACGATCGTGGAGGGCGCCGGCGAGGCGGCCCAGATCGAGGGGCGGGTCAACCAGATCCGCGCCGAGATCGAGAAGTCCGACTCCGACTACGACCGCGAGAAGCTGCAGGAGCGGCTGGCCAAGCTGGCCGGCGGCGTCGCGGTGATCAAGGTCGGCGCGGCCACCGAGGTCGAGCTCAAGGAGCGCAAGCACCGCATCGAGGACGCCGTTCGCAACGCGAAGGCGGCCGTCGAGGAGGGCATCGTCGCCGGTGGCGGCGTCGCGCTCCTGCAGGCCGCCGACCTGGCGTTCGCCAAGCTCGACCTGTCGGGCGACGAGGCCACCGGCGCCCAGATCGTGCGCTACGCCACCGAGGCTCCGCTGAAGCAGATCGCGATCAACGCCGGCCTCGAGGGCGGCGTCATCGCGGAGAAGGTGCGCGGTCTCGAGGCCGGTTTCGGTCTCAACGCGGCCACCGGCGAGTACGTCGACATGATCGCCGAGGGCATCATCGACCCCGCCAAGGTGACCCGCTCCGCCCTGCAGAACGCCGCGTCCATCGCGGCGCTGTTCCTCACCACCGAGGCCGTCGTGGCCGACAAGCCCGAGAAGGCCCCGGCCATGCCGGGCGGTGGCGACATGGGCGGCATGGGCGGCATGGACTTCTGAGTCCACCGCTTCGCTAGCAACAAACAAACAGGGCCCCCGCCGGAAGGCGGGGGCCCTGTTCTGTTGAACGGGGCGGGTCAGTCGACCTCGACCGCGTACGTCGCGAACCCGCACTCGGTCTCGCCGACCGTGTACGTCGCGGTGAGCCCGTAGCCCTCGCCGTCCATCTCGCTTGCCGTCGTGAGACGCAGCACCGACTGGTCGAGGAGAACGGAGTCGGCCGGGATGGTGAGCACGTAGTCCGATCCGACCTGGCTGAAGTCGAACACGCTGTCCGGGTCGCCGCAGTCACCGACCGGTGGGAGCTCGAGGTCCGGGTCGTTCGGCAGCTCCAGCTCGTACTCGTCCGGATCGCCATTCGGGACATCGGCCACGTCGAACTGGTCGGGCTCGAAGTCGACCTCGGCCTCGATCCCATGCTCGGCGAGGGCGGCCTCCAGTCCCGCGGCGTCCTCGAGTCGGTGGATGGTGACCACGACATCACCGTCCGCCTGCTGGGTGACGGCATACGCCGGGCTGACGGCCGGTCCGCCCGGCGAGACGACGACGTACGCCGTGGCGGCGGCCGCGGCTGCGGCGAGTCCCGCTGCCCAGCGGCCCCGTCGGTGTGGCCGGCGTGACGGCGGTGGCGGTGTCGCGACCTCGGGACGGGTGGCGACGTGCGCGCGGAGCTCGTCCAGGAGCTTGGTCTCGAAGCGGTCGAGAGTGTGTGGGGTGTTCACGGGGTGACCTCCGTTGTCAGGGCGCCGACCCGGCCCTCGGATGCGTCCGAGGTCCTGGTGCGGCGCAGGATGGCGGTGAGCCGAGCCCGGCTGCGGTGCAGCCGGACCCGCGCGGTGGCCGGCTTCACCCCCAGGCTCCGGGCCGCGTCGGCGACGGAGAGCCCGTCGAGCGCGACGAGCTCCAGCAGGGTGCGGTCGTCGTCGGAGAGCTCGGAGAGCGCCCGATAGAGCCGGCGCGACTCGCGCTCGGCGTCGATGCGCTCCTCGATCCGGGCCAGCGAGGCCGGGTCGAGCAGGCGCTGCCCGCTGATCCGGCGTACGGCGTGCAGCTCGCGGCTGCGCCGCCGCACCTCGGCGGCGATCGTGTTCCGCCCGACGCCGTACAGCCAGGCGATCACCGGTCCTCGCGTGGGCAGGTACGTATGGGCGCCCTCGATCGCGGCGAGGAAGACTTCCGCGGTGAGGTCGGCGGCCAGGTGCGGATCGTCGATGCGGCGGGCCACGAAGCGCTGCACGTCATCGACGTGGTCGCGGTAGAACGCCTCGAAGGCGTCCGGTTCGTGTCCGATCCGCGTCAGCGGTTCGTAGTGGGCGGGCATACCCATACTTGGACGATAGGGGCCCGACCGTTACCGAGCGGCGCGCCCACAGGCGGCGGCACGCATGCTTCTGCGCCCGATGTGGCACCGTGGCCATGTGCCCGACGACGACACCATGACCGACGAGTCGCGCCGGACCGGCACCCGCGATCGCAGCCCGTTCACCTGGGTGGTCGCGGTCGTCGTGGTGCTGCTGATCGGCGGAGCGACGGTCTTCGCCCTGCTCAACCGGGGCTCGGACGAGCCCGATGCTGCGTCCGGGGGCTCCTCCGACGCTGAGCCCTCGAGCACCACGGAGCTGGTCGCCGAACCCTCGACCGAACGCTGCATGACCCCGAACGTCGAGGTGCTGCGGCTGCAGAACGTTGCGTTCGACGGGGTTGTGCGGTCGGTCACCGGAGGGGAGGCGACGCTCGAGGTGACGCACTTCTACAGCGGCGAGGAGACCGCACTGGTCGTGGTGCAGGCCCCCGACCGAGACCTGCAGGCGCTGCTGGCCGCGGTGGACTTCCGCGAGGGGGAGCGCTACCTGGTTTCGGCGAGCGACGGCCGGGTCACCCTGTGTGGCTTCAGCGGGCCCTTCTCCGAGGAGCTGGCGGCCCTCTACGCCCGAGCGTTCGGCGGCTGACACCACTCTTTGCCCAGGAGGGTGCAATGGTCCGGCCGGCTCGGGACCAATGGCCCGTGCGCTCCGACCCGCCGCGGCGCACGCTTGGCGGTGTCGAAGGAGGTAGTCATGAGAGAGCCCCAGGAGCTCACCGTCGCCGAGTGCGTGGACCTGCTGGCCGGAGGTGTGTTCGGCCGGGTGGCGATCGCGACCCCTGTCGGGCCACGCATCGTCCCGCTCAACTACACGGTGGTGGACGACGCCATCGTGTTCCGGACCACGCCGTACAGCGAGCTCGCGAGCTACGGCCCCGGCGGAGAGGCGGCCTTCGAGATCGACAACGTCGACTACTCCCGGCAGACGGGATGGAGCGTGGTCGCGTTCGGCCGCCTGGAGCGGGTGGACCCCTCCGAGCTCGATGACCTCGAGCGGGCGTGGGTGCCGCGTCCCTGGGCGGGCGGACCGCGCAACCTCTACCTCCGGCTGACCTGGCGGGAGGTCTCCGGCCGCAGGATCGGTGCGGAGAGTCAGCCGATCGGCACCCAGGTGCCGGTGCGCCGCGCACTGTGACACCCAGAGCCGAGGCCGCCTAGCCTCGGGCCATGGCGGACCGGCACGCAGGTCCTGCGCCCCCTCCGTTGTACCGGACACCGCCCGGTCGGCGGCTCGGGACCTTGGTCCTTCGTGGCGCGGCCCTCCGTCCCTCCCGGAACGACGGCGACGGCGGAAAGGTGCCTGTCATGGGTTACGGAGGGGACCGGATGTTTGTCAGTGTGGATGCAGGCAGCGAGGGAGGTCTGCTCGGTGAGCACTAGCTCGGGGTCGGGACCGGTGGTCGACACGACGGCTGACACTCGGGTCGGCTCGCCGATGCTGATGCTGACCGTCGCAACCGTCGGGTTCGCGATCAACTTCTGGGCCTGGGCGCTGTTGAGCCCGCTCGGACCCGTCTATCGGGACTCGGGGCGGCTTGGCGACATCTCCGAGTCGGACGTGGCGTTGCTCGTGGCCGTGCCGGTGATCGTCGGGTCGCTCGGCCGGATCCCCGTCGGCGCCCTCACCGACAAGTTCGGCGCGCGGGTGATGTTCCCGCTCGTGAGCGCAGCCACGATCGTCCCGGTGCTCTACATCGGGCTGCTCGGCCAGGACTCGTACAGCTCTCTGCTGGTGGCCGGCTTCTTCCTCGGCATCGGCGGTACGGCGTTCGCGGTGGGCGTCCCGTTCGTCAGCGCCTGGTTCCCGCCGGAGCGGCGCGGCTTCGCGGTGGGTGTCTTCGGCGCGGGCATGGTCGGCACCGCGATCAGCGCGCTGACGACCGTGAAGCTCTACGAGAACGTCGGTGACGCCGCGCCGTTCGTGCTGACCGCGAGTGCGCTCGCCGTGTTCGCCGTGGTGGCCTGGCTGGTGCTGCGCGACGCACCCGGGCGGGTGGCGCCGACCGGGACCCTGGTGAGCCGGATCGTCGCGAACGCCCGGCTGCCGATCACCTGGCAGGCCTGCATCCTGTACGCCGTCGCCTTCGGCGGTTACGTCGCGTTCTCGGTCTACCTCCCGGCCTACCTGCAGAACGCGTGGGACCTCGAACCGGCCGACGCGGCGAACCGGATGGCGGGCTTCGTCGTCGTCGCGGTGGTCATGCGCCCGGTGGGCGGCTGGCTCTCCGACCGGCTCGGCCCGATCCCGGTGCTGGCCGCAGGGTACGCGGTCGTCACGGTCGGTGCCGCGGTCGCGGCTGAGACCCGGATCCTCGAGCCCGTCGGCGCGATCGCCTTCCTTGTCGATGGCCGCCGCCCTCGGTTCGGGCAGCGGTGCCACGTTCGCCCTGATCGCCAAGGTCACCGAGCCCTCTCGCGTCGGTGGCGTCACGGGTCTGGTCGGCGCCGCGGGCGGCCTCGGGGGCTTCGCCCCGCCGCTGCTGATGGGCTACATCTACGGCCGCACCGACTCCTACGCCATCGGCCTGTGGCTGCTCGCGATCACCGCCGCGCTGACCCTGCTGCTGACCGTCACCGTCGTACGCCGCACCCAAGGAGCCGCTGCGTGACCACAGACGCCCCCGGCCTGGACACGCCTCTGGTCGACGCCCTGGTGCGGACCCGGAGGTACTTCACGAAGGGCGAGGTGTCTGCGGACCTGCGGACGCTGACCAAGCAGGGCGGCCGTGAGGCCGACGACTTCTACCGTGACCGGTGGAGCCACGACAAGGTGGTCCGCTCCACGCACGGAGTGAACTGCACCGGTTCGTGCTCGTGGAAGGTCTACGTCAAGGACGGGATCATCACCTGGGAGACCCAGCAGACCGACTACCCCTCGGCCGGGCCGGACCGGCCCGACTACGAGCCCCGCGGCTGCCCCCGCGGCGCCGCCTTCTCCTGGTACACCTACTCGCCGACCCGGATCCGCTACCCCTACATCCGCGGCACTCTGCTGCAGATGTACCGCGAGGCCAAGCGCCAGCACGACGGCGACCCGGTCAAGGCGTGGGCGCACGTCGTCGACCATCCGCTCCGGGCGAAGGCCTACAAGTCCGCTCGCGGCAAGGGCGGGCTGGTGCGGGCGTCGTGGGACGAGGCGACCGAGATGGTCGCCGCGGCGTACGTGCACACGATCCAGAAGTGGGGACCCGACCGGGTGGCGGGGTTCTCGCCGATCCCGGCGATGTCGATGGTCTCCCACGCCTCCGGCGCCCGGTTCACCCACCTCGTCGGCGGCTCGATGCTCTCGTTCTACGACTGGTACGCCGACCTCCCGGTCGCCTCGCCCCAGGTGTTCGGCGACCAGACCGACGTCCCCGAGTCCGGTGACTGGTGGGACGCCGGCTACCTGGTGATGTGGGGCTCCAACGTGCCGGTCACCCGCACGCCCGACGCGCACTGGATGACCGAGGCCCGCTACCGCGGCCAGAAGGTCGTCGTGGTCGCGCCCGACTACGCCGACAACGTGAAGTTCGCCGACGAGTGGTTGCCGGCGCGTCCTGGCACCGACGCCGCGCTGGCCCTGGCGATGGGTCACGTGATCCTCAAGGAGTTCTTCGTCGACCGGACCACGCCGTACTTCGACGACTACGTGAAGCGCTACACCGACCTACCGATGCTGGTCCGGATCGAGGACGGCCGTCCCGGCAAGATGCTCACGGCCGAGGACCTGCCCGAGCACGCGAACGAGGAGAACGCGGCGTTCAAGACCGTGCTCATCGACGCCCGCACCGAGCAGCCGGTGGTGCCGAACGGCGCGCTCGGTCACCGGTTCGGCGACGCCGGGGTGGGCCGGTGGAACCTCGACCTGCAGGGCGTGGAGCCGCGGCTGGCGCTCGAGGGAGACGAGTCGGCCGAGGTCACCCTGCCGCTGTTCGGCGACGTCGACGGCTCACCAGGGGAGACCACCGCAAGCGTGCCGGTCCGCCGTGTCGGTGACCACCTCGTGACCACCGTCTACGAGCTGATGCTGGCCCGCTACGCGACGTACACGCCGGAGTGGCAGGAGCCGATCACCGGGGTGCCGGCGAGCGCCGCCGCCCGGATCGCCCGCGAGTTCGCACGAAACGCCGAGGAGTCGCGGGGCCGGTCGATGATCCTGATGGGCGCCGGGACCAACCACTGGTTCCACTCCGACACGATCTACCGCTCGTTCCTCGCGCTGACCACGCTCACCGGCTGCCAGGGCGTCAACGGCGGGGGCTGGGCGCACTACGTCGGGCAGGAGAAGGTGCGGCCGGTCACCGGGCACGCCCACCTGGCCAACGCCCTGGACTGGAGCCGGCCGCCGCGCAACATGATCCAGGCGGCGTACTGGTACCTGCACACCGACCAGTTCCGCTACGACCACTTCTCCGCGGACACGCTGTCGGCGGCGACCTCGACCGGCCAGCTGGCCGGGCTCAGCAGCGCCGACGTGCTGAACAAGAGCGCCCGGATGGGCTGGATGCCGTCGTACCCGACGTTCGACCGCAACCCGCTCGAGCTGTGCGACGAGGCCGCTGCGGCGGGCCGACCGGTTGGCGAGCACGTCGTCGCCGGGCTGCGCGACGGGAGCCTGCGGTTCGCGGGGGAGAACCCCGACGCGCCGGAGAACTTCCCGAGGGTGCTCGCCGTGTGGCGGGCGAACCTGCTCGGGCTCCTCGGCCAAGGGCAACGAGTACTTCCTCAAGCACCTGCTCGGGACCACCTCGTCGGTGCGGGCCACCGAGACGGCGGAGGACCGGAGGCCGCGTGAGGTGGACTGGGTGCCGGAGGCACCCGAGGGGAAGCTCGACCTGCTGCTGTCGCTGGACTTCCGGCAGACCTCGACCACGATCTTCTCCGACGTCGTGCTCCCGGCGGCGACCTGGTACGAGAAGCACGACCTGTCCACGACCGACATGCATCCCGTTCGTGCACTCGTTCAACCCGGCGATCGCGCCGCCCTGGCAGACCCGCACCGACTGGGACGCGTTCCGCGCGATCGCGGAGAAGTTCTCCGAGCTCGCCGGACCGCGGCTCGGCGTGCGCAAGGACGTCGTCGCCGTCCCGCTCACCCACGACACCCCCGACGCGCTGGCCACCCCGCACGGGCGGGTCCGCGACTGGAAGCTCGGCGAGTGCGAGCCGATTCCCGGCGTCACCATGCCCAAGCTGGTCGAGGTGGAGCGCGACTACGGCGCGGTCGCCGACAAGCTGGACGCCGTGGGCCCGCTGCTCGACACCCTCGGCACGACCACCAAGGGCGTCACGTACGACGTGACCGCCTCGATCGACTACTTGCGCGCCAAGAACGGCGCCGTGCGCGGTGGCGCCGCCGACGGCCGGCCGTCGCTGGTCCGCGACGTACACGTGTGCGAGGCGATCCTGGCCCTGTCCGGCACCACCAACGGCCACCTGGCGGTGCAGGGCTTCAAGACTCTCGAGAAGCGCACCGGCATCGAGATGCACGACCTCGCGGCCGAGCACGAGGGCAAGCAGATCACCTTCGCCGACACCCAGGCCGCGCCGCAGCCGGTGATCACTTCGCCGGAGTGGTCCGGCTCCGAGACCGGCGGCCGGCGCTACTCGCCGTTCACGATCAACGTGGAGCGGCTCAAGCCGTGGCACACCTTGAGCGGCCGGCAGACGTTCTACCTCGACCATGACTGGATGACCGAGCTCGGCGAGAGCCTCCCGGTCTACCGGCCGCCGCTGAACATGGGGGCGCTGTTCGGCGAGCCGGACGTCGGCGACGTGGGGGAGCTCGGCGTCACGGTCCGCTACCTCACCCCGCACAACAAGTGGTCGATCCACTCGGAGTACCAGGACAACCTGTTCATGCTGTCGCTGTCCCGCGGTGGTCAGACGATCTGGATGAGCGAGGTCGACGCGGCCAAGGTCGGCGTCGCCGACAACGACTGGATCGAGGCGGTGAACCGCAACGGCGTCGTGGTCGCCCGGGCGATCGTGTCGCACCGGATGCCCGAGGGCACGGTGTTCATGCACCACGCCCAGGACCGGCTGATCGACGTACCTCTCTCCGAGACGTCGGGCAACCGCGGCGGCATCCACAACTCGCTGACCCGCCTGCTCATCAAGCCCAGCCACGTCATCGGCGGCTACGCGCAGCTGTCGTTCGCGTTCAACTACCTCGGCCCCACCGGCAACCAACGCGATGAGGTGACGGTGATCCGCAAGCGGAACCAGGAGGTGACCTACTGATGCGCGTCATGGCACAGATGGCCATGGTGATGAACCTGGACAAGTGCATCGGCTGCCACACCTGCTCGGTCACCTGCAAGCAGGCGTGGACCAACCGGGCCGGCACGGAGTACGTCTGGTTCAACAACGTCGAGACCCGCCCCGGGCAGGGCTATCCGCGTCGCTACGAGGACCAGGAGGAGTGGCAGGGCGGCTGGGCGCTGAACAAGCGCGGCCGGCTGAAGCTCAAGGCGGGCGGCCGGTTCAAGAAGCTGGCGACGATCTTCTCCAACCCGAAGCTGCCGTCGATCGACGACTACTACGAGCCGTGGACCTACGACTACGCCACGCTCACCGACGCACCGGCCCAGGAGCACACGCCGGTGGCGCGGCCCAAGTCGCTCCTCACCGGCAAGGACACCAAGATCACCTGGTCGGCGAACTGGGACGACAACCTCGGCGGTTCGGAGGCGACGTTCCAGAACGACCCGGTGCTGAAGAAGGTCTCCACCGAGGTGAAGAAGTCCTTCGAGGACACCTTCATGTTCTACCTACCGCGCATCTGCGAGCACTGCCTCAACCCCTCGTGCGCGGCGTCCTGCCCGAGCGGCGCGATCTACAAGCGCTCCGAGGACGGCATCGTGCTCGTCGACCAGGACCGCTGCCGCGGGTGGCGGATGTGCGTCTCGGGCTGCCCCTACAAGAAGGTCTACTTCAACCACCGCACCGGCAAGGCCGAGAAGTGCACGTTCTGCTTCCCGCGGATCGAGGTCGGGCTTCCGACCGTCTGCTCGGAGACCTGCGTGGGCCGGCTCCGCTACATCGGGCTGGTGCTGTACGACGCCGACCGAGTGCTGGAGGCGGCGTCGGTGCCCGACGAGCACGACCTCTACGAGGCGCAGCGGTCGGTGCTGCTCGACCCCAACGACCCCGACGTGGTCCGGGCCGCCGAGCGCGACGGGATCCCGCACGACTGGGTCGAGGCCGCGAAGCGCTCCCCGATCCACGCGCTGATCAACATCTACAAGGTGGCGCTGCCGCTGCACCCGGAGTACCGCACGATGCCGATGGTCTGGTACATCCCGCCGCTGTCGCCGGTCGTCGACGTGGTCCGCGACACCGGCGAGGACGCCGAGGACCCAGGCAACCTGTTCGCCGCGATCGACGCCCTGCGGATCCCGATCGAGTACCTCGCGGAGCTCTTCACCGCCGGTGACGTCGCGCCGGTCGACCGGGTGCTCAAGCAGCTCGCCGCGATGCGCGCCTACATGCGCGACATCAACCTGGGCCGGGAGCCGGACGGGTCGATCCCGGCCGCGGTCGGGATGACCGAGGAGCAGATGTACGACATGTACCGGCTGCTCGCACTGGCCAAGTACGACGAGCGCTACGTCATCCCGCCCGCGCACGCCGAGCAGGCCCACTCGCTCGAGGAGCTGGCCACCGAGTGCGCCCTCGACTACGAGGGCGGCCCCGGCATGGGCGGCTCCGGACCGTTCGGCGAGGGCTCGGGCGGACAGGCCCAGCCGATCGCGGTGGAGAACTTCCAGATGCTCCGCGACCGCCAGACCTCCGACACCATGGCCGCGCCCGAGGACAAGGCGGCGCGGGTCAACCTGCTCAACTGGGACGGCAAGGGCTCGCCCGAGGGGCTGTTCCCGCCGAGGAGCGATCAGTGATGGGGCCGCACGAGATCGCCTGGCAGTGCGCCTCCGTGCTGCTCACCTACCCCGACGAGCAGCAGCACGCCGATCTGCCGTTGGTCCGTCGGGCCGCCGAGGCGCTCCCCACCCCGCTGGGCACCCCACTGCTCCGGGCGGTCGACCGGCTGTCCGGCCGATCGCTGGACCGCCTGCAGGAGCGCTACGTCGAGACCTTCGACAGCCGGCGTCGTACCAACCTCTTCCTCACCTACTTCGCGCACGGTGACACCCGCAAGCGCGGTGTCGCCCTGCTGCGGTTCAAGCAGACCTACCTGCGCTCAGGTTTCGTGCTGGACGAGTCCGAGCTGCCCGATCACCTGTGCGTCGTGCTCGAGTACGCCGCCACCGTCGACCAGGAAGTCGGCCGGCAGCTGCTGCTCGACCACCGAGCCGGTCTCGAAATGCTGCGCCTCGGTCTCGTCGAGGAAGCGCAGCCCGTGGGCCGGGGCCGTCGAGGCGGTCTGCGCCACCCTGCCACCGCTGCGCGGAGACGAGACGGAAGCGATCAGGAGGCTGGCAGCCGAGGGGCCGCCGGCCGAGGAGGTCGGCCTGACGCCGTACGGAACCCCCCAGTTCGACGCGGCCCTGCACGAACGCACCGTGGATCTGCCGATGCCGACCGTGCGAGGAGCGTGAGATGGACGTCTTCCTCTGGGTGATCGTCCCCTACATCTGCCTGGCCACGTTCGTGGTCGGCCACTTCTGGCGCTACCGCTACGACAAGTTCGGGTGGACGACCCGGTCGTCCCAGCTCTACGAGGACCGGCTGCTGCGTCTCGGGTCGCCCCTGTTCCACTTCGGCATGCTCGGCGTCGTCGGCGGCCACGTGGTGGGCCTGCTGGTCCCGCGGTCGTGGACCGAGGCCGTCGGGATCGAGCGACCACATCTACCACTACGTCGCGGTCGTCGGTGGCCTTCTCGCCGGCATCGCAGCGACGGTCGGCATGGTCATCCTGATCTACCGGCGGCGCACCGTCGGGCCGGTCTTCTCGGCGACCACCCCGATGGACAAGGTGATGTACGCCTTCCTGGCCGTGGTCATCGTGCTGGGCATGTGGAACACCATCGCCGGGTCGATCTTCACGCTCGGCGGTGAGTACAACTACCGCGAGGGCGTGTCGGTCTGGTACCGCTCGTTCCTCGCGTTCACGCCCGACGCCGAGCTGATGGCCGAGGCGCCGATCGGGTTCCAGCTACACGCGCTGGTGGCATTCGGGCTGTTCGCGCTGTGGCCGTTCACCCGGCTGGTGCACGTCTTCAGCGCCCCGCTCGGCTACCTCACCCGCCCCTACCTCGTCTACCGCAGCCGCGACACCGCACGACTCGGAAGCCACCGGCCGCGCCGCGGCTGGGAGAAGGTTGGCTGAGCGGGTGGCGCGAACGCCTCACGTTCCTGGGAAAGGGGAGCAGCAATGAAGGGTGAGTCATTGATCCGGCTCGGCGAGGAGCAGCTCGCCGCAGCCCGGGATGCCGGCAGCGGCCGTGCAGCGGTCACGGTGTTCGGTGGCCGTGAGCACGACCTGCGGCAGACGCTGGTCGCCCTGGCATCGCGGCCGGGTGCTCGGCGAGCACGAGGCGCCCGGTGAGGCGAGCCTGCAGGTGCTCCGGGGCCGGGTGCGGCTGACGCCGGCCGACGAGTCCTGGGAGGGCGAGGACGGGCGACTACCTGGTGATCCCGCCGAGCCGGCACGATCTCGAGGCCCTCAGCGACGCAGTGGTGCTGCTCACCGTGGCGAGTCGCGCTCCGATGACCGCTGCCGGGCTGCTGCTCGCCGCGGGCGCCGGCACCCGGATGGGCCGGCCCAAGGCGCTCGTCGTCGACGAGAACGGAACGCCCTGGCTGTCCCGCGGGGTGGAGGTGCTCCGGAGCGGCGGGTGCGACGAGGTCGTGGTGGTGCTGGGGGCGGCCTCCGACCAGGCGCGTGCCTTCGTCCCCGACGACGTCGCGGTCGTGGTGGCCGCCGACTGGGCCGAGGGCATGTCGGCGTCCCTGCGCGCCGGCCTCGAGTTCCTCGAGGACACCGACGCCGACGCGGCCCTGGTGTCCCTGGTCGACCTGCCCGATGTCACCGACGCCGTGGTCCGCCGCGTGCTGGCCGCCGGCGCGGACAAGGCGGCGCTGATCCGGACGACGTACGACGGCCGGCCGGGGCACCCGGTCGTGCTCGGCCGTGAGCACTGGTTCGGCGTGCGGGCGGCCGCCATCGGCGACCGGGGCGCGCGCGACTACCTCGCCGACCACGCCCTGGTCGAGGTGGAGTGCGGCGACCTGGCCACCGGCCGGGACGTGGACGCCTTCGACTGACCAACCCGGGGCCAACGCGCCCCTGAGTACGCTCGAAGGCATGGATCCCTCGTCGCCGGCCGACGTCGCCGCCCGTCTGGGTGACACCGGGTACCTCTGCGACGACGACCTGGCCACGGTCACCTTCCTGGGCCTGCGGATGCAGCGTCCGCTGCTGCTCGAGGGAGAGCCCGGCACCGGCAAGACCGCGCTGGCCGAGGCGCTGGCCGACGGGTTCGGCGTCCCGCTGGTGCGGCTGCAGTGCTACGAGGGCATCGACGCCACCCAGGCGCTCTACGACTGGGACTTCCCGCGGCAGATCCTGCACCTGCGGGCGCTCGAGGCGGCCGGTGGCGCGGATCCCGAGGAGGCCGAGAAGAGCCTGTACGACGAGCGGTTCCTGCTCGCCCGGCCGGTGCTCGCCGCGCTGCAGCAGAGCCCGGTGGTGCTGCTGGTCGACGAGGTGGACCGCGCCGACGACGAGTTCGAGGCGTTCCTGCTCGAGGTGCTGTCGACGTACCAGGTGAGCATCCCCGAGCTGGGCACGATCCGGGCGGCCACGCCGCCGGTCGTGGTGCTCACCTCCAACCGCACCCGCGAGCTGCACGACGCCCTCAAGCGGCGCTGCCTCTACCACTGGATCGACCACCCCGGCCTGGACCGCGAGGTCGAGATCGTCCGCTCGCGGGCCCCCGAGGTCTCCGCGGCGCTGGCCCGCCAGGTCGTCGGCGTCGTGCAGCAGCTGCGCGGGCGCGACGACCTCGAGAAGCCGCCGGGCGTGGCCGAGACGCTCGACTGGGCCCGCGCCCTGCAGCACCTCGGCACCACCGAGCTCGACCTCGAGTCCTCCGCCGCGCACCCTCGGGGCGCTGGTGAAGTACCGCGAGGACGCCGACCGGGTCCGGCAGGCCCTCGACCAGCTGCTCCGGCCATGATCCGCCAGACCGACGAGATCCTGCTCGGGTTCGCCCGGGCGCTGCGGGCCGCGGGCGTGCCGGTCACCCAGGACCGCGCCCACGGGTTCCTGGCCGCGGTCGCGATGGTCGGGCTCGACGACCAGCGGGCGACGTACACCGCCGGACGGGCGACGCTGTGCTCCTCGCCCGACGACCTGGCGCGCTACGACCAGGTGTTCGAGGCCTACTTCAACGCCCGCGAGGGACTGCCCCGGCCCCGCCCGGCGGCACCGGCCACGCCGACGCTCACCGACCTGCCGGCCACCGACGACGAGGGCGGCGGCGCAGGCGAGTCCGACGCCGAGCCGGTGCGGGCGATGGCCAGCCGGACCGAGGTGCTGCGGCACCGCGACGTCGCCTCGCTGTCCGCCGGCGGAGCGGCACCGGCTCGCCGAGATGTTCGCGACCCTGCACCCCCGCGCCGCCGCTGCGGCGTACGGCGCGGCACCAGCGCTGGCACCGCGGCGAGGTCGACGCGTCGCGCACCCTCCGGGCCAGCCTGCGCCGGATGGGTGAGCCGGCGACCATCGAGTGGCGCCGGCGCGCCGTCCGGCCGCGCCGGGTGGTGCTGCTGGTCGACGTGTCCGGGTCGATGAGCGGGTACGCCGACGCGCTGCTGCGCCTCGCCCACCGGGTGGTCACCACCAACCCGCGGCGCCGAGGTGTTCACGGTCGGCACCCGGCTCACCCACGTGACCCGGGCGCTGCGCAGCCGCGACTGCGAGCGGGCGCTGGTGGCCGCCGGCGAGACCGTGCCCGACTGGTCCGGCGGCACGCGGCTCGGCGAGTCGCTGCGCGCGTTCCTGGACCGGTGGGGCCGTCGCGGGATGGCGCGCGGAGCGGTCGTCGTCGTGTTCAGCGACGGCTGGGAGCGCGGTGACACCGAGCTGCTCGGCGAGCAGGTCCGCCGGCTCCGGCGGGTCGCGCACCGGGTGGTCTGGGTGAACCCCCACCGCGGCAAGGAGGGCTACGAGGCCGTGCAGCGGGGCGTCCTCGCCGTACTCCCTCACGTCGACGACTTCGTTGCGGGTCACTCGCTCGCGACCTACGCGAAGGTCCTGGAGGTGGTCGCTCGTGCGTGACGTGCTGCCCGAGCTGATGAAGTGGTGGGAGGCCGGCGACACCGTCGGCGTCGGGACCGTGGTGGCGACGTTCCAGTCGGCGCCGCGGCCGCCCGGCGCCTCGATGCTGGTCGGTCCCGACAGCACCGCGGTCGGCTCGGTCTCGGGCGGCTGCGTCGAGGGCGCGGTCTACGACCTCGCCCAGTCGGTGGTCGAGTCGGGCGAGCCCGTGCTGGAGAGGTACGGCGTCTCCGACGACGACGCCTTCGCGGTCGGCCTGACCTGCGGCGGGATCCTCGACGTCTTCGTCGAGAAGGTCTCGCAGGAGACGTTCCCCGAGCTCGGCGAGCTGGCCGCCGACGTCGAGGCCGGTCGCCCGGTCGCCCTGGCGACGGTGATCGAGCACCCCGACCGCGGAGTGGCTCGGTCGCCGGCTCATCATCCGCCCCGACGAGGACGTCGTGGCGGTCCCTGGGCTCCGCGCGCGCCGACGACGCGGTGCGCGACGACGCGCTCGGGCTGCTGGCGCAGGGCCACAACGCGACGCTCACCTACGGGTCCGACGGCGAGCGACGCGGCGAGGGGATGCGGGTGTTCGTGTGGGCGTTCGCGCCCCGGCCCCGGATGCTGGTGTTCGGCGCCATCGACTTCGCCGCCGCCGTGGCGAGGGTCGGCGGGTTCCTCGGCTACCAGGTGACCGTGTGCGACGCGCGGCCGGTGTTCGCCACCGCCAGCCGCTTCCCCGGCGCCGACGAGGTGGTCGTCGACTGGCCGCACCGCTACCTCGAGGCCGAGCGCGATGCCGGCCGGATCGACGGGCGCACCGTGATCACGGTGCTCACCCACGACCCGAAGTTCGACGTCCCGCTGCTCGAGGTGGCGCTCCGCCTGCCCGACGTCGCGTACGTCGGCGCGATGGGCTCGCGGCGCACCCATGACGACCGGCTGGAGCGGCTCCGGGAGGCCGGGCTGACCGACGCCGAGCTGGAGCGGCTGTCCAGCCCGATCGGCCTCGACCTCGGCGCCCGCACCCCCGAGGAGACCGCGATCAGCATCGCCGCCGAGGTGATCGCCGGGCGCTGGGGCGGCACCGGCGAGCCGCTCGCCGTCCGCGACGGCCGGATCCACCACTAGGGCTGACCGGATGCGCTCGGTTGGACTGGTGCTGGCGCTGGTCCTGCTGGCGTCCTGCAGCGACGCCGCCGAGCCCGACGAGCCGGCGGACGCCGCCGCGCCCAGCACCTCGGCGTCCAGCGAGCCCTCGCCCGATCGCCGACGCCGTCGCCGACCCCCGAGCCGGAACCGACGCCCACGTTGCCGCCGGTGCACCACCCGGTGTCGCTGCCGGCGCTGATGCGCGAGGACTTCCGGGCCGGCCGGATCCGGCAGCAGCGGGTGGTCGCCGAGACCGACGCCTACACCCGCTCGGAGGTCACCTACGGCAGCGGCGACCTGACCATCTCGGGGGTGCTGCTCCGGCCGCACGGGCGCGGGCCGTTCCCCGGCATCGTGCTCAACCACGGCTACATCGACCCCTCCTACTACGTGACCGGTCAGGGTCTGGCGCGCGAGCAGGACTGGCTGGCCCGGGCCGGGTTCGTGGTGCTGCACACCGACTACCGCGGGCACGCCGGCTCCGACCCGGCCCTGCCGCTGGACCGCGAGGCCCGGCTCGGCTACGCCCGCGACGCGATCAACGCGGTGCTGGCGCTGGAGCGGGAGCCGTACGTCGACCCCGACCGGATGGCCATGCTCGGCCGGTCGATGGGCGGCGGGGTGACCCTGAACGCGCTGGTCGCCCAGCCCGACCTGGTCGAGGCGGCGGTGATCTACGCGTCGGTGAGCTCGCGCTTCCTCGACAACCTGCGGCACTTCACCGCGCGCAGCCGGCCGGACGCCGTACGCGCCATGTTCGAGCGGTTCGGTACGCCGGGCGAGGAGCCGCGGTTCTACCGCGAGCTGTCGTCGCGCACGTTCTTCGACCGGATCAGCGACCCGCTGCTGATCCACCACGGCAGCGCCGACGAGACCTGTCCGTTCCCCTGGGCGACCACCACGCAGCGGCTCCTCGAGCGGGCCGGCGCCGACAGCCGGCTAGAGGTCTACCGCGGTGAGCACCACACGTTCATCCCGCAGTGGCAGGACTCGATCGAGCGGACCGTGGAGTTCCTCCGGCGCCGGCCGGGTAGTGCCGCGAGTCGGAAGTCATTAGTGGTTGGCGTGTTCAGGGTGTGTGCATGGCAAGGCGGCGGAGCGCTGGCATGCTGGGCGCACGTCGAGCGACGCCAACGCAGCGAGGTGCGTGCCATGGGCGCGCGAAGCGCGCAAGGACTTCGACTCGGGCACTGTCAGCGCTCCGGCCGGTACTCCATGACGACCAGGCGGTCGTCGAGGACCTGGGTGCCGAGGAGCTCGAGCTTGACGTCGGGCAGCCCGCGCAGCATCGGCTGCTCGCCGGTCTCCCCGAGGATCAGCGGGAAGACCACGACGATACCCGGTCCACCAGCCCGGCCGCGAACAGGCTCGCGGTGAGCGACAGGCTGCCGATGACGCGCAGCGGGTCGCCGCCCTCGGCCTTGAGCCGCGCCACCTCCGTCTCGACCGGCTCGGACACGAACGTCGTGTTCGCCCACGACGGCTCGCCCGACAGCGTGCTCGAGAAGACCAGCTTGGGCAGCTCGTTCATCCGTGTGAACGACGGGTCGCCGCCCTCCTCGATGTAGCCCACATCTGCCGGTAGGTGTTCGCGCCCATCACCATCACGTGGTCCTCGGCCATCCGCTCCTCGATGCGGGCCATCAGGTCCGGGCCGTCGTACCCGAAGTAGGCGGGCGACTCCCGGCCGTAGGCAAAGCCTTCGAGCGTGACGTACAGCTCGACGTCCAAGGTGCGCTGTGTTGTGGCCATGAGAAGTACCGACTCTGGTCGACGGGGAGACTCATCGCCCGGTGCTACGTTCTCAGTAGCAAGGGGGATCGGCATGGGTCGCAGTGAGCTGCGGGAACGCAAGCTGGAGGCGCTACGCGCCTGGACCTCGTTCATCGAGTCGGGTGACGACGCGGCCGCCCTGGTGCGGCCCGAGATCCTGTCCAGCTGGGCCCGCTCGGAGGCGGCGGTCTCCACCGACGTCCGCGAGGCGCCGCTGGCCGACGAGGGCGAGACCGCGGCGATGTGGCGTGACTCGCCGCTCCAGCTGGCGGTCGAGAACGTGGAGGCGGAGCTCCGGCGGACCGCCGAGGACGGCGACCTGGTGCTCGCCGTCACCGACGCGCAGACCCGGATCCTGTGGACGTACGGCGGCCGGGTGATGCGGCGCAAGGCCGAGACGGTCAACTTCGTGCCCGGCGGGCGCTGGGACGACCAGTCGGTCGGCACCAACGCGCTCGACCTCGCGCAGCGGATGGCCGAGCCGGCGATGGTGTTCAGCGCCGAGCACTACGCACCGATCGTGCACAACTGGGTCTGCTGGGCCGCGCCCGTGCACGACCCGGTCACCGGCCTCCAGCTCGGCGTCATCGACCTCTCGACCACCTGGGACCGCACCCACCCGATCGGCCTGGCGACGGCGCGGGTGATGGCGCGGCTGATCGAGTCGGCGATGCCGCTGTCGTCGTACCACCCCTCGGCGATCGGCGGCGACGACACCGAGGACCCCGGGCTGGTGATGACGCTGCTCGGCACCGCCGAGGTCCGGCTCGACGGGCAGCGGCTGCTGCTCAACCGCCGGCAGACCGAGGTGCTCGCGCTGCTGGCGCTGCACCCGGATGGTCTGTCGCTCGACCAGCTGCACGCGATGTTGTACGGCGACCAGGCGGTCACGCTTCTCCACCCTCAAGGCCGAGGTGTCCCACCTCCGGTCGGCGCTCGGCGGACAGCTCGGCTCGCGGCCCTACCGGCTGCTGATGCCGGTGGCCACCGACGTCGACCACGTGCTCGCGCTGCTGCGCGCCGGACTGGTGGGCGCGGCGGTCGAGGCCTACGGCGGCGACCTGCTGCCCGGCACCAACTCCCCGGCGCTGGCCGAGCTCGCCGACTACGTCGCGGTCGCGGTCCGCGAGGCGCTGCTCGCCGACCCGCAGCCCGACGCGGTGCTCCGCTACGCCGACCTGGCGCCGTACGACGTCGAGGTGGTCGAGCGCTGCCTGGCCGCCCTCGGCGCCCGGCACCACCCGGCCAAGCCGCTGCTCAAGGGCCGGCTCGCGGCTGCTCGCTGAGCCGACTTCGCACAATTTGGCGATGTGCCGGGTGTCGAGAGACGGCACCGATCTCTCCGTGGGTCGACGAAAGGAGTGAGGCCATCCCTCCTCCGAAGGAGAAGGCCATGAACCCTCGCAACCTGTCGTTGGCTGCTCGGCCTATGGTTGCGCGGACTCGCACGCGGTTCCGGTCGGCCGCTGTCGCCGTCGCGGCCACGTCGATGCTGCTGGTCGGCTGCGGGTCCGACGACCCGGAAGGGTCCAGCGGGAAGCCCGAGTCACCGACGAGCCCAGCCCCGACGTCCACGCCGACGGCCGCCGCCGAGCTCGAGGGCTCCTGGCAGGCCGGCCCCATCTCACGTCGAGGACAGCGAGGCCACCTTGCGCCGGCACGGACTCGCCCGCTATGTCGAGGACTACCGGAAGAATGCCCCGTTCTCAGGTGACACCCTGCTGACCCTCACCATCGAGGACGGGGCGTGGGACCTGTACGGCGAGTCCGGGGGCGGGCAGCCGGAGCCGATCGACTACGACGCGGAGTACGAGATCGACGGAGACACCGTGGTCTTCCACCACTCCGACGGCTCGAACACCTACCGCTGGTCTGTCGACGGCGACAACCTCATGCTCGAGTTCGTGGACTCGACGTTGCCTGGCTACAAGGGGATCCCGGATGAGGTGTTCCAGCGCGCGCTCTACATGACAGCGGCGTTCACGAGGCAGAGCTGAGACCTCTCGGCGCGGCTGGTCGGCTGAGACTGTCGTCTTCGCTCGCCGAGTCTCGACTCGCTCGACCGGGACGGCCTACGCCGCACGCTCGTGCCTCGCATGCGGCGTGCCCGACCCCAACCTTCGGCCAACCAGGGGGTTCTAGCGTGAGCGGGGTCACAGGTCCACGTCCCAAGGGAGCGCCATGACGAAGATCAGCCTCACCGTCGACGGAGTCCAGGTCTCCGACGACGTCGAACCCCGGATGCTGCTGGTGCAGTACCTCCGCGAGAAGCTCGGCAAGACCGGCACCGTGATCGGGTGCGACACGAGCAACTGCGGTTCGTGCACGGTCCACCTCAACGGGTCGTCCGTGAAGTCCTGCAACATGCTGGCGGTCCAGGCGGACGGCGCGGAGGTCACCACGATCGAGGGGCTCTCGAGCAACGGGCAGCTGCACCCGGTGCAGGAGGCCTTCCGCGAGTGCCACGGCCTGCAGTGCGGCTTCTGCACGCCGGGGATGATCATGCAGAGCGTCGACCTGCTGAAGGACAACCCGCACCCGAGCGAGGAGGAGATCCGGCTCGGGCTGGAGGGCAACCTCTGCCGGTGCACCGGCTACCACAACATCGTCAAGGCCGTGCAGCACGCAGCGGGTGGTGCCCAGTGACCGCCGTACAGGACGCCCCAGCCGCCGAGATCGGTCGCGACCGGAGGCGCAAGGAGGACGAGCGGCTGATCACCGGCCGCACCCGCTGGACCGACAACATCACCCTGCCCGGGATGCTGCACCTGGCGATGGTGCGCAGCCCGTTCGCGCACGCGACCATCACCAACATCGACAAGTCGGCCGCGGAGCAGGCACCCAACGTGGTCGGCGTGTTCACCGCCGAGGACCTGGGCGACGAGCAGGGAACCCTGATCACCGCCTGGCCGCTCAACGACGAGCAGGTGGCTCCGGTGCACACGCCCGATCGCCAGTCGGCCAGGCATCGTTCGCCGGCGAGGTCGTCGCCGTGGTGGTGGCCCGTTCGGCCGCCGAGGCCCGCGACGCCGCCGAGCTCGTCGACGTCGACTACGACGAGCTGCCCGCGGCGCTCGACCTCAAGGCGGCGGCCAACGACGAGGTGCTGGCGCATCCCGACCTGGGCACCAACAAGTCGGCGTTGTGGGTCTTCGACTCCGGCGAGGCCGGCACCGGTGGCAGCGTGGACGAGGCCATCGAGAAGGCCCGCGGCGACGGCATCGTGATCGAGCGGGAGTACCGCCAGCAGCGGCTGATCCCGGCCTTCATGGAGCCGCGCTCGGTCGTGGTCGACCCGACGGGTGAGCAGATCACGATGTGGTCCGCCACCCAGATCCCGCACATCCTGCGGTTCGCGCTCGCCGCGACGCTGGGCATCTCCGAGTCCAAGATCCGGGTGATCGCTCCCGACGTCGGCGGCGGTTTCGGCGGCAAGCTGCAGACCACTCCCGAGGAGTGGATCACGATGGTGCTGGCCCGGCGCCTCGCCAAGCCGGTGAAGTACACCGAGACCCGCAGCGAGAGCCTGGTCAGCGGCCACCACGGCCGCGACCAGTGGCAGAAGCTCACGCTCTCGGCGGAGAAGGACGGCACCGTCACCGGCTTCAGGGTCGACCTGCTCGCGGACCTCGGGTCCCACGTCTCCCTGGTCGGGGGCGGCGTGCCGGTGCTCGGCGCGTTCATGTTCAACGCGATCTACAAGTTCCCGGCCTACCGCTTCGCGGTGCAGACCGTGTTCACCAACAAGACCTGGACCGACGCCTACCGCGGCGCCGGCCGGCCCGAGGCGACGTACGCGATCGAACGGATGATGGACGAGCTCGCCGTCGAGGTCGGTGTCGACCCGCTCGAGATCCGTGAGAAGAACTGGATCAAGCACGAGGAGTTCCCGTTCACCACGGTGGCCGGCCTGGAGTACGACTCCGGCAACTACGAGGCCGCGACGGCCAAGGCCAAGGAGATGTTCGGGTACGACGAGCTGCGGGCCGAGCAGAAGCGGCGCCGTGAGTCCGGCGACCCCGTCCAGCTCGGTATCGGCATCTCGACGTTCACCGAGATGTGCGGCCTGGCGCCCAGCCGGGTGCTCGGCTCGCTCAACTACGCCGCCGGCGGCTGGGAGCACGCGTCCGTCCGGCTCGGCGGCACCGGCAAGGTCGAGGTGGTCACCGGTGCCAGCGCCCACGGCCAGGGCCACGAGACGGCGTTCAGCCAGATCGTGGCCGACCGGCTGGGCGTCGCCTTCGAGGACGTCGAGGTCCTGCACGGCGACACCCAGATCTCGACGAAGGGCTACGACACCTACGGCTCGCGGTCGCTCGTCGTGGGCGGCGAGGCGCTGGTCCTGGCCGCCGACAAGGTGATCGAGAAGGCCAAGCCGATCGCGGCCCACCTGCTCGAAGCGTCGGCCGACGACATCGAGTTCTCGGGCGGCCGGTTCTCCGTCCGCGGCACCGACCAGGGGATGGCGATCGGCGAGATCGCCACCGCCGTGTTCGCGGGGCACAACCTCCCCGACGGGGTCGAGGCCTCGATCGACGCGGACGCGACGTACGACCCGGTCAACTTCTCCTACCCGCACGGCACCCACCTGTGTGCGATGGAGGTCGACACCGAGACCGGCGCGGTGAAGATGCGCAAGTACGTCGCCTGCGACGACATCGGCAACATCATCAACCCGCTGATCGTCGCCGGGCAGGTGCACGGCGGCCTGGTGCAGGGCATCGCGCAGGCGCTCTGGGAGGAGGCGGTGTACGACGACTCGGGCACCCTGGTCTCGGGCTCGTTCGTCGACTACCTGCTGCCCACTGCGGCTGACACGATCAGCTTCGAGCTCGAGCACACGACCTCGCCGAGCACCACCAACTCGCTCGGCACCAAGGGCGTGGGCGAGGCCGGCACGATCGCGTCCACGCCGGCCGTGGTCAACGCGGTCGTCGACGCGATCCGGCACTTCGGGGTCGCCGACATCCAGATGCCGTGCACGCCCGAGCGGGTGTGGAAGGCGATCCAGGGCGGCGGCAGCGGCGGCAGCACCGAGGGCGCGGCGATGCCGCACTTCGAGGGCGACGGCACCGCGGGCAACCAGGAGCAACCCGGCACCGCGAGCACGGAAGGAGCGGGCGCATGATCCCCGCACAGTTCGACTACGTCGCCCCGACCTCCGTCGAGGACGCGCTGGCGGCCCTCGCCCAGCACGGCGACGACGCGAAGATCCTGGCCGGTGGCCAGAGCCTGCTGCCGGTGCTGCGGATGCGGCTCAACGCCCCCGAGATGATCATCGACCTCGGCAGGATCGAGTCGCTGCGGGGCATCCGTGACGACGGCGACGCGCTCGTGATCGGGGCGATGACCCCGCACTCCACGGTGGGCAGCGACCCGCTGGTCGCCGAGCACGCCGCGGTGATCAGCAGGGCGATCGAGCACCTGGCCGACGCCCAGATCAGGCACCGCGGCACGTTCGGCGGGGCGCTCGCGCACGCCGACCCCGGCGGCGACCTGGGTCCCCCGGTGCTGGCGCTGGGCGGGCAGTTCGTGATCGCCGGGAGTGGCGGCACCCGCACGGTCGAGGCGGACGACTTCTTCGTCGACCTGTTCGAGACCGCGATCGGCGACGACGAGATCCTCACCGAGGTGCGGATCCCGAAGCACACCGGTTGGGGGGCGGCGCACGAGAAGTTCGTGCGGATCGCCCACCAGTGGCCGATCGTCGCGGTCGCGGCCGCGGTGAAGGTCGAGGGCGGGACCATCAGCGAGGCCAAGGTCGGGCTCGCCAACATGGGCTCAACCCCGATCCGGGCCAGGGCGGTCGAGCAGGCGCTGGCGGGGCAGCCGGCCACCGAGGACGCCGTACGCACCGCCGCGGCGCGGGCCGCGGAGGGTGCGAACCCGCCGTCGGACCTGAACGGCGACGCCGACTACCGCCGGCACGTCGCGACCGTGCTCACCCGCCGCGCGGTGCTGGCGGCCGCGGGAGCCTGATGGACCTCTCCCACCAGTTCAGGGTCCCCGTCCCGGTCGAGGAGGCGTGGGCGCAGTTCAACGACATCGCCGGCATCGCGACCTGCTTCCCCGGGGCGACGGTCACCTCGGCCGACGGCGACACCTTCCAGGGGTCGTGCAAGGTCAAGCTGGGCCCGATCGCGCTGGTCTACAACGGGTCGGGGACCTTCGTGGAGAAGGACGAGGCGGCGCACCGGTTCGTCGTGGAGGCCAAGGGCAAGGACAAGCGCGGCAACGGTACGGCGGGCGCCACGGTCACGCTGACCATGGCGGAAGCCGGCGGCAGCACCGACATCGAGGTGCTCACCGACCTGTCGATCACCGGCAAGCCGGCCCAGTTCGGCCGCGGGGTGATGCAGGACGTGTCCGACAAGCTCCTCGGCCAGTTCGTCGCCTGCCTGGAGAACCGGTTCAGCGCCGCGCCGGCCAGCCAGGAGGCGGCAGAGGAGACGCCGGCCGCCCCGGAGGGTCCCGATGAGGCCAGCGGACCCGGCACCGGGCCACCCCCTGGCCCGGCGCCCGCCGGGGCGGCCGCGCCCCGCCGGCGGAAGTGACTCGCTCGACCTGGGCGCCACCGTGCTGCCGGTCCTGGTGCGGAGCTACTGGAAGCAGGGGCTTGCGGCTCTCGCCGCCATCGCGCTGCTGGTCTGGATACTTCGCCGCGGCTGAGCGCGTTTGGGCCTGTCCCTGGTGGCCCGACCCCTAGTCTTCGCCCATGAAGCGGGTCGTGGTCATCGTGATCAGCCTCGGCATCCTGATCGCGGTCATCTTCGCCAACGCACTCTTCTGGAACACCGGCGACGACCCTGGTTCCGAGAGCGAACCCTCCACGATCACGGACTACCAGGCTGACTTCGTGCTCGATGCCGACGGCGACATCCACGTCACGGAGACGCTCACCCTCGACGGCCTGTTCACCAAGCACGGGATCTTCCGGTTCTTCGATCGCGCCGACCCGACCGCACCGAGCACCCGCCGAACGCCGTACGACGTGTCGGTCACCCGAAACGGGGAGGATGAGCCGTTCGAGGAGCTCAAGGAGGATCACCGCCGCTTCACGAACATCAAGATCGGCTCGGCGTCCGAGACCCTGGGCCTGGGCGAACAGGTCTACGTCATCAAGTACTCGATGCACGACGCGATCCAGCCGGGTGAGAACGTCGACGGGGAGAGCCAGTTCTACTGGCAGCTGATCCCGACCGGGTGGTTGCAGGACATCGAGAAGGCGACCCTGACCGTGCACCTGCCGGTGCCGTCGGAAGAAGACGTGCAGTGCGCCGTCGGACTGGGCGAGACCGACGGCTGCGAGGCCGAGGGCGCCGGCACTGACACCCTCACCGTGACTACCGGCCCGCTCGACGACCACACGCCGGTGTCGATCAAGACCGGCCTCGACCTGCCGGTGCCGGACCAGGACAAGGACGTGCCCTGGGCTGCGCGGTGGGACCGCACGCTCAGCACCAGTCCTGTGCTGTTGGGCATCGTGATCCTGCTCGCCCTGCTTGCCGGAGTACTCGGAGCGCTGCTGGCCCGGATGACCTACGAGCGCAACCCGCAGTTCCCGTTGATGTACGGCCCGCCGGACGGCATCGGCCCTGCCCAGGGGAAGTACGTCCTCACGGAGAGCATCGACAAGGAGGCCTACGTCGCCACCCTGATGCACGCCGCGCAGCACGGCGCGGTCGACCTGCAGAGAGGCCACGACAGCTGGGTCATCACGGACAAGGGCGGGCCTGACGGGTGGCGCGGCCTGGACGAGGTCTCCAGCGGCGTCGCTCACCTGCTGTCCGGCCCGGGCACCTCGTTCGTCGCGGCGCGCAAGGACGTCAAGGCGGGCGAGCGGCTGAAGACGGAGATCGCGGGCTTCGAGACCAGCACCAAGACCTGGGCGGTCTCGTCGGGCAACCTGACCAAGGCCGGTATCGGCGGCCTGGGCGGCCTGCTGGTGCTCCTGGGGTTCCTCGGCGCGATCGCCATCGCCATCTGGAACCCCTTCTCGATGACGATGGTGGCTCTGATCCCGGGTGCCTTCGCGGTGTTCGGGTTGCCGATGGTCAAGACCGGCGCCGGCACCAAGCGCACCCGGCAGGGACGCGACCTCTGGTCGCGGATCGGCGGCTTCCACCGGGTGCTGTCCACGCCGTCCAGCCAGGACCGCTTCGACTTCTCCGGCCGCCAGGAGCTCTACACCGCCTACATCCCCTGGGCCGTGGCCTTCGGCTGCGCCGACGAGTGGGCGGCGAAGTACCGCACCGAGACCGGAGCCGAGCCGCCGGTGCCGCACTACTTCGGCAGCGCGTACGCCGGTGTCGCCGCCGGGTCGTACGTCGACTCGATGGTCAGCGACTTCAACGACACGGTGAGCAGCGCCATCTCGTCGTACCAGGCCACCCAGTCGTCGTCCTCGAGCGGTGGCGGGGGCGGCTTCTCCGGCGGTGGCGGCGGAGGCGGCGGGGGCGGCGGGTCCTGGTGAACACCCCTACGCTTCACCCAACTTCGAGAAAGCAGGTAGTCGGATGTTGATCGCGATCATCGTCATCGTCGTACTGGTGCTCCTGGTGGGCTTCGGGGTGGTCGGCTTCAACAAGCTGCGCACCAGCGACGTGTCGGCCGAGGAGGCGCTGGGCGGCATCGACGTGCAGCTCACCCGGCGCGCCGACCTGATCCCCAACCTGGTCGAGACCGTCAAGGGCTACGCCGCGCACGAGAAGGGGGTCTTCGAGGAGATCACCAAGGCGCGCGCCCACCTGCAGACCGCCGCTGCCGGCAACAGCGTCCCGGAGAAGGCCGCAGCGGACGCCGAGATGGCCGGCGCCCTGGTCAACCTGAACGCCGTCGCCGAGGCCTACCCGGACCTCAAGGCGAACGCGAACTTCCAGGACCTGCAGAAGCAGCTTGCCGAGACCGAGAACCAGATCTCGTTCGCCCGGCAGTACTACAACGACGCCGTCGCCACGCTCAACAAGCTCGTGGTGACCATCCCGTGGATGTTCTTCACCGGCGTCGCGAAGGTCGAGAAGCGCGAGTTCTACGACGCCCCCGAGGGACAGGAGCACGCGCCCGGCGTGGAGTTCTGACCTCGCAGCGGTCGCGAGGACGAGCGGGTTGCGTGGGCGAGGTGATCGAGTGACTCGCGACTGAGGAACGAGTCGCGACGGCGGGTCGAGATCAACGACCTCAGCCCACGGCCGGTCGGCGTCACCGGCGGCGAGCCGTCCCGGTAGACGCCGATCTTGTGGTCGATGAGCTCGAGGTTGCCCTGCATCTCCTCGAGCCGCGCGATCACCTCGGCCCGGTGGTCCTCGAGCAGGGCCAGACGTTGCTCCTCGTTGCCGCGCCCGGCGGAGACCAGCTCCGCGTATCGACGGATGGTCCGGATCGGCATGCCGGTGGCCCGCAGCCGGGTGCACACGTTGATCCAGTCGAGGTCCAGCTGCCGGTAGCGACGGCGACCACCGGAGGTGCGGTCGACGGTGGTGACGACGAGGCCGGCGCGTTCGTAGTAGCGCAGCGTGTGCGCGCTGACGCCGGTCCGACGGGCGGCCTCGGCGATGCTCACGCCTGCCTCGGGCAGCGGCTCCGGGTTGACTTCGAGCACGCTCTAAATCCTAGCGTCGTGCTCATGAGAACCCAGGCGCTCCCGGAGACCCCGGCCGGTGCGCTCGACCGACGCCGCCGGCTCCTGGTCCTGGCGACCTGCTGCGCCAGCATCGTGGTCGTCGTGATGGACATCTCCATCGTGAACGTCGCCCTGCCGGTCCTCCGTCACGACCTGGACGCCTCGGTCTCCGACCTGCAATGGACGGTCGACGCCTACACCCTGGTGCTGGCCGGCTTCCTGGTGCTGGCCGGCTCCACGGCGGACCGGGTGGGCCGTCGGCGGGTCTTCCGGGTGGGCCTGGTCGCGTTCGGGGCGGGCTCGTTGCTGTGCGCCCTCGCGCCGAGCATCGGCTTCCTGATCGCCGCGCGGGCACTGCAGGCCGTTGGCGGAACCATGCTCAACCCGGTGGCGATGGCGATCGTCGCGGCCACCTTCACCGAGCCGGCCGAGCGGGCCAGGGCCATCGGCGTCTTCGGCTCGATGGCCGGACTGTCCCTGGCGCTGGGCCCGATCCTGGGTGGCGTGCTGGTCGACGGCATCGGCTGGCGCGCCGTCTTCTGGATCAACGTGCCGATCGTGGTCGCGGCGCTGGTGGGCACGGCGCTCTTCGTCCCGGAGTCGCGCGCGCCGCGGGCGCGCCGGCCCGACCCGGTGGGTCAGCTCCTGGTGGTGCTGGTCCTGGGCAGCGTCGTCTACGCGCTCATCGAGTCCCAGAGCGCTGGGCTGGAGCTCGCCGATCATCGCCGGCCTGGTGCGTGGCCGCGCTGCTCGGCCTGCTCGGCCTGATCGGCTACGAACGGCGCCGCGACGACCCGCTGCTGGACCTGCGCATGTTCCGGAGCGTGCCGTTCACGCTCCGCGATCCTGATGGCGCTGTTCGCCCTGTGCGGGTTCGGCGCGTTCCTGTTCACGACGACGCTGTACCTGCAGGACGTGCGCGGCCTGTCGGCGATGGCGACCGGGCTCTGCCTGCTCCCGGTCGGGGTGCTGGTCATCGTGCTCTCGCCCATCACCGGCCGCCGGGTGGGCGGCCACGGTCTCGCGACTCCCGCTGGCCGTCGCCGGGACCGCGATGGCGCTGGGGGGCGCCGTGGGTGTCGGGCTCGAGCCGTCCACGCCGCTGGCGGTCGTGGTGGCGTCGTACCTGTTCTTCGGCGTCTTCCTGGGCACCGTCAACCCGCCGATCACCTACACGGCCGTCTCCGGCATGCCCACGTCGATGGCCGGTCTGGCGGCATCGCTGGCCTCGGCCGGTCGGCAGACCGGCACCACGTTGGGCATCGCGATCGCCGGGGCGATCCTGGGCGCGGCCGGAGCCGGCGGCGGGACCGCGTTCGTCGAGGGCGCGCGAGGCGTGTGGTGGATGGTGGTCGGTCTCGGGATCGGCATCCTCGCTCTGGGGTTGCTCAGCACCGGGGCCGGGCGCGGGCAAGTGCTGAGCGTGCTGCGGCGCTGTTCGAGGATGCCGAACCTGGTCAGAAGACGTTGAACGGCCGGAACTGAACCGAGATCCGCGGGCCGGCGTTCGCCACCTTGGGTACGGCGTGCTCCCAGGTGCGCTGGCAGGAGCCGCCCATCACCAGCAGGTCGCCGTGGCCCATCTCGATGGCGATCGACCCGCCGCCGCCGCGCGGGCGCAGCGCCAGCTTGCGCGGATCGCCGAACGACAGGATCGCGACCATCGTGTCGTGGGTGTCGCCGCGCCCGATCCGGTCGCCGTGCCAGGCGACGCTGTCGCGGCCGTCGCGGTAGTAGCAGCATCCGGCGGTGCGGAACGGCTCACCGAGCTCAGCCAGGTAGTGCTCGCTGAGGGCGTCGCGCGCCTCGGCGAGCACGGGGTGCGGCAGGTCCTCGCCGATCATGTAGGTGTAGACGAGCCGCGGGACGTCGACCAGGCGGTCGTACATCTGCCGCCGCTCGGCCCGCCACGGCACCTCGGCCACCAGCGTGGCGAAGACGTCGTCGCTGCCGGGCACCCAGGAGCGGAGCAGGTCCACCCAGGCGCCGGAGCCGAGCTCGCGCCGCTCGATGCCCGCGAAGCTGCGCACCCCCTTCTCGGGTGCCTCGAAGAGCGTGCTCTGGAAGTCCATGCCTCGAGGATACGCCAGGATCGAACAAATGTTCGAGAGAGAATTCGTGGTCGCCGTCAGGCCCGGAAATCCGAGGAGGCGGGTGGTTCCGAACCGTCCGATGTGACGCGTCTCACCCGAGCGCGCACCTACGTTGGGAGGGCCGACATGAGCGACACGAGCAGACGGAAGTTTCTGGCAGCGGCGGGAATCGGGACCGCGGCAGGCACGGTGGGCATCGTGAGTGGCGGGTCGCCGGCCGCCGCCCGGCCCAGTCCGGGGCGGGCGACGGAGCCGGTGCTGGCCGTGGTCGACGACCACCGAGGGTCCGAGGTGCGGTTGCTCGTCGGAGAGCGCGAGGTCGTGGTCGACGACCGCGACCTGGTGACCAGGATCCTGAACGCGGCGGGAGGCGAGTGAGATGTCCTCACACCGCGAAGCACCGGAGATCTCCAAGGACCCGGTGGCGGACAGCACCGACGTGTACGCGTTCGTCAGCCCGGCCGACCCCGACATGGTCGTCCTGATCGCGAACTTCATCCCGTTGCAGAAGCCCGACGGTGGACCGAACTTCTACGAGTTCGGAGACGACGTGCTCTACGAGATCCACGTGTCGAACACCAACCGTGCAGAGTCCAATGTCAGCTATCAGTTCAGGTTCACTACCAAGGTCCGCAACCCTCAGTCGTTCCTCTACAACACCGGACCCATCACCGACATCCGCGACAAGACCTGGAACCGGCCGCAGTTCTACTCCGTGACCCGCGTGATCAACGGCAAGTCCCGGGTGCTGGCGCGCGACCTGCCCTCCCCGCCGGTGAACGTCGGGGTCCGCAGCACGCCCGACTACGCCGCGCTGGCCGGGCAGGCGGTGCACACGATCGGCTCGCGCAAGGTCTTCGCGGGCCAGCGGGCGGACGCGTTCCACGTCGACCTCGGCAGCGTCTTCGACCTCGGCGCGCTGCGGCCGTTCAACGAGGCGCACCTGATCTCGATGCCGGCCATGGGCGGCGTGAACGCCGTGCAGTCCTTCAACGTGCACACCATCGCACTGCAGGTCCCGGCCCGCGAGCTGACCAAGGACGGGCGTCCGCCTTCTGGCGTGCTCAACCGCAGGTCGACGATCGGCGTGTGGGCCACCGCGAGCCGCAGGACGGGCCGCGTCTTCGACCGGAAGCAGGGCAAGTTCGTCGGTCGCGGGCCGTGGGTCCAGGTCTCCCGCCTGGCGAACCCGCTCTTCAACGAGGTCATCGTTCCCATGGGTCAGAAGGACCGGTGGAACACGCGGGAACCCAACCGTGACGAGCGGTTCAAGAAGTTCGTCAACCGGCCCGAGCTGGGCAAGCTCCTCCCCGTTCTCTATCCGGGGGTCTTCCCGAACCTCGACGCCTACAAGAAGCCGCGGGCGGACCTGAACGCCATCCTGCTCACCGGCATCCCGGCCGGCGTCGTCCCGGGGTTCACCAACTTCACCGGTCCGGTGCTGGCCGACATGCTGCGGCTCAACATGGCAGTGCCGCCCAGCCAGGACCCGCAC
This sequence comes from uncultured Actinomycetota bacterium, assembly GCA_963813615.1. GTDB lineage: Bacteria > Actinomycetota > Actinomycetes > Propionibacteriales > Nocardioidaceae > Nocardioides. The sequence continues at coordinate 532,993 of CAWFAE010000015.1, forward strand.
CCGCTCGGCCTGGTGGCCGGCGACGCCGCCGGGTTCCCCAACGGCCGGCGGATCGGTGACGACGTCGTGACGATCGAGCTCCGGGCGATCGCCGGGCTGACCATCCCGTTGGTCGACCCGTCGTTCACGCCGGACGGCGCAGCCAGCGCCATCGAGGACGGCACGAGCAACACCAACGCCGACCTGCTGGACACGTTCCCGTACCTGGGGCTGCCCGGCGGTGGCTACCAGACCCAGCCCGGCACCACGCAGGCGTCATGACCGCGCACGAGCACGGCGTACCCGGCCACCCCGGCTGCCGAGAATCCGCACGCCGGCCAGGGGTCGGTGCTCCTCGACATCGGTGGCGACATCGGGGCGCTCGTCGTCACGATGCCCGCGAGCCGGGTCGGCGACGAGGTCGAGATCGCTGCCCTCGACCAGGCCCACCGCCAACACGTGGCCGTGGTCCCGCGACCCGTCTTCGGGGACGAGGTGGCGTCGCTGGTGTTCCCCGAGCTGGTGGGTGGCACCTACGACCTCTACGAGAAGGGCGACGCCCGCGCGGTGCTGCGGGTCGAGATCCGGGGAGGACGGGTCACCACGGCCGACTGGCCCGGCTAGGGGGTGGTGAGGGTCGACTCAGGGCAGATCCGGGTGGCGCTGAGTTGGAGCGGGAGGGAAGGCTGGGGCCATGACGCAGGCCGCCGCAGCCGTCCCGACCCCCGCCGTCCGCGTGAGCGGCCTGACCAAGACGTACGGCGTCGGCGCTGCACTTGTGCGTGCGCTCGACGAGGTGACGCTCGATCTGTTCGCCGGTGAGTTCACCGCGATCATGGGGGCGAGCGGGTCGGGCAAGTCCACGCTGATGCACATCTGCGCCGCCCTGGACACCGCCGACGCCGGGACCGTCATGGTGGGCGAGTGGGAGCTCGGCCGGATGAGCGACCGCCAGCTCACCGCGCTGCGCCGGGACGAGATCGGGTTCGTCTTCCAGTCCTACAACCTGGTGCCGACCCTCACCGCGGCCGAGAACATCGCCCTGCCCCTCGCGATCGCGGGTCGCCGCCCCGAGCGGGAGTGGTACGACGCGGTGGTCGCGACGGTGGGCCTCGGCGACCGGCTCACCCACAAGCCCAACGAGCTCTCCGGTGGCCAGCAGCAGCGGGTCGCGGTGGCGCGTGCGCTGGTCAGCCGACCGCGGGTGGTGTTCGCCGACGAGCCCACCGGCAACCTCGACTCCCGGGCCAGCGCCGAGGTGCTGGACCTGCTGCGGCGCAGCGTCGACGACCACGGGCAGACCGTGGTGATGGTGACCCACGACCCGGTGGCGGCGGCGTACACCGACCGGGTGGTCTTCCTCGCCGACGGCCGGGCCGTCGACGAGATCCGCGACCCCGGCCAGGAGCAGGTCCTGGAGATCATGACCCGGATGACTGCTCCGTGAGGCCGGGTCAGTGATCAGGGCGGCGCTCAAGAGCCTGCTCGGCCGCAAGCTGCGGCTGCTGATGAGCACGTTCGCGATCGTGCTCGGCGTCGCGTTCGTCAGCGGCACCCTGATCTTCACCGACACCCTGGACCGCAGCTTCACCGCGCTGTTCGCCTCGACCGTGGGCGACGTGGTGGTGCGCCCGGGCGAGGGCAACGCGCAGGCCATCACCTCGTCCTCGCTCACGATCCCGGCTGGCGTGAGCGACGGGCTCGCCGACGTACCCGGGGCGGCGCGGGTCGACGGCAACGTCACGGCGTTCGGCGTCTACGTCGTCAGCACCGAGGGCAAGGTGATCGGCACGTTCGGCCCGCCCGCCCTCGGTGCCAACTGGACCACCGCGCCCGCCGGGCACGGGCTGGAGGGGCTCAGCATCGTCGAGGGCACCGAGCCGCACGGCCGCGACGAGGTGGCACTGGACGCCCGCACCGCCGAGAAGGCCGGCTACGACGTGGGCGACCGGATCCCCATCCTGACCGCCGGCAGCACCGCGCGGCTCGAGCCGACACTGGTCGGCATCGCCGACTTCCGGAAGGGCGGGTCGCTCAACGGCGCGACGCTCGCGATCTTCGACACCCGCACGGCCCAGGAGCTGTTCCTCGACGGCGACGACGCGTTCACCGACATCTGGGTGACCGCGGAGGACGGCGTCTCGCAGGAAGACCTGCGCGACCGGGTGGCCGACGTACTTCCCGACGGGTACGAGGCGGTGACCGGCGACAAGGCCGCGGACGAGTCCGCCTCGGAGCTGAAGCAGGCGATCGGGTTCATCCAGACCTTCCTGCTGATCTTCGCCGGGATCGCCCTGGTGGTCGGGGCGTTCCTGATCGTCAACACGTTCTCGATCCTGGTCGCCCAGCGCAGCCGCGAGCTGGCCCTGCTCCGGGCGCTCGGCGCCTCCACCCGCCAGGTGACGGGGTCGGTGCTGTTCGAGGCGTCCGTGGTCGGCCTGATCGGCTCGACCGTCGGCCTCGGCCTCGGGGTGCTGCTCGCGCTCGGCATCCGGACGCTGTTCGGCAGCTTCGGGCTGGACCTGTCCGGTCAGTCGCTGGTGTTCGCGCCCCGCACCGTCGTGGCCGCGTACGCCGTGGGGCTGGTCGTGACGGTCGCCGCCGCGTGGCTCCCGGCACGGCGTACCTCCCGGATCGCGCCGGTCCAGGCGATGCGCGACGACATCGCGTTGCCGGAGGAGTCCCTGCACCGACGGTTCTGGTTCGGCGTCGTGCTCGTCGTCGTCGGAGTGATAGTCGCTGGGCATCGGCCTGTTCTCGTCGCTGCCGTACGGCGCGCAGCAGACCGGGGCCGGCGTGCTCGCGATCCTGCTCGGCGTCACCGCGGCCAGCCCGGTGATCAGCCGACCCTTGCTGCACGCGGTGCACCGGCTCTACCGGCGCGGGTTCGGCCCGGTCGGCAACCTCGCCGGCCAGAACTCGCTGCGCAACCCGAGGCGCACCGCCGCCACTGCTTCGGCATTGATGATCGGGCTCACGCTCGCGTGCACGATGGCGATCGTCGGCGCCTCGGCCAAGGCGTCCGTCGACCGCGCGGTCGAGAAGAACTTCGTCGGCGACTACGTCGTCAGCAGCGCCATCGGCGGTCCGTTCTCGACCACGATCGCGGATCGGCTGGAGCAGGTCGACGGCGTGGAGAGCGTGATCAGGCAACGGTTCCAGTTCACCGGTGGTCACGGCGACGGGCTGGCGGCCGCCGACCCTGCGACTCTCGACCAGCTCGGGCTGGACGTGGTCTCCGGCTCCGAGGACCTCGTCGACGACACGGCGCTGGTGAGCGAGTCGTGGGCGGAGGACGAGGGCTACGAGGTCGGCGACACGGTCGAGGTGGAGGGGCCTGCCGGCAACCCGGACCTCCGGATCGTCGGGCTGTACGACGACACCCCGCTCGTCCCGTTCCCGATCCTCACCACGCTGAACACCCTCGAAGCCCTCGGCTACCCGGCCCAGGACAACACGCTGATCGTCGACACCGACGGGTCGCCGGGCGTCGAGGAGCGGCTGGAGCAGGTGGTCCAGGACGAGCCCATCGTGACCGTGAAGGACCAGCAGGAGTTCGCCGACGAGCAGCGGGCGCCGATCGACCAGTTCGTGCTGATCATCTACGCCCTGCTCGGCCTGGCGCTGGTGATCGCCGTCCTCGGCATCGTCAACACCCTGGCCCTGTCGGTGATCGAGCGCACCCGCGAGGTCGGGCTGCTCCGGGCGATCGGCGTCTCCCGGCGCCAGCTCCGGCGGATGATCACCCTGGAGTCGGTCGTGATCTCGCTGCTCGGCACCGTGCTCGGGGTGCTGCTGGGCATCGGTTTCGGCGTCGCTCTGATGCGGGCCGTGCGCGACGAGGGACTCGAGGTGATCGCCGTGCCGTACGGGCAGATGGCGCTGTTCCTGGTGCTGTCGGTGCTGGTCGGCGTGCTCGCCGCGGTGTTCCCCGCCCGCCGGGCGGCCAGGCTCGACGTACTCCGGGCGATCGCTGCCGAATGACCAAAAATGACTAGGTAAAGGAATTCGGCATCGGCAGACTAGACCGGTCTTGCGTCCTAATCTGCATTCATGGAAGACGCACTCCTCACCGACGGACGGGCCCTGAAGCACGTCCAGGTGCGTGAGTACGTCCGAACACTCGTCGCCGGCAACGCCCCCGGTTCGCCCGCCCCTTCCGAGCGGGAGCTGGTGCACCGCTTCGGGGTCGCGCGGATGACCGTACGGCAGGCGCTGGACGCGCTGGTGGTCGAGGGGCTGCTCGAGCGGATCCCCGGCCGCGGCACGTTCGTGGCCCGGCCGCGCCGGGTCGCCACCAGGATCACCGGCTACACCGAAGAGATGAACCGCCGCGGCATGCTCGCGGAGTCGCAGACCCTGCTGGCGCGCAGGGAGCAGGCAGGTCCCGGTGTGGCTCGGGCGCTCAACCTGACCGAGGGTGACGCCGTCATCCACTGGCGGCGGCTGCGCCGCGGCGACGGGGTGCCGGTCTGCATCGAGGACGCCTACCTCAACGAGGTGCTCCTGCCCGGGTTCCTGCAGTCCGGGATGCCGACCAGCCTCTATGAGGCGCTCAGCGCGCGGGGGCTCCGCCCGACCTGGGTCGAGGACTCGATCAGCGCGGACACCCCCAGCCCCGAAGAGGCCCAGCTCCTCGAGCAGGAGCCGGGCTCGGCGGTGCTGCGGCACTCCCGCCGCGCCCTGTCCGACGACAAGATCGTCGAGGTCTCCCGCAGCGTCTACCGGGCCGACCGGTTCACGATGTGGGTCCAGCTCGGGGGCGACTGAGCTTTCGAGCTCGGATGAATCCGCTGAGCGAGCCAGGGATTCCTGTCGCGACCCGGGTGTTGACAACGGCCAGGAAGCGTCAGAAGAGGCCGCGTAACGCTCCCCGCCCACCGGGGCTACGACCTGCCCGACCCCAGGAATCCCAGCGGCGCGGCGATCTCGCCGGTCTCCTCGCACACCCACACCGGGTCCGGTCCGCCAAGGTCGGGCTGGATGTAGAGCGAGTGCACCGGGCCGTCGTCGCACTCCAGGCACATCGGCCACCTGCCGACCTTCTCGAACAAGGCGTCCTGCACGTCCTGGGCCACCAGCCCGGCGACGTACGCCGCACCCTCCGGCCATTGCTCGGCCCACCACTGGCGCGACGCGCAGGCGTCCTCCAGTGCCGAGACGGCGACCGCGTTCGCCTGTTGTCGGGCCTCGAGATCGGCGAGCACGAGCGCACGCGCCTCGAACAGCAGGCTGTTGTCCACAGTCCCATTGTGCGCACGTTTCAAGCCCGCGCTCAGAAGGGCAACCGGTGAGCACCGGATCCCCGAGCGAGAGGTGGCACCCATGGACGAGACGATCGAGGTGGTCTCGTGGACCGAGCTGCGGAATCTGCCGGCCGCCATGGACGGGTTCGCGGAGCAGTTCCGGGACATCACCAGGCACGCCGTCGCCTGGGTCTGCCGGCGTGACGGGTTCGAGCCGAGCCCGGCGTGCGTGCTGCGGCCGCTGGCCGAGGCGATGGACCCGCTGCGAGCGGGCGTCGAGGCGGTGGGCCGCTGGTTCGCCGACGACTGGGCCGACCTCCGGGCCGGCGTGACGGTCGCGGCCGCCGATCTCAGCGTGACCGACGACCGGGTGGCCGCCGCAATGCCCGTGGTGGCCTGAGATGGCGCTCCCGGCCCCGCTGCCCGTCGACCTGTCCCCGCCCGAGGGTGGCGGTCCCGAGCGCGTGCACGACCCCACGTTCGGCGCGTGGGACCGGGGCTTCTCCGCGCTCCGCGACACCATCAACCTCGGCATCCGGGCGCTCAACGAGGTGGGCGCCGGGCTGCGACAGCTGCCCGACGGCAGCCTCGAGGAGCTGCTGGTGGTGCCGTTGGCCGGCGACCACGTCGCGATCCGGGGCAACGCCGTGGCCTGCCACCAGGTCGAGGACGCGCTGGCCGGGTACGCCGCAGGCTGCACCGCGCTCTCGGTCGCCGTGGTGTCGCGCTGGCGTGGTCGGGCAGCGGCCGCCTACCTCGTGCGCCTGAACGCCCACGCCCTGAGCGCGCGCGGGCTCGGCGACCTGGTCGGGGAGGGCGCCGCGATCTTCGACGAGATCGCGGACTTCTGCGAAGCCCTCGCGGTGCGGGTGGAGGGGCTGGTCGTCGAGCTCGGCGAGGCGATGACCCGGCTGGCGCGCACGCTGCTCACCCGGGTGGCGGGCCCCGCGGGCTGGGCGGCGTTCGGCGTCGAGGTCGCGCTGAAGGGGCTCGACGCGTTCACCGACATCGTCGACGACGTCAGGAAGGTGCTCGCCACCATCGACACGCTGCTCGAGCTGCAGGCGACGGTGGGCGCGTGGGCCGAGGAGCAGCGCGACCGCCTGGACCTGCTGCTCGACCTCCCGGGTTTGCTGCCGGTGGCGGCCTAGGAGGTTGCTGACCAAGACGGGCGCAAGCGCTCCAGCGCGGCGCGTAGCCGCGCGGATTGGTCAGCAGGCTCCTAACCTGGGGGCATGGCCGATGCAGTGCTCGAGGTCGCCGTGCATCACGCGCGCGACGTGCCGGGCTGCGCCGACGGCGGCGCCGACCGGCTGGCCCTGCAGGTCGGCGATGACGCGGCCGGGCGCTCGCCCGATCTGGCCGCCGCCGCTGCGGTGATCCGGTCGACGGAGCTGCCGGTGCGGGTGGTGCTGCGGCTCGGCGACACCTTCACCACCAGCGGCGGGGAGATGGTGCGGCTGGTCGGGCTCGCGGAGGAGTACCTCGGCCTCGGCGCCGAGGGAGTCAGCCTCGGGTTCCTCGACGCCGACCTGGAGATCGACGAGGAGACCTGCCTGGCGCTCGTCGAGAAGCTCCCCGGGGTGCCGTGGACGTTCCACCGCGGCTTCGACGCGGCCCTCGACGCGGCCCGGTCCTGGCGCCGGGTCCGCCGCCTCCCGGGTCTGACGGCGGTCTGCTCCGGCGGATCGTCGGCCGGGCTGGAGCGGGGCTACGACGAGCTGCTCGCCCGCGCGGAGGCCGACCCGGAGATCGCCGGGCTGCTGATGCCCGGTGGCGGCCTCCAACCGGAGCAGGTCCCGTGGTTCGCGCGGGCCGGGGTCCGACAGTTCCACGTGGCGGAGCAGGTGCGCCCCGGCGGCACCACGAAGGCGTACGTCGACTCCGACTACGTGCGCTCCTGGCGCCGAATGATCGATGCCGCGGTGTTCGCGAGGCGCGCGGACCGCGTGATCCTGATCGACCCGCCCAACGCCGAGGGCCACGGGCGGCTGTGGTCCCACCTGGCCAGCGACGAGTCCTACGACGAGCTGCACGCCTTCGCCCGCGACCTCGGCATCCCCGAACGCGGCTTCGACCGCGACCACTACGACGTGCCGGCCGAGTGGTACGACCGGGTGGTGGCGCTCGGCGCGGAGCCGGTCACCTCGCGCGAGCTGGTCCGGCGGCTGCGAGCCGCGGGCCTGCGCCGGCGTCGCTCACAACCGCGCTAGCTCGGCCTCCACGTGGGCGCGCGCGGCGTCCTCCCACGCCTCCTGCCCGTACGCCGTGTGGAACAGCCGCGGCTTCGCGAGCAGGTCGGTCAGCACGACGCGGCGACCCTTGGCGAACACCTCGTCGGGGAGGTGGGCGTACTCCGCCCGCACGGCCGCGACGTACTCCGCTGTAGCGGTCGTCGGGGGACGCCAGGATGCCCAGGTCGGCGTCGGAGAGGGCACATCCGTTGGCGTCGTCGTCGGCGGGCCGGTGGGTCTCGGTCAGCCGCACCAGCCGAGCGGTCTCGGCCACGGTGGCGGGGTCGGTGTGCGCGGGCAGGGCGTCCTCCGCCCAGGTGGCCGAGCGCTCCTCGGCGTCCCGCTCGCCGTCGTAGATCGCGTCGTGGAACCACGCGGCGAGCAGCACCGGCGTCCGGTCGAACGTGGTGCCGTGGTCGGCGAGCTCATCGAGCCGGGTCAGCACCTCGGTCAGGTGCCGGGTGTCGTGGTAGCCGCGGGACGGGTCGCCGTAGGCCCTCAGCAGCTCGTCGCGGACGTCGTCGCCCGTGGTCAGTGGCCAATGGTCGGCGGGACTTCCCATCGAGCCATTGAACCTCACCGGAGCCAGGAAGTGTCATGTGGTCGAGCAGTCCGGGTACCGGCCCGGGTAGGTCGGGGATTCGACCGACAGGAGGCAACATGGCGCGGCACCTGCTGCACAGGCACGACACCGACGACGTGGACACGGTGGACACGGCGGACACGGCGGACACGGCGGAGGAGCGCGAGACGTTCCACGAGGACCGGCTCACCATCAGTCACGAGGCGGCCCGCCGGCGGTTCGGCGGGGTCAACGCCGGGGCGGTCTTCTTCGGCTGGCTGGTCGCGATCGGGGTCGCGATCCTGCTCTCCGGCATCCTGGGGGCCGCCGCCGCGGCGATCGGCGAGACGGCGGACCTGACCCGCGACGACCTCGAGGGCCAGGCCGGCGACCTCAGCGTGGGCGCCGCGGTGGCGCTGATGCTGGTGCTGTGCGTCGGCTACTTCTGCGGCGGCTACGTCGCCGGCCGGATGTCCCGCTTCGACGGCGCCCGCCAGGGCATGGCGGTGTGGGTGCTCGGCCTGGTGGTCACCCTGCTCGCGGTGGGGCTGGGCGCGCTGTTCGGGTCGCAGTACGACGCGCTGGACCGCGTCGACCTGCCGCGGATCCCGTTCTCCGACGGTGAGCTGACCGCTGGCGGCGTCATCGCCGGGCTGCTGGTGCTCGTGGTCACCCTGATCGGAGCCATGCTCGGCGGCGCCGTCGGTAACCGCTACCACCACCGAGTGGACCGGGTCGCCTACCCCACCTGACGCCGAGGACCGGCCGGGCGGCGTACCTTCCCACCATGGCCGGGGTGCCGCCCGGGGCGGACGCTGACGACTCTCGGCTCTTCACCGCTGCCTTCGTCCTCCTCGCCGTCGCCGACCTGGCCTACTTCACCGCGGTGGGCGTCGCGATCCACGGGCTTCCGCTCTACGTCACCGGACCGATCGGCTCCGACGAGGCCGGCGCGGGCCTGGCCTTCGGTGTGTTCGGGGTGACCGCGTTGCTGTGCCGACCGTTCGCCGGCCGGCTCTCCGACGTACGCGGCCGCCGGCCGGTGATGATCTTCGGCGCCTTGCTGTGCGGGCTGGGCATGCTGCTGCTGCCGTTCGCCGACTCGCTCGGCGCGGTGGTCGGGATCCGCCTGATGCAGGGAGTCGCGGAGGCCGCGTTCTTCGTGGCCGGCTTCGCGCTGCTGGCGGACCTGGCGCCGCCGTCCAGGATGGGGGAGGCGCTCAGCTACAACTCGCTCGGCCTCTACCTCGGCATCGCGCTGGGGCCGCCCCTCGGCGAGGCGCTGATCGTCTGGTCGGGGTACGACGCGGCGTGGTACGGCGCCACCGCGCTCTCGGTGCTGGCGGCGGTGCTGGTGCTGGGCCTCGCGGAACCGCCTCGGGACCCGGAGGGTGACGGCCACGGCCGCCTGATCCACCGGCCGGGGATCGGGATCTCGCTCGGGTTCTTCGCCTCGCTGGCCGCGATCAGCGGGTTCCTCGCGTTCGCGTCGCTGTACTCCGAGGACGTGGGGATGGACAACACCAGCCTCGCGCTGCTGACCTACGGCTTGGTGATCGTGTTCTGCCGGATCGCGTTCGCACGGGTGCCCGACCGGCTGCCGTCGCTCCCGCTCGCCGCGTCGTCACTGGCGGCGATCGCGCTGGGGCTGGTCCTGGTCGCGACCTGGCAGGACCCGGCCGGGCTGATGACGGGGGTGGCGGTGATGGCGGTGGGCGTCTCGTTCAGCACGCCGGCGTTCTTCGCCGCGATCTTCGCGACCGCCACACCGTCCGAGCGGGGCGCGGCTTCCGGAACGGCCAGCGCCTTCATCGACATCGGCCTCGGGTTCGGTCCGATCGCCCTCGGCCTGGTCGCGGAGTCCCGAGGCATTCCGTGGGCGTTCTGCGTCGGCGCCGGCATCGCGCTGCTGGGCGCGCTCTGGACGCTGGGCCTGGCCCGGGCCGCGGGTCAGGCGGGCAGGTCCTCGGCGTCGAGGATCCGGTACGAGTAGCCCTGCTCAGCGAGGAACCGCTGCCGGTTCTGCGCGAACTCCGCGTCGATCGTGTCCCGCGAGACCACGGTGTAGAACCGCGCGGTCCGGCCGTCGGTCTTGGGGCGCAGCAGCCGACCGAGTCGTTGCGCCTCCTCCTGGCGGGAGCCGAAGGACCCCGACACCTGGATCGCCACCTCGGCCGAGGGCAGGTCGATGGAGAAGTTGGCGACCTTGCTCACCACGAGCAGGTCGAGCCCACCGGAGCGGAACTCCTCGTACAGCCGCTGCCGCTCCTTCACCGGCGTCTCGCCCTTGATGACGGGCGCGTCGAGCAGCTCGGCCAGCTCGTCGATCTGATCGATGTACTGCCCGATCACCAGCGTCGGCTGGCCGCGGTGCTGGGCGACCAGGTCACGGACCACGTCGACCTTGTGGTGGGTGCAGGAGGCGAGCCGGTAGCGCTCCTCGGGCTCGGCGGTCGCGTAGACGAGACGCTCGGCGGCCGGCAGGGTCACCCGGACCTCGACGCAGTCGGCCGGCGCGATCCAGCCCTGCGCCTCGATGTCCTTCCACGGCGCGTCGTACCGCTTCGGCCCGATCAGCGAGAACACGTCGCCCTCACGGCCGTCCTCGCGCACCAGCGTCGCGGTCAGCCCGATCCGTCGCCGGGCCTGGAGGTTCGCGGTCATCCGGAAGATCGGCGCCGGCAGGAGGTGCACCTCGTCGTAGACGATGAGGCCCCAGTCGCGGGCGTCCAGCAGCTCGAGGTGGGTGTACACGCCCTTCCGGCGCGTCGTCATCACCTGGTACGTCGCGATGGTGACCGGCCGGATCTCCTTGACCGCGCCGGAGTACTCGCCGATCTCGTCGGCGGTCAGCGACGTACGACGGACCAGCTCGTCCTTCCACTGCCGGGCGCTCACCGTGTTGGTCACCAGGATCAGCGTGGTCGCCTGGGCGCGGGCCATCGCGGCCGCACCGACCAGGGTCTTGCCGGCTCCGCAGGGAAGCACCACGACCCCCGAGCCGCCGTGCCAGAACGACTCGGCCGCGTCGCGCTGGTAGTCGCGCAGCGTCCACTCGCGCTCGTCGAGCGACATCGCGTGCGCCTCGCCGTCGACGTACCCGGCGTAGTCCTCGGCCGGCCAGCCCAGCTTGAGCAGCGCCTGCTTGAGGTTGCCGCGCTCGGAGGCGTGCACGACCACGGTGTCGTCGTCGATGCGGTTGCCGAGCATGCCGGCCACCTTCTTGGCGCGGACGACCTCCTCCAGCACCGGCCGGTCGGTGCTGACCAGCACCAGCCCGTGGGTGGGGTGCTTCTCGAGCCGGAGCCGCCCGTAGCGGGCCATCGTCTCGGCCACGTCGACGAGCAGCGCGTGCGGGACGGCGTACCGGCTGTACGTGAGCAGGGTGTCGACGACCTGCTCGGCGTCGTGGCCCGCGGCCCGGGCGTTCCAGAGCGCCAGCGGCGACAGCCGGTAGGTGTGGATGTGCTCCGGGGACCGCTCCAGCTCCGCGAACGGCGCGATCGCCTTCCGGCACTCGGCGGCCATCTCGTGGTCGACCTCGAGCAGCAGCGTCTTGTCCGACTGCACGATGAGGGGTCCGTCGGTCACCGCACGATCCTACGGAACGCGCGAATGACCGTCGGCTGCGCGCCGCGATGCCGCACCGGCGGCGTGCGTCGTCGACGTGGCCAGCATGCCACTCCGGCGCCTGCATCGGCGCGCGACGCTCGCTCGAGTCCGGCTACGGAGTGGACTCCAGCGGCCGGACCGTGGTGATCCGGTGGATGGCGAACCGGCGTACGTCGTCGGCGCGATGGTCGTGGGCGGTGAGCTCGCCGCCCTCCACGGACAGCGGGTCGACGACCCGGTCGGTGGCGGTGCCGTGGTTGTCGACGTACCCGATCAGTACGGCGGTGCCGGACTCGATCGCCTCCCGCAGCGCGGCCAGCGACCCACTCGGGCTCAGCTGGGTCCCGGCCTGCGGGCGGGCCGCGCTCGCGCGCTCGCCGGACCGGATCGCGGTGACCGCCGAGGCGACCCGGACCGACTCGCGGGCGGCTCGGGGGGCCGCGCGGCGCGGCTTGGGGCCGCGCGCTCGGAGCACGTCGGGGCGGAGCACGCGGACGGTGCCGTCGGCGGCCTCCACGACCGGCGCGGCGCCGAGCTCACGCAGCCGGGGGAGCAGTACGTCGAGCGGCAGCGTGCTGACCAGCACCGTCGGCGCGATCCGGCGCAGCCCCAGCGTGCCGGCCTGCGGGTGGTGAAGCAGCTCCGCCAGCGCGGTCTCGTCGTCGGAGCGCAGGAACGCCTCCGCGTGCCCGACCCGGACGGTGCCGAACCGTCGGACCGTGTCGTCGACGAGGTAGGTCAGCGGCTGTGGGACCGGCGTCCGGGAGACCGTGTCGAGGAAGCCGTGCAGCTCGGCGGCGGACCAGCCGACGTCGAGCGCCCGGCGTACGGACCCGGGCGTGAAGCGGTAGACCGTGGCGCCACCGCGTGACTCCACGTCGGCCACGAGCTGGAGCTGCCGGGCCAGTGCCGACTCGAGCGGGCCCGGCGCGACGGCGGTCAGGTCGGCCTGGATCAGCACGTGGTCGACCGGTTCGGGCAGCAGCCGATGGAGCGTGACGCTCGGGTCGACGTCGGAGAGGAGCTCTCGCGCGTAGGACGCCAGCCCGCCGAGCCCGGTGAAGCCGAGGACCGCGGCCTCGGTGACGGTCCAGGCGACCTGGTCGTCGCGGATCCGGGGTCGCCGCGGCCGCTCCCACCCGACCCGGGCGACCAGCGACGGGACGCCGGTGCCGGCGGCGAGCACTTCGCCCGGCGGCAGCGCGGCCAGCTGCTCGAGGGTCATCGTGCGGGTCTCGACCATGGTCGGGCCGGCCAGATCGGTGGCCAGCGCATTGCGGGTCTTGCCGTTGCCGTCGCGAGTGCCGACCAGGGACGGCATCCGCGGGTTCTGCAGCCAGCCCTGAGCCAGCCGGATCCAGCGCTCGGTGAGGTCACGACCGCTCCACACGTCGAAGCTGTCGGTGGGCACCCACACCGGGTTGCCGTCGGTGTCGGCCCGCTCGGCGAGCAGGCCGGCGGCCGCAGCGGTCTCGACCACGAGGGCGGCGGTCGCCTCGTCGACGTGCAGTCGGGTGGCCGCGGCGCGCAGCTCGCGAACCGCCAGCCCGCCCCCGCGGAGCACGCCCGGGGGCTCGCCTCCCCAGTGGTCGAGGAGCAGCTCGGTACGACGTACCAGCTCGAACGCCGCGCCCGCACCGGCCCGGTCGACCAGCGTGTGGTCCCGCTCGGTGGTGGCGACCACGGGCGGGACGTCCGCGCGCTCGACGGTCGTGCGCCCCCCGCGCAGGACCAGCCCGACCTCGCCCGGCACGACCACGACGCCTCCGGAGCGGGGCACCAGCAGGCGACGGGAGAGCAGCTCCTCGGCCGGAGTGGCGGCCTCCTCCGGCAGCACGGTGTGCCGGGAGGTGCCGGTCGTGGCCTCCCCGCCCTGCTCGACGACGTGCTCCAGCAGCGTGCGCGCCTCCGGACCCAGCTCCTCGAGCCGCTGCTGCACCTCCTCCGGGGTCGGGGGCTCCGACGAGCGCGGGTGCAGACCGCTGGTCCCGGTGCCGCGCGCCGCCGCCAGCCCGTCGGCCACGCCGCTGAGTGGGCGGAGCCCGCCGGTGGCCTCCCAGGCCAGCGCGAGGTCGACCAGGTGGTCGAGGGCGGTGTCGGTCGCGGCGGGCTCGGCGTGGATGATCCGATGCAGTTCTGGTCGTGTGGTTTGACCGAGGACCACGAGGGCATCTAGGACTAGGAGCTCGAGGCGGGTCAGGATGTCCAGAGCGCGCGCGATCGAGGCGCGAACGGTGGCTCGTGACGCAAGTTGGCCGAAGTCGTGAGGGGCGGGAGTGGCGAGGTCGGGACGCTCGGTGAGCAACCGGGACAGCCGGTCGTCCGACCAGCCGCGCAGCTGGTCGGCGAGGGAGCGGAAGCCCGCCGCACCGGAGTCGCCTGTGCTCATCCGACCTACGTTAGGCCGTGCCTCCCTATCCCTCCGCTCCGGAGGATCATGCGGACGATGACGGGAGTCGAGCTGCATCACGGTGCGGCCACCGACGTGGGGGTGGTGCGCGAGGTCAACGAGGACGCCTTCCTCGCTGAGCCCCCGGTGTTCGTCGTCGCCGACGGTATGGGCGGTCACGACCGTGGCGACGTCGCCAGCCGGATCGTGGTGGAGGAGTTCGCCCGGCTCGCCGACAAGGGCTACGACCCGCAGCGCGGAGCGGACGTGATCGCCACGACGCTGCGGAGCTGCCAGGCGCGGATCGGCGAGTACGACGCGGAGCAGCGTGCCCGCGGCGCCCGCGACTTCCAGGCCGGCACCACCGCGGTGGTGGCGCTGCTGATCGAGCAGAACGGCGAGCCGAAGTGGCTGCTCGCCAACGTCGGCGACTCCCGGATCTACCGCTTCAACCACGGTGAGCTCGAGCAGGTCAGCGTCGACCACAGCGTCGTCCAGGAGCTGATGGAAGCCGGGATGATCACCGAGCAGGAGGTGGCCAGCCACCCGGAGCGGCACATCATCACCCGCGCGCTCGGCGGCCAGGGCGCGGTCGAGGCCGACTACTACGTGCTTCCGCTCTCGGCAGCCGAGCGGCTGATCCTCTGCTCCGACGGTGTCAGCGGCATGATCGACGACGCCATGATCGGCTGGATCATGCGCGATACGGAGGACCCCCGCGACGCCGCCGACAAGGTCGTCGCGGCGGCGGTTGAGGCCGGTGGGCGCGACAACGCGACCGCTGTAGTCGTCGATGTGGTGGGATTGGCCGAAGACACGCCCTATGACTCCGAGCGACAACGCATGAGTCTTGAGGAGAAGCTGGGAGCCCTCCCATGAACGACGGCATCATCGGAACCTGGTCCTACCGCGCGGGGGACTGGTACGCCGTGTTCGGCGCGAACACCACGCTGCTGCTCCCCGCGAGCGAACGTGAGCGGGTGGCCACGCTCTGGGCTCTGGTCGACGGTGGTGCCGACTTCACCCAGGTTCTCGACGGTCTGCTGGCGTCGGGGCTGAGCACGCTCCAGGGGTTCGTGCTGGTGGGAGCGGACGTCGGGCCGACCCGGATCCTGCTCCGCGGCGACGGCGTACGCGCCTCGCTGACGACCGCCGACGAGACCGTCGAGCTCGAGGGCGCCGGCAGCACGACCTGGGTGGAGCGGACCGTCGACGACGTCACCCTGCTGGCCGTCACCTTGGGTGACGAGGTGGCCGGGCCGGACTTCGCGATCGACGGTGGGCTGGTGCGCGTGTCCCGCATCGACCTCCCCCCGGCCGGTCAGCTGGCGGCGGACGCCGAGGTCGCGACGGTCCTGCCCCCGGGGGTGGTGATCGAGCCCGAGACCGACTCCGAACCGGACACCGCGCCGCAGCCCGTGGCCGAGCCGGAAGCGAGCCTGCGGTCGATGAAGAGCCCGCGGCCGACGAGCCGTCGCCGATCATGGCCGAGGCCGAGGAGGAAGTGCTCGAGGCGGAGGTGGCCGAGGAGGAAGAGGCCACCGAACCGCCGGCGCCGACCCCCGACTACCTGCAGCCGTGGCCCGAAACGGTCGAACCGCCGCCGCCACCCCCGATGCCGGAGACCGATCCGGCCACCGCCCAGATCCCGGTGCCGCCACCTCCGCCGAACTTCGGCGACCTGCCGCCGCCGCCCCCGCCGCAGCCCGGACCCTGGGGCGACGGTGGGTTCGAGCACGGAGGCGCCACCTCCGCCGCCCCCGCCCCCGCCGCCGGGCGCCGGCGACAGCGACCACGACGGGCTGACCCAGACCGGGGTCAACACCGACGAGTTCGCGCGCGAGCAGCCGGGCATCCCGGGGCAGCCGATGGCGCCGAGTGTCACCCGGCCGGTGGCGAAGCTGATCATCTCCAACGGCGAGACGATCGACGTCGACCGCGTGGTGCTGATCGGCCGGGCCCCCGAGGCCCGGCGGTTCACGTCCACCGAGCAGCCGACCCTGATCACGGTTCCCAGCCCGATGCACGAGATCTCCTCGACCCACGTCGAGGTCCGTCCCGGGTCCGGCGCCGACCACGGCAGCGCCGTCGTCACCGACATGGGCTCGACCAACGGAACGGTGCTGGTCCAGCCCGGCCTGCCCCCCGAAGACCTCAAGCCGGGCATCGCCGTCCAGCTGATCCCGGGCGCGATC
Source organism: uncultured Actinomycetota bacterium (assembly GCA_963813615.1). Lineage (GTDB taxonomy): Bacteria > Actinomycetota > Actinomycetes > Propionibacteriales > Nocardioidaceae > Nocardioides. The sequence continues at coordinate 549,210 of CAWFAE010000015.1, forward strand.
ATCAACCTCGGTGACGGCCTGACCATCCAGGTCGCCCGGCCCTGACCTACGCAGAGGGAGTCCGCCACTCGATGACCCAGGCCGTGACGCGCCAGTCCTACCCGGCCGCCGAGCTCGACCGACGCTTCTACGCCTTCGCGATCGACCGGCTGCTGGCCTGGGGCGTGTTCGCCGGCGCCGGCTACGCGGCGTACCGGTTCCTCATCGAGCCCGGCGACACCTGGACCGGCATCGCCGTGATCGCCGGCGTCGTGCTGGTGGTCGGCCTGGCCTTCGCCGTGGTGCTCGGGATCGACGGAGTGTCGCCCGGCAAGGCCATCGTCGGGCTGCGGGTCGTGCGTCAGGAGGACGGTCGGCCGATCGGCATCCCGGCGGCGGTGCTGCGCACGATCGTTCTCGGCTTGGCGGGACTGCCGACGTTCGGGCTGGGTGCCGCCACCCTGGCCTGGACCGCGGTGGCGGACCCCAGCGGACGGCGCCGCGGCGCCCACGACCGGATGACCGGGGCGGTGGTCGTCGACATCCGTCCGCAGCCGGAGCCGGAGGAGGAGGTCGACGAACGCCCGCGACAGATCGTCAACCTCACCGCGATGCGGCTGATGCCGTCGCCGCATGAGCAACCGGTGGAGACGCCGGCGCCCGCTCCCGCCTCCACCCCCGCGCCGGCGCCCGCGCCCGCGCCGGCTCCCGCACCTCAGCAGGCGCCGCCGCCACCGGCCCCGGACCCGGCCCCGGGCCGGCACGCCGCGCCGGAACACGCCTCGCCCCCGGTCTCACCACCGCCGCCGTCGGCACGACCGGTGCACGACTACCCGCCACCGCCGCCCTCGGCCGTGCCCGGGCAGCCGATCGCCACCCAGCGGCGCGTCGACACCACTGCCCCGGCGGCCATCTGGCGGGTCAGCTTCGACACCGGCGAGTCGTTCGTGGTGGAGGGGCTGGCGCTCGTCGGCCGGCGTCCCGAGGCGCGCGGCGGTGAGCCGGTCCGGCATCTGGTGCCGCTGCGCTCGACGGACATGTCGCTGTCCAAGACCCACGCCCAGTTCCAGGTGGTGCCCGACGGCGCCCTGGTGGTGATGGATCGAGGCTCGACGAACGGGTCGGTCGTGATCCGAAGAGGCGTGTCCAAGCCGCTGACCGCCGGCCGTCCGGCCACCCTCCTCGACGGTGACACCGTCCGCTTCGGCGACCGCAGCATGACGCGTCACCCGCGAGGGCTACGGACGGGTCGGGGATCTCCTCGAACTCGTCCGGCGTACTGATGAACCGGAAGTGGCCGAGCGGCCAGACCAGCGCGAACACCTTGCCCACGACCAGGTCGACCGGCACGAATGCCGCGTCGGGGTCGCAGCGTTGTTGCGCCTCCTCGCAGAGCCTCGCCGAGGAGTCGGCCGACGCGCCGCGGTTGTCGCCCATCACGAACAGGTCACCCTCGGGCACCTCGACCGCCCAGTCCTTCCGGCACCCCGAGGGCATCGGCCCGTCGCACTCGTTCTGCGGGGCGATGAAGTCGTCCTCGTCGATCGCGACCCCGTTGATCTCCAGGCGACCGTCGGCATCGCAGCACTGGACGGTGTCGCCGCCCACCCCGATCACCCGCTTCACCAGGTGACCGCCGGTCGGGAACAGGCCGATCTTGGCGAGCAGCTTGGTGAGGTTGTTGGTCGGGCCCGCCTGCCCGCCGTCCAGCCAGCCGCCGGGGTCCTCGAACACCACGATCTCGCCCCGGTCCGGCCCGTCGTCACCCCAGTACGACACCTTCTGCACCATGATCCGGTCGTTGATCACCAGGCCCGGCTTCATCGATCCCGAGGGGATGTAGAACGCCTGGACGAAGAACGTCTTGACCAGTACGGCGAGCACGATGGCCAGGGCCAGCAGCACCACGGTCTCCAGCCAGAGCGGCAGCTTGCGACGGGTGGGTTCGGCCCTGTGCGTGCTGCCCGTCGGAACTCACGACTGGACCCTACGTCAGCGCTCCACGCCTCGACCTTCCAACGCGACAGGTCGGCGACGTACGTTCGTCGCATGGAGTCGTACGCCGCCGGAGAGACCACACCCGCGCTGCTCGAGGAGACCATCGGCGCCAACTTCGAGCGCACGGTGGCCGACCATCCCGACCACGAGGCGCTGGTGGAGTTCGCGACCGGGCGGCGCTGGACCTACGCCGAGCTGAACCGCGACGTCAACGACGTGGCTCGCGGGCTGCTCGCGGCAGGGATCGAGAAGGGCGACCGGGTCGGCATCTGGGCGCCGAACTGCGCCGAGTGGACCATCACCCAGTACGCCACCGCGAAGATCGGCGCGATCCTGGTGAACGTCAACCCGTCCTATCGCACCCACGAGCTCTCGTACGCCGTCAACCAGTCGGGCATGCGGATGCTGGTCAGCGCCACGGAGTTCAAGACCAGCAGCTACCGATCGATGATCGAGGAGACCGCCGGGCAGAACCCGCGGCTGGAGCGGGTGGTCTATCTCGACACCGACGACTGGTCGGACCTGGTCGCGGCCGGTCAGGAGCTGCCCGCCGATGCCGTCAACGAGCGGATGCACGGACTCGCGGCGACCGACCCGGTCAACATCCAGTACACCTCTGGCACCACCGGCTACCCCAAGGGCGCGACCCTGTCGCACCGCAACATCCTCAACAACGGCTACCTGACCACCGAGCTGATCAACTTCACCGACGCCGACCGGCTGGTGATCCCGGTGCCCTTCTACCACTGCTTCGGGATGGTGATGGCCAACCTCGGCTGCACCTCCCACGGAGCCACGATGATCATCCCGGCGGCCGGCTTCGACCCCGAGGTCACGCTTCGCTGCATCGCGGCCGAGCGGGCCACCGGTGTCTACGGCGTACCCACGATGTTCATCGCGATGCAGAACCACGCGACGTTCCCCGAGCACGACCTCTCGACCCTCCGGACCGGGATCATGGCGGGGTCGATCTGCCCGGTCGAGGTGATGAAGCGGTGCGTCGACGACATGCACATGGCGGAGGTCTCCATCGCCTACGGCATGACCGAGACCTCGCCCGTCTCCTGCCAGACCCGCGCCGACGACGACCTGGAGCGCCGTACCGCCACGATCGGCCGGGTGCACCCGCACGTGGAGATCAAGGTCGTCGACCCGGTGACCGGTGAGGTGCTGCCCCGCGGCGAGACCGGCGAGTTCTGCACCCGCGGCTACTCCGTGATGGTCGGCTACTGGGAGGACGACGAGAAGACGGCGGAGGCGATCGACGCCGACGGCTGGATGCACACCGGCGACCTCGCGGAGATGCGCGAGGACGGCTACTGCACCATCGTCGGCCGGATCAAGGACATGGTCATCCGGGGCGGCGAGAACATCTACCCGCGCGAGATCGAGGAGTTCCTCTACCAGCACCCCGACATCGAGGACGTCCAGGTGGTCGGCGTCCCCGACGAGAAGTACGGCGAGGAGCTCTGCGCCTGGCTCAAGATGAAGGCCGACGCCACCCCGCTCGACGCCGACGCCGTCCGCGCCTTCGCCACCGGCCGGCTGGCCCACTACAAGATCCCCCGCTACGTGATGGTCGTCGAGGAGTTCCCGATGACCGTCACCGGCAAGATCCGCAAGGTGCAGATGCGGGAGGAGTCGGCCGCCAAGCTCGGCCTCGCCTGACCCTCTGGTGGTCGAGCAGCGAGCGCCAGCGAGCGTCGTCGAGACCCCGTAGTGGCAGCCTCAGCGCGAGATCTGCACCGGAATGCTGGTGACCGTCCCGGTCGCGCCGCGCCAGACGACGCGACCGTCGTCGGAGCGAGCGGCGGAGTCGCGCACCGCGATGAGGAACGTCGCCGACTCACCCGGCCCGAGCCGGACCGCCGCGGGCGTCACCGAGACGTCCCGCCGGAATCCCTCGGCGCTGGAGGAGAAGTAGCGCGCGCGCCCGAGGATGTTGGTGATCGTCCGCCGCACCCGCCGCTGTCCGTCGGCGAGCAGGACCGACGGGGTGTTCAGCCGGTGCTGCCGGCCGGACAGCCAGGCGCGGTAGTCGTCGCGGTCGACCTCGTAGACCAGGCCGGGGCGCACGGCGGCGTCGGGACGGAGTCGGCCGGCGCCCGAGTGCAGCACGTCGCCCGGCAGGGGAGCCGCCGTGGTGCTCAGCGCCGACCGCACCGTGGTGGCCGGCCAGCCCGTGCGCGCGAGCAGCGTGGCCGCCGCGCCCGCGGTGTACGCCGCCGCGGCGGAGGTCCCGGTGACGAAGTCCCAGCCCTCCGGGCCGGGGACCGCGCCGAGCACGCCGGAGGCCGGAGCCACCAGGTCGGGCTTGAGCACCCCGACGAGGGGGCTGCCGGGGCTCGACCAGCGCGCGACCGACCGGGGCTCGCGGACCACGCCGACCGGTCGCAGCGCGACTCGCGCACCGGGGTGCCGGGCCGCCCAGCGGCGCAGCACCCGGCCCTGGTCGTCGGCGAGGTGCACCGTCGGCACGCTGTGGAAGTCGGCGGTGACGCCGCCGGGGGAGACGTTGACGAGGACCATGCCGGCGCCGTCGGCGAGCCGCACGGCCCGCGACTTGTCCACCCGGCCGACGCTGCCGCGCCGGCACAGCACGATCGCCCCGGCGACCCGCCGGGCATCGAGGCTGCCGGGTGCGCACATCCGCGCGTCGGCACGGCTCGCGCCTCTCGCGCGCACTCGCTCGCCCACCACCAGGCGGGAGGGAGGCACCGACCGGGTCGAGACCATGGCTCCCTCGAGCCGCGGGCCGCCGGTGGCGACGACCCGGCCCAGCCGGGGCCGGCCGGTGGTGCCGCCGACGGTGGTGACCCACGGGCTGGGGTGCGCGGCGTACTCGCGGATCCCGGTGTTGCCGGCCGCCGCGGCGACCACGATGTCGGCCTCGGCCGCACCCAGCAGGGCGCGCTCCACCGTGTCGATCTCTGCCGGCCCGCCGACGGCGAGGCTGATCACGTCGACCCCGTCTCCGCTGGCCCGGTCGATCGCGGTGACCAGGTCGGCGGTCGCGCAGCCGTCGTCGGCGGGGTCGGGGGCACCCCAGCACGCCTTGTAGACCGCGATCCGGGCCTGCGGCGCCATGCCGCCGTAGCGGCCCATCGGTTCGTCACCCACCCGCACCGGGACGTCGGCGTTGCCGGCCGCGATCGAGGCCATCTGGGTGCCGTGGCCGTCGGAGTCGCGGGGGGACAGGTACGCCGTGCTGTGCAGGTTGTCCTCGCCGAACCCGTCGACGAACCACCGGGCCGCCACCACCTTGGCGTCGCAGTCGTCGGCCTCCCAGCCGTCACCGGTCTGGCAGCCGCCGGAGAAGCCGCGCGCCTCCTTGCCGAGCGGGACCGCTGCCGCGAACAGCGGGCTCTCTGGGGAGAGACCGGTGTCGATCACGCCGACCACGGTGCCCGCGCCGCCGCGGTGGGGGCCTTTCAGACCGATCGCTGCCGAGGCCCGCTCGGACCCCGCCAGCCGACGGATGCCGTTCGGCTCCACGAGCGCCACGTCGTCGGCGACCTCCAGCTTCTGTGCCTGGGAGTCGGTGAGCCGGACGGCGAAGCCGTTCAGCGCGGTCGTCCAGCGGTACGTCGGCTCGGGGGCGTCGACGAGCTTCAGCAGCCGGTCCTGGCGCAGCCGCATGGCGAGCGCGACCGACGGCTCCGGAAGCATCCCTCGGTAGCCGGCCGTGCCGGCGCCGTCGAGGGTGACCAGGTAGAGCCGAGGGTCCGACTCCGTCGGAACAGGCGCAGCGGCGCCCGGCAACGGTGCCAGGACCGTGCCCACCAGCAGCACCCCGAGGATCCCTCCCAGGGTGCGACCGATCCGCCGCCGTTGCCTCATCGCCGCCTTCCGTGGGTGCGCAAGTCGTCCATTCTGACCCCCGACCCCCAACTGTGACAGCGTTATCCACAGGCCACCTACGCTGGCCGGGTGCCTGCACCCCTGGTCGTGGGGTTCGACCTCGACATGACCCTCATCGACACGGTGCCCGGTTTCGGCGCCGTGCTCGAGGCGCTGGGTGACGAGCTAGGGGTCACCTTCCCGGTCGCGGAGATGACCGCGCGGCTCGGCCCGCCACTGGAGACGATGCTGGCTCCGCACCTCGCCCCCGAGGCGGTCGCGGCCGCCGGCGACCGCTTCCGCGAGCTCTACCCGGAGCACGCGATCAGCCGGGTGCCTGCGCTTGCCGGTGCGGCCGAGGCGCTTGCCGCCGTACGCCGCCACGGCGGCCGGGTGGTGGTGGTCACCGGCAAGTACCCCGACAACGCCCGGCTGCACATCGACCATCTCGGCCTCGACGTCGACGTGCTCGAAGGCTGGGTGTGGGGTGTCGGCAAGGCCGAGGTGCTGCGCCGCGAGGGCGCCACGATCTACGTCGGTGACCACGTCCACGACGTCGAGGGCGCGCTCGCTGCGGACACGACCAGCGTGTCGGTGCTGTCCGGTGGCTGCACCCGTGACGAGCTGATCGCCGCGGGCACCCATGTGGTGCTCGACGACCTGCGGGATTTCCCTTCGTGGTTGGACAGCCACGTCGTCTAGGCTTCGGTCGCGCTCGGAGAGGCCGGGCAGCGCAGCTGGAAGGTTCGAGACCGTGCCCACTGGCAAGGTGAAGTGGTTCGACGCCGACAAGGGCTTCGGGTTCCTGTCCCAGGAGGACGGGCCCGATGTCTACGTGCGCTCCGAAGCCCTGCCCGAGGGTGTCACCACGCTCAAGTCCGGCACCCGGGTCGAGTTCGGGATCGCGCAGGGCCGCCGGGGTGACCAGGCGCTCCAGGTGCGGGTGCTCGACGCCCCGGCCTCGGTCACGCGCAACAAGTCCGCCGCCCGTCGCAAGAAGCCCGACGAGATGGCCCCGATCGTCGAGGACCTGATCCGCCTGCTCGACGGCGTCGGCGAGACCTACCGGCACGGGCGGCACCCCGAGGCGCGGACCGCGAAGCCGGCGGCGAAGCTGCTGCGCGCGCTGGCCGACGAGCTCGAGCTCTAGCTCGGCGCGGGCCGGGCGACCGACGCCGGCCGGCCCTTCTTGGGCAGGGTGCCGAGCACGAACACGGTCCAGGCCACCAGCACGATCCCGGCGACGCCGAGGCCGAGGCGGGGGATCAGCGGCATCGCGATGCCGACGAACCCGCCGATCACCCAGGCCAGCTGCACCGTGGTGTCGCTGCGGGCGAAGGCGCTGGCCTGGACGTGCCGGGGTACGCCGTCCTGGATCGTCGCGTCCAGGGACAGCTTGGCCAGCGACTGGGCCAGCCCGGCCGTCAGCCCGAGCGCGACCAGCGTGAACAGCCCGTAGAAGGCGGCGGTGATGATCACCATCGCCGCGTCGAGCAGCAGCATGACGACCACGGTGACGGCCGGGTTGACCTTCTTGGCCATGGCGGCCAGGACGATGGCCAGCCCGTTGCCGGCGCCGGCCGCGCCGATCACCAGGGCGACCAGCAGCTCGGGCTTGTCCTCCCACCCGTCGATCGGGTGGTCCCGCAGCAGGAACGCCAGGAACAGGATCAGGAACCCCGACAGCCAGCGCGGTCCGCAGTTGGCGCGGAGCGCGAAGGCGACGGCCGGCGGGATATGGGTGCCGCGCCGCTGACCGCCGTGGTCGGAGCGCAGCGAGATCTGCTGCTCGCCGGCGCTGGAGTCGACCTTCTCCGGCAGCCGGATCGCCGCGATGGTGCCGAGGACGAAGACCAGGAACGCGTAGCGCAGTGCCCACTCCGAGCCCACGGCAGCGGCCAGCCCGGCGATCGGCGCGGAGATCGCCGCGCCGACCATGCCCGCGAGCGAGACCCGGCCGTTGGCCTTCACCAGCGTGAAGCCCGTCGGCAGCAGTCGGGGGACGGCGGCGGCGCGGGTCACGCCGTACGCCTTGGACGCGACGAGTACGCCGAGCGCTGCGGGATAGAGCAGGGCCGAGTCGTCGGCGACCGCGCCCGCGAGCACCCAGCAGAGGAACGCGCGGATCGCGAAGGTCGCTCCGATCGCCCAGCGCCGGCCGTGGCTGAACTTGTCGAGGAACGGGCCGATCAGCGGCGCCACGATCGCGAACGGGAGCATCGTCAGGCCGAGGAACAGCGCCACCTGGCCGCGCGCCTCGCTGGTCGCCCCCGCGAAGAAGACAGTGGTCGCCAGCGAGATGGCTACCGCCGCGTCACCGGCCGCGTTGGCGGCGTGGAGGTAGATGAGCCGGGTCAGCCCGGACTGCTCGGCACCCTGCGCCTGGGCGGCGCGCTGCGCCTGTCGCACCGTGTAGCGGCTCGCGCGGCCGGTCGCCCGCGCCACCCCGCGCATGCCGCGGGCCGTCGCCTTCGCTCCGGTGCCGAGCGGGCCGGCAGGGCGGCCCGGGTCGCCGGCGCCCGGGAACTGCTGCGTGGGACCGTCGGGCGCCGAGGGCGACTCAGGGCGTTCCGACGTCATGCGCCCATCCTGCCCGCTCGCGCCGACCTGGACACGTTCAACCCCCGACCTGACACGAGCGCCCTCGATGAGTCATGCTTTCGCCCGTGAGCACCCTGACCCGCACCAAGAGCGACGCGGTCGCAGCGGCCGCCGTCGACGAGGCGCGCGCCGCCCTCCTCGAGGAAGTGGACGCCGCCGACGTCGGCGACCACCTCGGCCGCGAGGTCGACGGCGACCGGGTGATCACCCACCTCTTCGAGTGCCGGCGGGCCGGTTACACCGGCTGGCGCTGGGCGGTCACCCTGACCCGGGCGTCGCGGCAGAAGCGGGTGACGATCGACGAGATCGTGCTGCTCCCGGGCGACGAGTCGATCGTGGCGCCGGAGTGGGTGCCCTACCGCGAGCGCCTCAAGCCCGGCGACCTGTCGCCGGGCGACCTGCTGCCGGTGGCCGACGACGACCCGCGGCTGGTGCCGACGTACTCCTTCGGCGACGACCCGCTCGACGCCGACGACAAGGCCCAGATCCGCGGCGTCGCCAAGGACCTCGGCCTGGGTCGGGTGCGGACCCTCTCCACCGAGGGCCGCGACCTCGCCGCGGAGCGCTGGTACGACGGCCCGGGCGGCCCCGACGCGCAGCTGGCCAAGTCCGCCCCGGAGCCGTGCAGCACCTGCGGCTTCCTGATCCGGATCGCGGGGCCACTGTCCGAGACGTTCGGGGTGTGCGCCAACGGCGACGCCAACGACGACGGCCGCGTCGTGGCCTTCGGTCACGGGTGCGGCGCGCACTCGGAGGTGCGGCTCGCCAAGAAGCACATCCCGCAGCCGCTGCCCGAGCACGTCTTCGACACGGTCGCGATCGACGAGTTCGAGGTCTTTGGACCGTCGAGGCGAGGACGGTGCCGGTCGTTGTCGGCAGTCGCCACCGGCTCGCGAGCTGCCTCGCCTGTCAGCTCCTCGCGGAACGCGCGCCGGCGGCGGCAGTACTCCAGCCCGAACAGGCCAAGGCCCACCCCGGCCAGGCACATCCACAGCCACCAGGTGTGCCCGTCTTCCTCCAGCCGGCCGTAGAACGGCAGCAGCGCCAGGAAGGCGACGAAGAACACCGCGGTCCCCACCTGGACCGTTCGCACCCCGTCGACGTCGAGCGGCTCGACGTCGGCGACGAAGTAGGTGCGGTCGCCGATCTCGTGCTTCATCGGCTGGTTGTCGCGGAGCTCCACACTCGTAAGGGTAGGCGAGCCGCCCCGGCTCTGCCATGCTGCCGGGCGTGGCAACCACGTCCCCATCCCGGGCCGGCGGGATCGACGGCTTCTTCCGGATCAGCGAACGGGGGTCGACGGTCGCGCGCGAGCTGCGTGGCGGCCTCGTCACCTTCCTCACGATGTCCTACATCATCGTGCTCAACCCCTTGATTCTCGGCTTCGTGCCCGACTCGGAAGGCAACTTCCTGGGCGGGGGACCGGGCGACGGGTCCAACCTGCCCACGATCGCCGCGGCCACCGCGATCGTCGCCGGCGTCATGACCATCCTGATGGGGGCGGTGGCGAACTTCCCGCTCGCGCTGGCGACCGGGCTGGGGCTCAACGCGTTCGTGGCGGTCGCGATCGCGACCCAGTCCACGTGGAGCGATGCGATGGGCCTGGTGGTGCTCGAGGGCATCGCCATCCTCATCCTCGTCCTCACCGGGTTCCGCCAGGCGGTCTTCCATGCGGTGCCGACGCAGCTCAAGGTCGCGATCTCGGTCGGTATCGGCCTCTTCATCGCGCTGATCGGCTTCGTCGACGCAGGGTTCGTGACCCGCATCCCCGACGCGGCGCAGACGACGGTGCCGGTGCAGCTCGGCGAGGGTGGCGAGCTCTCCGGGTGGCCGGTGCTCGTCTTCGCCGCCGGGCTGGCCCTGCTGATCGCCCTGTGGGTGCGCAGCGTCAAGGGCGCGATCCTGATCTCGATCGTTGTCACCGCGATCGTCGCCTTTGTCCTCGAGGCCGCCATCGGCGGGGACGACAACCCCTTGGGCTGGGCACTCACCACCCCGAGCTTCCCCGACGACCTCGTCGGCGTACCCGACCTCGACACGTTCGGGGAGTTCTCGCTCTTCGGGGCCTTCGACTCGATCGGCGTCCTCGCCGCTCTGCTCCTGGTCTTCACCCTCATGCTGGCGGACTTCTTCGACACGATGGGAACGATGACGGCGATCGGCGCCGAAGCCGGGCTCAACGATGAGAAGGGCATCCCGCCGAGCACCCAGCGGATCCTGGTCATCGACTCGGTGGCCGCGATCGCCGGCGGAGCCGGAGGAGTCTCCTCGAACACCTCGTACATCGAGTCGGCTTCGGGAGTGGGCGAGGGCGCTCGAACCGGCCTGGCCTCCGTCGTCACCGGCGTACTGTTCCTGCTCGCCTCCTTCTTCACCGGGATCGTCCAGGCGATCCCCTCGGAGGCCGCGGTGCCGGCCCTGGTCCTCGTCGGCTTCCTGATGATGCAGCAGGTCAAGGGAATCGACTGGGACGACCTCGAGATCGCCATCCCTGCGTTCCTGACCATCGTGCTGATGCCGTTCACCTACTCGATCACCGTAGGCATCGGCGCGGGCTTCCTGGCGTACATCCTGATCAAGGTCGTGCGCGGGAAGATCGCGCAGGTCCACGCCTTGATGTGGATCGTCGGCTCGGCCTTCATCATCTACTTCTTCATCGACCAGATCACCGACTGGCTGACCTGAGCCCGGGCTCCCCAGCACGGGGATCCTCCGTTCCGGACATTTTACTTAGCATAGGTAATGAGTTATGCTAAGGACATGCCCACCATCGAGCAGGCCGTCCGCACCGACAGCGGGCTCGCGTCGGAGCTCCGCACGTCGGTGATGCGGCTGCGCCGACGACTGGCCACCGAGCGCCACCCCGACAACGAGCTGGGCATGCCCTCGATGGCCGTCCTCGGAGCGCTCTACGGCCACGGCGACATGACGCCCAGCGAGCTGGCCGCCCACGAGCGCGTGCAGCCGCCGAGCATGACCCGCACCGTCAACTGCCTCGAGGAGGGCGGCTACGTCGTACGCCGTCCGCACGACACCGACGGCCGGCAGGTCGTCGTGAGCCTCTCCGAGCAAGGGTCGGGCGACGCTGCTGGCCGACCGGGCCCGGCGCGATGCCTGGCTCGCCAAGCGACTGCGGGAGCTGAGCGCCGACGAGCGCGCGCTCCTCCGCCAGGTCGCTCCCATCCTCGAACGACTCGCCCAATCTGACTGATCCGAAGGACTGACACACCACGTCTCCCACGTTCCGCTCCCTCCACAACCCCAACTACCGCCTGTACGCCACCGGCTCACTGGTGTCGAACGTCGGCACCTGGATGCAGCGCGTCGCCCAGGACTGGCTGGTCCTCCTGCTCGCCGCCAACAGCGCGGCGGCCATCGGCATCACGACCGGCCTGCAGTTCCTCCCGTTCCTCCTCCTCTCCCCGGTCGCCGGCCTGGTCGCCGACCGGGTCCCCAAGCGCCTGCTGCTCCAGATCACGAACGTCGGCATGGCCGTGCCGGCGATCCTGCTCGGCGCGCTGGCGATCACCGGCCTGGCCGAGCTCTGGCACGTCTACGTGCTCGCGTTCGTGCTCGGCATCGCCTCGGCGTTCGACGCTCCCGCGCGCCAGTCGTTCGTGTCCGAGATCGTCGCTCCCGACGACCTGACCAACGCGGTCGGCCTCAACTCCGCGAGCTTCAACGTCGCCCGCATCGTCGGGCCCGCGGTCGCGGGGCTGTCGATCGCCGCGCTGGGCTCCGGTGCGGTCGCCACCGGCTGGGTGATCCTGGCCAACGGGCTCAGCTACGCCGCACCGATCATGACCCTGCGCCTGCTCGACCGTAGGGCGCTGACGTCGCCCGAACCGATCGGCCGGGACGCCCGGTGCGATCCGGGCGGGCGTGGCCTACGTGCGCAGCCGGCCCGACCTGATGCTGATCCTCGGGATCGTCTTCTTCACCGGCACCTTCGGCCTCAACTTCCAGATGACCTCTGCGCTGATGGCCACCCAGGTCTTCGACAAGGGCCCGACCGAGTTCGGGCTCCTCGGCACCTTCCTGGCGGTCGGCTCGCTCGCCGGGTCGCTGCTCGCCGCGCGTCGCACCCACGTGCGACACCGGCTGGTCGTCGGCGCGGCGCTCACGTTCGGCGCGGTCGAGGTCGTCGCCGGGCTGATGCCGTCGTACCTGCTGTTCGCGCTGCTGTGCCCCGTGATGGGCCTGTGCGCGCTGACCATGATCACCAGCGCGAACGCGTTCATGCAGCTGCACACCGACCCGGGAATGCGCGGCCGGGTGATCGCGCTGTACATGATGATCTTCATCGGCGGCACGCCCCTCGGGGCGCCCGCCATCGGCTGGGTCGGGGAGGCGTTCGGGGCGCGCTGGACGCTGATCGCGGGCGGCCTGCTCACGGTGATCGGCGTGGCCGCTTCGGCACTCCTCTACCTGCGCACGCAGCGGCGGACGATCGCGGAGGTCGAGGCGGTTCCGGCGCTCACCGAGCCGGCGGTGCAGCCCGCCGCGTAAACGGGGCGCTCAATTTGCCGCTCCCGTGAGCGGCCGGTAACCTCGTTCCTTGTGTCTGGGCCATTCCAGACCGTTGCGTGTGCCCAAAAGTCGTTCGCGCGCAGGCACTCACATCACAGGCACGAGCTCCACAGGCAACACACCCGTGCCCGGCAGATCGTCGGGCCGTGAAACAAAGAGGAAAGGGAACCACCAGGTGCCCACCATTCAGCAGTTGGTCCGCAAGGGCCGGCAGGACAAGGTGTCGAAGAACAAGACGCCTGCCCTCAAGGGTTCGCCCCAGCGACGCGGTGTCTGCACCCGCGTCTACACCACCACCCCGAAGAAGCCGAACTCCGCCCTGCGCAAGGTCTGCCGCGTGCGCCTGTCCAGCGGCGTCGAGGTCACGGCGTACATCCCGGGTGAGGGACACAACCTGCAGGAGCACTCGATCGTGCTCGTTCGCGGCGGCCGGGTGAAGGACCTCCCCGGTGTCCGCTACAAGGTCATTCGCGGCGCGCTGGACACGCAGGCGGTCAAGAACCGCAAGCAGTCGCGCAGCCGTTACGGCGCCAAGAAGGAGAAGAGCTGATATGCCGCGCAAGGGCCCCGCACCGAAGCGGCCGATCGACATGGACCCGGTCTACGGGTCGCAGCTCGTCTCCCAGCTCGTCTCCAAGGTGCTGCAGGACGGCAAGAAGCAGGTCGCGCAGCGCATCGTCTACAGCGCCCTCGAGGGCTGCCGTGACAAGAACGGCACCGACCCGGTGGTGACCCTCAAGCGCGCGCTCGACAACGTCAAGCCCGCGATCGAGGTCAAGTCCCGCCGCGTCGGTGGTGCGACCTACCAGGTCCCGATCGAGGTCAAGGGCACGCGTGGCACCACGCTCGCGCTGCGCTGGCTGGTGGGTTACGCCGCGGAGCGCCGCGAGAAGACCATGCACGAGCGCCTCATGAACGAGATCCTCGACGCCTCCAACGGCCTCGGTGCCGCTGTGAAGAAGCGCGAGGACACCCACAAGATGGCCGAGTCCAACAAGGCCTTCGCCCACTACCGCTGGTGACCGCGGCGGGGTGCCGACGACATCGTCGTACCCCGCCCACCGGCCCCCACTATCTAAGGAACTGGACTTTCAGTGGCTGTCGACATCACCACGGACCTGAACAAGGTCCGCAACATCGGCATCATGGCGCACATCGATGCCGGCAAGACCACCACCACCGAGCGCATCCTCTTCTACACCGGCATCACCTACAAGATCGGTGAGGTCCACGAGGGCGCCGCGACGATGGACTGGATGGAGCAGGAGCAGGAGCGCGGCATCACGATCACGTCCGCCGCGACGACCTGCTGGTGGAAGGACCACCAGATCAACATCATCGACACCCCCGGTCACGTGGACTTCACTGCCGAGGTCGAGCGTTCGCTGCGCGTCCTCGACGGCGCGGTCGCGGTGTTCGACGGTGTCGCCGGCGTCGAGCCGCAGACGATGACGGTCTGGCGGCAGGCCAACAAGTACGCCGTGCCCCGGATGTGCTTCGTCAACAAGCTCGACCGCACCGGCGCCGACTTCTTCAACTGCGTCGACATGATGGTCGACCGGCTGAACTCCACGCCGCTCGTGCTGCAGCTGCCGATCGGCGCCGAGTCCGACTTCATCGGCGTCGTCGACCTGGTGGGCATGCGTGCCCTGACCTGGCGCGGCGAGACCAAGATGGGCGAGGACTACGACGTCGAGGAGATCCCCGCCGAGCTCCAGGCCCAGGCCGCGGAGTACCGCGAGAAGCTGATCGAGACGCTGGCCGAGGCCGACGACCCGATCATGGAGAAGTACCTCGAGGGCGAGGACTTCACGGTCGAGGAGCTCGAGGCGGCGATCCGTCGCGCGACCCTGGCCGACAAGCTCAACCCGGTCCTGTGCGGCACCGCGTTCAAGAACAAGGGCGTCCAGCCCCTGCTCGACGCGGTCGTGAAGTTCCTCCCGTCGCCGCTCGACATCGACGCGATCGTCGGCCACGCGCCCAACAAGGAGGACGAGGAGATCAGCCGCAAGCCGGCCGACTCCGAGCCCTTCTCGGGCCTGGCCTACAAGATCGCGTCGGACCCGCACCTCGGCAAGCTGATCTACGTGCGCGTCTACTCCGGCAAGCTGGAGGCCGGCTCGACCGTGGTCAACTCGGTCAACGGCCGCAAGGAGCGGATCGGCAAGGTCTACCAGATGCACGCCAACAAGCGTGAGGAGATCGCGTCGGTCGGCGCCGGCCAGATCGTGGCGGTGATGGGTCTGAAGGACACCAAGACCGGTCACACCCTGTCCGACCCGCAGAACCAGGTCGTGCTCGAGTCGATGACGTTCCCGGCCCCGGTGATCGAGGTCGCGATCGAGCCCAAGACGAAGAGCGACCAGGAGAAGCTCGGCATCGCGATCCAGCGGCTGTCCGACGAGGACCCGACGTTCACGGTGAAGGCCGACGAAGAGACCGGCCAGACGATCATCGCCGGCATGGGCGAGCTCCACCTGGAGATCCTGGTCGACCGGATGAAGCGCGAGTTCCGCGTCGAGGCCACCGTCGGCAAGCCGCAGGTCGCCTACCGCGAGACGCTCCGGCGCGAGGTCACGAAGCACTCCTACACCCACAAGAAGCAGACGGGTGGCTCCGGCCAGTTCGCGAAGGTCGTCGTGACGCTCGGCCCCAACATCGACCCGGAGACCCACTCCGGGGCGGGGTACGAGTTCATCAACAACGTCACCGGTGGCCGGGTGCCGAAGGAGTACATCCCCTCGGTCGACCAGGGTGGCCAGGAGGCCATGGAGTTCGGCGTGCTCGCCGGCTACCCCATGGTCGACGTGAAGTTCACGCTCGAGGACGGCGCCTACCACGACGTCGACTCGTCCGAGCTGGCCTTCAAGATCGCCGGCAACCAGGCCTTCAAGGAGGCCGCGCGCCAGGCGAAGCCGGTCCTGCTCGAGCCGATGTTCGCCGTCGAGGTGATCACTCCCGAGAGCTTCCTCGGCACGGTCATCGGCGACATCAACAGCAGGCGCGGACAGATCCAGAACCAGGAAGAGCGTCACGGTGACATGGTCATCGAGGCCCTCGTGCCCCTGTCCGAGATGTTCGGGTACGTTGGCGACCTGAGGTCCAAGACCTCAGGGCAGGCTTCGTACTCGATGGAGTTTGACTCGTACGCCGAGGTTCCTCAGAACATCGCCGACGAGATCATCAAGAAGGTGCGCGGCGAGTAATCGCCACGGACCCTCGGCAACACCCACCACCAGTACGAGTCAAGTAAGAAACAACACCAGGAGGAGCCCACAGTGGCTAAGGCGAAGTTCGAGCGGACCAAGCCGCACGTGAACATCGGCACCATCGGTCACATCGACCACGGCAAGACGACGCTGACCGCGGCGATCTCGAAGGTGCTGCACGACAAGGATCCGGCGGCGAACCCGAACACCGAGGCCTTCGACATGATCGACAAGGCCCCCGAGGAGCGCCAGCGCGGCATCACGATCTCGATCGCTCACATCGAGTACCAGACCGAGAAGCGCCACTACGCGCACGTCGACTGCCCGGGTCACGCCGACTACATCAAGAACATGATCACCGGTGCGGCGCAGATGGACGGCGCCATCCTGGTGGTCGCCGCGACCGATGGTCCGATGCCGCAGACCCGCGAGCACGTGCTGCTGGCCCGCCAGGTGGGTGTGCCCGCACTGGTGGTCGCCCTGAACAAGTGCGACATGGTCGACGACGAGGAGCTCATCGAGCTCGTCGAGATGGAGGTGCGCGAGCTCCTCTCCGAGTACGAGTTCGCAGGCGACGACATCCCCGTCATCCGCGTGGCCGCGTTCCCGGCGCTGAACGGCGACGAGAAGTGGACGGCCTCCATCCTCGAGCTGATGGACGCCGTCGATGAGGCGATCCCGCAGCCGGAGCGCGAGACCGACAAGCCGTTCCTGATGCCGGTCGAGGACGTCTTCACCATCACCGGTCGCGGCACGGTCATCACCGGCCGCATCGAGCGCGGCATCGTGAAGGTCAACGAGGAGGTCGAGATCGTCGGCATCCGCGAGGACTCGCAGAAGACGACGGTCACCGGCGTCGAGATGTTCCGCAAGCTGCTCGACGAGGGCCAGGCCGGTGAGAACGTCGGCCTGCTGCTCCGCGGCACCAAGCGCGAGGACGTCGAGCGCGGCATGGTCGTGATCAAGCCGGGCACCACCACCCCGCACACCAACTTCGACGCCTCGGTCTACATCCTGTCGAAGGAGGAGGGCGGCCGGCACACCCCGTTCTTCAACAACTACCGTCCGCAGTTCTACTTCCGGACCACGGACGTGACGGGTGTCGTGACCCTGCCCGAGGGCACCGAGATGGTGATGCCGGGTGACAACACCGAGATGTCGGTGGAGCTCATCCAGCCGATCGCCATGGACGAGGGCCTGCGCTTCGCGATCCGCGAGGGCGGCCGCACCGTCGGCGCCGGTCGGGTCACCAAGATCACCAAGTGACCTAGTCACATCTGGTCGAGAGGCCCCGTTCCCGAGAGGGAGCGGGGCCTCTTGCGATTTCTCAGCCGTACGGCGTGCCCAGCGGCGCGGTGCCGGCCGCCCGGGCGATGGCGGCGTCGACCGTCTCCATCGAGACCAGCTCCTCGCGGCCCCCGCCGCCGGAGATGCCGAGCGCCAGGACCAGCCCGACCCCCTCGGCGTACAGCTTGTACTCGAGGACGTCGGGCTCGAGCGCGATCGTGTCCGCGGTGAGCAGCGCGTCGTCGTAGTGCCCGGCGGGAACGTCGGCCTGTTGGCCCGTCGCGAGCACGGCGCCGTTGTCCTCGGCCTCGCCCTCGTAGTACTCCTGCCGGTAGACCGCCCCGGGCTGCGGGTCCGCGGGCATGATCACGCCCGGGAGCGCGCCGTCGACGCCGGCCTCGAACGAACCCTCGTGGGTGGCCAGCTTCCCGTCCTCGAACTCGGCGGTGTCCTCGCCGAGGTACCAGACGTTGCCGTCGGCGTCCTGCGCGAACCAGTCCAGGGTGTCCTCGACCAGCACGCCGTCCTCGGTCACCGTGTCCCGGACGATCGCCGCCTCGACGCCGTTGGCGATCTGCTTGGTCTCGGAGGAGACGGTCACCACGACCTGCATCGTGGCCCCGTCCTCGACCTCGCGGTAGGTCCACCGCTGCCCGGGCTGGATCGGGAAGTAGGGGTGGTCGGAGGTCGTCCGGAAGTCCGAGGGGTCGAGGTCGACGTTCTCACTACCGGTCGGGAGCCCCGTCGGCTCGGGTGCCGACGAGGCGTCGTTCGCTTCTCCGCAGCCGCCCACCAGGGCGACGCCCAGCGCGGCGGCTGCGACCCTGATCGTGTCCATGACGGCACCGTGACACGGCACCGCTGAACCTCACCTGAACCGGCGTCAGTCGCGCGGGGTGCCCTCGGTGTTGAGCAGGAGCAGGGTGCTGCCGGCGTGCAGACCAAGGTCGGACCGGGCACCCGGATCCCCGGCCAGGACCTGCGCCGCGGCCAGCGATGCGGCGCCGCAGGGGCCGGAGTCGACGCCGTGGTCATTGAGCGAAGCCGCGGCCGCGGACGCCTCCGCGTCGGTGACCACGACACCGCCGGCGAGGTCGGCCTGCAGGTCCGGCCAGGCCAGGGTCGACGGTGTGCCGCAGTTGAGGCCGGCCATCGAGGTCTCGCCGGTTGCTGTCGAGCGCAGCGCTCCTGCGGCCAGGCTGGCCGCGATGCAGGGTGCGGCGTCGGGCTCGACGGTGACCGCCCGCCAGTGGGACTCGCGCCGGCAGTGGAGTACGGCGGCGTGCGCGAGCGAGCCGACCCCCGCCGGCACCACGACCATCACCTCGGCGTCGGCGGAGACGCCCGCCTCGACCAGCTGAGCGGTGGCCTCGGTGAACAACGTGGCGTAGCCGTCGACGATCCAGCGCGGGGTGACCTCGTAGCCGGGCCACGAGGTGTCCTGGACCAGGATCCGCTCGTCGGACCCGTCGCACAGGGCGGCCGCCTCGCGGACGGTGTCGTCGTACGGCGCGTCGACGACGCGGACCTCGGCCCCCTCGCCCCGGATCCGCTCCACCGCCGCGGCCGGGACGACCGACGGGACCAGCACGATCGCGGGCAGGTCGAGGTAGCGGGCCATCCGGGCCACCGCCCGCCCGTGGTTGCCGTCGGTGGCGGTGACGAGGGTGGTGGGCGGCAGCTCGCCGGCGGCCGTCCGCAGCGAGGGCAACGACGCCTCGACCGGGCGTCCGGCCCGCTTCGCCAGGCAGCGGTACGTCGCCCACGACGCGCCGAGCATCTTGAAGGCCGGCAGGCCGAGCCGGGATGACTCGTCCTTGACGAGCAGTCGACCCACACCCAGCTGCTGCGCGAGGTCGGGCAGGTCGACCAGCGGCGTCACGGCGTAGTCGGGCAGGGTGCGGTGGAACTCGATCGGCGCGGTGGGAATCCGGTCGTTGGGAGTCCAGCGGGCGGGCACGACGGACGTCATCCCTGGACCCTAGGCCCGCCTAGAGTGTGCGGGTGCTGGAAAAGCCGCAGGTAGCGCTGACGACCGACATCGGTGAGGGGTACGGCCGCTGGCGGCTCGGCGACGACGAGGCTCTGCTCGAGCTCGTGACCGGCGCGAACATCGCGTGCGGCTTCCACGCCGGAGACCCGGGCATCATGCGGGAGACCTGCGCGACGGCGGTCAAGAACGGCATCGCGATCGGGGCCCAGGTCAGCTACCGCGACCTGCACGGGTTCGGCCGCCGTTTCGTCGCCTACGAGCCGCGCGAGCTCACCGACGACCTGCTCTACCAGATCGGCGCGCTGGAGGTCTTCGCCCGCCTGGGCGGCGGGCGGGTCGACTTCGTGCGTGCGCACGGTGCGCTCTACAACGTCGCGGCGACCAATGCCGAGCACGCCGGCGCCATCGTCGACGCCGTTCGCGAGTACGACGCGTCGATCCCGTTGCTCTGCCAGCCCGGCACCGAGGCGTGGCGGTTGGCGGAGGAGGCGGGGCTGCGGGTGGTCGCCGAAGGCTTCGTCGACCGCGGGTACACCCCGCAGGGCTTGCTCGTGCCGCGGTCCGAGGCCGGCGCCCTGGTGACCGACCCTGGGGAGGCGGCGGGCCGCGCCGTCGCGATGGTCACCGACGGCGAGGTGGTGGCGGTGGACGGCACCCGGGTCCCGATCCGGGCCGGGGCGCTGGTCGTGCACAGCGACACCGCCGGGGCGGTGGAGATCGCCCGGGCCACACGGCGCGCGCTCGAGGACGCGGACGTCGAGCTGGTCCCGGTGCGCTGAGCCGCGCTCAGGCCGTGAAGCGCAGCGGCAGCCCGTTCCTCTCGAGCAACCGCTCGACCCGCTCGCGCTCCATGTCGTGCTCGGCGCCCTCGGGCAGCACGCCGAGCCGCTGCTCGAGCTCGAGGGTGCGGCAGGCCGTGACCAGCACGTCGTCGTACGCCTCGAGCCAGCCGCGCATCTTCGCGACCGGGATGCCGGAGGGGGCGCGCCGGATCTCGGCACGGATCCGCCGGGCGTCGGCGGCCAGCCGCTCGATGGGCGGCCCGGTCGGACGCGGGGGCTCAGGTTCGACCAGGCGCAGCGACCGGCCGACGCGGCGCGCGCGGGCGCGGTAGGCGCCCCAGTCGGGCAGCACCCACAGCACCGCGAGAATCGCCAGGATGACGCCCACCTTGACCAGCAGGTCCGCGTCCATGCCTCGATGATCGGTTGCCACCCGGGCCGGCACAAGCCCCAGGCCAGGGCGACAATGGCGGCGTGTCCGAGCCCGCCCGACCGCACCACAAGCTCACCGACGACGGGCGACGCGTGCGCGAGGTGCTCACCTACAGCCGCCGGGGCACCCGGTTCACCCCGCGCCAGGCCGCGGCCTGGGAGGCGCACCACGAGGCCTGGGTGATCCCCGACGAGGCCCTCGACGACCCCGGGTTCGCCTGGTCGTCGTGGTTCGGCCGCGAGGCGCCGCTGATCGTCGAGATCGGGTCGGGCGTCGGAGAGGCGACCGCGGCGCTCGCGGCTGCCCGCCCCGACCACGACGTGCTCGCCTTCGAGGTGTGGCGCCCGGGGGTCGCCGACACCCTGGCCCGCTGCGCCGAGGCCGGCGCCGACAACGTGCGGATCTGCGGCGTCGACGCGGTCTGGTCGCTGGAGCACCGCATCGCGCCCGGCGTCGGTCCACGAGCTGTGGACGTTCTTCCCGGACCCGTGGCACAAGAAGAAGCACCACAAGCGCCGGCTGGTCACGCCCCGGTTCGGCGCCCTCGCCGCGAGCCGGCTCCGGCCCGGCGGGGTCTGGCGGCTGGCCACCGACTGGTCCGACTACGCGGAGCAGATGGTCGAGGTGCTGGACGCCGAGCCGGCGCTGACCGGCGGCATCGTGGACCGCTGGGACGAGCGGCCGGTCACCAAGTTCGAGCGCAAGGGCGTCGCCGCCGGTCGCTCGATCAGCGACCTCTGCTACCGGCGACGTCGACTGATCCAGGACGGCCGTCACCAGCTCACGCAGCGTGCGGAGCTGTCGACGCATGTGGCCGGGGTCCTCCATTGCCCGGGCGAGGAGGAAGGCGCCCTCGAACGTGACGAAGACGTGGTCGGACAACGCGTCGACGTCGGCGCGGTCCGGCATCGCCTCCCGCAGCAGGGCGGCGTACCCCTCCCGCCACGCGACCGCGGCCTTGCCGATCGGGTCCGATGCGCCGGTGGAGACGAGCTGGAGCTCGGTGAGGACGGAGCTGTACAGGCAGCCCGACTGCGCGGTCATCAGCTCGTCGGCGAGGCCCTCGTAGTACGCCAGGAACGCGATCGCTCGCTCCGCGGGGTCGTCACTCGCCTCCTGGGCGGCGTCCAGCCCGTCCCGGAGATGCTCCAGGTCTGACTCCGCGTAGCGGTCGACGAGCGCGTCGGCGAGCGCGCGCTTGGACTCGAAGTGGTGGAAGAACGCCCCCTTGGAGGTGCCCGACGCGGCGATCACCTGCTCCACCGACGTGGCGGAGTAGCCGTTGTCGATGACGAGCTTCTGGGCGGTAGCCAGGATCCGTTCGCGCGTCGCTGTCCCGTCTTTCGGCATGCACCTGTTGTAACAGACTGTTCGGTCTGGTACAAACAGACCAAACAGTCTGGTACAAGGAGTATCCCCATGAGCACCACCACCGACGCCCAGCCGTTCGTCACCGACGGCGGGCTCGAGACCGACCTGATCTACCACCACGGCTTCGACCTGCCGGAGTTCGCCGCGTTTCCTCTCGTCGAGAACGAGGCCGGCCGCGATGCCCTGAAGAACTACTACGCCGGGTACGCCGCCACGGCGCGCGCGGCGGCCGCGGGGCTGCTGCTCGAGACGCCGACCTGGCGGGCCAACCCCGACTGGGGTGCGGTGCTCGGCTACGACGCCAACGGCCTGGACCGCGCCAACAAGGCCTCGGTGGAGCTCCTGCAGGAGCTCGCCCGCGACTGGAGCGCCGACCTGCCGCGGGTGCTGGTCAGCGGGCAGGTCGGGCCGCGCGGCGACGGGTACAAGCCGGGCGCCCACGTCGACCCCGACGAGGCGGCCGACTACCACCGCCCCCAGCTGGCCTCGTTCGCCGCGGCCGGCGCGGACCAGGCGACGGTGCTGACCCTGACCGACGTGGGGGAGGCGATCGGCGTCGCCCGCGCCGCCGCGGACGTCGGGCTGCCGCTCGGGCTCGGGTTCACCGTCGAGACCGACGGCCGGCTGCCGCGGGGCGAGACCCTCGCCGAGGTCGTCGCGAGGGTCGACGCCGACACGCCCCCGACGTACTTCGTCGTGAACTGCGCGCACCCGACCCATGTCCTGCAGGGCGTGGACGAGGGTCCCTGGCGCGACCGGGTCCACGGGCTCCGGGTGAACGCGTCGACGATGAGCCACGAGGAGCTCGACAACTCCGAAGAGCTCGACGACGGCGACCCGGTGCAGCTGGCCGCCGACACGGCGACCCTGCGCGCCGCGCTTCCGGCGGTCCGCATCGTCGGTGGCTGCTGCGGCACCGACGCCCGGCACGTGGCTGCGATGTGGGCCTGAGCGAACCTACGCTGGGTCGGTGACCGCCACCGTCGAGGGCCCTCAGCGCACTCGACGCATCCACCGCGCCTGGTTCGTCGCGGCGATCACCATGGGCGCCCTGGTCGCCGCGGCCGGGTTCCGCTCGTCGACCGGCGCGCTGCTCGAGCCGCTCGAGGAGGACTTCGGCTGGTCCCGCGCCACTACCAGTGGCGCGGTCACCCTCAACCTGGTCCTGTACGGCGTGACCGCGCCGTTCGCGGCCGCGCTGATGGAGCGCTTCGGCATCCGCCGGGTGGTCGCGGCCTCGCTGACGCTGGTGGCCATCGGCTCCGGCCTGACCTTGGTGATGACCGAGGCCTGGCAGCTGTGGCTGCTCTGGGGGCTCGCGGTCGGCGTCGGCACCGGGGCGATCGCGCTGGTCTTCGGGGCGATCATCGCGAACCGCTGGTTCGTCAAGCACCGGGGCCTGGTGATGGGGGTCTTCTCCGCGGCGGGCGCGAGCGGCCACCTGATCTTCCTGCCCGCCATCGCGCACGTGGCGGACGGCCCCGGCTGGCGGTGGGCCTCCGCGATCGTCACGGGCTTCGCGCTGCTGCTGATCCCGCTGGTGCTGCTCCTGATGCGGGACCGCCCGTCCGACGTCGGCACCACGCCGTACGGCGCGCCCGACGACTGGGAGCCACCCCCGCCGGCGCCGAGCGACGTCGGCCCCGCGACCGTGGCGATCCGGACCCTGAAGGAGAGCGCCCGGTCGCGCACGTTCTGGATCCTCTTCGGCAGCTTCTGGATCTGCGGCTGGTCGACCAACGGGCTGATCGGCACCCACTTCATCCCGGCCGCACACGACCACGGCATGCCGCCGACGACGAGCGCAGGCCTGCTGGCCCTGATCGGGGTCTTCGACATCGCCGGCACCATCGCGAGCGGCTGGCTCACCGACCGGGTCGACTCGCGCTACCTGCTGTTCGTCTACTACTTCATGCGAGGGCTGTCGCTGCTGGTCGTGCCGTACCTGCTCACCGACGTGGTGCACGCCAGCCTGTTCGTGTTCATCGTCTTCTACGGCCTGGACTGGGTGGCCACCGTGCCGCCAACGGTGGCGCTGTGTCGTGAGCACTTCGGGATCGAGAAGGCGGGCGTGGTGTTCGGCTGGGTGTTCGCCTCGCACATGGTCGGGGCGGGCGTCGCGGCCAGCTACGCCGGCTGGATCCGGCAGGGGACCGGCGACTACTTCGGGGCCTGGATGACGGCCGGCGGGCTGTGCCTCGCGGCGGCGGTGTCCGTGCTCCTCATCCCGCGGTTCGCCCCTCGGCGCGGCTGCGCCGACATCGGCGAGCCGGTCACGGACTCGATGTGACCTCTCAACCTTTCGTGGGGAGTGGGTGTCTGTCCTGGTGAACCACCACGACCAGGAGAGGGACCCGATGACCGACATCTCCTTCAGCGAGTTCATGGCCGCTCGCTGGGCGCCGCTCTACCGGACGGCGTACCTGCTCACCGGCCGTCGCGAGGAGGCGGAGGACCTGCTGCAGTCCGCGTTGGCCCGCACCTGCGTCCGCTGGGACAAGATCCGCGACAAGCGGGCGGCCGACGCGTACGTCCGCAAGGCGATGCTCAACCAGATGTCCCGCCAGTGGCGCACCCGGCGCCGCGAGGAGCCCACCGAGGAGCTGCCGGACGTCGGGCACGACGGCGGGCTCGGGGTCCGTGCCGAGCACCTCGACCTGTGGACCGAGATCCGCCGGCTGCCACCGCGGATGCGCGCCACCCTCGTCCTCCGGTACGTCGAGGACCTCTCCGAGGCCGACACCGCCGCCGAGCTCGGCTGCTCGGTCGGCTCCGTGAAGAGCCAGACCCACCACGCGCTGAAGCGGCTGCGCAGCGCGCTGCCCGAGCTCCACCTGATCACCAGGGAGATGTCATGACCACCACCGAGATCCGCGAGGCACTCCTCGCCGTCGAGCAGGCCGTCGACGTGCCGCCTGCCGACCAGGTCGCCTTCCAGGCGCGCGTCCGGGCCGAGCGGCGGCGTCGTACCGCAGGCCGGGTGCTCGTGGCCGCAGCCGCCGCGGCCGCCGTCGTCACCGCCGGGATCGCGGGCAACGCCGTCCTCGGCGACCCGGAGAGCACTCCGATCGCGAACACGCCCGGCGAGACAGCGACCTCAGTGCCCCGGACCGTCTTCTTCACCCTCGACAACCGACTGACGGCCCTCGACCCTCAGGGCGTGGTGCACGACCTCGGGCAGTACAGCGAGGGGGTCATCGGCTGGACCGAGGACCGGCTCTATGCCCTCGACGACGACAGCCACATCACCGTCCGTCGGGCGGAGCCCCCGTTCGCCGAAGTGCCCGGTGCCCCGACGCCCGACCCGGTGCAGAGCGTGGCGCTCTCGGGCGACGGTCGCTTCCTGGCCTGGCTGGGCCTCGACGACATGGTGCATCGCTACGACATCGTGGCGGATCGGACGGACCTTTCGTTCGCGGCAACGAAGGACAGCTTCGTCGCCGGGGTGTCTGCGGACGGAGTGCTGGTGGCGAGCCGCAGCGGGATCAGCCTCCGCGACGCAGCCGGCGGAGTGGCCGATCCCTGTCCAAGGAGACCTCGACGGGTGGGCGTCCGACGTCGCCCGCGACCTCGTCCTGGTGAACGAGTCGGTGGATCGGTCCAGCCTCTACGACGTCAGCGACGGCACCGCCCGTCCCACCGAGACGTTCGCCGGCTCGGCCGCCCTCGGGCCGTACGCCGAGCGGGTCGCCGTGATCGTGCCCGAGCCCGCCGACCGGGCTCGCGTCGAGGTCTGGGACGGCGGGACCCTCACGCCGGTCACCGGACTCGACGACGTCGTCCCGCACGCCGTCCGCTGGGCGGACGAGACCACACTGCTGGTCGCGGGCGGCAGCGGGCTCTACGCCTGCGGCATCGACCTGCGCTGCGGGCGGCTGCCCGTGGACGGGGTGCCCGACATCGGCGAGTGAGTCAGCTGGCCTCGATGCAGTCGACGATGACCTGTCGGTGCTCGGGCGAGATCGCGCCACCCAGGACCACGGTGTTCGCGACCTGCTCCTGGTCGAAGTCGCCGGAGTTCTGGTAGCCCGCCGCCTCCTCCTCCGACTCGAGGACGTGGACGACGATCGTCTCGGTCTCGGTGGTCAGGTCGATGGCGGGGATGCCGCCCTCGATCAGGCCGATCGTTCCGGGCAGGTCCTGCTCCTCCGTGCAGGCGAGGATGGCCTCCGCCTGCTCCATTCGGGGGTCCTCGGTGGCCGGCTCGGAGCCGCCGTTGGAATCGGGCTCGTCGTCGCCACAGCCGGTCAGGGTCAGGGCCAGCAGCAGCGCCGCCGGCAGGGTCCTCCGCAGGTGCATGCCGGAAGAGTAGGGGGCGCCGGCACCTTCTCGGGCGAGGTCAGCCGAAGTCCTCGGGTGAGTACTCCCGCGGCTCGACCAGCACCATCCAGTTGCCGGAGTTGTCCCGGGCGACCGCCTCCACGCCGTACGGCCGCTCCTCGGGCTCCTGGATGAACTGCACGCCCTTCTCGACCAGCTCGGCGTGGGTCTTGCGGCAGTCGTCGACGTTCATCCCGAGGCCGTGCATGCCGCCCTCGTCGAGGGAGCGGTTGAGCGCGGCGACCATCTCGGGGGAGTGCGGCGGTCCGGGCACGGTGAGGTGCACCGACAGCTCCGGCTGGCTCGGGTGGTTGACCGTGCACCAGCGGTAGCCGTCGCCGAGGGTGATGTCCTCCTTGGCGTCGAAGCCGAGGACCTCGGTGTAGAACTTCTTGGACTCGTCGACGTCCTTGACGAAGACACTGGCGATGGAGATGTTCGTGATCATGCGGCCACGCTAGGACGGGTCGGACGGCTCCGGCTTCTCCTGGGTTGCGGATCGTTCGGCCAGGCCCCACATGAACACGAAGCACCCGGGGATGCGGGGCGCGCCGTCGGCGGCGTACCTCGCCTGGAACGCGCTGGGCGTCTCGCCCACGAGCTCCCGGAACCTGGCGCTGAACGACCCCAGGCTGGAGAAGCCCACGGCATGGCAGACCTCGGTCACCGTCAGGTTGGTGGCGCGGAGCAGGTCCTGCGCTCGTTCGACGCGCCGTTGGGAGAGGTACGCCGCCGGGCTCAGCCCGTAGGTCGCCTTGAACAGCCGCTGGAAGTGGTACTTGCTCAGCCCGGCCACCTCCGCGAGCGCCGCCAGGTCGAGTGGCTCGGCGTAGTGACGGTCGATGTGGTCGCGGGCCCGGCGCAGGTGCACCAGCACGTCGCCCGGGGCGCGCGGCTGAGCGGTCACCGGCGGGTGGTCAGTCGCTGCCGGAACTCCGACTGGCGGCGGAGCCGGGACAGGTCGCGCTCCCGGCGCGACGCGATGACGGCGGCGAGGAAGTCCTCGGGTGCGGTCCGCGGCGGCGGCTCGGGGGCGACGTACTTGAGCACCTCGTCGGCGAGCCGGGCGCCGATCGTGACCCGGGAGGTCGGGTCGATCGTGGGCAGCCGGCCGAGGTACTGACGCACCGCCAGCATCAGGCCGGTGGGCAGCGAGGTCATGTCGGCGTGCTGGGCCCAGGCGGCGAGGTGCGGTGGCATCGCGGCCGGGGGAGTGAGCTGGAGCTTGACCCGCTCGCGGACGACGTACGTGCCGGCGGCGTAGTCGCCGAGCCGCTTGCCGCGCGAGCTCAGCAGCGCCGAGAAGAACGCCGGCGCCCCGAAGAACGCGTAGATCTCGACGAACCCCACCAGGGCCCGGATGAAGGAGTGCTGGAAGCTGACCGGGCCGGCGTCGTCGCGCACCGCGCGCATCCCGAACGCGAGCTTGCCCAGCGACCGGCCGCGGGTCAGCGTCTCCACCGTGGTGGGGACGACCACGAACACGATGACGATCGAGCCGATGAACGCCACCGTCGCCAGCGCCGCGTCGGTGCTGAGTGTCGCGATCGACGCGACCAGGATGACCACGAAGAGGAGCGCGAGGGTGGTGGTGACGTCGATCAGCCCGGAGGCGATCCGCAGCCCGAGACTCGCCGGCGGCAGGTCGAGCGCGACCGCCTCGCCGGTGACGAGGTCATCGGTCGTCAGCGTCGCGAACTCGGGGGCGGTCATGGTCCGCCTAGTGCCGTGAGTCCGATGTCGTTATGTGGTTGGCGTGTTCAGGGTGTGTGCATCGCAAGGCGGCGGAGCGCTGGCATGCTGGGCGCACGTCGAGCGACGCCAACGCAGCGAGGTGCGTGCCATGGGCGCGCGAAGCGCGCAAGGACATCGGACTCACGGCACATAGGCTAACGGGGTGGATCTCGACGCCTACGTGCTCGCGCACGCGGACGAGTGGGCGCGGCTCGAGCAGCTGGTGAAGTCGGGCCGGCTCAGCGGAGCGGAGAGCGACGAGCTCGTCGAGCGCTACCAGCAGGTGGCCACCCACCTGTCCGTGGTGCGTACGTCGGCTCCCGACGCGTCGCTGGTGGCGCACCTCTCCTCGTTGCTGTCGCGCGCCCGCAACAAGGCGGCCGGCACCCGGGTCGGCACCTGGCGAGGGGTGGCGACGTTCTTCAACGCGCGGTTCCCGGCCGCGTTGTACCGGCTCCGCTGGTGGTGGCTGGGCTGCCTCGCGGCCAACGTCGTCGTGACCGCCGTGATGATGCGGTGGCTGCTCGACCACCCGCTGGTCGAGCAGACGCTGCTCACCCCCGCCGAGGTCGACCAGCTGGTCAACAACGACTTCGAGAACTACTACAGCGAGCACGCGGCCAGCCACTTCGCCGCGCAGGTCTGGGTCAACAACGCGTGGGTCTCCGCGCTCTGCATCGCGCTGGGGATCCTCGGGCTGCCGGTCATCTACCTGTTGTTCAACAACGTCCTCAACCTGGCCGTGATCGGCTCGGTCATGACCCGGCACGACCGGGCCGACCTGTTCTGGGGACTGATCCTCCCGCACGGGCTGCTCGAGCTGACCGCCGTCTTCGTCGCCGGTGGCGTCGGGCTGCGGCTCTTCTGGTCGTGGGTGGAGCCCCGCGGCCTCACCCGCACCGCCTCGATCGCCCGCGAGGGCCGGACCGCCGGCACCGTCGCGCTCGGCCTGGTCGCCGTACTCCTGGTCAGCGGCATCATCGAGGCCTTCGTGACCCCCTCACCGCTGCCCACCTGGGCCCGGGTCGGCATCGGCATCACCGCCGAGCTGACCTTCCTCGCCTACGTGTTCGTGCTCGGCCGCAACGCCGTCGCCCGCGGCCACACCGGCGACATCGACGACTCGCTCCTCGAGGACC
The DNA here is from genome assembly GCA_963813615.1 of uncultured Actinomycetota bacterium. Taxonomy (GTDB): domain Bacteria; phylum Actinomycetota; class Actinomycetes; order Propionibacteriales; family Nocardioidaceae; genus Nocardioides. The sequence continues at coordinate 578,426 of CAWFAE010000015.1, forward strand.
GGGTCGCCACGCAGGCCTGAGCGGGTGGGCGGTGGGCTGAGCGTCGGTTTCGGGCGCGGGGACAGGTCGCTAGGTCACCGCTCCCGGCGTCGGCGGTTGCGTCGGACCGGGCGGTGCCGGGTCAGCGTCGGTTGGGCGCGGGCGATGGTCGCTAGCTCACCGCTCGACCAGCCGACCGCCCTACAGCAACCCCTGGGCCTTCAGGTGCAGGTAGTGGTCGGCCAGCGCCGGCGGCAGCCGCTCGGCGTCGGCGTCGACCACGTCCACGCCGAGGCGGGTGAGCAGGTCGGCGGTGCGCTCGCGACGGCGCAGCACCTGCTCGGCGGCCGCGGCGTCGTACACCTCGTCGATGGTGGCGCGGGTCGCGGCCAGCCGGTCGAGCGCGGGGTCGCGCACCGACGCCAGCACCACCCGGTGGTGGCGGGTGAGGGTGGGCAGCGCGGTGAGCAGGCCCTCCTCGACCGCGGACGGCTCCAGCGGAGTGAGGAGTACGACGAGCGCGCGCTGCCGGCCGAGCCCCTGGACCGCGCCGGCGATGGCGTCCCAGTCGGCCTCGGCGATCACCGGCTCGAGGTCGGCCATCGTGTCCTGCAGCCGGGCGGCGATGTCGCGGGCGCCGGCGGACCGGAGCCGGGACCGGATCCGCCGGTCACCGGCGACGAAGTCGATCCGGTCGCCGGCCCGGGCCGCGAGAGCGGCCAGCAGCAGGGCCGCGTCCATGGCGGAGTCGAGCCGCGGCACGTCCTCGACGCGGCCGGCCGAGGTGCGCGAGGTGTCGAGCACCAGCACCACCCGTCGGTCGCGCTCGGGCTGCCAGGTGCGCACGACGACGTTGCTGGTGCGGGCCGATGCGCGCCAGTCGATGGAGCGGACGTCGTCGCCGCGGACGTACTCCCGCAACGAGTCGAACTCCGTGCCCTGCCCCCGCACCCGCACCGCCGAGCGCCCGTCGAGCTCACGCAGCCGCGCCAGCCGCGAGGGCAGGTGCTTGCGGGACTCGAACGGCGGCAGCGACCGCACCGCCCCCGGTACGTCGATCGTGCGCTGCTTCGCCGCCAGCCCGAGCGGCCCGCGCGAGCGCACCGTGAGCCCGACGGCGCGCAGGTCGCCGCGCCGCCGCGGCTGCAGCGCGGTGCGAAGGGCAGCCCGGTCGCCAGGGGAGAGCCGGACCCGGTGCCGGTTGCCCGAGGCTCCCGCCGAGGGCTGCCAGGCGTCGCGCAGCAGCGCGCGCACCCGGCGCCGCGAGGAGTTGGTCGCGACCACCAGGGTGTCGGTGGGGTGCCCCAGCCGGACCGAGCCGACCGGGCGCCGCTCGAACGACAGCGACGCCGCCGACGGGGCGAGCAGCCAGTCGGCGAGGACGAGGAGCAGCACCAGCAGCAGCCACAGCCACATCGTGCTCATGACCGGTCGCAGCACCACCGGGACCAGGCCCAGGACGAGGAGCAGCGGCACCCGGCCGGAGATCGCCATCAGCTGACCTTCATCGCGGCACCGGCACCGACCCGAGCGCCGAGCTGAGCACCTGCGCCACGTCCACGCCCTCGAGCTCGGCCTCCGGACGCAGCCCGAGCCGGTGCACGAGCGTGGCGTGCGCGAGCGACTTCACGTCGTCGGGCGTCACGAAGTCGCGACCCGAGAGCCACGCCCAGGCCCGGGCCGAGCGCAGCAGGGCGGTCGCGCCGCGCGGGCTGACCCCCAGCGACAGCGAGGGCGACTCGCGGGTGGCGCGGGCGATGTCGACGATGTACCCCGAGACCTCGGGAGAGACCTGCACCGCCTTCACCGCGGCCTGACCGGCGGCGATGTCGTCGCCGGAGGCCACCGCGGTGACGCCGGCGCCGGCCACGTCGCGCGGGTCGAAACCGGCCGCGTGCCGGCTCAGGATCTCCAGCTCGGCGGCCCGGTCCGGGATCGGCAGCACCACCTTCAGCAGGAACCGGTCCAGCTGCGCCTCGGGCAGCGGGTAGGTGCCTTCGTACTCGACCGGGTTCTGGGTCGCCGCGACCAGGAACGGCCGCGGGAGCGGGTGGGTCACTCCGTCGACCGAGACCTGGCCCTCCTCCATCGCCTCCAGCAGCGCCGACTGCGTCTTGGGCGGGGTCCGGTTGATCTCGTCGGCGAGCAGCAGGTTGGTGAACACCGGGCCCTCGCGGAAGCTCAGCTCGCCCTGCCGGCTGTCGATCACCATCGAGCCGGTGATGTCGCCGGGCATCAGGTCGGGAGTGAACTGCACCCGCCGGGTGTCGACCGACAGCGACGCGGCGAGGGTGCGCACGAGCAGCGTCTTCGCCGTACCGGGCACGCCCTCCATCAGCACGTGCCCTCCACACAGCATCGCGACCAGCAGGCCGGACACCGCGGCGTCCTGGCCGACCACTGCCTTGGCCACCTCGCGACGTACGGCGACCAGCCGCTCGCGCGCGGCGGCATCGGTGGAGGCGGTCTGGGTCTCGCTCATGTGCGGCGTACCTCTCTGTCGAGCCCGGCCAGGTCGCTGGCCAGGCGGATCAGGTCGTGGTCGTGGGTCGGATCAGGAGCCTGGGAGCCGACGAGTGCGGCGACGTCGGCCTCGGTGCGGCCGGTGTGCCGGGCGACGTCGCGGACCAGCTCGGCCTCGGAGTGCCCCGCACCCAGGCGCAGTCGTACGGCGGCCCGGCGCCGCGCGGCGGAGCGCAACGCCGTGGCGGCGTGGCCCCGGTCGCCGGCCCGGCGGTAGAGGCGGCCCCGGCTGCGCGTGGTCTCGATCGCCTTGACCACCACCGGGAGCGGCTCGGTGGCGAGCCGGCCCAGGCGTCGGGCCCGCCACAGGACGAGGAACACCGCCGCCACCAGCAGCAGCCACAGCCCGGGCTCGATCCAGCGCGGGAGCAGCGGGCCGAGGCCGGTCTCGTCGTCGCCGGCCAGGTCGTCGTACGTCGGGACGTACCAGACCAGGTCGTCGTCCTGGCCGAGCAGGCGCAGCGCCACGGCCGCGTTGTCCGCCCGCAGCACCTGGTCGTTGGTCAGCGCCTCGCCGGCGCCGAACAGCACCGCGCCCTCGCGCTCGGTGACCACCGCGGAGCCACCGTCGCTGAAGCAGCCCTCTCCGGGGTAGGCGATCGCCTGGTCGACCTTCATGGTCAGCCCGTCGAACAGCGGGTCGTCGCACGCGGCGTCGCGCCCGTTGCCGAGGCCGTGCGTCTCCGGGAAGCCGCTGAGGCCGAGCTCGCCGGTGACCAGTGGGCCAGGCTCGACGAACACCAGCCGGGCGTCGCCGGTCTGCTCGAGCAGCCCGGTCAGCGTGCTGTTGCCGAGCTGCTCGGTCGAGGTGACCACCACGGTGGTGCCCGAGCCGACCTCCTCGTCGTCGAACGCGTCGGCCGAGCGCGCCACGTGTACGTCGACGCCCTCGTCCTCGAGCACCCTGGCCACCGCCTGGGCGCCGTCCGGGCCCCGGTTCGCCGGGTCGAAGCGGATGTCGTTCTCCTGGCCGCCGTCGGTCGACCAGATCACGAGGACGACCGCCAGCACGAACGCGCCGACGATCAGCAGCGTGGCGCGGTGCCGTCGCCACAGGTTCATCGCAGCACCGCCAGGTCGTCGTCGAGGGTGAGGACGTCGAGCGCCTGCTCGCGGGTGGCCGGCCGGTCGCCGTACAGCACCGAGTCGAAGAGCGCGGCGGCGGTGTCGACCCTCGACCCGCGATCGGGGTACTCGCGGGCCAGGACCCCGGCCACCTCGTGCGCGGTCGCGCCGGGGGTGTCGTCCAGGCGCCCGCGCTCCACCTGCCGCGCCGCCAGCGCCCGGAAGCCGTCGACCAGCGCGTCCTCGTGTCGGCCGTCGGCCAGCGCCGCCTCCGCGCGGGCGCGCAGCTCGGCGGCGGTGACCGCCTCGTCGGTGAGCACCGCCTGCTTGTCGCGCGGGGCCCGCGCGCTCCCGCGCGCCCGGCGGACCAGCCACACCAGCGCGCCGACCAGCAGCACCACCAGCACCATCGCCGCGAACGTCTGCAGCGGCGGCAGGTCCACCGCCGCCTCGACGCCCTTGTCGAGCTGCCGGCGGAGCCAGGTGATCAGCCGCTCGACGAGGTTGTCGTCGTAGTACTCGGGCTTGAGCAGCTCGCGCCGCAGCGCCGAGCGGGCCTCGTCCGGCGTGGGGTCGAGCGGCGGGTCGGGAAGGATCATGAGGCGGTCAGGCCGGCCTGGGTCATCAGCTCGACGTCGAAGGCCTCCTTGCGCATCCGCTGGTCGACGTACTGCAGCGAGCTCACCGCGGAGCTGAACGGCGCGACGAAGGCGGCCGCGACCACCGAGCTGACCGCCTGGAGGATCACCAGACCGAGCAGGGCGTACTCGGGGTCGAGCGCGAAGAGGGCGATCTGGCCGATCAGGTTGATCGGGAAGGACAGCATCGACCCGCCGACCTGGGCGATGACGTAGGTGAGCAGCGCGATCCCGAACGTCCGCCAGAACTGCCCCCGGGTGAGCCGGAAGCCCCTGCCCAGCGACTGGAAGATGCCGATCGGCTCCAGCATCAGGGCCGGCACCGGCAGGTAGTAGACCCGGATCCAGAACCAGGCCATCACGCACAGGAACAGCACGGTCCAGCCGACCGTGAACAGCACGGCGGCGAGCAGGTCCGCCACCGTGAACGCCACGACCAGCGCCACGACGTAGACCGCGATCAGGGCCAGCGTCATCACCCAGAGCAGGACCGACAGTCCGACCAGCCGCCACCGCTTGCCGCGGGTGGCCGCCCAGGCCTGGCCGAGGGTCAGCCGGCGACCGATGGCGGCGGCCGCGGTGACCTGCACGATCATGCCGGTGACGAACAGCAGCCCGAACACCTGCAGAACCGCGCCCAGGCCGAGAGCGCCGAACGAGCCGAGGGTGCCTGCCAGGTCCTCGGTGGACTGGTCCTCACCGGTCGCGTCGAACGTGGCGCCGATGGTCCAGGTCAGGATCGCGGTGACGACGACCGGGATCATCATCGTGACCGAGGCGACCAGCACGGCGGAGCCGACCGTGGCCTTGGGGTTGAACCGGATGATCCGGAACGCCCCGTCGTAGATCTCGCCCAGGGTCAGCGGGCGGAGCGGGATCGCGCCCGGCTTGTGAGCCGCGCCGAGCATGCCCGGGGCGGGCTGCCACCCGGGCGGCGCTGGGGGCGCCGTACCCCACCGGGACGGCGGCGGACCGGACGGCCCGACTGGCGGAGCACCCGGCGGCGGCGGAGCGCCGGGAGGCGGGTAGTCCGTCATGGCTGCATCCTGTCACGCGGCGGTGCAGCCGAAACCGGCCCCGGGAGGCCGGCTCAGCTCGACGCGAGGTGGCTTGGCAGCACGCACGCGGCGTCCAGACCGAGCACCCGGTTGAGCCGCCCGAAACCGATCCACGAGCCGAGGCACATCGAGAGCTCGACGATCTCGCGATCGGTGTACGCCGCCTTCATCCGGCCCCAGAACTCGTCGTCGAGCCCGTGGTGGTCGAGGCAGTAGCGCTCGGCGTACTCCGCGGCCAGCCGGGCACGGTCGTCGAACGCGTCGGTCGTCCGCCACTCCGTGACGGCGGCGTCGAAGGTGTCCTCGACCTTCTCGCCGTCGCGCTCGGTGCGCCAGTCCTGGCAGAACAGGCAGCCGTTGATCTGGGCGACCCGCAGCCGGGCGGCCTCGAACTCGCGCAGGCCGAGCGTGCTGTCGGAGTAGACGCTGGTGGCGAACGTGGCGGCGGCCGGGCCGATCCCCGGCACCATCTCGCCCCACACGTAGACGATCGGGTCCTTGCCCTCGGGTACGTCGATGATCACGTCGGGGTCCTCTCGATGGTGGGGGTGAGCCGTCCGGTGGCGGGGGAGACGGGGACGTCGAGCCCGTCGTACAGGCCGGGCGCGGCGGCGCGCAGCCAGGGGATCGCGTTGACCAGCCGGTTGGCCGCGGTGGCGTTGCCGCCCGCCGCACGGTTGCCGCCCTCGTCGGTGGCCTCGACCGCCACCTCGATGCGCGGGCGGCCCTCGATGATCACCCGGTGCGCCCCGTCGCCGCCGTCGGGCGGCATCGGCCAGTCGGGGGCGCAGGTGCCGGAGATGCGGGTGACGTGCTCGATCACGATGCGGGGCTCGCCGGCGACGATGCCCTGCACCTCGAAGCGCAGCGCGCCCTGGGTGCCGGCCGCGAAGTCGCCCAGCGCGGTGGTGACGTCGGCCTCGAGCGGACGCCGGTCGAGGGTCTCGCGGATCTCGTCGAGCTCGACGCCGAGCGCCCGGGCGATCATCCGCACCTGCCCGCCCCACACCATGGTCGGGATGCCGGGCGCGACCATCGGCGGCTGGTAGTCCATGGGCTCGCCCATGCCGACGATCATCCGCACCGAGTCGGCCGCGTCGTAGGTCGAGTAGTCGAAGATCTCCTGGCACCGCACCTGGTCGACGGTGCCGGCGAGTCCGGAGACCAGCACCGGGAGCAGGTCGTTGCCCCAGCCGGGGTCGATCCCGCTGACGAACAGGGCGGAGCCGCCCTCCCGGCACGCCTCCTCGAGCGGTGTCGCGTACGTCGTCCGGCGCGTTCCGGGGGTCGTAGAGCGCGTAGACGGCGGGGGTCACCACCACCGCGCCGCCGCGCAGCGCCGTGGCGATGTCCTTCATGGCCTCGTCGGGGCGCAGCTCGCCGGACGCCGTGTAGGCGACCGCTCCGCCACCGCCCAGGTCCGCCAGAGCTGCGTCGGCGTCGAGCGTCGCCGCCACGCCGAGCCGGCGTCCGAGGTCGGCCAGGTCGCCGGCGTCGCGACCGTCCTTCTCCGGGTTGGAGACCACGACCGCCGCGAGCTCGAGACCAGGGTGGGCGACCACCGCCCGGATCGCGGCCCGGCCCATGTTCCCGGTGCCCCACACGACCACCCGCACCGGCGCCGCCCCGTCGCCGCCGTCGGCGAAGTAGAACGTGTTCTCGTTTTCCACACCCACGAGGGTAGGGCGCAGACCGATTTGGCGCCACCGCCCCGTCTCTGACAAGATATGCAGGTTGCTCCGGTGGGTTGCCGGGGTGCGGCACATCTTGACTACTGAATCGCGTCTCCGGCGTTCGTCGCCAAACGAGTGATCAGTGGCCTGCGTGCGGTCGCACCGATCCAGGAGACCCGATCAAGCCCGACGAACCCGTCGGGCGCCACACAACACAAGCAGGAACCCGAGAGATCGGTGCGGGCTGACGTGCGAGAAGTATGCGCGACACGCCCGACCGCGGGGGTCGGCGGGTGGAGGGTGGCGAGCAGCAGGGCGGGACCGACTCAAGCCCGAGGACGTCGCCGGAACAGAGCAGCGGAAGAGTAAGGACGAGAGAGACCTATGGCGGGACAGAAGATCCGCATCAGGCTCAAGGCCTATGACCACGAGGTGATCGACACCTCGGCGCGCAAGATCGTGGACACGGTCACCCGCACGGGTGCCAAGGTCGCCGGCCCGGTGCCGCTGCCGACCGAGAAGAACGTGTACTGCGTCATCCGCTCGCCCCACAAGTACAAGGACTCCCGCGAGCACTTCGAGATGCGCACCCACAAGCGGCTCATCGACATCATCGACCCCACGCCGAAGACCGTCGACTCGCTGATGCGTCTCGACCTGCCGGCGGGTGTCGACATCGAGATCAAGCTCTGAGGTCGACGGACATGACTGGAACGTTTGAACGCAACGTGAAGGGCCTGCTGGGCACCAAGCTCGGCATGACCCAGCTGTGGGACGAGAACAACCGCATCGTCCCGGTGACGGTGATCGCGGCGTCCACCAACGTGGTGACGCAGGTCCGCCAGCCCGAGACCGACGGCTACAACGCCATCCAGGTCGGGTTCGGCGAGATCGACGGCCGCAAGGTCACCAAGCCGCAGGCCGGCCACTTCACCAAGGCCGGGACCACCCCGCGCCGCCACATCGTCGAGATCCGCACCGCTGACGCGTCGGAGTACACCGTCGGCCAGGAGCTCGGCGTCGACACCTTCGAGCCCGGCCAGGTCATCGACGTGACCGGCACGAGCAAGGGCAAGGGCTTCGCCGGTGTGATGAAGCGGCACGGGTTCCACGGCGTCGGCGCCTCCCACGGTGCGCACCGCAACCACCGCAAGCCGGGCTCGATCGGCGCCTGCGCGACTCCCGGTCGCGTGTTCAAGGGCGTCCGGATGGCCGGCCGGATGGGCTCCGACACGGTCACCACCCAGAACCTCACCGTGCACGCCGTGGACGCCGAGAAGGGCCTGATCCTGGTCAAGGGCGCCGTGCCCGGCCCCAAGGGCGGCCTGATCGTGCTCCGCACCGCTGCGAAGAGCCAGGAGGGCTGACCCAGATGGCTACCAAGACCGTGAAGGTCGACCTGCCGGCCGAGATCTTCGACGTACAGGTCAACATCCCGCTGATCCACCAGGTCGTCGTCGCCCAGCAGGCGGCCGCCCGCCAGGGCACCCACGCCACCAAGACCCGCGGCGAGGTCCGCGGCGGTGGCCGCAAGCCCTACAAGCAGAAGGGCACCGGCCGCGCCCGCCAGGGCTCGATCCGCTCGCCGCAGTTCGCCGGCGGTGGCATCGTCCACGGCCCGCAGCCGCGCAGCTACGACCAGCGCACCCCCAAGAAGATGAAGGCCGCCGCCCTGCGCGGCGCCCTGTCCGACCGGGCCCGCAACGAGCGCATCCACGTGGTCGACGGCCTGGTCAAGGGCGACAAGCCCTCGACCAAGACGGCCCTGGCCGCGCTGGCCGGCCTGGCCGACCGCGACCGGTTCCTCGTGGTGCTCGAGCGCACCGACGCGACCACCTGGCTCTCGCTGCGCAACGCGGCCGAGGTGCACATCGTGGCCGTCGACCAGCTCAACACCTACGACGTGCTGGCGTCCGAGGACGTCGTCTTCACCCGTGGTGCCTACGACGAGTTCGTGGCCCGCCACGGCAAGGCCGGCGCCCCCGCGGCGAAGGCCGCCGACGCCCCGGCTGCGACGGACGAGCCGGAGGCCAAGGCCGAGGCGAAGCCCGAGGCCAAGACCGAGGCCAAGGCCGAGACGAAGGCCGAGACCGCCGACGACGAGAAGCCCGCCCTGCCCAAGGGCGCCAAGGCCCCGCTGAAGAGCGCCAGGGCCCCCAAGGGCTACGAGGTCATGGCCGACGAGGCCGCCGGCCTCTACCGCGAGCCGGAGGACGACGGCTACGACGTCAATGCCGCCGACTTCTGGTTCAAGTCCGCTGAGGACGCCGAGGCCGCGGGCTTCGCCCGTGCCGGTGAGAAGGAGGGCGACAAGTGAGCACCCTGCACAAGGACGACCGCGACATCCTGATCGCGCCGGTCGTGTCCGAGAAGAGCTACGGCCTCCTCGACGCCAACAAGTACACCTTCCTGGTCCGCCCGGACGCCAACAAGACCGAGATCAAGATCGCGGTCGAGCGGGTGTTCAACGTCAAGGTGACCTCGGTCAACACGCTGAACCGCCAGGGCAAGACCCGTCGTACCCGCAACGGCCTCGGCAAGCGCAAGGACACCAAGCGCGCCATCGTCAGCCTGGCGGAGGGTCACCGCATCGACATCTTCGGAGGTCCGGTCTCCTGACCGGGTCTGAGTGAGGAACTGACATGGCTATCCGCAAGTACAAGCCGACCACCCCGGGCCGTCGTGGCTCGTCGGTCGCCGACTTCGTCGAGATCACCCGGACCACGCCGGAGAAGTCGCTGACGCGTCCGCTGCCCAAGAAGGGCGGCCGCAACAACCAGGGCCGGATCACCACCCGGCACCAGGGCGGCGGCCACAAGCGGGCCTACCGGATCATCGACTTCCGTCGCTACGACAAGGACGGCGTCCCGGCCAAGGTCGCGCACATCGAGTACGACCCCAACCGCACCGCCCGGATCGCGCTGCTGCACTACGCCGACGGCGAGAAGCGCTACATCATCGCGCCGAAGGACCTCGTGCAGGGCATGACGCTGGAGTCGGGCCCCACCGCCGACATCAAGCCCGGCAACAACCTGCCGCTGCGCAACATCCCGGTCGGTACGACCATCCACTGCGTCGAGCTCCGCCCCGGCGGCGGCGCGAAGATCGCCCGCTCGGCCGGCAACAGCGCCCAGCTGGTGGCCCGCGAGGGGTCCCGCGCGACCCTGCGGATGCCGTCCGGCGAAATGCGCTTCGTCGACGTCCGCTGCCGCGCGACGGTGGGCGAGGTCGGCAACGCCGAGCAGTCCAACATCAACTGGGGCAAGGCCGGCCGGATGCGGTGGAAGGGCAAGCGCCCGACCGTTCGCGGTGTCGTCATGAACCCGGTCGACCACCCGCACGGTGGTGGCGAGGGCAAGACCTCCGGTGGTCGCCACCCGGTGTCGCCGTGGGGCAAGCCCGAGGGTCGCACGCGCAAGCGCAAGACCAGCGACAGCCAGATCATCCGCCGCCGCAAGTCCGGCAAGGGTAGGAAGTAACTGATATGCCTCGCAGTCTGAAGAAGGGCCCCTTCGTCGACGACCACCTGCAGAAGAAGGTGGACGCGGAGAACGAGAAGGGCAGCCACAACGTGATCAAGACGTGGTCGCGCCGCTCGATGATCGTGCCCGACATGATCGGTCACACGATCGCCGTACACGACGGCCGCAAGCACGTCCCGGTGTTCGTGACCGACGCGATGGTCGGCCACAAGCTCGGCGAGTTCGCGCCGACGCGCACCTACCGCGGCCACGTGAAGGACGACCGGAAGGGGCGTCGTCGCTGATGTCTACCACCGAGCGCAGGCGCACCAGCGCCCGCCGCGAGTCGCTGCTCGGCGACCAGCCGGGCGCCTTCGCGAGTGCCCGCTACGTGCGGATCACCCCGATGAAGGCCCGCCGGGTCGTCGACCTGGTCCGCGGGCTGCCCGTCGACGAGGCGCTGGCGATCCTGCAGTTCGCCCCGCAGGCCGCCGCCAGCACCGTCTACAAGGTGCTGGAGAGCGCGATCGCCAACGCCGAGACCACCGAGGGCCTCGCCACCGACGACCTGGTCGTCTCGGTCGCGCAGGTCGACGAGGGTCCGACCATGAAGCGCTGGCGCCCGCGCGCCCAGGGCCGGGCGACCCGGATCAACAAGCGCACCAGCCACATCACCCTGGCCGTCCAGCCGGCTGACGTGGTTGACCAGAAGAAGAACGGACGGAGTGCCTGATGGGCCAGAAGATCAACCCGAACGGCTTCCGCCTCGGCATCTCGACGGACCACAAGTCCCGCTGGTACGCCGACAAGCTGTACAAGTCGTACGTCGGCGAGGATGTCGCCATCCGCAAGCTGCTCTCCAAGGGCATGGAGCGGGCCGGCATCTCCAAGGTCGAGATCGAGCGCACCCGCGACCGGGTCCGGGTGGACATCCACACGGCCCGTCCGGGCATCGTCATCGGCCGCCGTGGCGCCGAGGCCGACCGGATCCGCGGTGAGCTCGAGAAGCTCACCGGCAAGCAGGTCCAGCTGAACATCCTCGAGGTCAAGAACCCCGAGATCGACGCTCAGCTGGTCGCCCAGGGTGTCGCCGAGCAGCTGTCCGGCCGGGTGCAGTTCCGCCGGGCGATGCGCAAGGCGATGCAGACCTCGATGCGCTCCGGTGCCAAGGGCATCCGGATCCAGTGCTCCGGCCGCCTCAACGGCGCCGAGATGTCGCGCACCGAGTTCTACCGCGAGGGCCGGGTCCCGCTGCACACGCTGCGTGCGGACATCGACTACGGCTTCTACGAGGCCCGCACGACCTTCGGCCGGATCGGCGTGAAGGTCTGGATCTACAAGGGCGAGGTCGCCGGCACCCGTGCCGAGCGTCAGGCCCAGGCCGCTGCCCGCGCCGGTGTCCCCGGCCGCGGCGGCCGCCCCAACCGTGGTGGCGACCGCCCGAGCCGTGGCTCGCGTGGCGACCGACCGAGCCGTGCGGACCGCGAGGCTCCGGCCGCCGCGCCCGCCGAGGCTGCGGCGGCTCCCACCACCGAGTCCGGAACGGAGGGCTGACGTCATGTTGATGCCCCGTCGCATCAAGCACCGCAAGCAGCACCACCCCCGGCGGCGTGGCGTTGCCAAGGGCGGCACCCGTCTCGCGTTCGGCGAGTTCGGGGTCCAGGCGGTCGAGGGTCACTACGTGACCAACCGGCAGATCGAGTCGGCCCGTATCGCCATGACCCGGCACATCAAGCGAGGCGGCAAGGTGTGGATCAACATCTACCCCGACCGCCCGCTGACCAAGAAGCCGGCCGAGACCCGGATGGGTTCCGGTAAGGGCTCCCCCGAGTGGTGGATCGCCAACGTCAAGCCCGGCCGCGTCATGTTCGAACTCTCCGGTGTGGACGAGGAGACCGCTCGCGAGGCGATGCGCCGTGCGATGCACAAGCTCCCGATGAAGTGCCGGTTCATCTCGCGAGAGGCGGGTGAATTCTGATGGCTCAGGGTGTCAAGGCGCACGAGCTCGACGACCTGAACGACGTCGACCTCGAGGCAAAGCTGCGCGAGGCCAAGGAGGAGCTGTTCAACCTCCGCTTCCAGGCGGCCACCGGCCAGCTGGAGAGCCACGGCCGGCTCCGCACGGTCAAGAAGGACATCGCCCGGATCTACACCGTGGTGCGCGAGCGCGAGCTCGGCATCCGCGTGGAGCCGGGCTCCAGCACCGAGGCTGAGCAAGACGAGGATGGGACGAGCGCATGACCGAGCAGCAGACCACCGAGCGGAACACCCGCAAGACCAAGGAGGGCTTGGTCGTCAGCGACAAGATGGACAAGACCGTGGTCGTGACCGTCGAGGACCGCGTCAAGCACGCGCTGTACGGCAAGGTCATGCGCAAGACCGCCCGGCTCAAGGCTCACGACGAGCAGAACGCGTGCGGCATCGGCGACCGGGTCCTCCTGATGGAGACCCGTCCGCTGTCGGCCACCAAGCGGTGGCGCGTCGTCGAGATCCTCGAGAAGGCCAAGTAACCAGTTCGGCCAGGCTCCCGGTCCCCGAGGCCGCGAGAACCAGCACGACAACCAGGAGAGACCAATGATCCAGCAGGAGTCGCGACTCAAGGTCGCCGACAACACGGGTGCGAAGCAGATCCTCTGCATCCGCGTGCTCGGCGGCTCGGGTCGGCGCTACGCCGGCATCGGCGACGTCATCGTCGCCACCGTCAAGGACGCGATCCCCGGCGGCAACGTCAAGAAGGGCGACGTCGTCAAGGCCGTCATCGTGCGCACCGTCAAGGAGCGCCGCCGGCCGGACGGTTCCTACATCCGCTTCGACGAGAACGCCGCGGTGATCCTCAAGCCCGACGGCGAGCCGCGCGGCACGCGCATCTTCGGCCCCGTGGGTCGCGAGCTGCGCGACAAGAAGTTCATGAAGATCATCTCGCTGGCACCGGAGGTGCTCTGACATGGCACAGTCGAAGAAGGCTTCTGTGAACATCAAGAAGGGCGACACCGTCAAGGTGATCGCTGGCAAGGACAAGGGCGCCGAGGGCAAGGTCATCAAGGTGCTCCGCGAGGAGCAGCGGCTGATCGTCGAGGGCGTCAACCGCATCAAGCGGCACACCAAGGTCGTCAACCAGGGCGGCCGGGCCGGCACCACCGGCGGCATCATCACCACCGAGGCGCCCATCCACGTCTCCAACGTGATGCTCGTCGAGGGCGACGGCGTGACCCGGATCGGCTTCCGCCGCGAAGAGGTCACCAAGCGCCGCCCCGACGGCTCGACGTACCAGGCGACGCGCAGCGTGCGCATCTCCCGCAAGACCGGCAAGGAAATCTGATGAGCGAGACCACCACCACCGAGGCACCGCAGGTGTCGGCGAAGGTGACGCCCCGGCTGAAGACGCGCTACCGCGAGGAGATCCTCCCGGCGCTGCAGTCGGAGTTCGACATCAAGAACGTCATGCAGGTGCCCGGCCTGACCAAGATCGTGGTCAACATGGGCGTCGGCGAGGCGGCCCGCGACTCCAAGCTGATCGAGGGCGCGATCCGCGACCTGACGGTGATCACCGGCCAGAAGCCGGCCGTCACCAAGGCGCGCAAGTCGATCGCCCAGTTCAAGCTCCGTGAGGGCATGCCGATCGGCGCGCACGTGACGCTGCGTGGCGACCGGATGTGGGAGTTCCTCGACCGTCTGCTGTCCCTGGCGCTGCCCCGGATCCGCGACTTCCGCGGCCTCTCGCCGCAGCAGTTCGACGGCAGGGGCAACTACACGTTCGGCCTGACCGAGCAGGTCATGTTCCACGAGATCGACCAGGACAAGGTCGACCGCCAGCGGGGCATGGACATCACGGTCGTCACGACCGCGACCAACGACGACGAGGGGCGGGCCCTGCTCAAGCAGCTCGGGTTCCCCTTCGCTGAGCGCTGAGCAGGAGAGAGACATGGCGAAGACTGCACTGAGGGTCAAGGCGGCCCGCAAGCCCAAGTTCAAGGTGCGCGGCTACACCCGCTGCCAGCGCTGCGGCCGGCCGAAGGCCGTCTACCGCAAGTTCGGCCTGTGCCGGATCTGCCTGCGCGAGATGGCGCACCGGGGCGAGCTGCCCGGCGTGACCAAGTCCTCCTGGTGACCCACAACAACTGATCGCTGAAGGTCGCGGCGCCCCGAGCGGCGCGAAACCACAGAAGAGAGAGAACCAAGCAAATGACGATGACCGACCCGATCGCAGACATGCTGACCCGTCTGCGCAACGCCAACCAGGCGTTCCACGACGACGTGACGATGCCCTACAGCAAGCTGAAGCAGGGCGTCGCGGAGATCCTCAAGCAGGAGGGCTACATCACCTCCTTCGAGGTGGCCGATGCCGAGGACACCGTGGGCAAGACGCTCACGATCACCCTCAAGTACGGCCGCAACCGCGAGCGCTCGATCGCCGGCGTACGCCGGATCAGCAAGCCCGGCCTGCGCGTCTACGCCAAGAAGACCGGCCTGCCCAAGGTGCTCGGTGGCCTCGGCGTCGCGATCATCTCGACGAGCCAGGGTCTGCTGACCGACCGTCAGGCGAACCAGAAGGGCGTGGGTGGGGAAGTCCTCGCCTACGTCTGGTGACCCGGGGACCACGAAGGAGATAGAGATGTCGCGTATTGGCAAGCTCCCCATTCCGGTCCCGTCCGGTGTGGACGTCCAGATCGATGGCGCCACGGCGAGCACGGTGACCGTGAAGGGCCCCAAGGGCACCCTGAGCCACACCGTCGCCGAGCCGATCACCGTCGAGAAGAACGACGCCGTGGTCGACGTCCGTCGTCCCGACGACGAGCGCGAGAGCAAGGCGCTGCACGGCCTGACCCGCACGCTGATCAACAACATGGTCGTGGGCGTCACCGAGGGCTACGAGAAGAAGCTCGAGATCGTGGGCGTCGGTTACCGCGTCCTGTCCAAGGGCCCGACCCAGCTGGAGTTCCAGCTCGGGTACTCACACCCGATCGTCTTCGACGCACCCGAGGGCATCACGTTCTCGGTGGAGAGCCCCACCCGGCTCGGCGTCGCGGGCATCGACAAGCAGCTCGTCGGTGAGGTCGCGGCCAACATCCGCAAGCTGCGCAAGCCGGAGCCCTACAAGGGCAAGGGCGTCCGTTACGCCGGCGAGCACATCCGCCGCAAGGTCGGAAAGGCTGGTAAGTAACCATGGCTATCTCGCTGAAGGCCCACAAGCACACCGCTGCGCGACAGAAGTCGCGGGCGCGCCGGCAGATCCGGGGCCGCAAGAAGCTCTCGGGCACCGCCGAGCGTCCTCGCCTGGTGGTGACCCGTTCGTCGAAGCACATCAGCGCCCAGGTCGTCGACGACCTGGAGGGCAAGACGCTGGCGTACGCCTCCACGATGGAGGGCGACCTGCGCTCCCTCGACGGCGACAAGACGGCCAAGGCCAAGAAGGTCGGCGAGCTCGTTGCCGAGCGCGCCAAGGCCCAGGGCATCGAGGGCGTGGTCTTCGACCGCGCCGGCAACAAGTACCACGGTCGCATCGCGGCCCTGGCCGACGGCGCCCGTGAAGGCGGCCTGACGCTGTGACCACACACTTCACGGACATGCAGAACCGAGTAGGGAGTAACTCATGAGTGGACCCCAGCGCGGACAGCGTTCGGGTGGCGATCGTCGTGGTGGACGCGACGGTGGTCGGGGCCAGGGCGCGGACAAGAACGCCTACCTCGAGCGCGTCGTCGCGATCAACCGAGTCGCCAAGGTCGTGAAGGGTGGTCGTCGCTTCAGCTTCACCGCCCTCGTGGTCGTGGGCGACGGTGACGGCATGGTCGGCGTCGGCTACGGCAAGGCCAAGGAGGTGCCGGCGGCGATCGCCAAGGGTGTCGAGGAGGCGAAGAAGTCCTTCTTCCGCGTCCCCCGCATCCAGGGCACCATCCCGCACCCCGTCCAGGGCGAGAAGGCCGCCGGCGTGGTGCTGCTGCGCCCGGCCGCTCCCGGTACCGGTGTGATCGCGGGTGGCCCGGTGCGTGCCGTGCTGGAGTGCGCCGGCATCCACGACGTGCTGAGCAAGTCGCTGGGCTCGTCCAACCAGATCAACATCGTCCACGCCACGGTCGAGGCGCTGCGGATGCTCGAGCAGCCCGAGACGGTGGCCGCACGCCGTGGCCTGCCGGTCGAGGAGGTCGCTCCGGCGGCGCTGCTCAAGGCCCAGGCCGAGGTGGACACCACGAAGCCGGCCGGGGTGAGCTCGTAATGGCTCGCCTCAAGGTCCAGCAGAAGAAGTCCACGATCGGCTGCAAGGCCAACCAGCGCGAGACGCTGCGCACGCTCGGTCTGAAGCGGATCGGCGACGTGGTCGTCAAGGAGGACCGCCCGGAGATCCGCGGCATGGTCCAGACCGTCCGTCACCTGGTGACGGTCGAGGAGGTCGACTGACATGACATTGAAGCTGCACCACCTGCGGCCCGCCCCCGGCGCCAAGACCGCCAAGACCCGTGTGGGTCGCGGTGAGGGCTCCAAGGGCAAGACGGCCGGTCGCGGCACCAAGGGCACCAAGGCCCGCAACCAGGTGCCGGCCTCGTTCGAGGGTGGCCAGATGCCGATCCACATGCGGCTCCCCAAGCTGAAGGGCTTCAAGAACCCCTTCAAGGTGGAGTTCCAGGTCGTCAACCTCGACCGGCTCGGCGAGCTGTTCCCCGAGGGTGGCGAAGTGACCGTCGACGAGCTCGTCGCCCGCGGCGCCGTTCGCAAGGGCCAGCCCGTCAAGGTGCTCGGCCAGGGCGAGATCTCGGTCAAGGTCGCTGTCACCGCCAATGCGTTCTCGAACTCCGCCAAGGAGAAGATCGAGGCCGCCGGTGGCACGGCGACCATCGTCTGACACAGCAATGCCGATGGGGCGCGGAGCCTGCCTCCTGCGCCCCATCGGTGCACCGGGTGCCTGTTAGGCTTCCACGGGCCTCTGGGCCCGCCACCAGCTGGAGAAAGAGGATCTCGTGCTCAGCGCGTTCGTGAACGCTTTCCGGACCCCGGACCTGCGGCGCAAGCTGCTGTTCGTCCTGCTGATGATCGTGATCTTCCGGGCCGGCTCTCAGATCCCGGCCCCGGGCGTCAATGTCGACAACGTGCAGAGCTGCCTCGGGGACGACGCCAACAACCAGGGCGTCTACAACCTGATCAACCTGTTCTCGGGCGGGGCGCTGCTCCAGCTGACCGTCTTCGCGCTCGGGATCATGCCCTACATCACCGCCAGCATCATCCTGCAGCTGCTCGTCGTGGTCATTCCGCGGCTCGAGGCGCTGAAGAAGGAAGGCCAGGCGGGGCAGACCAAGATCACGCAGTACACCCGCTACCTCACCCTCGGTCTCGCGCTGCTGCAGGCCACCGGCATCGTGGCCCTCGCCCGCTCGGGCAACCTGCTGCAGAACTGCCCCGAGCCGCTGCTGCACAGCCAGAGCACCACCACGTTCCTGGTCATGGTCATCACGATGACCGCCGGCACCGCGGTCATCATGTGGCTCGGCGAGCTGATCACCGAGCACGGCGTCGGCAACGGCATGTCGATCCTGATCTTCACCCAGGTGGTGGCCACCTTCCCGACCGCCCTGTGGCAGGTCGGCAAGAGCCAGGGCTGGTGGGTCTTCTCGATCGTGATCGCGATCGGCCTGGTCATCGTCGCGGCGGTCATCTTCATCGAGCAGGCCCAGCGCCGGATCCCGGTGCAGTACGCCCGCCGGATGGTCGGCCGCAAGATGTTCGGCGGCAGCTCGACGTACATCCCGCTGAAGGTCAACCAGGCCGGCATCATCCCGGTCATCTTCGCCTCGTCGCTGCTCTACCTGCCCGCGATGGCGGTGCAGTTCAACCAGAACAGCGACTCCCAGTGGGTCACCTGGATCTCGAAGTACTTCGTGCAGGGCGACCACCCGCTCTACATGATCGTCTACTTCCTGCTCATCATCTTCTTCACCTACTTCTACGTGTCGATCACCTTCAACCCGCAAGAGGTGTCCGACAACATGAAGAAGTACGGCGGCTTCATACCCGGAATCCGGGCGGGCAAGCCGACCCAGGACTACTTGTCCTACGTCCTGTCCCGCATCACGCTGCCGGGCGCGCTCTATCTCGGTCTGATCTCGCTGATTCCGCTGATCGCACTGGTTCTCATCGACGCGAACCAGAACTTCCCGTTCGGCGGAACCTCCATCCTGATCATGGTCGGTGTCGCACTCGACACGGTGAAGCAGATCGAGAGCCAGCTCCAGCAGCGCAATTACGAAGGATTCCTCCGTTAAATGCGCCTCATCCTGATGGGTCCGCCCGGGGCCGGCAAAGGCACCCAGGCAAAGCACGTCGCCGACCACTTCGGCATCCCCGCCATCTCCACCGGCGACATCTTCCGCGCCAACGTCTCGCAGGGCACCGAGCTCGGTGTCGAGGCGAAGCGCTACATGGACGCGGGTGAGTACGTCCCCGACGAGATCACCAACCAGATGGTCCGCAACCGGATCGACGAGCCCGACGCCGATCCTGGTTTCCTCCTCGACGGCTACCCACGCACCGTGGCCCAGGTCGAGGAGCTCGACGGCATGATCGAGCGCACCGGTCACCGCCTCGACGCGGTGGTCGTGCTGACCGTCGACTCCGAGGAGGTGGTGCAGCGGCTGCTGCAGCGCGCCCGGACCGAGGGCCGTGCCGACGACACCGAGGACGTCATCCGCCGCCGTCAGGAGATCTACCTCGAGGAGACCGAGCCTCTCATCGCGGTCTACCGCAAGCGTGGGCTGGTGCACGACATCGACGGCATGGGCGAGGTCGACGAGGTCACGAAGCGGATCTTCGAGGCGCTGGACGTCATCCCCCAGAGCTGACGGGAGTGCCGATGGGCCTGCTCGACCGCGGGATCCAGATCAAGTCGCCTGAGCAGATCGACGCAATGCGTCGCGCCGGCGTGGTCGTCGGGGAGACCCTGGAGCTGCTGCGCGCCTCGGTGCGGGCCGGGATGACCACCGGTGAGCTCGACGGGATCGCCGAGGACCACATCCGCTCCCGGGGCGCGACGCCGTCCTTCCTCGGCTACCACGGGTTCCCCGGCACCATCTGCACCTCGGTCAACGACGAGGTCGTGCACGGCATCCCCGGCGACCGGGTGCTCGCCGACGGCGACGTCGTCTCGATCGACTGCGGCGCCATCGTCGACGGCTGGCACGGCGACGCCGCGATCACCGTGGCGCTGGGCCCGGTGCCGGACGAGGTCACCGAGCTGATGCGGGTGACCGAGGAGGCGCTGTGGCGCGGGATCGCCGCCGCCCGCCTCGGCGGCCGCGTCTCCGACATCTCCCACGCCGTCGAGACCCACGTCCGCGGCGCGGGCGACTACGGCATCCTCGAGGACTACACCGGGCACGGGATCGGGACGGAGATGCACCAACCGCCCAACGTGCCCAACTACGGCCGCGCCGGCCGGGGCCCCAAGCTGGTCCGCGGCCTGGCCCTCGCGGTCGAGCCGATGATCACGCTCGGCACCAAGGACACCGTGCTGCTCGAGGACGAGTGGACGGTCGTCACCGCTGACGGATCCTTCGCCGCGCACTACGAGCACTCCTTCACGCTCACCCCCGACGGCGCCTGGGTGCTCACGGCGCTCGACGGCGGCGAGGCGCAGCTCGCGGCGCTCGGCGTGCCGTTTGGGGGGCGCTGACCGCTGCGCTCGAGCGTCGCCGGCCGTGATGTGCGCCTATCGGGAGGACGCCGCCGCGTTCGGCCACGATTGGTCACGAACCGCAGGAACGGTCCGAAATCTGCGGTTCGTGACCAATCGTGGACCCGCGGGTTCGAGGCTCGCTGCACTCGCACCTCAACCACCGGACTGGGATTCGGTGTGCCGTCCGAGCCGTGAAAGACTGGGTACTGCAGGAGGGGAGTATTCCTTCGCTGCGGTCTCGTCAGCACGTCGGTCCCTGCTCCATGGGGCGCCGTCCGGGGCCGCGGGTCGCCTGACACGGCGCCGGAAGAGACCTCAGGCGCCCGACGCACCCCTACTGCAGGAGAGTCAGTGGAAGTCTCGACCCTCGAATGGACCATCACGCTCGGCGTCACCATCGCCGTCCTGATCTTCGACGTCATCGTCATCGCACGCGACCCGCGCGAGCCGTCGATGAAGGAGTGCGCGATCGCGCTCAGCATCTACATCAGCGCGGCGCTCGCCTTCGGTGCCTGGGTGCTGCTCTACCACGGCCACGACTACGGGATCGAGTTCTACGCGGGCTGGCTGACGGAGTACAGCCTCTCGATGGACAACCTGTTCGTCTTCATCGTGCTGATGGGCGCGCTGAAGGTGCCGCGGCAACTTCAGCAGGAAGCGCTGATGGTCGGCATCATCCTGGCCCTGATCTTCCGCGGCATCTTCATCGCGCTGGGCTACCAGCTGATCAACAACTTCTCGTGGGTCTTCTACGTGTTCGGGGCGTTCCTCGTCTACACGGCTTGGAGCCTGGTGAAGAGCTATCGCTCGCACGAGGACGAACACCCCGAGGACAACCCCGTGGTGAAGTTCGCCCAGTCGCACCTGAACGTCGGCGACGAGTACCACGGCCTGAAGCTCTGGTACCAGAAGAACGGGTCCCGGTTCGTCTCCCCGATGCTGATCGTGATCATCGCCCTCGGTACGACGGACGTGCTGTTCGCGCTCGACTCGATCCCGGCGATCTTCGGCATCACCCAGGAGCCCTACCTGGTGTTCACCGCCAACGTGTTCGCGCTGATGGGCCTGCGGCAGCTCTACTTCCTGCTCGGCGGGCTGCTGAAGCGGCTGGTCTACCTCTCCCTGGGCCTGTCGTTCATCCTGGCGTTCATCGGCGTGAAGCTGGTGCTGCACGCCCTGCACGAGAACGAGCTGCCCTTCATCAACGGCGGCGAGCCCGTCGACGTACCGGAGATCTCGTCGCTCCTGAGCCTGGCCGTGATCATCGTGACCCTGGTGGTCACCGCCGTGGCCAGCCTCGCCAAGGACCGCGCCGACCAGCGCGCCGAGGCCCGCAAGACCTGAGGGCAAAGGCGCGCGACCGGCGAACCCGTGGAATAGGGTGGCCGCCGTCATGAACAGCCGTCCGCGTCTAGGGGTGCAGTGGGGCACCACCTCCCGGGAGTTCGACCAGGACCGGGTCGTGCTCGGCCGGGAGGGCGACTGCGATGTCGTCGTCGACGACGCCAGGGTGTCGCGGCACCACCTGGTGTTCTTCCGCGACGGCGACGTGTGGGTGGTGTCCGACGCCAGCTCCAACGGGAGCTTCGTGCACGGCCAGCGGATCCAGCAGTTCGCGGTGCCGCCGGTGTCGACGGTGCTCAACCTGGGTGACCCGAACGGCCAGCCGGTCACGGTGTGGATGGTGCCCGCCCAGGCGCCGGCGCCCGCCCCGCCCGCTCCCACTCCGCAGCCGCCCGCCGGCTACGCGCAGGCGGAACCGCCGACCGCGCCGTGGGGCGCCGTCTCGGAGCGCCCGGTGCCGGCGCCCGGCGAGGGTGTCGCCCAGCAGGTGCTGCCCCCGGGCCAGCTCGCCCACGGCCACACCATCCTGCCTGCGGACCGCAACCGTGACGGCACGCTCGCGATCGGCCGCGAGCTGACCAACGAAGTGGTGCTGACCGACCCGCTGGTCTCGCGGTTCCACGCCCGGCTGGACCTGGGTCCGGTGCCGGTGCTCCACGACCTCGGCAGCTTCAACGGCACGTTCGTCAACGGGCAGCGGGTCCAGGGCTCGGTCGCGCTCGAGCCCGGGTACGAGGTCATCTTCGGCAACCAGACGTTCCGCTGGGACGGGTCACAGCTGGTCGCGTCGGCCACCAAGGACGAGTTCACGCTGTACGCCGACGGGCTGACCACGATGGTCGGCGGCGGCAAGATCCTGCTCGACAACGTGTCGTTCCAGCTCGAGCCGTCGAGCCTGACCGCCGTGATCGGCCCGTCGGGCGCCGGCAAGTCCACGCTGCTCGGCGCCCTCACCGGCCTCCGCCCGGCCACGCACGGCCGGGTGATCTGGCAGGGCCACGACCTCTACGCGCACTACGACCAGCTCCGCTTCCAGATCGGGCTGGTGCCGCAGCAGGACATCCAGCACCCCCAGCTCAAGGTCAAGCAGGCCCTGGGCTACGCCGCCGAGCTGCGGCTCCCGCCGGACACCACCGCCCAGGAGCGCATGCGTTCGGGTGCAGACCGTCGCCCAGCAGCTCCAGCTCGGGCAGCGCCTCGACAACCGGATCGGCACCCAGCTCTCGGGCGGCCAGCGCAAGCGGGTCTCGATCGCCACCGAGCTGCTCACCGCGCCGCCGTTGCTGTTCCTCGACGAGCCCACCTCGGGCCTCGACCCGGGGCTGGACCTGGAGGTGATGCGGCAGCTCCGCTCGCTGGCCGACGACGGCCGCGTCGTCATGGTCGTCACCCACTCGGTGCTCGCGCTCGACGTCTGCGACAACGTCATGGTGCTGGCGCCCGGCGGCCGGATCGCCTACTTCGGTCCGCCGGCCGGCGTACTCGAGCACTTCGGCTGCCGCAACTACCCCGAGGTCTTCGACCTGCTCGACGAGCCCGACCTGTGGCACCGGATCCCGGTGCCCGAGCGGAGCGTCGACACCAGTCAGCTCGCCGCCGTGGCGGCGCCCGTGCCGGCGCCACCGCGCCAGTCGTTCACCAAGCAGCTGACCACGTTGATCCGCCGCAACACCTCGGTGGTGATCGCCGATCGGCTGCTGCTCGCGATGCTGGTGCTGCTGCCGTTGATCCTGGGTGGGCTGAGCCGGTTGGTGCCGGGGGAGCGGGGGCTGTCGCTCGACGAGGCGGCCCGGCAGGTGCGAACGCCCGACGGCTTCACGATGGTCTTCAACCCCGAGGAGGCGCGACAGCGACTGATCGTGCTGATCGTCGCCGCCTGCCTGATGGGTACGGCGATGACGATCCGCGAGCTCGTCGGCGAACGACCGATCTTCCGCCGCGAGTACGCCGTCGGCCTCTCGTCGAACATCTACTTCATCAGCAAGGTCATGGTGCTCGGCACCGCGGCCTTCCTGCAGGGCATGCTCGTGACCTGGATCGCGACCGTGGGGCTGCCCGGTCCGGACGGTGACCTCGGGACGTTCCGGGTGGCGCTGGTCATCGGTGCCCTGTCGTTCACGATGGCCGTCCTCGGGCTGTGCCTCTCCGCACTCGTGACCAGCACCGAGCAGACCATGCCCGCGCTGGTCGGGATGATCATGGTCCAGCTGGTGCTGTCCGGCGCGCTCTTCCCGGTTGCCGGTCGCCCGCTCCTGGAGCAGATCGCCTGGCTTGCCCCCTCCCGCTGGGCCTACGCCGCCATCGCCTCGACGATGGGCCTGGTGCGCGCCAAGAAGGGTGACGAGGACCAGGACTGGATCGCCCTCGCCGGCGCCGACCACTACCTGATGGACATGTTGATGCTCGGCCTGCTGTGCGCGGCGGCCGTCGGAGTCGGCCTGGCGCTGGTCAGACGCAGCGCCACCGCCGACTGAAGCCTCCCGTCGGAATGATCCGCGGACCACACTCGTTGGTCCCGGTGATGCCCACGCCGCTCGCCCTCTCGGTCCTCGACCTCGTCCCCGTCCGCTCCGACCAGGAGACCGGTGACGCCCTGCGCGCCACCCTCTCGCTCGCGCGGGTCGCCGACGATCTCGGCTACCGCCGCTACTGGCTGGCCGAGCACCACAACATGCCGGCCGTCGCGGCCACCAACCCGCCGGTGCTGATCGGCATGGTGGCCGGCGCGACCGAGCGGATCCGGGTCGGCTCCGGCGGCGTGATGCTGCCCAACCACGCCCCGTTGGTGGTGGCCGAGCAGTTCGCGCTGCTGGAGGCGGCGTACCCCGGACGGATCGACCTCGGCATCGGCCGCGCCCCGGGCACCGACCCGGTGACCAGCTGGGCGTTGCGGCACGGCGCCGGCGGGGTGACCGACGAGGCCGTCACCCACTTCCCGGAGTACGTCGACAACGTGCTCGCCATGATGGAGCCGGCCGGCGTGGGGCTCGACCTGCGCGGGCGCACCCACGTGCTGAAGGCGACGCCCGGGGCCCGGTCGGTGCCGTCGATCTGGCTGCTCGGCTCCTCCGACTACTCCGCCCGGCTGGCCGCCGAGAAGGGGCTGCCCTACGTCTTCGCCCACCACTTCTCCGGACGCGGCACCGCGGAGGCGCTGGAGCTCTACCGGAGCGGGTTCCGGCCCTCGCCCGAGCTCGACGCTCCCCGCACGTTCCTGACCGTCAACGCCGCCGTCGCGCCGACCCGCGAGGAGGCCGAGCGGCTCGCCCGCCCGCAGCTGCTGCAGATGGTGGCCCTGCGCACCGGCGCCCCGCTCACCCCGCAGCCGCTGGTCGAGGAGGCGGAGAAGGTCGAGCTCGCCGACAGCCACGCCGGGCTGGTCGAGGCGATGCGCGAGCGCTGGGTGATCGGCGCCCCCGAGGAGGCGGCCGCCGCGCTGCGCACGCTGGCGGCGACGTACGGCGTGGACGAGGTGATGGTCAACCCGGTGGGCGGCGCCTACACGGGGACGGACCCCACGACCTCCCCCGCGCGGGAGCAGACGCTTCGGCTCCTCGATTCGTGTTTCTGAGGCGCTTCGGACTAAACTAGTTCTTCGGCCCAACGTGGGTCTGTTTCGTGGTGCCTCGCGGCTGCCCGGATAACACATCGACCGACTCGACAGAGTGGGTCTGGCGTGCGCCCGGGATGAGGACCACGCGGCGGCTGCACGAGGTCCACCGACTCACTCACAGGGAGCCGGAGGTTCCCGGGTCGACGGTAGACAACAAGCGACCAGATTGTGAGGACATGGCGAAGAAAGAAGGCGTGATCGAGATGGAGGGCTCCGTTGTGGAGGCCCTCCCCAACGCGATGTTCCGGGTGGAGCTGAGCAACGGTCACAAGGTTCTCGCCCACATCAGCGGCAAGATGCGCCAGCACTACATCCGGATCCTCCCCGAGGACCGGGTCGTGGTGGAGCTCTCGCCGTACGACCTGTCCCGGGGTCGCATCGTCTACCGCTACAAGTAACGAACGTCCAGCCGACCCGAGAAAGGGCTGACATGAAGGTCAACCCGAGCGTCAAGCCGATCTGTGACAAGTGCAAGGTGATCCGTCGCCACGGCCGCGTCATGGTGATCTGCGACAACCCGCGCCACAAGCAGCGCCAGGGCTGAGACGCAACAACTGCACAACCACACAACGTGATCGCTTAGCCCTCAGGGGCGAACCACCTCCGGAGCAGACGGCCGGAGCCGGACTCGACGAGACCGGGCGCGACACGAACGAAACCGCTGCAGATCGAAGGGAAACCGCCAGACAATGGCACGCCTCGTTGGAGTGGACCTGCCGCGCGACAAGCGCATCGAGGTCGCACTCACCTACATCTACGGCATCGGCCGTACCCGCGCCCAGCAGCTGCTCTCGAGCACCGGCGTCGACCCGAACCTCCGGGTCCACGAGCTGGGCGACGAAGAGCTGGTCAAGCTCCGCGACGCCATCGACGCGCAGGAGTTCAAGATCGAGGGTGACCTCCGCCGTGAGGTCCAGGCGGACATCCGCCGCAAGATCGAGATCGGCAGCTACCAGGGTCGCCGCCACCGCCAGGGCCTTCCGGTCCGCGGGCAGCGCACCAAGACCAACGCCCGGACCCGCAAGGGCCCGAAGCGCACGGTTGCCGGCAAGAAGAAGGCCAAGTGATCCGCGCGATCACCGCCACCTCGACCACTCAGACCAGCTGACTCAGGAGTAACCGAATGCCTCCCAAGGCTCGCACGGGCGCCAAGAAGGTCCGTCGCAAGGAGAAGAAGAACATCGCTCAGGGCGAGGCCCACATCAAGAGCACGTTCAACAACACCATCGTCACCATCACCGACCCGACCGGCGCGGTGATCTCGTGGGCGTCCGCCGGCACCGTCGGCTTCAAGGGCTCCCGCAAGTCCACGCCGTACGCCGCGCAGATGGCCGCCGAGGCCGCCGGCCGCCGGGCGATGGACCACGGCATGAAGAAGATCGACGTCTTCGTCAAGGGTCCGGGCTCGGGCCGCGAGACGGCGATCCGGTCCCTGGGTGCGATCGGCCTCGAGGTCGGCACCATCCAGGACGTCACCCCCACTCCCCACAACGGTTGCCGCCCGCCCAAGCGCCGGCGCGTCTGACCCCGAGACAGAGAAAGAGAGCGAATCAGCCATGGCCCGTTACACCGGCCCCATGACCAAGAAGTCGCGCCGTCTCGGTGTCGACCTCGTCGGCGGCGACTCGGCCTTCGAGAAGCGCCCCTACCCTCCCGGCCAGCACGGCCGCGGTCGGATCAAGGAGAGCGAGTACCTCCTCCAGCTTCGCGAGAAGCAGAAGGCCCGCTTCACCTACGGCGTGATGGAGAAGCAGTTCCACAACTACTACACCGAGGCTTCGCGCCGGCAGGGCAAGACGGGTGACAACCTGCTGCAGCTGCTCGAGTGCCGCCTCGACAACGTGGTCTACCGGGCCGGCTTCGCCCGGACCCGCCGCCACGCCCGCCAGCTCGTCGGACACGGTCACTTCCAGGTCAACGGCCGGAAGGTCGACATCCCGTCCTTCCAGGTGACCGACCACGACGTGATCGACGTACGTGAGAAGTCCCTGGAGATGACCCCGTTCATCGTGGCTCGCGAGACCCACGGCGAGCGAGTCGTCCCCGCGTGGCTGGAGGCCATCCCCACGCGGATGCGCATCCTGGTCCACCAGGTCCCGGTCCGGGCGCAGATCGACATCCCGGTCCAGGAGCAGCTCATCGTCGAGTACTACTCCAAGAAGTAACCACTTCCGTCATCACCAGCAACATTCGAGCCCTTCAAATAGCGGTCGGGCTCGGAAAGGAATGAATCAGTGCTTATCGCACAGCGTCCCACCCTGTCGGAAGAGACCGTCGACGAGTTCCGCTCGAGGTTCGTCATCGAGCCTCTGGAGCCCGGCTTCGGCTACACGCTCGGCAACTCGCTGCGTCGGACCCTCCTGTCGTCGATCCCCGGCGCCTCGGTCACGAGCATCAAGGTCGACAGCGTCCTCCACGAGTTCTCGACCATCGAGGGCGTCAAGGAAGACGTCACCGAGATCATCCTCAACCTGAAGGGCCTCGTCGTCTCCTCCGAGCACGACGAGCCCGTGACGATGTACCTCCGCAAGTCCGGTGCCGGCGACGTCACCGCGGCCGACATCGCGCCCCCGGCCGGTGTCGAGGTGCACAACCCCGACCTGAAGATCGCCACCCTGTCCGACAAGGGCAAGCTGGAGATGGAGCTGGTCGTGGAGCGTGGCCGCGGCTACGTGTCGGCCGTCCAGAACAAGGGCGCCGACAACGAGATCGGCCGGATGCCGGTCGACTCGATCTACAGCCCGGTCCTGAAGGTCACCTACAAGGTCGAGGCCACCCGTGTCGAGCAGCGCACCGACTTCGACAAGCTGGTCATCGACGTCGAGACCAAGCCGTCGATCCTGCCGCGCGACGCGATCGCCTCGGCCGGCAAGACCCTGGTCGAGCTGTTCGGTCTGGCCCGTGAGCTGAACGTCGAGGCCGAGGGCATCGACATCGGCCCGTCGCCGGTCGACGAGCAGCTGGCTGCCGACCTCGCCCTCCCGGTGGAGGACCTGCAGCTGACCGTCCGCTCCTACAACTGCCTCAAGCGCGAGGGCATCCACACCGTGGGTGAGCTCATCAGCCGCTCGGAGCAGGACCTGCTCGACATCCGCAACTTCGGCGCGAAGTCGATCGACGAGGTCAAGGCCAAGCTGGTCGAGATGGGCCTGTCCCTCAAGGACAGCGCGCCCGGCTTCGACCCGCACGCTGCCCTGGCGGCGTACGGCGATGACGACGACGACGCCTTCGTCGAGGACGAGCAGTACTGACACTCCGGTGTTGAGCAAGGCGCGACTAGCGCCTGTCTCGAAACCACCGAACAACTACCTCGGTACCTGACACGGCCGGGGAGAAACGAGAGAAGCAATGCCCACCCCGAAGAAGGGTGCCCGCCTCGGCGGCAGCCCCGCGCACCAGCGGCTGATCCTGTCGAACCTCGCCACGGCGCTGTTCGAGCACGGCCGGATCACCACCACCGAGGCCAAGGCGCGCACGCTGCGTCCGTACGCCGAGAAGCTGATCACCAAGGCGAAGCGCGGTGACCTGCACAACCGTCGCGAGGTCCTGAAGACCATCCGCGACAAGGGCGTCGTGCACGTTCTCTTCACCGAGATCGCGCCGACCTTCGCGGAGCGCCCGGGCGGCTACACCCGGATCACCAAGATCGGTCCCCGCAAGGGCGACAACGCGCCGATGGCCGTGATCGAGCTGGTGACCGAGGAGTACAAGCCGTCGGCCCCGAAGGCGAAGAAGAAGGCCGAGAAGAAGGCCGAGAAGCCCGCGCCGGCCCCGGCCGCCGAGGAGACCGAGGTCGAGGAGACCGCTGTCGACGAGGCGCCGACCGAGCTGGCCGAGGAGGCCTCGCCGGAGGAGTCGGTCGTCGCCGAGGAGCAGCCGACCGAGGACGAGGCTCCCGCCGAGGAGCCCGAGGCTGCCGAGGGCGAGACCGAGGGCGAGGACGAGGCCGACAAGGCCTGATCTCACCGAGCACACGAACGGCCCGCCACCGCGAGGTGGCGGGCCGTTCTGCGTCCGCGCGGCAAAGATCCCCCGGACGGGAGATGCGCGGCGCTGAGAGACGGGTGTACGCCGGAAGTGGGTCGAGGGCTTTCCCCACCAGAAATCCACGGGCCTCGGGCAACCCTTCCGGGGGCCACGAGGTGACACAGGGCATGATCGCGTCGAGCACGACCGCCCAGGCGGTCTTGGGCCCCGGGGGAGGACGAATGGCCGCCGAGAAGCCCGAGTTCGACGACTTCGTGGCGGCCCGCTCGACCGCGCTGCTGCGCACGGCGTACCTGCTGACCCATGACCACGCGCTCGCCGAGGATCTGTTGCAGACGGCGCTGACCCGCTCCTGGTTCGCCTGGCACCGGATCTCGGGACACCCGGAGGCCTACGTGCGCAAGGTGCTGGTCAACACGTTCGCGAGCTCGTGGCGGCGCCGGTGGAACGGCGAGCTCGCCACCGCCGAGCTTCCCGAACGCGGCACGGACGACACGGCCGACGCGATCACCACCGAGCACGACCTGTGGACGGCGATGGGACGGCTCCCGCGCCGCCAGCGAGCGGTGATCGTGCTGCGCTACTTCGAGGACCTCACCGAGGTCCAGACGGCCGACGCACTGGGCTGCTCGGTCGGCACGGTCAAGAGCCAGGCGAGCAAGGCCCTGGCGAAGCTGCGGATCGACCCAGGGCTCGCCGAGCACCACGCCGGCGCCTGGACGGGGGGAGAGTCATGAACGGCATCGACGATCTGCGCGACACCCTCGAGCGGCACGCCGACTCCGTGGTCGATGACCGCGCGCACGAGCGGCACACCGACGTGCACCTTCGGGTGCAGTCGGCCCGTCGACGGCGCCGCGGGGTCGTGGCCGGCGTTGCCGCCGCCGCGCTGGCGGTCGTCGGCGTGGTCACCCTGCTCCCCGACGGTGACGGCGCCTCACCCGAGCCGACGCACGACGTCGTCGGCGCGCCAGCACCGGACGAGCTCACCGCGCTGGGCTACCGCTATGGCTTCACCACCTCGGTCGACGGTGAGGACGGCCGGGCGGTCGTGAAGCTGGAGGGATCCCCCAAGCCGCGTCTGGTGACCTGGGCGACCTCCGGCGACGACCAGCGGGCCCGGGTGCAGGTCGATGTCGAACCGCCCCTGACCTACGACGTGCCGGACTTCGGCGACTGGGTCGAGATCCCGGCCGGCGTCACGCGCGAGGGTGACGGTGCGGACCGATGCGGGGAACCCGGGCCTCGCCGTCTACACCCTCACCTCCGACCAACCGGCGGGGATCACCAAGGACGGGGTGACGTTCAGGGAGACCGTGGGTGGAGAGCCGGTGCTGGGAGCCACGATCGGCGACCCCGGCGAAGCGGACGTCACGGTCGACCCGAGCCAGTACGCGCCGGCACTCGACCTGCGCTACTTCTGCGCCGGGCGCCCCGAGAACGCCTACGTGCACGTCGCGGTCGGGGACGGCGAGGTCACCAGCGGCGAGGGCTGCGACGCCGTGGTGCAGAACGACCCGGCCTCCTACGACGCCACGGTCGTCCCGCTGCAGCCCGGCGAGGACGACACCGTGCGGCTGTACGTCACCCGCGGGCCGAACGGACCGCTCATCAAGGACCCGGCGCTGCGGATCGGCCTCGGCGTCTACGCCTCGGACGAACCGCCGAGCGCGACGACGTCGGCCTTCCCCACGTACGTCGAGGAGAGCGGTCACCTGTGGAAGCTGAGCGACCGGGTGGGCTCGGTGCCGGGCGAAGAGGGTCTCGACGCGCTCGTCCCGGACACCGGGAGCCCGGTGCTCGTCCGGATCTCGCTCGACGCCGTGGATGTCCAGGTGCTCGCCGATCTGGGCGGGCGCGAGACGTACTACCAGAACGCCACCGGCACCCGTGGCGCGTCCTTCCAGGAGATCCTGCCGCCAGGGAGCCGGGTGGCACTACGGCTGGCCGCCGTCGACGGCGACCCGGGCACGATGGGTCGGGGCGACAGCTTCCAGCTCGGGTTCTACGAACGGGCCGACTGACCGACTCGCTCGGGCGGGGGCGCGCCCAGCGTGGCGTGCATGGCGACCAGGCAGCGGTGCTGGACGTCCGGGTCGCCGTGCAGCTGCTTGGCGCCCTTGGTGCCGCTGGCAAGCGACTCGAGGACGAACACCACCTGCTCCGGATCGGTGTCCGCCGGGAGGTCGCCGTCGGCGATGGCCTGGCGGATGTCGCGGAGCAGGGTGCGCCGCCATCGTGCGAGTACGGCGGCCAGGTCGTCGTGGACCTGACCGGACTGCGCGCCGTACTCCATGCTCGTGAGGGACAGGAAGCACCCACCCGAGAAGGGCGGGTCGGCGAGGTAGGCGACCCAGCTGCGACACACCGCCAGCAGGCGGGGGAGCCCCTCGGGCTCGTCCTCGACCGGGACCCAGACGGCGTCACGGAACATCTCCGAGGCCAGCTCGACCGTGGCCAGCTGCAGCGCCTCCTTCGACCCGAACTGCCCGACGACGCCCGCCTTGCTCATGCCCAGGTCGGTCGCGAGCCGACCGATGGTGATCCCGCGCAGGCCCTCGACGGACCCGATGTCGGCTGCGCGTCGCAGGATCGACAGGCGGGTCTCGCGGGCGTCGGAGTCGGAGCGGCGACCGGGCATGGATCACATCATAGCGAACGTACGATCGCTATTTACAATACGAACGATCGTTTGCTAAAACTGATCCATGACTCTTCCACCGGCCTCTCGGCTGCCGCTGCTGCTCGCGTGCGGCGGCTCGTTCCTGGCCTTCATCGACGTCACGATCGCCAACCTCGCCGTCCCGAGCCTGGCGGTCGACTATCCGGACGCCGGCCTCGACACCCTGTCCTGGGTGGTGTCGCTGTACGCCGTCGCCTTCGCCGCGGCGCTGGCGCCCCTGGGCCGGCTCGCGGACGTCCTCGGCCGTCGCATCCTCTTCGTCGGCGGCGTGACCGTCTTCACCGCGTCGTCCCTCGCCGCGGCCCTGGCGCCCAGCGTCGAAGTGCTGCTCGTGGCCCGCGGCGTCCAGGCCGTCGGAGCTGCCGCGATGATCCCGTCGTCGCTCGGCATCGTGCTGGCGCACAGCGCTCCCGAGCGGCGGGTCGCCGCCCTCGGCATGTGGACCGCGTCGGCGTCGGTGGCCGCCGTGGCCGGGCCGGTGGTCGGCGGGGCACTCGTCGAGGTGCTCGACTGGCGAGCCCTCTTCCTGGTCAACGTGCCCCTGGGGGTCGCGCTTGCCGCCGCCGCGCTCCGGCTCCCGCGCGGCGACCGGCAGAGCGGCCGGCTGCCCGACCTGGCGGGCTCGCTCGTGCTCGGTGCGGCGGTGGGCCTGGTGGTCCTCGCGGTCACCGAGGGCGAGGACTGGGGCTGGGGCAGCCCCGCCGTGGTCGGCAGCCTGGTGATCGGCGTTGTCGGACTGGCCGCGGTGGTGCTGCGATCGCGCCGTCACCCGGTGCCGGCCCTGGAGGTGTCCCTCTGGAAGAACCCGACGTACGCGACCGCGAACGTGGTGTCCGTACTGTTCGGGGTCGCGTTGTACTCATGGCTGCTGGTGATGACCATCTTCCTGATCGACGTCTGGGGCTACAGCACGCTGGAGGCTGGCCTGGCCGTGACGCCGGGCGCCGTCGCGTCGGCCGTGGTCAGCATCGGGCTGAGCCGCAGCACCCGCCGCCCGTCCGCCCGAGCGCTGGTCCTGGCCGGCAGTGCCGCGCTGGGGGTGTCCGGCCTCTGGCTCGGGCTGGGCCTGCCGGCCGAGCCGGCGTACCTGCTGTGGATCGTGCCGGCCGGGCTGATGGGCGGAGCGGGCACCGGTGCGATCAGCGTCGGGGTCTCGAGTGCCGCCAGTCTCTCCGCGCCGCCTGCGAGCTTCGCCGCGGCCACCGGCCTCAACATGGCTGCCCGTCAGGTGGGCGGTGGTCTGGGCGTCGGCGTCATGGTGGCACTCATCGCTGCGGCGGGCCCTGACCCGGTGGCCGGGCCGCGAAGCGTGTACCTGATGTCCGCCATCGCGTGCGCGGTCATGATCGTTCTCGCTCCGCGCCTGCGCGTCTCGGCCGTCCCCGCGGCACCGGTCCGGGTCGCCGTCCCCGCGGAGGAGGCGGCATGAGCGGGACGATGGCACCGGCCGAGCTGCGCGACCCCTACTGCCTGACCCTCGACGAGGCCGCGCGGCTGCTGGAGGGCCACCCGTTCCGGCGCGTCGTGGTGATGGGCGACTCGGTGGCGGCAGGAGTGCGGGAGCCGACCCACGGCTACCTCGACCTGAGCATGGCGGACCGCCTGGAGGATGCGCTGTCGGCGGGTCGACCGGAGCTCTCCTTCAGCAACCTGGGGGTCACCGGGCTGAAGATCGCCGAGGTGACCGACACCCAGCTCGACGTCGCCCTCGAGCAACAACCCGACCTCGTGGTGGTCTCGGCCGGGGGCAACGACGCCTTCGAGCGCGGCTTCGACAGGGACCGTACGGCGGCCGAGCTGAAGCACCTCGTCGGCCGGCTCTCGGACGCCGGTGCTCGGGTGGTACTCATCGGGCTCTTCGACCTGGGAGGGTCCGGGCTGCTGCCCGAGGAGATCGGGCCCAAGATGAGCGCGAAGTTCGCGGTGCTCGACGAGGTGATGCACCAGGTGGCCGCGGAGGTCCCCGGCTGCGTGGTCTCCGACAACCGGCGGCACCCGCTCTCGCAGGATCCGTCGATCTTCTCGAGCGACCTCATCCACTGCAACGCGCGAGGACATGCCGTCGCCGCCGCCACGCTGCTGCACGACGTACAGCGACTGGCTGCCGACGGAGACGTGGCCGACCTGTCCGCCTAGGGCAGGCGGGCGAGCAGGTCGGCGGCATCGACGCTCCGCGGCGCGCGCCCCGTCGCGGGCCAGGACCCGGCAGGTCTCCTGGAGGAGTGCGTTCGCCGGGGTGGGTACGCCGTGCAGCCGGCCGAGCAGGACGATCTCGCCGTTGAGGTGGTCGACCTCGGTGCTGGTGCCGCGGCTGAGGCTCTGGAACGTCGAGCCGCCGAGCGGTACGGCCAGGTCGTCGCGCCGGCGGAGGATGTCGCCGCGCCGCTCCCGGTCCTCGGCGCTGGTGACGCAGGCGAGGCCGGCCACGGCTAACACGCTGCTCGCCCTCCGCTCGGGCACGCTCCTCGAGCTCGGTGGCCGCATCGCTGGGCCTGCAGGCGGCGTCGACGGCGTTGCCGATGTTCAGCAGCAGCTTGCGGCGTTTCCACGCCATGATGTCGGGCCGCGGCACCGACTCGAAGCCGGCGTCGCGCAGGTCGGCGGCGATCGCCTCGGCGGTCGAGTCCACGCCGTCGGGCACCCGCCCGAGGTCGAGGATGCCGGGCGTCGGGTGACACTTCTGCACCACCACGCCGGGCTCCAGGTGGGTCGCGGGCAGCATCACGCAGATCCCGTACGTCGCCTCGAACAGCCGCAGGATCGCCGCCTCGTTGTCGATCCCGTTCTGCGCCGACACCACCACGGTCGTCGAGTGGGGCGTGGGCCGCGACGTCGTCGAGGGCGGCCGCGGTCTGGTGGCTCTTCACGCAGAGCAGCACCACGGTGTCGGCGTCCCACTCCGCTTCGCCGGCGCCGGCGACGGCCGGCACGGGCACCGCCTCGCGGCCCTCCGACCGGTCGAGGACCAGCCCGTCGCGACGGATGGCCGCGAGGTGGGTCCCGCGCGCGACCAGGGTGACGTCCTTGCCGGCAATGTGGAGGTGGGCGCCGATCACGCCGCCGACCGCGCCGGCCCCGTAGACGACGTACCGCACCTGGTCAGGTCCGCTCTCGCGCGAACAGCTCCAGGTGCTGGCACGAGGCGCAGCGCCACGCCTCGACGATCCAGCGCTCCTTGCCCATCTTGCGGGCGCCGCCGAAGATCCCGCGCTCGAGAGCGCCCGGGATCCAGCGTGCGTACCCCTGCGACGACTCGCCGGCGTCCTCCATGAACCCCGGCTCGAGACTCTCGCCGCCGCAGGCGCTGCAGGAGGGATAGTGCTGTGGCTGCTGGGTCACGCCCAGAACGCTACCCGAGGCGGCTCGGACGCTGACTTCGGGACGCGAGCAGGCGTCCGTAGACTCGGCCCATGAGCACCGACCTCGGCAGTCCGCCGATCCTCTCGCCCGAGGAGGCCGACCGCGCCCTCCTCCTGGCGGCGCCGCGCGGCTACTGCGCGGGGGTCGACCGGGCCGTGGTGACGGTGGAGAAGGCGCTCGACCTGTACGGCGCGCCGGTCTACGTGCGCAAGCAGATCGTCCACAACAAGCACGTGGTCTCCGACCTGGAGTCGCGCGGGGCGATCTTCGTCGAGGAGCTCGACGAGGTGCCGGCCGGCGAGACCGTGGTGTTCTCGGCCCACGGGGTCTCGCCGGAGGTGCACCGGCAGGCCGAGGAGCGCGAGCTGAAGACCATCGACGCCACCTGCCCGCTGGTGACCAAGGTGCACCACGAGGCGAAGCGGTTCGCGGGCGACGACTACGACATCCTGCTGATCGGGCACGAGGGCCACGAGGAGGTGGAGGGCACGGCGGGCGAGGCGCCCGACCACATCCAGCTCGTCCAGGGCCCCGAGGACGTGCCCCACATCGAGGTGCGCGACCCGTCACGGGTCGCCTGGCTCTCCCAGACCACGCTGTCGGTCGACGAGACGATGGAGACGGTGGCCGCGATCCGGAAGCGGTTCCCCGAGCTCCTCGACCCGCCCAGCGACGACATCTGCTACGCCACCCAGAACCGGCAGCTCGCGGTCAAGGAGATCGCGGTCGACGCCGACCTGGTCATCGTCGTGGGGTCGGGCAACTCGTCCAACTCCGTCCGGCTGGTCGAGGTCGCGCTGGAGGCCGGCGCCAAGGCGGCGTACCGCGTCGACGACGCGACCGAGATCGAGGAAGCCTGGCTCGAGGGGGTCGACACGGTCAGCGTGACCTCGGGCGCCAGCGTGCCCGAGGAGCTGGTGGAGGGCGTGCTGGAGTTCCTCGCCGCTCGCGGCTACCCCGATGCCCGGGCCGTGCACAGCGCCGAGGAGTCACTGATCTTCGCGCTGCCCAAGGAACTGCGCCGCGACCTCAAGGCCGCCGGCCGGTCCTGACTAGAGTGCCTTGTGGCCAAGTTCATCGCCCTCCACCCCGACAACCCCCAGCCCCGGCTGCTCCAGCAGATCGCCGACGCGCTGCGCGACGACGCCCTGATCGCCTATCCCACCGACTCCGGGTACGCGCTCGGCTCGCGGGTGGGCAACCGCGAGGGCCGCGACCGGATCCTGCGGATCCGCG
The DNA here is from genome assembly GCA_963813615.1 of uncultured Actinomycetota bacterium. Lineage (GTDB taxonomy): Bacteria > Actinomycetota > Actinomycetes > Propionibacteriales > Nocardioidaceae > Nocardioides. Next base: position 614,704 of record CAWFAE010000015.1, read on the forward strand.
GGCTGGACGAGCGGCACCACTTCACGCTCGTCTGCAAGGACTTCTCCCAGCTCGGCCAGCTGGTGCACGTCGACAACTCGGCGTTCCGGGCGATCAAGGCGACGACGCCCGGCCCGTACACGTTCGTCCTCCCCGCGATGCCCGAGGTGCCGCGTCGGCTGATGCACCCGAAGAAGCGCACCGTCGGGGTGCGCATCCCCGACCACGTCGTGGTCCAGGCGCTGCTCGAGGTGCTCGGCGAGCCGTTGCTCAGCAGCTCGCTGATCCTGCCGGGTGAGACCGAGCCGCGGACGCTGGGCTGGGAGATCAAGGAGGACCTCGACCACGAGGTCGACCTGGTCATCGAGGCCGGCGACACCCCGGCGCAGCCGACCACCGTCGTCGACTGGTCGTCGGGCGAGCCGGAGATCCTCAGGCGTGGAGCCGGGGACCCGGATCGTTTCGAGTGACCCGCTGGCTCAGCACCTGGTGGCGGATCAGCAGCACGGCCAGGCAGAGCCCGTAGCCCGCCACCAGCGCCTCGCTGTGGTGGGACAGCCCGGAGACGACCGCCTGCACGGCGCCGTCGCCGGCTTCGCCGAGGGTGGTCGGGCGGGTCGTGCCGAGCATCGCGAAGACCCCCACCATCAGCAACGGCGGCAGCACGCCGGCGGTGAAGAAGTCGGCGGGGTGCACGTCGAGGGCGAGGAAGAGGCAGAGCAGCACGAACACGAGGTCGAACAGCAGTGAGACCTCGTCGGTGATCGCCAGGTCGACGAGGACAGCGGTGAGGGAGACGGCGGCGCCGAGCGCGACGATCTGACGGCCGGGCTCGCGCCCTTCTTCCCACACGGTCCGAGCGTGTGTCACGACACCAACGTAGGATCCTCGCCCTCGTCGTCCCGGGCGGCGCGCCGGTCGGGGAGGTCGACGGCCCTCAGTGTCACCGGACGCGGGCCTGGGAGGTCGTCGTCGGTCACCGACAGCTCGGTGAACCGGCGTGCGCTCACCAGCACCCGCGACTCCAGCGAGCCCATCGCCTGGTTGTAGTGGCCGACGGCGCTGTTGAGCGATCGCCCCACCCGGTCGAGGTGCGCGCTCAGGGTGGCCAGCCGGCCGTGCAGGTCGCGGCCCAGCCGGTGGATGTCACGGGCCCGCTCGGCGAGCGCCTCGTGGCCCCAGCCGTGCGCGACCGTGCGCAGCAGCGCGATCAGCGTGGTCGGCGTGGCCAGCACCACCCGGCGGTCGGCGGCGTGCTCGAGCAGGGTGGGATCGGTCTCGAGGGCGGCAGCCAGGAACGACTCCGCCGGCACGAACAGCACCACGAACTCCGGGGTCTCGGGCAGCGACCGCCAGTAGGCCTTGGAGGCGAGCGCGTCGACGTGGGTGCGCAGCTGTCGCGCGTGTCGGGCCAGATGGGCATCGCGCGCGTCCGGCTCGTCGGTCGACGTGGCGTCGAGGTAGGCGTCGAGCGGCACCTTGGCGTCGACCACCACCCGGCGCCCACCCACGAGGTTGACCACCAGGTCGGGCCGCCGGGCGCCGTCGTCGAGGCGCACCTGCTCGTCGAAGTCGCACCGGTCGACCAGCCCGGCGAGCTCCACCGCGCGGCGCAGGTGCAGCTCGCCCCAGCGACCGCGGACCTGCGGCTTGCGCAGCGCCGTCGACAGGGAGCGGGTCTCCCGCTGCAGCGCGGACACGTGCTCGTTGAACTCGCCCTGCCACAGGGCTCGCTGCCGGTCGAGGTGGTGCATCTGGTCGCTCAGCCGGTCGAGCCCCTGCATCACCTCGGCCTGCTCGACCAGCCCGGCGGCGTACGCCGGCCGGGAACGCGCCCAGAGCACGCCGACCACGCAGCCGAGGCCGAGCCCGGCGACGAGGGCGGTCAGCACCGTGATCGTGGTCATGGACCCAGGATGAACGAAGGCACCGACAGTGGAGTTCGAGGCTCGCTGGCGCGCGCACGTCACCAGCGTCGGCGAGATCGACACCGACGGGCGTGGGGTGCGCCCGAGGACTTAGCGTCCTGAAGTCCGTCAGATCTCGTGTCGGTGGCGACCGCCGGTCGAACGCATCGCGTCCGCCAGCTCGTTGGAACGGCGGATCCGGAGAAGAGCGGGGTGCTCCTCGCTTGACGCCGGGACCGGCGCCTCCGAGGCAGACGTGACGTCCGCGGCGGGAATCGCTGCAGCAGGGTCAGGAGCTGTCGCCCGGCGACCATGCTTCGCGTCGCTTCGAGTCCACATGCTGCAAGGGTGGGACATTCCTGCTTGCCCTGAATCACCAATTCTGGCGAACTGCCGGAGCGAGGAACGGACGCGCAAGGAAGCGCCGGCGGGACGAGCGACAGTGGTTTCGAGGCTCGCTGGCGCTCGCACCTCAACCAGCGTCAGTCGGCGAGGTCGACGACCACCGGCGCGTGGTCGGAAGCGCCCTTGCCGGCGCGCTCGTCGCGGTCGATGAAGGCGCCGGTGACCCGCGTCGGCGAAGGCGGCCGTGCCGAGCACGAAGTCGATCCGCATCCCGCGGTTGCGCTCGAAGCGCTGCCGGTAGTAGTCCCAGTAGGTGTAGACCTCGGGGCCGGGTGCGTGCGGTCGCACCACGTCGACGTACCCGTCGTCGAGGAAGGCCTGGAACGCCGCCCGCTCCGGCGGCGTGACATGGGTGTCCTTGGCGAACGCCGCCATGTCGAAGACGTCCTCGTCCTGCGGCGCGATGTTCCAGTCGCCGACCAGCGCGGTCGGCGTATCGCGCCACGCCTGCGCGGCCTCGCGGAGCCGGGCCAGCCAGTCGAGCTTGTAGACGTAGTGCGGGTCGTCGACCTTGCGACCGTTGGGCACGTAGAGCGACCAGACCCGCACTCCTCCGCAGGTGGCGCCGATGGCCCGGCTCTCGGCCGCCACCGGGTCGCCCCAGCCGGGCATGCCCGCGAAGCCGACCTCGACGTCCTCGATCCCCACCCGGCTCAGGATCGCCACGCCGTTCCACTGGTTGGTGCCCGCGTAGGCGAGGTCGTAGCCCATGGACTGCAGCCCCATCAGCGGGAGCTGGTCCTCGCGCGCCTTGGTCTCCTGGAGGGCCAGTACGTCGATGTCGTGCCGCTCGAGGAGGGCCTCGACCCGGTCGATGCGTGAGCGCAGGGAGTTGACGTTCCAGGTGGCGAGGCGCACGGCTCGAAGCGTAGGGCGCGTCCGGCCATCGTTGCCAGGCCGGGCTCGGCTTCGAGCTGGCCACCGCAGGGATCAGGCCGGGCGCCGTCCCTCCGTGTGATCCTTGACACACCGGTTGACTCAGGCGCCTAATGAACAACGTTGCGAAGTCGAGCCGAACAGCCGGCTCGCACAGCCATCGAGGCCCAGACCCCGCCCCGGGAAATGGGGTCTGGTATGCCGACAGCCGCTCCTGGCAGAGGGCGGAATCACGTCCCTGGCAGTCGAGGTACCGGTCTCGGCATGAACGCGTCGCATGCCCGCGCGAGTCGCCCGGCCCCGGGCCCGCCGGAGTCCGACCCGACGACCCTGACCTGCACCTGCGACCCGCGGCACCTCGAGGTCGGCGCCACCGATCCCTGGTGCGAAGTCCACGGGGTGACGCCATGACCCTCGAACAGGTTCGCGCCTTCGCCGACGCGCTGCACTACGAGGGCTACCTGCTCTACCCCTACCGCGCGAGCTCGGCGAAGAACCAGCGGCGCTCCCACAGCGGCGTGCTCGGGCCTCCCGGCGCGTGCGCGGACAGTCTGGCCGAGGACCCCAGCATGGCGTTCCAGTGCCTCCTGACCTCCACCGCGAGCGCCATGGACGAACCGGCCTGGGTGAAGCTGCGGCTACGTTTCCTGCACCTCCAGGTCCGCTCGGTCGAACGGGTCGTCGGGGCGGGTTACGTCGGTGTCGAGGAGCTTGACGTGGACGGCCGATCCGTCCTCAGCTGGGACGAGGCGGTCGAGTACGAGCTCCCGCTGCCGGCGCTCGACGTCAGGCCGGTGCTCGCCGGCGACGGCCCGGAGCGGTTGCGTGGTCATCTCGAGATCCCCGGTGCCGTGGAGATCGAGCCACTCGTGGCTCACGGGGGCGCCGCGGTCGGCAGGATCGTTCGACGGCGCTGGCCGTTGCGGGCGGACGTCACCGTCTCGGCCCGGCTCGACGACCGGTTCGTCCAGGTCTCCATCGGTGTGCACAACGTGTGTTCGCGCGAGATGCACGCCAAGGAGGACGTGATCCGTGCCTCGCTCATGGGCACCCACGCGCTGGTGCTCGCCGAGGGCGCCGAGTTCGTGTCGCTGCTCGACCCGCCCACCGAAGCCGTGGCCGCCGCCGGACGCTGCACCCACCACCGGTGCCACCCGGTCCTGGCCGGTCCATCGGGATCGAGCGACGTGTTGCTGGGCTCGCCGATCATCCTTTGCGACCATCCCGAGTTCGCCCCGCCGAACCCGCGGACCGCAATCTTCTCCGACGTCGACGACAGCGGCGACGTCAGGCTCTACGGCAAGGCCGGATCCATGTGAGCGCGCGCGTCCTGGTGGCCGGAGTCGGCAACTACTTCTGCGGCGACGACGGGTTCGGTCCCGAGGTCGTCAGGCGGCTCGCCGCGTCCGGACGCCTGCCCGAGCACGTCCGCGCGGTCGACTACGGCATCCACGGGATGCATCTCGCCTACGACCTTCTCGATCCCTACGACGCCTTGGTCATCGTCGAGGTGGTGTCCGGGGACGGAAACCCGGGCACGGTGACGGTGCTCGAGGTCGGCGAGGAGGATCTCGGCACCGCGGACCTCGACCCGCACGGGATGGCGCCGGTCGCCGTCCTGGCCAGCATCCACACCCTCGGCGGGCAGCTCCCCCCGACGTACGTCGTCGGCTGCCGGCCGGGGGACGTGGGGGACCGGATCGGCCTGACCACCGAGGTGGAGGCGGCCATCCCGGCAGCGATGGAGACCGTCCTCGCACTGCTCCGCAGCTGCGTGCCCGCGCCGGCGGAATCACCGGTACGGGAGTGGAGCGGCTGACATGTGCCTCGGGATCCCCGATGGCGTCGTCGAGGTGCTCGACGGCAACGAGGGCTGCTCCCTCAAGGCGGACTGACGCAGCGGGTGCGAGCGGTCGCACCCGCGGATACGCTGCGACGGGTGGTGGCATCCGCGCGCCGAGTCGGGCCGCTCCTGACGGTGGTGCTGGCCGCCGCGGTCGTGGGTGCGGTCATCGGCGAGTTCCCGGACCTCCACGTCTACCGGTACGGCGGCCACGGGGTGCTCGACCAGTGGCGGGTGTACGCGTCCGACGACCCCGTCACCGGCTATCCGTTCACCTACCCGCCGTTCGCCGCGGTCGTGATGGTGCCGCTGACGCTGCTGCCGGGGTGGCTCGCTGCGGCGCTGTGGACGACGGTCTCGGCGACGTGCCTCGCCGCCACCGTCGTGGTCGTACGTCGTGCGCTCGGCCGGCCGACACCCGCCTGGCTGGTCGTGCTGGTGGGCCTCGGCTCGCTCGCCCTGGAACCCGTGTGGCAGAACTTCGCGTTCGGGCAGATCAACCTGGTCCTGATGCTCGCCGTGCTCGTCGACCTGGTGCGCCCCGAGCGGCGCTGGTCGGGCGTGCTCGTCGGCCTCGCGGCGGGGGTGAAGCTGACCCCGCTGGTCTTCGTCGTGCTGCTGGTGCTGATCGGTCAGCGCGGGGCGGCCGCGCGGGCGTCGCTCGTGTTCGTCGGCACCGTCGCGGTGGGGCTCGTAGCGGTGCCGGGCGCGACGACGTACTGGACGGACGGGCTTCTCGAGGCAGACCGGGTCGGGCCGCCGGCGCTCGCCCACAACCAGTCGGTGTTCGGTGCGCTGACCCGGATGCTCGACGAGTCGCCGCCGACCTGGCTGTGGCTCGCGGTGGCCGGGCCGCTGGCGGTCGCGGTGCTGCTCGCCGCGGCCTCCTGGTGGCGGCGGGGCGAACGCGTGCTCGGGACCTGCCTGGCAGCGCTGGCGATGCTGCTCGCCTCGCCGGTCTCGTGGTCGCACCACTGGGTGTGGGCGGTGCCGGTGGCGCTGGTGCTGTGGGAGCGCAGCCACCTCGCTGCCGCCGCCTGGACCGCGGTCTTCGTGGCGCGGCCCATCGTCTGGCCGCCCTGGGGGGCGGGCCGGGAGCTCGACTGGCGCTGGTTCGACCACCTGGCCGGCAACGCCTACGTCTTCGCCGCCCTCGCGGTCGGCATCTGGGCGGGCATCGCATTGAACCCCACCGGCCGCCCGTTCGTGTCAATGGACGGGAGGCGTGAGTGACGGACGACCCGGAGATCGCCATGCAAGAGCTGCACGAGGACCACTCGGCGGCCCTGTGGGCGTTCTGCCTGCACCTCACCGGCAACGACCGGGCGCGGGCGGAGGACGTGGCACAGGAGACGATGCTGCGCGCCTGGCGCAACTCGGCCGTGCTCACGGAGTCCCGCGGCTCGGTCCGGTCCTGGTTGTTCACCGTGGCCCGCAACATCGTGATCGACGAGTGGCGCACCCGGCGTTCCCAGCGGGAGTTCTCGACCGCCGAGCTGCCCGACGTGGAGCCGACCGATGACCGGACCGACGAGCTCCTGCTCTCCTGGGTGGTCGCCGAGGCGCTGACCGCGCTTTCCGCCGACCACCGCACGGTCCTGGTCGAGTGCTACTACCGCGGCCGCCCCGTGGCGGAGGTCGCGCGCCGGCTCGGGGTCCCCGAGGGGACCGTGAAGTCCCGCACCCACTACGCGCTGCGCGCACTGCGGCTGGCCCTCGAGGAGATGGGGGTCGTGGCATGACGTGCGAGTTCGCCCACCTCGACGCCGTCTACGTCCTCGGCGCGCTGTCCGCGGCGGAGCGCGCGGAGTACGAGCGCCACCTGCCGGGTTGCGAGGAGTGCTCGCGCGCCGTCCGAGAGCTGGCCGGGATCCCCGGGCTGCTGAGCAAGGTGCCATTGGAGGTGGTGGAGCCGCCGGGTGAACACGAGCCGGTCCCCGAGACCCTGCTGCCGGCGGTGGTGTCCGAGGCCCGGCGCTTCCAGCGGCGGCGCCGCGGCGCGATCGTGGCGATCGTCGCCGCGGCCGCCGCGATCATTGTCATCGGAGTCACCGGCGTCGTCGTCGCCGTCCTCGACGACGGGGACGCCCCACCCGCGGCGGCTCCCACCGCCACGGAGTCCGTCGCGGAGCCCGTCCGCATGGAGAGCCTCGGCCCCGGTTGGGTGACCGGGTGGGTCTCGCTCACCGAGCGGAAGTGGGGGACCCGGATCGACCTGACCTGCACCTACAACACCGACCACACCTACGGCACCTGGCCGGCGTACGCGATGTTCGTCCGGTCCACCGACGGGACGGTCGAGCAGGTCGGGACGTGGAAGGCCGAGCCGGGCCGCGAGCTGCACGTGACGATGGCGGCGGCGGCCGCTCCTGAGGACATCGAGACGCGTCGTGGTCAGGACCGCCGACGGGACGCCGGTGCTGCGCCTGGCGCAGTGACGCCCACCGGAGGGTCGCTCAGGGTCGCGATCCGAAGGACGTGAACAGCCGGTCCCGGATCGCGTCCATCGGCCAGACCGGGGCGTCGGGCTCGGGGTGGAGGCCGCGCTGCCAGTCCCAGTCGGCGATCGCGCGCATCACGGCCGGGTCCTGGGCGATCACCGTGACCGGTACGTCGTGCCCGGGGTCGTCACCGCTCACGAACGAGTGCGGCTGGTGGTCACCGGCCACGATCAGCACCCGGTCGGGGTCGGGGTAGTTCATCAGCCACGAGACGAGCGTGCGCCACGTGTACTCGATCGACTCGCCGTACAGCCGGCTGGCCGTGGCCGGGTCCTCGTCGCCGTCCACCGCCTCCTCGCCGCGCTCGGGCATGCCGTCGAACACCGAGCCGTCGCCGACCTCGCTCCACGGCACCGAGCTCGGGCAGCGGCGCCCAGGGATGGTGGCTGGAGACCAGGTCGATCTCGGCCATCACCGGACGCCGATCGGAGGGCGCGAGCTCGGTCCGCCGGAAGTGGTCCAGCGTGTACTGGTCCGGCATCGACGCGTACCCGAACTCGGGGCCCTGCGTAGCCCACGTTGCGCGAGTCGTACATCTGGTCGAACCCGTAGTACGCCGCGCCCTCGGGCCAGTCCCGGGTGTTCGCCGGCACCGTGAAGGTCGGTGCGCCAGCCGGCCCGCCCGAACGCGTCGGTCAGCGACATCCGGTCGCTGTCGAGGAGCTGGCCGTAGCGCTGCTCGCTGTCCACCCACAGCCCCGACTGCAGCGTGGCGTGGGCCAGCCAGCTGCCGGCGCCGAACGTCGGCGAGGTCAGGAACGCGCTGCGGGTCTGGTAGCCGGCCGCGGTCAGCTGCCGGTCGCCCTGCTCGAGCACGTCGACGATCGCCGGCGCGTACGAGGTGCCCTCGAGCGCGACCCGGCCGTAGCTCTCGACCCACACGACCAGGACGTCCTTGCCGCGCAGCCCGGCGAGCAGCTGTTCGGGCGGGGTGTCGGCGAACGCGTCCGCCTCGATCTCGTCCTGGAAGGTGCCGCGGTCCGCGTAGTCCGCGCGCACCTGGTCGACGGTGTCGGCGACCAGCCCGGCGGAGCCGGCCGCGGCGACCTGCCCGGCCGGACCGCCGTACGCCGCGCACAGCACCCACACCGACCCGAGCGCGACGATCGTCCGGACCGAACCGCGCCGGTGCTCGGCGACCGCCCGGGTCACCCGCAGCGCGGCCCAGGGCAGCAGCGCGACCAGCCCGGCCGTCAGCACGACGGCGCCGGCGAGCAGCAGCCCTGCGGATGCCCCGCCGTCGGTGTCCTGCACCACCTCGAGTCCCTTGGGGAGGTAGGACCAGTCGCCCAGCACGTGGAACGGCCGGTCCAGGTAGAGGTCGAAGCCGAGACCGAGCGCGCGCAGCACGGCCAGCGCGGCGGCGACGAGTCCCAGGCCCACGGCGGCGATCCGTCGCGGTCGCGACGGCAGCGCGAGGGCCACCCCGACCAGCACCAGCCCCTCGACCGGGATCCGGAGCGATGTCGCCCGGGCCGAGCCCGTCGGCGACGCGGGGCGGCGCGAGGGCGATCCACAGCACTGCGAAGGCGGCGACGGTGACCGCCCAGGCGGGAGCCACCGGACGGGACACGAGGGCCGCCTGTTCCGCCGCCACGTGGTCACGACGGTGTCGCCACTGCCACCAGACGTCGTTCCCGAACGACTCCAGGAGCAGCAGCAGCGCGATGGCGAGGACGACCTGAGCCACCGCTTCGGGCAGCAGACGGGAGGCGGCGACGGTCAGCACGATGCCCTGGATCGCGGCGACCACCTTGGCCCAGTAGCGCGGGGGCGACCGGGCGCCGCAGCCACGGCAGCACACGGCCGGCGAGGACGTAGGCGTAGCGCATCGCGCCGATGGCGAGCACCCACCACCCGAGGTACGGCGCGACGTGGACGCTCAGCACCGCGATCAGGAAGGCGTCGACCTCCATGTCGAACCGCGCTCCGAACGCGGTCGCGGTGTCGGTGCGGCGCGCGACGTACCCGTCGACCGCGTCCAGGACGAGAGCCACGGTGCTGATCGCGACGATGAGCGCGACCTGCGGCTCGCCGACGAGGCCGGCCACGGTGAGCACCGCGACGACACCGGCCAGGACCGCACGGGTCAGCGTGACCCGGTTCGCCGGTCCCAGCTGAACCCGATGCATGCCGCCTCCGTGTCTAGGGGTACACCACTGCTACGACGATCGAGCGGCGCTGGTTCAACGGTGCCCGGGAAGGGAGGCCCGATCGTGGTTGACGGAGGCGCTCGCCTTCTGGCTGGTCGAGCCGGGCATGGGCGAGATCCGCCCCGTCCCGCTCCGGGAGCCGCAGGCCGACGAGGTGCGCGTGCGGGCGGTCCGGTCGGCCATCAGCCGCGGTACCGAGTCGCTGGTGTTCACCGGCCGGGTGCCCGTCTCCGAGTTCGAGCGGATGCGGGCGCCGTTCCAGGAGGGTTCCTTTCCCGCGCCGGTCAAGTACGGCTACCTGAGCGTGGGCGTCGTCGAGCACGGGCCCGCTGACCTGGCCGGACGCACCGTCTTCTGCCTCCACCCGCACCAGACGGAGTACGTCGTCCCGGCCACCGCCGTCGTGCCGGTCCCCGACGACGTCCCCGCGGAGCGTGCCGTCCTGGCCGGCACCGTGGAGACGGCGGTCAACGCGCTGTGGGATGCCGCGCCGCTGGTCGGTGACCGGATCGCGGTCGTCGGCGCGGGGATGGTGGGCTGCTGCGTGGCCCGGCTGCTGGCGGGCATCCCCGGAGTGCGGGTGACGCTCGTCGACGTCGACCCGGACCGCGCGAAGATCGCCGCCGGCCTCGGCGTCGAGTTCGCCGACCCTGCCGACGCGCCCGACGGCTGCGACCTGGTCGTGCACACCAGTGCCTCCGAGGCCGGGCTGCGCCGCTCGCTCGAGGTGCTCGGCCCCGAGGGCACCGTGCTCGACCTCAGCTGGTACGGCGACCGCCAGGTCACGCTCCCTCTGGGCGAGGCGTTCCACTCCTCCAGGCTCACCCTCCGGGCCAGCCAGGTCGGGTCCGTCGCGGCGGCTCGACGGGGCACCCGCACCCACCGCGACCGGCTGACCCTCGCACTGGAGCTGCTGCGCGACCCGGCCTTCGACGTGCTGCTGACCGGGTGCTCGCCGTTCCGCGAGCTTCCCGAGGTGATGGCGGCCGTCGCCGACGGGTCCCTGACCGGCGTGTGCCACTCGATCAGCTACCCGGACCGCGACGGCGTGGAGGCGTGATGTACCGAGTGACCGTTCGCGACCACATCATGATCGCCCACAGCCTGCAGGGCGAGGTGTTCGGTCCGGCGCAGGGGCTGCACGGCGCGACGTACGTCGTCGACGCGACGTTCGCGGGGCCGGAGCTGGACGACGACGGGATCCTCGTCGACATCGGCCGGGCGACCGAGGAGCTGCACGCCGTGCTCGCCGACCTCAACTACCGCAACCTCGACGAGGAACCGTCGCTCGCCGGACGGAACACCTCCACCGAGGTGCTCGCCAGGCTGGTCGCCGACCGGCTGGCGGAACGGGTCGAGGCGGGCGCACCTGGGCCCGGGTGCCCAGAACCTGTCCGGCATCGAGGTCACCCTGCGCGAGTCCCACGTCGCGTGGGCCAGCTACGAGCGTGCGCTGTGACCCTCCACCTCGTCGTACCCGAGGGCGTCGACGACCCGCAGCGGCCCAGCGGCGGGAACGTCTACGACCGGCGTCTCTGTCAGGAGCTCCGCGTGGCGGGCTGCGACGTACGCGAGCACCGGGTGGCCGGACCAACGCGATCTCGGCCGGCTTCTCGCCGAGCTCCCCGATCGGGCGACCGTGCTGGTCGACGGTCTGATCGGCGCGACGGCCGAGGCGATGGCGGCGCAGGCCGCCCGGCTGCGGCTCGTGCTGCTCCTGCACATGGCGGTGGCCGAGCGGGACGTGCTGCGCGCGGTGGACGCCGTGGTGACGACGAGCCGGTGGGCGCGGCAGTGGGTGATCGACCAGCACGGCCTCGACCCGGACCGGGTGCACGTCGCGGCGCCGGGGGTGGATGTGGGGCCGCGGGTGTCGGGCTCCGCCGCGGGCTCGAACCTGCTGTGCGTCGGCCCGGTGACGCCGGACAAGGGGTACGACGTCCTGCTCGGCGCACTGAGCCAGGTGAGCGACCTCGAGTGGCGGTGCACATGCGTCGGCGCGCTCGACCTCGACCCCGCGTTCGTCGGTCGGCTCCCGACCAGAGGGATCGCCGACCGGGTGACATTCACCGGGCCGCTCACCCCAGCCCGACTCGATGCGGTCCGCTCGACGACGGACCTCGTGGTCTCGGCGTCCCGCCGGGAGTCGTTCGGCATGGCGGTGGCCGAGGGCCTGGCGCGGGGGATCCCGGTGGTCGCGACCGAGGTCGGCGGGCAGCCGGAGGCGGTCGGCCCGACCGGCGCAGGGCTGCTCGTTCCGCCCGGCGACGTCGGTGCGCTCGCGGCCGCGCTGCGCCGGTGGCTGACCGAGCCGGGGCTCCGGGATCGCCTGCGCGGCGCGGCCGCCGATCGGCGCGCGACCCTGACGACCTGGACCGGGACCGCGCGCGTCGTCGCCGACGTGGTGAACCGGCCAACGCTCGTGCCCGTATCCATGACCAGCGAGCCGCGGCTCGAGGACTGAGGAGGGACCATCGGGACGACGTTCTGGCGATGGGCACGCCCGCTGTCGGGCGCGGCCATCATCGGCGTGCTCTGGGCCTGGTTGGGTGCGGAGCCGTTCCTCGACGGGCTGCGCCACACCGACGCCGCCGCGCTGCTCGTCGCCCTCGTGGTCACGGCGGGAACAACCTGGTGCTGCGCCCGGCGATGGAGCCTGCTGGCCGGCGCGATCGAGGTCCCGGTTCCGCTCGGTGCGGCGTACCGCGCCTGCTACCGCGCCCAGTTCCTGAACGCCACGCTGCCCGGAGGCGTGGTCGGCGACGTACACCGCGGGATCCGGCACGGCCGGGACTCCGGCGCCATGGGGCGCGGCCTGCGGTCGGTCGTCTGGGACCGGGCCTCCGGCCAGGTCGTGCAGGTGGGGCTGGTCGTGCTCGCGCTCCCGTTCCTGCCTGGTCAGCTGCGCGGCTGGGCCCTGGGCCTGGCGGTCGCCGTCGCCGTGGTCACGGTCGTCTTCTGGGCCGAGCTGCGCAGGGTCCTGGCGCGCCGGCGTCTGGCTTCAGGTGGTCGTGCTCTCCGCCCTCGCGGCCGGCGGACACGTGCTCGTCTTCGTGGTCGCCGCGCGCACGGCAGGAGTCACCGCGCCGCTCCACGAGCTGGTCCCGCTCGCGCTGGGCGTGCTCCTGGCGTCGGCCATCCCCTTGAACATCGCCGGTTGGGGCCCGCGCGAGGGTGCCGCGGCCTGGGTCTTCGGTGCCGCGGGTCTCGGCGCGAGCGTGGGGCTCGAGGTCGCCGTCGTGTACGGCGTGATGTCGCTGGTCGCGACGCTGCCGGGTGCCGTGACCTTGTGGAGCGGCCGGCAGCACGCTCCGGTCCCCGTCCAGCGCCCCGAGCCCGTGGAGGTGCGCCATGCGTGATCGGCCCTACGTCCTGCTGAGCGTCAGCATGTCGCTGGACGGCTACCTCGACAGCGCCAGCGAGGAGCGGCTCCTGCTGTCGAACGACGCCGACTTCGACCGGGTGGACGAGGTCCGCTCCGGGTGCGACGCGATCCTGGTCGGCGCCACGACGGTGCGCAACGACAACCCGGCACTGCTGGTGCGCTCGGAGCGCCGGCGTCGGATGCGGCCGGGCAGCCGGCCTTCCGGCCACGCCCCTCAAGGTGACGCTGACCGCCGGTGGCGACCTGGACCCGTGTGCGCGGTTCTTCACCCGCGGGGACCGCGAGAAGCTCGTCTACTGCCCGACGTCGACGGTGGCGACCGCGGGTGCGCGGCTGGACACCGTCGCGACCGTCGTCGACGGCGGCCCCCGGGTGCGCATCGGTGAGGTGAGCGAGGACCTGTACCACCGCGGCGTACGCCGGCTCATGGTCGAGGGCGGCGGCACGGTCCACACCCAGTTCCTCACCGAGGGGCTGGCCGACGAGCTGCACCTCGTGGTGGCGCCGTTCTTCGTCGGTGACTCCCGGGCGCGCCGTTTCGTGGGCGACGGCCGGTTCCCCTGGTGCGCCGACCACCGCGCGAGGCTGGTCGAGACCCGCCCGATCGGCGACGTCGTGCTCCTGCGCTACGCGCTGTCCGACCGCTTCGAGGAGAGTCGACCCGCGATGGAGGCCCGATGAGGACCCAGCTGCCCGCCGCCCACGTCCGGAACGCGGTGCCCCTGCCGCTCCGGGGTGCCGACGGCTTCGCGACCGTCGCCACGGCGTACACGTTCGACCGGCTCGTCGACGGTCGCGAGCACCTCGCGCTGAGACTCGGCGACCCCGAGGAGCCCGACGCCGAGATCCCCCTGGTGCGGCTGCACAGCGAGTGCCTGACCGGCGACGTGCTGGGCAGCCAACGCTGCGACTGCGGACCACAGCTGCGCGAGTCGATCGAGCGGCTGACCGCGGCCGGCGGCTACCTGCTGTACCTCCGGCAGGAGGGCAGGGGGATCGGGCTCTACAACAAGCTCGACGCGTACGGCCTCCAGGACACCGGCCTCGACACCTACCAGGCCAACGTCGCGCTGGGCCACGGACCCGACGAGCGTGACTACGCCGTCGCGGCCCAGATGCTCCTCGCACTCGGCATCGAGGAGCTGTCCCTGCTCAGCAACAACCCCGACAAGGCCGCCCAGCTCGCCGCAGCGGGGCTGACGATCGTCGAGCGCCTCCCCACCGCCGTACACCTCTCGCCGGCGAACGCCGACTACCTGGCCGCCAAGGCGCGCCACGGCGCGCACGACCTCGAGGTCGGCTAGCGGCCGAGCACCATCGGCACGATGACGCC